>CAVYQS010000017.1:0-106909 GCA_963770765.1 uncultured Actinomycetes bacterium | reverse complement strand
TATCGTGCTGCTCATGCGGCCATGCGGCGAACTCGTCTTCGTCAACGATGCGGCTCGGCGGGCCTACGGAATCGACGTCGATGAGCCGCTGGGCCGTAACGTCCGCGACCTGCGCTCACCCGGCACGCTGTCGGCGGTGGAGAGCCAGATGGCGGCGGTCTCCGAGCGCTCCACGCTCTTCGAGACCGAGCACGTCCGGGCGGACGGAACGGCCTTCCCGGTCGAAGTCAGCTCGCGAAGGGTTGAGATCGCCGGTGACGACTTCATCCTTTCGATAGTCAGGGATATCAGTGCTCGGAAGGCTCGTGAGGTGGAGCGCGACGAACTCCTGAGAGACCTCGAATCCGCCAACCATCAGCTCGAGGGTCTGCTCAGTATCGTCTCGAGTACGGTGGGGCGAGTGGACCTCGACCACCTACTGTCCGAGGTGCTGATCGCGCTTCGAGAGGTCATGGATGCGGACGGTGCCGTCCTCTTCGTGGTGGACGACGATGTGTGGCGGATCAAGGCCCAGGACGGCCTCGATTCGCTCGAGGGCTTCACCCTCGGGCTCGATCAGGGATTCGCGAGCCAGGTCGCGCTCGCGGGCGGGCTGCTCTTCGTGCCGGACGTCCGTGAGGCCGACTACGCGCTGCAGGAGCACGATGCCCTCGGCGTGTGCGCGATGCTCGGCGTGCCGCTCTACCTGGAAGGTGCGCTGTTCGGCGTGCTGGAGTGCACGTGGCGTACTGAACGGCTTGTGAGCGAGTCCGAGCAGGTGATGTTGCGGGTGGCGGCCGACAGGATCATGAGCGCGGTCGCCGGTGCGACGCGCTACGAGGTCTCGTTGCGCGCCCAGATCCTCGAGTCCGCGCTGTCTGAGGCCATCTGCCGTACTGAGTGGGACGCACGACGTGGACAAGGCGATGCCGGTCGCTCTCGAGGTCGCCAGCCGGGCCATCGGCAGCGATGTCGCGCTGTTCGGTACGTTCGCAGAGGGTGTCTACGATGTGACGGCCGCGGTCGGGACCGCGGCGCGCTCGGTCCTGATCAGCGGGCACCCGGACCTGGCTGATGCAGACGGAGGAGTCATTCATGCGCGGCGACAGGCGGGCGCAGGTCGCAGCACGGAGGCGCTGCTCGATGGTTTTGGACTGGACGAGGCCATCGTGGTTCCGGTGGAGGAACGCGGCGAGTGGTATGGCGCGATCGTGTTCGGTCACTCCACCCTGCGGCTTCCTTTTGATGCCGCCGCAGTGGCGTTCGCTCAGCGGTTCGCGTCGACGGTCGCTGCGACCCACGCGAAGTCGCGCGACTACGAGGCGGAGCACCGGATCGCGGAGACGCTGCAGGAGGCGCTCCTGCGCGTCGATCACGACATGCCCGGAATCGTTCTCGGGCACCTGTACCGATCTGCGACGCTCACAACGCGCGTGGGTGGTGACTTCTACGACATCTTCGCTGTCCCGGGTGGCCGGATCGGCGTGCTTGTTGGCGACGTCTCCGGCAAGGGGCTCGATGCCGCAGTGCTCACGACGTTCGTCAAGCACACGATCAGGGCGTTCGCACACGCGGATCCCACGCCGGCAGGAATCCTTGCGAAGGCCAACGAGATACTGTTGGCCGCTGCGCGAGTTCCCGAGTTCGCCACGGTCGTACTGCTGATCCTCGATCCCGAATCAGGCGAAGTGGACTACTGCAGCGCCGGCCATCCTCCTGCGATCGTGCGTCGTGCCAACGGCGCGTTGCAGCAGGCAGGAGTGTGGCTCGCCGGTCATCGGGGCACTGCCCGGGCTCGAATACGTTCAGGACCGATTCCGTACTCGAGTCGGGCGACACGGTGTTCCTCTACACCGACGGCGTCACCGAGGCGCGCTGTGCGAACGGGGAGTTCTTCGGCGACGAGCGTCTCATGGCAGCACTCGAACAGAGCGCTCACGTCGATGCCACTGAGCTACCCGAGGAGATCCACCGCTCCGTGATGGCGTTCACGACCGGCCGTCTGAGTGACGATATCGCCATCGTCGCCTTCCGCCGTCCCTGACCTGCCCTCACATTCGCTAGACTTGAGCTTCGAAAGGGGCGCGTCATGCTGGAGTTCGCCGAGGTCACCATAGGGCAGGGCTCTCCCTCTCCCTGCATCAGATGCCATCCTCGGGATGCGAACGCCCCCGCCTTCTTGCCGGCGGCCACCGTGCTTGAGGCCGTCGCGGCTGTTGCGAACGAGTGGCGGTCTCCACCGGGGCCCAACGTCGCCTTCATCGGCCCGGAGCCCTTCGCCCACCCGGAGCTTCCGCTGATCGTGAGCGGTGCGGCGGCCGCCGGTTTCGAACGGATCCGCCTGCGCACGGATGCCGGTGCGCTGGCTTCGGGCGGCAACGCCACCGGTGTGCTGGCGGCCGGCGTGCTCCATATCGAGGTCATCTTGCTGGGTGGCGATGCCGCGACTCACGACCGCGTGACGGGCCGACCAGGGCTCTTCGACGCCGCGCACGCAGGTGTGGCCGCCTACCGCGCGGCTGCAGCTGAGCCCGTCGCGATCACCGGCTTCGTGCCTGTCTGCAGGCACACCGCGCCACACCTGAGTGAGACGGTGCGGGCTTTGGCCGAGTGGGGTGCCGGGAGCGTCGAGCTGTGGACCGAGCAGGACCACCATGTCGATCCCATCGTGACCGCTGCCGCGTTCCAGACGGCGACCGTCAACGGGATGTGCCTCCACGGGCCGGGCGTGCCCGACGCGGGAATCGCCCCCTGGGTTCGCCGGGGGGTCGTGTGATGCAGGGTGCCGAGCGAATCGTGGTGGCTCTGTGCGGGGCGAGCGCGCCGGGCTACCGGTCGCTTGCGAACGCCTACCTGCGCGAAGCACTGAAGGCCGACGTACGCCTTCCGGAGGTGTGGGTCAGCACGCCGGAGTACACGACCGCGACCGACCCGTGGTGGATCGCGTACCAGCTCCTCGCGCTCGATCCGGTTCCGGACGTGGTGGGCTTCTCGGTGGTGTGTTTCAACGCGCGCACGGTCTTCGAGGCGATCCGGGTCCTGAAGGCGGCTCGGCCGCAGATCTACGTCGTCGTGGGAGGGCCTGAGGTGGGGCCCATCGCCGAGCAGACCCTCGCCGAGCAACCCGGAATCGACGCCGTGGTCACCGGTGAGGGCGAACGCACGCTTCCGGACCTGCTCAACTCCCTCGTGCGCGGTGGGGACCCGACAGCGGTGCCCGGGGTGGCCGCGCGAGAAGGCGACAGGATCGCGGTCGGCCCCGCACCGCACGCTCATCGACGATCTGGACACCCTGCCGTCGCCCTTCGCAGGCGGCGGGCACGCGATCGATGGGTCGGCGTACCTCGAGACGTACCGGGGATGCCCGCATCGCTGCGCCTACTGTTACGAGGGCAAGGGCTCGACCCGGATTCGCTCCTTTGGCTGGGACCGCATCGCCGCCGACATCGAGGCGCTGGCCTCGACGCCGGGGATGCGCTCGTTCAGCTTCATCGATCCGGTCTTCAATCTCACGCCCGATCGCCTCCGGCGCCTGTCGGACCTCATGGCACCGTGGGCCGCGCGCGGCATCCGCCTTCACACCATCGAGGTCGACATCGAGCGCATCGGCGACGAGGAGGCGGCTCTTCTCGCCCGAGCGGGGGTGGTGAGCGTGGAGACCGGGCCGCAGTCGACCGGGGAGGCCGCACTGCGCGAATGTCGCCGCAGCTTCGATCCGGAGCGCTTCGCCAGCGGCGTGGCCGCATGCAAGCGCGCGGGTATCTCGGTGGAGTGCGATCTGATCGTCGGACTTCCGGGCGACACGCGTGCGAGCGTGCGCGACGCGTTCGACTTCGTCATGAGTCTCGACCCGGGCAAGGTCCAGCTCTCCACCCTGCACGTACTCCCCGGAACCGACCTATGGAACCGCCGAGAGGTACTCGGGCTTGTCTTCGATCCCGAGCCGCCCCACGAACTGATACAGACGGCGCAGATGACCTATGCTGAGCTGCGGCAGCTCGAGGTATCCGGAAACGCCGCGGCTGCCGTCTACCGTGCACGCATCTCCCGAGAGGACCGTCGGCCGTGACAGTATCCCGCCGAGCTCAAGCGATCCGCCCCTTCGTCGTGATGGACGTCGTCGCGCGCGCGAAGGAGCTCGAGTCGCAGGGTCGCGACATCGTCCGGCTCGAGATCGGCGACCCGGACTTTCCCACGCCGGCGGTGATCGCCCAAGCGTGCGAGACGGCGATCGCGGAGGGGAGCACGCACTACACGCAATCCCTCGGACTCCCTGATCTGCGCGAAGCGATCAAGGACCACTACGCAGCCACCTACGGAGTCACGGTCGACCCCGACAACATCGTTGTGACGCAAGGGACGAGCCCGGCGATGCTGCTGCTGTTCGGCGCACTGCTCGACCCCGGGGACGAAGTCATCATGGCCGACCCCTGCTACCCGGCATACCCCAACTACGTCTCGTTCCTCGGCGGCGAGCCCAAGCTCGTGCGCACGCGCGCCGCCGACGGCTTCCGCTACCGGTTCGACGAGCTCGAGGCGGCGATCACGCCCCGCACGAGAGCCATCATGATCACCTCCCCGAGCAACCCGACCGGCGCCGTGCTCGACGACGCCTACCTGCGAGAACTGGCGGCGCTGGCCGACCGCACCGGGGTCTTCATCGCGAGCGACGAGATCTATCACGGTCTCGATTTCTGCGGACCCGACCGCACGATACTCAGCTACACCGACCGCGCGTTCGTGCTCAACGGCTTCTCGAAGACGTACGCGATGACCGGCTGGCGCCTGGGCTACCTGATCGCTCCGCCTGAGTTCGTCCGCCCCGCCGAGAAGATCCAGCAGAACTTCTTTCTGGCGGCGAACGCGTTCGTGCAGCAGGCGGGCGTCGTCGCTCTCACCCAGGCGAGCGCCGACGTCGCGCGTATGCGCGCGACGTACGACGAGCGACGCAGGTACCTCGTCCCGGAGCTGCGGCGCATCGGCCTCGTGATCGAAAGTGAGCCGTGTGGCGCCTTCTACGTGTTCGCCGACGCGAGCGCGTGGGGGCCCGATTCTCTCGAGCTTTCGCGACGCCTGCTGGAGGAGGCAGGCGTGGCATGTGCCCCGGGCATCGACTTCGGGCCGGGGGGCGAGGGCTTCCTTCGCTTCAGCTACGCGACGTCCATCGAAAGGCTCGCTGAGGGTGTCGCGCGTCTGGAGCGCTGGGCCGCCCAGAACGTGGGTCGCTAGCCGCTTGGCGAAAAGGGCGGACCGCTCGCCGCACAGGGCTCGTGTTGCGAGTGGTGGCCTTCGATACTAGGAGCAACGAAGCGACTCGTTGAACGCGCTCTTGGTTCGCCATTTGCTCAACGAGCGCGACGAGATGATTCGCTGGGTTCTGGCCAAAGGGACCCCGGACGAGGGGACATCACACCACGTGAGCACCTCCGACGTGTGGAGCAAGGCCGACATACACATCCATTCTGACCATTCTGATGGTCTGGCTACCATCCCTGAGATCATGGAGTACGTGCAGAACAGCACGGACCTCAAGGTCATCGCCATCACCGACCACAACACCATCGAGGGCGCGCTGTTCGCGAAGTCGCTCTCCGAGCTCTACGACTTCGATGTCGTCATCGGCGAGGAGGTCTCCTCGGCCCAGGGACACATACTCGGGCTCTTCTTGGAGGAAGCTGTTCCGGCCGGGATGAGCGGCAAGGACACGATCCGTGCGATCGAGGAGCAGGGCGGCATCGCCGTCATAGCGCACCCGTTCGCGAACCGCGCATTCGGCCCCTTCGGGCTCAACAGCGTGGGTCACGCGCTCGACGAGCTGGGATTCAAGGCACTTGAGGTCTACAACTCGTCCCCCTACCTGATCTATGCCAACAAGCTCGCCGCCAAGACGTTCGCCGGCGGCAACGGTATCGCCGCCACCGGCGGGAGCGACGCACACGTGCTCAAGGCCGTAGGCAAGGGCTACACCGTCTTTCGGGGAACGACCGGCGAGGACCTGAAGTCGAGCATCCTCAATCTCGAGACGAGAGCCGAAGCGGGCCGACAGGGACTTTCGGTCGCGTGGCGCTACTGCCTTCAGTACCCGCGGATCCGTCGGATGCAGTCGTGGAACTGGGAGCGCTGCAAGGCCAAGTAGGTCGCGGCGCGCATCGGACTGGCCCTACGCGCCGAGCACTCGCGCACGAAGCTCGGCGATCACAGCCTCATCATCGCGCCAGCCCGGCAGCGTGACCACACTCACGTCGTCGTTGACACGCGCCTGCCTGACCGCCATCTCGAGATCGAGGCGCGTCGCCAGGGTATCGAGCGGATAGACCGCCGGCACCACGAGCACCCTGCGTCGCCCGAGGGCGACGAGGTGACGCACGCTCGATGCGACGTCGGGGGTGGTCCAGTCCGCCCACGCCACGCGAACGGACTCGGCGTCCACCCCCCGCTCGAGCAGCATCATGCGAAGCCGCGACAGGAACGAGAGTTCTCGTGCGTCGAAGGTCGGATGGTGTTTCGCGCGGCTCTCTGGTTGACCGTGACCCACCAGCACGATCCCGGCATCGCCGCCGGCTTCCCGCCTCGAGCACGCGAGCCGACGAGCATCGAGATGACCCGCTCGGCATCGAACAGCGGCGCCGTGAACCGCACGTCCACCCCGGCACGATCGAGCCTGAGGTCTTCGATCCGATTGCGGACCTGAACGTAGTGGACCGGTTCTGCGACGTTGAGTCCCGCAACGATGACGCGACCGAACCCCCGGTCGGCAGCGCGGATCACGGCGCGGTCCACAGAGTCGGGGCCCGAACACGGCGCCCACGTCACGGTGGCGCTGTCGCTGAACCCCACGCCGAGCCGGTCCGCCACCTGCTCGAGCTGGCCGCTCGCGGGGCTTCTGTCGCCGATCGCTCGATAGCGGGCCTTCTGCGCGAAGAAGATGAAGGGCAGGGCGGCGACTGACGCTTCGAGCAGGTCCTCGTCGGCGAGTTGTTGCAACATGCCCGCAGTCGATCGCGGGTCGTAGTTCGTCGGTTCGATGCACGCGGTGACTATGACGGCGATCCGCTGGGGCTGGGGGCGCTCTCCGATAGTAAGGGCCGGGAGGTTCGTCTCGCGGGCGAGGAGATGCAGCAGCGTGGACGCCAAGGCGTAGCCGCCCGCGCCGGCCGCCACGAGGAAGGCGAACGCCCACAACGCGATGTCGTTGCGTTCGTAGATGCGGGGAAGCGCTGTCATCGCGTAAGAGGCGGCTGCGAATCCCACCATCCCGGCAAGGGCGGCGGGCAACTCGAACGAGCGCCTGGCT
This sequence comes from uncultured Actinomycetes bacterium, assembly GCA_963770765.1. Taxonomy (GTDB): domain Bacteria; phylum Actinomycetota; class Coriobacteriia; order Anaerosomatales; family PHET01; genus CAVPCY01. The sequence goes on along the minus strand of CAVYQS010000017.1, from coordinate 99,636 downwards.
ACGAGCACTCCGACCACCGATGCGCCACTCAGCATCGATCCGGTGACGAGAACGGTCCACGCGAGCGCCTGCTGATTCATACGACTCCCTCCCGGGCAAATGATACTCGCGACAGTCTGTCGATGTGAGGGCTGTTGCCGAGGAAATACCCATAGGGGTATACTTCACCCAGATGAAGCACATGTGTTCGACACAGAAGGAGATTCGCGCATGAGCAACGCTATCGATATCACCGAGCAGTCTTGGGACGCGGAGGTCGCCGCGTGCGATCGCCCTGTGGTCGTCGACTTCTGGGCACCGTGGTGTGGTCCGTGCCGCATGGTCGCTCCGGAGCTCGACAAGCTCTCCGCGCGCGTGGGGGACTCGGTGAAGTTCGTGAAACTCAACATCGACGACGCCCGAGACATCGCTGTTCGCTACAACGTGATGAGTATCCCGACGATCGCGAAGTTCGAGGGTGGCAAGATGACCGCGCAGGTCGTGGGTGCCCGCGGGGCTGACGCGTTGGGGCGCGAGCTGGGCATCGAGCCGTAGCCAGCGCTCAGGCTGAGCGCCTCGGGGATGCCGGATCCTCCTATCGGATCCGGCTCTCCGTGCGTTCGTGCATCGCCGCCGGCGTCAGTGCGCGCATGACGAGTAGCGCAAGAACACCCCGATGGCCTGCTCCACGACCTCGTCTCGGCCGGTGGGCTCCTCGGCTATCAGACACCGGTGCATCGCTCGGCTGAGAACGGCGAGGCCGATCGCGTCGAGCGAAGCCGTTGCCGATGCGAGTTCCCTGAGGGCGCTGTCGCACTCTCCGTCGGCCGCAACGATGGTCTCGACCGCCTTGAGTTGAGCGCCGAGCGCCCCCAATGCATCCACGAGTCCGGCTTGCGACGATGTGGCGGGGGGCCGGGCGTCTGAGGTCGCTGCGCCCAGAGCCCGGTAGCGCAGGAACACGTCGAACGCCGCCGAGACGAGTTCGTCGCGATCGGTGATCGAATCGTCGATCAGGCAGGTCTTCATCGCGTGCCCGATCACGTGAATGCCCACCTGGTTGAGAGCGGACTTCGTGGCCATCAGCTGTGTCAGCACGGCCTCACACTCCTTGTCGGCGGCGATCATCGAGGCGACGCCGCGAACCTGGCCTTCGAGTCGGCGCAGTCGGTTGACCAGCTTCCGCTGCTGGGTGTCCTCGCTGATGGGTGTCGTTGACCGACTGTGTGGCATCTGTCCCTCCGCGAATCTGCTACCGTTTGACTGCATGGTGGACGCATTATACCCCCGAGGGGTATCTGCGACAATTCGAGGGGGGCGTTGGTGGGCTACCGTAGGCCGCAGGACTCAGGTGCCGGTCCCAATCGGGTTCGAGACATCCGTCGCGTGCTATGGGTCATCCTGTTCCTCAACGTCGGAGTGGCCTTCGCCAAGCTCAGCTACGGCCTCATCAGCGGCTCTGCTGCGATGCAGGCCGACGGCTTCCATTCATTGTTCGACGGAACGAGCAATGTCGTCGGGCTTGTGGGCATGAGCTTCGCCGCACGTCCCGCAGACCGCGACCACCCCTACGGCCACGGCAAGTACGAGACCTACGCGTCGGCCGCCATCGGCGCGATGCTGCTCATCGCCGCCTACCGCATCGGTCAGAGTGCGATCACGCAACTCACCGGCCAGGCGCAGCCTCCGAATGTCACCACGATGTCATTCCTGATCATGGTCGGCACGCTTGCCGTGAACCTCTTCATCACCACATGGGAGCGCCGCAAGGGGCGCGCGCTCGGCAGCGAGATCCTCATCGCCGACGCGAGCCATACCGCGTCCGACATCCTCGTGAGCTGCGGCGTCATCGTTTCGCTCGTGCTGGTCAAGCTCGGCTTCGAGAAGGCCGACCCGATCGTCGCTCTGCTTGTAGCGTGCGCGATCGTCTATACAGCGTGGGGCGTCTTCAAACAGGCGGGCGCCACGTTGTCTGACTCGGCGCGAATCTCGCCGGCCGACATCACAGCCGTGGTCCTTTCGTGCGCAGGGGTCTTGGGGGCTCACCATGTCCGGACGCGCGGGTCGGAAGCCGAGGTCTACGTCGATCTCCACGTTCAGGTCGACGCCTCTCGCAATGTGGCCGACGGCCACCAGATCGCCGAGAACGTCGAGCGCTGTATCGCCGACGAGTTCCCCTCGGTGGTCGACGTGATCGTCCACCTCGAGCCGTTCGACGAGTACCAGGCTGCGAAGACCGCCGAGGAGATCGATGCCGGACTTGTCTGAGCCCGGGCCTTCTCGGTTGAAGGGATACGCCCTCGCGCTCCTTGCGGCCCTATGCTGGGCGAGCGGGGGCCTGATGGCCAAGTGGCTCTTCTCTGTGCCGTCTGCCGATAACGCCGACTGGCCCTTTCCACCCCTCGGAATCGTCGTCGAACCCACGGTCCTTTCAGGGGGCCGGGCACTCTCGGCGTTCGTGATCCTCGCTGCCTATCTGCTGGTGTTTCGACGGCACGACACCAGAGTCGCGCCGCGAGACCTGCCGTTCCTCGCGGTGTTCGGGATCATCGGTCTCGCCGGCGTCCACTTCACGTACTTCCAGACGATATCCCTCACCAACGTGGCCACGGCGATCCTGTTGGAGTACCTGGCGCCGGTCATCGTGCTGGTGGTGAGCGTGGTGTTCCTCAAGCACCGATTCACATGGTCGCTGCCTGCGGGCGTCGCCCTTTCGATCGCGGGTTGCGCGATGGTCGTGGGAGCGATCGGCGGCGAGGGGTTGGTGGTGTCGCCCGCAGGCATCGCATGGGGCCTGGCATCGGCCGTGTTCTTCGCGATCTACTCGCTGATGGGCTCAGTGGCCGCCGGCCGCTTCAGCGCCTACACGACGCTGCTCTACGGCCTTGGCTTCGCGACGCTGTTCTGGCTCGTCTGGCTGGGCCCCGCAGCGATATTCGGGCTGTTCTCCGATCCGGCGACGGCAGGCGCGGTGCTGTTCATGGCGGTGGTGAGCACGATCGTGCCCTTCTCGGCCTTCTTGGCTGCGCTTCATCTGATCCCGCCCACGAACGCGACGGTGACCTCGACCGTCGAGCCTCTGCTCGCGGGCATCGGTGCATTCGTGCTGTTCGGCGAGTCGCTCACGACGATCCAGCTCATGGGTGGGGCGTTGGTGGTGCTCGCGATCGCCGTGGTGCAGCTCCCGGAGCGTGAACCGGTACCGATTCTGCCTCCACAGGACTGAGCAGACCGCGCCGCCGCGCAGTGGTATAGTTTTTGCACTGGGCGCGCGCCCGGTTCGCTTCGCGAGGTGACGGGGGGGCTCGTGGATCTTCATCAAAGACCGGAAGTGCGGCAGAAGATGACGCTGTCGCCCCAGGTCTACCAAGGACTCAGTATCCTTGCGATGCCCGTCGCAGAGTTGCAGGCGATGATCGACGTCGAGATGCTCGAGAACCCGGTCCTCGAGGTCGACGAGACCGACACCGAACCCGTCGACGGCGAGGAACCCGCCGAAGACTCGGCCGAAGATGAGCGTTCCTGGGACGAGTGGCTCGAGATGTACGAGGACCTCGACCAGATAGAACCGACCGCGCCGCGTGACCCCAACGCCGAGCAGGCCAACACGGAGGAGTTCGTGGGCGGGGTCCAATCGTTCGACGACTACCTGCTCGACCAGCTTTCGCTTCACGATCTGAGCCCCGCGGTGTCGAAGGCCGCACGTGCAGTGGTGGGATCACTCGACGGTGACGGCTTCTTCACCGGCTCGCTCGAGGAGATCGCTGCGCTCGCGGGCGTCACGCTTCAAGACGCTGAGGCGGGGCTGAAAGCAGTGCAGCAGCTCGACCCGCCGGGTGTCGGTGCGCGCGACCTCCCCGAGGCGATGTGCCTTCAGATGGAGTCGCTCGGCATCGAGGAACCCCTTCTCATGCGGATCGTGCGCGAGCATCTCGACGACATCGCATCGAACCACTTCCGCAAAGTCGCCCGGGCCCTGAAAGTCGATGAGGACGAAGTGCGAAGGTTGGTCGAGGTGCTCCGGATTCTCAATCCACGGCCCGCAGGGGCGTTCTCGCCGGGACCGTCTCCGGGCTACATCGTCCCGGACGTCACCTTGCGCCGGTTCGACGAGGAGTGGCTCATCATCCCGAACAACGAGGCGCTGCCGACGCTGAGGGTCTCGCCACGGTACCGCGCCATGCTCAAGAGCGGCTCGAACGCAGACGACGAGACGCGCCGCTACCTCAAAGACAAGATCCGCTCGGCGGAGAGCTTCATCAGGAACGTCGACCGCCGCAAGGACACGGTCTCGCGTATCACCCAGATCATCATCGAGGTCCAGCGCGACTTCTTCGACGACGGCAAGGGACCGCTGAGGCCGCTTCGCCTCGAGGATGTCGCGGTCGAGATCGGCGTGCACCTTTCCACGGTCTCGCGCGGCGTCACCGGAAAGTACATGGCCACACCGTATGGCCTGTTCGAGCTCAAGCACTTCTTCTCCGGCGGCTACCGGACCGCGACCGGCATGGACGTGGCAGCGACCACGATCAAGCAGCGGCTTCGCGATATCGTCAAGGAAGAGGACGTCGCCAAGCCCTACTCGGATCAGAAGATCGCCGAGATGCTCACTGAAGAGGGCGTTGCAGTCGCGCGGCGCACCGTAGCGAAGTACCGCGAGGAGATGGGGATCGAGCCTTCGTGGGCGAGACGCCGCAGATAGGCCCGGGCTCCGACCGCATCGGCCTGCCGCGCCCTCCGTCGGCGACAGCTGCGGTCGAACCCGCCGAGACGGAGGGGAAGGCGCGCGACGCACGCGCCATCGCCGCGATCGCGGTGATGCTGCTGGTCGTCGCGGTGTTGCAGCTCTTCACCAGCACCATGGCGCCGAACCTGCCGATGCACTTGCTCTACCGTCGTCTCTACTTCATCCCGGTCATCTATGCCGCGTGGGTCTTCGGCAAACGGGGAGGGCTCCTCGCGGCACTCGCGGCCACGGTGCCGTTCGCGATCCACGCGCGCATCTCGTTGAACCCGGCGTACGGGATGGGTTTCGACAACGTCTTGGAGATGATCTCGCTGTTCGCCGCCGGTCTGCTCTTCGGGACCGTGCGTGACATCGAGGAGACGCGCACGCAGGCCCTGCGGCAGGTCTCGCTCCAACTGGAGGAGGCGTACAAGAAGCTCGAGGAGCGCGCCATCCAGCTCATCAACGTCCAGGACTACACGGCGTCGATTCTGCGCTCGATCACATCCGGGGTGCTCACCGTAGGGCCGGACGGGTCTGTGGCTACTGCCAACCCGGCCGCGGAACGCATGCTGTCGATGTCGGAGTTCGAGATGGTGCCAAGAGCGATCGGATCCCTTTTCCGCGACGATGGGGGTATCTCGGGTGACGTGACCAAGGTCTTGGAGGGACGTCTGCCGGTCGCGCTGCGCGAGAGCACCCTCGTGACACCCGCGGGCAAGGAGCTGCACGTGCAGGTCTCGACGTCGCGGATGCGTGCTGTCGGAGGGACGGTGCTCGGTGCGGTCGTGACCTTCGAAGACGTCTCGGACATCAAGGCACTCACCGCTCAGCTGATTCGTGCCGACAGGCTGGCTGCGATGGGCGAGCTCACGGCCGGTGTCGCCCACGAGGTGAGGAACCCGCTGGGAGTGATACGGGCGAGCGTGCAACTTCTCGAGGACGCGCGGTGCGAGCCCTCGCGGATCTTCGAGGCTGCTGAGGTCATCAAACAGGAGATCGATCGGCTTGACCGCGTCATCAAGGCCCTGCTCGACTTCGGGCGTCCCAGCAAGCCCACTCTGCTCGACACGGACCTGATGTCCGTGCTCGAGGACGTCGTGTTGTTCACCAACCGGTTCGCCAAACAGGCAGATGTCCACATCTCCCTCGTCCCGGACCACGACGTACCGCTCGTCAACGGAGACCCGGACCAGCTGAAGCAGGTCTTTCTCAACCTGGTCACCAACGCCGTTCAGGCCATGGGCGAGGTGGGTGGCGAGATAGAGATCACTCTGCGCTGCGAGGGTGACTATGTCTTGGTCGCCGTTCGGGACACCGGCCCCGGGATCGCACCCGAAGACGTGCCGAAGGTGTTCGACCCCTTCTTCACGAAGCGTGCTGAAGGCACCGGTCTCGGCCTCACGATCGTGCATCGCATCATCGACGAGCATGGTGGGCATATCGAAGTCGAGAGCACGCGGGAAGGCACGCTTTTCACCGTATCTCTGCCCGTCGCGCACGACTAGAGAGTACGAAGGAAGGAACCGCCGTGAAACGCATTCTCATCGTTGACGACGAGAAGAACATGCGCTGGGTGTTGGGGCAGTCCCTGTCGGGCGAAGGCTTCGAGGTCATCGAGGCAGTGGACGGCAAGGAAGCGCTCGCCTCGGTCGCCGAGCAGGAGCCCGACGTCATGGTGCTCGACCACAGGATGCCCGCCCCCGACGGCATGGAGGTCCTGCGCCGTCTGAGGAGTCAGGGGGCCGCATTCCCCATAATCATGCTCACGGCGCATGGGAACGTAGCCACCGCGGTCGAGGCGATGAAGGCCGGCGCGAGCGAGTATCTGACCAAGCCATTCGATCTCGAGGAACTGAAACTCGCCATCGACAAGGCTCTGCACTACCGGGAGCTCGCGAACGAGGTCGACCGGCTGAGGGAAGAGATCCAGAAGGACTACGACGTCCACGGGATCGTGGCATCTGACGGTCGCATGCTCGACGTGCTTGAGACCGTCCGCAAGGTGGCAGGTTCCAGCGCGACGGTGATGATCTACGGAGAGTCAGGAACCGGCAAGGAGCTCATCGCCCGCGCCATCCACGACCTGTCGGAGAGAGCCACCAAGCCGTTCGTCTCCGTCTCGGCGGGCGCATTGCCTGAGACGCTGCTCGAGAGCGAGCTCTTCGGCTACGAGAAGGGCGCCTTCACGGGCGCCATGACTCCCAAGCCCGGCCGTTTCGAGATGGCCAACGGCGGAACGCTCTTCCTCGACGAGATCGGCGACATCTCGCCCGCGACACAGATCAAGTTGCTGCGCGTGCTGCAGGAGCGGCGTTTCGAGCGTCTGGGCGGCACCAGATCGATCGACGTGGATGTGCGCGTGGTAGCGGCCACCAACCAGGACCTGCAGCAGCTCATCGCGGATGGCGAGTTCCGCGAGGACCTCTACTACCGTCTCAACGTGGTCCCGGTCACCTTGCCGCCTCTTCGGCAGCGCGCGAGCGATATCCCCTTGCTCGTCGCGCACTTCCTCGAGAAGTACCGTGCCGGGACGAAGTCTCTGAGCGCAGAGGCCCTGCAGGCTCTGTCGACCTACCAGTGGCCGGGCAACATCCGCGAGCTTGAGAACACCATCGAGCGCATCGTGATCCTGTCGCACGGCGACGAGATCGGTGTCGACGAACTCCCCGCGGAGGTGCGGTCCGGCGTTTGTGGGCCTGAGCGCGTAGCGAGCGGATTCGGCCTTCCCGAGGAGGGGGTCGACCTCGAGGAAGTCGAGCTCGATCTCGTGCGCCAAGCGCTCGACCGAAGCGGATCGAGTGTGCCCAAAGCAGCCAAGCTGCTGGGGCTCACCACCAAGACGCTCGAAGCACGGATGCAGAGACTCGGCCTGTAGGCGTTCTGCTGGCACATCGCTTGCAAAGTATCGCGCGAAGGACGCGTCGACTCGAGGTGCTCAGTGACTCGCTCCAGGCTCATAGGACTCGCGGGCGCGGCTACGGCCGGCGCCTTTGTCGCGGGCGTCCTCGTTGTGAGCCTCATGTTCTTCGAGGGCGCTGCTCTCGCCCAGACCACGGCCGCGTCTGCCGCGGGTTGGATGATGCCGGTCGCCGCGGGATTGACTGCGGCCGGTGTTGCATGGGGCCTTGCCCGCTCACGCTCCAGGACTCGCGACGACAGCACCGAGCATCACACCGTCGCGGCGTGTTCATCATGCGGCGGCTCGGTCTTCGACGAGTGGCGGCTCTGTCCTCACTGCGGCACCATTCGCGAAGGTCGTGGTCGTCGAGTCCGCTCCGCTTAGCGGAGTGAGCCTCCATGGGTATCATATGACTCACAGTACCTGTGCGCCCTCCCGGTGTGCGGGGCGCGGGTCACTGCAGGCAAGGGCGGAAGGACTGAAGCATGGCGATTGAAACGGTTCGCCTTCTCACCTCGGGGATGCACTGCAGCTCCTGTTCGATGCTCGTCGACATGACCCTCGCCGATCTCGACGGGGTCGCTGAGTCGAAGACCGACCACGCCACCGGCGTCAGCGTCGTCTCCTACGATTCGAGCGTCCTGTCCTCCGATGCCATCGTCGACGCGATTCGCGGCGTCGGCTACGAGGCAGAGATCGAGGGCTAGGTCGCAATGATTCCTGCGGGCCGCAGCGGTGGCGAGCGCGACTCGCATGGCCCGCAGATCGTCCATCTCGCGGTCGCGGTGGCGGCTGCGGTCACGGTGCTTGCGGGATTCTCCTATGCCGCCTCGACGATGGTCGAACGTTTCGCCGATCCTTCTCTGACGACTCCGGCTCCCTCGTATCCGACGCCACGCAGCGTCCTGGTGTCGCCTGACGATGCCCGGGGTTGGCGGGCGAGCTCCTCATCACGAGTTCCGCCGTCGCGAATCGTGGTCAGGTTCACGGATGCCGGGAGTGGTGCGCTGCGAGTGCGGGGTCCCGCCGGACGACGGCTGGAGATCGTGCTGATCGGGGTGCCGGACGAAGACCCTGTGGTGTTCGAGACCCTTCAGGCGGTCGTGGCCGAGGAACCAGAGAGTGATGTCCTCAGCACCCCGCCGCTCGACTCGGGCGTGTATCCCTTTTCGACGCGCTCAGGTGCCGCGGGCGGAGTCCTCATCCTGGAGTGATGTTGCGCGGCGTATACCCGTGGGGGTATGCTGTGTTCGTCCGGTCTTCCCAGACACTTGACTCGACGGGTGGTCGTCTTGCCGAATCTCCTTGCCTTCCTCATCGCCTTCATCGCCGGCGTGCTCTCGTTCCTTTCCCCCTGCGTGCTCCCGCTGATTCCCGGCTATCTGTCGTTCATGACGGGCCTGACGACCGCCCAGCTTGAGGAGGGGCGTCCGGACGTGCGACGCGTGCTGGTTCCGGCGCTGCTGTTCGTGACCGGATTCTCGATCATCTTCGTGGCGTTGGGCGCAAGCGCCTCGGTGCTGGGGCAGTTCATATCGGAGTACCGGAGTCTCATCGAGATGATCGCCGGTGCGGCCGTCATCGCGTTCGGTGTGCTGATGTTGGGCGTGATCAGGATTCCGTGGCTCTACGGCGAGGCTCGCGTGGATATGGAGAAGTCGCGCGCCTTCGGCAAAGGGGCCTCTCTGGTCATGGGAATGGCCTTCGCCGCCGGCTGGACCCCTTGTGTGGGCCCCATCCTCGGCGCCATCCTGGCGCTCGCGAGTGCATCGGGAAGTGCGACGCAGGGAGCCTTGCTGCTGCTGTTCTACTCTGCGGGCCTGGGGGTGCCGTTCATAGCCGTCGCGCTGTTCTTGGGGAGAGCCACCCCGGTCCTGCGGTTCTTGAAGCGTCACTCGGTCAGCGTCAACCGGGTCGCCGGCGGGTTGTTGGTCGTGGTGGGCATTCTGATCCTCACCGGAAGACTGGGAATGCTCGCGACGTGGCTTACGGATGTGTTGCCCAGCGTCGAGATCGGACTACCCGGCTTGGGTCTGTGACCCCCCGGAGGTTCCGGCAGGGGTGAGCGTGCCACAGTCGCTGCCCATGCAGTACGATTGACGTCGACCGCGTGGGTTGTCGCGCGCACGGAGCCAAGGGAGGATCGTGACCGCGAACCGGCGCACATCGAGTGGGCTTGCCACGCGCATCGTGCGCCTGACGCTCACGGTGGGCATCGTGACCGTGGTTTTGGTCGGCACGGTCGCCGTCGTGAGCACGCTGCAGCTTGCGGAGGAGAAGGCCCAAGGCAGGGGGGTTGCCGGGGCGCAGCGGGTCGAGGACGGTGTGGAGGCTCGACTGAGAGACGCGCAGATCGCGCTCGACCGTGTGACCGAAGAGGCCGCGACCACCACCAACACCGCCGAGGCGAAGCGTGGGATAGAGCGAATCCTCGCCCAATCCGATGAGATGCTCGAAGAGGCCTACATCGCGGAGACCGACGGGCAAGTGCTCGCAGCATTGCCGTCGAACACCGACGTGCGGGATGTGTCGGGTCTTCTGTCCTTCGCTGTCGCACGCGGCGGGCACACGGGCTTCTTCAGCGTCAACAACGACACCGCGCACGAGTACGAGCTGTGGTTCGGACGCACCTCGCTGACCGCCCGCGGGCGTCCGGTCGTGACGCTGGCGCGTGTCGACACGCGATTCCTCACGGAGATCCTCGACGCGGTCGCCGACGAGGCCCCCGATAGAGCCGTCTCGCTTCTGGAGGGGGATCTCGTCATCCGTTCGGCGACTCGGCAGCCGGCCCTCGATCTGCCTTCGGCTCTGTGGCGCCCACAGAACCCGAGCTCCGGCAGTGTGTCACTTCCAGCGATGTCCGGCAGGCGCATGGAGGGTCAGTACAACGACATCCAAGGCGTCGAGGGCGTCACCTGGCGGGTCATGATCGTCGAGCCTGCGGAAGTCGCGGTGCAGGACACCTTGAGGGCGGTCACCCCGTCGGTGGCGGTTCTGCTCGTGGGCGGTGCATTCGGAATCCTGGCGGCATGGATCATGTCCCAGAGGCTCGTCCGTCCCTTGCGAGATCTCGAGCGCGCCGCGCGCAGCGCGGCAGCGGGGTCGTACGTCGAGCCGCTTCCCACAGACCGCGATGACGAGATAGGTCGGGTCGCGCAGGCGTTCAACGCGGTCGCTGTCCGGCTCAACGCGCTCCACGACCTGGCGCAGTTGCTCACCAGCGCCTCGCAACTGGATCAGGTGCTCGACCGGATCCTCTCCGCGATGGGGCACCTTGTGGGGCCGGGCGCCTCGGCCATCTACCTGCTCGATTCCACCGGAGACACACTGGTTCCCGCGCAGACCCGCGGCTTCGACCTTGCGAACGCGGTCGCGGTTCCCGTCGTGCGTGGTGAGTGGCTCGCGGAGGCCCTCTACACCGACGGCGTGGTGGAGACCGAGGACGCGAGCGAGGTCATCGCCGCCGCGTTGCCGGGACTCGCTGGTTCGCACAGCGCCGTGCTCGGCGCCCCGCTCACGGCTGGGCACGACCCGCTGGGAGTGGTGGTGGTGTTGCGCGATGGCGGCGCCTTGGTCAGCGACGCTGAACGGGAGATGGTGCTCACCTTCTCGGCGCAGGCAGCGCTGGCGGTGAGGAACTCTCGCTTGTTCGAGGAGGAGAGCCGCTCGCGTCGAATCGCCGAAGCACTCAAGGCGGTTGCCGAGGAGCTGGTGCGGCCGGAGGGGCTCGAGATCGCGCTCAGAAAGGTCGAGGCGATCGTGCGCGACGTGCTCGGGGCGTCGCTCGCCGGAGTCGTGGTCGTGGACCGCAGGGTCCTCGGTCTGACCCCGGAGTCCGGACGTGCACACGACGTGGAGCTTCTCTCGGCGGGTCTGCGGGTCCTCAGTCGGAGCGGCGGAGAGGCGATGTCGCTCACCGTGGGCGAAGATGGCGCGGTCGATACTCTGTTGCACGAGTTCGATGCGACGCAGCTGTTGGTGGTGCCGATCGCACTCGATACCGAACATGGCGCTATCCTGGTCGCCGCCTTGACGGGAAAGACCTCGCCTTCCGACACCCTATCGGTAGCCCAGGCCCTCGCCGATGAGATCGCGCTCGCGCTCGACAACGCCTTCTTCTACGAGCGTGCGCTCAAGAGGGCGGCCAACCTCGAGACCATCTTCCGGATCAGCCAGGCGGTGGGCTCATCTCTCCAGGTCAAAGTGGTGCTCAACCGCGTTCTGGACGTCGTGCAGAAGATACTCTCCGCGGACGCCGTCGCCCTGCTGTCCTATGACACACGCAAGGGGTCGCTCACCACGGCGATGGCGCGAGGACTCGTTCCTCCCAGCGTTCTGCATCTCGAGGCCCGCTCCGGTGAGGACGTGCCGGGCCGTGTGTTCGCCACCGGTCAGCCCGTGGCCGTTCTCGACTTGCACACGGGAATGGACGGGATAGCCGGCGCGGCGGCCGGAAACGACCTCGGCTCCATGCTCGCCGTGCCGCTGCTCGCGCGCGGGCGCTCGATCGGCGTGCTCATGGTCTTCTCGGCACACAGGGGTGCGTTCTCAGATGAGGACATGTCGGTGCTCCAGACGTTCGCCGCTCAGGCGAGTCTGGCGCTCGACACCGCCCGGCTCTACAGCCGCGAGCACGACGTCGCCTCGGTTCTTCAGAAGTCGATCCTTCCCGAGGCACTGCCCGACTTCCCCGAGGTCGCGGCCGAGAGCGTCTATCAGCCCGCCGGCAGCGACAATGAGATCGGGGGTGACTACTACGATGTCTTCCGGGCTAGAGACGACGCCATCTGGTTCGCGATCGCCGACGTGTGCGGCAAGGGCGTGCTCGCTGCGACGAAGACGTCGATGATCAAGTACTCGGTTCGCTCGCTCGTCGCTGCAGGGCTGTCCCCGGCTGATGTCGCGACCGAGGTCAACCGCATGACGACAGAGGCGGGTGACCCCAGCGAGATCGTGACGGTGTGGCTGGGCCGCTACGACGCTGCCGCGGCCGTGCTCACCTGGTCGAACGGGGGACACCCGCCGGGCCTGCTCCGCCGCGTCGACGGATCGATCGAGCGACTGGGTGCCACCGGTCCGCTGCTCGGCGCGTTGGCCGACGCCGAGTACGAGCAGGAAACGGTGCGAGTCGAGCCGGGCGACACGATACTTCTGTACACAGACGGAGTCACAGAGGCTCGACAAGGGAATAACTTCTTCGGCGAAGAGCGGGTCAGTGAGGTACTGGCCTCCACTCGCGGAGACGTAGCCGAGGCGCTGCTGGCGGCGGTGCGGGAGTTCGTGGAGGGCGACCTGCGCGACGACATCGCCATCATCGCGCTCGATGTGCGGGATACGAGACGCGACGAGCAGAAGCCGGAAGGGCACGGAAAGTAGCGGATGGCACCGTTCGAGATCGCTCATCAACTCGGTCCGCGTGCGTGCGTGGTCCGCCTGTCCGGTGACGTGGACATGGCGATCGTGCCCGAGCTTCGGACGCGCCTTGATTCCGCCTTGGAATCGGGGTGCGACAACGTCGTGCTCGACCTCACAGACGTCTCCTACGCCGACAGCTCCGCGCTCGGACTCCTGGTGTGGCTCGACCATCGCCTGAGGCCTGTCGGGGGTCGCCTCGTGCTCGCAGGCGCGACCAAAGACGTGGCGCGCATCTTGGAGCTCTCGGGTCTCGTGACCGTGGCGGCATCGATCGCGATGTCGGGGACGGTCTCGGCCGCGCTCGAGGGGCTTGAGCTGCCGGAGATTCCCAGCGACCCTTCCTGGGTTCGAAGCATCGAGATGGACGCCGACGTCAACAGCCTGGCGGGCGTACGTGAACAGGTGTGCTCGATCGTCGCTCCGCTCGGATTCCCTGATTCCGCCTTGTTCGACATCAAGGTGGCCCTTGGCGAGGCGCTCGCGAACGCCGTGCGCCACGGGCTGCCCGCCGACGGTGACGGGAGGGTCAGGGTCGACGTGATCGCCTACCCGGACCGCGTCGTCCTCGAGGTCATGGACAACGGCCAGAGGTTCGATGGCACCCACTCCGGCAGCGACGACCTGTACGCCCCGAACGGACGCGGCATCATGTTCATGCGAGCCCTCATGGACCGGGTCGAATACGATGCATCGCCGCTGGGCGGGACTCTGGTGCGGCTCATCAAGCACCGCCCCGGCGGGCGCTGATGCCGGCACCCGGTGCCCGCGGCGAACGAGTCTGGATTCTCACGCACTCTTTCGACGGCTCTGCCGGCGCCGTGGGCAGCGCGCTTGAGCGACAGTTCAGGGCACGACCGGAGCTTTGCTCGGGCGTCGCTTCGAACGACCTGTTCGTCACATGGCTCCCGTCCTCAAGCGTGCTGGGACGTTTCGCCGGTGAGCACAACGAGGGATTCACGCCGGCGATCGCCGGGGACTTCACGGCTGCCGTGGAGGCTTCACCTGAGAGCTCGGTGCTGCGTGAACTCATGGAAGGCGGGGGTGCGCGATTCGCGGCATCCGTGACTGAGGGGCGACCGGACGTCATCGTGTCGGTGTCGTCGTTCGTGGGTGCGATCGCGGCGGAGTTCTCTCCGTCGATCACCCGAACGGTCACCGTCCATACCGGTTTCGACCTTCGCGGGGCATGGGTCCACCCGTCAACGGACCTTCACGTCGTGTCGACCAAGGAGATGCGGGAGGACCTGGTCGTCCAAGGGGCTGCGTGGGACCGTGTGCTCGTCGCCGGCGTGATCGCGCCGCTTGCGCTGCCGACGGTCAGTGTCTCGAGCCCCGGCGAGCGGTTCCGTGTGGTGCTCTCGGCCGACGCGGCGCCGGCGGATCCATGCACGGTGCTGGACGCGCTCGGCGCTGCGGGCGTGTCGGTCGACATCGTGTCAAGCGGCGCCGAACGCGCGGATCGGCGCCTCTGTGACGCCGTGAAACGGAACCGCTGGGGACTGACGCTGAGGGCCTCTGACGAGGTCGCGGGGGCTATCGCCGGTGCCGACATCGTCATCGTTCGTCCGGCGAGCAGGAGCCTTGCTCAGGCCCTCGCGGCTGGAAAGCCCTGCCTCATCTATTATTCTGAGGCAGATGCGGAGATATACAACGTGGACTTCCTTGTGAACACAGGCGCCGCGCTTCGAGTTCGAGACGACGATGACCTGCTGAGCAAGGTCAGGTTTCTGTCGGTGCATCGGCGCCGGCTCGAGCAGTTGCGTGGGCAGGCTCGCGAGCTCGCCTCAGCCGAGGCGGCGCAGCGTGTGTGCGAACGAGTGCTGGCCATGCGCTAGGAGGAACGCGGTTATGGAGTTCTGGGACGTCATCGAGAAACGGCATTCCGTGCGCGACTACGAGAGCCGTGAGGTCGGTCGTGACGTGCTCGAGCGCCTCGTTCACGCCGCCGCGGTCGCACCGTCGGCCAAGAACACGCAGCCGTGGAGGTTTCCACGTTGCGACGGGCGAGGTGCGCGCCGAGGTCGGCGAGATCATGGCGCAGACCACCGTCCATCTCACCGAGTACCTCGATACGATCGGTCCGGAGCACTACGAGGCGATTGCGCGGTGGTACTCGACGCTGGGTGACGCGCCGGTCGTCATCGGGGTGTCGATGGCGCGTTCGGAAACCGAGTTCGACCGGGATGAGGCGCTGATGTCGATGGGCGCGGCGCTGGAGAACCTGCTGCTGGCGGCGACCGCCGAGGGGCTGGCCGCCTGCGTGGTCACGTTCTCACGCTGGGTGCGTGACGACCTCAAGATCGCACTGAACGTGGCCGACGACCGCGACTTCCTCTCGCTGATCGTAGCGGGATACCCCCGGGGCGGGTCCGAGCACTTGCCTGAGAAGAACACCGATGTCGTCGACTGGCTTGGGTAGCACCCCATGATGAGGGCCGTCTTCTTCGACGTGGGCAATACCATGCTTCGGCCGCACCCGGGTGTCTCGGTGGTCGTGCGAGAGGTCTTGGCGGATGCGGGACACGTCAGAGACCTCAGCGCCATCGACGCCTTCATGCCGCTCGTCGACGCGTACTACGAGGATCGCTACCGAGAAGACGACACGTTCTGGAGGAGCGAGGACGAGACATCGGCGGTGTGGGTCGGCATGTACTCGCTTCTGTGCCGCAAGCTGAGTATCGACGCTGACGCGGAGATGATCGCACGGCGTGTCTACGACGAGTTCGGCGACCCGGGACGATGGGCCGTCTACGACGACGTCATCCCGGCTCTCGAGGGCTTGGCCGATCGCGGCATGCGCATCGGTCTGATCTCGAACTGGGACCGCAGGTTGCAGAAGATCATCAGGGGCCTCGGGTTGTGCGATCTCATCGATACGGTGGTCTCCTCGGCCGACGTCGGGCTTCACAAGCCCGATCCGAGGATCTTCGAGCTGGCCTGCGAGCGTCTCGGAGTCCAGCCGCACGAGGCGGCCCACGTGGGCGACCACATGTACGCCGATGTCATCGGAGCTCAGGCCGTGGGCATGACCCCGGTGCTGATCGATCGGCACTGTGGCGAGCATCCGGGGTACGTCCGCTTCATTCGGACCTTCGCGGAATTGGACGAGGTCCTCCTTCTCGATGAAGAGGGTGCGGCATGACCAGGACGGTGCTTGGTTGGCTGAGGCTCGTCGCGCTCATCGTGGTGTGTGCTGCGCTTGGTGTCGGCGCGTACCTGCTGGCCGGGCGGTCTTGGGACGCGGTGGTCGACTATCGGTCGCCCTACGCTTCCGTCGACCTCGAGCCGAGCGAAGCCGGCAGTGCTGTGGCTTCACGGACGGTGCTCGTCATCATCGACGGCTTGCGGCTGGACAGCTCCCGAGAGATGGGAACGCTCAACCATCTGCGCGGCTACGGTGCCGACCTCGAGCTCGTTGCGCCACAGCCGTCACTCAGCTATCCGAACTGGACCACCATCGTGTCGGGCGCTCCGCCCTACGTGAGCGGTGTGGTGACGAACTGGCACGAAGGCGAGTCTCCCGTCGAGACACTGTTCGACACCGTTTCCGCCGGCGGCGTTCGGACGGTCTTCGTCGGGCCGAGCGACTTCTCGGGACTCTATGGCGTGGATTCCAAGGTCGCGGCCTCCTATCTGCGCGAGTGGGACACCGAGTACCTGAGCGGCACCTACGTCGATCAAGCCCTGAAGCTCACGCGGCAGCATGACCCGCGACTCCTCGTGGTCCACTTGCCGGACATCGATGAAGCGGGGCACAGCGCGGGCGGAGCTTCCGACGAGTACGCGCAGGTCGTGGCGCGGGTCGACCAAGACCTCAGTAGGCTGGTGAACGGACTCCAGGACGGTGAGACGGTGTTCGCCATCGTTGCCGACCACGGCCACATCGACTCAGGTGGACACGGAGGCTGGGAGTCCGTTGTGACGAGCGTTCCGGGTGTCTTCGCCGGCCCCGGCATTCGCCTGGGCTCGGGCACCGGCGAGCTTGGAGACGTGGCACCGACGGTATCGGTGCTCCTCGGCGCCCCCGCTCCGAGTCACTCGGCGGGGCTGCCCCTGACCGACGTGGTGGGCCCGGGCGATCAGCAGTGGCCAGTGTACGCGCAGGCCGATGCGTTCTGGCGTGCGTACGCGGACGTGGTGGGCATCACAGCCGCCTCGCCGGCCCCGCCGCAGGGAGTCGGTGCCGAGGCGACGAAGGCGTGGGCTCAGGGTCTCGAAGACGAGCGGCTTGCCCGCGACAGGTCCGAGCGGATCCCGTTCGCGGCAGTAGGCCTGACGCTCTCGCTCTTGGCCATCATTCTTGTCGCTGTCGCATCCCGGCAGGCGTTCGCGGCCGTGCTCGTGGGAACCGCGGTCTACTACGCGGTCTACAACGTGCTGTTCTTCGTGGTGCAGGGGAATCGCTGGTCGCTGTCGTCGTTCAATTCCGAGGACCTGATCGGGCCCTGGATGAATCAGCGCATGATCGAGGCGTCGGTCGCCCTGCTGCTTGCAGCCGCGACGGCAGCTGCGGTCTACCCGTTGCTGCGTCGGCTGCCGAAGCCGCCCGCTGGTCGATACCTGTCCGGGTGGCTGAGCCTGGGCCCCGCCACGGCGCTCGTGATCCTGGCCACTCTGGGGTTGCAGGTCTCTTGGTTCATCTGGTGGTGGGGAATCGACCCGGTGTGGCGCCTGCCCGATCTGATGTGGGCGTTCAAGTACGACCTCGATCTGGTTCAGGCCACTGCCGTGGGGTTGGTCGCGCTCATCACGCCGCTCGTCACCTTCGTGGTGGGGCGGTATCATCCCAAGGTCCGAGAATCGACGACTCAGGAGTGACGCTCAGTGGCCATCAAGGACCTTCGTGAGTATCTGGCGCTCATCGAGCAGAAGGGCCAGCTTGTTCGTGTGGCGGCCCCGGTGGATCCGAATCTGGAGATCGGCGAGATCACCGATCGTGTGAGCAAGCGGGTGGGTCCGGGGCTGCTGTTCGAGAACCCGGTCGATCGCGAGTCAGGCGACCCGTATGCGATGCCGGTGGCGATCAACCTCATGGGTAGCTACGACAGGATGGCGTGGGCTCTCGGGGTTGATGCGGAAACCGGCACGTGGCGCGACCTCGACGCCAAGGCCGGGCAGCTCATGGATATGCTGCCCCTCGACATGCCTGCGAGCATGAAGGGCAAGCTCGACGTGCTCGTGGGGCTCAAGGACCTCGCCACCGCCGGCGCCAAGGAGATCAAGGGGAGCAAGGCACCCGTACAGCAGGTGGTGATCCGTGGCGACGACGTCGACCTCACCAGGCTTCCGGTGCTGACGACGTGGCCGGAGGACGGCGGTCCCTTCATCACGTTGCCGCTCGTGGTGACCAACAACCCCAAGGGCAAGCTCAACGTCGGCATGTACCGCCTCCAGGTCTTCGACAGGAACAGCACCGGTCTGCACATTCACCAGCACCATGACGGCGCCAAGAACCTGCGGGCCTGGAAGGACGCGGGAGTCTCCCGGGTTCCGGTGTCAGTCGCGCTCGGGGGCGACCCGGTGACGACCTTCTCGGCGACCGCCCCGGTGCCGCCCATGATCGACGAGTACCTGTTCGCCGGCATCCTGCGCGGTGAGCCGGTCGAGGTCGTCAAGTGCCTGACCAACGATCTCATGGTGCCCGCGCACGCCGAGATCGTGTTGGAGGGCTGGTGTGATCTCGAGGAGTCCCGGTGGGAGGGACCGTTCGGCGACCACACGGGCTACTACTCGCTCGCCGACTACTTCCCGGTCTTCCACGTCGAGGCGATCACCATGCGTCGCGATGCGATCTACCCCACGACGATCGTGGGGAGGCCGCCCATGGAGGACTGCTACATGGCGAAGGCCACCGAGAGGATATTCTTGCCGGTGATCAAGGCGATGATGCCCGAGGTCGTCGACTACGACCTCCCGCTCGAAGGCGTCTTCCACAACTGCGCGATCTTCCAGATCAAGAAGGAGTTCGCCGGGCAGGCGTTCCGAGTCATGAACTTCGCGTGGTCCATGGGGCAGATGATGTTCACGAAGTACGTGATCGTGGTTGACGAGGATGTCGATTGCCACGACTACAGCCAGGTCGCGTGGCGCTGCTTCAACAACGTCGACCCGAGCCGCGACATCCTCATCAGCAAGGGCCCGCTCGATCGCCTGGACCATTCGAGCAACACGGAGAGCTTCGGCTTCAAGATGGGCATAGACGCCACCCGACCCATCGCCAACGAGGGGCACGAACGTGAGTGGCCCGAGGCCCTTGAGATGGACGCCGGCGTCAAGGCGCGAGTGGATGCCATGTGGCAGGAGCTCGGGCTTGAGTAGGTTCGCCGAGAAGACCAAGGTCTTTCTCGAGCTGGTCAAGTTCGAACACTCGATCTTCGCGTTGCCCTACGCATACATCGGCGCTCTGTACGGAGCGGCGGCAGTCGCAGCCGGCGCGGAGGAGTACTCCCGGTGGGTCACCGCCGAGGGGTGGCCCACGTGGCAGTCGTTGTTCTGGATCACCATGGTGATGATCGGCGCGCGCGCCTTCGCGTTCGTGGTGAACCGCGCCGTCGACAAGGAGATCGACGCCCGCAATCCCCGCACGGCCGGCCGGGCCATTCCGGCAGGGCAGGTGAAAGCCACGGAGCTATGGGTCTTCTCGGCTGTGATGCTGGCGGTCTATCTGTTCGGAGTGTGGCAGCTCGCGCCGATCACGCGGTGGCTGTGGCCGATTCCTCTGGCTGCCTTCGTCATCTATCCGTACACCAAGCGCTTCACCCCGCTGTGCCACTACTGGCTGGGTCTGTGCCTCGGATTGGCTCCGCTGGGGGGATGGGTGGGTGTGGGTGGTTCGGTCGCCGACCCGGCACCGTGGCTGATGGGCGCCGCGGTGATGCTGTGGACGGCCGGCTTCGACATAATCTACGCGACACAAGACGTCGAGTGCGATCTCCGAGACGGGGTACACTCGATGCCGGCTGACTACGGGGTGGGTCCCGCACTGGTGCAGACGCGGGTCGATCATGTACTCACCGTTGTGTTGCTCGCCGCGGGAGGGTATCTCGCCGGTGCCGGGAAGATGTGGTTCGTCGGTGTCGCGGTGGCTGCCGCGCTGCTGCTGTACGAGAATGTGATCGTGAGCGCGCGTGACCTGTCGAAGGTCAACGCGGCGTTCTTCACGGTAAACGGAGTCATCGCCGTCGTCGTGGGCGTCGGAGCAGTCGCCGATCTGCTGGTCGGCTAGGGGAGGGGCCCATGGCGCGCATCGCACTTGTCATGACCGGAGCATCCGGAAGCGTGTACGGAATGCGCCTGGCCGAACAGCTCGTGTCTCTCGGTCACGAGATCGTCTTCGTCGCGACCGACGCCGGTCGCGAAGTCTGTGCGTTCGAGCTCGGCTTCGAACTGCCGCTCGGCAACGCCGAGGCGGCCGCGGTCTCGCTTGCGACCTTCCTCGAACTCCCCAGCGCCCAGGGCCTGCGCGTCGCGTACGCGTCGGACCTGTTCGATCCCATCGCGTCGGGCTCGCATCCCCTTGACGCCGTCATCGTCGCACCTGCGTCGATGGGTTTTTGCGCAAGCGTCGCTTCGGGGCTGGCGGCGGATCTGCCGGAGCGCGCCGCGGACGTGGCGCTCAAGGAGCGCAGGCCGTTGGTCGTGGTTCCTCGCGAGACGCCGTTCTCTCTGATCCATCTGCGCAATCTCACCGCATTAGCCGAGGCGGGCGCGATCGTGGTTCCGGCGAGCCCGGGGTTCTACCACAGGCCGGAGACCGTCGACGACCTGGTCTCCTTCGTCGCGGGCAAGGTACTGGATGTCCTGGGCGTCGAGCACGACCTCTTCAAGCGATGGGGGGCGTAGATGGTCAGTAGTCGCGAAGGATCTCGCGCGGCCGTTCGCCCACCTTCCGAGCGCGAACACCGTCTGGGCATGCGAGTGGTCGCTTGGACGAGGTTCGTGGTGATCGCGCCCGTGGTCGGGCTGTTCATCGCCGCGATCGTGCTCGTTGCCGTCGCGAGCGTCGACGGGTTCCTTGTCGTCTTCGAGACCCTCAAGGGTAACGCGGACATCAAGGAGATCACGGTCGACTTCATCGAGATCGCCGATGTCTACCTGCTCGCCATCGTGCTCTACATCATGGCCTTGGGCCTGTTCGAGCTGTTCATCGACGATAGCCTGCCCCTACCCGAATGGCTCGAATTCCACCATCTCGACGATCTCAAGGAGAAGCTCGTCAGCGTCGTGATCGTGGTGCTGGGCGTCTTCTTCCTTGGGAAGGTGATCAAGGGTTCGGACTTCCTGGAGCTGATGTACCTTGGCGTGGGAATCTCGGCGATGATAGCCTCACTCACGTACTTCGTGGGTAGAGTGCTTGCGAAGAAGCACGTTTCAACCGAGGCGCCCGCGGGTGCCTCATCCGCAACCGAGAACGCCGACAGTGGGGAGAGGTCATGAGCGACGAGACGACGACGCCAGTACCCGATGAGACTCCGGAGGTGCCTGCGGCGGAGAATGTGGTTCCCGAGCCGGAGGTAGCCGCCGAGGTGGCTGCAGAGGCTGTAGAGGAGCCTGCGGTGGCCGCTGAGCCGGTTGCGCAGGAAGCCCCCGTGGTTCCGCCTGCACCGCCTGCACCGCCGGCAGCGCCTGCACCGCCCGCACCGCCCGCGCCCCTCCCGCGCCGCCGTACGCGGCACCCGTCGCGGCACCGGTCTCCGAGAAGAGCAAGGTGGCCGCGGGCATTCTCGCGATCCTCTTGGGGAGCCTCGGCATTCACAAGTTCTACCTTGGCTACACCAAGGAGGGTTTGATCATGCTCCTCGTGAGCGTGCTCTCGTTCGGGTTCCTCGGGTGGATCGTCGGCGTCATAGCACTCGTCGAGGGCGTCTTGTACCTGACCAAGTCCGACGAGGAGTTCAACGCCACCTACGTCGCTGGCAAGAAGGCCTGGTTCTGATCATCGCCGCCGAGCTTCTCCCTGAGCCCAGAGGTTGCGGCTCAGGGAGAGCTTGACGGTTGTGCGCCGGCAGCGCACACTACTCCCGTAGGGTCAATCGAACACCACACCAGTCGTAGCATCAGTCGTAGCACTAAGGAGCAGCCATGACCCTGGCGCAGGCGCGTAAGCGCTTCCCGAACGTACCCGCCGAGATCGTGAAGTGGGCTGTCGAGAACATTCGCGACCCCAGAGATCTCGAGCGCGGTCTCAATCGCCTCGAACAGTCCAAGCGCGTCCAGCTCAAGTACTCGGCCTAGCGCGCGGGTCCGGTCCGGATGGATCGGGGTCCGGAAGCTGGTCAGATCTTGCGGCGGGGTAGCGCAAGCCTGACGAAGCGCCGACGTGGCTTGAGATTCTCTATCGCGTTCTGATAGTGGGTCTCGAGCCGTTCGGCCTGATGCTGGATCGAGAAGTGGATCGCACGCTCCCGGGACGCATCCGCCATCGACTCACGCGACTCATCGTCGCCGAGTAGGTCGTCGAAGGCATGCGCGAGGTCTTCGGGACGGCTCGGTACGATCAGCCCCGTACGCCCGCTGATCACGAAGTCCTCCACTGCGCGGTCCTCGACTGCGATGACGGGAAGCCCGGCTGCCATCGCCTCACCGATGACGAGCCCCTGGGTCTCCGTCGTGGAGGCGAAGGCGAAGGCGTGCGCGAGATGATACGCCGCTATCGAGTCGCCGCGCTCCAGGTACCCGAGGAATGACACGCGGCTGCGAAGGTCGAGTTCATCGACGAGGGCCTCAAGGTACTCCCGGTGAGGACCGTCGCCCGCGATCACCAATCGAATCTTCGATAGGTGAGTGAGCCACAGCGAGCGCAGCAGCATCTCAACGTTCTTCTCGCGCCCGAGCCGTCCCATGAAGAGGAGAACACGCTCATCAGGCTTCAAGTCGAGGGAGGTGCGGATCGCCTCGATGCGCACCGGGTCGACCGTCGAGTAGCGGTCTACGTCGATCCCGGTCGCGATGATGTCGATCGGGACCCTCACACCCCACTCGCGCAGATAGCGCTCGATCTTGGTGGACGGAGCGACTATCGACGAGCATTGCTGGCAGAAGTCGCGCGAGAGCCTCTCGGCGAGCTTCTTGGTGAGCCGGGTCTCCCACACATAGTGGACGTACTCGGGGTACAGCGTGTGATAGGTGTGCACGTAGGGGATCCGGTGTCGCCGAGCGACGTTCATCCCGAAGAGGCCGACACTGAACGGGTCATGAGAGTGCACGATGTCGAGCTCCACGTCGTCGGTGACCCTCAGGGCCTCGATGGACAGCGGGGAGGCGAGGCGCATCTCGGGCTGGAAGGCGAAGGGCATGGAGCGGAACCGGACGGTGCGCTCACCGTCGTCGGGGTGCACGGGGGTGGGGGCGAAGACGTACACATCGTGCCCACGGGCCTCCAAGGCGTCCTTGAACAGGCATATCGAGGTCACGACGCCGTTGATCTGCGGCGTGTAGGTGTCTGTGAAGAATCCGATCCGCATCAGATGCCACGTCTTCCGAGGGTCTCGAGACGCCGCACCATGGCGGCCGCACGACAGTGTACCAAGAGCTCTACGGAGGTGCCTCCCGCATGGAAACGGCCGGCTGAGTATCCAGCCGGCCGTCACGGTTTCATGGAGGCGACGCCCAGATTCGAACTGGGGATAAAGGCTTTGCAGGCCTCTGCCTTACCACTTGGCCACGTCGCCGTGTGTGCGCCCGGAGGGGCGCGTGTCAAACGCAACGAAGGTCGGGCCTCCAAGGGGCCTTCGGGCCTGAGGACCGACCTTCAGTGAGGGTCGATGGAGCGGACGACCGGATTCGAACCGGCGACCCCAACCTTGGCAAGGTTGTGCTCTACCAACTGAGCCACGTCCGCGCGCAGAGGCTAGTCTAGCGATTGGGTTGGGGTGGTGCAAGAACCAATTTCCGCTGCTCTCTCGCGCTGAGCGGATTGGGGTCTTGGCAGCGGCGCGAGCTTTGCTACACTATCGTTCGCTGCCTCGCGGGGTGGCGTGCATCACGAACGGGCGCTTAGCTCAGGGGGAGAGCACTTCCTTGACGCGGAAGGGGTCAGAGGTTCAAATCCTCTAGCGCCCACCAGCATATGACGAGGGCCTCGGCGACCATGCCGGGGCCCTCATTCGCTTTCTGGGGAAGATACGCCTCAGTGCCAGCGTGCGCGACGTTGAGCGCATCCAACCGAAGGGGAGGCGACCCAGTGGAGGGATTCATCGAGGTTCCCGGACTCGACAACATGGCCGATGGCGAGCTGCGTCAAGTCGAGATCGACGGTCATGAGCTGGTCGTGGCTCGCGTGGAGGACGACTACTTCATCGCCGATAACCGGTGCCCGCATCTGGGTGGTCGCCTCTCCAAGGGGACGGTGGAGGGAACGACGATCACGTGTCACCTGCACCACTCGCAGTTCGACCTGGCAACCGGTCGGGTCCTTCGCTGGACCGACTGGAAAGGGGCGGTACTCACGGTGGCGGAACTGGCCAGGCACCCGCGGCCGCTTCGAACCTACGATGTGAAGGTGGTGGACGGGACGGTCTACGTGGGTCCGGAGCGACCGCCCTACTCGGAGCGCCCTGAACTCTACTGATCGTGGGACGGCTTCTGGGAGAGGCAGTCGCGCGCTCGATGGGGTACGTACCGCTCAGGGAACAGTTGTTCCGAGGCGACCAGGAGGTTCGTGATGACACGCACGTACATGATCGTTGCGGTCGCGATGACGATCGCACTCGTTCTGGTGGGTTGCTCGGGAGCGGCAGAGCCCGTCCCCGATGCGACCGAGACACCGTCGACGGAGGCGCCTGCAGCCTCTGAGCCGTCTGGCGCCGAGCAGCTCGTGCAGACCAAGTGCTCCATGTGTCATGACCTGAGCCGTGTGGAGGGCGCCGACTACGACCAAGCCAAGTGGGAAGAGACGGTCACGCGCATGCAGCAGAACGGGCTTGTGGTGACGGAGGCGGAGCGCCAGGAGATCATCGACTATCTGGTGGCACAGGACGCAGCCCCCTAGACCCCACCGAGAGAACACAAACAGACCCGCCGCGTGGATAGAGCCGCGGCGGGTCTGTTTGGCTTGTGGGACGCCGATCGATAGACCGCGTCGCGGTGGAGCCGACTATTCCGCTCGCGCGAACGGGGACTCCGGCGCCACGAGCAGGGTGGCGGACCGCCTCAACGAGCGCGCTCGCAGCGGGGTGAGTTCATCGAGGACCTCGCCGTCATACTGGATTCTCATCGCGGGCTCGGCGCGCACCTCGACCTCCGCCGCACGATGCAGCTCGATGCCTTGTGTTCGCTCAGGGACTTCGCCTTTGCGGTCGAGCATCGCGGCGAACACCACCGGCAGCAGCCCGGCAGCGCTCTTGGTCCTGACCACCGCGATGTCGAGCAACCCGTCACGCGGATCCCAGTCGCGTGTCACGGTGAGATCGAACTGGATGCGACCGAAGTTGACCAAGAGCACCGCTATCCCATCGGTTCGCACGTCGCGACCGTCCAGCACCAGGTCGAACGATGAGATCGTGGGCGCCATGTTCGCCACCGCGGCCAGGAGGTAGGCCGCCGCTCCGAAGACGGGTTTGAGCGGCTGAGCGGTCTCCATGATCGCCGCGTCGTACCCGGCGCCGGCGGTGACGATGAACCCCGAGTGCTCGGGCCGTCCTTCAGCCTGGTGGTCGAGCTCGCCCATGTCGAATGTGACCGGAACCCCGCACATGGTTATCTCGGCCAAGCGAGCGGCGTCGAGTGGTAGCCCCAGGTTGAGCGCGAGTAGGTTGGCTGTGCCGGCCGGGTAGACGAGCACGGGCTGGCCGGTGCCGCGAAGCGCGTAGCAGACCGCGGACACCGTGCCGTCACCGCCGGCTGCGACAACGGTGTCGAAGGCGCCTGCGTCGGCAACGAGATCCTCGATGCGGGCCGCGGCGGTGGCGAAGCGCATCACGACCTCGACGCCCTGGTTGCCCAGAGCGCGCGCGTAGTCGTAGAGTCCGGCATCGCTTCCTCCGGCATTCAGGTTGACTATCACGAGCACTCTCACGCCAGCTCCATCTCACTCGGGCCGAGCAGACCTCGCCATGTCGATGCAGGTAGACTACCCTCACATAGTAGGGGAGATGCCCGGGCAGGGTGTCAGGAGTCTGGGATCACAAAGGAGCGTTCACTCTTGTACGTGACCGACGATGAGGGCCTGAGGGAGCTGGTCGCGCGCATTCGCACCGCCCCGGCGGTGGGGATCGACACCGAGTTCATGAGGGAGAAGACGTACTTCGCCCGGTTGTGCCTGATTCAGATCGCCACAGACGATGTCGCGGCGATCGTCGACCCGCTCAGAGTCCGCGACCTGTCGCCCTTGTGCGACCTTTTCACCGATGAGTCGGTGGTCAAGGTCTTCCACGCCGGCGGGCAGGACCTCGAGATCTTCTACCGCATCTGCGGTCGTGCGATGGCGCCGATCTTCGATACTCAGGTCGCAGCGACACTCGCCGGGTTTCCACAGCAGGTGGGCTACGGCGCGCTCGTTCACGAGATGCTGGACGTCAAGCTCGACAAGGGGGATTCGTACACCGACTGGGGGAAGCGCCCTCTGAGCGACACCCAGATCGAGTACGCGCTCAACGACGTTCGGTATCTTCCCGAGATGTTTCGTCGGCTCAGCGCGCAATTGGAGGAGGGTGGCCGCACCGAATGGCTCGCCTCCGACTTCCGGCGGCTCGAGGACCCCGCCACCTACGAGGTTCGGCCTCACGAGCAGTGGCGGCGGGTCAAGCGCATCGCCTCGCTCAACCGAAGGCAGCTCGCGGTGGCGCGCGAAGTGGCGGCGTGGCGCGAGAACGAAGCCATTCGTCGTGATGTTCCCAAACGCTGGGTGGTCGGAGACGAAAGCATCGTCGAGATCGCGCGGCGCATGCCGAAGACGCCCGAAGAGCTCGCCGACATTCGCGGAGTATCCGACAAGATCGGCAAGAGCTCGGTGCAGGGCCTGCTCGATGCTGTCGTGATCGGCATCGAGGTGCCTGAGGAGGAGCTGCCTGCGGTCACGAAGCGCAAGCGGCTCAACGGTGACGTCGACGGCGCCGTCGACCTCATGGTGGCGCTCGTGAGACTCAGGGCTCGCGAGCACGGTGTGGCGATGCCACTGCTCGCCTCGCGCGATGACTTGGAGCGGCTCGCCGGTGGGGAGCGCGACGGCAATGCGCTTCTTGAGGGCTGGCGCAAGGCCATGGTGGGGAGTGAACTCGTCGACCTTCTCGACGGAAGTGTCACTCTGAGCCTTGCCGAGGGCCATCTCAGGGTCGTGAAGATTCCGCGAATCGACTGCTAGCTCGAGAAGCGTGGTTCGAGTCTTGCAGTTGTGCTTCTTGGACGAGGCGCACGCCTCGTCGTCCCGGAGGAGGAACCGAGAGTGTATTTCGATCCGCAGTACCTGGTCATCATGGTCGTCGCCCTCGTGCTCGGCTTCATCACTCAGGGTTACGTCAACAGGGCATACCGGAAGTGGAGCCAGGTGCCCCTTGCGACGGGCCGCACCGGTGCGGAAGTGGCGCGTGCCATGCTTGACTCGGAAGGGCTGCACATCGTGGGTATCGAGATGGTACCGGGCAGTCTCACCGATCACTACGACCCTCGAGCCAACGTTCTCAGGCTGTCGACCGATGTCTATTCGAGCACCTCTGTTGCCGCGGCGGGCGTAGCCGCACACGAAGCCGGCCACGCCGTGCAACACGCGCGTGGCTATGCCCCTGCCAAGATCCGCATGGCGCTCGTCCCTGCAGCGAACATCGGGTCTCAGGCATCGTGGGTACTGATCATCCTCGGTCTTTGGATCGGGGTGACCGGGTTGGCCTGGCTCGGCGTTCTCGCGTTTGCGGCGGCGGTGTTGTTCCAGATCGTCACCCTGCCGGTCGAGTTCGACGCATCGAGCAGGGCACTGGGCGCGCTCTCGACGACGGGGATGCTTCCTGCCGAGCAGGTCTCGGGCGCTCGGAACGTCTTGACCGCGGCTGCCCTGACCTACATCGCCGCCGCGCTCATCTCGGTCATGCAGCTTCTGTACTGGATCGGTGTCGTCGGCCGGAGGAACTGAACGGCTCAGCCCGTCCTCTAGACGTGTGATGCTCGTGGGTCGGTGCCGAGGCGCCGACCCACTCCGTTTCTGTCACTTCCGGCTGTTAGAATCGCGATCAGAGGGGAGGGGCCGCTGTTGAGCGATGAACGTGCACTGTCCGTCACCGAGGCGATGACACTCGCGAAGCTCGCGCTCGAGTCGGTGCGGATTCGCGTCGTCGGTGAAGTGTCGGAGTTCAACGACAAGTCCGGGTACAAGGCGGCGTACTTCACTGTCTGTGACGGCGGCTCGGCGATGCCGTGTCTGATGTGGCGCGACACCTACCTGGCGAGTGGGATCCAGCTGCGCTGCGGGATGCTCGTGGAGCTGAGCGGTCAGTTCTCGGCGTACGTGCCCAAGGGACGCATGCAGTTCACCGTTCGCCGCCTCGCGCTCGCAGGCGAGGGACGTCTCCGTGTCGAGGTCGCTGAGATCGCACGGAGACTCGAGGCGGAGGGCCTCATGAGCGTCGAGCGCAAGCGTTCGCTACCACGCTTCCCTCAGCGCATCGCGGTGGTCACATCGCCGCGGGGCAAGGCCATCCACGACGTGATCAGAACGCTCAGGCGTCGGTATCCGCTCGCAGAGCTGCTCGTCGCCGGTGTCCAGGTCGAGGGCGACGGTGCGGTCGATGCGATCGTGGACGGCCTGAACGCGGCCGTCGCGGCCACACCGGATGTCGTTCTGCTCGTGCGAGGTGGCGGGTCCTACGAGGACCTGATGCCGTTCAACGCCGAGAAGATCGCGCGCGCGGTGGCTTCGTCGCCGGTGCCGGTCGTGACGGGCATCGGTCACGAACCGGACACCTCGCTGGCCGACATGGTGTCCGATCTGCGCGCATCGACTCCCACCGCAGCTGCTGAGGCGGTCGCCCCGTCTGTCGATGAGTTGGGAGCGCTCGTGACGCGCGAGAGCCATCTGCTGGGTCGTGCACTTCGCCACAGGGTGCAGATAGCTTCGCATGCGGTGATCCGACTTGCAGGCCGCCCGGCCTTCTCGGACCCCCAGGTGGTCTTGGGGTCGTTGTCGCAGTCACTCGACATGGCTCGTGTCCAACTCGACAGGGCACTACCGCAGCGTCTGGAGCGGGACCGTCAGCGAGTGGGATACGCGCACGCCAGACTCGCCGGACTCGGCCCCCGCCTCGCGCAGCGCACCGAGGCGGCACTCGGCCTGGCCGCCGCCCGCCTGGAGGACCTGTCGCCGCTGGCGATCCTCGCGCGCGGCTACTCGGCGAGCTTCGCGGCTGATGGGCACAGCGTGGTGCGCTCGGTGTCACAGGCGCAGATCGGCGACCGGCTGGTCGTTCGTGTCTCGGACGGGCACATCGGGTGCACGGTGACCGACAAGAAGGAGACGTGATGATGCAGGATCCGCTCAAGACACCGGAGGAGCTCTCGTTCGGCGAGGCCCTCGCCGAACTGGAGTCGATCGTCGCTCAGCTCGAAAGCGGGCAGCTCGAACTCGAGGACAGCCTCAGCCGATACGAGCGCGGAGTCGGGCTGCTGAGATCGCTGCAGACGAAGCTCGCAGAGGCCCAGCAGAAGGTGACCATGCTCATCGGTGAGCTTGAGTCCGATGCGGCTGACACGGAGGAGGAACGGTGAGCGACTGTGTGTTCTGCCGAATCGCCGCCGGTGAGATTCCGGCGGTCCTGGTCTACGAAGACGACGCCGTGGTCGCATTCGACGACCTGTCGCCACAGACGCCCGTGCACACGCTGATCATCCCGCGTGCGCATTTCGCGAACTTGGACGACGGCGTCGACGACGAGACGCTCGCGGCGCTGCTGCGCGCGGTCCCCGAGGTCGCTCGCGCCAAGGGTGTTCTTGACAGCGGTTACCGCGTGATCATCAACAACGGACGCGACGCCAACCAGACCGTCGGCCATCTTCACGTTCACGTGATGGGGGGCCGGGCCATGGCCCACGGTATGGTCAGCTTCGACACCGACTGAGATGGAGCAACTCGTCCCCATAACGTTCGAGCCGTCCGGAGTCACCGCGTGGGTGAAGGCCGGCTCGACGGTGCTCGAAGGCGCTCGCGTCGCCGGCGTTCTGATCGATGCGGAGTGCGGAGGACGGGGAACCTGCGGTGCGTGCGGAGTCCGAGTGCGTGGCGAGGGTTTGGAGCTGGCTACCCCCGAGGAGGCAGAGGCGCTCGGCGCGTCGCCAGCGGGAATCCGGCTGGCCTGTCGGGCACGTATCATCGGCCCCGTGACCGTGAAGCCGATCGTCAGCGCGGTGGATGAGTCTTCAGAGCCCGCGGACACGGCGCAGGGGGCGGATCTCGTCGCAGGGGTCGACCTCGGCACGACGACGGTCGCCGCGGCGGTCGTCGCTCCTGCAACGGGACGGGAGCTGGGACGTGCCGTGGTCGCGAACCGCCAACGGTCGTTCGGCGCAGACGTCTTGAGCCGTCTGACATCCGCGATGACCGGTGCCGGTGCGGACCTCCAACGACTCGCCGACGAGTCGGTCGCGGATGCGATCCGCGCCGCCGTGGGCCCCGCTGCCGCCGCGCGCGTCCGGCGGGTCGTCGTCGCCGGCAACACGGTCATGACGGCGCTGTACTGCGACGCGAACGTGTCGTCGCTCGCGTCGTACCCCTTCTCGGTGCCGGCTGACTGCTGCCGAGTGGCCGCGAGTCCCGAGGTCACGGCTGCGGTGGCCACCGGCGCCCGCATCGAGGTCGTTCCTCCGGTCGCCGGCTTCGTAGGCGGCGACCTCGTCGCGGGCGTGCTGGCGCTCGGTATGCTCGATGCCGGACCCAGGATGCTGGTCGATGTGGGCACCAACGCCGAGGTCGCCATCGCGGCTCGCGGGACCCTCTGGGTCGCTTCGGCAGCGGCGGGGCCGGCATTCGAGGGCGGTGGCATCGCAAGCGGCGGGCTGGCAGTCCCCGGCGCCGTGACCGAGGTCGTCGTCAGCGAGGACGGCGAGGTCGAGCTGTCCTCGTTGGGGGGCGCTGAGCCGCGCTGGTTCTCCGGTGCCGGACTTCTGTCAGCCCTTGCTGCCCTGGTTCGCAACGGGCACGTCGATGCGAGCGGGGTACTGACGCAAGATGGTCCGCTCGGCGGCCGGTTCACGCGGAGCGAGGCCGGCGTGTTGGGCGTGCGTTTCGGCGAGCGCGAGGGGCACCTCGTCATGACCCAACTGGACATTCGCAGCCTGCAGTTGGCCAAAGCGGCGGTGCGCGTGGCGATCGAGTCGGTTCTGCGCGCGGCAGAGATCCGCGCAGCCGATCTGGAGGCCGTGCACGTCTCGGGGGCCTTCGGCAGCGCACTCTCGCATGAGGACGTCGTCGAGCTGGGGCTCGTGCCGCGGGAGGTTCGCGACAGGCTCGCCGCTGCGGGCAACACATCGCTCGCGGGTGCGGTGCGTCTCGCGACACTGCCCGATGCCGCGGCGGTGATCGGGCGCGTGATGTCCTGCGCGAACCATGTGGATCTCGCGGGGCGGCCGGACTTCAACGACCAGCTCATGAGGGCCGTGGCACTGGAGAGCTACTCAGCGTAGGGCGGCACGTTCCGCCTCGAGCGATGCTGTCTTTCGGACTCAGGAAAGCCGAAAGCCCCGGCCTTCGGGCCGGGGCTTTCTCAATCCTTCCCTGCTAATACCCCTGAGTCTCAGTCGGGCGAGCGGTCTGCCTGGTGACCGCGTTCTCGCGATGCCGGTCGCTGATTCGCCCATTTAGCCGGTTGCCGTCCGCATCCCGCGGAAGCGGCGTTTTGAGGGAAGGGAAACCTGTCAATGGAGAGACAATACTACTCTGAGACGCAGTGAGCAACATTTGTTACAAACGGATCTCCGGATCAACGTAACCCCCGGTGGCTTCTCCTCAGCCGGGTGACGGGGGGCAACCGGAGGCCGCGATGTGGCCTGAGCGGGGGTCCCGTATACCGTCCACCGACCCACCCGCGCCGCCCACCCCATTAGGGGACGGGCGTGGTGGGGTACCCAGCTTAGTATGGGACGCGTCGGCCCACGCATGTGCGCGGGCCGCGTCGTTGGTCGAGGAGGGTACCGAGGCGGGCACGCCGGTGTGCTCACGTTCGCGGTTCTCACGAGATACGAAGGAGGCCGGTATGGCTGACGAGTCTGTGGCGATCCAGTCGATGGCAGGCATCTCACAGGTCATCAATCCGCCCGCATGGGTCTCGGAGGGTGCTTGGATCAAAGACATGGCGCAGTACGAGGCCATGTATAAGCGCTCCGTTGAAGACCCCGAAGGCTTCTGGGCCGAGCAGGCCGAGGAGTTCCTCTATTGGGAGAAGAAGTGGGACTCGGTTCTCGACTACGAGTTCGACACTCCGCGTGTGGAGTGGTTCAAGGGGGGCAAGACCAACGTCGCCTACAACTGCCTCGATCGGCATCTGACCACGTGGCGCCGCAACAAGGCCGCGCTCATCTGGGAAGACGACGAAGGCCGCAGCAAGGTCTACACCTACCAGTCTCTGTACTACAAGGTGTGCCGCTTCGCCAACGTGCTCAAGAAGCACGGCATCAAGAAGGGTGACCGCGTCGCGATCTACCTGCCCATGATCCCCGAGCTTCCCGTCGCGATGCTCGCGTGTGCTCGCATCGGTGCGATCCACTCCATCATCTTCGGGGGCTTCTCGGCCCAGTCGCTTCGCGACAGGATCCAAGATAGCGCGTGCAAGATGCTCGTCACCGCCGACGAGGGCCTTCGCGGCGGGCGCATCATTCCGCTCAAGGCCATGGCCGATGAGGCGCTACGCGAGTGCCCCACCGTCGAGAGCTGCATCGTCGTATCGCGCACCGAGAACGTCGTGGACATGGAGCCCGGGCGCGACTTCTGGTACCACGAGGAGACTCGTTCCTCGGACATCAGCAAGCACTGCGAGGTCGAGTGGGTGGATTCCGAGGACCCGCTGTTCATCCTCTACACGTCCGGATCAACGGGTAAGCCCAAAGGGGTGCTCCACACCACCGCCGGCTACCTGCTCTACGCGGCGATGACGTTCAAGTACACCTTCGACTACCACGACGAGGATGTCTTCTTCTGTACGGCCGACATCGGCTGGGTCACCGGGCACAGCTACGTCGTGTACGGTCCGCTGTGCGTCGGCGCGACGTCGCTCATGTTCGAAGGCGTGCCGACGTATCCCGACCCCGGCCGGTTCTGGAAGATCATCGAGAAGCACGGGGTGAACCAGTTCTACACCGCGCCCACGGCGATTCGCGCACTGATGAAGTCGGGCGAGGAATGGCCGGCGAAGTACGATCTCTCCACCCTTCGCGTACTGGGCACCGTCGGCGAGCCGATCAACCCGGAGGCCTGGTTGTGGTACTGGAAGAACATCGGCCGCTCCGAGATCCCGATCGTCGACACGTGGTGGCAGACCGAGACCGGCGGTCACATGATCACGAACCTGCCGGGAGCCACACCCATGAAGCCCGGTTCGGCGACGAGACCGTTCTTCGGAGTCCAGCCGGTGATCCTCAACGAGGACCAGTCGGAGACAC
Organism: uncultured Actinomycetes bacterium; assembly: GCA_963770765.1. Lineage (GTDB taxonomy): Bacteria > Actinomycetota > Coriobacteriia > Anaerosomatales > PHET01 > CAVPCY01. Next base: position 66,043 of record CAVYQS010000017.1, on the reverse strand, counting down.
CTCAGGGCTCGGGTGGGCGCCTGTGCATCAAGTACCCGTGGCCCGGTATGCTGCGGGGCACGTGGGGCGACCCTGAGAACGCGCGCGTCAAGGAAGTCTACTTCTCGACGTTTCCCGGGAAGTACTTCACCGGTGACGGCTGTCGTCAGGACGAGGACGGGTACTACTGGCTCCTCGGCCGAGTCGACGACGTCATCAACGTCTCCGGACATCGCATGGGCACCGCTGAGGTCGAGTCTGCACTCGTGAGTCACGCGTCGGTTGCTGAGGCTGCCGTGGTCGGCTTCCCGCATGACATCAAAGGCGAGGGCATCTACGCCTACGTCATCTTGAAGACAGGCGAGACCGCGAGTTCGGATCTGTACAAGATCCTCGTGGGTCACGTGCGCAACGAGATCGGCCCGATCGCCAGCCCTGATCACATCCACTTCGTGCCTGAGCTGCCCAAGACGCGTTCGGGCAAGATCATGCGGCGGATCTTGCGCAAGGTCGCGGCCGGTGAGCGTGAGATGGACGCGTTCGGTGACATCTCGACGCTTGCGGACCCGTCGATCGTGCAGGCGATCCTGGACACCGCCCCCGACGCCTGAGGACCGCAGCACTGAAGCAGCATCACGAGGGCCCCATGGTGTGACACGTGGGGCCCTCGGTCTGTCAGTCCGCCATCAGGAGCCGCGAGCCGGAGGTCCCTGGAGCAGCGGTCGCGTGGTAACATTGCGAGTCGGCGCGCCTTTGCGTGCCTCGCACTCACAAGCATCCGAAAGGACAACACCCCATGGCATTCAACGACCTGTTCCTTCGCGCCGCACGCCTCGAAGCAACCGAGCGCACTCCGGTGTGGATGATGCGCCAAGCCGGCCGCTACATGCCGGAGTACCGTGAGATCCGTGAGAAGCATGGCTTCCTTGAGATGTGCCGTACCCCTGAGCTGGCGGTGGAGGTGACGCTCCAGCCGGTCGACCTCGTGGGCGTCGATGCGGCGATCCTGTTCTCCGACATCCTCGTCGTGTTTCCCGGCATGGGTCTGGACCTCGAGTTCGCCAAGGGCGAGGGTCCGGTCATCCACAATCCGGTGCGCAGCGCAGCCGACGTAGCCAAGCTCGGGATCTCCGATCCGATCGACGACACCGGCTACGTCATGGACGCGATCAGGATCCTCCGCCGCGAACTCGAGCACAAGGTGCCGCTCATCGGCTTCGCCGGCGCCCCCTTCACGCTTGCGAGCTATGCCATCGAGGGCCACGGGACTCGTGACTACGAGAACTGCAAGGCGCTGATGTGGAGTGACCCTGCTGCGTGGGATTCGCTGATGGACAAGTTCACGCAGACCGTCATCGCCTACCTGTGCGCTCAGATCGACGCCGGCGCTCAGACGGTACAGATGTTCGACAGCTGGGTCGGTTACATCGCCCCGAGGGACTACGAACGCTTCGTGCTCCCGTACAGCAAGCGGGTGCTTGATGCGGTCAAGGCTCATGGTGACAAAGCCGTACCCGATGGCGGCGTTCCCGTCATCCACTTCGCCAACGGCGCGACGTCGATGCTCGATCTGGTGCAGCAGGCGGGCGGGGACATCGTGGGCGTCGACTGGCGCCTCGACATGCGCAGGGCGGTGGAGCAGATCGACCCTCGGTACGGAATCCAGGGCAATATCGACCCCGTCGCACTGTTCGCTCCCGATGCTGAGCTCGAGCGTCAGGTCGTCGAGATTCTCGAGGCGGTGGGTACCCGCCCCGGCCACATCTTCAACTTGGGGCACGGTATTCATAAGACGAGCGATCCCGAGAAGGCGCGTCAGATGATCCGTTTCGTGCACGAACACTCCGACCGGATACGGGCGGGGGCGTAGGCGCTCATGACCACGGGCGTCCTCGTCACAGGGTACGGCGGTCCCGACACGCTCGATGCGGTCGGACCATTCATGAAGAACCTCATGGGCGTCGAGCCTTCCGAGGAGCTGCTCCAGCGTGTCAAGCGCCGCTATCTGGCCATCGGCGGCAGCTCGCCGCTCACGGGGATCGCGAGCGACATCGCCAGCGCGATCGAGAACTCCCTCGACGAGCTGGGGTCGCCCATGCCGGTCGCCATCGGCATGGCGTATTGGCACCCGTTCATCAAGGATGCTCTTGGTGCGCTGAAGGCGACCGGGTGTGACAAGGTCATCGCCGTGTCGCTGTCACCGTTCGAAAGCAAGATCGCACACGGCGCGTACCGTGCGGCGATCGACGAGGCGGCCGAGGAGATCGGCGGCGTGAACGTCGTCGAGGCCCCCCTCGTCTCAGAGCTCGACGAGTACGCGAGCTTCTTCGCTGGCGCCACCGCTGTGGCGCTCACCGACGTCGAGCCCAATGAGGGCATCGTCGCTGGTCTTCTCGGCACACAGCCTGCCCGAAAGTGATCTCACCGAGGACGATCCTTACGTGGCAGGCCTCGAGCGGACCGCCAACTCGGTGGCGCTGAAACTGGGACTCACCGAGGGTGCGCATGCGGCCTCGCCCCTCTTGAAGGGGATCGAGATATTCGGCTGTTCGGATGCTCCTCGTGCCTGGTTCCTCGCGTACCAGTCGAAGGGCAACAGGCCCGGCGCGTGGATCGGGCCCGAACTGGACGAGGTCCTCGAAGCGCTTGCGGCCACCCAGATCAAGGGCGTCGCAGTCTGCCCCATCGGCTTCATGACAGACCATATGGAGACGAGGTACGACCTCGATATCGTCGCTGCGGGCAAGGCGCTCGATCTCGACATCGAGTTCGTACGGGTCCCGGTGCCCAACGAGCACCCCGTGCTCGTCGACGCGATCGCACGGGAACTGGTCAAGCTCGCTTAGCTCTTCGTTCGCGCGCCCTTCGAGCCGGCACCCGGGGGCGTGCGATGCAAGGGACCACCGCCTGCGTCGCACACGGAAACAGGAGTGCCGTTGAAACACATCATCATCATCGGCGGAGGAGTCGCCGGCCTCGGTGCCGCCTACAAGATCCGCCGAGCGGCCGATGCCGGCCATGACGTGTCATTCACCCTGCTCGAAAAGGACGACCGGCTTGGCGGGAAGCTCCACACCGTTCACGTCGACGATCCCGACACCGGTGGAACCTTCGTCGTCGACGGCGGATCGGATTCGTTTCTGACCGACAAACCCGCGGTCCATCGTGTGGCGAAGCTCCTCGACATCTTCGATCAGGAGACCGGGACACTCGACGAGAACAAGAAGACGTTCATCGTCAAGGACGGCCGGCTGGTGGAGATGCCCGACGGCATCATGATGTTCGCACCCACCAAGATCGTCCCCATGGCCACGACCTCGCTGTACTCGTGGCCCGCGAAGTTCCGGATGGCGCTCGACCTGGTCATACCCAAGAAGAGGATCGCCGAGGGTGAGGATAACGACGAGTCGGTCGAGAGCTTCGTGGTGCGCCGGATGGGGCGCGAGTGCCTCGACCGTCTTGCCGAACCTCTGGTGGGCGGCGTGAACGGCTCGGACCCCGGCGAGATGTCGCTCGCTGCCACATACCCCTATCTCCTGGAGATGGAGCAGCAGTACGGTTCTCTCGTTCGCGGCTTTCTCGCGCAGCGCAAGAAGGTCGAAGAGATGCGCAAGAAGTATCCGCCCAAGCCCGGGGCGAAGCGGCGGACGTTCTTCACATCGTTTCTCGGCGGGCTGCAAGAGCTCACCGACCGGATGGCCGATGCGGCGGGACGTGACTCCATACATGTCGGCCGGGCGGCCACGCGCGTCGAGCGCATCGCCGAAGGGGGATACCGGGTCACGCTCGACTCGGGAGAGTCGCTGGGCGGCGATGCGGTGCTGATCTGCGCTGAGGCCTGGGCCGCCTCGCCGCTTGCCGGTGGCGTGGATGAGCGCGTGGGCGAGCTTATCGGTGACATACCGTGTTCGTCGTCGGCCACGATCCTGATGGCGTTCGACGAGTCCGAGTGCCCCTTCGACAAGAACTGGCACGGGGTCTTGTCCCCGGCGGTGGAACAAGAGCCTGTCACCGGCATCTCGCTCATGTCGTCGAAGTGGCCGGGCAGGGCCCCCGACGGCCGCGTCTTGCTCAGGGGATTCGTAGGAGGCCCCCGAGATCAGGGAATCGTCGGGCGAGACGATGACGAGCTGATCGAGATCGCTCGGCTGGCATTCGTCAAGCTGCTCGGCGTCGAATCCGAGGCACGGCCGCTGTTCGCGCGCGTGTTCCGCTGGGTGGGTGGGATGCCGCAGTACACGATGGGCCACCTTGGGCGGGTAGCCGAGATCGAGTCTCGTTGCGCCGGCATCCCCGGTTTCGCCGTGGGCGGGGGCGCGTACCACGGAGTCGGGGTCCCGAACTGCCTCGACTCAGGCGAGAAGGCTGCCACCAAGGTACTCGGCGAGTGGGGCATCAAGCTGCCGGAAGACGACCAGAAGCCTGCTCGGCTGTACTGACAACTCAGCACCCCGGATGAGCGTGGTGCGAAGCGAACATGAGGACGGACATGAAGAAGGTCATCATCATCGGCAGCGGCCTCGCGGGGCTTGGCGCTGCGATTCGAGTGAGGCAGGCCGCGGAGGCAGGCGGCGACGTCGACTTCATCGTGCTTGAGCGCGATCGACGTATCGGCGGCAAGATCGACGGCGAGATCGTCGAGACCGACCGGGGCACGTTCATCGTCGATGGCGGTCCTGATTCGTTTCTCACGATGAAGCCGGCTATCCATCGGATCGCGGAGCTCGTGGGGCTATCGGCCGACAAGATGCCCACCGACGATTCGCGCAAGAAGACCCTGATCCTCAAGAAGGGGCGGCTGTACGCCATGCCCGACGGCGTGATGCAGTTCGCGCCCACCAAGTTCGTGCCCTTCGCCACGACGGGTCTGTTCTCCTGGCCGGGCAAGATCCGCGCCGGCATGGATCTGTTCGTACCCAAGAAGAAGCTCGCCCCGGGCGAGTTCAACGACGAGACCCTCGAGCACTTCATCGTGCGGCGCATGGGCCGAGAGATCCTCGATCGCCTCGCTGAACCCCTTGTCGGAGGCGTTCACGGTTCCGACCCCGCGCAGATGTCGCTCGCAGCCACGTTTCCCAACCTGCTCGAGATGGAGCAGAAGTACGGCTGCATGATCAAGGGCTTCCTCGCGCAGCGCAAGATGGCCGAGGAGATGCGCAGGAAGCATCCCGTCGACCCTGAGAATCCACGGACGTTCTTCACGGCGTTCAAGCGCGGGATGCACGAACTGCCGCTGGCCATGGCGCAGTATGCGGGCGCGGAGAAGATCCATACGGGCTCTGACGTGTCATCCATCACCCGCGATGCCGACGGCCTGTGGTCTGTCGCGCTGCGTGACGGCACCGTTCACTCGGGAGATGCCGTTGTGATCGCTACCGAGTCGTGGGCGGCTGAACCTCTTGTTCGCGGCATCGACCCCGGAATCGCAGACGCCCTCAAAGCCATCCCCGCCAGCTCCTCGGCGACGGTCTCGCTCGCCTTCGACGAGGCCGAGATCGGCATCGATATGAACGCGTTCGGCGTGCTGTGCCCGGCCGTGGAGAAGGTCTCGCTGCTCGCCGCGACGTACTCTTCGACGAAGTGGCCCGGCCGCGCTCCCAGCGGAGCGGTTCTCCTGCGCGGGTTCGTCGGTGGCCCCAACAACCAAGCCGTCATGGAGAGCAGCGACGAGGAGATCACCGAGATCGCGGAGAAGGAGCTGCGGCGCATTCTCGGAATCCGCCCCGAGGCGAAGCCGATCTTCAGGCGCTTCTACCGATGGACGCTCGGAATGCCGCAGTACACGATGGGCCACCTCGAGCGAGTCGCCACGATCGAGGATCGCTCGGCGCGCATCACGGGGTTGGCGCTCGCCGGCGGGAGTTACCGCGGTGTCGGTCTGCCGAACTGCGTCGAGAGCGGTGAAGCCGCCGTGGACAAGGTGCTCGCCGATCTTGGTGTCCCGGCGGGGGAGTAGTCGCCCTCGTTCGGGAAGCCCCCCGGGTGCAGCGCGTTCTGCGTGTGCCCCACACAGTACGAGACGCCCGCCGCGTACTATCCGCAGCGGGCGTCTCGCGTGGTGGGAGGAGTGTCTACTTGCTACTTCGACTGCACGAGGGACTTGATCGTGCTGGTCATGAGGTCGAGGACGTTCGCGAAGAACGCCTCGAACTGGCCGATCTCATCGGTGGTTCCGTCGGGCTCGAACCTCGCGTCGAAGTCGCCACCGGCCACGCGCATCGAGACGTCCTCGATGGCGAGCATCATGCGGTTCATGCGCTTGAACACGAGTGCGTCGATCATGCCCCCGATGAGAAGCGTGGCGACGAGCAGAGTCACGCTGATGACGAGCAGAGTCTGCATCATCGTGGCGCGCGCAGCATCGGCCTGTGCCGTGATCTCGTCGACCGCGTACACTACCCCGATCGGCGTGCCGGATTCATTGCTCACCGGGAATACCGCGTGCGAGCGGCTGCGAGAGTCAGTGCTCCACGCAACGCCCCAGTAGTCGCCCTCGGCGGTGATGCCATCGTGGCATGTCTTTGAGCACGCACCGTTCTCGACACCGACCGTCTTGCCCATCTCCGGTACGGCGTCGGGGGTCGCGTTGAACACCATGCGGGCTGCAGCAGCCTCGTCGGTCGCCGCAGCGATCACGTACACGTCACCCTCGTCCCAGTTGTCCGGCAGACCGGCCGACTCGCGAGACTCGGCGTACTGCTCGGCGCTGGTGGATGACCGGTCGAGCAGGAAGCCGTAGTCCGCTCCCGTGACCGCCTTCATCCTGCCGAGAAGGGTGTCGACCCCCGCAGGGTCGGCGACCGGGTCTATCGTCTGTCCCGCGCTCAGCTGCTCGTATGCGGCCGCTCCAAGCGCCACGGTCCTCGTCGCGTTGACCTCGACGCTCGCCGAGTACGACTGGTGCAGGTACACCATCGTAACCATCGCGCCGAGCAGGTTCACCAGCACGACCCCTGCAAGGATCCTCACTCTGATCGACATGTGCTTCATCTGACGTCCTCCCGTGTATGAACGGCGTTACGCGCGCCGTCAGTCCCTGATCTCGTGGCAGTCCAGACACTCCGAGCCAGACGCGCTCGAGGCCTTGATCGTCGGTGCTTCGGTCGTCTCGTCCGAGGGCTCACGCTCGCACTCCTCCTCGGATGCCGGTTCCTGCTCAGCGGGTGGCTCCGGCGGCGTCGGCTGTGCGTCTTCGTCGTCGTCCGTCGTCGGCGGCGTCTTCACGTCAGGGGTGTTCGACGTCTCTTGGGCTGGCGGAGTCGAACCGGTTGAGTCCGTGGAATCCCGCTTCTCCTCGGTCTGCTCGGGAGCTTCAGAGGCTGGATCGGCCGGAGTCGGGATGGCCGACTTCAAGAGCAAGGACTCGGCGACCGGTGTCGTCAGGGGCTCGGTGCTCGCTTGGATGGACGCCGAGGGCAGGCACGTCGACGGTGGCGAGGCGACCGCCTGTGCGCTGTCGATGCTCGATCCGCTCGCGTGGCATGCGATGCAGCGCTTGTCACCGGACGCGATGGCTGCAGTCACTGCGGGACTCGACGCGTAGGCGCCCGATCCATCGGCCGCACTGTGGCAGATGCTGCACACGTTCGCACCGCCGCCTTCCAGCGTGCCGGCTCCGAGCCGGGCGCTGTGCTCCGCCACGAGTCCGGTCGCGTGGCACGTTCCGATGCATCCGACGTTCTCACCAGGCCCGTAGGTGATGCCGCCCACGGTTCCGTTCAGGTCGGTGGAGTGGTCTGCGTTATGGTCCGTCGGGCCGAAGCCGATGTGGCACGCCGCGTCCCCGGACTGGCCACCGCAGCCCATGTTCGTGGGTCCGCCCTCTACGTGGCAGCCGGCGGTCTCACAGTGCGTGGTCTCGTGCAACGTGCGCACGTCGGTGGTCGCGTGGCAGCCGGTCGTCGCGCAGGCTCCGGGAGTGACTGTCCCGTCCGGTGTCCTTTCGGTGGCGAGGTGCTTGGTCGATGCCTGGGAGTGGCGCGCGCTTCCCGCGTGGCACGAACCCTCGGTCGTCGCCGAGCCGCCACACGTCATCAGCGTGGGTCCGCCCTCTACGTGGCAGCCCGCGGTCTCACAGTGCGTGGTCTCGTGCAACGTGCGCACGTCGGTGGTCGCGTGGCAGCCCGCACGCAGGCAGCTGCCCGGAACCGGATTGCCGTAGCGGTCGATCTCGGTGGCGAGGTGCTTGGTCGATGCCTGGGAGTGGCGCGCGCTTCCCGCGTGGCACGAACCCTCGGTCGTCGCCGAGCCGCCACACGTCATCAGCGTGGGTCCGCCCTCTACGTGGCAGCCCGCGGTCTCACAGTGCGTGGTCTCGTGCAACGTGCGCACGTCGGTGGTCGCGTGGCAGCCCGCACGCAGGCAGCTGCCCGGAACCGGATTGCCGTAGCGGTCGATCTCGGTGGCGAGGTGCTTGGTCGATGCCTGGGAGTGGCGCGCGCTTCCCGCGTGGCACGAACCCTCGGTCGTCGCCGAGCCGCCACACGTCATCAGCGTGGGTCCGCCCTCTACGTGGCAGCCCGCGGTCTCACAGTGCGTGGTCTCGTGCAACGTGCGCACGTCGGTGGTCGCGTGGCAGCCCGCACGCAGGCAGCTGCCCGGAACCGGATTGCCGTAGCGGTCGATCTCGGTGGCGAGGTGCTTGGTCGATGCCTGGGAGTGGCGCGCGCTTCCCGCGTGGCACGAACCCTCGGTCGTCGCCGAGCCGCCACACGTCATCAGCGTGGGTCCGCCCTCTACGTGGCAGCCCGCGGTCTCACAGTGCGTGGTCTCGTGCAACGTGCGCACGTCGGTGGTCGCGTGGCAGCCCGCACGCAGGCAGCTGCCCGGAACCGGATTGCCGTAGCGGTCGATCTCGGTGGCGAGGTGCTTGGTCGATGCCTGGGAGTGGCGCGCGCTTCCCGCGTGGCACGAACCCTCGGTCGTCGCCGAGCCGCCACACGTCATCAGCGTGGGTCCGCCCTCTACGTGGCAGCCCGCGGTCTCACAGTGCGTGGTCTCGTGCAACGTGCGCACGTCGGTGGTCGCGTGGCAGCCCGCACGCAGGCAGCTGCCCGGAACCGGATTGCCGTAGCGGTCGATCTCGGTGGCGAGGTGCTTGGTCGTCCTTGTCGCGTGGCGCGCGCTTCCCGCGTGGCACGCGCGCTCATCGTCGATGCCGCCGCAACTCATCACCGCGAGCCCGCGAATGTCGCCGCGGTTCGAGTGGCAGCCGGCGAAGGTGCAGCCCAGCTCAGCATGTACGACACGCACGTCGGCCGTCGTGTGGCAGCCGGCGCGTGCGCATGACCCGGCCAGCGGCGTGCCGTCGCGCCCATACTCGGTGGCCCGGTGAGCGGTGTCGATATCGGTATGGGGTGCTGGGGCCGCACTTCCGGCGTGGCACCCGGCGCACGCCCGCGCTGTGTCCTTCGTCGGCCAGCCGGCCTTGACCACCGCGCTGGCGGCCGCATTCGCGTTGTGACACGACACGCAGGTTCCGGCGATCGCACTCGTTGCGTTGGATCGACGATGCTCGGTGCCGAGGACGCCGCTATGGCACTGGGTGCATGCCGTGACCACGCCGCTCGCCTCGTCGACCAAGGTCGCGCTCAGCTGTGCCTGGCCGGCGGTGTGGCTCCTGGCATCGGTGCCTCCCACCGCGGTGCCGGAGATGGTATGCATCCCCGACGTCGGTTCGAACTCGCCGGTGCCGTTGTGGCAGTCGCGTCCGGACCCGCAGGTCTTCTTTGTGGGGTCGTAGGGTGCGTTGCCATTTGAGGAATCGGTTGCGTGGCAACGCAGGCAGCTGGAGTGGAGCGCGGTCGCGCTGGTGCCAACGTCGGCTAGCGACGATGTCGGATGACAGCCGGCGCCGCTGTTCGCACAGCCCTCACTGCCGCTGACCACAAGATGCGCAGCGGTCAGGTCTCGCGTATGGGCGGCCTGGATGCCGTCACCGGAGTGGCACGCAGAGCACGATGCGCTGGTTTCGCGCTCGGTCCAGCCGTCGGCTACGACCGCAGCTGCTGAGACGTTGTTGTGACAGCGCACGCAGCCCGTTCCGACCCCGCTCATCGCGGAAGTCGCTCGTGCATGCTCTGTGATCAGGCTTGCGGTGCCGGGTGCCATGTAGTGACAGGATCCGCACCGTTCACCCTCGTATACGCCCGATGCAGCGACACCCGTGGTGGGTCCGTGGGACGCGACCATGTTCTCATGCTGGTACTCCGAACCGTTCGAGCCTCTGTGGCAGTCATCCTCGGAGTCGCCGCCGCAGCTCTTCGCCGTGGGCAGGTGGGATTCGATGTCGAGATCGTGGCACCCCGGCTCGCCTTTGCTCGCACTGCCCGAGCAGTTCTTGGGAGCGTCGGCGTGGAGGGCATGCAGGTCGGTGGAGTCGTGGCATCCCACGCCGGTGTCGCTGCATCCGGCGTCGGTCGCCTCGACCGGATCGGCGACCGTCGATGAGTGCATGGGTGAGGACGAATCCACCCCGTGGCACGCTTCACACGTGCGCGACTTCCAGTCGGACAGGACCTCGGCCTGCCCGAAGGCCCGAACATCATTGTGGCACTCGCCGCAGCCGATGTCCGATCCGTACGGGCTTCCGTCGACAGCGGGAACCGCGGTGTGGGCGGCCTTGAGATCCCGAGAATGGCATTCCTTGCACGATGCCTGGGCCTCTCCGTCCTCGGACGCCTTGACGACCGCCTTCATGTCGGTGGCCGTTGCGGTGTGGGTGGTCTCGCGATAGTGACCGTGCGGGTACGGGTCGGTGATCCTGACGCGGTCCGGAGCGTTCTTCATGCTGCCGTCGTGGCACAACGCGCATTCGTGCTCGCGTGGAGAGTGACAAGGGATGCATCCGACGCCCTCGTACTCATGGCAGCTGGTGCAGTCAGTGTCGGGGTGGTAGGCGTTGAAGTCCGTGTACTCGGTCTCTGCGCCGTGGCAGCCCTCGCCGGAGTTGGTGCAGCCGCTTTCCTTGGTAGCGTTGTAGTCGCTCGCGGTGGTGAATCCGTGAACCGTCTGCGTGGGGGGGTTCCATGCCATAGCGACCGTCACGGCCAACACGCTTCCGAGTGCGAAAAGGGCGTACTTGGCTTTCGCCGGCGGCTTGGGCTGAGGTGCCTTCCTGACCGCTCTCAGGCCTGATGTCTTGACGGGCTGCCGGAAGGTCTGGCGGCGCGGGTCACGGATGTTCATGGTGAGCCCCGAGCTATGCCAGATCGATACCGAGGATGTCGCGGGCGGCTTCACGCAGCGCGCGGATCTTCTCGGGATCGTCCGGATCGTTCGGGTTGACCAAGGTGATCAGGAATCCGCACTGCAGCGCAAGCGCGCCGCGGGTCCGGAACACGTCGAGTCCCTTGCGGTTGATGTGTTCCTGGATCTCTGTGCAGTAATCGTACAGCCGGCCCATCTGCGCCCCCATATGTCGCCGTTAGCTCTGGTCGTACCTGACAGCTTCGTTCAGGAATACTCTTCGGCATCGCCGGAGCACGCCTTTAGCAGCCGGTAGACAGCATTGGCGGGGGAGGGCTCTCTAGGAGGTTTCCTCAGCCTCTGAGGGCCGGAACGCTTTGTCGGGCAAGGGGGCGTACGTCCTGACGGACTCGATGATCTCGGCGTCGAGGGTAGTCTCGGAGCGCACGGTGGGCTCCACGCCGAGCGCAGCGAGCTCCTCGAGCACCGCAGCGACCGCGATGGGTAGTGCGGCGCTGACCGGCTCGGAGAGCTCGAGCACCCACTCGCGGATCTCCTCGATCTGGATGCCGATCGCGATCGTCTGCGGCGACGAACCGATCAGCGACGCCGCCTGCAGTACCTCCGGGAGGCGCACATCGTGAAGGGAGTGCATCACCTGCGAGGCCGCGAAGTCGTCGGGTTCGAGCCGTACGACCGTGCCCGGCTCGAGATCGTCGGTCCTGAGCGCATCCACCACGATCAGGTGGTCGGCCCCTCGAATGACGTCGAGGATGGTGTAGCCCATGGTGCCGCAGTCGACGACCTCGACGTTGTCGGGGAAGTCGAACCCGGCCATGAGGATCTCGACCGTACGAGGGCCAGCACCCTCATCGCGCATGAGCGGGTTGCCGACCCCCATGACAAGTATGCGTGGCGCTTCAGACATGAGTCTCCCTTGGGAATGGAGCAGCGGTGGTCTGCGTTGCTGCCCTGCCGAGTCTAGGTGGAAGCGTCAGCCGGCGATAGCCTCTGCGCCGATGAGGGCCGACGTGTCGCCCTCCAGGAGCAACATCCGCTCTTCAAGCGGTAGCTCGGCACGGGCCTGGTCGCGAGCGTCGTTGGATGAGGCGAGCGTCTCACGCATCATCGCGAGCAGGAGATAGCGCCCCTTCTCGGTCAGCGTGGCTTCGGTTCGCCCATTGGTGGCGAACGCGCCGACCAGCGACATGAACGCCATCTCGACCGGGAGTCCGAGCTCGACGGGTATACCGAAGTCCGCCTTGAAGCGCGCCTTGTCGAGCCTGAGTCCGAACAGGTCGGTCACGAACCGATAGCGCATCAGAGCGCTGGTGCTGTATCGCTTACCGTGCTTCACGACGCCCATCCGGCCGGCTTGCACGCGCTCGTGGTACTCGGCAAGCGAGAAGGTGTTCCCATAGATCGTACCGTCGAGGAACGAGAGTGCGCCCGAACCGATTCCCACGTACTCGGGGAAGTCGACGATGTACTCGTCGACCATGGCTTGGGGATCTCGTGAGAACGTCCATGCGCTGGCCGCATCGAAGTCGGGCTTGAGCTCGGCGTTGATCAGTCGGTAGTACCGCGCCTCACGATCGAAGTCTATCGCCCCGACGGTCTGCTCGAGCTCGCTGCGACGCAGAGGTGATGCCATCAGCGGATAGAACGTGGTCTGATTCGCCCCGGTCGCCTTCACCCGTTCGATATCGCGGACCAGGATGTCCTCGGTCTGGCTCGGGAAGTTGAAGATCATGTCGACGTTGAACGAGTCGAAGGCGCCTGCGACACCCGCCACACGCTCGAAGACCTCTTCGCCGCAACCGTACTTGCCGTAGCGGTCCATCTGCCGAAGGAGCCGGTCATCGAAGCTCTGTACGCCCACCGACAGGCGCTGCACGCGCTCGGAAAGCTGCGTCACGAGTTCGGGGCACAGGTGGTTGGGAGACGTCTCGGCTGAGACCTCTCGTATCGACGGGAAGAGCTCTCTTGCGAGATCGATGGTGTCGCACAGTTCATCGAGCAGGATCGTGGGAGTGCCACCGCCCACATACAGCGAGGCGAAGTCGTATCCGAGGCGAGCCGTCATGCGCATCTCTTCACGAAGGTCCGCGAAGTATGACCGAGCCCAGCTCTCCTTGTAGAGGAACCGGTTGAACGAGCAGTACGTGCAGAGTCGCTCGCAGAAGGGAACGTGCGCGTAGAGCACATAGCCGTGCCCCTGCTGGGGCGCCGGAAGGCGGTCCATCGTTGCAGGGCTGGTGGCGAGATACGAGCGATTCAGAACACCCAACGCCAGCGAGATACACCGTTCGGACAGCACATCTACCCTTTCGAAGTGTTGTTGACGTCCGTCGTTTGCGGGTGCCGGTGTCCGCGAAGGTACCTGTGTACCTCTCAGATAGTCTACGCGATGTCGCCCCCTGATTCCTTTCGATTGGCGGGAAAAGAACGTGGGCCCCGGTTTCCCGGAGCCCACTTCGTGTCCCTTGGTGCCACCAGCCGTGCAAGAAGGTCGCACGGAGTGGTGTCGCGCCTACTAGTGCTCGTCGGCCACGGTCTCTTTCCACGCGAAGATGATCTTGAGTGGGGCGAAGCCGTAGATCGACGCCAGGTACACGTGCGCGAAGGTGAAGATCAAGATGACCCACATCATCCAGTAGTGGAGGATGCGCATGGGCATCGGATCGGCGCCGCCGCCAGCGTTGAAAAGGGTCGCGACCCAGGTCGTCCCCGCCAAGAAGAAGGGCCAGTCGCTGGTGGGCCCCCATAGGCAGAAGCCCGTGTAGGCCGCGATCAGCGTCAGGGGCACCGTGGCGATGTAGGCGATCTTCTGCAGCACGCCGTACTTCGCCGAGATCGGGTGATCCTTCTTCATGAACAGGTAGTACTTGAGCCACGGAACCATCTGGTGGCGGTTCTCCTTCTGGGGGAGCCAGTTCTTGATGTCGGTGTCGACCTCACGGGTGTTCTGCACAACCGCCGTCTTCACGAAGAAGGCCAGCGCGACGCGCACGATGAGGTTGATCAGCAGGACGAACATCCAGAAGAAGTGCGTTCCACGCGCCAGTCCCATCGCACCCGGGAAGATCGGGTAGTGGATGTAGAAGCCCGACAGCGTGAGGAAGAGCATCGCCAGCAGGTTGATCCAGTGCGTGACGACGAAGACGAGCGGGTGCTGCTCACGGTAGAGGTTGTGAGACATCTACTTCACCCCCCACTTGCGGGTGTAGACGGTTCCCTGCTTGCCGGTTTTGCGTTCAATCACGTGAACGCCGCAGCCGATTCAAGGATCGAAGCTGCGGGCCACTCGGCCGGCTTCCATGGGACGCTCGGGATCGAGAATCGGAGTTCCGACCAGAGCCTCTTCCATCGGACCGCGCACGCCGTCGGCGTCGCGGGGGCTGATGTCCCATGTGGAGGGGGTGACGATCTGGTAGTTGGCGATGACGCCGTCTTGGACGTTCATCCAGTGCCCCAGTGCACCGCGAGGGGCTTCCCACATGCCTGCGCCGGCACCATCGGTGATGGCCGAAGCGGTGAAGAACTCCGCGCCGCCTCCCTTGAACGCGGCGACGAGCTCGTTGACCCACTCGATCGACCAGTCGGCGATGACCGCTGTCTCGAGGTTGCGAGCAGCGATGCGGCCGAGCAGCGACACGAGGACCTCCGGCTTGCCGGCCGCGCCCAGTGCCGTCAACGTGGCATCGACGATAGCCTTGACCGGTGCGACGCCCTTGAGATACGCGACGATCATACGAGCCAGCGGCCCGACTTCTGTGGACTTGCCGTCGTAGCGAGGCGCCTTGGCCCACGTGTAGCGGTCGTTGGTGTCATAACCGGCGAAGCCGTTCGCTGCGGGCGGAATCGTTTCGCCCTCCGTGGGATTCAGGCCGCTCTTGCCGTCGAGCCACGAGTGCTCCACGTACTCGGCGATCATCGCAGGATCGGCATCTTCGACCGCGAGACCCTTGGTGGGAACGAAGACCGCACCGTTGGGCATGTAGCGGTTCGCCATCTCCATGGACTCGTCGTTGAAGACGCCCCAAGCCAGGAAGTTGCCGGTGCCGCCACCGTAAGCGAGAGCGTCTGCGTAGAACGGCGCGATCGCAAGGGTGTCCGGGATCATGGTGCTCATCACCCAGTCGCGGACCCTCAGCAGACGGAAGAGCACGTCGTCGAGCTTCTCCTCGGTGGGCATCCATGCGGTGCCGCCCGGGATCGACGTCATGTAGTGCGGGAACTTACCGCCCATGATGGCGATGACGCGCGACGCCTCGGCCTGCATCTCCAAGGCCTCGAGGTAGTGCGCCACGGCGATCAAGTGGAGCTCCGGAGGCATCGTCGGCGAGAACGCGGGGTGCTCAAGATAGCCGTTCGTGAAGATCGACAGGTCGCCACCCTCGACGAGTGTCTTGATCTTGTTTTGCACGGCGCCGAAGTTCGCTGTCGACGTTCCCGCAGCCTGTGCGAGCGCGTACGTGTCGGCGATGTTGGCCTCGAGCGCCTTGGCGGGCGTCACGTAGTCGAGCGCGGCCAGCGTGTAGAACCACAGGATGTGGCTGTGCAGGAACTGCGCGGCCTCGATGATGTTGCGCACGAGGCGGGCGCCCTGCGGAATCGCGATCCCCATGGCTGCCTCGGCAGACATGGTTGCGGCGTGACCGTGCGAGATGGGACAGACGCCGCAGATGCGCTGCGAGATGTAGTAGGCATCGGAGGGCTGACGGCCCTTCATGACAACTTCCATGCCGCGGAACAGGCCTCCGGAGACCCACGCGTCGGTGATGACGCCGTTCTCCACTTCGCATTCGACGCGCAGGTGACCCTCGATTCGGGTCAGCGGATCAATGACTGTGCGTGCCACTACTTATCGCCTCCCTTCTTGCGGTCATAGGCCTTCATGTCCTCTGTAGGGGGCATGTTGCCGATACGTCCGGCGGCCTTCATACCAAGAGCGTGCACACCAAGGGCGCCCACGACGGCTCCACCTGCGACAGCGCCCACGACACCGGGATCCCATCCACCCTCTTGCGGACCGGTGCCGATGCCGACCTTGCGCATGCGGCCGAGGAACGGTGCGTTCTCATCCACCCAGTTGAAGTCGCCACAGCCGATACAGGGTGCACCGGACTCGACGCACCAGCTGACCTGGTTGTTCCAGCGAACGATCGGGCAGTTCGTGTACGTCTGGGGGCCCTTGCAACCGACGGGGTAGAGGCAGTAGCCCTTACGCTCCTCCTCGGTGCCGAACTGGTAGACGAACTCGCCGTTCTCGAAGTGCCCACGGCGCGGGCAGTTGTCGTGGATCGTCTGACCGAAGATGAGCTTGGGGCGACCCTGCGCGTCGAGCTTGCCGACAAGCGCCTCGCTCACTTTGCCCTCTTCGTCGATGCCACCGAGAAGGAGGACGTCGACGACCATCGCCACGATCCACTCGGGATTGACCGGGCACGTCGGCAGGTTGATGACCGGAGTGGTGATTCCCTTCTCGGCCAAGTACATCGCGACACCGGTGGCGTCGGCGGGGTTCGGTGCTGCCTTGACCCAGCCACCGTCGACCGCGCACGACCCGACTGCGATGATCGCTGCGACCTTGGGGGCGACCTCGTCGAGCACCTCGAGGCTGGTCTTGCCCTCGACGCGAAGAGCGTTGCCGTCCCAGCCCTTCATCACCGAGCCCTCGTAGATCATGATGGTCTTGCCCTCGTTGGCATCGACCGTTTGGTAGAGCGCCTCGTTCGCGGCCTCACCTTGGGCCATCATGATCGTCTCCATGTAGTTCATGGACAGGATGTCCAGAACCACTTGGGCGACGTCCGGGTTCGTGGCCTGAGCCATCGACTCCGTGCAACCAGTGCACGCGCCGCCGTTGAGCCAGACCGCCGGGTAGAGTTTCGAGCCTGCAGCCGACTCGACCGCAGCTGCGATCTGCGGAACCATCGCCTCTGACAAGCCGAGCATCGCTGCGACCGACCCGCAGAACTTCACGAAGTCACGTCGAGTGACTCCGTGTGCCGCGAGCCTATCGTCGAACGCTCGATCCTCATGCGCCATGCCATACACCTCCTTGTAGGGATCCGTCTGTCTTCGTGCGAGTGCGGGGATGCAGCCGGCTCCAGGCGAGCGGGCCCCCGCAGTCGGGTCTAGCTTCCCGGCATACCTCCTCCCACTGAGACCCAGATGCTGTCGTTTGACATACCAGAAGCCAGCCACTCGACGAGTTCGTCGGCGGCGATCGGCTCGGGTAGCGGGGTGAGGAGAATGGTCGTGCCGAGAGGGGAGAGCTGTCCGTCGCGGCGGCACGCGCCAGCGTCAGACATGGCTCAGCGATAGCGATCGCGCATGAACGCGAGTACCCCCTTAGCAGTACAGACGGGACATATCGGCCAGTCCATCCCGTGCCAAGGCATCAGTTCGCCGCCGACACGGTTCACCCTCCTAAAGGATTCTACACCTGACCTCACGTTCACGCCACGCGACGGCCCCTGCGGCGCGATATCGCCGTGAGGGGTAAGGTGAACGGAACGCGCCTCTGCCAACAGGATGCGTGCAGGAGCATGACATCGTTGTGTAGAACTGACGTACCAGGGGGGTGACGTATGCCGGCTCGCGCGGGGAAACTTCTGGTGGATATCAGGGACTTCGACCCTGCTCTTCGTAGGGCGCTCGTCTTCTGCGTGGTCGACACCCTGGTGAACCTCGGTTGTGACGACGAGCTGGTGTTGGTCTGCGATCACGAGCCTGCGGGTCTGGGCTACCAGATCGACCTGCGCCGTGAGACCCGAGGACGCTTCGAGTTCGCCTACGACAGACGAAGCGATGGCGCGTGGGTCGCGCTCATTCGGAAGCGTGACTCAGGTCCTTCGAGCCAGGCTCTCTAGTCCGGCCCGCAGGTCGTCCAAGTCGCCGCGGTCGCACCGTTCGTCGGGTATCCCTGCCCCCACGTAGAACGTCCGCATTCCCACACGGCCCGCGGGTAGATCGAGCGCTGCGTCGTCGCCCACCATCAAGCACTCCTCGGGTGAGACATCAAGCAGCCGGGCAACGTCTGCGAAGTAGCGTGCGTCAGGCTTGCACGCGTTCATGTTCTCGTACGACGTGACCACATCGAACCAGCTCTCGTCGAGCTCCGCCCATCTCATGCGCTCCCTGATCGCCTGAAGCGGGAAGATAGGGTTCGTCGCGAGGGCGACGACCAGGCCGGAGTCACGTGCGGCCTTGACGGCTGCCGCCGCTCCCGGTCGCGGAGCATGACCGCCCTTGAGCGAGGGGAACTCATCAGCGTAGAAGGCGCCGATGCGCTGAGCGGCGGCATCGGCCGAGAGGTCCGTCCCGGTGAGGTGCAGAAACCGCGCCTCGAAGACTTCGCGGTTCGTTCGCTTGGTACGGTCAGAGCACATGGCTGACGTGCTCTCCATCACCGCGGACAGCCCCTGCCGCTCGGACACGCCGCTACCGGTGATCTCGGCCAGCACAGGACCCAGTGCTGCGAAGTACTGGCGCAGAAAGCCGTCGAGGTCGATGTCGAGCAGAGTCCCGTCGAGATCGAAGAGTACAGCTCGCAACACAGGGTCATCCTCTCCTCAGGCGCGGCACGGCGATGGTAGCACGCGCTGAGCACCGTCCGGCGCCGCAACTTCCTGAACGGACCTTGACACCGACCATACCCATAGGGGTATGGTGTGTCCGGCAGGTGCATACCCCAAGGGGCATCGCATAAGCCGTGAGTTCCTGTGTTGGCCAATCACTCGATGGGAAAGCGAGCCGTCATGTCAGTCGTTCGGGAAGATGTCGTCAGGTCGCTCAACGAGATATGCGGCGAAGAACGTGTGAAGACGGATCGAGTCGAACGCAAGATGTACTCGTTCGACATCGGTGCCATGCCGAGTCTGGTGAAGCCATTCGTTCCTGCGGGCACCGCCGGGGCAGTCGTGAGACCCAAGGATGAAGCGCAGCTCGTACGACTTGTCTCGATGGCTCAGCAGAAGGGCGTCGCACTCGTTCCTCGCGGATGGGCGACGAGCGGATACGGCGGCGTGCTCCCCAAGACAGGCGCGATCGTCGTGGACATGTCGGGGTGGCAGGAAGTGCTATCAGTCGACGTGGACCGGCTGGTCGTGCGCGTTCAGGCGGGGGCGATCTGGGAGCAGATCGACAGGCACATCGCACCTCACGGTCTCGCACTTCGGCTCTATCCTTCGAGCTACCCGAGCTCCTCGGCTGCAGGCTGGCTTGCGCAGGGTGGCTCCGGTTTCGGCTCCTACGAGTTCGGCGGCTTCAAAGACAGCGTGGTCTCGGCTCGCGTGGTGTTGCCGACCGGCGAAGTCAGGGAGTTCTCAGGTGACGAGCTCATGACGTACATCGCCGACGCCGAAGGCACCACCGGGTTCATCACCGAGGTCGAATTCCGGGTGCGTCCGCTTGAGCCCGAGGTGCACCGGCTCATCGCGTTCAACCGCATCACGGACCTCAGCGGGGCGCTCTCCGCGATATCGGCGCAGCGTCTTCCGATCTGGTCGATCACGTTCCTCAACCCTGAGTCCACACGGCTCAAGAAGCAGCTGCCCCATCGCCACGGGCACCCCTGGGAAGAGGCGAACGAGCACCACGAGCCGGAGATGCCCGAGTCGTATCTTGCAGTGATCGCCTATCCGGCCTCTCGCCGAGATGCGGTCGACGCGGCTCTCGGTGCGATCGTTGAGATGAACGGTGGCACCGAGCTCGATGAACAGGCGGCGGAACACGAGTGGGAGCAGCGATTCGCCCCGATGCGCCTCAAGCGCGTCGGGCCGTCGATCATTCCGACCGAGGTCGTCGTTCCGCTTGCCGAGCTGGGTGCGGTCCTGACCGAGATCGACCGCAAGATCGATCAGCCCTTCATCCTCGAGGGGATGGTCGGCAAGGGCGAGAAGGTGGTCTTGCTCGGCTTCATCCCGCATGACGAGCGCAGCTTGGGCTTCAACATCGCCTTCGCACTGTCTCTGTCGGTGATCAAGATCGCGAAGGCTCACCGCGGTGCGGCGTACTCTACGGGTCTCTACTTCCGGAGAGAGGCCGCCTCCGTGCTCGGTGCGGATCGCCTTGCGGCGCTCAAACGCTTCAAGAGCGCCAACGACCCGAAGGGGATTCTCAACCCCGGGAAGGTCCACGGGTCGGGCGGCATGCTCGATCTCCTGATGGGCGCCGCCAGTACCTTCGAGGGTGTCGTGAGGCCCCTCGCCAACGCGGCGAAGCCCCCCGAGGGCCCGGGAGACCTCAGCGCGGACGTGAGGAACATCCCCGGCGACGTCGCCTTCATGGCGTATGCCTGCGCGCGGTGCGGCTACTGCGTGCCCACGTGCGAGCAGTACTCGGGCCGCGGATGGGAGAGTCAGTCGCCGCGTGGCAAGTACGCGTATCTGCGCGAGGTGATGGCCGGCCGGGAGAAGTGGGACCGCCAGGCGATCGACACGCAGCTCGTCTGCACGACGTGCGAGGTGTGCAACACCCGCTGCCAGCTTCAACTCCCGGTCGAGCACAACTGGATGACGATGCGCGGCAAGCTCATCAACGAGGAGAAGCGCGGCACGTTTCCGCCCTTCGAGATGATGGCGGCCTCGCTGCGCGGCGAGCGAGACATCTGGGCGGGCAAGGCCGAGAATCGCGACGCCTGGGTTCCGGCCGACGTCGCCGAGCGGATTCCTGAGCAGTCCGACATCCTCTACTTCGCGGGTTGCACCGCCAGCTTCGTGGAGACCGACATCGCCGAGGCGTCGATCCGACTGCTTCAGGACGCAGGGTACTCCGTGGGCTACATGGGCAAGGACGAGGCATGCTGCGGCATCCCGATGAAGGTCGCCGGTAAGTGGGACCTGTTCGAGGAGATCTACGAGCACAATGTCGCCGAGGCTCGCAAGCGTGGCGCGAAGACCATCGTGACGTCGTGTCCCGCTTGTGGTCTCGTGTGGAAGGAGCTCTACGCCAACCTCGCTGCCCAACGTGGCGAGGAGTTCGAGTTCGAGGTGAAGCACTACTCCGAACTCGTGGCACCGGCGCTTGCGGATGGCAGGCTGGAACTCAAAGACAACCCCTTCGAGGGCAAGACCGTCACCTTCCACGACTCGTGTCACATGGGTCGAGCGCAAGGCAACTATGAGCCGCCCTCGCGACATGCTCAAGGCGATTCCCGGCATCGACATGGTCGAGATGGAGCACAACCGCGAAGAGGGATTGTGCTGTGGGTCGGTGCTCACGCTCGTAGGCGAGATGCCCGTGGCTCCGGTTCTGGGAGGTCACCGCCTTCGGGAGGCCGTCGATGCCGGCGCGGACACCGTCGTGGCGTTGTGCCCCTGCTGCCAGGTCCAACTGCGCGACAGCAACATCAAGAACGACCTCGGGCTGCAGATAGACGACTTGTCGCGGATGGTCGCGCAGGCTGCAGGCTACGACATTCCGGAGACCACCGAGTACTCCATGTATATGTGGAGCTACTTCGAGAAGTTCATCATCTTGATGCAGCCCGAGAACATGGCGAAGTTCATGACGCGGATCTTCCCGCAGATGATGGACGCGATGCCGGTCGGCATGAAGCCGATGATGCTCTCCATGCGACACGTTCCCGGTGGTCTGAGCATGATGGAGACGATGATGCCCATGATGTTCCCTGCGATGGCGCCTGGAATCCTCGGCAAGGTGATGCCAGACATGGTGAGAGAGGTCGAGGATTACATCGGCGAGATGCCTGCGGACATGGCGGAGTTGATCCCCGACCTGCTGCCCAAGACCATGGACGCGCTCATGCCCACCTACCTTCCTGAGCTGATCCCGCATCTCGTACCGTTGTTCATCTCGTACCTCAGGGATCTCGATTCTGAGTCGGTCGCCGCAGCTTAGTCGGTGACACCCGGGAGTACGTGAGGGGCGGGCACCGGGTCGGGTGCTCGTCCCTCACCTGCGCATAATGGGAATACTGTGTCTCAAGTCACATGCCCGCTCTCCCGATGAAGAGTCCATGAACACGATGACTACCTCACGAGAACAGACACTCTCGCGTTTGGCGGCGATCCCGATGTTCTCGGATCTCGCGGCCGACAGCATCGAGGCTCTTGCGGAGATGGTGCAGTTCCGCCGTTTCGCCAAGGGCTCGTTCATCGTTGGTCAGAACGAGATGGGCACATCGATGTACCTCCTGGTATCCGGCCGCGTGAAGGTCTCGCTCGCGAACCCGGAGGGCAAGGAGCTCGTTCTCAACTACCTCGAGGCGCCCGCGCACTTCGGCGAGATGGCGTTGGTCGACGCGCAGCCGCGCTCTGCGGACGTCATTGCTGTCACCGATGTCGAGCTGTTCGCCCTCGACAGCAGGGACCTCTCGGCCGCAATCCAGTTGCAGCCGCGCCTTGCGCTCTCGCTTATCGCCACCCTGTCGCGCCGGCTGCGGCACACGATCGCTCGGCTCGAGGACATGGCGTTTCATGACGCCACCCATCGCGTCATGCGCGTGGTGCTCAACATAGCCACCGCCGGCTACGAGACGCGTGGGGCTCCGGTCATACAGGGCATGACCCACTACGACATCGCGACCCTGGCCGGCACCTCCCGCGAGACCGCGAGCCGTGTGATCTCGCAGCTGGCTCGCGATGGCATCGTCACGACCAAAGGACGCCGTATCATCGTGTCTCTCGAGAAGTTGACGGCGCGGCTGCAGGAAGACTAGCGCCGGTTGCGCCACCGAACCGAAGGGATGCCGACTGGCGCCGCGACACGTGTGGCGCCATTTCTTATCGTCGGACGGTTCACTCCGTCTCGGTTTCAGGTACATACACTGAGACGGCCTCAGCGATAGCACGGTTGGAGGAGCAATGAAGCAGTTCACCATCGAGGAGCTCAAGGGATTCGACGGGCGTGACGGCAAGCCCGCATATGTTGCCTACAAGGGCACGGTCTACGACGTGACCGAGAGTGCCATGTGGGGCGATGGAGACCACGAGGGTATGCATCAGGCGGGCGCAGACATGACCACCGAGCACGAGGACGCGCCCCACGATGTCTACGTCACCGATTTCCCCGAGGTGGGCACCGTCGCGTAGTCGGACTCCGAGCGAGTACCGTTCTCGCAAGGGACGCCCCAGCGCGGGCGTCCCTTCTTGCATCTAGCCGTGCGTGGGACGGAAGTGCGCGACGGTCTCGACGTGATAGCTCTGCGGGAAGAGGTCGACCGGTGTGGCCGATACCAGTTCGTAGCCGGCCGACACGAGCATGCGGCAGTCCCGGGCGAGCGTCGCGGGGTCGCACGACACGTACGCCACATCGCGTGGCCGCGTCGACGCCAGGGACGCTATCACCTCGGCTGAGAGTCCGCTGCGCGGCGGATCCACGACCGCGATGTCGAAGTGGCCCAGCGTTGCGATCTCGCGGGCCGCGTCACCGCCCACCACCTCTGCCCACAGATGATTGCTCTCGAGGTTGCGCCTCAGGTCTCTGACCGCTGGTCCGGCCGCTTCGACAGCGACGACGTCGCCGGCGAGCTGCGCAAGGGGCATCGTGAAGGTGCCCGCGCCGGCGTACAGATCGAGAGCCCGGTCCGATCCGTCCGGCTGCAGGGCCTCGCGGACGATCTCGATCATGCGCGCCGCTGCCCGGCTGTTCACTTGGAAGAACGAGGGCGCGGAGATGGCGTAATCGATGTCTCCGAGCCTTTCGCGCCAGTTGCCGCGCCCAGCCAGAGCCTCGACGCCCGAGACGGTCCTCTCTCTGGACGGGCCCTTGGTGAGCACGCGAACGATGCTCGAGGCAGGTACGGCCTGCCGGAGTGTCTTGGCAACCGCATTTCGGGGAAACGCTCCCGGGGAGGTCCAGAGCGCCACCTCCACGTCTTGCGTGTTCACTGCGACGCGATAGCCCACGCGGACGAGTCCGAGATCGCTGTCGCCGGCCAGGTAACGCAGGGCGCCCCCGAGCGCGCGTGGGGCCTTCTGGTGCTTCTTGGGCAGAAGCATGCACGACTCGACCGGTACGACCGTTTCGCTCTTGGCCACATGGAAGCCCAACCGTGGGCGCGCACTGGCGGGGTCAACGACGAACTCTACCTTGTTGCGGTAGCCGTACTCGTACTTCGATGCGACGATCGGGCCTACGATCGAATCGGCATCGGGAATGTGGCCGATGCGCTCGAGTGCGTCAACGACGGCGCGGCGCTTCGAATCGCACTGCAGCCGGTAGGAGACGTGCTGCCACGTGCAGCCCCCGCACCGCCCGAAGTACGGACACGGAGCGCTGACGCGGTCGGGAGAAGGCGACAGCACCTCAGAGACGTGCGCGCGCACGAACCGCTCGCGTTCCTCGTCGATCACCGCGGCAACGCGGTCACCAGGGCAGGCCCCGGTGACGAACGCGGTCCGGCCATCTGCAAGGCGGCCTACGGCGTCTCCGCCGTATGCTAGGCTTTCGATGTCGAGCTCGAGCACTCTTTCCGGCTCCCGTCATGTCGTGCGTCGGCGGTCACCCATCGTACCTGAGACCGCGCAACGGTTTCAGGACCGAACGAATCAGGCCGATATCAATGAGTGGTGTCAGTTCTCGCCATTCATGACAGTGTCGCGGACTCAGGGGATGCTCCGCGCCGAGGAGGTTCACGTGCCTGAACTGAGAGTACTCATCGTTCACGACGACACGACCTATTCCGAGACGCTGAAGCGCCATCTCGAAGGTGCGATGGCCGGCGTAGAGGTGTCGACGGCCTTCAGCGGCCCGCGTGCGCTGGGAATGATCGCCCAACAGGTGCCTCATGCGGTGGTCGTCGACGCCGAGCTCGTCGGCATCGACGGCTACGCGCTGACCCACCAGATCAAGGCGGATCCGGCCACGAGAGATCTGCCGGTGGTGATCGTGAGCCTCGAGCCCAACGAGGCCTCGGCGCTCAAGGCGCGTTCGGTGGGCGCGGCAGCGCACCTTCCCGCGAACGGGTCGGTCGACATCATCGTCACCAAGGTGCTTGCCGTCGCGGCTCAGCGGGCCGACGGGTCCGGCGGTGCATCGCACGCCGTGGCGACGAAGCCCGCGCAGCAGGCGGCGACGCCGGAGTCGATCACGCCACCCACAGGCTATGGCGCTCCGACACCGGTTGAGAAGGCAGCACCGCTCGCGGGTTACGGCGCACCGCAGCCCGCTCCCGCGGAGGTGTCCGTTGGTTCGTCGTCGGGAGACGAAGAGGTGCCGCACATCGACGATCTGCTCCGCCTCATGCTGCAGCGCGGGGGGTCCGATCTCCATCTCACCGTTGGGAGCCCTCCCGCCATCAGGCAGCGAGGCGAGATCATCCCTGTCGACGACCTCAAGCCCCTCACTCCTCGCGACACCATGGACATGATCATGAGCCTGCTCTCCGAGGAGCAGCGCCGACGCTTCGAGACCGAGCTTGAACTGGACTTCGCGTACTCCATCCCGAGCGTGTCCCGCTTCCGCGCGAACGTCTTTCAGCAACGCAATTCGATGGGCGCGGTCTTCCGCGTCATCCCCATCAAGATCCCCACGATGGACGAGCTGGGCCTCCCCAAGGTCTGTCGCTATCTTGCTGACCGGCCGCGTGGACTCGTACTCGTCACCGGACCGACCGGATCCGGCAAGTCGACCACGCTCGCCGCGATGATCGACCACATCAACACGACGCGTGCATCACACATCATCACGCTCGAGGACCCGATCGAGTTCATGCACCGCAACAAGAAGTCCCTCGTGAATCAGCGCGAGATCGGCGAGGACACCCATTCGTTCGCCGCAGCTCTGAAGAGAGTGCTGCGGCAGGATCCCGATGTCATCCTCGTAGGAGAGATGCGAGACCTCGAGACCATCTCGGCGGCGATCACGGCGGCCGAGACGGGCCATCTGGTGTTGGCCACCCTGCACACCACAGGTGGCCCCGAGACGGTCGACAGAGTCGTCGATGTGTTCCCGCCTCACCAGCAGCAGCAGGTTCGGATGCAGCTCTCGAACACGATGGAGGGAGTGCTCTCTCAGGTCCTGCTTCGAGCCACCGACGGTCGCAGCCGTGTCATGGCGATGGAGATCATGCTGGGGATTCCTGCGATCTCGAACCTCATACGCGAGGGAAAGACCCATCAGATGGAGACAATCATCCAAGGTGGCGCGCAGCTTGGCATGCAGACGCTCGACCAGCACTTGAAGACGCTCCTGTCCAAGGGCAAGGTCACCTACGAAGAGGTCATCAGCAAAGCCAAGAACCCGCGGGAGCTTGCAGCCATGGTCGGTCGCACCATCTAGCGGCTTCACTGCAGACACATCGCATGGTGGGTTCGGCGGGCCTGGTGACGGGCCCGCTGGCGTATGCGAGGAGAGATGATGGACACCGCACGAGTCACGTGGACCGGTAAGCGACAGTTCGTGGGTACCGATGCGGTCGGACACAGCGTGGTGATGGATGCGCGGCCCGAGTACAAGGGTGAGGGTTCCGGGTTCAGGCCGCTCGAGCTGGTCATGCAGGGTCTTGCGGGCTGTACCGGAATGGACGTGATCTCGGTACTCGAGAAGAAGCGACAGGATGTCCGTGGTCTCGAGATCACGGTGAAGGGTACCCAACGCGAGGACGAGTTCCCCAAGATCTACACGAGACTGGAGGTCGAGTACGTGGTGACGGGCTTCGGGGTCAACCCTGAGGCCGTGGCTCGCGCCATCGACCTGTCAGAGCACAAGTACTGCTCGGTGGGCGGGATGCTCGCTGAGGATGTCCGCGTGACGACCTCGTACCGAGTGATCGAGGCGGCGATGCCCGGCGAGCTGCCGCGGCGCGACGAGACGGCGAGCTGAGCATGCGCGATGCTGTACTGATGCCCGTGTTCAACGAGGCGTCCACCGTGGGCGCCGTGCTCGACGCAGTGCGAGACTACTACGACGGCGAGATCGTCGTCATCGACGACGGCTCGACCGACGACACGCCCCGGGTGCTCGCCGAGCGCGGCGATATCGCGGTGGTGAGGCTCGACTGCAACTGCGGCTACGGATGCGCACTGCGGATCGGCTTCGACGTCGCGCGCGAGCTCGGTGTTTCTCGGCTGGTGACCATGGACTGCGACGGACAACATGAGCCGGCCCACATACCGCAGTTCCTCGACGCGCTGGGCTCCGAGCTGACCATCGTGTCCGGCTCCCGGTATCTGCCGGGGAGTGGGTCGGTGGGAGATGCCCCTCACGACCGCAAGGAGATCAACGCGCGGGTGACGGCCGAGATCAACCGGGTGACCGGGTGGAGTCTCACCGACGCGTTCTGCGGCTTCAAGGCGTACAGGACCGACGCTCTGAGCCGTCTGGCGCTGAGAGAATCCGGATACGCGATGCCTCTCGAGCTGTGGGCCCGCGCGTGGAGGGCCGGGCTCGGGGTCACTGAGATCCCGGTCGAGCGCATCTACTGCGATCGCAACCGCAGCTTCGGAGCTGACCTCGATGATCCGGAGCAACGGTTCGCCTACTACATGGACGTGTGGAACCGCGCATTGGAGGAGCAGTGACCCCCATGGAACGCTACGATGCGGTGTGTGTGGGCGCGCATCCCGACGACGTCGAGATAGGGATGGGCGCGACGGTCGCCAAGATGTGCCGAGCGGGGCTGAAGGTGGCGATCATCGACCTGACCGACGGCGAGCCCACGCCGCATGGCACGCCCGAGAAGCGCGCGGCGGAATCCGCCCAGGCGGCGTCGATCCTGGGCGCGCAGCGACGGACACTGAGCCAGCCGAACCGATACCTGTTCGACTCGGTCGAAGCGCGTTTCGAGCTCGCGGGGCACCTTCGCGAACTGAGGCCGCGCATGCTGTTCGTGCCGTATCCGGTCGACGCCCACCCCGATCACATCGCGGCCTCGCAGATCGCGCTCGCTGCCCGGTTCTACAGCAAGCTCACGAAGACCGAGCTGCCTCACGAGCCGTTCTTCCCGCCTCGCGTGTTCAGGTACATGGCGGTCCACCAGCGGATCGTCGCTGAGCCGTCGTTCATCGTCGACGTCACCGATGACCTCGCGACCAAGCTCTCGGCGCTGCGCGCCTACGAGTCGCAGTTCGTCGCCAGTGATGCGAACGCAGGTGTCATCCCGATGATGGAGGGGATGGCGCGGATGTGGGGGATGATGGGCCACGTCGGTGCCGGCGAGCCGTTCTTCGCATTGGAGCCCATCGCACTCGAGAGTCCGAACCTGATCCTCTAGAAGGAGCCCTGAACGATGGTCCGCACCCGTCCCACGCTGCCCGCCGGCCACGGCGAGGTCGTCGAACGGCCCTCCTATGACCTGTGGCGGGGCCTGCTGGAAGCCAACCGCGAGGCGGCCGCACAGTGGGGGTTCACGGTCGCAGGGGTGTCGGCATCTCGGATGAGGGCGCAGGCGCGGGAGGACCTGATCTCGGTGGCCGCGGCGTTCTCTGAGAAGCTGGGCGTTCCGCTTGATGCCCCCGGTTCTGCCGATGAGCCCATCGTCCTCACCGGCCACCAGCCGGACCTCTACCACCCCGGGGTGTGGGTCAAGGACTTCCTCATCGACAGGCTCGCTCGCGAGACGGGAGCCACCGCCGTCGACGTGATGGTGGACTCAGACGGATTCGACGCCGTCTCTGTGACCTCGCCGTGCATGACCCCCGGCGTGGCGCGCTGTAGGCAGTACCTCGCCGTCGGCAGCACCGGCGCATCCTACGCCTTCTCGCCGGTCCCGTCGGCACCCGAGCTCGCCGACTTCTGCTCGGCCACCGACCAGATGCTGGCCTCGCTGCCGGCGCCGGCGATCCGACGGCACTTCGCGCAGTTCTGCGCGCACCTATCGACCGCGGCGGCAGATGCTGACAACCTCGCTGAGCTGGTCACGATCGCCCGCCGGCGCCATGAGGGCACTGCGGGCACCCGCTACTTGGAAGCTCCCGTCACCGCGCTTGCGCGCACCCGGGGGTTCGCCCTGTTCGTCGCAGACATGGCCCTGAACGCCGATCGCTTCGTCGCCGACTACAACGATGAGCTCGGGAGGTACCGCGCGCTGACCAAGACGCGATCCACAGCGCAGCCGTTCCCGGACCTCCGGAGGGTCGACGAGCGCATCGAGCTGCCGCTGTGGCATCTCACTCGGACGAGCCGAGAGCCGGTTTGGGCCGAGACCGTCGGCGATTCGGTGCGCCTGGTGAGCGGATCCGAGACACTGTGCGAACTGCCGTCCGATCCCCGGGCGGCGACCGACTCGGTGCTGCGATCGGGTGTCCTCATGGCGCCGAAGGCGCTCGCGCTCACGATGTTCTTGCGCGTATTCACGCTGCGACCTGTTCATCCATGGCATCGGGGGTGGTCGTTACGACCAGGTGACCGATGCGGTGATACGCCGGTACTACGGGGTCGAACCGCCGGCATTCGTGGTGGCGTCGATGACCATGTACCTGCCACTCGGCGCCCACGTCGTCACCACAGAGGAGGTCGCGGCAGCCAGGGAGCGGCTCAACCGGATCGAACACAACCCGGATGCGCTCATGGGCGACGTGGACTTCGACGACCCTGCCGAACGCGATCTCGCCGCGTCCCTCGCTGCCGAGAAGATCCGTCTCGTGGCTGCGATATCCTCGCCCGATGCGGACAAGAAGGCCATCGGCATGCGGATACGCGAGGTCAACGGTGCGTTGGCCGACATCATGGCTCCGGTGCGCGACGCATTCCAGGCCGAGCTCGACGGGCTCGAGACGCAGCTGGCGGCTTCGGAGATCCTCACCGATCGCACGTACCCGTTCTGTTTCTGGGACCCTGCGGAGATCGCCGACAAGGTCGGATAGACCGCGCCCGTGCGCGCTGGGTCCCTCCAGGTTCGATTGCCCCGCGCAAGGGTGCGGGTTATGATTGCGCGACCCGATCAGGGTGGACCGTACCAGGTGAAAGGAACACGACTATGTCCCTTCCTGTTGTCGATGCGAGCCTGTGCACCGCGTGCGGCATCTGCGTGGACGAGTGCCCGCAGAGCTGTTACGACCTCGAGGACGTCGCCAAGCTGAACCGTCCGGATGACTGCACCGAGTGTGGCATCTGCGTAGACTCGTGCCCCAACAGCGCGATCTCGATGGACTAGCGTCACGCCGTTCGAAATCACCGGGGGCCGGGGGAGCGCGTTCCCCCGGCCCCCGGTTGCACTCGGCGCTCAAGGCGTCCTCGGTCAGCCCCTCGGCCCCATACGGTCATTGATGTAGAGCTTGGGCTCCTCACCTCTGAGCATCCCGACGAACCGCTTGTGGTGAGCGGCGTACACCACAGCTCCCATGGCGAGCGCGAACGGCCAGTCGGGCGAGTCGAGCGCGACGGCGACCACCGGGAGCGTGAGCGCTGCGGCCACCTGACCGGCCATCATGTAGTGCGTGATGGCGATCGTCGCGAGACCAACGACGACCACGGCCACGAAGTAGCGCCAGTCGTATGCCAGGAGCGCTCCGCCGCCGGTCGCGAGCCCCTTGCCGGTTCGGTGGAAGCCGCGCTTGATGATCGCCATCCACAGCGAGTAGTTGTGTCCGAGCACCGCGCCCGCGACGGCCGCCATCGCCGCCACCGCGAACCACTGAAACTCCTCACCTGACGCCCAGATCTCGCCGGTGGGCGCAAACGCGTATGCCGACGAGGTGAAGCCCACCGTCTTGACCATCATCACCGGGACGAAGCCCTTGAGCGCATCGGCAACCATCGCGACACCGAACCAAACCCACGAGCCGGTGGAGCGTCTGACGTTCATCGCTCCGACGTTGCCCGTGCCATGGCGCGTGATGTCCTCACCGGTGACGAGTCTCACGATGATGTAGGCGAAAGGAATGGAGCCGATGAGATAGGCGACCAGCAACGCCACAGGTATGTACGCTCTGACATCCACCTCTACGACCTCCCCGGGACGATGCATTCGATCGCGCCTGGCAGTATCGAAAGCTCGTAGCGCCTCTCGAGCAGGACCTCTCCATCGATCTGCGCAGGCACCGGGCGGTCGCACTCGATGACGAGCGACGAGTGAGTCGACATGTGCACCGGCTTCATCTTGGTATGCCTTCCCAGCACGACGAAGGGCAGCCGCACCAGCGCCTGCGGAAGCGACAGCGGGTCGATCATGCACACGTCGAACAGTCCGTCATCGGGCACGGCGTCAGGCGTGATGAGGAATCCACCGCCGTAGGTGGGGCCGTTGGTGACAGCGACTATCAGCGTGTCGTACATCGCGGCGGCGTCTCCGTCGAAGGAGATCGAGAGCTGGAAGCTGCCCAGTTCATTGAACAGGACGTGCAGAAGAGCGCTGAGATAGAGCCACAGACCATCACGATGCTTGGTCACCTTGAACTCGACGGCCTTCGCGGTCACCTTGGCGTCGAGGCCCGCAGCGAAGCTGTTGTTGAAGTAGACACCGTTGCACACCCCCACGTCGAAGCGCTTCCGGCTGCCTGAGGCGAGCACCAGAGCGGCCTGCGTCACGTCGGCGGGAGTGCCGAGCATGCGGCGCGTGTCGTTGCCCGAGCCTGTGGGGATGAGACCGAGGGCCGGTCGCGTCGATCGATCGAGGGTCATCAGACCGTTGAGTACCTCGTGAACCGTCCCGTCTCCGCCGACCGCCACGACCGTGTCGTACGCACCGGCCTCAGCGGCGATAGTCCTCGCGTGTCCGACGTGCTCCGTATGGACGGTCTCGTGGGCGACGTTATGAAGCAGCTGCTCGATCACCGGGACGAGCTTCCCGGTCTCGCCGTGACGGGCTGTCGGATTGATCACGAGAAGCGTGGTGCCCAGTGGCATGCGACCACCTGTCTGGCAGAGGTTGTATAACCAGCATACCCGAGGTCAGCGACGCATTGGTGGGCCTGCGTGGGTATGATAGAGTGCGTTCTCGCGCTTCACCCGCCCTCTTAGCTCAGTGGATAGAGCGTCTGCCTCCGGAGCAGAAGGCCGCAGGTTCGAATCCTGCAGAGGGCGCCATCGCGCACACTCCCACGAATGAGTCGAGGCCGCCACCCCTGCGGGTGGCGGCCTCGAGTGTCATCGCACGGTCGCGTCAGGCGCCTAATGCCCCTCTGCGCGCTCCTTCTGATACGCCTCGACGAGCTTCTTCTGCACGTCGCCGGGTACCTGCTCGTATGAGTCGATGCTGATGCGGTAGGTGCCGGTGCCGCTGGAGATCGACCGCAGGTGCGGCGAGTAATGCACGACTTCGGCATAGGGCACGTGCGCGCGGATGGTCTGAATGCCGGGTTCCGGCGCGTCCATGCCGAGGACCTTTCCGCGAATCGAACTGATGTCCCCCATGACGGCGCCGGCGTAGGCGTCCGGGACTTCGATCTCGAGGGTCGCGATGGGCTCGAGGACCACCGGATTCGCCTTCTCGGCGGCCGCACGGAATCCGATCCGGGCGGCCGTCTTGAAGGCCATCTCGTTGCTGTCGACGGCATGCATAGACCCGTCGTAGACGGCGACTCGGACGTCTTGCACGGGATAGCCGGCGATGGCACCGGAGGTCATCGTGTCTTGGACACCCTTGTCGATGGCGACGATGTACGGCTTGGATATCTTGCCGCCGACGATCTCGTCCTTGAACTCGTAGCCGCCACCGGGATTCGGGTCGAGGCGCAGCCAGCAGTCCGCGAACTGCCCGGACCCCCCGGTCTGCTTCTTGTGCCGACCCTGGGCCGATGCCGACGTGCGGATGGTCTCCCGGTAGGGGATGCGCAGGTCGACGAGTTCGGCCTCGACGTGGAAGCGCTCGTGCAGGCGCGACAGGATCACATCGACTGCCGTGTCGCCCATCGCCGTGACCACCGTCTGGTGCGTCTCCTCGTCACGCCTGAGGGTGAGCGCCGGGTCCTCGTCGACGATCGCCTTGAGTGCCGTGCCGAGCTTGTCTTCGTCGGCCTTCGTCTTGGCGACGATCGCGACGGGGTACAGCGGCTCGGGGAGTGGGAGCGCCTCGAACGAGATGCCCCCTCTTGCCGAGAGGGTGTCGTTGGTCATGGTGTCGGTCAGCTTGGCCAGCACGGCGATGTCGCCGGCAACCGCCTCGGGGATGTCGGAGGACTCTTTGCCGACGAGCTTGAAGACGTGAGCGACGCGCTCCTTCTTGCCGGTGCGCGAGTTGATGGCCTCGGAGTTCGGTGTGAGTGAGCCCGAGACGACCTTCACGAATGAGAGCCGGCCGACGTACGGGTCGGAGAGCGTCTTGAACACGTGTCCGGAGAAGTCGCCATCGGTCGAGAAGGCGACCTCCTGGCCGTCGACCGTCCGCAGAGGACCGTGAGCCGTGGGCTCGGGAAAGAACGTGACGATCTCGTCCATCAGATCCTCGATGCCCTGCAGCTTCGCAGCCGACCCCACGAACACGGGGATCACCTTGCTCTCGGCGATGGCGAGTCCCAGCAGCTTCTCGAGGTCCTCTTGGGTCAAGGGTTCTCCCTCGAGGTACTTCTCCATGAGCTCGTCGTCCACTTCGGCGGTCTTGTCGGCGAGTTGCTCTCTGGCTTCCTCCGCCGCGCCGAGCATGTCGGCGGGGATATCGTCCATGTGCTCGCCGTCGTCGTCGTGGTGGTAGGCCTTCATCCGGATGATGTCGACGACGCCGTTGAACTCCGCCTCGGAGCCCAATGGCAGCTGGACCGGAACGACGCGGTCTCCGAAGGCGGCAATGAGCTTGGCCATGCAGCCTTCAAAGTCGGCGTGCTCCTTGTCGAGCCTGCTCACGAACACGGCGCGGGCGATTCCCATCTGGCCTGCGATCTTCCACAGGCGCTCGGTCTGCACCTGCGGCCCGGAGACGGCGTCGACCACGAACAGAGCCATCTCCGCGGCCTCCATGCCGGCGATGGCGTCGGCGATGAAGTCGGCATAGCCCGGGGTGTCGATGACGTTGATCTTGACGCCGGAGTGAACGACCGGAGCGAGCGCGAGGTTGATGGTGAAGCTGCGCTTGATCTCCTCAGCCTCGTAGTCGAGGTTGGAGTGACCGTCATCGACCGTGCCGAGGCGCTTCGTTGCGCCGGACAGGAAGAGCATGGCCTCCGCAAGCGAGGTCTTTCCCGCACCGCCGTGTCCGACGAGGACGACGTTGCGGACCTTGTCAGTGCTTGGTGCTCCCAAGTACATCGCCTCCCTGATGACAAGCGCGCCACACCGTTGTGGCGCGCCGCAGCCAACGCGGGGGAGGATGGCCCCGCCCCCGCGGGTCCCTCTTGGGAACCAGTCTACCCCGAAAGCGGGCGGGTGATGCCACTCCTTATCATGGACGCTCGGTGCTGATAGAATGCTTCGAGCATTCGGAGGCGGACTTGATGTCCCGCGTCGCTCGTCAAGGAGGTTGCCGGCTCGTGAAGTCCCGCACCCGGATCCATCTGAGCATGACGCTCGCCCTGCTGTGTGTCTTCGCGCTCCTGTCTTCCGGATGCAGCGCAGAACAGACGGCCGAGCCCGGTGGGGCCGCGCCGCAGGAGCAGGCCGCCACCGACACCGCCGGCGCTGAAGCGAGCGGTTCCACCACGAACTCCGAGGGGGCAACGTTGTACACACCCGAGTACCAACCCAACGGGAGCGAGACCGCGACATTCGAGACGAGCAAGGGCACGATCGTGGTGAGACTCTACGGCGATGATGCGCCGATTCACGTCGGCAACTTCGTCGAACTCGCGAAGAAGGGGTTCTACGACGACACGAAGTTCCATCGCTTCGAGCCGGGCTTCGTGGTGCAGGGCGGGGATCCGCAGACGACCGCTCTCAGCAGCGATGAGGTGGTCCAGGCCACCCAGACGGGCAATCCACCGCTGGGCACCGGCGGTCCCGGATATGTGATCAAAGGCGAGTTCGATCCCGAGGTGAATCCCAACAAGCACGTGGTGGGCGCCTTGGGCATGGCACGCACCAACGACCCGGACTCCGCGGGCTCTCAGTTCTACTTCGCCCTGCAGCCCCTCCAGATGCTTGACGGTCAGTACACGGTGTTCGGGGTCGTGACCGAGGGTCTCGAAGCCATGCAGCAGCTTCGCATCGGCGATACCATCAAGTCCGTGACGATCTCGGGCTCGAACTAGCGTGCTGAGAGTCCGGTCGTAGACGTGGATCAGTCCAAGTTCCAAGAGGCGCAAACGGCCTACGACGCGGGCGACTTCCGCACGGCCGCCAAGGCCTTCCTCGCCTCTGCAGGCAAAGGCGCCGCCGGTAACGGCTCGGCGTACCACATGGCCGGCAACGCACTCATGCGCCTGAGGCGCTATCAGGACGCGGTCACGGTCTACGGCCACGCGCTGCGCGATGAGACCTACGATCGGCGTGGCGCCGTTCAGGCGAATCTCGGAGCAGCCTATAGCGCGATCGGCGAGTACGTCGACGCTGTGAACGCCTACGAAGCGGCACTTCTCGAACCCGATTACCTCACGCCGTACCGTGCGCTGCAGGGAATGGCGGGAGCTCTGTGCGAACGCGGACGCATCGACGATGCAGCTGTCGCATATCGCAGGGCCGCCATCGACCCGAAGAACCCCAACCCGGGTAAGGCGCTCGTGAACCTCGGACTGTGCTTCATGGCGCTCGATCGGCCCGCGGACGCCGTTGATGCGTACAAGGCCGCGCTCGGCTTCGACGACTACCAGGGCAGAGGTAAGGCGCTCGCGAACCTCGGTCAGGCATACGTGGCTCTAGGCGACAACGATGAGGCGATTCGCGCCTTCGAACGGGCGACACAGCTCCACGGACACACGCTCAGCCCCGCCGCTCTCGAGTCGTACGAACGTGCGCTTGCCGCCGGAGACCAGGGTGCCCGCCAGACGGTTGAGGGATGGGAGACCGGCGAGCTTCCC
Organism: uncultured Actinomycetes bacterium; assembly: GCA_963770765.1. Classification (GTDB taxonomy): domain Bacteria; phylum Actinomycetota; class Coriobacteriia; order Anaerosomatales; family PHET01; genus CAVPCY01. The sequence continues at coordinate 30,080 of CAVYQS010000017.1, read as the reverse complement.
GCGCCTGCGGTCGCCGACCAGCCGTCGGGGTGGGACACCGCGGACCTTCAGGCCCTGACCGGCGGGGCGGCTCTCGGAGCGACCATGAGCCCCACCGTCCTTCCTGATGAGTCGCCCGAACCTCTTCCGGAGGCCGAGATCGCAGCCGCCGCACTCGGAATGGGCGACGAGGCCGCGGTATCCGAGTTCTTCACCATGACCGAGGACGAGATGCGCACACGCGACCAGGAACTCCGTCGTGCGCAGCGGGCCGAGAAGCTCGCCGGCGGCGGTTCCGTTCGCACGGCGGTCGGTGCGGTCGTCGTCGTTGTGCTGATCGCAGGAGTCATGGCTGCGCTGTACTGGTTCGGATACGGGTGGCCCACGCAGGCCGCTACGGTGAACGGGCTGGTGGGAGCGTATGCCGCCGGACAGCCGGTGGATCGATACTGGGTCGCCGTTCCGGACAAGGACGTCGCCCGAGAGATGGCCAAGATGCCGCCGGTCAAGGAGTTCGTGATCGAGGGGGTCGACCGCGGCAGACGCTCGTCCACCGTCCGGGTGACGGTGACGCCTGAGACGGGCGCCCCGCTGCACTATGCGATCACCCTCTCCCGGGAGGGTGTGGGATGGAAAGTGACCGGAGTGGAGAACGACTGGGGTTCTACCGGCGGCTGACAGAAGGTCGCCGGTTTCATATGCACTGACATCGAAAGGGAGCACAGAGTGGATCAGCGCACCTACATCATGGTCAAGCCGGATGCCGTCGCCCGCGGGTTCGTTGGACGGATCCTGCAGCGTTTCGAGGAGGTCGGGCTCCGGTTCGAGCGACTCGAGTACGGAATGGTCACCGCCGAGCAGGCTGCAGCGAACTACGTCGAGCATCAGGGCAAGCCATTCTACGAGGGTCTCGTGGAGTACATCACGTCCGGCCCTGTCGTGAAGATGGTCCTGGTCGGCCCGAACGCCGTGTCGGTGTGCCGCAAGCTCATGGGCGCCACCAACCCGGCCGAAGCTGCACCGGGCACCATCCGGGGTGACTTCGGACTCGTGATGGACGCCAACGTCGTGCACGGCTCGGATTCGCCCGAGTCCGCCGAGCGCGAGATAGCGATCTTCTTCGGCTAGTCTCCTCGACATGGGGCGGCTCCTGTGCGGGCCGCCCGACATGCGTGTCTGCGGTCGGGATGGACCGCCTTCGCTACTCTGCCGGGAGTAAGGGGAACACCAGCATGTTCTTCCGCGTGATGGACAAGGACCGGTTGCCCGATCTGGTGCGCGGGCTGTCGGCTACCTACGAGGTCGTCGGACCGGTTCGTAAGGGAGAGGCATACGTCTTCTCGGTCATAGACGATCCCGGTGAGCTCGCCCTCGATTACGACACCACGATCCTGCCCCCCAAGAAGTACTTCGTGCCGCCGTCTGAAGATATCCTCGGGTTCACGGCAGACGGTCAGGTCACCTCGGATACCGCCGAGGCAGACCCGCGCGTGCTGTTCGGTCTTCATCCTTGTGACATCAACGCCCTGATGCTCATGGACAACGTGTTCATGGGAGAGTTCGAGGACCCCTATTACAAGGCGCGTCGGGAGAACACCCTGCTCGTGGGCGTGAGCTGCACACCCGAGCCCCGATGTTTCTGCAATGCGTGGGGGACCGACGAGGTCCACTGGGGTTTCGACATCTTCCTCACCGATCTCGGCGACCGCTACTTCGTCTCAGTTCGGTCGGTCGAGGGTGCCGAGCTGCTCGACCGCTGTGTCGAGACCAGCCATATCACCGCTCAGGACACCGAGGACTTCCAGACCAAGACCCGCGAGTTCAAGGAGTCGTTCTCGGCGGATCTTGAGACATCGCAGATCCCGTTGCTGCTCGATGCCAAGTTCGACGACCCCGTCTGGGACGAGTTGGGCGAGCGCTGCCTGTCGTGCGGCGCGTGTTCGATGGTGTGTCCCACGTGCTACTGCTTCGACGTGAAGGACAAGCTCTCAGCCGACGGGACTCATGGTTCTCGGGTCAGAGTGTGGGATTCGTGCCAGTTCTCGGAGTTCGCCGAGGTGGCCCACGGTCACAACTTCCGCGAGTCGCGCTCAAGCCGCGTGAAGTACCGCTACTACCACAAACAATGGGGCTACCTCTCGAAGTTCGAACGCGTTCTGTGCGTCGGATGCGGCCGCTGCGAGCGAGCCTGCAAGGCAGATATCAACCCCCGCATCGTGATCGCTGCGCTTCAGCAGGGGGGTGGTGCGCGATGAGCAGCACGGCAGCCGCCTACCGCCAACTCAAGGCGAATCCGTACCGTCCGTGGCCGGCGCGGATCACCTCGATCGTCGACCTGACCGACAAGGAGAAGCTCTTCGAGTTCCGGCTCATCGACGAGGACGTGCGCGAAGCGTTCGCCTTCGATGCGGGTCAGTTCGTCGAGCTGTCGATCTTCGGCGTGGGAGAGGCCCCGATCTCGATCTCCTCGGCTCCCTCGAAGCAGGGTTTCATCGAGTTGTGCGTACGCGACTCCGGGGACGTGACCGGCGCACTGCACAAGAAGCAGTGCGGCGATGTGGTCGGTCTGCGCGGTCCTTTCGGCCGCGGGTTCCCGTTCGAGGACATGAAGGGGCACGACATCCTGCTCGTGGCCGGCGGTCTGGGAATCGCTCCTCTCAAGTCGCTCATCAATCATATCCACGACGAGCGCCACAGTTTTGGCAAGGTCACGATCCTCTACGGGTCGCGCAACCCTTCGGAGGTACTGTTCCGCCAACAGTTCGAGATGTGGCGACATCGCGAGGACTTCGACCTGATCATGACGGTCGACGAGCCCGATCAGACCTGGGACGGCGAGGTCGGTCTGGTCACTAAGCTCTTCGAGCGTCTCGAGGTGGCTCCGGCGAGCACGTATGGCGCGATCTGCGGACCTCCGGTGATGTACAAGTACGTCATCGATGAGATGCGCGGCAAAGACATGGATGTGGACCGCATCTACGTGAGCTTCGAGCGACGCATGAAGTGCGGGATCGGGAAGTGCGGCCACTGCGGGGTCGGTCATCAGTACGCGTGTATAGACGGACCGGTCTTCAACTACTGGGAAGCCATGAACCTGCAGGAGGCGATCTAGATGCCGGCGCGCGTCGTCGTCATCGGTCTGGCGAGTGACTTCGGCTGCCAGGTGCAGATGACCAACATGGAAGACGATCTGCTCGACGTGCTGGGCTCCATCGACCTGACCTACTGGCAACTGGCGTCGAGTGGGCACATGCCGGCCGACTATGACGTTGCCGTCATAGAGGGTGCCGTGACCACTGAGGAGCACGTCGAGTTGCTCAAGCGTGTTCGCGAGACGGCCAGCGCCGTGATGGTGATCGGTGCATGCGCCGGCACCGGCGGCATCCCCGGTATGGCGGGAACCGGAGAGCTCGAGCAGCGTGTGGGATGTGTCTACGGCGAGGGCGGGACCATCGTGGCGTGCGGTCGTCTCACGCCGATGCCGGTCGAATCGGTCATCGACGTCGACTACCACGTGCCCGGGTGCCCCATACGGCCCCAGGAGTTCGTATCGACGCTTCAGCGAGCCCTGATGGGGCTCTCTGACAGGCCGCCCCGCGAGCCGATGTGCGCGTCGTGCAAGATCGCCGAGAACGTGTGCTTCTACGAGCGGGGCCGCGTGTGTCTGGGCCTCGTGACGCGGGCGGGATGCGGCGCCCAATGCATCTCGTTGGGCCGTCCTTGCACGGGGTGCCGCGGGGTTGCTGACGATGCGAGCATCGAAGCGGCCGAGCTGTTCCTCACCGATCGCGGCATTGACCAGTCGGTGCTCGCCACCGCCCTGCACATCTACAACTCGCGCGTGGAGGTCACACGATGAGCACGCTCACGGTCGAGCATGTCGCTCGGATAGAAGGCCACGGCACCATCACTGTCGACGTGGACGGTGGTACCGTCCGTGATATCCGGATGGACATCGTCGAGCCGGCGCGCCTCTTCGAGTCGATGGTGGTGGGCCGCCGCTTCGATGAGGCGCCGCTGATCACGAGTCGGATATGCGGAATCTGCTCGGCGAACCATGCGGTCACAAGCATCAAGGCCGTCGAAGCGGCGATGGGCATCGAGGTCACCGAACGCACCCGGCTCTTGCGCTCACTCATGGTCTACGGGTCCTTCCTGCAGAACCACGCCACGCACCTGTACCTGTTCGCCGCACCCGACTTCGTCGGGCAGCCCAGCGTCTTCCCTCTGGCCCAGTCGCATCCTGACGTCGTCGCTCGTGCCCTGCGCATCAAGAAGCTGGGCAACGAGATCACGAGTCTCGTGGGTGGACGCTCGGTGCATCCGGTCACCGCGGTCGTCGGCGGATTCACCGCCGAGCCCTCCTCGGCAGAGCTCGGGCGCTACGCCGAGAAGCTGCATGCCGTGGCACGGGACGCGGCCGAGACCGTCGAGCTCTTCGCCTCGTTCGAGGTCCCCGCGTTCGAGACTGCGGGGGAGATGCTCGCCCTGGTCTCGCCTGACACCTACGCGATCTACGATGGCGATGTCTGCGCGCTCGACGCCGGGTGGTGCCGACCATCAAACGAGTACCACGATTTCGTCACCGAGACGGTGGTGTCGCATAGCAACGCGAAGCACTCGACAGTGGGCGGACGCACGTTCCTGGTCGGCGCTCTGGCGCGCGTGAATCTCTCGTGGGACCGTCTGCTTCCGTCTGCGCGCGTTGTTGCGAGCAAGTCGGGGCTGCGGCCGGTCACGCGGAACACCTTCCATAACAACCTGTGCCAGGCGATCGAGCTCGTCGACGCGGCCGAGCGGTGCGCGTTGCTGTGCGAGCGTCTCGTGGCCGAAGGCGGATCCAGCGCTCCCGAACCGATCGCCCTACGGGCAGGGACGGGCACCGCCGCCACTGAGGCCCCCCGCGGGACTCTGTACCACACCCTGACGGTGGGTGACGACGGGCTGGTCACCGCTGGTGATGTGATCACTCCCACCGCGCAGAATCTGGCGAACCTGGAGGCGGACATGCGTGCGTTCGCTCCCACCGTCGCGCACCTTCCCGAGGAGAGGTTCGTCTTGGCGATCGAACAGCTGGTTCGCGCCTACGACCCTTGCCTTTCGTGCGCGGTGCACTAGATCCCGCCGAGCGGAATCGCAGTGCCGACGGCCCGCGGGTATCATCCGCGGGCCGTCGACGTGCTCGCGGCAAGAAGACGGCAAGCTCGGGGTATTCGCCCGGTGGCACAATGCGCTCCCGACAGCGGTCACGAGGAGCGTACGATGCACACGCCAGTGAACAGCACGACTTCGCACCCCCGCGAGTTGCTCTTGCAGGGGCGACCTCAAGCCCTCAGCGATCAGGCGCTGCTCAGCGTGCTTGTGGGGGAGAGCGGCGCCGCAGGACTCGGAAGACTCGTCGCCCAGGAGCCGGTCGCAACCGCCCTGTGGCGGATCCACGCTGACGAACTCATCGAGCTCGAGGGTGTGGGTCCTGCGGCCGCGGCGCGACTGCTCGCATGTGTGGAGATGAGCCGGCGCGCGAGTGGTCCGGTCGAGGAATCGCGTCCGACGATCTCGACGCCCGAGGACGTGGTGGCCCTGTGCGCACCTCAGCTCAGAGGCCGGGATCGCGAGCATTTCTGGACGTTGGCGCTCAACACCAAGAACCGGTTGATACGAGTCATCGAGGTATCGGTCGGTTCGCTCAACGCATCGATCGTTCATCCTCGGGAGCTCTTCAAAGACGCCGTCCGATCGTCGGCGGCATCCGTCGTCGTGGTGCACAACCACCCGAGCGGCGACCCCACTCCCAGCGGTGCCGACATCCAGCTCACACGCCGTCTCGTCAAAGCGGGGGACGTTCTCGGTGTCGAGGTGCTCGACCATGTCGTGATCGGTGACGGGGGAGCCCACGCGAGCCTCCGTGATCTGGGGTTGATGTGATCACGAGGCGTCATCGTCCTGTCAACGGCTTCCTCCGTCGCTATGCTAGACTTCACGCGTACCACGCTGGACCGACCCGGGCATGCCTGTCCAGGGTCGGTTTTGGCGTGCAGCCCAGGAATGGGCGTGGTTATCGTCCCGCATGACGGGACCTTGAAAGGAGAGTCTGCGACCGTGTCGCTTGTAGATATGTTCTTCAACTCGTGGGGCGGCGATATGGCCGTCGACCTTGGAACCGCGAACACACTCGTGTCCGTTCGCGGGCGCGGGATCGTCCTCATCGAGCCGTCGGTGGTCGCTGTCGAGCGTGACACCAAGCGCGTGCTGGCGGTGGGCATCGACGCCAAGCGCATGCTGGGTCGGACACCCGGAAGCATCGTTGCGATCCGGCCGCTGAAAGACGGTGTCATCGCCGACTTCGAGGTCACAGAGGCGATGCTGCGCTACTTCATCAACAAGACCCGCGTGAAGCGGTTTCCGTGGCAGCCGAAGCCACGAGTCGTCGTATGCGTTCCGTCGGGCGTCACCGAGGTCGAGAAGCGCGCCGTGTTCGAGGCGACCATGCAGGCCGGCGCCCGTCAGGCGTTCCTGATCGAAGAGCCGATGGCAGCGGCGATCGGAGCCGGCCTGCCGATCCAGGAGCCGACCGGATCGATGGTGGTCGACATCGGCGGCGGCACCACAGAGGTCGCCGTGATCTCGCTGGGCGGCATCGTGGTGGCACAGTCGATCAGGATCGCCGGCGACGAGTTCGACGACGCGATCATCGCCCACGTGAAGCGCGTCTACAACGTGCTCATCGGTGAGCGCACCGCCGAGGAGGTCAAGTTCGAGATCGGCAGTGCATGGCCTCTGCTCGAAGAGGTCGACGTGGAAGTCAGAGGGCGAGACCTGCTCACCGGCCTCCCGCGCACCGTGGCGATGGAGTCCGAGGAGATCCGAGAAGCGCTCGAAGAGCCGACATCGGCGATCATCTCGGCGGTCAAGGGCACTCTCGAGCAGACGCCGCCTGAGTTGGCGAGCGACCTGATGGAGTACGGCATCGTGCTCACGGGTGGTGGTGCCCTGCTCAAGGGCCTCGACGAGCGGATCAGGCACGAGACCGGCATGCCCGTCCACGTTTCCGAGAGTGCGCTGACCAACGTCGTTGACGGTTCGGCCCAGGCCCTTGAGGAGATCGACGCGCTCAAGAAGGTGCTCCAGGGTGGGCGCTAGCCCGCTCTGACACGCATGAGAGTCCAGGGATCCGAGACACCAGGTCCGCGGCCGGGATGGTTGATCCTGTTCGTCGCGCTTGCGATCGTCATCATCACGGTGTGGTACCGGGAGTCCGACACCGGTCCGCTGCACCGATTCCGCGGAGGGGTGCAGTCAGTCACCGCTCCGATCTCGGCCGGCGGCGAGTTCGTGACCCGGCCGGTGCGGGGTCTCTTCGCATGGGCGAGCGATCTCGGAGTGTCTCGGAGCCAGCTCGAGCAACTGCGCGATCAGAATCAGCGCCTGCGTGCGCGTGTGGCGGAACTTGAGGAAGACCGTTTGGAGAACGAGCGGCTGCGCGGGCTGGTCCAGCTGTCCCAATCCCAGGATCTCGACGCGGTGGCCGCTCGGGTGATCGGTCGGCCCACGAACTCCTGGGAAGGCGTCATCACGATCGACAAGGGCAGCGCGGACGGAGTCGCTGTGGGCATGCCCGTCGTGGGTTCGGTCGGGCTCCTGGGGCAGACGGTCGCGGTCGCCCCGAACTCGTCACGGGTGCGGCTGATAACCGACCAGCGCAGCGGCGTTGCGGCGTTGGTCCAACGCACCCGAGCCGAAGGCATCGTGCGTGGCTCGATCGAGGGCCGGCTTTCGATGGACTTCGTGAGCACCGAGACCTCGGTCGCAGCCGGTGATGTCGTCATCACATCGGGTCTGGGCGGCGTCTATCCCAAGGGCCTGGTGATCGGTGAGGTCACGGCGGTCGAGCGACGTGCGAACTCGCTGTATCAAGCCATCGACGTCGAGCCGACCGCACGGCTCTCCGGACTCGAAGAGGTACTGGTCGTCATAGCCCAACCCACAGCGGTGGTTCCGGAGAGTGGTGAATGATGAGACGCTTCTTTCCTGCCGCGGCCGCCATCGTCATCGCGACGATCCTGCAGGTGGGTGTCGCTCCCTACATGGCGATCGGGGGCGTGACTCCGAACTTCCTGCTCCTGGTGGTCGTCACGCTCGCGCTGACGACCGGCCCCACCGAGGGGGCGGCGTATGGGTTCTTCGCGGGCCTTCTGTTCGACCTGGTCGGCACCGGTCCCGTCGGTCCCATGGCACTCGTCCTCGCCATCACCGGATACCTCGCCGGCTTGCTCCACGAACAGATGTTCGCGGAGGGGTGGCTGCTGCCCATCACCGTGGTCGCGATAGCGTCGATATCGGCGGAGATCGCGTACGGGCTGGTGTTGTCGTTGCTCGGCTCGGGAGGGCCGTTCTGGAGCAGCCTCGTGACCAAGATGATTCCGGGTGCGGTGTACAATGTGGCATTGGCGCTTCTCGTCTATCCGTGGTTGGCGCGCTTCTTGCGCACCGACAGGCCAATGAAGACGTTCCGCCGGCTGGCGTGATCTCTGTCCGCCTCATGGCTGTGCCGGCCGCCCGAGGCTACTCAAACGGACTGGTATGACCTCCTTCCGCCAGACACTCAAACCTCGCTACGCCATCTTGGGCGGTGTGTTCATCACCGTTCTCGTCGTGCTGCTCGTGCGTCTGTGGAGCATGCAGGTGCTCTCCGGTTCGGCCTACGCGTCGCAGGCGGAACAGAACCGCGTCCGTGAGTTCACGACGGTGGCGCCGCGCGGTCGGATCCTCGACAGGAAGGGCCGCGAGCTCGTCACCAACCGAGCCACGCTCGCCGTGGTCGTGTCCCCGGCCGTCCGCGACGACGAAGAGCTGCTGCTGAGGCTGTCGTCCTTGCTCGACGTGCCGCTGGAAGACATCAAGGAGCGGGTCACAAGCGTGAAGGAGGCCGCGATAGCACCCCGTGTGGTCGCCATCGACGTTCCTCTCGCGACCGTGGCATACCTGGCGGAACACGAGTCGCAGTTTCCCGGCGTCGAGGTCCAGACACGTGCCGTTCGGCAGTACCCCTACGGATCTCTCGCTGCGCACGTGCTGGGCTACACCGGTGAGATATCGGAAAGCGATCTGGCCGAGCCGGAGTTCGCGGGTTACGACCCGACCGACTCGGTGGGCAAAGCCGGGGCGGAGAGCTCCTTCGAGAAGGCCCTGCAGGGCGATCGTGGCCGTCGCGTCATGGAAGTCGATGCGTCAGGCCGCCCCCAGCGCATCATCTCGGAGTCCGATCCCGAACCCGGCCGGGACGTCGTACTGACGATCGACGCCTCCGTGCAGAAGGTCACCGAGAAGGCGTTGGCTCAGGCGCTGGTCGATGCGCACAAGGATGGCTACCCGAAGGCCAAGGGCGCGGCGGCGGTCGCGATCGACATCGAGACAGGCGAGATCATCGCGATGGCGAGCGCCCCGACCTACGACCCGTCGGTGTTTCTCGGCGGTGTTTCCGAGAAGGAGTGGCGCTCCTTGAACTCCACGAGCTCGGAGTTCCCACTCACGAACAGAGCCATCATGGGGCAGTACCCGCCGGCGTCCACCTTCAAGGCGATCGTGGGGTTGGCGGGACTCGAGACGAAGATCACTTCACAGTGGAAGCAGTACTACTGCGCCGGCACGTGGACCGGGATGGGGAAGCAGTGGTCGAAGCGCTGCTGGAATCGCACCGGTCACGGAACCGAGTCGTTCATGGACGGCATCTCGGACTCGTGTGACACGGTGTTCTACGAGATCGGCCATGAGTTCTACAAGAGCAAGGACGAGAAGCTCCAGAAGTACGCGCGACAGTTCGGCTACGGTACGCAGACCGGCATCGATCTGCCCGGCGAGGCGTCGGGGCGGATTCCCGATGCCGCGTGGAAGAAGGCCTACAACGAGGACTACCCGGAGTACCAGCGTTGGCTTCCCGGCGACACGGTGAACATGTCGATCGGCCAAGGCGATATGCTCGCGACTCCGCTTCAGGTGCTCGTCTCGTACGCGGGTATCGCCAACGACGGCAAGGCCATGCGCCCGCATCTCATGCGAAAGGTCCTCGGCAGTGACGGCTCGACGGTTCTCGGGCCCACCAAGGAAGTCGCCTTCGAGCCCGAGGTGAGCAAGAAGAACCTGCGGGTGATGCAACAGGCGTTGCTTCGGGTCACCACTCAGGGTACGGCGCAGAGCGCGTTTCGCGGATTCCCCGTTCAGGTGGCGAGCAAGACGGGTACCGCTGAGGTCGCGGGCAAAGACGACTTCGCGTGGTTCGTTGGCTACGCGCCCGCCAAGGACCCCAAGTACGCTGTCGTGGTCACGGTGGAGCAGGGTGGTCACGGCGGCAGTGTAGCCGGGCCGGCGGCTCGCCAGATCCTGGCGTCGTTGCTCGGCGAGCGTGTGGAGCATGTCGACGCCCAGGACGTGTCGCGATGACGGCGCTGTCGGAGCGCTCGGCGTGGCGCGCGGTGAATCCCGCCCTCGTGGCGGTGGTGATCCTCCTGTCCGTGTTCGGCAGTGTCATGGTGCGCTCCGCGGTCTCTGGGATGGATGCCGGGGACGCGATGTTCCGTCGTCATCTGCTCGGGCTGGCGATCGGATTCGTTCCGCTCGTCGTCGCATGGGCGATCGACTACCGGAAGCTGCAGGGCTGGGTGGGACCGCTGCTCATCTTCTGTTGCTTCCTGATCGTCTCGCCGCTGATCCCCGGCCTGGGTGCGACCGCCAAGGGCGCACAGCTGTGGCTCGAGGTCGGCGGTATACGGCTGTTTCAGCCTTCCGAGCCGGCGAAGCTCGTCTTCATCGTCGTCCTCGCCGCGGTCATAGCTGGTTTCAAGGGCCGGATCGAACAACCCCGGGAGGTCCTCAAGATCCTCGCCGTCGCCGCGCTCCCGTTCTTGCTGGTCGTGGCGGTCGGGGACCTGGGGACCGCACTCGTGTTCGCTGCGATCACCTTGGGGATGCTTCTGATCGGGGGGCTTTCGGTTCGGTGGTTCGTGGTGTTGCTCCTGGCGGGGGCCGTCATGGTCGGAACCCTGTTCGGCCTCAATGAGGCGCTCAACCGCGCCCTCGATCGCGGACCCTACGATCCCGCCTACATTGCTGCCGTGGAGTCGGGTTCGCAGGCACGGCTCAACGAAGTCAGTGACACGAGTGTGTTGATCAAGCGCTATCAGCTCAACCGGCTGCTCGTCTTCGTCGATCCCGCCCGCGATCCGTCCGGCGCGGGCTACAACCTGGAACAGTCCAAGATCGCGATCGGGTCCGGGGAACTGACAGGGAAGGGTCTCGGCTCCGGAACCCAGGGCAATCTCAACTTCCTGCCCGAGCGGCATACCGACTTCATCTTCAGTGTGTTGGGAGAGGAGCTCGGCTTCCTGGGCGCGGTGATCCTCCTGGGCCTGTACCTCGCGCTGTTGGTGACATCTCTTGAGATATCAGCACAGTCTCGGGATCTGTTCGGTTCCCTGATCGTCGTCGGCATCATCTCGATGTGGACGTTTCAGATCCTCGAGAACGTCGGGATGACGATCGGACTCATGCCCATCACGGGTATCCCGCTTCCCTTCATGAGCTTCGGTTCGTCGTTCATGGTCACCAACATGGCGGCGACGGGTATGCTCCTGTCCGTCTGGACTCGTCGGTACGTCTAAGGAGCCTGCATGGCTTTGCCACTCGACATCCGAGATATCGTCACTTCCGGTGCCAGGCTCCGCGAGGAGCGTGAGAAGCCCCTGCGCATCGCCGTCTTCATCGATGCCGAGGCGCCCGAGGAGGGCGTGGAGGCGCTCAAGCAGGCGCTGCGTCCGCAGATGAGCACCGCCAGGCTTCATGTCGAGCCGGTTCTGCCGGGTGACGTGATGGTCGTCGAGGATATGACCGACGCGGTCATCGCGCTGGCCGGCCCGACGACGACGCTCGCCCCCACGCTGGCGCGCGCTCGGGAGCGCTTCGTGCCCACGGCGGTTCTGGTGTTCGACGCCGACAGAAGCGTCACGTCGCACCGCCTTGGCCATCCGTTCCTCGACACGATCGCCGGTGAGGACGCCGACGAGGTCGTGGATCTGCTCGGCAGGTGGCTGGGAGACCGGGTGGGGGGCAAGCGCCTCGCGCTCGCGGCCAACTTCCCCTTCGTCCGGCGTGCGGTCGCCGAGGAGTCCATCAAGAGCACGGCGTTTCAGAACGGTGTGATCGGCGGCGTGATGGTGATTCCGGGTGCCGACATGCCGCTCATGACCGCCAATCAGTCCAAGATGCTGCTCCAGATCGCCGCTGCGTACGGCCAGCCTCTTGGCGCGGAGCGGATCAAGGAGCTTGCCGCCGTTGTGGGCGGAGCCTTCGTGATGCGGACCGTGGCTCGTCAGGCGCTTGCCTTCGTGCCCGGTTTCGGGTGGGCGATCAAGGCGGGCATCGGGTACTCGGGAACGATCGCGATGGGCTACGCCGCACTCGAGTACTTCGAGCAGGACGGTGACGTTCGAGGTCTTGCCGAGAAGATCAAGCAGGCGCGGGACAAGGCGGTGGAGGCGGCGGTGTCACGCCGCAGCCGCAAGGACCGCGAGCCACCCATCCCGGCGCACGCCTGGGTGCAGGAGCCCGCTGAAGGCAGCCTCGGCGATGCCGCGCTGCCTCCGGTCGAGGCCGTCTACGAGCTCGAGAGCGAAGAGGAGCGGCTGTGACGCGAGCCGATCTGTGGCCGCTGATCGAACCTCTTCTTGATCGGACCGAGCGCCCCGCCCGCTATCTCGATCGGGAGTGGGGCGCTTCCCACGACCCCGAAGCCTCGTATCGAGCGGCGCTGCTCTATCCCGACACGTACGAGATCGGCCAAGCGAACCAGGCGATCGGCATCTTGTACGAGCGCCTCAACGCACTTCCCGATGTCGCGGCGGAAAGAGCGTATCTGCCGTGGACGGACCTCATCGGACTCATGCGCGAGCGTTCGATCCCGCTGTTCTCACTGGAGAGCTGCGCGCCGATCGAGACGTTCGACCTCTTCGGCATCACGGTTCCGTACGAACTCAGCTACACGAACATCCTCGAGGCGCTCGATCTCGCGAACCTGCCGGTCCGATCGGCAGACCGCGACAACTCCCATCCACTCGTAGTGGGCGGCGGCCCGTGCGTCTACAATCCAGAGCCGTTCGCTGAGTTCTTCGACGCGATTCTGATAGGTGAGGGTGAAGAGGCGGTCGTCGAGATCGTCGAGGCCCACAGGCAGGCCAAGGCCGACGGCGCGGACAGGCTCGAGACGCTCCGCAGAATCTCGGCCGTGCCAGGGGTCTACGTGCCCTGCTTCTACGACATGGTGCAGAAGGAGGGCGGCCCGTTCGAGGGTGTGGTCTCTCGGGATGGCGCACCTGCCCACGTGGTCAAGCGTGTGCTGGCGGATCTCTCGTCCTGCCCGCCCCCGGTGTCGCCGGTCGTTCCCTACATGGACGTGGTCCACGACCGGTTCGCCGTGGAGGTCCTGCGCGGGTGCACGCGCGGCTGCCGCTTCTGCCAAGCTGGGATGGTCTACCGACCGGTGCGCGAGCGGCGCGCCGACGACATCGTCCGCGACGTGCTCTCCGGGCTCGCGTGTACCGGCCACGACGAGGCCTCGCTGACCTCGCTGTCCACCGCAGACCACAGCCAGCTCGAGGAGGTCCTCAGAAGGCTCCAGGGCAGGCTTGCGGGAACGGGGACCTCGGTCTCGCTTCCCAGTCTCCGTGTCGACGCCTTCTCGGTGGACATGGCACGGCTGATCTCCAGCGGGAAGAAGAGCGGTCTCACCTTCGCGCCCGAAGCCGGAACGCAACGTATGCGCGACGTGATCAACAAGAACGTCACCGAGCAAGACCTCCTCGACACGGTGCGGTTCGCGTTCGAGGCCGGTTGGCGCAGGGTGAAGCTCTACTTCATGATCGGGCTGCCCACCGAGACCGACGATGACATCAAGGGGATCGGCGACCTCGTCAACAAGGTGCTGGTGGCTGCTCGCGAGGCGACGCCACCGGCTCAGCGCGGGGGCTTGAAGATCGGTGTGAGCGTGTCGACCTTCGTGCCCAAGGCCAACACGCCGTTCCAGTGGGAGCCTCAAGTCCGCCTTGAAGAGGTGCGCCGGAAGCAAGGCGTGTTGCGAGAGGCGATGCCACGAAAGGGAGTCGACCTGCACTGGCACGATGCCGACGTGTCGTTCCTCGAGGGGGTGATGGCGCGGGGCGGGCGCGAGGTCTCACGCGTCATCGAGACCGCCTGGAGATCGGGCGCCAGGTTCGACGCCTGGACCGAGTCGTTCCGGCTGTCCACCTGGCTGGCGGCGTTCGAGGCCGAGTCGGTCGACCCCGAGGCCATCGCGAATCGCACGCGCGACACCGCCGAGGTGCTGCCCTGGGAGCATCTCTCGGCCGGGGTGTCCCGCCGCTACCTCGAGCGCGAACGGGACCGCGCACTTCTTGGCAAGACAACGCCCGACTGCAGCTTCGGCGGATGCACCGGCTGCGACGTGTGTGACGACCTGGGCGTGGAGATCGTTCTCGGGGGACGTGAGCGCCGATGACCCCGGGCGAGTTCAGGTTGCGCGTGTGCTACGGCAAGACGGGTCGGCTGAGATGGCTGTCGCACCTGGAGGTCGTTCACGCGCTCGAGCGCATCATCAGGAGGGCGGAGATGCCCTACGCGATCACACAAGGGTTCCATCCGCATCTGAAGGCCGCGTTCGGTCCCGCGCTTCCCGTGGGAACCGGCGGCGATCACGAGTACTACGACATCTGGCTGACGCGCTACACTGACGCGCAGGAGGCGCTGGGAGCGTTGTGCGCGGCAGCACCCGTGGATCTTTCGCCGGTGGAGACGCGGTATATCGCCGGAAACGAACCTTCGCTCACCGCTGCCTTGACGATTGCGCGATACTGTATCGAAGTCGATGGAGAGGAGATCGATACTCAGAAGACGCACGCGGCACTCGCGCAGGTGATGGCTGGCGGGCAGTTCGCGATCGTGCACAAGGGCAAACACAAGGTTTTCGATCTGGCGCACAGCATCCCGGAAGATGCGCGTGTCAGTGACAGGGACGGAGGAGTCGCGATCGAACTCACCGTCCGCATGGGCCCCCAGGGGTCCCTTCGCCCAGAGGCACTCATTCGGGAATCTCTCGTCAGCGTCGGCCTGACCGCGTCCGCCGTGCGCACGACACGACGCGACACGCTCATCGAATCCGATGAGGGGGTCTGGTCGCGTCCCATGTGACGGGGGAGGACCAGTGGCCGAGAAGGCCCGCGAGATGCTGATCTCGCACGACACCAACGAGACTCGGGTGGCTCTGCTCGAGGACCGGGAGCTCGTCGAACTCTATATCGAACGACCCAAACGAAGCGTTGTCGGGAACGTCTACCTCGGCAAGGTGAGCGACGTGCTGCCCGGTATGCAGGCGGCATTCGTCGACATCGGCCTGGAGAAGAACGCGTTTCTGTACGTGGACGAAGTCGTCTCGCCCGAGGGCATGGAGGACCTGCCGCGACGCGACATCCAGCAGCTCCTCAAGCCGGGCCAGCAGGTGATGGTGCAGGTCGTGAAGGACGCCATGGGAACCAAAGGCGCTCGGGTCACGACAGAGATCACCCTCCCGGGACGGTTCCTCGTGCTCATGCCCTTCTCGAACTTCGTCGGGGTCTCCAAGAAGCTGCCCGACGACGAGCGTGACCGCCTGCACGAGATCATCGACGCCGCGGTACCCAGCGGTGTGGGCGTGATAGTCCGCACCGTCGCGCAGGGCGCCTCACCGCGTGACCTCATGAGCGACCTGGAGTTCCTCCTACGCCTTTGGAAGCGCGTGAGCCACCAGTCGACCGAGGCGCTCGCGCCGGAGGTCATCTACACCGAGATGGATCTCGCGCTGCGCTTCGTGCGTGACGTGTTCTCTGAGGAGTTCCGCCGCCTCCAGGTCGAGGATCGACCCACCTACGAGAAGGTGATCTCCTTCCTCAAGAAGACGTCCCCTCAGCTCGTGCGTCGTGTTCAGCTCTACAAGGAGCGCACCCCGCTGATCGAGGCATACGGAGTCCAAGACACCATCGAGTCGGCGCTGCGACGCACGGTCCCGCTGTCCAGTGGCGGCTATCTCACGATCGACAAGACCGAGGCGCTGACCGCCATCGACGTGAACACCGGGAAGTTCGTGGGCAAACGCAGCCTCGAAGAGACCATCCTGAAGACCAACCTCGAGGCGGCAGAGGAGTCCGTTCGCCAGCTTCGACTTCGCGACATCGGCGGCATCATCGTGATCGACTTCATCGACATGGAGGAGTCTGCGAGCCGCGCTCTCGTACTGCAGCGGCTATCGGAGGCCCTCGAGCAGGATCGGACCAAGACGCGGATGAGCGACATCTCGCGCCTCGGACTGGTGGAGATAACGCGCAAGAACGTCACCGATGGGCTCTACGGCGTCCTCACAGAGCCGTGTCCGTGCTGTGGGGGCGAGGGGCGCGTGGTCTCGCGTCAGACGCGCCGAATCTCGGTTGAGCGGCGGATGCGTGAACTGCTTCGCTCCGGCAAGAGCGACGCGTACCTGTTCGGACTCAATCCCGAGACATTCGCGCTCGTCACGGAGCCGGGGCTCAACGTCGCCGCGAGCCTGAAGGCCGAGACCGGGATCCAGGTCACCATCGTGCCGGAGGAGTCGGCGGGCCCGACAGAGGTCCGTGTACTGATCGAAGGGCGTACGGGGCTGTTCGGCCGCAAACCGTTCGGTGGATAGCTCACCCTGATCCAGCCGGCCGGGTATGGATACGCCCGGGTGCGTTGTCGTTTGAGTCGTGCGTTGACGCCTCTCGGCAGCCCTGTTAGCATATCTCCTCGCGCGTTTACGAAGCGATGAAAGGTTCCCGATGTACGCAATCGTTGCTACCGGTGGTAAGCAGCTGAAGGTCGCTGCAGGTGACGTGGTCACCGTAGAGAAGCTCGACGCCCCTGTCGGAGAGAGCGTGAAGTTCGACGTGCTCTTCCTCGCAGACGAGGGTGAGATCGTCACGGACCCGACGCTGCTCGCTTCGGCTTCGGTCACCGCCGAAGTCGTCGAGCATTTCAAGGGCGACAAGGCGATCATCTTCAAGTTCAAGAAGCGCAAGGGCTACAAGCGCCTCAAGGGTCACCGCCAGAATCTGACGCGCGTCCGCATCACAGACGTCGCAGCCGGTGCTCCCAAGAAGAAGGCCGCTCCCAAGAAGAAGGCCGCCGAGAAGGTCGAAGAGCCCGCTGTGGCTGAGACCGCTGAGAACGAGTAAGGCAGGGATCCTCAGATGGCACACAAAAAGGGTCTTGGCTCAACCAAGAACGGCCGCGACTCACGGGCCAAGCGACTCGGCGTGAAGCGTTTCGCCGGCGAGAGCGTTGGCACCGGCACGATCATCGTGCGCCAGCGCGGTACCCACATCCACCCAGGTGAGGGTGTCGGTCGCGGTGGTGACGACACGCTGTTCGCGCTTCGCGACGGCGTCGTCGAGTTCACGAAGGGTCTGAAGCGCCGCGTACACGTTCGACCGTTCGAGGCCTAAGAGGCTACACGGACGACGCATTTCGCGACTGTCGAGCCCTCTGCCGATTCACCCGGCGGGGGGCTCGTTCGCATATCATGGGCGCGTAGCGCCCCGGGAAGGACCGTGAGACCCAAGTGTTCATCGACGAGGTCAAGATCCACGTCAAGGCGGGAGACGGCGGCGCCGGCTGCATGTCGTTCAGGCGTGAGGCGCACGTGCCGAAGGGCGGTCCCGACGGCGGAGACGGCGGTCGTGGCGGTAACGTCGTGCTTGAAGCCGATCCGTCCATCTCTTCGCTGATGGACTACCGCTACAAGCGCCACTTCAAAGCCCCCAAAGGCGTTCATGGTAAGGGCGCGATACGCCACGGGGCTCGTGGCGACGATCTCGTGCTCAGGGTGCCTCTCGGCACCGTGATCAGGGACGCGGAGACCGGCGAGGTCTTCGGCGATCTGTGCCGCCCGGGGCAGCGTGCTGTCGTGGCGCAGGGCGGTCACGGAGGCCGAGGAAACATCCACTTCGTCACCCCCACGAAGCGCGCACCCTCCTTTGCGGAACTGGGTGAGCCCGCCGAGGAGCGGTGGATCGAGCTCGAGATGAAGCTTCTCGCGGATGCCGCGCTCGTGGGCATGCCCAGCGTGGGCAAGTCCTCGCTGATCGCTCGTATCAGCGCCGCTCGGCCCAAGGTCGCGGACTACCCGTTCACGACGCTCGTCCCCAATCTCGGGGTGGTCAAAGCCGGCGGCAGAAGCTTCGTCGTCGCTGATGTCCCCGGTCTGATCGAGGGTGCCCACGAGGGCAAGGGCCTCGGTCACGAGTTCCTGCGCCACATCGAGCGCAGTGCGCTCATCATCCACGTCGTCGATCTCACCGGGAGCTACGAGCAACGCGACGTCATCAGCGACTACGAGATCATCAACCGCGAGCTCGAACTGCACGCACGCGAACTCGCGGTCCGACCCCGGGTGATCGTCGGGAACAAGGCCGACGTGGTCGGAGTCGAAGAGGCCGATGCGCGGCTGCGCGCGCGGGCTGAGTCGGACGGCTTGGCGTACTTCGCGGTCTCGGCCGTGACAGGCGAGGGCATCGACCCGATGGTCAGGTGGGTCGCCGAGCGGGTCTATGATCTCAGGACCGCCTCCGCCGCCGAAGCCGAGGGCTTCGAACAGGTCTGGCAACACGACAAGCGCCGTGATCGCGAGTTCACCGTGGTGAACATGGGTGGCGGTGTGTTCCGTGTCGATGGCAAGGGCATCGAGCGGATGGTCATACAGACTGAGTGGGACAACGAGGAGGCACTCGCGTTCCTCCAGCGACGGCTGGTGAAGGCGGGTGTCGAGAAGGCACTGATCGATGCCGGGGCCCGCGATGGTGATGAGGTCCGGATTCTGGGCCGTGCGTTCGAGTTCGATGCCGGTCTTGCCGATGATGCTGAGGTCCCGTATATCGAGGATGAGCCGTTCTTGGAGGAAGAGTGAGCACCAGGCGAGTCGTGATCAAGATCGGTTCGTCGACGATCGCGCCCCTCGGCGAGGGTATCGACCGTGGGATCGTCGCGTCGATCGTCGACCAGGTCTGCGAGGTGCGTCGAGCCGGAGACGAACCCCTCATCGTGACATCGGGAGCGATCGCGGCGGGTCTCGAGCGTCTTGGTTTCGACACTCGACCGACCGACATGCCCTCCCTGCAGGCAGCGGCATCGGTGGGACAGGTCGCCCTGGTGGAGACGTACGCCTCCTTGTTCGCCGAGAGGGGCGTCACCGTGGGCCAGGTGCTCCTCACTCGGCACGACACCGGCCACCGGGAGGCCTACCTACACGCGCGAGACACCTTCGAGCGCCTGCTGGAGTTGGGCGCGGTTCCCGTCGTGAACGAGAACGACACCGTGGCCGTCGACGAGATCCGCTTCGGCGACAACGACTCGCTTGCGGCTCTGGTCGCGACGATGGTCGGCGCCCGTCTGGTCGTGCTCCTCTCGGACATAGCAGGGCTCTACGACGCCGACCCCCGCATCAGTGCCGAAGCACGTCTGCTCGAACACGTTGACGAGCTCACCGACGACCTCGTGGCCGCCGCCGGTGGTGCGGGGTCCGAGAACGGCAGCGGCGGCATGGCGACCAAGATCGAGGCGGCGCGCGTTCTGATGAAGGCGGGCATCCCGATGGTGGTGTGCGATGGTGGCCGTGACAACGTCGTGGTCGATGCGGTGGCGGGTCGCGCGTGCGGGACGGTCTTCGAGCCGGGAGAAGGCTCGTTGGGGGCCCGCAAGCTGTGGATCGCACTCGGGCGCAACCCTGCCGGGGAGATCGTCATCGACGCCGGTGCCAAGCGTGCATTGCTCGAGCGCCAGACGTCGTTGCTGCCCGCCGGTGTCGTATCGGTGAGCGGGGAGTTCGCGGCAGGCGATGCGGTAGTATTGGCAGACCGCGACGGAGCCGTGGTCGGGCGCGGAATGAGCGAGATCTCCGCACGTGACCTCAGCCTCGTCAAAGGCATGAAGACGCCTGCCATAGCAGTCGAGTATCCGCATCTTGCTGGCAAGGAAGTGGTCCATCGGGACCGGCTCGTGATCCTCTAGGGATGCGGTTGTCGGTCGGTAGTCCGGAAGGAGCGTTTGATGTCGGAGGTACTTCACCTCGCTGAGCGTGCTCGTGAGGCGGCGACCGCGCTGGCCGTCACATCGACCGAGCAACGCAATCGCGCTCTGCTCGTCATGGCCCACGCTCTGATGACGCAGCAGGACGAGATCCTCGCCGCCAATCAGGCCGATATCGACGCGGCTCGAGCGCAAGGGACCGGAGAGGGGCTGCTCGACCGGCTCGAACTCACCCCGGCCAGGCTCAAGTCGATGTCCGAGGCGCTTCGGGCGCTGTCACTCCTGCCCGACCCCATAGGCGAGGTCATCGAGGGCTCCACGCTGCCCAACGGTATCGAACTGCGCCAGGTTCGCGTGCCTCTGGGAGTGGTCGGGATGATCTACGAGGCGCGACCCAACGTCACCGCAGACGCGGCGGGCCTGTGTCTGAAGACCGGCAACGCGGTGATACTGCGTGGTGGTTCGCTCGCGCACAAGAGCAATCTCGCCTTGACGCGGGTTCTCGCCACCGCGGCCGCAGGTTCCGGCATGCCTGAGGGCTGTATCCAGTCCATCGAGTCGACCGATCACGCCGCTGCCGAGGAGCTGATGGGGCTGCACGGCTACATCGACGTGCTGATTCCCCGAGGCGGTGCCGGTCTGATCCGCAGCGTGGTCGAGAACGCCAAGGTGCCCGTGATCGAGACGGGCATCGGCAACTGCCACGTCTACATCCATGAGACCGCCGACGCCGACATGGCTCGCAGTATCGTCGTCAATGCCAAGTGCCAAAGGCCCAGTGTGTGCAATGCGGCCGAGTCGCTGCTGTGCGATGAAGCGGTCTACGAGCGCATGCTCCCTCCGATCCTGAAGGAGCTCGAGGAGGCAGGCGTGACGCTCTACGCGGACGACAAGACGCGCTCGCTGGGAGCCGTCATGCGCATAGAGGCTGCCACCGAAGCCGACTGGGGCACCGAGTACCACGAACTGAAGATGTCGGTGAAGGTGGTATCCGGCCTTTCGGAGGCCATCGGGCACATCAACACGTACGGTACGAAGCACTCAGAGGCCATCGTGACGAGCGACTACGCCGCCGCTCGGCGGTTCCTGCAGGAGGTCGATGCGGCCGCCGTGTACGTGAACGCGTCCACGCGCTTCACCGACGGGGGAGAGTTCGGTCTTGGCGCTGAGATCGGTATCTCGACCCAGAAGCTGCACGCTCGCGGGCCCATGGGCTTGTCGGCGCTGACGTCGACCAAGTTCATGCTGATGGGAGACGGGCAGATCCGAGGGTGATTCGCGGCACACGACTGGGAATCATGGGCGGGACGTTCGATCCCATCCACTTCGGGCACCTCGTGACCGCCGAGGAGGCCCTTGTCCAGTTCAACCTCGATAGGGTCATCTTCATGCCCACCGGCACGCCCGCGGCGAAGGTCTCCTCGGTCGTCACGGGGGCGGAGCATCGCTATCTGATGACGGTGCTCGCAACCACCGCGAATCCCGATTTCGATGTGAGCCGCATGGAGGTCGACCGGCCGGGACTGACCTACACCGTCGACACGCTCTCTGCTCTCAGGGAGTTGCACGGTCCCTCGGCCGAACTGTTCTTCATCACCGGTGCCGACGCCGTGTGGGAGATCGTGGGCTGGAAGGACGCCGACAAGGTCGCCGATCTCGCGACGTTCATCGCAGCGACCCGTCCCGGCTACGATCTCGAGGAGGCGCGAGCCCAACACGAGGAGATCGCCTCCGGATTCCGGATCGACTACATCGAGGTGCCCTCGCTCGCGATCTCGTCGACGGACCTTCGTCGCCGGGTCGCCGAGCGGCGCCCGATACGGTACCTGACTCCCGAGCCGGTCGTGGCCTACGTCGAGAAGCACGGGCTGTACCGCGAGGCCGCACAGTGACCACGCCCGACTACGATCTGGCCGCGCGCCGTCTTGCTGCCCGGCTGAGCGAAGCGTCGTTCGCACACAGCGTACGGGTCGCCGAGACAGCGGAGTCGATGGCGGCGACCTACGGGCTCGACACCGCCCTTGCCCGGCTTGCGGGGCTCTTGCACGATTGGGACCGCGAGATCGGACCCGACCGGCTGCTGGCATCGGCGGAAGTGATGGGGGTATCGGTCGACGCGGTGGAGCGTCAGAGACCGTATCTCCTGCACGCCCTCACGGGAGCCGCCGCGATATCGGAGGCGTTCGACGACCTGCCCCACGATGTCATCTCGGCCGTCGAGAGGCACACGCTCGGTGCTGAGGACATGTCAGACCTGGATATCGTCGTCTTCGTGGCCGACATGATCGAGCCCGAACGTGGTTTTGAGGGCGTTGGTGAGCTGAGAGACGCAGTGGGTGCGATTCCCTTGGGCGAGCTGTTCGCGCGAGCGTACCAGCGTTCCCTGCGGCATCTCATAGACGCCGGCAAGCCCATCCACCCGCAGACGGTGCGGGTCTGGAACGCCTGTGTCGCGAGGTGGCGCCTGTGAGTGAACAGCGGCCGCGACGATACAAGGCCCCGATGGCTCCCGAAGCACCGTCCGGATATCGCCAGAGCCGACGCGGCTCCAAGTCGGCCAAGCACGCCAAGCAGGCGCAGCGCCAGCACACGGTCGCCTCGGCGTTCGATCGACTCGGGCGCGGAGTGCGCAAGGGCGTCTTCGTGGTGGCGTACGCCGTGGGGGTGCTCGCGCTTGGAGCGATCGCCGTGCTGCTCGTGGTCACCACCGTCAACACCGTGGCCAGATGGAGCGCCCAGCGTAGCGCAGAGCGCGCTGCCACTCCCGCAGCGCAGACGGAGCGCGCTAAGGAGAACCTGCTCGTGATCGGCGTCGAGGATGGCCGCGCCGCGGGCTTCTTGGCCATGCGTGTCGATGCCAAGGACAAGCAGGTCTTCGGGATCGCGATACCCGATGGCGCCTTCGTGGACGTCCCGGGGCAGGGATTCGAGCGAATCGGTGAGGCGTACACACTCGGCACCGATGTCGCACTCTCTGCGGTGACGAACTACATGACGGTCCCGTTCGAGAGCTACATCGTCGTACCCAAGCAGGTGTACGCGGACGCTCTCACCGAGCAGATGGTCGCAGGCATCCCGGGCGCTTCGCTCGCGAGCAACCTGAGTGAGACTGAGATGATCGAGCTCGTGAACACCCTGAAGGGGATCGACCAGAAGAACGTGGCGCTCGTGCCGATGCCGGTCAAGCCGCTCAAGCTGGGGGACCAGACGTACTTCGAACCTCAGCGCGAGGAGATCGCTGATCTGCTGAAGTCGTGGTGGGGCATCGACGCGACCGCCAAGGAGGGCGCGGTTCGGGTGATCGTCTACAACGGTGCAGGTGCGCCGGGCATCGCGGGCGAGGCTGCACAGGTGCTCATCCGCTCCGGGTTCAGGGTCGTGGACACGAAGAACGCCGACAACTTCGACTACACGACCACCAAGATCGTCGTCCGCCAGGGAGATGCGGCCTCCGGCGAGGCGATACAGAGCGCCCTGGGGGTGGGCGAGGTGAGTATCGAGCCGTCTACCGCCGAGGTGGCCGACGTCATAGTGATCATCGGCAAGGACTACACGTCTCCGGCCGATGCAGAGAAGGGGACTCCGTGAGCTTTGTGAGAGACTGGGCGCTGATCGCAGCGCGTGCCGCCGACGAGAAGAAGGCGACCGAGATCATGGCGATCGAAGTGGCCGATCTGCTGGTCGTGACCGACTACTTCGTGATCGCGACGGGAAAGACCCCCATCCAGGTGCGCGCGATCGCCGATGAGGTCGAGGAACGGCTGCGAGAAGAGGCGGGCCTCAAGCCGATCGGGCGCGAGGGTGTCTCGGAAGGAACGTGGGTGCTGCTCGACTTCGGTGACCTGGTGGTGCATGTCTTCCAGCCCCAGGAGCGTGACTTCTACCGGCTCGAGAAGCTGTGGGGTGACGCTCCGCGGGTCGCGCTGCCCGCAGATGTCGAGGGCAGGGCGTCGATGGGGTCGGGGCCGGACTCGGCAGATGCGAAGCCCGCATCCGAAGGCGAGTAGCCGCCCCGTGAAGAGCCGTGCCGAGCGCTTCGGCATACCTGCGGCCCTGCTGGGCGTCGCTGCCGTATGGGGCGCTGCGTTCGTCGTCGTCGACCAAGCCATCGAGATCTACCCGATGTACGCCTTCCTCTCCTGGAGGTTCGCCGTCGCTGCGCTCGCGTTCACCCTGTTGTTCCCGCGGGCGCTGAAGAGGATCGACCGCGCCAACCTCAAGATGGGTGTGATCGCCGGATCGCTGCTCACCGCCGGCTACATCCTGCAGACGTGGGGACTCGACGGTCCGCGTGCGACGTCGCCGGCCCGCGCCGCGTTCATCACGGGGCTCTATGTGGTGCTCACTCCGCTCATGCAGGCAGTCATCCTTCGCCGTGTGCCGAGGAAGGCCACGATCCTTGGGGCGGTCATCGCACTGGGGGGCCTGTGGGTGCTGGCCGGAAGCGGGATCTCGGGCCGGTTGGTGTTCGGCGACTGGCTTGTCGTGGCGTGCGCCTTCGCCTACGCAGCGCATATCATCGTTCTGGGGTCCACGGACGAACGGCATGACACCGGCGCGCTCACCGTCATCCAACTCACGGTCGCCGCCGTCGTCTGCGGCGGGTTCTCCGCTGCGGTTGAGTCTGCTGGCATTCCGGACGACGGACGCGTGTGGCTCGCCATCGTCACGACAGGAGTCTTCGCGTCTGCTGTGGCCTTCGGCGTCCAAACATGGGCCCAGCGACGGATGTCGCCGTCTCGCGTTGCTCTGATACTCGTCACAGAGACCGCGTTCGGCGGCGTCTTCGGCTGGTGGGCTGCCGGCTCGGCGCCGCTTCGTGAAGTGGCCGGAGCGGGCCTGATGATGGGCGGGATGATCACAAGCGAAGCGGTCGCGGCGATGGCCCCGGAGGACGAGCACGTCACGTTCGAGCCTGCGGTGCAGGGGATGCCGGCACCTGTGATGGAAGACGAGCATCACCCTGCGCGGATGTTCGAGTGATCCTGCAGCTGGGCGCGGGCTTCAGCGCGGGCAACGAGGACCACAGGAGGTATTGACCCGCAATCACCCGCTTGGTAGATTACCGCTTGCCGCCCACGCGGCACCCAGACGTGGGGCCTTAGCTCAGCTGGGAGAGCGCCTGGCTGGCAGCCAGGAGGTCAGGGGTTCGATCCCCCTAGGCTCCACCATCGGAATCTCGTAGGGCTCGGCGACAACGCCGGGCTCTACCTGCGTTTATGGGACTGTGCCTGATTTCGCTCACCTGCCCTCCTGCACATCTAGTCGGGAATTAGTCGGGAATGGTCTGCTAGACGACCGCTCTCTTGCCTTCGTAGGCGTCCCCGTATGCCTCCGCGATCTGGCGCTTGCGACCGTCCGGTGTGTGACCATAGAGCCGCGATGTTGTTGCCGCATCGCTGTGCCCGAGACGCTCCCCGATGTCGCGCTCCGACCAACCTTGGTCGCGCAGTACCGTGGCGTGATGGTGCCGCAGGTCGTGGAATCGTAGGGTAGGGAAGCCAGCGTCCGTTGCGATCCTGCGAAACGCTCTCGATATGCTGGTCGGGCGGTAGGGCTCCCCGGCAGCAGCGCTCTTGTAGCCGCGGCCATGCGTGAAGAGCAGGTCCAGGCCGAGAAGCTGGACGTGCGGGCCTCTCAGATGCTCTCTGAGCCTCTCAGCGGTCTCGGCGTCCACGTCGACGTCGCGCCGGCTGGACTTCGACTTCGGCTCCTTAAAGTCCCACCACTGCGGCCCGTCCTTCTTGCGCAGGTGCTCAACGAGCGTCTGCCGGATCAGGACGGTGCCTTGGTCGAGTCGGACATCTTGTCGACGTAGCGCGAGGATCTCTCCGAGCCGGGCGCCGGTGTGTGTCGCCAGATAGACGATCAGCTCGAGCTCTGTGCCGTCCGCGTGGGCTTGCAGCACCTTCGCCTCATCGAGACTGAGTGTGCGGCCCTCATAGCGGCTCACCTTCGGAAGCTGCTCCCGAATCCTGCTCTTGCGTGCAGGGTTGGCCGGGATCAGTCCGTCTTCCCATGCAGCGTCGAGCACCATGCGAAGCAGCAGGAAGCGATTGTGAACCGTCTTGGCGGCGACCTTCTTGCCCTTGTTGCGTGTCGATGCTTCGTCGTCGCATCCCGCCAGGAACGCTTCGATATGGGCCTCGGTCAGCTTGGCGAGTGGTACTGAGCCAAGGGCGGGAGTAAGAGACGTTCTCGCCAGCGAGTCATACCGCTCCGCGGTTCGGTCCGCGAGCCCTCGCTTGCGCTTGGCCATGTACTGAGTCAGGTACTCGCCGAATGTGAGCGGGCTGGTACGCCTGACAAGCCTACCCTTCGACTTCTGGACCACGAGCTCGGCTCGGCGTGCCACCGCGTCGTCTTTGGTGCCGTGGAAGGTCTCGGTATAGGGGCGGTACTTCCCTGTAGTCGGATCCTTGCCGACAGGCACCTCGAGCAGATAGACGCCGGGCGAACTCTTGTAGACACCGGTTGCCACTCTCTTGCGTGTCATTGTTCATCACCTCCTTTCGCAAGTCGTTTGCGTGCACGTAGGGCGCGAGAAGCCTCACGCTGGGCGCACGCCTTCTTGCAGTACTTGGCGGAATCCGTCTGCCACTTGCGACGGAACGGGCGATTGCACGACGGAGACTGACACCGCCGCCAAGAGCGGCTCTCATCGCCAACGTCGTTGAATATCTGCGCACAGATCGCGGCGTACAGCGATACAACGTCCTCGAAGACGGCGCCCACGCCCACACGCGGGGCGTACTCGGTCAACCCCGCGCTGAGATAGGCGCCGAAGTCGTTCACGGCCGCGAACCTGTCCGCGGGCTTGGGCCAGTCGGACTCCCAATCTGCCAGCAGATCATCGAACTCGAGCAGAGCCTCGCCCTCGCCGTCTTCGAGGTTGGCCGTCCACAGACTGACGAGATCCCGGAGCCGGCGAATCGTGCGGCGATACACCTCCGCGTCAACCTCGCGCATTGCGAACGTAGGTTCATCGCCGGGGGATAGGGGTTCTCCGTAGGTGCTCACGAATCGCGCGATGGATTCCAGACTCTCGAGGTCGACCTCATAGAGTGCCCCACTGATCAGGCCAGCCGGCGGGGGAGCGTAGTGCCAGCCCGCATACGTCAGCCCCTCACCACTTGCGAGCCAGACGGAGCCGGTCGCGCGCCTCTTGGTCGCCCGGAAACGCAGGTCGTCGTTCTTCCCAGGCACTGCCTCTCTGATCGCAACCCTCAACCGAGGGAGCTCGATAGGGGGCCAGACGCGTACGGGCCAATGAGTGTCTGTATTGGGCGTCATAGGAATGCGTACCTCCGTTCGTATTGCGTGTTGTCACTATAACTCCAAGAGATTTGAGAAGTCAACGACTGAAGGACGGTGATGGCAGTGATTCGACTAGAGCTCGAGCGAAGAGCTCACCCGGAGGCTCCGAGCAAGTCCGCACTCGCGCGTCGCGCGGATCTGAATCAGACGAGCGTGATCGAGGCGACGAACGGGACACGCAGACTCGGCGCTGACGCGCTACGCAGGCTCGCGGACGCGCTCGGCTTTGAGGGTGATCCGATGTCGCTCATGGATGAGGTGGATGAGCCGTGAGTGCGCCGACTATCGCGGTGCTGGGCCGGCGACTTCACGTGTTCGAGCGTGTGGCGCCCGTGGGCGAGCTCTTCGGGCTCACCCGCAGTACCGCGTACCGGACCGCCGAGCGTGACTCGTGGCCGCTCTCAGGTGGATACGTGGTCGTGCCGGCGCTCCTGGACCGCCTGGGGTTGTCCTACACCGTTGTTGAGGAGGCCAGCGATGACGACGAGTGATACCGCCTCCGACGCCGATCGACCCGTCACGCGCCTCCGCAATCACTGCGAGGGCTGCCGTGACGACTGCCGTGAGTGCCCGACCATGCAGACGGCGACAGCCGTCGAGACCGGGGGCGATGGAGGTCGTGAAACGTGACTTTCGCCCACTACGAAATCGGTTGGCAGTATCCCGGAACACCTTCCGAGAAGCTGGTACTACTCGCCCTCGCCGAGCACTCAGATGCAGACGGCGTGGCCTTCCCCGGATACACCAGGTTGGCGTGGATCACCGGGCTTCACCGCTCCACGGTGGTTCGCTGTGTCGCTGAACTCGAGGCCCGCGGATTCGTCGTCGTCACGCGAACCACCACACGCGACGGGAAGACCCGCAACCGCTATCGACTAGTAGCACAGCGCGACCAGTCGCAGGACGCGACTAGTAGCAGGAGGCGACACGACCAGTCGCGTGACGCGACTAGGGTAGTCGCACCATGCGACACGACTAGTCGCA
Organism: uncultured Actinomycetes bacterium; assembly: GCA_963770765.1. GTDB lineage: Bacteria > Actinomycetota > Coriobacteriia > Anaerosomatales > PHET01 > CAVPCY01. Next base: position 1,688 of record CAVYQS010000017.1, on the reverse strand, counting down.
CAGTGATACCCGAACCTACCAATGAACCTACCAATGAACCTACCAGTGAACCTACCAATGAACCTACACGCGATGAACTGCTGAATCAGATCGGAGGATGACGATCGATGAGACAAGGACGATTGCGGCCTCTCGATGAGGTCCGCCAACTCCGGGACAAGCAGCAGGAGCGCCACTACATCGCAGCAGGCGACTACGACTACGAAGCCGAGATCAAGGAGCGCCTCGGAGTCGTGCCGGTCCGTTTCCGTGAAGCTTCCACCGAGCTGCCATTCCCGGAGCAAGGCCTGTATCTCTGGGGTCCGGTCGGTGTCGGGAAGACTCACACCGCCGCCGGCCTCGCACTGGTCGGCATCGAAGCCGGTCTCAAGTGCCGCTGGATCACCGGCTCGTCGTGGTTGGCCGCGATTCGAGCATCGTTCAACGGTGGGCCGGCACCCCAGACGCCCGAGGAGCTCGGCGATTGCGACTTGCTGGTGATCGATGACCTGGGCGCCGAGAAGGCGAGTGAATGGGCGGTCGAACAGCTCTACACCCTCGTCAACCTTGCGTATGAGGCCGACGCGCAGCTCATCGTGACGAGCAACCTGCGACTACGCGATCTCGACAAGCGCCTGGGACAACGGGTCACGAGCCGTCTCGCCGAGGTCTGCGAGGTCGTCCACATGGAAGGCCCGGACCGCCGGCTCATCGAAGCGGCCAAGCGGCAGGCGGCCAAGCGATGAGCGCCTCACTCCGAGACAAGGCTCTCACCGCACTCGCTCAGGAGCGCGTCCGCGTCCTCCGAGCGACCGGCGAGGGTATCGCGCTCGAGATCACCAGCTCGAAGCAAGACGCTCAGACCCTTCAGCGACCGACCTACCGAACGATGGTGTACCGGCGCGACGGCGAGCTCGTCAGAGAGTGCTCGTGCGCGGCGTGGCGCAGGTGCTACCACCAGGAGGTCGCGTGCCTGATCTGGCAACCGAACATCGAGATCAAGGAGTCACACCGATGACCGCCCTCATCACATTCGTTCTGCTCGTGGGATTCGCCTGCCTGATCGCTTACCTGCTGGTCGACATCGCGCAAGCGATTGAGGCCAAGCTGAGGGAGTCAGACCGATGAGCTGGCCAACCGAGAAGCGCTGGACCGCCGAGAAGGTCGACGCTGTTGCCGGCCTTGTGGCCGAGGGCCGCACCGTCGCCGAGATCGCCGAGCTCATGGGTTGCAGCCAGGGAGCGCTCCGAGCAGCAGCCAACAGGTGGCGCATATCACTCAGACGCCCCGGCCAACCCGTCTACGGCAGCGTGCTCGGTGAGCCTCGGAAGCGTCCGCCCGCCCGCGATTATGTCCACCGGCGCTACCGCCGCGCAGTAGCACTCGGCCTGATCGACCCGGAGGCGCTCTGGGCTCCGCACTGGCGCTCGGAGTACGTCTGCGAGGGTGACGAGCCGCCGACCTGCCACGTCTGCGATGAGCGCCCGGCAACCGTACAGCAGCGCTCCTCGGTCGGTCCGTGTGCTCCATGCCAGCGAGCGATCCTCGAGGCCGCCGTCGCCCAGGCGCTCGAGCGCGAACCGGCGATCCGCAGCAAGCGAGCGACGCGCGCGGTCGTGACGCGCGGAGCAGAATCCAGGTAGCTCGAAGCGGCTCGCCTCGAGCTTCCGCACCCGGCTCGGGCGCAACCCCCCGTACCTCACGACGCC
>CAVYQS010000016.1:0-75356 GCA_963770765.1 uncultured Actinomycetes bacterium | reverse complement strand
ACGGAATGCCCCGCATATCGTCACCGCCGCCCCTTCCGGCAGAGGAGATCGGTGAATCTTGTCTCGACCCCACATCGGCAGGTCAGCTGCGCTCATGGTCGCGATTGCAGCCATCGCAGTCGTCGTTGTGCCCACGGTCAGTGGATGTCGCCCCCTCGAAGGACCCACGACCGAGAAGGCCAAGGCGCCCGTTTCGGCGCCATCGCTTGAGGCCACCCTCAGTGCCGAAACCGGCCCTGAAGGCCCGTGGCCCGAGAAGGTCGGGCGCTTCTCGGTCTCATCAGAAGGTGCCACGGGGCATCCGACTGATCGGCCGGACGGCTTCGAGATCGACACCGTTGACGTCATCGAACTCGAACCGGAAACGGGGCTGGTATGCAACGTCGTCCTCCTCAAGGGTAACGAGGCCATCGTGTTCATGCAGGGAAGCCCCCTTGCCCGACAGTACGGAATCGACCCCGTCGATACCGTCCCGTGGGCTGCGCACCCTGGGCGCAGGTGGTCCATGAGAACCCGACCGACACGTCTTCACCGAAGATGATCGTCTTGAGCGAAGAAGGCACCCTGTGCGAGCTGTCGGGAACGGTCGACTTTGGGGCACTGGAGGCAATGGCAGCAAGCATGGTGCGTGTGAAGTGATAGGACCATTGAGAACCAAGGGCCGCCGCAGCGGCCCCGTTCGCTCCGAGCCCGGCACCGCCTAAGGCGAGAGGCGCTCGCAATGGCAGCCGGGACGTAAGGGTCGGCGAGGAAACTCGTCAGCCTCCCGTATTGGAAAGGAGAAACCATGCGCCTGATGACCGAAAGAGGAGGACGGCGAACACTCGCGGTGCTACTGACCGCCGTGATCGTCGCCTCGCTGCTGGCGCCGACCGCTGCTTTCGCGGCAACGCCGAAGCCGTCGATCAAGCTCAGCGCCTCGTCACTGACCGTGGGCAACAAAGTCACGGTCAGCGGCTCGATGCCCAAGAGCTACAAGGGCAAGAAGGTCACGGTACAAGTCAAGAAGCCCGGCGCGACCTCGTGGTCGACGGTCAAGACCGTCAAGCTGAGCAAGACCGCGAAGTACAAGGTTGCCTACACCTCGACCAAGGTGGGCACGTTCGCCTTCCGCACACGCTACAAGGGCAAGAAGACCGTCTACTCGTCCACGAAGAAGCTCGCGGCCAAGGCCGACCCTGCTCCGTCGATCAACCTCAGCACGTCAGAGCAGGACGAGGCCGCGGCACTAACGATCAGCGGCTCGATGCCCAAGAGCTACGCAGGCAAGTCCGTGACCATTCAGGTCAAGAAGCCTAAGTCCTCTACGTGGACCTCAGTACAGACGGCAAAGCTGAGTAGCTCCGGAGCGTACAGCACGCAGTTCACCCCGCAGGCCAGGGGCGTCCACTACTTCCGGACACGCTATGCGGGCTTGAGCACCGTCTACTCGTCCCAAGCTCTGCTCGCGGTAGACAGCGTTCCCGACCCTGCACCCTCGATTCAGCTCAGCACGACCTCGCAGACCGATGCGGCCGAGTTCACCATCTCGGGATCGATGCCGGCCGGCTACGCTGGCAAGACCGTCACCGTCCAGATCAGGAAGCCGGGCCGTGACTACTGGTCGTCCGTCACCCCACAAGACGTCGTCTTGGACGAGAACGGCGCATACAGCGTCAAGTACACGCCGAAGTTGAAGGGCACGTTCTCGCTGCGCACGCTGTTCAATGGTGTCAAGCCGGTGAATTCGCGCACCGTGTCACTGACGGTTCAGAACGATCCTGGAGTCGTGAACCAGATCCGCCTGTCGTCGACGACGTCGACCCGCGATTCCGGCTTGTGGACGGTACTCGAGCCACTCTTCCTGCAAGACTGCCCGGAGTACGCCGTCCTGCCCGTCTGGGTCGGTAGCGGCGCATCGATCTCGAACGGCGGCCTGGGCGATGCAGACGTCGTGCTCACTCACGCCCCCTCGCTTGAAGTCAAGTTCATGAATGGCATCTACAACAACGCTGCCATGAAGTACATGGGCAAGACCCGCTACAAGGTCATGTACAACGACTACGTCTTGGTTGGCCCCACGGCCAATCCTGCCGGTCTCGCGATCAACGAGACCGCTACAAGCGCCTTCGGAAAGGTGGCATCAACCGAATCGTCGTTCTTCTCACGCAACGACGCCTCGGGCACCCACACGCAGGAGCTGGCGATCTGGAAGGCCATCGGCGACCCGCAATGGGAAGCGGGGACCACGACTCCGAAGCCATGGTACTTGGCCTCGGGTACGACCGGGATGGCTGCGGCGTTGTCGGCCGCGAACAACAACGGCTACTACACGCTCTCCGACCGCGCCACGTGGCTCAACAACAAGGCCACCCTGCCAAACCTCGCCATCCTGAACGAGAAGGACGTCTTGTACTACAACCAGTACAGCGTCCTCGAGCTGAAGCCTAATCCCAGCTTCGCCCCTGCAACCACCTCCCAAGTGATCAACTGGGAAGGCGGCCAGGACCTCAGCCAGTGGATTCGCTCGCCTCGGGCGCAAGAGGCCATCCGCACGTACGGCGAAGCCACCTACGGCCAGGCCCTGTTCGTTCCGAATCAAGGCTCCTGGTAACAGCTAGGCCTCTCCACGTGAGCTACGATACCCCCGGCCGCTGCGGCAATGGCCGGGGGTATCCCTTCATCTGAGCGAGACGGAACCGCATGGACATCTACAGACAGGCGTTCTCGGACGCCTTCCAGCTCCTCACAAGCGGCAACGAGATGGTGTGGGACGTCATCACGCTGTCCTTGCTCGTCTCGGGCTCCGCCGTGGGAATCGCGGCAGTCCTCGGCATACCTGCCGGCTACACTCTGGGCATGAGTCGCCACGCCGGGCGCGGGGTCATCATCCTGCTCGTCAACACGGCCATGGGCTTCCCGCCCGTCGTGATCGGCCTGTTCGTGTACATGGCCCTCTCGAACTCGGGGCCGCTGGGCTTCATGCGGCTGTTGTTCACGCCGGAGGGGATGGTCATCGCCCAGGTGATTCTCTCGGCCCCGCTGATCATCGGGGTCACGGCGGCCTCTGTCGCCGGCGTGCCCAGAGACCTGCGGATGCAGATGAAGGCGCTCGGCGCGTCGCGGATGCAAGAGGGGCTCGCTGTCCTGAGAGAGGCGCGCGGTGGCGTCGTGGTAGCGATCGTCGCCGGTTTCGGGGCCGTCATCTCAGAGGTCGGTGCCGTGTCGATCGTTGGCGGAGGCATCGAGGGCTACACCGATGTGATGACGACCGCGATCCTGGCTCACGTGCGGCGTGGGGAGAACTCACAGGCGATGGCGTGGGCACTCGTGCTCATGGGCATCGCCCTGATGGTCAACGCTGTGCTCACGACACTCCAGAGCACAAGCACGAAGCATGGTGCGTGAGATGGCGACCACCGTACCAGCCACCGAAGCGATGCAGGTCGAGGGACACGATCTTCGTGTCAGCTACAAACGACAGCTCGTTCTGGATGTCCCGGAGATCCACATCCGGGCGGGGACGACGTACGCACTGCTCGGCACATCAGGAGCAGGCAAGTCCACGCTGCTGAGGGTACTCGGACTGCTTGAGCCGCCATCGGCAGGTACCGTGCTTCATGACGGACGCACAATCAGTCACTCCGATCTGCAGGCCCGCAGACGGATCGCCGCTGTCTTCCAGAAGCCGTATCTTCTGCGCGGTACCGTGGGCAACAACGTCGAGTATGGCCTCAAGCTACGGCGTGTTCCGAGTGCTGAGCGCCGGCAGCGAGTGAGTGCGGCGCTCGCCCTCGTGGGACTGGAAGGTTGGGAACAACGCTCTGCCCTACAGCTATCGGGAGGAGAGGCCCAGCGAGTCGCCCTCGCGCGCGCCCTCGTCCTGAAGCCGAGCTTCCTGCTCCTGGATGAACCGCTCTCATACCTCGACCCGCTCCTCAAGAGGGAGTTGACGCGCGAGTTCGCGCACGTCCTCTCATCGGAGCATGTCACAGCGCTCTATGTGACACACGATCAGGACGAGGCCTCTGTCGTCGCAGACAACATCGGCATCATGAACAAGGGAGTGCTGGTCAGCCAAGGTGACGCCAAGACGGTGATGACGTTGCCGGAAGACGAGTGGGTGGCTGGCTTCTTGGGTGCCGAAGTGCCGCTGCGCGGCGAGGTGACGGAAGCGCAGGAAGGACTCGTGACAATCGCGAGCGGCGGGTGCGAGATCCAAGCGGTCGCTGGCTTCACGCCCGGCGACCAGGTGCTATTCGGCGTGCGCCCGGAGGATGTGCTCCTGATGGAGCCGGGGGCCCACGTACCATCGTCGACGGTACAGAACCAACTCGACGCACGCGTGGCCAGCATCGTGCCGACGGGTCTCAATGCGCGGGTGGTCGTTGAGACAGCTGGGTGCCGCTTCGCAGCGAGCGCTTCTCAGTCATGGTGCAGTTCACTTGGACTCGACACCGGCAGCGCCGTGACCGTGCTGTTCAAGGCGGCGGCCGTGCATGCACGCGCCCTCTGAGGCGACCCACTGGCGGTGCGCAAGGGCCGGTGGAGCGCAGACACTCAGTGCATTACCATGTACAGGCTCGCACCACGAGCCGAAAAGCCCTCGTAGCTCAGGGGATAGAGCACAGGTTTCCTAAACCTGGTGTCGCACGTTCGAATCGTGCCGGGGGCACCATCAAAACCGCCGGTGGGAGAGGGTATGTGCCCTCTCCCACAATCGCGTTCTGCGACGTCTTGCTATGGCTCTGTGACGGGAGTCCGTGCGTGTCAGCAGGTCGGGCCACCAGAAGCAAGTCGGTTGTCGCGCAGGTGTCACTTCACCTTCACGTAGTCGTAGCCGCTCGACCATGCTGCCGCATGCTTCGAATCGGCGGGTGCGTAGGCTCGCAGACGCCAGGTCCCCGCCTTGGACAGCCTCATCTTGACCTTGTACTTGGTGTAGCTGCCGTAGTTGTGGGCCTTGGCCTTGACGTAGCCATCCCTCTTCCACTTGCCGCTCGCGGTCTTCTTCCACTTGTAGATACGCACTGGAGAGGTGGAGGCGGTATGTCTCGGCTTGAGGTAGCCGTAAACGGTATAGCGCTTCGTGCTTCGCATGTATCGAGGCGCACGCGGCTCGCTGACATGGGTCCTCGGCATCACTGACGCGATGGAACTGTACGCCGCCGTATACTTACCCTCGGCACCACCGAAGTACGCACGGTAGAACGTCCGGTTGCGCGCCACGATCGCGATCGTGAAGGTGCCGTCAGAGCGCGTCGTCGCATAGCGCCCCGAGTACGAGTAGCTCCCCCCGTAGCTCGAAGATTGCTCAAGGTACACCCTCTTTCCTGCCAGTGACGCGCCGGCAGATGTCAACTTCCCGGTGAAGTAGTAGGTCTGGCCGTACTTCGACAGGGTCCTTGAAGGCGAGGTGCGCGCAAGGGAAACCTCGCCGGGCACACTCACGGGCTCGGGGCCCTTCGAGACGACGAGGTCGACCTCGCTTGCCGGCGCCACCAGCGTGCCGGCGGCAGGGGTTTGGCTGATCACGTCGCCTGACGGTACGGTCGCGTGATAGGCCTCGGTGACGGTGCCGAGCACAAGCCCGGCAGAGGTGATGGTGGCGGCGGCGGTCACCCGGGTGGAGCCCGCGACGTTCGGCACACTCACGGGCTCGGGGCCCTTCGAGACGACGAGGTCGACCTCGCTTGCCGGCGCCACCAGCGTGCCGGCGGCAGGGGTTTGGCTGATCACGTCGCCTGACGGTACGGTCGCGTGATAGGCCTCGGTGACGGTGCCGAGCACAAGCCCGGCAGAGGTGATGGTGGTGGTGGCGGTCACCCGGGTGGAGCCCGCGACGTTCGGGACACTCACGGGCTCGGACTGCGGTTCCACCTCATCGAGTGCTTCGCCGACTGTCTTAACCTCCACGCCTGAGCCCTTGATGTATGCGAGCGCAGCATCCAGGTCCTCTGCCCGCACTGACGAGCCGCCGCTGTCGTCGATCTTGTGGTACATGAGCACCAGCCAGTAGTTCTCCTGCTTCGCTGTGTCGACCCACGTCTGGACTTCGCTCAAGGACGTTGCGTAGTCCAAGGGCATGACCACGATTCGGTACGGATCGATGTTGTACGGCGTGTTGTACCCACTGATCGTCGTCCGACTCGACCGGTAGTGATCACGGACCTGCGCGATCACCTGCGCATCGAAGTCACCGTATGGGAGGGCGAAAGACGCCACCTCCGTAGCCAGAATGCTCTCAAGAATGTTCTTCGAGTTGGCCAACTCCGCCGCTACCTGGCTCGGCTCAAGCTGTGTCAGACGCGCATGCGTCACCGTATGAGAGCCGATTTCCTCGCCGGCTGCCGCGAGCGCGATGATCTGATCGGCGGTCATGTAGCCGTTCGCCGTGTCACCCACCGCATCGACGAATACATAGTGCGTTGCACTAAGACCGTGCTTCTGAAGGATTGGCAGCGCAGTGTCGTAGTCAGTGGCATAACCGTCGTCGAAGGTGATACTGACGATCCCGCGGGCGAACGGCGCCGGGGCCGGCGCTTCACGGAAGCTGAACTCGTCAGTGGTCAGGGAACCCGTCTTCGCGAGGACGTGATATACGCTTGCCGAGACAGCCCCAGCCGGGATCATGAGCCCGGCCTCGTACTTCGTCCAGGTATTGTTCGCGAAGGCATCTTTGAGCGGAACATACTCCGTCGCCCCCGTGCCGTCCTTCAGCGCGACGACGACATGCGTGGTCACGTCGGATAAATAATAGTCGGAGAATCGGTAGTAGGAACCGGCCGTCACAGGTTGCGATGGGTAGACCCATTTCGCGTCCCCGCTCGTGTAGTCCGTGATCTCGACTCGGACGCTGCGCGTGCCCGTGTAGCCGGTTGACAAGTACTGGAACGAGGCGTCGTTTGTCCCCCATTGATTGGTTAGCCATGATTCCGGCAAACCCGACGTCCCCGCTTCCTCGACCGAGTTGTTCGGCACGAGGTTGTTCACCTGCGGCTCGGCCGTCGCCAACCCGGTCCATGCGACGACCATGGTCATCGCAAGAATCGCTGTAGCTAGAAACGACTTCTTCACGACGGCTTCTCGCTCCCTGACAGCGTCGTGCTGATCACTGTCGCGCGGGTGCCCTCGATCTCGGCCCGCACCTTCTCGGCATCGACGTTGTTGACCATCAGGAACAGCGCCGCAGAGCCCGGCGACAAGGCCTCGCTGGTCCCCTCGATGAAGTCGTCGTTGATCCCATAGTCTCCGGTCATCCGCCCGACGGCCGCCCCGCCCGCAGCGCCGATGGCCGCGCCCGCGATCGGATTGAGGAACAGGGTCCCGACCACCAGCCCCAGGATCCCGCCCACCGCCGCGCCACCCCTGACCATCGAGAACTCGTGGTGGAGCTTGACCTTGCCGTCGTCGCTCACGGTCACCTTGACCGCATCATCCAAGCGCAGCGCCTCGTCGTCCCCCGCCATGACCTCGAGCTTCTTGCCGAAGGCGTCGGCTGCGGCCTCATTCTCGAATCCGAGTACAACGATGTTGCTCATTCCCAGACCCCTCTCGATTCACGACATGCCCGTCTCGACTGACCTACCCAGTCCGCGGCCTCCTCGGGCTACTCACCCAGAATAACCTCACTCACCGGTTCATCTTGAACGGTGAGTGAGTTCGTCGAGCAGTTCGAGGTAGTGCCCCAGCAGCCTCGTGATGAGGAAGTTCTCCCTCACGTGCTCTTTGCCGCGCTCAGCCATCTCCGCAGCCAGCTTCCGATCCTCCAGAAGTGTGGCGATTCGATCGGCACACTGCTCGTAGTCGGTCGGATCCACGAGGAATCCGGTCTCTCCGTCGACGACTTGGAGCGGTATCCCGCCAACCTCTGACGCGACCACGGGAGTCCCCTTCCACATCGCCTCGGAGACCGTGAGCCCGAAGCCCTCTCTGAGTGACTTCTGCAAGATGACCCCTGATACCCGCTGCAAGGCGTTGATCTCGATGTCGCTCGCTCCGATGATCAGAATCACCTGTCCAGAGTCGATCAGGTCGGCAGCACCGTTCTTGACCCGCTCGAACATCTCGATTCCCTCGGGATCATCCGTCGCCATGTTGCCTGCGAGTACCAAGCGGCAGTCGACCCGCTCCTGCACCCGCCTGAATACCTCGATAACGCCCTCGGGGTCCTTCCACTTGTCGAAGCGCGAGACCTGCGTGATCAGCGGCTTGTCGAGCGGAATCGCGAAGCGGTCGATGTACTTCGCGACCGTCTCGACCGGCAGGTCGATGTTCTTCTGGTTCAGCGGGTCGATTGCGGGATTGATCACCCGTTGCTCCACTGCGAGATCGGGGCGCATGTACTGCTCGTGGCTCACGATTACCAGGTCGTAGCGCATGATGTAGCCCTTGAGGTACTCCCATAGTTCGGGGTCTGGCGCCGTGAGGTCGATATGGCAACGCCAGATCCAAGGCTGTCGCTTCTTGTAGTAGCGGATCATCGGCAACGGCTGCGGGTCGTGAATGACGACTGCGTCGTGATTGGTGAAGTGCGTGTACGCCGCGAAGTTCTCGTTCGTCTCCGTGTAGACACGCTTCTTCTGGTCGGTGAGGTCAAGCGGTTCGCCTTGCAGGCCGTTGTGAAACGACTTCGTCACGTTGAAGTAGTCCGTGCTGCCCACCAGCACGCGCCAGCCGCAGTCGACTCCAACGTCGTTCATCAGCGGGACCAGCGTGGAGAGTATCTCGGCCACTCCCCCGCCCATGGCCGTCGAGTTCACGTGAACGATATGGCGGTTGTAGAGCTTGGACGCGCGCTTGTGCAAGTCAGCGAGTATCGCGTCCGGCACGATGCCACGATAGTCTTCGAGATGCTTCACGTCTCATCAACCTCCACGAGTCGAGCGAGCAGGTCGAGTACGTCGGCCACGCCGCGGACCGAGAAACCCGCATGAGTGGATCCGCGTCCTACCTTGATCGTCCACGCGCGGTCAGGCGCCATCTCGAACATGTCCTCGTCGGTCCGGTCATCGCCCACGGCTAGGATGAACCCGCCCTCATCCCGACACATCCAGCGGTGCGCGGCGCTGCCCTTGTTCACCCGAGCCGACTTGATCTCAACTACCTTGTTTCCGTCCATCACCGCCAAGCCGAGATCGCCGGTGATGCCCAGAAGCGCCTCCTTGAGTTCGACGATGCGCGCCTCGGCGAGCGAGGGATGAATGGCCCGGTAGTGCCATGCGAGCGAGAAATCCTTCTCCTCCACGAATGAGCCGGGAGTGCGGTCCATGAATGAATCGAGCAGCGGCCGAACACGCGGCTTCCACTCATCGGTCATCGGTTCCGCCGTGACCCATTGTCCCGTGCGGTCTCGCAGCCATACTCCGTGCTCGGCGACCAGGTCGATCGGCAGGTCCCCCAACCATTCCTCAAGCGAGGTCCTCTCCCGGCCCGAGATGACCACCACCTCGTTTCGCGGATTCGACGCCAGCCGCTTGAGCAGATCATGGACGCGCGCCGACGGGCGGGCGTCGCTCGGTGTAGCGGCAAACGGAGCGAGGGTCCCGTCGTAGTCAAGCATCAGCAGACGACTCTCGGAACCGCGGTACGCGCGCACCAGCCGCTCTCGAGCCGGATCGTGTAGCAGGTGCGCGTCATAGCCGAGTTGCAAGAGCTTCACCCGCTCGACACCGTCGAGGAACTCCTCGGCCCATCGCGAGACGGTGTAACGGCTGACGCGCTGCTGCATCGAGGCCATCCGCTCCAGCTGCTCGTTCATCGGCATCGTGAGGGCCCGATGCAACGCGCTGACCATGCCGTCAAGGTCGTAGGGATTGACCTGCAGCGCATCGCTCAGCTCCCGTGATGCCCCCGCCATTTCCGAGAGCAACAGAACACCGCCTGTGTCGCGGCGTGCCGCGACGTACTCCTTGGCGATAAGGTTCATTCCGTCACGCAAAGGGGTGACCAAGGCGACATCGGCTGCGGCGTACATCCCGCACAGGGTGTGGAATGAGAGAGACCGGTAGAGGTAGCGCACGGGGACCCAATCGATGGTTCCGTGCTTGCCGTTGATCTCGCCGACCAGCCGCTCGATACGCTCCTTCAGCTTCCGATACTCTTCAACCCGCGTCCGTGAGGGTACCGCGACACACACGAGCGACACCCTCTTCCTCCACTCGGGGTGCCGGCCGAGGAACTCGTCGTATGCCCGCAAGCGTTCCGGGATGCCCTTCGTGTAGTCGAGCCGGTCGACTGAGAGCACTATCTTCTCGCCTGCGTCACCTGCGGTGATTCGCTTGGCGCTCTTGCGCGCCTGGGGTGCCGCCGCCCCCTCGCGGTATCGCTCGTAGTCGATGCCCATGGGGAACGCGTCGACGGTCACAAGGCGTTCGTCGACCACCATGCGCCCGTACTGCTCGTCGAGCGCGAGGATGCGCCGCGTACTGCTCAGAAACCCGCGCACGTAGTCGTAGGTGTGGAATCCGATCAGATCGCTGCCGAGTACCCCCTCGAGTATCTCGCGGCGCCATGGCAGGATTCTGAATACCTCGTAACTCGGAAACGGTATGTGCAGGAAGAAGCCGATGCTCGCCTCGGGCATCTTCTCTCTCAGCATCCTCGGCAGCAGCATCAACTGATAGTCCTGGACCCAGATTGTGTCTCCCGGGCGGGCGACCTGGAGAACCGCGTCACAGTACTTGCGGTTGACGCGCTCGTAGACCGCCCAGTTCTTCGCATCGAACTCGGCATACCTCGTGAAATGATGGAACAGCGGCCATAACGTCCCGTTGGAGAACCCCGCGTAGAACCCGCGCACGTCAGCGACGGTCAGGAAGACCGGCTCACAGCGGTGCTTCTCGGCAAGTTCGGCCCTGACGAGCTCGCGTTCATCCGCCGAGAGGTGCGTGGCGGACTCCCCCGCCCAACCTACCCAGATACCCTCGTGGGATTTGTGGTACGAGCCGAGCCCCGTTGCGACACCGCCCACGCTGCCCCGCACCTTGATCGCACCTGCACGCTTCTCGACCGTGACAGGAAGCCTGTTGGATACGATGATCAACCGTTGCATGGTTCCTCCTGGGGAGACGTCGGCATGGAGGCCGGCCGTTCCTTGCGAGGGGCACACGAACGGTGCACCACCCTGCCACTAAGATACCCACCCGATGGCGATGGGCACGTGCTACGAGGCGGGACCGACCGAAGGCTGCGACCTTCTCGGCCACTCACCCAAGAAGATTCCCTTCGCCACCGGCACGCGACCGATCAACCACGTGACGGCGATCGACCCTGCGAGCGTGAAGGCGAAAGACGCGACGATCCCTGAGATGCTGCTCCCGAACTCCACCCGCAAGAACAGCCACTGCGCGCAGTAGACACCCAGCGTGAGCCGGCCCAACGCGTCGAGTCGGATCCATCGGGCCACCGGCTCCGCGACCTCGATCAGCGCTGCCGACGCGGCCGTGCCCGCGAGCCCGAGCGCGATCTTCGCCGCGCCGTTGGCGAACGCGCCCATCGCAGGCATCGCCCGCATCGCGATCACGGCGACCAGAGGGTACGCGAGTGCCGGTAGCCACCTCGCCAACGGTCTGCCCGGCTGCAGGGGCCGCTTCCACTGACCCCACGCGAAGCCCGCAGCGAAGAACGGCCAGTAGGTCACTGTCTTGAGCAGGCCGAAGTCGGGGGCCACTCCGAGCGCCTCGCGCCCCCAGGCGAGCAAGCCGAACGTCGCCCAGCCCGCGGCGAGCAACAGCAACGGACGCTCGGCGAGCGGATAGTAGAGCGCGAGTGCGGCCGAGCACAGCAGGAGCGCAGGCAGGTACCACAGGCCCGCGGTGGGCGACGCGATGGTACGCGATAGGTAGCGCGCGAGACCCAGAACGAGCGCGAGCGGCTGCTGCTGCCCCAGGGTCGCGACCCGCAGCGACAGAAAGAACACCGCGTGCCACGCGAAGAACGGGACGAGCAGCCTCACCGCTCGCCGCCACACCCACACCGGCCGAGAACCGCGCACCCGTCCGGGCAGGATGTAGCCGCTGAGGAACATGAACAGCGGCATCTCGAACGCAGAGAGCAGCAGGTAGATGGCGTTGTCGGTGGGTTCGGCGACGTTGCGCAAGAGCACGTGTCCGAGCACCACGCATGAGATGGCGAAGCCCTTGAGCGCATCGACACTGAAGAGGCGGTGTGTGCCGTGCGCGCTGGGGTGCTCGCTCATGTCGTCAGCCTTCGGAGCGGCACGCCCAGCTCCTCGAACGCCGAGCCGATCGAGTCGACCCCGATGCGCCGTGCGCGCACTCGATCGCGATCCGTGCCGAGCCGAGCGCGTCGCTCGCCGCGTCGTGGTGCACCAGCCCGATCCCGCAGTGGTCGCACACGGTGTCGAGGCGGTGGTTGGCGAGCTGCGGCCATGCCCTGCGCGCGACGGTCACGGTGCACGCGTACTCGTACGCCGGAGCGGCGAGTTCGCGCGACTCGATCAGCGCACGCAAGACGCGCATGTCGAAGCTCGCGTTGTGGGCGAGCAGCCGCGCACCCGCGAGCAGCGAACCGACCTCCCACCACAGTTCGTCGAAGTCGGGCGCGAGCTCGGTGTCCTCAGAGCTGATCCCGTGGACGTTGGTGTTCCAGAAGTCGTACTCGTTGAAGGGAGGCCTGATCAGCCACGACGCCGACTCCGTGACCTCGAGCCCCTCGACGACCGCAACGCCCAGCGCACACGCGCTCGTCGGCTCGCGCGTGGCGGTCTCGAAGTCGATGGCGACCCAGCGGTCGTGGCTCACGGCTGTGCTCGCTCCCGTCGCGGCGGCTTGGCGGGGGCGTCGATCGGCTCCCGCCTGGAGCCGATTCTACCTGCGATGCGCCTCGAGCGCGGCGAGCACTTCCGCATCCGTGGTCTGGCCGAACTGCCGGTAGAACTGCCCCACCGCCGAGAACCCCGATGGCGTGTCCACGACCACGACCTCATCGGCGTGTGCTCGCATCGCGCGTACGGTGTCCGGCGGCGCAACCGGAACCGCGAGCACCACCGTGCTCGCGCCCGCGCGGTGCAGCCAGTCGGCTGCCGCGCGAGCGGTCAGACCGGTTGCGAGCCCGTCGTCCACGAGCAACACCGTGCGGCCCGTCCACGCTCAGGGTTCGCGGTCGCTGCGCCATTGCGCGAGCTGCGAGCGCACCTTCTCGAACGCGGCACCGGCGTGTGACCGGACCTCCGCCTCCGAGTAGCCCGCGAGCGGGCTGGCCGTGACTTCCCCGTCGGCTGCGACGGCACCGATCGCGTACTCGGGGTTGCCGGGCGCTCCCACCTTCGCGGCGATCGCGACATCGAGCGGGAGTCCCAACGCGGTGGCGACTTCGGCCGCCACGATCACGCCGCCCCGTCGGGATGCCGAGGACGTACGTCTCGGGACTGCCCTTGTAAGCTCCCAGCTTCGCGGCGAGCTGCCTGCCTGCGTCGACGCGGTCAGCGAACATCGCGCCTCACCTCCCACAAGGTGCACATACCCTGATGCGGCGGGGACGCCTCGTGACGGCAGTGGTGCGTCAGACGACGAAGCGGGCCGTGCTGCCGCGCTCGGTGCGCGACACCTCAAGGCGAGCATCGATCTGCTGCTGCAGCTCCGGCACGTGGCTGATGATGCCCACGAGCCTGCCCGCACCGGCCTGAGCGCCTGCGAGTTCGAGCAGCGTGTTCACCGCGAGGTCGAGTGATTCGGGGTCGAGCGTACCGAAGCCCTCGTCGATGAAGATCGTCTCGAGCTTCACGCCGCCGGCGCGCGACTGCACCGTCTCGGCGAGGCCGAGTGCGAGAGCGAGCGACGCCAAGAAGCCCTCCCCGCCCGAGAGCGTGCTGGCGGGCCGGGTTCGATCGGTCTGCTCGTCGTAGACCTCGAGGTCGAGCCCCGCCGCACGGCCGCGGTGCTTGACCTCGGTCGCCCGCTGAAGCCGGTAGCGCCCCCCGGTCATCCGTTGGAGTCGGTAGCTCGCCTGCACGAGGACTTCGTCGAGGTAGGTGCCCAACACGAAGCGCTGGAACGACAGCTTCAGCGGGTTCGAACCCTCAGCGACATCGGCCAGCCGCGCCACGAGTCCGTAACGTTCGTGCAGCTCGGCACCCTGGGCCTCGATCGCCTCGATGGCCTCGATCGCGCCGCGATAGCGCTCTCGGTCCTTGTCGGCTTCCACGAACGCCCGCGTGGCGGTATCGAGCGCGAGACCCGCCTCGCGCTGGGCGGCCTCGAGCGCGCTGACATCGGGCGCGGTCCCGAGCGCCTGTGCCGCGGCTTCAGCGCGAATGAGCCTGTCGCGTGCGGCCGCGAGATCTCGGTCGAACCCCTGCACACGCCCCTCGAGCGCATCGATCTCGGCTGGCACGCGACGCACCGCCGCGTAGACCTGCTCGGAGTCGAATCGCGCGGCCGCAAGCGCCTGAGCCACCGCCTTCTCGGCATCAGCCAGCGCCGATGCGGCAGCGTCGAGCTGAGCGATCGCGCCCTCGACGGCGGACCCGGCTTTGGTCGCCTTCTGCTGAGCCGCCTCCTTGGCGGAGCGGCACTTCTCGATGTCGGCTGCCGCCTTCGCCACGAGCGCCTGCTGCGTGCGGCACTCCTCGCTCAGCCCAGTGGCCTCACGGCGCGCATCGACTGGGTCGGCATCCCGAAGCTCCGGCGCGAGCGCGGCTTCCTCAGCGCGAGCACGTTCGACGGCCTGGTCGCGCGCCAGCTCGGCAGCGGCGACAGTGGCCGCTGCGGCGGCCTCTCGAGCCGCGGCTGCGGCGGCGCGGCGGCGCGCCTCATCGAGCTCGGTGTCGTCTACTGGGGCGCCGTCGACTGCCGGGTGCGGATGATGCTCGCTGCCGCAGACCGGGCACGGCTCGCCCTCGGCGAGTCCGGCTGCGAGGGCAGCAGCCCTACCGGCCCTCCACGCGGCCTCGACGCTCGCCGCCTCCTCCTGCGCGCGCTGAGCTGCCAGCCGGGCGGCCTCACCTTCGCCTCGCGCCACCTCGAGCGTGTGTCCGGCGTTGTGCACCGCCGTGCGAGCCGCGGCGAGGCGCTCGACGTCGTCTGCCCGACGCTCCGCGTCGGCCGCCTGTGCCTGCATCTTCTCCAGCGCGCGCGCATGCTTGTCGGCGGTCTCGGCTTCTTCGGCGAGCTCGCAGGCCTTCTCGAGCTCAGACTCGACCTGCGGTAGCGCCTCTTGGGCGTCCTTGAGAACCTTCTCAGCCAAGGACGCGGCGTCTCGCGCTCGTTCGCGTACGAGCCATACCGGCTCGACGCTCTGGGCCGCGCGCGCCGCGGCGAGTTCGTCTCGCAGCACCGCGATGTCGGGCGCCGCGATCTCGAGGTCGGCCAACGCCGCAGCGGCCGCAACCTGCTCGGCGTGGGCCGCCGCCACCGAGCGCCCGGTCTCCAGCGCGGACTGTGCTGCTGCCGCGACCGCGACCGCAGCCTCCCGAGCGGCGTCGTGCTGCGCGCTGCGCTCGGCGGCCCCGCGCTCCAGCTCGTCGAGCTGCTCGCGGGTCTCGACTCCGGCACTCTGCAGCACACCGGCCCGCCTCTCGAGCGACCCCTTGATCGCGCGGTCGAGCTCGGCTCGCTTCGACTTCAGGAACTCGGTGATCGAAGCGAACCGCTCGGTGCGGAAGAGCTGGCGCAGGATCTCTTCGCGCTGCTTCACATCTGCCGAGAGGACCTCGCGAAAGCGCCCCTGCGGCAACACCACGACCTGCCGGAACTGCTCGGCCGAGAAGCCCAACAGGTCCTGCACGCGCTCGCCCACATCGCGCACGCCCGATGCGATGACCTCGCCGTCCTCGAGCTCGTCGCCGCAGGCGGTGCGGCACCACAGGGCCGCGTTGGGCGCCTCGTGCGTGAACCCTTCTCCGCGCTGCTTGGGTCGCATCTGGCCCGGCTCGCGCCACACGCGGTAGAGCTCCGCCCCCACCGAGAACTCGAGCGTCACCTCGGTCTTGAGGTCGCTGGCGGCGAAGTGGCTGCGCATGTCCTCGCCGTTTCGCTCGGCGCCGCTCGTCGCTCCGTAGAGAGCGAACGTCATCGCGTCGAGCACGCTGGTCTTGCCCGCCCCGGTGGGCCCGTGGATCAGGAAGAACTGCTTGTCGCCCAGATCGCGGAAGTCGAGCGTCTGAGTCGTCGCGTAGGGACCGAACGCGGTCATCGTGAGCTTGACCGGTCTCATCGGCGTTCACTGTCCCGCTCGATGAGCAGCTCGTGGAGCGTGGAGCGCTGCTCGGGCGCGAGATCCTCGTTGGTGACCGTCTTGAAGAAGAGCTCGTAGAGGTCCTCGTCGGACAGCTTGTCGACCGGTATGCCTTCTGACTCCTCGTCCGTCCCGGGCGCGAAGGCGTCCTGGCGTCGCGAGAGCCTGAGCAGGTTGGGATAGAACTCACGCAGCCGGCCCAAGGCGTCCGGCGGCATCGCCTTGTCCTCGAGGATCACCTCGACGTAGTCATCGCGCGCGTCGTCGAACGGTGCGGCGGTGAGCACGTCGTGGAAGGGACCCTCTACCCGCCGGACATCGCGGCGCGCTCCCAGTTCCACCGAGCGGATCGACGGCGCGCCCTCGCCCAGCTCGACGACCGACACCGCCTTGGTGGTGCCGGATTCGTCGAACGCGTACTTCAGTGCCGAGCCCGGATAGTGGATGCGGCCGTCGATGGTCTGACGCCGGTGCAGGTGTCCCAGCGCCACGAAGTCGAACCCCTCGAACACCGAGGCGCCCACCGCCCCGGTCCCGCCGACCGTGAGCCCGCGCTCGGAGTCACTCGTCACGCCGCCGGCGACGAAGTGGTGTGTCACGAGTACCTGGCGCGGTTCGCCGGCGCCGGTGTCCCGAATCGCCTCGACGCACGCGGCGACGGCCGCCTCGTGATCGTGGATGTCGGTCCGCTCCAGCGCGCCGCGGGTCTCGATGGGGTCGGCGTACGGCAGCAGCCAGAAGCGCGTCGCGTCGGCACCCTCGCCAAGCACCGCCGAGCGGACCTCGGCCGCGACGGCGCCGGCGACGTGCAGACCCGCCTCATCGAGCATCCGCGCGCCGAAGCCCACGCGCTCGGGACTGTCGTGGTTGCCGGCGACCATCAGCACCGGAATACCCAGATCGCGCACGATCCGGGTGATGGTGTCGTCGAGGAGCGCGACCGCATCGGCTGGCGGGACCGCCCGGTCGTAGACATCGCCGGCGATGATCACGGCGTCGGGCTTCTCGGCGGACACCAGCTCGACGAAGCGCTCGAGCCACCACTCCTGATCGGCGATCAGCGACGCCCCGTGGAGCTGCCTGCCTATGTGCCAGTCGGCGGTATGGATGAAGCGCACCGGTCGTATCCCCCCGAGAGCCCAAGACGCGCACGCATGTCGCGCGCCGCCAAGAAGACGCTACCACGTCGCTGTGACACTCACCTGCCCGCGGCGCGCCATCTCGTCACGCGGGACTCGAGCATGTCGAGCGCCTCATAGAGCACGACGCCGAGCAGGGCCATGCCGATGATCCCGGCGAACATCTCGGGATAGTCGATCCGGCCCCACGCGTCGACGATGAAGTAGCCCAGACCGTTCGTGCCGGCGATCGACTCGGCGAGGAACAGCACGGCGATGGCGGTGCCCGTGCCGATCCTGAGCGCCGTGAAGATCTCGGGCAGCGCCGCCGGGACCACCACATGCCGGGCGATCTGCCAGCGTGTCGCACCCAGGGAGCGCACCGACAGCACGCTCGCATCGGGTACGGCCTTCGCCGCGTCGCGCGCGGTCACGAGGATCTGGAAGAAGACGATGAGCCCGATGAGCGCGATCTTGGGCGCGTTGCCCAGACCGAGAAGCACGAGCAGCACCGGCAGGAAGACGACCTTGGGCACCGGGTAGGTCAGGAAGACGATCGGGGCGAAGACGGCATCGGCACGCGCAGAGCGCCCCAGCGCGAGTCCCAAAGGTACGGCGAGCGCGGTGCCCAGCACCATCGCGGCCAGCACGCGCATCAGCGATATGGCCGCCTGCGGCAGCAGCTCGGGCAACGCGACCCAGAATGCGCTGAACGCCACGACCGGTCCGGGAAGCGCCGGCGACCCCACCGCCGCTGCGAGCGCCGCCCACCCCGCGAGCAGGAACGCCGTCGCGCCCAGGTACCCGAGCGCCTTGCGCAGCGCCGGGCTCACGAGCCCACCTGCTCGGGCATCTCGGGCGCAGCGCCCGGATGCACCGCGCCCTCGGACGCGAGCAGCCTGCGCAGGTGTGCGCACCGTTCGTAGAACAGCGGGCTCGCGCGGAATCCCGCCGAGCCCATCTCGGGGTTGTCCACGGTCGCCGCCACGCGGCCGGGCCGCGGCGTCATGACCACGATGCGACGGCCCAGGTACACCGCTTCCTCGATCGAATGCGTCACGAGCACCTGCGTGTGGCCGCGGCGGCTCCACAGCCCCAGCAGCACCTCCTGCAGGTCCTCGCGTGTCAGCGCATCGAGTGCCGAGAGCGGCTCGTCCATCAGCAGCAGGTCGGCGTCGAGCGCCACGGCGCGCGCGAGCGCGAGACGCTGCCGCATGCCGCCCGAGAGCTCCCCGGGGTAGGCCGCCGAGAAGTCCGAGAGCCCCACGCGCTCCAGCGCGGCCTGCACACGTTCGGTCCGTTCTGCCCGCGGCGTGTGCCGGATCTCGAGTCCGAGTCCGGCGTTGTGTGCGACCGTCTTCCACGGCAGCAACCCGTAGTCCTGGAGGATCAGCGACGTCGCCCGCCGGACGCCCTCGACGCGCGCGTCGCCAACCATGACCTCGCCCGAGCCGCTCGCGAGCAGTCCCGCCGCGAGCAGCAACATCGTCGACTTGCCGCAACCGCTGGGCCCGATGACCGACACCGGCTCGCCGGCGCCCACCTCGATGGAGAGCGCATCAAGGGCCCGGACCGTGCGGCCCGAGCCCTCGTACGTGTGCGACACGTTATGGAAAGCGAGTGAGACCATACGGCGGGTGTGCTACTTGGCGTTCACGAGATCGGCGTAGGTCACGTCGGCCTTCAGGTAGTCCTTCGCCTTCATCCACTGGAGCACCGCATCGACCTGCTCTTGCGTGGGCGGTGCGGCGGTGGGATAGGTGTTCACCTGGTAGGTCGCGGCGAGCGGCTCCGGCAACCGCGCCTTCTCGACGAGCATCGCGCGGTAATCGTCGGGCGCCGCGTTGATGTTGCCCACGGCGACGTCCCACGCGGCCAGCACCGCTGCAGCGGCTTCCTCGCCGCCCTCCTTGCCCAGATACTCGTCCGAGAAGACCAGCACCGTCTGCGACCAGTTCGCCTTCGCCTTGGTGTCGTCGCCCACGATCTTGGCGCCGCCCTGCTCGGCGAGGGTCACGAAGGGCTCGGGAAGCGCGGCGGCCTTGAGTTTGCCGGCCATCAGCAGCTCGAAGCGGACGGGGACCTTCTTGACCTCCTCGACCTTCACGTCGGCCTGCCGCGACGCCGGCCTCGCTCATGAGCCCGTCGAGCACGAACTCCTGGATCGTGGCCGACGATGTCCCCACGGGCACGCCCGTGAGCTGAGCCATGTCGGCGACATCGCTCTTGGGCGGAACCACGACCGCGAAGCGCCCCTGGCTCTGGTCGGCGCCGAGCATGACCGTCTTGATGGTCACCGGCGCGCCGCCGGCTTCAAGGTTGGCGGAGGCGATGATGTCACCCATGTATGCGTCGACCGCACCGGAGGCGAACGCCGCGTCGCGCTCCTGGGCGCTTTGGAAGTTCACGATCTCGACCGATTCGAGGTCGTTCGTCGCGAAGTAGCCCATGTCCTCGGCGACCCACAGCGGTAGCGAGTCCTCGGTGGGCAGTACGCCGATCTTCACCGCGGCCGGCTTGACGGTCGCCTCGGGTGTCTCGGCCGGTGTCTCTGTGGCGGCCTGCGTACAGCCGGTGAGTACAAGTGCTGATGCGATCAGTGCGGCAAGAGCGGTGCGCACGAACACGGCGCGACGGGACATTGGTGCTCCTCTCGGACGTACCTGTCGATGACTAGCGGTTCTTCGCGCAGACGGCGCGGCGCATGCGGATCTCGTCGCGCACAGGGATTCCCGAGAATCCCGGGGTGGCTGAGCCGAACCGGTCGGCGATCTCCCCCACGCCCACCTCGTAGACCGTGAAGCCGTGGCGCTGGAAGAAGTAGAGCAAGGGGATGTCGTCGTTGGTGGTCGACGCGCGCAAGAACGGCAGTCCGCGCTTGTCGGCGAGGGCATCGGCGGCATCGAGCAAGGCCGCGCCCACGCCGGTGCCCTGGTACTCAGGGTAGACCGAGAGGAACACGATGTTCGCCTCGCCTCCGCGGATCACCACGGAAAGCAAGCCCGCGAACTGACCGTCGGCTTCTGCGATGAGGTTCTGCGACTCCAGCACGTCGAAGGTCGCACCCCAGGCATCGACCACCGTCTCGCCCAGTGCGCGGTCGCAGATCGTCTCGATGGCCGCGCGATCCTTGGCCGTCGCGAGGCGCACTTCGAACGCGACGTCGGGCTTCTCGGTGTGATCGCCGCACGTGACGGTCATCCGAGCTTCACCCACGGGCAGGTCCTTGCCGCACGACGGGCAGCGGTAGTGCGGGAACGGGAGGTCGTAATCAGCGCTCATGGAGGTGCTCCATCGGTTCGCGGTGCGGCTCGTGCCTGCCGAACGGCACGGTGCGCCGCCGGACACCACCTGTTATACCGTTTCGCCGCCTCTTTAGTAAGCACGCGTGTGTGGCATGGGACGCGATCCTTCAAGCCTCGAACGGCCCTCGACCCGCTGGGCTACAATCGCCTACATGCACAAGCCCGCACTCATCGGAGACGATCCGGCCGCTCGAGCGGCCCTCGCACAGGTCGAGGTCGTCTACACCGACCTCGACGGCACCCTGCTCGCCAAGGGCGGATGCGTGCTCGCGGACTCCGAGGGCGGTCCCTCGACAGCGGTGGCGCGGGCCATCGTGTCGCTCAACGCCGCCGGCCTCGCCGTGGTGCCCATCTCCGGTCGCGGGCGGCTCCAGCTCATCGAGCTCACGCGCCTGTTGGGCTGGCGTGATTTCATCGCCGAGGCGGGCGCGATCATCGTTCGCGGCATCGGAGCGCCGGGCGGCGCGACCACCACGTACAACAACGGCAGCTGGCCTGCCGGACTCACCGACTCAGGCATCAGCCCGTACGAGATCATCGAGCGCGCCGGTGCCTACGAACTGTTGCGAGGAGCGTTCCCGGACCTCGTGGAGTACCACACTCCCTGGCACGAGAACCGGGAGTCCACGCACCTCCTGCGCGGTTGCCTCGACGCCCGAGAGGCCCAGAGGCTGCTCGACTCGCTCACCCCGGCCATCGGCATCCTCGACAACGGGGTCGTGCGGAATCCGGGAGAGCTGCAGTGCGACGGGGAGCTTCCCCACGCCTACCACCTGGTCCCCCGTGGCGTGAGCAAGGCTCAGGCGATCGAGCTGGACCTCGCAGCGCGCGGCCTCACGCGCGAGCAGGCGGCGGCGATCGGCGACTCGGCGACCGACATCGAGATGGCCGACGCGGTCGCGGTGATGGCGCTGGTCGAGAACGCCTTCGAGAGCAACGGCGTGAACGCCGAGCTCGCCCGCACCGAACGCGCCAACGTCTATCGCACCTGCTGCCGGCGCGGCGAGGGATGGGCCGAGTTCGCCCGCACGTGGCTCGCGGCTCGCGGGCTACCCGCGCAGTAGCGACTCCCCGCCGAGCCTCCGCTTGTTGCCCGACTCCGCCAGGTGTACGATTCGTCTGCTAGGCACTCGTTCGCGCGTGCCTGGTTTTGACAGCGAGGAGAACGCGCTTACGTCCGTTACGGTGCGGCTCCTGTTCGAACACAGGCCACTGCCCGGAAATGTCGAGAGACGCCAATGGGTAGAACAGCCCTCGCCGGCTTAAGGCGAAGGCTAAGGTGGCTGGGCCCGCGGCTCGGCGCTTCTCGGAAGCGACCGAACACCGCAGGCGGGGCTCGACCCCGCTGCGTCGACGACACCACGCGTCGTGCGCCCTACGTCGGACAGTGCCAAATCCATAGACGAGGGATGTGAGCGGTGCGACTCGGCGATGCCGCCCTGCCTCAGGTGGGTCTGCGTGCTGAGCCGAGTGTGCGTGAGCACCACCGCCATGCCCCTGGTCCGCCACCGGACGCAGGGGTTTTTGTATGCCGCGAGCCAAGCAGGCGGCCTTCCAGACCCCGCGAGCACGAGCTGGATCGCTGTTGTGACCTGTAGCCGAGAGATCAGGACCTACGTGAAACCTCACAGTCCGTAGGCCCTCCGCGCTCCTGTTGCCGTACGTCGGCGGACGCTCGGGGGACCGACCGCCTTTCATGTACGCAGCCAGCGGCCACGCGGCCCGTGCGGCGCTCTTCGCCGTCACGCACGCCATCGGCCGACCTTGGGAGGAGCGCCATGTTCTACCTCTCGCAGATGCTCGGCAAGCCGGTCGTCGACAAGACCGGCACCGAGATCGGAACCATAAGCGATATCGCGATCGCCACCGGGGAGGTCTTCCCGCGCGTGACGTCGCTCGCGTTCCTCGGCCCCGACAAGACACCGTTCATGCTGTCGTGGCGCAAGTACGTCGACGCGCTCGGCGAGGAGGAAGTCCGCCTCAACGTCTCTGCGCCCGAGATCCGATTCAGCTACCTGCAGCCCGACGAGGTCTTGCTCCACCGAGACCTCCTGAACAAGCAGATCGTCGACACGCAGGGCATGAAGGTCGTGCGCGTCAACGACCTGAAGCTGTCCGAGTCGCGCAACCAGCTGCGCCTGCTCGGCGCCGAAGTGGGTGCCCGCGGCGTCCTGCGCGGCATCTCTCCGGCCCTTGAGCGCTTCGTGGGCCGGCTCGCCACGCTCGTGCGCACGGAGTTGCCTGAGACGCTCATCGCGTGGAACTACATGGACCTGCTCGACCGCGACCTGTCGCAGGTCAAGCTGTCCGTGACCCACAAGCGCCTCCACGAGCTCCATCCCGCCGACGTCGCCGACATCCTCGAGCAGCTCTCGCCCTCTCAGCGCGCCGCCGTCTTCACGCATCTCGACAACGAGCGCGCCGCCGAGACGATCTCCGAGCTCGAAGACGAGTACCAGGCAGACGTCATCGACGACCTCTCGGAACGTCGCGCGTCGGACCTCCTCGCCGAGATGGACCCCGACGACGCCGCCGACATCATCGGCGACCTCCCCTACGACAAGGCCGAGCGCCTCCTGCGCCTGATGGGCGTCGAGGACGCGACCGCGATCCGCGGGCTTGCTCGGCTACAAGGAGAAGACAGCCGGCGGCATCATGACGCCCGAGGTCACCACCGTCACCGAGGACATGACCGTCCAGGATGTCATCGAGCACCTTCGCTGCTGCAGCGCGGAGCACGAGAGCATCTACTACGTGTACGTCGTCGAGGGCGACCGTCATCTCACCGGCGTCATCTCCCTGCGCGACCTGCTGCTGTCCTCTCCCGAGACGACCGTCGAGACGATCGCCGAGCGCGACCTGTTCAGCGCCAACCCCGACGACGACCAGGAAGACGTCGCCGAGCAGATGGCCAAGTACGACCTGCTCGCGATGCCCGTCGTGGACGAGCGCGGCCGCATCCTGGGCATCGTCACCGTCGACGACGCCCTCGACGTGCTCGAGGAGGAGTCCGCCGAGGACCTCGCGCTCGCGACGGGTACCGCCGAGAAGCGTGGCGCCGCTACCGGAGTGTGGTGGTGGTTCGGTCGGCGCAGCACGTGGCTGATCGCGTGGGCGGCCATCGCCGTGGGTGCGCTCGTCGTCTTGCGCGAGGCCCCCGCCGGACCCTGGTCGACGCTGCTTCTCCCCGCACTCGTGTTCTTGCCACTACCCCTGCGCATCGCCGAGGACGTCGCGCAACGCTCGATCGCCGAGGTGATCGAAGAAGACGACGACCTTGCCCCCGCCTGGCGCCGCGTCGTTCGCGACGGTGCACTGGGGTTGGCGTTCGGGGTGGTCGCGGGCGTCTTCACGTTCACGGCGGTCGAGCTCGTGAGCCAGCAGGCGATCGTCGCCGCGGTGTTCGGTGTCGTCACGACGCTCACGGTGCTCGTGGTGGTGCTCGCGGGCGTGTGGATCACCCAGCTCGCGAAGTCACGCTCTGATGCCGACAAGCCCGTCTCGGGCACCGCACTCGCGTTGCTCATGATGGTGCTGGGCTCGGCTGTCTACCTGGCGCATGGCGGCGGCCGGTGGCTACGCGCTTTCCGTGGCCGCAGGGGTCTGACAGGGATGTCCTCGGCGGTCGACACCCCGCGCATTCCGCGCAGGCGGCGCCTGATCGCGGTGATCGCGGTCGCAGGCCCCGGCATCATCACCGCGATGGCCGGTAACGACGCCGGCGGCGTGACGACCTACTCGGTGGCGGGGGCGAGTTTCGGCTACGCCACACTGTGGATGATCCTCGTCATGGCGTTCGCGCTGGCTGTGGTCCAGGAGATGGCGGTCCGGATGGGCTGCGTCACCGGCAAGGGGCTCTCGGCGCTGATCAGGGAGAAGTTCGGCATCCGATCGACGATGCTCGCGATGGTCGCTCTGCTGATCAGCAACACCGCGACATCGGTCGCCGAGTTCGCCGGAATCGCCGCAGCGCTCGAGCTGTTCGGGGTGTCACGGTACCTGTCTGTCCCGCTTGGGGCGTTCGGTGTCTGGCTGCTCGTGGTTCGCGGGGACTTTCGCAAGGTCGAGAAGGTGCTGCTGGGGCTCTCAGGTGTCTTTCTGCTCTACGTGTTCGCCGCCTTCATGGCCGGCCCGGACTGGGGTGAGGTCATCCGAGCGACGGTGATCCCGCAGTTCCAGCCCACCGTCCCGTTCATCGCGCTCGTCATAGCGGCGATAGGCACGACCATCGCGCCGTGGATGCAGTTCTTCGCCCAGAGCAACGTGGTCGACAAGGGCATGGGCATCAAGGACCTGCGCAACCAGCGGATCGACGCGATCGCGGGCGTGATCGCGGCCAGCCTCGTCGCGTGGTTCATCATCATCACCACCGGGACGGTGCTCTACCCGCAGGGCATCACGATCACCAGCGCCGAGCAGGCCGCCGCGGCTCTGGCCCCCGTTGCCGGTCCCTATGCGAGCGCGCTGTTCGCCATCGGCCTGCTGGGTGCATCGTTGTTGGCCGCCAGCGTGTTGCCGCTCACGGCGGCCTACGCGATCACCGAGGCCTTCGGGTGGGAGCGCGGCATCGACAGGACGTGGGCCGAAGCCCCGGCGTTCAACACCATCTACACCTTCGTCATCTTCGCGGGTGCCGCGATCGTGCTGATTCCACGCGTCCCTCTCATCCAGGTCATGGTCCTGTCGCAGACGCTGGGCGGCATGCTGCTTCCGTTCATGCTGGTCTTCATGGTCAAGCTCATCAACGACCGCCGCATCATGGGCCAGCACACGAACAACCGCTGGCAGAACGCCTTGGCCTGGGGGACGATAGTCACCGTCATCACGCTCACCGTCATGCTCTTTGGAATGCAAGCGCTCCAGTGGCTGGGGGTCCTCTGACATGTGCCCGTTCGACCCAGTCGCCGATGCCAAGCGCGCCGCGCGCGAGTACGCACGGGCAGCTCGGTGTGCTCTGGACCTTGAAGTGTGCCTCGCAGCCGGTCAGTCTCTTGCCGCGAACCTCCTGACGATGCCCGAGCTCGCCGTGGCGGCCGCTGTGCTCGCCTACACCGCGACTCCCGAGGAGATCGATCCCGCGCCGGCGATCGAGCGGCTCCGGTCGTGCGGCGCGACCATCGCATACCCGCGCATCGAAGCGCCCGGGGTGCTCGGTCTGCACGTCGTCGATCCCGGCACCCGGCTGCTTGCCGGCCCCTTCGGGCTCACCGAGCCGCCCGCCGACGCACCGCGCATCGAGCCTGAGGAGATCGACGCCGTGATCGTACCGGGCGTCGCCTTCGACGAGCGGTGCTGGCGGCTCGGGTACGGTGGCGGCTACTACGACCGGCTGCTGCCCCTACTGCGGCCGGACTGCGTGCGCATCGGTATCGCCTACGACGAGCAGGTGCTGGAGACGATCCCCGCCGAGGAGCACGACGTGCGGCTGCATGCGGTGGTGACGCCCACGAGGGTGATCAGGGCCCGAGCGTGACCCTGCGCCCGCCCGCAGCAGGCGATTCTACTTCTTGGCCGGGCTCGTGCCGTTGATCGCGTAGAGCTGCTCGACCGTGACGAAGACGTAGCCCTTCGCTCTCAAGCGTTCGATGATCACGGGAAGCGCCGCGACCGTCTGGCTGCGATCGCCGCCGCCGTCGTGGAACAAGACGACCGAACCCGGTTTGACCCGCTTGACCACCCTCTTGGCGAGCTTCCCGGCGCCGGGCTTCTTCCAGTCCTCGCTGTCGACGCTCCAGCGCACGACCTTGGATCCCGTCTTCTTCGCGACCTTCCATGCGGGGCCGCTCATCGAGCCATAGGGCGGTCGAAGCCAGGGCGAATCGACCCCGGTCGCCTGTTTGACCGCGGTGCGCCCGCCCTCGATCTGGCGCTTGATCTCCTTGGGCGACGAAGTCGCGAACGAGCGGTGACTGAGTGAATGGCTCGCCACGAGGTGGCCTTCTCGCGCAGCTCGCGCGGCGACCTCGGGCTTGCGCTTCGCACGGATGCCCAGCATGAAGAAGGTCGCCTTGGCGTCGTGCTCGGCCAAGACATCGAGGATCTTCTCGGTGTAGACGGGCCACGGGCCGTCGTCGAAGGTCAGCGCCACCATCTTGGACCCGGGCTTGGGGCTCACCCGCCTGACGACCGCATCGACCGGCTCGGCGAGCACCACCCGCGAGATCTCGACGCCGGACACCGCGCCCCGCGTGATGCGGATCTGACCGGGCACGCCCTCGGTGGTGAGCTCGGAGAGCACGCCCGTGCCCTCGTAGACGGTCTCGTACGGCGTGGCGGCCAACGTCACCTCGACGGACTCGACCACGTCGGCCCCCGGCAGCGAGACGATGTCGTCGCCGCCGTACAGCCTCGTCGACGCGGGTACGCCGCCGCCGTTTCGCAACACGACCGGCGGCTTGCCGCCGCCCTCGCGCAGCACCTCACCCCTGACGTTCACGAGGGCGCCGCGGTCGGCGGTCAGCAGACCGCTGTTCTGAAGGTCGCCGGCCCTGACCCCGGCGGACAACACCTGCGGCACTCCGTCGATGTTCACGGCGACCGGCCTCGTCGCCGAGAAACCCGCGACAAGCGCGAGCGCCACCAGGACGCCGATACCCGCGAGCAGGTAACGCCGCCGAGGCCGACGCGCCGAAGGCGCTT
The DNA here is from genome assembly GCA_963770765.1 of uncultured Actinomycetes bacterium. Classification (GTDB taxonomy): domain Bacteria; phylum Actinomycetota; class Coriobacteriia; order Anaerosomatales; family PHET01; genus CAVPCY01. The sequence continues at coordinate 48,118 of CAVYQS010000016.1, read as the reverse complement.
CTACGGAGTGGTAGGACAGGACGATTCCCCTCGACGATCAGCTCAACGCTACCCGTGCGTCGGTCAGTGCGAGATACGTGCCATGCGCCCGCCGGCGAGCCTGTGCAGCTCGTCGAATCGCATGCGCACCATTGAAGACGGAGTCCCGGCCGCCGGGAAGACGATCTCGAATCGTGTGAGCGAATCGTCAACCAGCACCGGCAGCTCCGCGGGGAGGTCAAAGGGCGAAACGCCTCCGATGGCGTAGCCGGTGGCGGAGCGCACGGTATCGGCATCGGCCATCCGCACCGTGCTCGCACCGACCTCGGCCGCGATCGCGTCGAGGTCTCCTCGGCGGTCACCGGCGACCAGGGCCAGCACCGGAGTGGTGTCGGCCACGACCACGAGCGACTTCACGATCTGGCCGAGTTCACAGCCCATCGCCTCGGCAGCTTGGGCGGCGGTCTTGGTGGACTGTGCGAACTCGGTGAGTCCCTCGGCGGCTCCGTGCGCCTCGAGAAACGCGCGGACACGCTCGCGCGACCCGGTCTTCTGCGCTTTGTCCATGTGCTACTCCCCGTTCATCCAGGCGGCCGGCGCCCGCTTCGGGGAGCGTAGCGGGAAACGGAGCGATTCCAGGACCGCTTCGAGGTTCTCGGACCACATCGCGAGTGAACGCAGATCGAGCTTCAGCAGCGGGTAGTCGGGGTCCGGGCGCGAGATGGTGAACCCGTTGCGCAGCAGGAAGTCGACGCTCATGAGCGGCGACTCGTCGATCATCATCGGCTTCGCGGTCGAGGCCAGCGCTTCCACCCGGCGCTCCCCTCTACCGACCAGGTCCTTCAAGGCCGCTCGGAGCATGACGCTGCCCAGCCCGTGATGGCGCGCATCGGGCGTGATGTGCAGGCAGGAGATCAGGGGCACCGAGGGATCCTCGGGTGCGGCCGCGAAAGTCGCGGCCTGCGGGAAGAACCCGCTCGGGGCGTACTTCACGAAGCCGAGGATCTCGTCGTCCTCATAGGCCACGCGCCCGCACTCGCCCCACTCGTCGGACACGCGCCGATACCACGCCTCTTGCAGATCGCTGTCGCAGACCGCTGCGCAGGTGCGGGGCCGCTCCCCGGCGCTCTCCCAGAACGCACAGCCGGAGCAGGCGGCGGGAAGCCGGTCCATATCGGCGAGTGTGAGTGCTCTGAGTCTGCGGGTCATCGTGCTGCACGTCAGCTTTCGCCGGGGTCCACTTCAGTATATCCACGCGAGGCGGCGAACAAGCTACTTGTCGTCCGGGTCGCCCATCGCGTCGACCACGGTGTCCTTCATCGACTTGAGCCAGCCCATCGCCTTCTTGCCGGTCTCGCTTTGGGACGCTACCTTCGCCGCTGCCTTTCCGTACAGGGCAGCGGTGCGCGCCGCGTCTCCGACCGCCTTCGCCCCCACCGCGGCGCCCTTCCCGGCGGCGGCGGCGGCCCCGCCGGTCGTCTCGATCTGCGCGACTTCGTCGGCGACGACGACGGCGGTCCCGTCGAAGCCGGTCACCAGCGAAGCGCTGATGTCGCGCACGCCCACCGCGAGGTCTGCGGTCGCGCCGGCCGTGAGCCCCACGGCCTCCAGCTTCCCCGAAGCCGGGTCGATGAGCGCATCCCGGACGCTGCCCAGCTTCACCCCGGAGCGGGTCCTCACCGGCATCCCCACCCAGATCACCGACTCGTCCCACGACAGTCCGAGCCGCTTGGCGGCCGCCTTGTCCCACGCGTCCTTATCGCTGGCCACCGTGAGCCCCTCGGCCGATACCTGCGCGCGATCGAAGGCGAGGTAGCGGTCCTTGAGATCGAAGAGGAACCACAGGCGCGGCCGCGTCACCACAAGACCGACAACCGAAGTCCCGCCGGGAGCGAACAGCGCATCCTCGACCCGCCCGATGCGCCTGCCCTTCGCCGAGTAGACCTCGAGACGATAGAGTTCACGAAGTGACAGCACTTGTCGACGACTCCTCTTTCACCGTAGACACGAAGGCCGGCCCCGCGCACGAAGCAGCAGGACCGGCCTTGATGGTACCAGTGACGAAGCCCTAGGCCTCCGCGTCGAGCGGTGTGCCGACCGACTCGGAAGCAGGCTTGGTCTTCTCGGCGACGTAACCCAGAGTGTCCTGGGTCTTGGCGCCGGCTGCCTCGAGCCCGCCCTTCGTGGCCTCGGCGGCCTTGTCGACAGCGCCCTTCGCTGCCGGCACGGCTTCTCCGACCTTACCCTTGGCGGCCTCAGCGGACTTGGAAACCTGCTCCTGCAGCCGCCCGCGCGCGTCATCGATCTTCGAGCGCAGCTGCTCGGTCGACTCGGTGACCTTCTCCTTGCCGGTCGAGTAGACCTCTACGGCCTTCTCCTTGCCGGCGTTGTACGCCTCGACGCCCTGGCCCCAGTACTCCTCGGACTTGGCGGCGATCACCTCGCGGGTCTCCTTGCCCGAACGCGGCGCGAACAGGAGTCCCAGCACGGCACCCACCAGGCCGCCAAGCAGGAACGCTCCGAGGACGGATCCCCCGCGGCGATAGTCATACATACTCGAGCACCTCCATCATCGATGCGATTTCCCGTGAACAAGGGACCCGGCATTGAGGAGCCGAGCCCATGGCTGCTATATACCCGAATCATGCGCGCGCAAGTGCGCCCTGTATCACTCTTGATACCACATCTTGGAAGCTCATGCCCGCAGCCTCCGCCGCCATCGGCAGAAGCGATGTCTCGGTCATCCCGGGAGACGTGTTGGACTCGAGGACCCACGGCGTCCCTGCAGCGTCGACGACGAGGTCCACCCTGCTCACGTCGCGACATCCGGTCACCCGGTGGACACGCGCCGCGACGTCGCACGCGGCCGCGGCGACCTCATCGCTCACCCGTGCCGGCACGAAGAAGTCGGTCTCACCCTCGGCGTAGCGCGCCGAGAAGTCGTAGAGTCTGCCCCGCGGCACGATCTCCACGGGCGGTAGGACCTCGAGCGTGTCGCCCTCCCCGAGCACCGACACGGCGAGCTCTGTGCCCTCCACCCAGCGCTCGACGATCGCCGACGTGTCGTAGCCCAGCGCGTCGAGGAGTGCCTCGGCGAGATCGGACTCCTCCTCGCACTTGAACAGCCCCAGCGCCGAACCCTGCCGAGAAGGCTTCACCGCCACGGGAAAGCCGCCGGCCGCCTCGCCCATCAGGTCGATCGCCGTCGCCGCCCCCATCTCCTTGAACGCGTCTGATGTCAGCGTGAGCCACTGCGGCGTCGCGATCTCGTTCTGCGCGAAGAGGTGCTTGGCGACGGACTTGTCCCACGTGAGCGCGCTGGCGACGACCCCCGGGCCCGTGTACGGGATGCCGAGGAACTCGAGCAGCTCCTGGATCGTGCCGTCCTCGCCGTACTTGCCGTGCAGCGCGATATAGGCGGCATCCGGGCGCTCGCTGCGCAGTGTCGCGACGAGGTCGGCGGTCACATCAAGCGCGAGCACGTAGTATCCCAGCGCCTCGAGCGCCTCGCACACACGGCCGCCGCTTGCGAGCGACACCTCGCGCTCGAGCGAACGTCCGCCCATGAGCACGGCGATCTTCTCCCTCATCGGGTCCCCCGTTCCTGGCCCGGCGTCATGCCGCACCCTCCTCGGGCGCCGAGATCGCGCCCGCTGCGATGAATGCTCGGTAGAGCTCGAGTCGGTCCTCGATCACCTCGGCCAGCCTGCGGATGCCCTCGTCGATCCGAGAGGGGTCCGCGTAGCAGAACGCGAGCCGCATGCAGTTGGCTCCGCGGCCGTCGGGGAAGAAGCCGTCGCCGGGCACGAAGGTGACGCCGTGCTCCACCGCCTCGGCGAGGAGCGCGCCGGTGTCCACGAACGGAGGCAGCTCGACCCACACGAAGAACCCACCCTCCGGCCGCGTCCAGCGAGCTTCGGCCGGGAAGTGCTCGTCGAGGGCCGCGAGCATCGCGTCGCGCCTCTCGGCGTAGGTCTTCGCCAGCGTCTGCAGCACCTTGCGCCAGCGCGTCCCCAGGAAGTAGCGCTCGGCGGTGACCTGGGCGAACGCCGAGCCGCACAGGTCGGCTGCCTGCTTGACCAGCAGCACCTTCGCCAGGATCGGCCGCGGAGCGACCATCCACCCCAGCCGGAGCCCCGGTGCGAAGATCTTGGAGAACGTGCCGAGGTAGATGACCTCGTCGTCGAGCGCTCGCAGCGGCTTCACATGCCCGCCCTCGAAACGCAACCGGCCGTACGGGTCGTCCTCGACGACCGGGATGTCGTACTCGCGAGCCAACTCGAGCAACCTACGGCGGCGCTCAGCGCTCATCGTCACACCGCCGGGGTTCTGGAAGTTGGGGATGGTGTAGATGAACTTGGCTCCGCGCGGCCCCACGCGGACGAGCTCGGCTTCGAGCAGGTCCATGCGCATCCCGTGCTCGTCGAGCGGGATGCACCGGATCTCCGGCTGGTACGCCGAGAAGGCCTGCAACGCACCCACGTACGTGGGCCCCTCGGCGATGACCACGTCGCCCGGGTTGAGGAACGTCTTGGCCAGCAGGTCGAGCCCCTGCTGCGCGCCGGCGGTCACGATGACGTCGTCGGCGCAGACGCGCACGCCGGTCTCGGCCATCAGCTCGACGATCAACGCCCTCGTCTGGGGACGCCCGTTGCTGGAGCCGTACTGCAGCGCCGTCGTGCCTTCGTGAAGCACGGCGTCGTGCGCAGCCTGCGCCACCGCAGCGGCAGGCACGCGGCTGACCTCGGGCATCCCGCCCGAGAACGAGATCATGTCGGGACGGCTCGCTGCGGCGAAGAGATCGCGTACCGCGCTGGACCGCACCCCCGTGAGGCGGTCGGCGTACCGGTCGCTCCACCTGTCGAACACCACTCGCGCTGTACCCATAGGTTTCACCTACCCCCGGCGCCACTGTGCGGGTCGCCGGAAAACAAGAAGCCCCCTCGGCCTGATAGGGCGAGGGGGCATCGCGGTACCACCTATCTTCGTTCGCGCGAGGCCGGTGAGAGCCGTTTGCGAACCTCATTTCCCGGGATACCGGTCCGGGGCCGACCCGCTTCCGACGCACGCAGCGCCCTGGCGGAAGACATCGGAGGGGTGGCTGGGCTCGCGTGCGAACCCTCTTCCCTCACGTCCGTGGTGAGTGGATATCCATTCCTGCCGCGTGACCCCGCAGGTGTTGGCGGCAACTCTAGCACCGGCTTCGCGAGCAGGTCAAACAAGGCCGAAGCGGCTCACGCGCCCGGCACGGCTCGAAGCGTGCGCAGGCGGCTCGCGATCGCGTCCACGTCGGGCTTCTCGGCCCGCACTCCGGCCGCCCATTCGACCACGCCTACGCCCTCGCGCAGTGCGGCCATCGCGACCAGGTCGTCGTCGAAGGCGAGCGAGATCCGGTAGACACCCGAACCATCGACCGAGAAGTCCCACGAGGTCTGCGCTCTCAGCGACCGCGGAGAGCCGGAGAGGGCCATCAGCTCGGCAGCGACGTGCTCCACGCAGTGGGCGAGCTCGGTGTCGCGAAGCTCGCGCAGGAAGTCGAGGCCGTCGTCGTTCTCACAGCTGTGCCGTGCCAGCCCGGGCAGCAGCGAGGAGAGCCTGTCGGCGAGGTCCGGCGCCGCTGATGTCCTGAATCGGCTCGGGTCGTGAACGCGCACGCGCGCCTCGAGCACCCGCTCGGACACGTCGATCCGGTCGATCGAGATCAGTTCGTTCACGGTGGGTCTAATAGACGTCCTCGACACGAACGCGCGCCGAGCGTGTCCCGAGGTAGTAGGCGAACGACGCGGCGAAGATCACCACACCGGCGACGATCAGGACCTTCTTGGTGAGATCGGCATCGGTCACCTTGGCGACGGCGTCCTTGGCATCCGAGACAGCCATGTCCTTGATGGCCTCGGCACGGTGCTTGACGTCGTCGAGGGTGATTCTCGGAGCGAGCTCTGACGTGCTCCCCTGCTCGGTCATTTCTGTATGCTCCTCATCTTGGCGTAGGTGAGTCCTCCAGCACCCGCGACCAGGAGGCTGCCGATGATCGCCAATGCGGCGATCCAGCCGACGTAGTACGCGAGCAGCATCATCGCGGAGACAGAGATGTAGCCGACGCCCAGGAACAGCACGAGCGCTGCTGCCAGGGCGAACGCGACGACCTGCCCTGCCTTCTGTGTGGGCAGAACGACCTTCTCGCGAACCACGGCGTCGGTCTCTTGTCGCACGTAGTCGACGAACAGCTGTACGAAGTCCGCCACCGCGTCAGCCACCGTCGCCCGGGGATTCTCCTCGGGCAGTTCCGGTTCCGGTGGTAGCGGCTCGCGCGGCGTCTCTTGGGTCTCAGTCATCTCGGGCGATCCTCCTGCATCCAATCGCGAAAGCGACCATGTGGTGTAAAGGTACCCCAACCAAGCCCGGCCCCGCCGCGTGGAGCGTCGCGGATACGCAGCGACGGCGACACCGAGTGGTGCGCGCCGTCGCCTGTGGTGACTGAGGGGGATGCGCGGTGACTACTTGATGATCTTGTACGTGATCGTGCCCACGCCGCTGAACCGCAGCGCCTTGGCCGTGCCCGGACCCAAGTCGAACGTGCGTCCCTTGATGAAGGGGCCGCGGTCCCTGACCACCGCCGTCACCGAACGGCCCTTGTACTTGAACTCGATCTTGGTGCCAAAGGGCAGGCTGCGGTGCGCGACCACCATGCTGTTGCGCTTGAGCTTGCCGCCGCCGGCCATTCCGTTGCCGTAGAGGCCGGGGCCGTACCAGGACGCGCGTGCCTTGCGCCAGGTGCCGGAAGCGGCCTTCGCGGATCTCTTGGCTGCAGGAGCCAGAAGCCTGGCCCCCGTCAGTGCGGTCGCGGTGGCCAGGTGCGTCTCGAACTTGTCGTCGATGGGCACCTCCGGCCCGATCGCCACGGCCGTGCTTTCGTCGACGCCGAGCATCACGGCGCTGACCGTCGGGCGCTCGGTTGTCGCGGCGATCGCTCGAGCCGGGGGCCAGCCGGTGAACCCGGCGACTGCCACGGTGAGGATCGCGACGGCTCCCAGCGCCGAGACGGCGACGGGGAGCAGACGATTGGGTTTCGTGCGTGACCTCAAGAGGTTCCTCCGCGTTTGGGGACAGTGCTGACGAAGGCCCGGAAGGCGCGAAGGGGCAATGGAATACCCGAGCAGCGGAGTGCGGTGGTGAGTGAATAGCTGCCTCGCATCCGGCTGGACGTGCCTCACATGGGGCCGTCGTCGTGTGCCAGAGAAGCGCTATGCTTTTAGCTTTGGACCTGCGAATCTGCATCTCGGTCGTACTCTGCCGTCACACGTACGTGCGGCCTCGTCCTGGCCGATCCGACCGGTTCGTCATCTCCCGACCCTGCTTCGCAGATCCCTCGGCCGTACCGGTCGTCTGCCGGCCGAACGAAACAGAGTCGCATCGATATCAACTTCCAACTCATACCAGTATACCAGAGACGTTGCCAAACTGATAAACAACGCCCCCGGGCGTGCACCTCCGGGGGCGTGTCGTGCGGCGGCGCTGTGATCGGCGGGAGCCGGACTACGGCGTGGAGGTCTCCTCGGCTCCGGCCAGGCCCTTGAGCACCTCACCCAGTTGCTCGATCTTCTCCCCGTACGTGGCCCAGTCGCCCTCACGCTGCGCGGCGAGCGCCTCGGCGTAGAGCTTCGAAGCCGCCGCTGCATCCGCCGCCGGGCCTTCGTCCGGACCCGGGGTGCCGGTCGTCTCGGTGGTGGGCGGCGCGTCCTGGCCGAAGACCTTGAGCAGCGCGTCCTCCAGCGTGCGTTCCATCTCGACCTTGTCGGAGTAGGAGACGATGACCCGGGTGAGCTCGGGGATGGCGGTCTGCTCGGCCTGCAGGAACAGCGGCTGGATGTAGACGATCGAGTCCTCGATCGGGATGACCTGCATCTTGCCGAAGATCACGCTGCTGCCGCGCTGGTTCCATAGCGACAGCTGCGGCGAGATCAGCGGGTCTTGGTTGATGCGCGCACTGACCTGTTCAGGCCCGAATATCACCCGCTCCTTGGGGAACTGGAAGACGGTGCGCTCACCGTAGTTCACCGGATCGCTCGAAGCCGCCATCCACCCGATCATGTTGTCACGGTTGCGCGCGCGTGTACGGCTGCATCATGTAGAAGTGCTCGCTCCGACGCGCCCGGAAGCTGCAGCAACACGAAGAACGGCTCCATGGGCGACCCCTGGCGCTCGCCGGGGATCTCCCACTGGTCCTCCTTGTTGTAGAACGTGTTCGCGTTGGTCATGTGGTACGTGCGATAGACGTCGGCCTGTGCCGAGAAGAGCCCCTGCGGATAGCGAAGGTGCGAGCGGATCCCGTCGGGGATCTCGGAACCGTCGGTCACCAGCGTGGGGAAGACGTTGCGCCACGCCTGCAGCACCGGGTCCTGTTCGTCGAAGGCGTAGAAGGTCGTCTCACCCGTGTATGCATCGACCGTGATCTTGACCGAGTTGCGCAGGTAGTTGATCCCGCCCTGTCCGCCCAGCATCTGCGAGTACGGATAGCGGTCCGAGCTCGTGTATGCGTCCATGACCCACACGATGCCGCCGTCGGTGAGCACCGGATACGGATCGTCCTCATACGACAGCCACGGAGCGAGCTCCTCGAGACGTGTCGTGATATCGCGCTTCATCAGCACGCGGCTGTCGGGCAGGATGTACTCGGAGAAGAGGAGCTGGCTCGAGCCGAGCCTGATCGCCAGCGCGATGCGCCTGCCGAGCCCGCCCACCGAGATTCCGCCGTCGTGCTGGTAGGTGTAGAAGGCGTTCTCGTCGCCCTTGGGGTAGTCGAACTCGGGGCGCGTGGTCTTCACGACCACGTAGTCGGTCGTTGACTCGCCGAAGTAGATGCGCGGCTGGTCGATCTCCAGATCGGGCGATCCCGACGCGACCTCGCTCGCCACTCGCGGCGGGATGTTGCCGATCACGAAGCGCGGGAGTCCCCTGCTGTCGAACTCGGCCGCCGGCGACATGACGACGCCCGAGCCGTGCGTGTAGACCAAGTGGCGGTTGACCCACGTCTGTGCCTGCTCGGCGAGCAGTGACGAGTTCATCTCCCGCGCCGAGACGAGCACCTGCCTCGTCTGCCCGTTGATCTCGTAGCGGTCCACGTCGACGTCGCTGAACTCGTAGTACGGCCGGATCGTCTGAAGCTGACCGAAGCCCTGCTTCACGATGTCGGGGTCCCACAGCCTGACGTTGGAGAGCGTCACGCGGTTCTCGACGACCTGCTCGGGGGTGAGGTTCTCGGCGGCCTCGAACTCGAGCCCCTTCACATCTGCGATTCCGAACGCGTCCCGTGTCATCGCGATGTTGCGCTCGATGTAGGGTGCCTCGCGCGACGACTCGTTGGGGACGACCACGAGTCGCTGGACGACCGCCGGCCACACCCCGCCGAGCAGGATCGCGGCGCCGACCCATACGCCCAGTGCGATGGCCGGGAGGCGCCAGCCCTTGTAGCGGATGTTGAAGAGCAGCAGCGCCGCCGTCAGCAGCGAGATCACGATCAGGATCCGATACGCCGGCAACTGGGCCGTTATGTCGGTGTAGGAGGCGCCCGTGACCTGACCGCGAGGCGAGAAGTTCAGGTTGTAGATGTCGATCCAGTAGGCGAACGCCCTTGTTGCGATCAGCGCGGCGGCGATGACCGAGAGATGCGCCTTGACGTGCGGCGCGAAGCCCCGCAGCCGCGCCCACGGCTGGATCGCGCCGTCGATCAGGTGGACGAGCGCGGTGAGTATGAGCGCCAGCACGAGCAGGTCGGTCGCCCAGGCCAGGACGCTCTCGGCTATCGGCAGCGTGAACACATAGAAACCGATGTCCTGCCCGAACTGGGGGTCCGTCTCTCCGAAGGCCACGCGGCCGAGCCACAGCCGGTACGTCTCCCACTGAGACGCCATGCCCACGCCATTGAAGAACGCCATGACGGCGGCGACAACAAGGATCCCGCGGTCGATCCACGGGCCGGCGGTACCGCGCAGGCGGTCTATCACGATCTCGACCTGCGGCGGCGTACCTTCGGGCATTCCGATCGGCACGGCGCGAGGCGCCATCTTGCGAGCCACCAGCATCGTGCCGTAGAGCACCACGAACGCCGCCACGGCGAAGATGCCACCGAGAGCGAGCTGCGAAACGATACGGGTCACAAAGACCGCCTGCTGCCCCAGGTCCACGTACCAGAGGTAGTCGGTCCAGACGCGAATGGCCCACTGCACGAGCGGGATGACGATGAAGAACAGTGTGGCGGCGACCGCCATGATGGTCGGTGCGAGCCTGTTGCGTGCTTGGGCCATCAGGTCCTCCTCGAGGACGTCAGTTCACGTATGCGTCTATGTCGATGTTCACGGTCCGGGGGTCGAGACACACGTGGACGCTGAGCTCGGGCGTTGTGGCCAGGTCGACATCGGTCGGGTCGATCAGAGCCCCGGAGGGCGCTGCGACGATCCGCACCACCGGTCGTGCCGGGGTCTCGGCGTTCGCCTGCATGACGATAGCGACCTCGCCGCCGCTCAGACGCACGATCGAGCGCGGCGGGTAGACACCCATCAGCCGCACGAAGAGGCGGACGAGCGCGGGATCGAGCGAGGTCCCCGAGCCCTTGACCAGGAGGCTCATCGCCTCGTCGGGGAGTCGGGCCGCCGAGTACGAGCGGCGGGAGGTCATCGCGTCGTAGGCATCGGCCACGGCGACGATGCGGCTCACGAGGTGTTGCCGGCGAACCGGTGTGCGCGACGGATAGCCCGCTCCGTCGTAGCGCATGTGGTGCTCGGCGATCGCCACGACGGCGGCCTTGTCCACCCCGGGAAGTGCCGACACGATCTCGGCCCCATCGACCGGATGGCGACGCATCTGTTCCCACTCCTCGGGCGTGAGCGACCCCGCCTTGTTGATGATGGCGGCATCGACCGCGAGCTTGCCCACGTCGTGCAGGAGCGCCCCGACCCCGAGGCTGCTCATGAACGACGGCTCGGTCGAGATCATCGACCCGATCGCCAAGGACAGCGCGGCGACGTTCGCCGAATGCTGGTAGGTGTAGTGGTCGTGGTCGCGAACGCCCGCAAGCTGCACCATCGCGTCACGGTTGCCCAAGACGTTGTCGATCAACGCCCGTACCGCCGAATCGATCTTGCCCGGGTCTATCTCGGCCTCGCCCGCCACGACATCGTCGAACTCGTGAATGAGCGCCACCGAGCTCCGATATGCGGCGCGAGCGCTCGCCGGCATCGTGAACTGCTCGCCCTGGTCGCGTTCGACCATGCGCATCGACCCGATCGACACCTGCGCGAAGCCGCCCGCCTCAACCGCCGCCGCAAGGCCGCCGGCTTCAGCCAGGTCCGCGGGGGAGAGACCCAGCAGCCTCATCGCTCGGGCGAGTTCCTCGGCGCTGACGCCCGGGCTGATGGTGAGCGAACCCACCCCGAGCTCCGCCAGATCCGATGAGAGCTGGACGTACGCGACGCTTTCCTCGGTGAGCAGCTGCTCGCCCATGAGGATCTCGCCGTCGACGAAGCCCAGCTGTATCTGTACTCCGTCGCGCAGGTACGGGTCGATCGCGGCCTGCAGGTCCGTGATGGCCGCGTCGAACGCGGGGTGCCCGGCGGGATAGAACTTCGAGGCGCGACGGGCTCCCGAGATGCGAGCCACGAGCTCGCGGGCGAGCCCTATCTGCTCTGCCGAGTAGCGCCGAGTGGTCACGTCGCGCGTCCCCGGGCTCATCGGTCGCACGGACGGGTCCGGTGTCATCACGCCGTGCCTCCCCGTGTCTTCACGCGCTGGACCGCCGCCTCGGCAGCCGTACGGATCTCTCTCATCTTGCCGCCCTGGAGCAGCGAGCGCCTTCCCGCGAGCGCCTCGAGCGTGGGCAAGGCGCTGACCGCGCCCATCCGGCCGAGCGCCTCGATCGCCTCGACCCGCGGTCCTGCGTCGCGGTTGCCGTACCCTTCGCCCTTGGCTACGCGTTCCAGCGCCGGTATCGCGAAGTCGACGCGAGCGGCTCCCAGGTAGCGCGCAGCGAGCTGGACGTTCTGCGGGTCTTCATCGGTGAGTGCCGATACGAGCATCTGGTGAGCGAAACGGTCGTTGATGTTGGCCAGTGCCCGGATGGTCTCCCGGCGCACGCGCGGCTCGGGATTCCTCAGTGTTCGCTCCAGGTACGGAATCGCCGAGGAAGAGCGGGTCGCGCCGAGAATCGACACGACGTTGCGAACGACATACCAGCGGTTGTCGGCGACGCGTTCGCCCACCTCGGTGATGTAGCGCGGCGCGATCCCCGAGAGCAGGTCGATGAGCGACTTGCGAGCGGCCATCTCCTGCTCGTCGGCAAGCTGTTCGAACATGGGCTCGATCGCACGCGGTCCGAGGGACTCCAGCAGGCGCGCCGCCGACGAGTGCTCGGGGCTGTCTGCCGGACTCGTTCGCAGCGTCGCGACGATCGCCTTGACATCGCTCGGCTTGGCCAGACGCGCCACCGCCGCCTCGAGGCGGTCCTTCTGGTCCTGGGTGAACCCCGGGTCGCACGCGGCCGCACCCAGCGCCTCGGCGACATCGGCCGCGGCATCGATCTCTCCGCGTTCGACCACGAGGTTCAGCGCGGCGTCGAGCGACGTCATCGTCTCGGCGAAGCGGTCCTGGCGCGCGTCGGCGGCGACGAGCGCCACCAACGCGAGCGCAACGTCGCCGTCGGTGACGCCGCGTGCGGCCTCCCGGCGCAGCTCTTCGAGCTCCGGGAGCATCGCGAGTTCGTCGTCGGTGAGCGGTGTGAACGCGTGCGTGACGACCGTCGGCGCATCCTCTTGCTCCGGCTCGACGTGAAGAGGTCTGATCGTGACCTTCGTGGGCCGAGCGGAGCTCAGCACATCCGAGACCGCCGACTCACTCATCCCCGCCGCGTGCATCGCAGCTCCCGCAGCGGACTCGATGTCGCCGGGACTTCCCATAGACAGCGCCTCGACCTGACGCACGGCGCGGGCAAGCGAGCCGATCGGCGGGTCGTTGGGGTCGACACCGGCGGTGATCATCCGGAAGACGTCATCGACCTCGATCTGACGGAGGACGTCGGCGAGCTGCTCGTTCTCGCGAGCTTCGGGCAGGATGTCGTCGAGCAGCAGACCCGAACGCAGCGTGGCGTCGATGCACGACAGTGCATCGGCCAGGGTGCGCGGCACGCTCACCTCGAACTCGACGCCGGCCTCAGCGATCGCCGCCAGCAAGGAGAAGCGCGCTGCCACCTGAGTGACCGACCCCGTCTCTTCGTAGAGCGAACCCAGATACTCGGCGACCGCGGCCGGATCGCCCAGAAAACGCTCGAGCACGATCTTGTCGCGCCCCCTGCCGGACTGCGCGAGACCCAGCGCATGGTCGATCTGCGCACGAGTGAGGGGCGCGTCGCCGTGTGCGTGGGCATCGACGATCGTCACGCGCACTTCGGTGACGGTTATCGACGTGACGTTGCGCTCCCACAGCCGGCTCTCGAAGCCCCCTGCCTCGTCTATCTCCGCGGGACCGAGCTTGACGACCGAGAGCAGCGCCAGAATGTCCTGGGACGAGGTGCCCACATGGAAGCGGACCTCTGCCAGCCGTCGGTTGTACAGCTCGAGCGCGAAGTTGGCGTAGGCGGCTCTGCCCTGGACGATGACCGCACCGTCGAAGGTCATCCCCTCCTTGGTGACTCCCAAGACGAGCTCGGAGCGTTCCCTCAGCGCCTCGCGCAAGACCGCAGCGGCTTCCTCAGAGGTGTCGCGCGGAATCGTACTCGAAGGCGGGTAGAGCCCCACCGCCTTGTTCGCCACGATCAGGGCCTTGAGGAAGCGCTCGACGACGTCTGGCACCGTGTCTGTGTGGGATGCTGCGCACACGCTCCAGGTCCTCCTCGCTCACCACACCGGTCGGGCCCGCATCCGTCCCGCTCATTATAGGCGCAGTCCCCCCTCGGCACGCGCTCCCTTCGCGCGCCCGTCCTGCGCTACCATGGGCCGATGGAACCTCGCACCCCCACCGCCCTGCTGTTGGCTTCTCAGTCACCGCGTCGGCGACGGCTTCTCGAGTGGCTGGGCGTCCCCTTCGAGAGCACGCACGTGGACACCCCCGAGGACCTCGACTCTCCTCTCGCGAGCGACCCGCGTGCACTCGCCGAGAGCCTTGCCGCCGAGAAGGCGGCCGCTGCGAGACTCGAGGGGCATGGTGCCGACGCGCTCACGCTGTGCTTCGACACCATCGTCGTGCTCGACGGCGCCGTGCTCGGCAAGCCTCGAGACGAGCCGGATGCGTGGCGGATGCTCCGCGCGCTGTCGGGTCGCACCCACCAGGTCGTCACCGGGTGCGCCGTACTGTGTCCCGACGACGCCGAACCAGCGACCTTCTCGGCGGTCACCAGCGTCACGATGCAGCCGCTCTCGGACTGCCGGATCGAAGCGTGGATGGCGATGGGCACCTTCATGGGGTGCGCGGGAGCCTACAACATCGAAGCTCAGGTGGCGCAGGTCACCGAAGACGAGTGCTACCAGAACGTCGCCGGCCTTCCGCTCTGCCACCTCTACGCTGAGCTTCGGCAGCTCAGGAGCGCCTGTGCACCGCAGGGGATGACGGTCCCCGTGGGGCTGTGCGATGCGGCCTTGGGCCGAACCTGCAGGCTGGGTCCGACCGTCACGGACTGAGCGCCATCACCCTCGCCGAGCGACCACGATCACGCTCTCGTCGGCGTCGGTGAGCGCATGCCGGTCGTGCCCGCCGAAGACCTCGATGCGGCCGAAGCCCGCGCACGGCAGCTCGGACTCGAGCACGCTCACCGGAACCGCGGTGTGTGGAGACCTGCGGCTCGTGACCTCCCAGGCCCCCGCGGAATCGCGGACGAGCGTCACGAAGTCGAAGTCGAGAAACGCGTCACCCTCCGGATAGTCGATGACCCGCACGAAGACCATCGTGGTGCCGTCCGCCTCGACGACCTTGGGGGGGATCGCCCGCGGGCGCTTCGCCAGCAGCCTTCCGTGGTTGAGCAGGTGCAACACGAGCACCCCGCCCGGCACGAGCACCGAGGCGAAGTCCGCGAGCGCCTCGGTCAACCCGTCGCGACCGGCGACGTGCGGCAGGGCGTTGCCGGTGCAGACCACCGCATCCGCCTGTTCGAGGTCGAGGCGGTGCAGTTCCCCGAATCCGCCCTTCACGATCTCGAGCGAGCCGCTGCTCGCGGCTATCTCGTCGACGAAGCGTTCGGCGTTGGCGTGCGCCTGCTCGAGCATGGACTCATCAGGGTCGACCGCGACCACGTCGAGTCCCCACGTCGCGAACATGATGGAGTGGCGCGCGCTTCCCGCCCCGACGTCGATCACCCGGCGAACGCCCTCGCGCTCGAACAGCTCGCGGAAGAAGGGGCCCTCGTTGGCGAGGCGCTTGTCCCAGTTCACGAACGTGTCGTAGTCGCTCTGAGGCGCGATCTTGGCATCGGGGGTCATCGGGCCCTCCTCCTTTGTGAACGCTCAGACGCCGGGGAGCAACGGCTCATCGAGCCGGAACACCCGGGCGGCGTTGCCACGCAAGATGAGGTCGCGATCGTTCTCGGACAACCCCATCTCCTCGAGCGTGCGCTGCTGCATGAACCGGATCCAGGTGCGGTAGGGCACCGTGGTGTTGCTGTCGGTCCCGAACATGATGCGCTCCGGGCCCATCGCCGTGAGGCACCGCTCGAAGACCTCGGCGAGCGTCATCTTGGGCACGTAGTAGTCCATCCAGTTGTTCGTCCCGCTCGTGTCCACGCTCACGTTCTTGCACTGGTAGGCGAGCCGAAGCACGCTGTCGAGCCAGCCCGCCCCGAAATGCGCGATCACGAAGTGAAGGTCCGGGTAGTCGCGGGCCACCGGCGACAGATCGATCGGGTCCGCGTAACCCAGGTCGCCACCGGGGTCGACGGTCACTCCGTAGTGGATGATCAGATTGGCGCCCAGCTCGTTCGCCTTCTCGAAGAACGGCCGGCATTCCGGATCGCTCAGCCGATAGGAGCGGTTCACCGGCAACAGCTTCACGCCACGGAACCCCGCCGCCATCTCCTTCTCGAGCCACTCGGGCGCATCGGGCAGACGGGGGTCGATCGCCGCGAGCGCATGGACGTTGCCCTTCGCCGCCACCAGGAAATCACGGGTCCACTGGTTGTCCGGGACCACCGAGACGACAAGCGCCTTGGCGACACCGGCCGCCTTGAGCCGCTCGACATACCAGCACGCGGTCTGCTCGGGCGACATGTCGGGCAACACGTCGTTGCGTCGTCCGAACCGGCGCTGCTTGAGGGCTTCTCGGAAGCGCTCGTTGGCGGTCGGGTCCTTATCGAGATACTCCTGAAGCAGCCCCACCGTGAAGAGGTGGACGTGCGCGTCGATGACCTCGCCGGGCTGCGTGGCCCGCGCGGCGTCGATCTCCCAGCTCACCGCTACTCCTGGCCCGGCGGCGTGACCGGAGGCTGCGGCGGCGTAGGTACCGGCGGCGCGGGCGGCGGCGTCTGCACCGTCTCGGTCCCCACGGGCCCGCCCGGCCACTGCGGCTGCTGCGGCGCGGCCACAGGCTCCTCCGGGATGATGATCATGGCGACGATGTAGACGATGATCGCCGGGAACCCGGTCATCACACCGAGAACGACATAGGCGATCCGCACCCACGTGGGATCGACGCCGAGATACGCACCAAGCCCGCCGAGGACCCCGCCGATCATGCGCTCGGTTCGGGAGCGGTACAGCCGCGTGCCCTTGACCTGGAAGTGGCCGAGGTGACCGTTGCGTGCGACCAGCAGGATCACGACACCGGCCACGATCAGCAGCAGCGGCCACATGAGCCCCCACGCGAACGAGAAGGCATCCCTCAGCGCATCGAAGAGCGGATTGTCGAACCGGTCGAGCAACAGCCACACACCGAGCGCGATCAGGGCGACGGCACCGAACACGCTCCAGTCGTTGCGGCGTTCGTTCTCAGACATCTCGCTCCTCCTAGTAGGTGTCCACCGCGAACGAGCCGATCCCCGACTTCGCCGTGATGACCCACACGGGCCGACCGGCTGCGCGCGCGGAATCGAACCCCGGCGTCTGCCACTCGCGTTGGTTCGTCTTGTCGAGCAGCTGCGAGATGTCGACCCCCGTCAGGCCGCTTTGGGTCTCGACCCGGACCTCGGCGTCGCTGGGGACGAGCACCTTCACCGACGCGATACCCGCGTCGATGATGACGACACCTTCATCGGTGGAACCGGGGGCGTCACCGAGCCTGACCGTGTTGCTCGAGACACCGGTCTTGAGCTGGAAGCGGCTCACCTCGAGATCCGACAGGTCCGCCTCGAGCGTGGACACACCCGAGTCGACCTCGATCTCCCACGGCAGCTGCTCTGAGAGCGACGTGCTCACGCGCGTGGCCGGTGTGCCGGGAAACGCCGACACCCCGCCCTCGCCGGTGAGCGCGAACTCCACCTCTGAGGTCGAGTTCGAGCGCAGCACTTCGAAGCGCGGTTCGCCGAACGGCGACGAGCCGTCGATGCGGACCTCGCGAGCGCGGATGCTGTCGATCTCGATCTCGCCGACGCCCGAATCGAGCGACAGCGTGGCATCCGTACCCGCACCCAGTGGCTCCTCGAAGGCGAACTCCTCGGCGCCCGAGAAGGTGAATCCGGGGACGGACGAAGAAGCGAGTGAGCTCGCTGCGGCGATCGCCAGGGCCGCGATGACGACGAGGGTGCCCAGCACGCGCAGCCACGTCTGCCCCACCGCCTTGCCCAGAATCCCGAGACCCGCAGAGATGAGCAGGACCGGCCACAACTGGAGCACTTCCCACCACACGCTCCACGAGATGAATCCCGTGGTGTTCGCCAACAGCAACAGCCCGATCGAGACGGTCACGAGCCCATCGAAGAACCGGTGCACGTTCCACCCGTCGCTGCCGGGAGTGAAGCACTGGACCGCCCCCGGGACGATCACGAAGAGGGGCCACAACTGCCACAGGCTCAATCCGGGAGCGAAGCGGGCGACCAGCAACCCTACGCCCACGAGGATCAAGACCACACCGGCCGTCACGCCTCCTCCGCCGCCCTTGCCCGGGCGACCGGGGGATTGCGAAGCGCCGTGGCCAGGCGGCGGTACAGGGGGCACAGGGGGCGCCGCCGGAGGGGTCTGGGTCTGGACGCCGGGTTCGTACTCGCCGTTATCGGTCATCGTCGGCTTCCTTGGACGGAGAGGATCTCACGGTACTCACTCGCAGGCGGGCGACACGTCTTCTCCGCATCGCCTGCACTCTGAACTCGTACCCACTCACCGCATGTCTCTCGCCGGGAACGGGGATGTGACCGAGTTCGGCGAGCAGCCAGCCCGCGATCGTCTCGTACTCGTCGGACTCCTCGACGGGCAGGCCGAGCGAAAGGGCGTCCTCGATCGGCAGGCGACCGTCGATGATCCACTCGCCCTCGCCGATCGTGGTGACGTACCGGTGGTCCCGGTCGAACTCGTCGGCGATCTCGCCCACGACCTCCTCGACGATGTCCTCGACGGTCACCAGGCCGGCGGTCCCGCCGTACTCGTCGACGACGATCGCGACTTGGTTGCGGTGCACCTGCATCTCCGACAGGAGCGGCAAGATGCCCTTGGTCTCCGGTACGAAGATCGGCTCGCGCATGTGGTCGGTGACGAGGTCGTCGCCGCGCGACTCGGCGAGAGGGCCCACGAGGTCCTTGAGCAGTGTGATCCCCACGATACGGTCGCGATCCTCGTGGTAGACCGGGAGCCTGGAGTACCCGGTGCCCCGCATGATCTCGGTCGCATTGCGCACGGTCGACGTGTCCTCGACCAGCGCCATGTCGACGCGCGGGACCATGATCTCCCGCGCGACGGTGTCGCCCAGCTCGAAGATCTCGTGGATCATGCGCTTCTCTTCTTCGAGCAGGCTCCCCTGCTCGGTCACGAGCAGCTTGATCTCCTCTTCCGAGACACCCGGACGCCCACCCTCGGTCTTGATCCCGATCGCCCGGGCGACGACCGACGTCGACGCCGAGAGGAACCACACGACCGGTGCGGTGGCTTTGGCGAGCACCGTGATCGGGCCTGCCACGCTCACAGCGACCCGCTCGGCCCGCTGCAGTCCCAACCGCTTGGGAACCAGCTCTCCGAAGATCAGCGTGAGGTAGGAGACGACCAAGGTGACGAGAAGGACGGAGAGTCCCGCAGCGATGCCGGTGACCCACGGGATGCCGAGACCTCTGAGCCACGCCTCGATCGGCTGAGCGAGCGACACCGCGGCAGCTGCCGCCGCGAGCATCCCGACCAGCGTGATGCCCACCTGGATCGTCGCCAGCAGCCGCGTCGGGTTGTCGGTGAGGGCAAGCGCGGAACGGGCGCCCGACGACCCTTCCTCCGCGCGCTTCTGGAGGGCGGCCCTGCGAGCGCTGATGAGTGCGATCTCGGCCGCCGCGAAGTACCCGTTGAGTGCCACGAGGACGAGAATCAGTAGTGCCTGAACCCCTATGTTTCCCATGCTGGACAGATTACCAGCATTCGAGGACCCGACCCGCACCCGAGTGATCTCGGAACCGTCTGCCAGCGCCTACGCTTCGCCGAACGGCCGACCGATGCGCTGAAGGACCAGGGCGATGAGGGCGAGCCTCTGATCGCGGTCCTGGCACGCCTGTACGAACTCCGTGACCTGGGTTCTCAGCTCTGGCGTGGGTGCGTAATGGATGGTCCCTCCGCCACACTCGAGGATCCGCCCTTGGCACATGGTGGTGATCTCGGGCTCGATCTCCTCCGCGCGGCGCCCGAGTCGCGACGCCAGCGAATCGGTGTCCATCGTGGCCTCGGGGTTACGGTGGAAGTACACGAGGATGTCCCACGCGAGCAACGAATCCACATGGTTCTCGACGAACTCTATGACCGACGGGCTCAGGACCCCTTCGAGGTCGTACAAGGCGGGTGACCGTCCTTCTGTTGAGCGCGCTGAGCAGCACCGATGAGTCCGGGATCGCCAGAGTGAGTTGCGGGCGGCGGCCGTCGCATCGCCATCCCTTATTCTACGTTAAATCGCTGGCCAAGCCAATGTGCCCATCTGAGTCTGATGCGCATCGGCCGTGACGATCGTGCGCGTTATCTCGCGGCGTCCTCGCGACGCGTAGAACCTGTCGGGAACGAAAGAGGAGCCCTCGAAGGGCTCCTCGGTTCGTACCTGACCGCGTATCCCTTGACCCTACAGGCCGCAGATCTTCTGCATGCGTGCCGCCAGGAAGTACAGGCCGGAAGCGATCAGCATGGGCAGGATGAAGAAGAAGAACACCGTGCCCCACACGCCGACCTCCCAGCCCATCACCACTCCGTACACGACGACCGCGATCGCGCCGAGGCCGAGGATCGCCGCGGCGAGGTTCTCGTAGAACAGCCCGATGACGAAGATCACCGCGATCGCCGCGGCGTAGATCAGAGCGCCGCCCAGCGCGACGGTGAGAGGAGCCCCCTGATAGGCCCACGAAGCCCCCCACGCCATGAAGACCCAGAACAACCCGCCCACCACAACGAACACGCGGGCGAAGATCCGCTGAGCATTCATCTGCTCGGACTTGCAGGTCTTGGCAAGCAGTTCCATTACTCGCTCCCCTCCGGTAAGCGACCCTCTCGAGTCCGGTGTCTTCTTCTAGTTTCCCCCAACATCACGCATCTGTCGCTGCTCGGTCGACGGGCCCGAACGATTCGACCACGCGGCGGTCGTCCGAGACCCCGAGCTCGTCGAGGACCCGCCTCATCGCCTCGACCATCATGGGTGGGCCTGTCACAAAGAACAACCCGTCGTCAGCCGGGTCCACGATCTCGCGCACGATCTGCGCGGTGATGAACCCCCGCGCCCCGTCCCAGCTCGCGGGTGCCTCCTCGAAGACGTCGACCACGCGCACGCCGGCAGGCCGCATGGCCTTGAGCTCCTCGGCGTATGCGACGCATGAGGGATCGCGGTTCCCATAGACGATCACGGCGTCCGAGAAGCTCCGGCCCGAGCCCACCGCATCGCGGAGCATGCTTCGCACCGGGGTGATGCCCACGCCGCCCGCGAGGAACACAGCACCGGTCAGTCCCCCCGGAAGACGCAGACGGCCGCCGGGACCGGACAGATCGACATCCGCGCCGGGGCCCAGCGAAGCGAGCACCCGTTTGTACGGGGAACCGGAGAGCCGGGTGGTGATCTCGAGCAGTTCATCTGCGGGCGCCGAGGCTATCGTGAACGTCTTGGTCGCCACACCCCCGCCCACCGGGAGCGCGAGACGCAGCCACTGTCCTGCCTCGAACTCGAACCCATCGGGCCTCGTGAGTGAGAGCGTCGCCATGTCGCCGCAGGTGTCCACCGCTCTCACGCTTGCTCGGTAGTTCTTGGCCACAGCCCCTCCTGATGTGTCGGTCGACGGGAACATACCCCATGCAGGCACGCCCGCACGACGCTGAACGACGGGAGCGCGGCATGGAGCTCGGACGCGGGACAGGCGGCAGGGTCACGCTCGGCATGGTCTCTTTCGCGTTCGTGGCGATCCTGATGGCGGGATGCTCCGCGGCCCCTCAGGTGTCGCCCAGCGCGCCCGACTCCGCCGGTGGCGATGCGGCGACTCTGGACGCCGTCGAGGTGCGAGAGTACGAAGGGAAGAAGCTCGGGTCGGTCGACGACTTCCGGGAGAACTCGATCAAGGGGCCTCAGACCGTCGCGATCGAGGGCTACCGCCTGCGCATCGAAGGCGAGGTCGACAAGCCGACGAGCCTCACGTACGACCAGGTCATCGACCGGGAGACCTTCCGGAAGGTCGTCACGCTCAACTGCATCGAAGGCTGGAGCGTCGACATCTTGTGGGAAGGCGTTCGCCTCGTCGACCTGCTCGAGCAAGCCGGCTACAACACCAACGCGAAGGTCGTGATCTTCCGCTGTTACGACGGCTACTCGACCTCGCTGCCGCTCAAGACCGTGGTCGATCGCGACCTGCTGCTCGCGTACAAGATGAACGGCATCGACCTCCCCACCGAGCGGGGCTACCCGTTCCAGGTGGTCGCCGAAGACAAGTACGGGTACAAGTGGGCGAAGTGGGTCACCAGCATCGAGGTCTCGGACGACGCGAACTTCAAGGGCTACTGGGAGAGTCGCGGTTACAGCAACGACGCCGAGTTCGGCGTCGGTCGCAGCTTCTGAGGCGACGTCGCCGGCTACTTGATGACGAACAGGAGCACCGCCAGGAAGTGGCATGTGCTGCCGATGAGTACCCAGACGTGCCACACGGCGTGCATGTACTTCACGCTCTTCATGACGTAGAAGACGGTGCCCAGCGTGTAGGCCAGACCACCCGCGACCAGCAACCAGATGCCGGCGGGATCCAGGTTCGCGACGAGCGGGCCGAACGAAAGCACGACCATCCAGCCCATGCCCAGATAGACGACGGCCGACAGCCACCGCGGGCGATACGTCCAGAACGCCTCGGCGGCGATGCCGATGAGCGCGAGGCTCCAGATGACCCAGAACAGCATCCAGCCGTTCGCATCACGCAGCGTGACCAGGCAAAACGGGGTGTAGGTGCCGGCGATGAGCAGGTAGATCCCACAGTGGTCGAATATCTTGAAGATGTGCTTGACCCTGGGCTGGGGGAAGCTGTGGTAGAGCGTCGACGCTGTGTACTCGAGCACGAGCGCGACGCCGAACACGATGGCGCTGGCGAGCTTGTACGGGTCATGCGCGAGCACCGCGAACGCGACGAGGATCACGAGCGCCGCGACCGACAGCCCGATGCCGAGCCCGTGGATCACGCTGTTGGCGATCTCCTCGCCCAGCGTGTAGTCGCGGACAACCCGAACCTTCTTGCTCGATGGCTTCGCTGCGGCCGTGGTGCTCACTCAGCCTCCTCGGTGGTGCCGGATCCCGGTGTGCACTGCATCGCGCCGTTGAGGAAGAAGCACTCCGCGGCGGGGTCGTTCACGATCACCACCAGGTCGTGCTCGGAGAGTCCGGGGTCGAAGCCGAGCTTGCTGGCGATCTCGCGGTAGACCGCCTCCTTCAGCTCGCTCGAACGCGGCAGCATCGAGAGCTCGATGATGGTGAGTCGGTCGGACTTCACCTCGGTGGTGTCGATATCCTCGCCCGGCGTCTCGATGATGCGTTGCATGACGCGGTCGTCGGGAACACCCAGCGCGCCGGTGAGCGCCTCGCGCACCCCGTTGAGGATCGCGCGCTTGTACGCGGTCGACTTGCCGGACTCGATATCGATGCGCACGATGGGCATGAGCCGCGCTCCTTTCGGGGACGTATCTACTATACCCACGGGTCGGTTCTGACGGAGGTTACAGCGTGGGCGACGTGCGCGCCAGGGTCGTGGTTCACGGTCGCGTTCAGGGCGTGTGGTTCCGCGAGTCGACTCGGCGGATGGCCGCCGGCCAAGAGGTCTCCGGCTGGGTGCTCAACCGCGCCGATGGCGGCGTTGAAGCGGTCTTCGAGGGACCGGCCGACAAGGTCGCCCACGCGGTGGAGTGGACGCGGACCGGCCCCGAGCGCGCGCTTGTGACCTCATTCGACGAGACCGCCGAGAAGCCCGAAGGGCTCGTGGGGTTCGAGATCCGGTAGCGGTTGCGGGTCAGGCGTGCGGGGCCTCCTCGGCAAGCTCGATCGCGCCTGCGGGCGGCCGGTGCTGGCCGAGGGTGTTCACGAGCACCACGCCCACGATCGAGAGCAGGCCTCCCGCCACCACCGCTATGCCGGGGATCTCGCCCAACCACCACCACGCGATGAGCGCGGCGTTGACCGGCTGCAGGTACAGGAACGCCGAGACACGGCTCGCGGGCATCTTGGACAGGCCGTAGCCCCACAGCACGTACGCGATCGCGCCGGGGAAGATGCCCAGATAGACGCCGGCGGTCGTGGCGGCGGCCGGTGCGGTCCGCATCTGTGAGAGCAGGGAGGGAGCGAACAGCAGCAGCGGGAGCGTGCCCGCCCAGATGGCGTACGACGTGAACTCGGTCGCCGAGTATCGCGTCAGCCCGGGCTTGCTCACCAGGAAGTACAGCGACGTCGACACCGTTGCGACGAGGATCAGCAGCGCTCCGGGGTCGAGAGAGAACCCGCCCTCGCCCTCGCCGAGCGCGACGAGCAGGGCGCCGGTGAACGAGATGCCGATTCCCACCCACCCCCACGGGGCGAGCCGCTCCCCCAAGAAGCGCGTGGAGAGCAGCGCCGTTATCACCGGTGACAGCGAGATCAGCAGGGCCGCGGCTCCCGACTCCACGGTGCGCTCGCCGAAGTTGAGCGCCAGGTGGTAGATCGTGATGCCGAGAAGCCCCGCGAGCACGACCCTGCCCAGGTCCTGCCTCGCCGGCGGCCGCATGCGCGTTGCGAGCGCGTACACCGCCAGCACCAGCGAGGCGGTGCCGAAGCGCAGAAGTGCGAGCTGGGCGGGGCCGTAGCCGTCGGGTCCGGGTGTGCCACCCAGGGGTGCCATGCCTGCTCGGATGCCCGGAAACGCCGAGGCCCACAGCAACAGTGCGATGGCCAGCGCGATCCAGGTGGAAGGAGCGGTCTTCTGAGGTGTCATCGGTGCATCGTATCGGAAGTGCGGCGTCGGCGAGTATCCGAAACCGACGCGCTCATGACGGGCCGGCGGACCGGGGGCCTCACTCCAACTTGAGGCGCGGGATCCCAACCGCGAGGCAGACGACGCCGAACGTGAGCAACACCGCCACGGGAAGCACGACCGCCTCCACGCCCATGCCCCGAGCGACGACGTCCTTGAGTGCCATCATCGCCCATCCCGTGGGCGTGAGCAGGGCGATCCGCTGCATGAACGGGCTCGTGATCTCGATCGGCCAGTAGCATCCGCCGAGCATCGCGAGCGCCGTGGACAACACCGGCGCGATAGCCGACATCTGGGAGCGTGTGCGCACGAGAGCCGAGATCATCACCCCCAGCCCCGTCGAAGCGAGCACGAGGGCCAGCAGCACCAGTGCCACGGGCAGCGGGTCACTCCCCCACGGCACGCCGAAGACGACCGCGCCGAAGCCGACGAGCAGCGCCGCCTCGAAGCCCGCTACGAGCGCGACTCCGAGCGTCTTTCCCATGAGCACCTGAGCACGACGAACCGGGGTCGCGAGCAGCCGTCGGAGCGTCCCGATCTCTCGCTCCTCCAAGATGCCGCCAGCGCTGCCCAGCGCGATCATCAGGACGAAGAACACGGTGAAGCCGAGTGAGTACTGGGTGTTGGCCGGAGCATCGAGCTCGTTCGCGCGGGCGGTGGTCGCCAGCACGACCCGCGACTCGACGCCCACCGGAGGGTCCGGTGACCAGAAGTCGTCGGCGTACTCGAACAGGCTCGAGAACTCCGCTGTGCCGTGAAGCGCCCCGGCGGCGACGCGCGCCGCCTCGGCGTTGGCCGCGATCCGCGTGGCCGCACCTTCGACGATCTGTACGACCGCCTGAGCGTTCGACGAGCCGGGGTCGCGCACCACGTACACGCGAGCCACCTCGTCGTCCTCCAGCCGCGCTCCGAAGCCCACGGGCACGATGACCGCAACCGAGGCCTGGCCGTCGGCGACCAGCTGCCGTGCGGCCGACTCGCTCACCTTCAGGCTCTCGTAGGCCTCGGGCTCATCGATGGCGCTGACCACGCGAGCCGAGTAGACGCTCCTATCGAGGTCTGCCACGGGCACCACCAGGGCTCGACCGGCGCCACCAGCGCCGAACGCCGCACCGAAGACCCACGTGAGCATCAGGGGAAGCCCGATGATGCTCACCAGCTCGGAGCGATCCCGGAATATCTGCAGCAGGTTGAGGCTCGCCATGGCCCAGACGCGCTTCATCGCAACGCCTCGGTCCGCCACACGCCTACGGCGAACAGAACGCCGGCGATCCCCAGAAGAGCCGCCACCGGCCCCATCACATCGCCCACGCCCGCCCCGCGCACCTGGATAGCGGTCCACGCCTCCATCGTCCACCCGACCACCGAGAAGTACCGGATGGGCTGGACCCACTCGGGAAGCACGGCGATCGTGAAGAACGCGCCGCCGATGAGTGCCTGGATCTGGACCACCAGCGGACCGATACCGCCGGCAGCCCGCTCGCTGCGTGCCACCGACGCGATCAGGGTCGCCAACCCGGTGACGGCGAGCATCTCAGCGGCGGCGACCACCATCGTGGCCACCCAGTCGCCACCCCACTCGACGCCGAAGACGAAGCGCGTGAAGACGTAGAGCAACGTGAACTGCGCCATGCCCAGCACGAACACCGAGAACATCTTGCCCGCGACGATCGCGCTTCTCGGCGAGGGGGTGGTCAGCATGCGGTTCATCGTCTGTTCGCGGTTCTCTCGGATGGTGGAGAAGGCTCCGAACATCGCGCCGAACATCAGGAACATCGAGACCATCGACAGCCCGTAGTAGTCGATCGCCGTGACGTGCGTGACGTCGCTGGCCTGGTCGTCGATCACGTCCACGCCGTCGAGCGCGTCGTCGGCGGTGACCGCCTCGACCGCCCGGCCCACCAGCGCCCCACCGCCGGTGGCCAGCGCAGCCGGGTTGCCTCGCTGCACCGTCTCGACGACGGTCTGCACGCTCACCGACGCCGCCGAGAACCGAGCCGCGAACGACGTCACGACCGTCTCCCATATCCCCGCGCCGGTCTCGCTTCCCGGGTCCTTCAGCACGATGAGATCGACGCTGCGCCCGCTGGCCACGTCCTCGTCGAAGCCGGCCGGAACCACGAGCGCGGCGGACAGCGTCCCCGCCCGAACGAGCTCGCGCGCAGCCCGCTCGGAACCCAGCACCTCGATCTCGAACAGGTCGGCGATGCGCTCGGAGTCGACCAGTGCCGAGACCAGCTCGTCGGAGGGCGGCAGCTCTGTCCCGGCGGCGGTGGTCCTGGCGCGCGACAGGTCGACGACACCGACCTTGATGGCGCCGCCGCCATCGGCCACGCCACCCAGGGCCGAACCCAGGATGAAGATGAGGACGACCGGCATCCCCAGCAGCACACCCATCGCAGCCGGGTCGCGGACCCAGACCATGAGGTCCTTGACCGCGATGTGCCACGGTCGCGACATCAGTCGCGCAGCCCTCGGCCCGTGAGGTGGAGGAAGACGCTCTCCAGGTCGGGCTCGACGATCTCGACGGAACGCAGGTGCGCTCCGGAGCGCCCGATGGCTTCGACCACCCCGCCAAGAACCGCGGCGGCATCCGGTACGAGCGCTTCAAGCGTCGAGCCCAGGAACTCCGCGCGGCTCACGCCGTCGAGCGCACGCACCGCATCGAGTGCCGCGAGCGCCTCGGGCGAGTGGGAAGCGGCCACCTCTTCCTCGACGTCTCCAGCGTCGTGCTCCGCCTCCGACTCATCGTGCAGCGGTGCCGGCGTCTCCTCATCGAGCGCGATCCGGATGCGGTCCTCGTCGCCCACCAGCGCGCGGAGTTCCTCGAGGGTTCCCAACGCGATCACGCGGCCATGGTCGACGATCGCGATGCGGTCGCACAGCGCCTCGACCTCCTCCATGTAGTGGCTCGTGTAGACCACCGTCATGCCTTCGTGGTTGAGGTCACGCACCGTGTCGAGGATGTGGTTGCGGCTCTGAGGGTCGATACCCACCGTGGGCTCGTCCATCAGCAGCACCTGGGGCCGGTGCAGGATACCTGCGGCGATGTTGATCCGCCGCTTCATGCCACCGGAGAACGTCTCCACGCGCACCTTCGCCTTGTCCTCGAGCCCCGCCATCGCGAGTCCGTAAGCGATCGCGTCGTCGAGCGCCGCACCGCCCAGCCCGTACATCCGGCCCCAGAACCGCAGGTTCTCCGCTGCGGTCAACGTCGGGTACAGCGCTATCTCCTGGGGTACCACGCCCAACGCCGCGCGCACGCCCAGCGAGTCGTGACGGACGCTGTGACCTGCGATCGTCGCGTCGCCCTCATCGGGAGCCAACAGACAGGAGATCATCGAGATGATCGTGGTCTTGCCGGCACCGTTGGGACCGAGCAGCCCGTAGATCTCGCCCTCTTCGATCGAGAAGCTGACGTCGTCCACGGCGGTGAGCTCGCCGAAGCGTTTGACGAGCCCGCTCGCCTCCACCATGGCCGCCATCAGGCCTCTCTCCCGAGAGCCGTCATGCGGTCCAACAGCCCGAAGAGCGCTTCTCGGCAGGCGGGGATGTGCGTCGGCGCCGCCGCCAGCATCGCCGAGGCGGCGGTGACGTGCTCGCCGCCGGGCTTGATCTCCTCGCCGCACCGCGCGATCAGCTCGGCGAGCGCGCGCTGGCTCCATTCGAGGTGGAACTGCAGCCCCACGGCGCGGCCATTGAGCGCGCTGAACGCCTGGTTCGCCGTCGCGTCGCTCGACAGAACCTGCACCGATCCGTCGGGCAGCGTGAACGTGTCACTGTGCCAGTGGCCCACGACGAGCTTCTTGGGGAACGCCGAGAACACCGGATCGCCCACCGCGGCGGCACCCGCACGCACCGGGTACCAGCCGATCTCCTGGCTCGGATTCCGTTCGACGGTCCCGCCCAGCACCTCGGCGAGGATCTGTGCGCCCAAGCAGATGCCCAGCACGCTCGCACCACCTTCAAGCGCAGCTGCGACCGCGCGCTTCTCGGCGGGAAGCCAGGGCGATGCGGCCTCGTCGTCGGCGGACATCGGACCGCCCATCACGACGAGCAGATCGCCCTGCGACAGGCTCGGGTGGTCCTCGGTGTGGGCGAGTGATCGCGTGATCTCGAGGCCGCGCACCGCAGCCCAGTCTTCGATCAAGCCCGGACCTTCGAAGGGAACGTGCATGGTCGCGTGGATTCGCATGAGTCCCCTTGGCTTACTCCCGCTCGGGGAAGCCTCCGTGGTCGGGTTCGGTGGTGCTGCCGGTCGCACTGGTGCCGCCGGGCGCATCCTGCAGCGGGTCGGCGGCGTCGTCGCCCATCGCCTCCATGATCCGAGGGATGAGATCCTCTCGGAACCCGCCGAGTTTGATCCCGTCGTCCTCATCCTCTTCGATGAGCGGCAGCTGCTTGCTCCACAGCTCGGGATCGGAGTCCTGCCCCATATCGATGTCGCGGCCCTCGTCGTCGGCGAGGTCGGCGTGTTTGGATCCCTCGATCAGGACGCCGTGATCGCGTTCCACCGGCTCCCCCGCATGCACGGGTTCCTTCGCAACATCGTCGTCTGACATCGTGGTCACCCTTCCTGAGGTGTCGCAGGCGGCACACGCCGCGCACGCGGCCGATGGGGAAATTGTTCCCTCAAACGCCGCCGCCGCACCGAACGCCGCCGCAGTCGCATCGCAGACCGGCCTGCGCGGGTATACCCTCGTCATCAGGATCCCTCGTTGCCGAGAGGACCGCACATGCCCATCAGCCGAGCCGAGCGCTACCGCCGCATCGTGAGCGTCATGGTCGAAGAGGGCTTCGGCACCTTCGTCGATGCATTGGGCATGCGCGCTCCCTGGATCGCGACCCTTCGCAGAAGGCGCATCAAGGCGGAGGAGGAAAGCTTCACCCCCGAGCAGCGGGTGCGCAGGACGATGGAGCGCCTCGGCCCGACGTTCGCCAAGATCGGGCAGATGCTCTCGGTCCGCCCTGACCTGATTCCCGCCTCGTACGCCGAGGAACTCGCGCGGCTGCAAGACGAGATGCCGCCCTTCGACTTCGAGCAGGTCAAGCGCGAGATCGAGGATTCCTTCGCCGGGTCGCTCGGCGAGTTGTTCTCGGAGTTCGACGAAGTCCCCGCTGCGGCGGCCAGTATCGGGCAGGTTCACTTCGCGAAGCTGCCCGACGGCACTCCTGTCGCGGTCAAAGTCCAGCGGCCGGACATCCACGAGGTCATCGAGGCGGACCTCGACATCCTCCGCACGCAGGCGAGACGGATCCAGGGACGCACGGACCTCGGGCGCCAGTACGACATGGTGGGCTTGGTCGACGAGTTCTCTCGGGCCATCCGCGAAGAGTGTGATTACGTGAACGAAGCGCGCAACGCCGAGCAGCTGGCGACGATGTTCGCCGGCGACGATTCGGTGCACTTCCCTGCTGTGTACTGGGACCTCACCAGCAGCACGGTCCTCACCATGGAGCGCATCAGGGGCTACGCCTTCAACCGTTTGGAGGAGCTCGACCGGCACGGCGTGGACCGGTGCGAAGCGGCGCGCAAAGGCATCGTGTGCTACTACGAGCAGATCTTCATCCACGGCTTCTACCACGCCGATCCACACCCCGGGAACCTGTTCGCACTTCCGGACGGTCGAGTGGCCTTCACGGACTTCGGTCGGTGCGGCCACCTGAGCGACAAGGCGCGCAACCAGGTCGCGGACCTGCTCGTCGCCATCATCGAGCAGGACGGCATCCTGGCGACCGACATCTTGCTTGAAGTCAGCGGGGGCGGCGGTGACGTCGACATCGTGGGTCTGCAGAAGGACGTCGGGCTGCTGGTAGGCAAGTACTACGATCTCGAGCTTCACGAAGTGAACAGCAAGCAGCTCGTGGTCGAGGTGATGTCGCTGATCGGCAAACGCGGGCTGTCGCTCTCGAGCGAGTTCGCGCTGCTGCTCACGACGTTCGCCACGCTTCAGGCACTCGGCACGTCAGTCGACCCGCGCTTCCACTTCGTGGACTCGGTGCAGCCCTTCGCCCGACGGATCGTGGAGGAGCAGCTCAAACCACAGACGCTCGCGAAAGGGTTCGCCTCCACCGTGCGCCGCACGACCCGCGCGCTGCAGAACCTGCCTGACAACGTCACGCGCGCGCTGCGCCGCGTGGGCGACGGCGACCTGCGCATGACCGTTCGGCCGTCCGGATTCGACCCACTGATGTCGCGCGTCGAGTCGGCGGTCGACCGGCTGGCGTTCGCACTCGTGGTGAGCGCCTTCGTCGTGGGCTTCGCCACGCTGCTCACCCGCGCGGATCTGCCCCTGTGGATGGAGATCATCGCCGATTTCGCGCTCGTGTGCGCCGCCGGCGTGGGCGTGTGGCTCTTCGGCTCGATCATGTTGCGGCAGTTCAGGCAGCGCAGGCACGACGAGTAGGATTCTTCGCCTGCGCCGCACACGCTACAGCTAGGCGACCCGCCGGGTTATCTCGGCGATCGCGCCCTCGAGTAGGTCGTTCGTGGTGAAGGGGCGCATCTTGGCCCTGATGTTGTCGACGACCGTGGGCAGGTCCTCGGCGGTCAATCCCTGCGAGGACTTGCCAAGCTGCATAGCGCTCGAGTGGATGCATATCTCGGCCGCCGGCCGCCCCACGAGCGGCGCCAGAACCGCGATGACAGTCTCGTACAGGCTCATGCCCGCGCCCGGAACCGTTGCGCCGTCCATCTCAGCTCACCCGCTTCGAAGCGGGAACCACGAGTACGTCGACTGCCACCGAAGCAGCAACGGCCAGCAAGGTGAAGCCGAGCGACCATCCCAGATCGATGACGTTCGCCCCTCCGTAGGTGCCGCCCCACGTGGCGACCGTGAACAGGACGTCCGCCGAGAAGATCAGCAACACAGCCGCGACCACCAACCACCACGGACGTACGAGGCTTCCCGCTCGCATCTTCACGGCGGTGATCAGCAGGGCGAGCACGGGGAAGAGCAACAGCCACACGTCCGCAAGAGGGTACAGGAGACTCAGCGCTGTCTGCAGGGTCGTCATCTCCGGATCCGCGATGATGGCGCGCCCCACTCCGAAGTAGAGTCCTGCCGTCGTCGCTACCGCGACCAGCGCGGCGATCGTCAGAGAGTTCCGCATGTCGAAGAGCTGTCTGAACGATGCCACCGCTGCGAACATGGCGACGCCCAGCAGCGGATACATGGCCAGGTACGCGATGTCGGGCAGCCCCGGGAAGGGGGCCTCCTGACCAAGCGCGATGTCGTAGAACCCCCAGATCACGTCACCGATGAAGAAGGCGCCCGTGCCCAGCGCGATGAACAACCACTGCTTCTTGACCGGCTCACCGGTCGCGAACCGGGTCGCGCAGTAGAGCGACGCTGCAAAGGCGAAGCCCACCGTCGCGATGTTGGGCAGGTTGGCAGCGACGGCCTCGGCGGTGGCACCCTCCCAGGCGCCTCTGTTGGCCAGGGCCCACAGGCCGATGGCCATGACGCTTCCCACGACGGCGATCACTCGCGTCCTGACAGATGTAGCACCGGACATTCCGGCCAGCCCCCCTTGGCGAGTAGCGACGCGCATTCCATCTCAAGGATGCGCCAGAAGACGCTGACGGCGGAGCTGCGCACCGGATTCATGGACAGATGCGCCGTCCTCACCTGTTTCGGCATAATCGGCCGAGAGATTGACAACCGGAACGCCGAAAGAGCTCACCGGTAACCCAAGAGAAGAACAGGCCAGAAGCCCTATAGGCGTCTGGCCTGCGTGTTCTTTGGTGGAGACGAAGGGGCTCGAACCCTCGACCCTCGGCTTGCAAAGCCGATGCTCTCCCAGCTGAGCTACGTCCCCGTGCGCGGGAGAGTATAGCATCGCTCGCACAGTTGTCATGACTTCCGCGCCGCATGACGTCGAACGTCGACTCGTTCACCCACATTTGCGCCCGGCGAAACAGCCGAGAAACACAGCGCGCCTACGGTTGTGGTCAGGCGCGAAGCGGCCCGAACGGGTGTCTCTCGAACAGCGAGGTCTTGCATGAAGCGAATCGAAGCGATCGTGCGCCCCGAGCAACTGGAGTCGGTCAAGGACGCACTGCGGGCACTGGAGCATCACGGACTGACCGTGGCGGAGGTCAGAGGCCGCGGAGTCCAGCACGGGATCGCATCGGATTGCGGTACCGAGGAGTACACGATCGCCCTCTTCCCAAAGGTCTCGATCACCACCGTGGTCAACGACCACGAGGTCCGGGACTGTATCGACGCGATCGTGCGGACGGCCCGCACGGATCACGTGGGCGACGGCAAGATCTTCGTCACATCGGTCGATCAGGTGGTCCGGGTCAGAACGGGAGAACGCGACTCGGAGGCTCTCTAGCGACTCGCGCACTCCGGACGCACTACTCCCTCACGGCAGGCAAGGCGGATCCGCACCGGGTCCGCCTTGTTTGTGCTCGGTCGGCGCTCGCAACGCATCCGCCCTGAGCCCGCAACAGACCTTTCATCGAATCGGCTCCCGCCCGCAACGTGAACGAAACACGGCCCCCTTACCTTTCGACCAGCAGTTTTGTCGAAGGAGGTGTGTTTCAGGGGCAAGGAAGGCGGCCTGCGAGGCCGACGGCGACATCCCCTCTCACCGTCGGCCGAGCGAAACCGCCATCGCTCACGCAAGGGAAGGGCCCCTCGGAGGGGCCAATGGACACGAAGGAGGTAGAGAGATGCGCAATCGACTGACCTTGTTGGCCGTGACGGCCCTGACCGGGCTGCTGGCGGTCCCGGCACTCGCGTTCGCCGCCGGCGACCCCAACGGAGCCGCCACGCTCGAAGCGGCACCCAACGCTCCCATCACCTTTATCTGGATGCTGGTAGCGGGATTCTTGGTCTACTTCATGCAGGCGGGCTTTGCGATGGTGGAAGCGGGCTTCTGCCGCGCGAAGAACGCGAACAACCTCATGATGAAGAACCTGCTCGACTTCGTTATGGGGTCGCTCGCGTACTTCGCGATCGGCTTCGCGTTCATGTACGGAACGGACATGAACGGCATCATCGGTACAGACGGCTTCTTCCTCTCCGGTGACTTCTACGACGTCACCAAGTACCGCGACTTCATGTTCCAGGTCGTCTTCGCCGCCACGGCCGCGACCATCGTCTCGGGCGCGGTCGCGGAGCGTCTGAAGTTCAACTCGTACCTCATCTACTCACTGGTCATCTCGGCTTTCATCTATCCGATCTACGGTCACTGGGTATGGGGTGGCGGCTGGCTGTCCCAGATGGGCTTCCACGACTTCGCTGGCTCCGGCGTGGTCCACGCGCTCGGCGGCTTTGTCGGACTTGCCGGCGCGATGGTGCTGGGCCCGCGCTTCGGCAAGTACGACAAGGACGGCAAGCCGAGGGCGATTCCGGGCCACAACATCCCGATGGCCGCGATCGGCGTGTTCATCCTGTGGTTCGGCTGGTTCGGCTTCAACCCGGGTTCGACCCTCAATGGTGAGGACCTGCGCATAGCGGTCATCGCAGTGAACACCAACATGGCCGCCGCCGCAGGCTGCGCAGCGGCGCTCCTGCTGATCTACGCCAAGACGAAGGTCTGGGATATCGGCATGGCGCTCAACGGCGCGCTCGCCGGCTTGGTTGCGGTCACGGCGCCCTGTGCCGTGATCAGCGCTCCGTTCGCGATGCTTATCGGCGCCATCGGCGGCATCCTGGTCGTCTTCTCGATCTTCGCGGTTGAGAACATGGGCATCGACGATCCGGTAGGTGCGTTCTCGGTACACGGAGTCAACGGCATCTGGGGCCTCATCGCGGTGGGACTCTTCGCCGACGGCTCCTACGCCGACATCACCGGTCTGTTCTTCGGTGGCGGCACCACTCAGCTCGTTAACCAGCTCATCGGAGCGGGCACCGTCATGGCGTGGGCGTTCGGCCTGGGCTTCGTCACCTTCAAGGTCATGGATCTCGCCTTTGGCATCCGCATCTCGCCGCAAGAGGAGATCGAAGGCCTGGACATCCAGGAGCACGGTGGACCCGCATACGGCAACTTCCTGACCGTCGAGGAGTAGTCCCGAACCCATCCAAGGAGGTGGTGATCGTGAAGAAGATCATGGCAGTGATCCGTCCCGAGAAGCTCGACGATGTGAAGACGGCGCTCGAAGCCGCGGGCTACCCCGGCCTGATGCTCACACGCATCGAAGGACATGGTCAGCAAAAAGGCGTCATGCAGCAGTTCCGCGGTCGTTCTTACAAGGTGGAGCTCTTGGCCAAGTACAAGATCGAAGTCGTGTGTGACGACTCGCAGTGCCAGAGCCTCATCGATGCGATCGTGAGTTCCGCTCGGACCGGTGAGGTGGGAGACGGCAAGATATTCATCAGCGATGTCGCCGATGTCGTCCGCATCCGTACACAAGAGAGCGGCGCCGCCGCCATCTAGGCGGCCGCGCGCGACACCGTGAAACGAATCGAAGCCGTCATCCGGCCACAGCGGCTGAGCGCTCTCGTGGAGGCCGTAGACTCGCTCGGCTATCGCGGGCTCACCGTGCGTAGCGTGACCGGGCAGGGCATCCAAGGCGGGCTCGCTCAGCAGTGGCGACGCGAGGAGTACCGGGTCGACCTGCTGCCCAAGGTCTCGGTGATGATGGCGGTACAGGACGACGAGGTCGAGGATCTCGTCGCCGTGATGGTCAAGACTGCCCGGACCGACCGGATCGGAGATGGCAAGATCTTCGTCAGCGCGGTCGATCAGGTGGTGCGGATCCGGACCGGCGAACGCGGCCCCGAAGCACTCAGATAGCGAGGTATCCGGCAGCGTCGCCGCGTTCGCAGCAGGAACAGAAAGGCGGACCTTCGGGTCCGCCTTTCTCGTCTCCGAAGGCCCTGACGCGCGGCCCTCGGTGGTTATCCTGTTTGACCGGAACGGCCTTCGCTTCGCCCGGAGCGCCCCTACGAGGAGCTTCCCGCGGGGATCTCGGCATATCGATCGCCGTTCACTGCCTCATCCCCGGCAATCAGCGGGCTTATGCCCGGCCACCAGCGGCGTCGTTCCACCGGTAGTGACCTTCGTCTGCCGTCCCGGTCGTGGTCGGACACTGGGTCGTCCACCTCAGTCTGGACCTCCTCGCGTATCCGGCGCGGGCGATCAAGTCGCCCATGTCACATCTATCCCCCCCTTGAACTGTGATTCCGCGCACAAAACGACGAGCGGCTCCACTTGGGAGCCGCTCGGAAGGATTCGTGCGACGAACGCGATGAATCGAGCGTTGGGCTACTGAAGCCCGTCCAGGAGCGCGCGCATCTGCTCGTCGGTCTGAGATCCCACGACCTGCTTCGAGATCACCCCGTTGGTGTTCACGAACAGGAACGTGGGGACGTACTGTACTCCCAGCTCGTTCGCGAGCTGCACGCCGGCCTGGTCAGACTCGACGTTGAACTTCCTGAACTCGATCTCCTCGCCGTACTCCTTCTCGAGCCCTTCGACCAAGGGCTTCATCTCGATGCATGACGGTCAAGAGTCCGTGTAGAACTCCACCATCACCGGCCGGCCATCGGTCTCGATGGTCTTGCTCGAGCTCTCTCCCCCGGTCTCCAACTCGCCGGTCCACGCCTGGATGCCCGCCGAGAAGTGCTTGATGTTGGTGAACCCCAGCGCCTTCATGGTCTCAACGGCCGTGACCGAGCGCTGCCCGGTGGCACAGTAGACGACGTAGGTGGCTTCCTTGTCCCAGCTCTGCGCCTCGGCCTCGAGCGTGTCCACCGGAACGTTCACCGAGCCGGGTATGTGTCCCATCTGGAACTCGCCGGGCGTGCGCACGTCGATGACCTGCGCGCCGGCATCAACGGCGGTCTGAGCTCCAGCGGCGTCGACGTTCGAGATACCACCACCGCTTGGGCGAAGCAGGAGAACGCCGAGCGCGACAACGGCAACGGCGACTACCACCCAGATCAGGGTCTTCGGCTTCATGGTTCTCCTCACTAGCTGGTCAAGATGATTATTATACCCCATGGGGTATCTCTCGGCAAACCGCATTCGAACGTTGCCCCGCCTCGGGGCATAATCCCTTTCGACGCTCGTGTTAGGAGCAACAGTCCCGCCAACTCCGTCTCAGCACCGAGGGAGCGCTTGTGAGCCAGGAACAGGGACTCGGCGATGCGACGGATCGCGTGAGCACGCACGATAGTTCACCGTTGCGAGCGGAACTGCTGTCGGCGGGCCGATTGGCCGACGAGGCTCGCGGAATCGCAGCGACCCAGAGGTGGACGACCGCAGAGCCGCCGGCCACCACCCCGCTGATCGCGCTCACGAAACGTGCGGCCGAGGCGCTCGCCCTCGACAACGCCGAACTCGCCCGATCGGCCCGGTCCGGATTCGCCGCTTCGCCTGCGGGTGAGTGGCTTCTCGACAACTACTACCTCCTTGAGGAGCAGGTCCTCCTGATCGGCGAGGATCTGCCCGCGCACTACGGCGTGGAGCTCCCTCGACTCACTGCGGGAGCGTGGGCCGGGTTCCCTCGGCTCTACGAGGCGCTCTTGACGCTGGTCGCTCACACCGACTCCCGCTTCGACGAGGACCTGCTCGTCCGCTTCGTCGACGGCTACCAAGACGTGAGCGCGCTGACCATCGGCGAGGTGTGGGCGGTGCCCATCATGCTTCGCATCGCACTCGTCGAGAACGTGAGCCGGCTTTCGCGGGCGGTCGTCGGCTCGCATAGGGCCGAGGGGAGCGCAGAGTCGTGGGGTGAGCGCCTCGTCCTCGCGGTACAGGACGAACCCGACCGCGTACCCGCCCTTCTCGGCGAGCTGGAGACTGACCCGGCAGCACGTGGCAGTGCCTTCCACCTTCGCCTCGCCCAGCGGCTCACGGCACTGGAGACCGGCGGCGAGTCGGTCAACGCGTGGCTCGAACGCCGCCTCGCGCACGAAGGAATCACGCTGCACGATGCGCAGGTCGAGCTGCAGCAGGGACAGGCGTCGAACCAAGTCTCGATAGCCAACGCGATCACGAGCATCCGCTTCCTGGACGCCTACGAGTGGCGCGACTTCTTCGAGCGCGTCTCGCTCGTCGAGCACACGTTGCGGCGAGACCCGGCACAGACCTACGCGGTGATGGATTCGGTCAGCCGTGACCGGTACCGCCACGCGCTCGAACAGATGGCCCGCCGCTGCTCTGCGACAGAGATCGAGCTTGCCGAGGCCGTGGTCGAGTCGGCCAAGGCCGCCCTGACGGCAGATCCTTCCGATGAGGTCCGTGGCCATGTGGGCTACTGGCTCATCTCCTCAGGGCGCTACGAGTTCGAGAAGCGCGTGGGTTACCGCATCACCGCGCGCGAGCGCATGTTCCGTGGCCCGCTTCGCCACAAGGGCGTCTTCTATTGGGGGCTGCTCGCACTCTTCACGATCCTCCTGCTTCTCGGGCTGGGACTCTACGCGCTCTCCCAGGGCTCGGTCACCTGGCAGGTGGCCGTGCTCGTCTTCCTCGGCATCGTGCCGCTCTCGGAGGTGGGACTCGCCGTCGCAAACCGTGTGAGCGCCTTCGTGTTCCCGCCGCGCTCGCTGCCCAAGCTCGACTTCCGCGAGCCGGTCGAGGACGCGCACCGCACGCTCGTGGTGGTTCCCGCATTGCTGTCGTCGGTGGGTGCGGCACGATCGGTCATCGAGAGCCTCGAGGTCGCCTACCTCGCGAACCGCGACTCCAACGTGGCCTTCGGGCTGCTCGGCGACGTGAAGGCGAGTTCCGAGCCCGTGCGCGACGACGACGCCACGATCATCGAGGCTGCGGTCCTGGGCGTCTCGGAGCTCAACGAGCGCTACGAGGCCGAACACGGCGTGCGCCCGTTCCACCTGCTGATCCGCGAACGTCGCCTCAACGAGTCGGACGGCTCGTGGATGGGCTGGGAGCGCAAGCGCGGCGCGCTCGTCGAGCTCGTCCGCGAGATGCGCGGCGAGACCGAGACCTCGTTCGGCACGAAGCTGGGCGATACCGAGTTCCGGCGCACCGCGACGTTCGTGCTCACCCTCGATGCCGACACGGTGCTGCCGCGCGACGGCGCCCGGCGCCTCATCTCCACGATCGCGCATCCGCTCAACCGGGCGCAGCACAGCGCCGGCGATGGGCGGGTGCGGCGCGGCTACGGGCTCGTTCAGCCACGCGTCGGCATGTCGCTGCCGGGCTCGCGCCGGAGCCGTTTCGCCGCTCTGTACTCGGGCGTGACCGGGATGGATCCCTACGCCAACGCGATCTCAGACACCTACCAAGACGTCTTCTCGGAAGGGTCGTTCACGGGCAAGGGGATCTTCGAGGTCGACCTGTTTCGGGCAGTCCTCGACGGGCTGTTCCCGGACAACACCCTTCTCAGCCACGACCTCGTGGAAGGTTCGTTCCTGCGCACCGCGCTCGCGAGTGATGTCGAGGTCCTCGACGACTACCCCGCGAACTACCTGGCGGCAGCGTCGCGACTCCACCGCTGGGTACGCGGCGACTGGCAGACGCTGCCCTATCTCGTGGGTCGCATCGTTGTGGGTGACGGCTCGGTCGTGACGAACCCTCTGAGCCCGCTTCACCGGTGGAAGATCCTCGACAACATGCGGCGCGCGCTGGTGCCGCCCGCGACTCTCCTGCTGTTCACCGTGGGCTGGCTGCTGCTCGATGGCCCTGCGATCCTGTGGCCGCTCGTGCTGCTGCTCGTCGTGCTGTTCCCGGCGTACTTCTCACTCGCCGACTCGATGGTGTTCCGGCCGCGGGCCGTGAGTTTCGGTGCCTACGCCCCCGACGTCGTCCGCGACTTCTGGGGCGACTCGAAGCGCGGGCTGCTGTCGCTCGCAACCCTTCCCTACCAGGCGTGGCTCATGTCCGACGCCTCGGTGCGCGCGGTGTGGCGGCGTTTCGTCTCGGGCTCCAAACTCCTCGAGTGGGAGACGGCTGCCGATGCCGAGAAGCGCGCCGGCACCACGGCCCGTGCGTTCTGGCGCTCGATGTCGCTGCCGATCGCCGTCGCGGTGCCCCTGCTCGCGATCGCGGTCATCGCACAGCCCACGCGGCTGTGGACCGCGATCCCGCTGCTCGCGCTGTGGCTCTCAGGGCCCTTCGGCGCGTGGTGGTTGTCGCTGCCGCTTCCCGAGCGCGAACCGGATGCGCTCTCTGCGCCACGCCGCCTCGAGCTTCGGCGGGCGGCACGCAAGACGTGGCGGTTCTTCGATGCGTTCGTGGTGCCCGAGGGCCATCATCTCGCACCCGACAACTTCCAGGAGGATCCGGGCGGCGTCGTGGCGTGGCGCACGTCACCAACGAACATCGGCCTCCAGCTGTTGGCCGGACTCGGTGCGCTCGACATGGGCTACCTCACCGTCGCCGGCCTCGTGGAGCGCACGTCTGCGACACTCGCGACGATGGTGGGCCTCGAGCGGTTCCGCGGCCATTTCTACAACTGGTACGACATCCGCACGCTCGAGCCGTTGCGCCCCGCCTACGTCTCGACCGTCGACTCGGGCAACCTCGCCGGCCACCTGCTCGTTCTACGCATCGGGCTGCTCGAGGCGAGCGAGTCACCGATCGTGGGAGCGCAGCTCCTCGAGGGAGCCCGCGACGCGGTCCGACTCACCCTCGAGGACCTGGTCGCCGACCAGGAGCTGCTCGGCCCTCCGGCCGCCGTCAGGCGCGCGCGCGAGTCGCTCGACGCCCTCGACCGCACGCTGGCTCTGGCCGAGACACCCCGGGAGCTCGGCACCTGGGTCGCACTTCTCGGCAGGCTGGAGTCGCTCGCCAGGGAGGCCGCACAGGCGATCGAGGAGCTGAGCGAGCCCGCGACCGCCGGCGAGGCCGCGACCGCCCCGCCCCTCGCGAGCGACAGACCGCCGGTCCCCGCGACCCCGCTGGAGCGCGTGCGCGCCTCTGCGGCCGACGCGATGCGCGCGATCACGGCACCCCTCGCGATGATCGGGGAGCTCGCGCCGTGGGCTCCGCTCGTGCTCGAGGTGCCCCCGTCGCTCGCCTCCCGGTCCCGTCTGCAGCCCCTGCTGGCCTACGTGCCGAGCCTCGTGGGCCTCGCAGAAGGGTTGGCCTACGCGCTGTCTGAACTCGACGACATCTCGGTGGGTGCGGAGCCGAGCGAAGCCGCGTGGGCCGGGGCCGTCGCAGAGAGCATCCGTGGGGCGCGTGTCAACGCGATCGAGCTGCTCGCCCGGCTGCGCCTCGATGCCGACATCGCACGGGAGATGTGGGAGCACACCGACTTCCGCATGCTCTACGAGCCGCACCGGCAGCTCTTCTCGATCGGATACAACCTGGCCGAGGGCAAGCTCGACCCGTCGTATTACGACCTCATAGCGAGCGAGTGCCGCCTCGCGAGCTTCGTCGCGATCGCGAAGGGCGATGTCCCCCAGGAACACTGGTTCCGTTTGGGCCGCTCGCTCACCGGCACACCCGACGGGCGCGCCCTGGTGTCGTGGAGCGCGTCGATGTTCGAGTATCTGATGCCACTGCTCGTGATGCGCGACTGGCCCGGCACCCTTCTCGCCGAGACGTACATCACCGTGGTGCGTCGCCAGATCACCTACGGCCGCGAACGGGGGATCCCGTGGGGCGTCTCGGAGAGCGCCTTCAACGCCAAGGACCCTGAACTCACCTACCAGTACCAGGCCTTCGGTGTGCCGGGCCTTGGTCTCAAGCGGGGCCTCTCGGCCGATGTCGTGGTCGCCCCGTACGCGTCGGTTCTCGCGCTGCCTATCGATCCGCTGGCGGTCGTCGAGAACCTCACGGCGTTCACGGCCGAGGGAGCGGAGGGACGTTACGGGTACTACGAATCACTCGACTACACACCCGGGCGTGCGCCGGCCGGCAAGACCCGGGCGGTGGTCAAAGCGTACTTCGCGCACCACCAGGGCATGAGTTTCGTCGCGATGGCGAACCAGCTCGACGGCCACCGCATGCGAGAGCGGTTCCACGCCGACCCGATGGTCGCCTCGGCGGAGCTGCTGTTGCAAGAGCGCGTGCCGCGCGGCGTCCAGCTCGTCTCACCGCACGTCGACGAGGTGCGCGAGGTGCGCTCGGTACGCGAGCTTCCGCCGCCGGTTACACGCTCCTATCCCACCGCCGACACGCCGGTGCCCGCCACGCACTTCCTGTCCAACGGGCGCTACTCGGTCATGGTGACCAACAGCGGCGGAGGCTACTCGCGCTGCGAGGGCACGGCGGTCACCCGCTACCGAGAAGACGTGACGCGCGATCTGTGGGGCACCTGCTTCTACGTGCGCGACACCGTGAGCGGCGATGTCTTCTCGGCGCCACACAACCCGTATCCTGCGAAGCCCGACGATTACCACGTGACGTTCGCACCCGACAAGGCCGAGTACCGCCGAAGCGACGGCGACCTCGAGACGCGCGTCGAGATCGCGGTCTCGCCCGAAGACGACATCGAGGTCCGCCGGCTGGCCTTCACCAATCACGGCCAGGCGAGCCGCACCCTCGAGGTCACGTCGTACTTCGAGATCGCCCTCACGTCTCAAGGCGCCGACCAGGCGCACAAGTCGTTCTCGAACCTGTTCGTCGAGACCGAGGCGCTCCCTGAGACCAACGCCGTGCTGTTCACACGACGGCCCCGCAGCTCCACCGAGAGCCGCGTCTGGGGCCTGCACCTGGTCGCATGCGAGTCCGCCGTATGCGACTGGTCGTTCGAGACCGACCGAGCCGCGTTCCTGGGTCGCCTGCGCGGCCCTGATGCACCCGTCGCGGTCGAGCGGGGTGGCGACTTGGGTGGCTCGGCCGGTCCCGTCCTCGACCCGTGTGCGGCTCTGCGCCGCACGATCGAGGTGCCTCCGGGGCAGACCGCGCGCCTCGTCTACGCGACCGGCATCGCCGAGAGCCGCGACCAGGCCGTGCGACTCACCGAGAAGTACCACGACATCCACAGCGCGCAGCGGGCGATCGACCTGGCGTGGACCGCCGCACAGCTCGAGCTGCGTGACCTGGGCATCAGCCCCGAGGAGGCGGTCACGCTCGAGCGCCTCGCATCGCGGATGCTGCTCACCGAACCGCACTCGCAGCTCAAGGTCAAGACGCCCGCCGAGAACGGCCTGCCGCTCTCGGGACTGTGGTCTATCGGCATCTCGGGCGACCACCCGATCCTGCTCGTGCGCGTGGAGGAGCTCGAACACGCGCCGCTCGTCCGCCAAGCGCTGCTGGC
The DNA here is from genome assembly GCA_963770765.1 of uncultured Actinomycetes bacterium. Lineage (GTDB taxonomy): Bacteria > Actinomycetota > Coriobacteriia > Anaerosomatales > PHET01 > CAVPCY01. Next base: position 5,414 of record CAVYQS010000016.1, on the reverse strand, counting down.
CCACCAGTACTGGCGCCACAAGGGGCTGGTGGGCGACGTCGTGATCGTGAACACGCGCCCCACGGGCTACGCCGACGAACTCGAGGACCGGTTGCGGCTGCTTGTGCGCACCGGCCATGCGCTCCAGATGCTCGACAAGCCCGGCGGCGTGTTCCTGCGACGGGCCGATCAGATGCACCCGGACGTCTTCAACCTGCTGCAGTCGGTCGCGCGGGCCACGCTCGACGGCGGCGGCGGCTCGATCGAGCTGCAGCTCAACCGCCGAGGAAAGCACCCCTCGCCCGAGGGCGACTTCATCGCATCCCGCACAGCCGGGGAGTACCCAGCACCGCGGTTCGAGCGCCCGAGACTCGCCTTCGACAACGGGATCGGCGGATTCGACCCCGCGAGCCGCGAGTACGTGATCGTCCTCGAAGAGGGACGCAACACGCCGGCTCCTTGGATCAACGTGCTCGCCAACCCGACGTTCGGCTGTACGGTCTCAGAAGCGGGGGTGGGCTGCACCTGGGCGCTCAACAGTCACGAGAACCGCATCACCACGTGGAACAACGATCCGGTGACCGACGGCTCGGGTGAAGCCATCTACATTCGCGACGAGGAGACCGGCGAGTTCTGGAGTCCCACTCCCCTGCCGGTGCGCACGCCCGAGCCCTACGTCATCAGGCACGGCAAGGGCTCGACCCGCTTCGAGCACACCACGCACGGCATCGCTCACACGCTCGACTGGTTCGTGTCTCCCCACGACCCTGTGCGCGTGTGCCGCCTGACGCTTGAGAATCTCTCCGAGCGCGAGCGTTCATTGAGCGTGACGCAGTTCATCGAGTGGGTGCTCGGCGATTCGCGGAGCCGCGCCCAGCAGCTGGTGGTCACGTGGTTCGACGCCGAGGCCGAGATGCTCACGGCGCACAACCACTACAACGCCGACTTCCCCGGTCGCGCCACATTCCTGGCGTGCGACCGGCCGCTTCACTCCTGGACCGCGAGCCGCACCGAGTTCGTGGGCCGCAACGGACGACCGTGCGACCCCGAAGCGATGCGGCGTGCGCGGCTTGGCACGCAGTCCGGGCGCTACCACGACAACTGCGGTGCGCTGATGACCCGCATCTCGCTCGATGCCGGCGAGAGCGCCTCGGTGACGTTCCTCCTGGGACAGACCTCCACGGTGGAGGAGTCTCGCGAGATCGTCGCGAGGTTCCGCGGCGATGGCGCGATCGAGACCGAGTTGACGGCGGCGTGCCGGTTCTGGGACGACCTTCTCGGCACGGTCCAGGTCTCGACGCCCGACCAGCGGCTCGACCTGCTCGTGAACGGCCAGCTGCTCTACCAAGCCACCGCATGCAGGCTCTGGGGACGCACCGCCACCTACCAGTCGAGCGGCGCGTTCGGTTTCCGAGACCAGCTCCAAGACGTGATGGCCCTCCTTGTGGTCCGCCCCGATCTCGTGCGGGAGCAGATCATCGAGGCAAGCCGCCACCAGTTCGTCGAAGGCGACGTCCAGCACTGGTGGCAGCCCTACTCGGGACGCGGCGTACGCACGCACATCACCGACGACCGTCACTGGCTGCCGCTCGTGGTCGCCGAGTACCTCAAAGCGACCGGCGACTTGAGCGTGCTCGACGAGCAGATCCCGTTCATAGAGGGCCCGCTGCTGCCGCTCGAGCAAGAGGATGCCTACCTGCAGCCCCTGGTCTCCGAGACGACCGCCTCAGTCTACGAGCACTGCCTCCGCGCGCTCGAGACCGGGCGCCCCACCGGCGCGCACGGCCTCCCGCTGATGGGCGGCGGCGACTGGAACGACGGCATGAACCGGGTGGGGCACGGCGGCGGGGGTGAGAGCGTGTGGCTGGCGTGGTTCCTGGGCTACGTGCTGCGGCGCTTCGCGCCCGTGTGCGAGTCGCGTGGCGAGGCCGACCGGGCCGAGGAGTACCGCGTGTGGGCACTCCGGTTCGCCGCCGCGGCCGAGGACAGCGCGTGGGACGGCGCCTGGTACCGCCGCGCATACTTCGACGACGGCACTCCGTTGGGGACCCGTGACGCTCAGGAGTGCCGCATCGATGCGATCGCGCAAGCGTGGGCGACCATCTCCGGACTCGGTGACCCGGTACGCGCGGCCCGAGCGCTCGACAGCGTCGAGGAGAAGCTCGTTCGCCGCGAAGACGGTCTCATCGCGCTGCTCACGCCGCCCTTCGACCGCATGCCGCAAGACCCGGGCTACATCAAGGGCTACGTGCCGGGCGTGCGCGAGAACGGCGGTCAGTACACGCACGCGGCCGCTATGGGTCGTCCTCGCCCACCTGATGCGCGGCGACGGCGACGAGGCGCGCTGCGCTGCTCGATCTCATCAACCCGATCAGCCATGCCCTGTCCGTCGAGGCTGCCGAGACGCTACCAGGTCGAGCCCTACGTGGTCGCCGCCGACGTCTATGCGGTCGGCCCCCACGTGGGCCGGGGCGGCTGGACCTGGTACACGGGTTCGGCGTCGTGGTTCTACCGCGTCGCCTTGAACCACCTGCTCGGCTTCAGCGTCGAGGCGTCGTCCGATGGCGACGTGCTGGTGATGGACCCGTGCATCCCCAAGAAGTGGACGGCCTCTCGAACTCACCTACCGTCGTGGAGCTACCGCTACGACGTCACGGTGGAGAACCCGCGGGGGGTCAACCGAGGTGTCGCCCACGTCGACCTCGACGGCGCGTCTCTGCCCGACACGCGGGTGCCACTCGTCGACGATGGCGCCGATCACGAGGTGCGGGTGGTGCTCTCGGCGGGTAGGAACGACGTGGGGTGATCGTCGAACGCCGGCCCGGCAGCTCGTGGAAGGACCTCCGATGGACAAGCAGCAGCTCACCACCGAGATCACCGGCGCCCTTCGCGCACACGATAAGCAGCGCGTCTCGATCCTTCGGCTGGTCAAGAACGAGATCGACACCAAGGAGAAGGCCGAGCAGCGCGAGCTGTCCGCCGAGGAGGTGACGGCCGCCCTCAGGAAGGTGCTGAAACAGACCCGCGAGACGCTGGATGCCTCCGAGAAGGCCGGCACCAACGCCGAGCGCACCGAGCTGCTGCGCGCTCAGGTCGCGATCCTCGAGGGCTACCTGCCCGCGCAGGTCACCGGTCCTGAACTCGAGGCGCTCGTCGAGCAGGCCTGCGCAGAGGGCAGCTTCACCGAGAAGCGGCAGATGGGTCAGGCGATCGGCGCCGTGGTGGCCGCGACCGGCGGCAACTGCGACAAGGCTGAGCTCGCAAAGCTCATGGGAACGCGGCTGGCGTAGCGGATCATTCCCCCATCCACCGCTTGTGGAAGAAGCGCATGACGGCCTGGTCGCCCAGCCACCGCCGGGCGGCGACGATGGGCTTCGCATACGCCGCGACCGGGTAACGGAGCCGGTCGCTGGGGTCGTTCACGGCGCGCCAGATCTCCTCGGCGGACTTCTCGGGTGTGGTGCGGTCGGTGATCGAGCCCTCGAACGCGCGCATCGCCTTCACGTACGGGCGGTACTCGGTGCGACCGGGCAGCCCCTCGTCGCTGTCCGGGAGCACCTTGCTCCAGATCGCCGTCTCGACGAAGCCGGGCTCGATCGCCTTCACGCGGATGCCGAACGGCTTGAGCTCGTGCCAGAGGCCCTCCGAGATGCCCTCGAGCGCCCACTTGGTCGAGTTGTAGCCGGCGAAGAACGGGAAGACGATGCGGCCGCGAGCGAGGTGACGTTGGCGATCACGCCGCTGCCCCGCTCGCGCATCGGAGGCACCACCGCCCGCACCAGCTCGAGCTGGCTGAACACGTTGACGCGGAAGAGCCCCTCGAGCGCGGCCGGCGCGATCACCTCGAGCGGCCCGAACTGAAGCATCCCGCGTTATTGAGCACCACGTCGGGGCAGCCGTAGCGCTCGAGAACCCGCGCGCCCAGGTCGGCAGCCGACCCGGGTACCGACAGGTCCAGCGCCTCGAGCTTCACCCCGGGCGCCGGCGGCGACGAGGCGCGCGCGGATCTCGCACCGTCCCCACGACGTCCCATCCCTCTCGGGCGAACGTTCGAGCAGACGCCGCGCCGATTCCGGTGGACACACCCGTGATCAGTATCGAAGGCACTGTGAGACCGCCCTTCGAGAGGCACGATTGGGAATGATTGATAGTGACACACAGTTCATATCCAACTACGGGCCCCCGCGCTCGCAGAAAGGGGCGTCACTCGTGCGCATCGCCGTCATCGGCTCAGGCATCAGCGGAGTCTCGGCCGCGTGGCTTCTGTCGCGCACCAACGATGTCGACGTCTACGAAGCGGAGCCGCAGCTGGGCGGACACACCCGTACGCTCGACGTGACCACCGACGGCCTGGCCTTCCCTGCAGACACGGGCTTCATGGTGTTCAACCACCGCACCTACCCCAACCTGGTGGGGATGTTCCGGCTTCTGGGCGTCCAGGAGCAGCCACGCACCATGTCCTTCGGCATGCACTGTGGGGCCGACGAGATGGAGTGGTCCAGTCACAACCTCTCCACCCTGTTCGCTCAGCGCCGCAACGTCTTCCGGCCGGAGATCTGGAGCATGCTGCTGGACGTGGGGCGCCTGAGCTTCTCCGCCCAGCGCCTGCTGGACGACCCCTCTCTGGAGAACATCACCCTGGGTGAGATGTTGGAGCGCGACGGCTACGGGGACAGCTTCATCCAGTTCTACCTGCTGCCCATGGCCGCCGCCATCTGGTCCACACGGGCCGACCAGATACTGGAGTTCCCCGCCGCCACGTTCCTGCGCTTCTGCGACAACCACGGCCTGCTCCACGTCACCGGCAAACCGCACTGGCTTTCGGTCAAGGGCGGAGCGCGCACGTACCTTGAGATCGCCTCGCGCGCCTTCTCCGGTGAGGTCTTCACCCACGAGCCCGCCGAGAAGATCGAGCGCACGGCCACCGGTGTCCGCGTGACCACTCCCGCACGCTCGGTCGACTACGACATCGCCATCATCGCGACGCATCCGCCGCAGACCCGCGAGATGCTGGGTGACACGATGAGCGACGATGAGCGCGCGGTCCTCTCAGCGTTCAACTTCTGGCCCAACGATGTGATCGTCCACACCGACACCACGTTCCTGCCCGCCAGCAAGCGGGCGTGGGCGTCGTGGAACTGGTTCGCCGAGTCAGGCGACATCCACCAAGGCGACGCTGATGCTGACCTACCAGCTCAACGCGCTCCAAAGCCTCCCGCCGGATGCGCCCGTCGTCATGGAGACGCTCAACCGTCATCACGAGCCCGCGCCGGGAACCCAGCTCGCCCACCTGAGCTTCGACCACCCGATGTACACCGCCGAGGCGATCGCCGCACAGAAGAAGCTTCCCCGGCTGCAGGGCGTCAACCGTCTCTACTACGCAGGCGCGTGGACCCGCTACGGGTTCCACGAGGACGGCATCTTGTCGGGCGTGC
>CAVYQS010000015.1:0-140334 GCA_963770765.1 uncultured Actinomycetes bacterium | reverse complement strand
GCCGGACTTCGCCGCGGCGCCGGTCCCCTCGACGTGCTCGACCTGGAGCTCGGTGACGTCTTCTGCCGTCGGAGCGGGCGTTTCGGCGGCAGGCGCCTCGGCGGCGGGCTGCTCGGTGGCAGCAGGGGTCTCGGGGGCGGGTGTTTGCGCGGCGGGAGTCCCGCACCCGGCCAGCGCGATGACCATCATGAGCAGTGATACGACCACGAGCGACTTGAGCAGCTTCGACACACGTCGACCTCCGAATGTAGCGTGCGGTGATGGCGAGCAGGTGAAACCGTAGCACGATTCTTGGCGACCGGGTGCCCCTAGAGTTGTGCTCGTTTGGTGATCGCGATCATCTCGCGGGTGGGCAGCACGCTCACCGTCGAGCCAGGGTACTCCCGCCGATACTCATCGTTGGAAAGCCAGCGGTAGTGCTTGTTGATGTACTCGCGATCCTCGGTGACGGCGGCCCTGTGCCCGCTCAGAGGTTCAGCACCCTCACGAGCCCGACCTTGACCGAGTATGGGAGCAGCGGGAAGAAGGGAACCCCGTAGTGAGGCTCGATCCACGCATACTTGTAGGGAACGACCACGATGAACTGCTTTGAGACCCGGAGCATCTCCGAGACGATTGCTCGAAACGTTCCGGGGTCGGTGATGTGCTCCATCATTCCGACGCACACCGCCAAGTCGAACTCGTCGTCTGCGAACCGGCCCAGATCGCGGGCGTCTTGCTCGAGGTAGCTGAAGTTGGGATGGGTGTGGTGCACGCCCTCGGGAGCGATGATGTCGACGCCGACGATCTCCCAGTCCGCGGGGACGTAGTCTTCGAACGACCGTCCATCGAATCCGCATCCGACGTCGAGCACGCGCATCCCCGGCGCCACGTTCACCTGCGTGAGCATGAAGTCGGACACGCTCTGCGTCGGCGGCGCGCCAGTCCGTCCCGAACGAACGACGGGAACTTATCGGTGTTCACTCGAAGGCGCTCCTCACATTCGGTGTGTTCGTGGGCGCAGCTCTGAGGCTGAAGACTCCCACAGACCTGCACACGACGGCACCCGAGCCTTCGTATGGGCCGAGTGCACGCACAGCCGGGGCGCGAAGGGTCCCGGGGCGGTCAGCCCCGCAGCGCGGTACCGGTCGTTCCGGATCCGGTACAGAACATGGCGTCTGCAGCGGGTGACCCGCGGGCAACGAAGGATGGTCGAAGTCGTCGGTCGGCTCACGGGTCATGCCGAGACGATCCATGACCGCGCGCGATCGCGTGTTCGCCGGTACCGTGAACGAGACGATCTCGTCGAGTTCGGCAACGTCGAAGCCATAGTCGAGCGCGGCCCGAGCCGCCTCGGTCGCGTAGCCGTGGCCCCACATTGAACGCGCGAGCCGCCAGCCGATCTCAACCGCGGGAGTGAAGTGCGCGTCGAATCCGGTCCTGAGCAGACCCGCGTAGCCGATCAGCGACGGCCCCCCTACGATCTCGAGCGCCCAGAGCCCGAAGCCATGCTCGTCGAAGTGGGCTTCGAGGCGTTCGACGAAGCGGTCACTCTCGGCTCGGGTGAGCGGGCCCGGCAGACACGCCACGACCTCCGGGTCGGAGTTGATCGCCGCGAACGGCGCGCTGTCCTCCGCTGTCCAGCGCCGCATGATCAGACGCTCGGTGTGGATCGTCGACACTACCCGCCGACCTCAGCCATGGCGAAGAACATCGGGCTGAAGTACGGCACGAGCCAGATCACCCACACGATGACGCTGAACCGGTGGAACTTGGTGATCCACTCCTCGTCGCGGCGCACCAGCACGACGGTCGCCCACACCGCGTGGATCAGCATCAGAACGATGGCCAGCATGCCGGTGATGCCGTGGATGTCCAGCGTGACCCCATCGGCGTAGCTGAACATCATGCCGGTGCCGATCGTGTCGAAAAGAAGCCCCAGATAGAAGAAGGCGAGGTGCCAGGGCTTGAGCCGCCCGGCGAACCGCTCGCTCCAGACGCCGATCGAGTAGAAGATCAGCGCCAGGGTGATGATGATGCTGGCGGTCGGCGGCATATGTGCAACTCCCTCGATCGACGCGTCTGTCCGCTCAGTCTACCGCCTGCCGGCACGGCTGGGCACGCCTCTCACGACCGGATTGGAAGCACCCCCGGGTCACGGCCGAGTAGCCACCGCCCCCTCGTAGGTGAGCGGAATCCGACGCAGCCGCGTGAGCGTCACGCCGGAGACTGCCGAGAAGCCCCGTCGCCGAAGCGACTCGCACAGCTCGGTCTCGGTCCTCAGGTGCTCCACCGGTATGCCGAGGCGGGCCGGGCTCACCAGCGAGGACTGCACCGGCACCGCTCGCCCGAAGTCCGCAAGTGCGATCCTTCCGCCCGGCGCCAGGACCCGCAGGGCCTCGGCCAAGAAGGCGTCGAGCATGGTCTCGTCGAGATACTTGACCACGCCGTTGCAGATGAGCGCATCGAAGGAAGCCTCGGTGAACGGCAGCGACACGGCCGATGCCTCGTGCAAGACGACACACGCACCGGCAGCCCGCGCAGGTTCGAGTCGATCCGCGGCCTCTGCGAGCAGGGCCGGCGTGATGTCGATGCCGGCGAGTTCGACGCTACCGTGCCCCTGCTCGAATGCCCAGCGGAGGTAGACGCCGGCGGCGCATCCCACGTCGAGCAGTCGCGGGAACGGACCGGCACCCATCGCTTCGAAGAGTGGCGCGGCGAAGCGAGGGCCACCGTGCCTGAGGTACCACCGCACGTAGAGCGACACCGGGGTCCAACGGCTGAGCCACTCTTCGTACTGAGCTCTGACTCGCGACTCGGAGCTACCCACTTCGCTGTTCTCGGCTCTCACCGACGACCTGCTCGACTCGGTACTCGACAAGACGCCGTATCAGACCGACGGGCATCGGTTGGTCGAGCGGGAATCTCACGGTGCCCTTCGACGTCTCGTACGGCTGGAGTTCCTCGGCCCACACCACAGACCCACTCGGTACGGGATACCACCCGACATGGTGTGTCCATGCTGCGAAGTGCACCAGATGATGCCCGTTCAGATCGAAGGTTGGCATCGCGTAGCTGATCGTCTCGGTCGCATCGGGTGCGACCTCCTTGACCAGCCCTCTCAGCTCCTCGAGCACCCGCTGGGTCTCCGGCGGGAATCCTGCGATGTACTCGTCGATCGATCGCGCGGTCTCTTCCTTGGCCATCTCACACCCACCTGTCTATGGAGTATCGAGGTCTCTTGGCTCCGACGAGGCGCCCTCGTGACCGTGATCGCCCCGCCGCAGCGCCTCGTTCTCGGCAGCGAGGGATTCGACGAAGTCGGCCAGTCGCGACAGCCGCTCCACGTGCCACTTGAAACCGACTCTGCCCTCGATGGCGCGACGCATGGCCTCGATGAACGCCAGCGCCTCCTCGGTGGTGTACTCAGACATCTGCGACCCCGAATCCCTCGACCTGTCAGAGCGTCGCACCGCACAAGTGGGCAAGCCATTCCTCGACGTCGGTCGCGACCTGCTCGTGGCCGAGATCGTTGTGCGGCTCGTGATGGACGCCGGGGTATGTCCGCAGTGTCTTGTCGTCGCCCGGCAGTGCATCGAAGAGCTCCCGAGCACCTCGAACCAGGTTGAGCGGGTCGGACTCCCCGTGCAGCACGAGCAGCGGGGTCTCGATGCGGTCCATACCTTCCCTCACGCGATTCACCGTGTCGAGGCTCTCGGTACCCCATCTCACGGTCGCCCGACCCGTGACCATCGGATCCTCACGGTACGCCTCCAGCGCTTTCGGGTCGCGGGTGAGCGCGCCGGCGTCGATTCCCAGATCCACGGAAAGGCGTGGCGTGATCCTGGTCAGGGCCCGGGCCACCGCGATCGTGGCGGGACTGCCGACCCCTGCGGGCTGAAGCGCGACACCGCTGATGATCGCCCCTGTGGGACGTTGCGAACCCGACAGCAGGTAGTCGAGAACGACCAGCGAGCCCATGCTGTGGCCGTAGAGCACGACCGGTCGTTCGGGAGCCTGCGTGGAAACCATCTCGACGTAGGTGCCGAGATCGTCCCGGTACTCGGACCACCGGTCGATGTGGACGCGCCGACCCTCTGAGGCGCCGTGCCCTCGCTGGTCGTAGCTGAACAGCGCGTAGCCGCCCTCCACGAGCGGACCGACGATGTTCATGTAGCGTCCGCTGTGCTCGCCGACCCCGTGAACCAGGACCACAACGGCACGAGGATCCGAATCCGGACGCCAGCTCTGGCGGTAGAGCCTGAGCCCGCCCTGTCCCAAGAAGCGACCCTCTTCATGACGCATGGTGCTCTCCTGTCTCCTGTCCGCGCTCTGTCGCATCGTGCCGCGAACGGTCGGATCAGCCGTCCGCGGCCATGGCGACGACGATCATCCCAAGCGATTCATCAGAGTACGCCGAGCGGTCGTAGTCGCCGTACATGGCCATGACACGGAACCCACAACGAGCGAGAAGGTGCACGAGTTCGTAGCGGAACACGAAACGGAACGGGAAGGTCTCGGTAAGACGCCGAATGGTGCCGTCGGACTCGATGGTCTCATAGGTCACCTCGCAGTCGTTGCACTGCAGTGCGCGGTGGCACTCCAGCACGGTGACCCAGCTGCGGATCCGCCGCCCACCGCCCACCTCGACCATTCCGCTCTCGAGACCGCCGCCGACCGCCGCCTCAGCGTCGCCCGATGCAGCCGGAGCCGGGTCGGGATTGATGAGGTCGAGCACGAGCGTACCGCCCGGCATCAGGTGGTCTCTGCACCGTTCGAGACATGAGAGCTGCTGCTCCACGGTGCGAAGGTGATGGAAGGTGCCGAAGGCGCAGTAGACCTGCGCAAACCGGCCACCGAGATCGAACGCCGCCATGTCCGCCTCACGAAGCGTCACCCGGTCGCGAACCTCGCCGGACTCACCCTCGAGCTTCGCTCGGCAGCGTTCGAGCATGTGCGGAGCGAGGTCGATACCCGTGACCTCATGTCCGGCGCGAGCGAGGGGAAGCAACACGCGCCCCGTGCCGCAACCGAGTTCCAGCAACGGACCGTCGGATGCAGCCGGCGTGACCGCTTGCCAGAAGGCGATGTCGTCGCAGTCCGCATAGACCGCGTCGTAGAGCTCAGCGAGCTCAGCGGACTCATAGGCGTTGTAGTCGTGCCGTGGGAGACTCAACGAACGACCCTCGCTCGATGTACGTCGAACCCGATCAGCGCGCCCGCGATCAGCCACGACACGCCTGCGATCCCCAGCGCATACAGGAGGTAGAACAGAGCACTCGCGAACTCACCCACGATCCGGGAGTTCGACATGGGTAGGATCGCGACGACCACGGGCCCCGTCAGCCGAGATGCCGCGAGCACGCTGAGCGCAGAGACCACCGCTGTCAGGGCCAGTCGGCGACCTGCAAGGCCGCGCCACAGACCGATGAGCCACGCGGCGGCGACGGCGAGTGCACCGGACCACAGCACCAAGACCCACGCGCTGCCCACGACCGAGGCGCCGATGAAGTCGAGCACGGCGCGGATAAGCACCTGCCCCGCGTAGAGCGCCAGCCACACCGAGACGATCAGAAGCGCCATTCTCTTGCTCATCGAGCCAAACCCCGCCTTCCCGAAGCTCGCCACAGTCCGTGCACTTCTCGACATGGCGCGCCGCTCATACCCTGATGACGACCTTGCCGTGAGTATGACCCTGCGCGATGTATCCGAGGGCCTCGGGTGTCTCGCTCAACCGGTACGTCCTGTCGATGACCGGGGTCAACGTGCCGGCCTCTGCGAGTTCTTTGAGCACGATGAGGTCCGCCGTCGTCGGCATGGAGAGGAACGGGCGACCCTGCTGACGCTCGTAGACTGATCGTACGAACGCCTTGAGAAGCCATCCCACGCCGGCATTGCCGCTGTTGGGCACGATGACCCCCGTTGGCTTCAGAACGCGCTTACACTCCGAGAATGCGCGGTTCGCCACGTTGTCGAGGATGAGGTCGTAGCGTTCTCCACCGCGCGTGAAGTCCTCGCGCGTGTAGTCGACCACGTGGTCCGCGCCGATCGAGCGCACCATGTCGACGTTGCTCGTGCCACAGACACCGGTGACCTCCGCTCCCATGGCCTTGGCGATCTGAACGGCGAAGGTTCCCACCCCTCCCGACGCACCGTTGATCAGGACCTTCTGCCCCGGCTGGACCTTGCCCGCGTCCCGGAGCCCCTGGAGAGCCGCGAGTGCGGAGGTGGGAACCGTTGCGGCCTGCTCGAACGTGAGGTTGCCTGGCTTGAGCACGAACTGCTCGTGCGCGGCAGATGCGTACTCCGCGCACGTCCTACCGCATCCTGCGAAGACCTCATCGCCGGGCTGAAGGCGCGTCACGTTCCTCCCGACCGCCTCCACCTGCCCCGCCAGATCGTATCCCACTACGTAGTCCCTGGGCGTGGGCCAGCCCGCCACGAAGCGCGCGAGGTAGGGCACGCCCTGCATGGTGTAGTAGTCGCCCGCATGGACGGAGGCGGCGACAACGCGCACCAGCACGTCGTCATCGCCGACTGCCGGCGCCGCGATCTCCCTGAGTTCAAGGACGTCCGGTGAGCCGTAACCGTTCTGGACGATCGCTTTCATCGGGCCCCCTGTGCCGAGCGTTGTGTTAGGACAGACCGACAACGACGGCACACACGACCAAGATGACGCCGACCACGGCCATCGGAGCGAGTGCGGTCTTGACCGAGAGCCAGGCCGGTGGCGTCTGACCCGAACGGGAGATGCTCACGTACGTCCGGGAGGCGACCATCGCCCACACACCCGAGAGCACCAAGAGGAACCCGAGCGCGACTATCGCGGCGTCGAACAACCCGCTGCGTGCACTCACCTCGATGCCTCCATCTGCTCCAAGCCTGAGCGCGCCGGTACCGTGCACCGGCTGCGCCGCCCTTCGAAGTGATACTTCCCCGCGCGAGCCCGCGGTTCTCCTGTCGATCTGAGACCATACCGCGACTCATCGGCCGTCGAAGCTCGACCAGCGCACATCAGGACTCGCACCCTGGGGTGATATCGAAGTGCAGGACATCCTCCCGCACCCCCTTCTTCGTGTAGAGCGCGATCGCCGGTTCATCGCCAAGGTCGGCCTGGACGAAGATCACGTACGCACCACGCTCGACGGCGATCCGCCTCAGCTCATCGATCATCGCCGTTGCGATGCCTTGCCGGCGGTACGCTGAGGCCACCGCGAGGTCGTAGATGTAGATCTCGCTGCGCTCCTGCTCGAACTTCTTGAGTTCGTAGGCGGCGATGCCGCCCACGACTTCGTCACCCACCAGGCCGACCAGCGCGATGAAGTAGTCGCTTCCCAGCAGCCGCTGAAGATAGCCCACCGTGGGCTGCGCGCTGCAGTAGTGCCTGACGTCTTCAAAAGCGTCGCCGAAGACGCCGAGCAGGGCCCTCATCGACTCGACGTCGTCGGGGCCCAACACGCGCATCGCGAACGATCCGGGACCGAGAACGATGAGATCACTCCTCTGTCTGTGGCAGTCGCACGGCCGCCCCCGTCACGACGATGCCGCCAGAAGCCGGAATCCCGACGGTGAGTCGGCTGGGCCGTCCCATCGCCTCACCTTGGCGGATGAGTACGGTGATCGGTGCCGAGACGAGCCCCGCATCACGCAGGTACCCGCCGAACGCCGCCGCTGCAGCGCCCGTGGCCGGATCCTCCACGACACCGCCCACGGGGAACGGATTCCTCGAGTGAAAGACGTCAGGACGCTCCCGCCACACGAGTTGCAGCGTCGTCAGACCGTCGCGACGCATCAGGGCCTTGAGCGTTTCGAAGTCGTACTCCAGAGTGCGCAACCGGCTCGCCCGGGCGGTTGCCAGAACCAGATGCCAAGCTCCGGCATACACGCGCGCAGGCGGGATGGAACGATCCAGGTCCTGAGGCTCCCAGCCAAGCGCATCGAGAGCATCGCCGACCAGCTCATCTGTCGCACGTGCGTGCTCCGGCTCGACCGAGGTCAGCGATGCCTCGCGAATCCCTTCCCGCATCCGCACCGTGACCGGCACCTCGCCAACAGGTGTCGCCAGGCGATAGGTCCCGTCTCCGCCGGCCTCCCCGAGGACAACACCGGCCGCGATGGTGGCGTGGCCGCAGAACGTGACCTCCGCCTCAGGACTGAAGTAGCGGACAGTCCGGTCCCTCCCGCCGGCCGGGGCTACGAAGGCGGTCTCCGAGTAGCCGACCTCGGCAGCTATCCGCTGCATGGTGGCGGGGTCTGGAAGCGCGTCCCCCACCCATACACCGGCGGGGTTGCCCCCCTCGGGTCTGTCCGAGAAGGCCGTCAGGCGATGGAGCGAACCATCTGTCACGAGGTCTCCGATTCTCCCCTCCTATTCGCGCCAGTACTCCGGCTTGTTCATCGCATCCGCACACGCAACCGTTCCGCGGACGCTTCCGATGATCCCCGGTCGCAGGGCCCGGACCATCCATGCGGCATCCGGTTCGATCGGATACGGCGCCGCCAGTCCATGGCCGCTCGCCGGCTCGAATCCGTGGCGAGGATAGTAATCGGGGTGCCCGAGCACGAACACGAGCCCTACGCCCGACTCACCGAGCCGCCGGACACCCTCTTCGATCAAACGTCCACCGATACCTTTGCGCTGGGCGTCGGGTACGACCGCCAGAGGGGCCAGGATCGAAACGGCGAGGTCCGGTGACGCCCCTTCCAACCGCGCAGCCGTGAACATGATGTGTCCCACCGGACGCTCGCCATCGCGAGCGAGCAGTGAGAGCAGGGGGCGAGCGCTTGGATCGGCGAGCAGGTCGCGCACGAGGGACGCCACGTCTTCCTCGGCGAACGCCAGGCTCTCGACCAGCAGCACGTCAGCATGATCGGTCTCGGAAGCTTCGACGATTCGCACACGGCCCTCCATTCCTCGGTCCCCTTCTTCTACCCAGACTCGTCCCAGCGGCGTGCCTCGGCATACGACGCGCGAACGGCTCACCCTTCGATAGTCTCACCCTTCAGGTCAGCAGTGCAGGTATCCTGTGTGCTCATGCGACGCGACGGTGTCGTCTCGCGCTCACCGGTTCTGTGGGGATCGAGGCTGATCGAGTGGCGTATCTGCTTGGATGCGAGAACGTTCGCTTGGAATACCCGACGAAGAAGGTCTTCGACTCGGTCACGCTTGGAGTCTGTGAGGGCGACCGCATCGGCATCGTCGGCGGCAACGGCGATGGCAAGTCATCGCTGCTCTCACTGCTTGCTGGTTCCTGCGAGCCTGACGATGGCCGCATCATGATGCGCGGCGGCACGACCGTCGGAATGCTCGCGCAGGCCGATGCGCTCGATCCTGAGGCGACCGTCGCTCACGCGATAGTCGGGGATGTGCCCGTGCATACCTGGGCATCGGAGCCGCGGATCCGCACGATCCTTCACGGCCTCGTCGCGGATATCCCTTGGGGCGGCCGGATCCGGGACCTTTCCGGCGGGCAGCGGCGTCGCGTCGATCTCGCCCGCGTACTCGTCGGCGACTTCGATGTCTTGCTGCTCGACGAGCCCACCAACCATCTCGACGTGCACGGTATCGCATGGCTGGCCGACCACCTCAAGAGCCGGTGGCCCAAGAGATCGGGTGCGCTCTTGGTCGTCACTCACGACCGCTGGCTTCTCGATGAAGTCTGCCTCGGCACGTGGGAGGTGCACGACGGCCAGGTGGATCAGTTCGAGGGTGGATACTCGGCCTACGTGCTCCAACGAGTCGAACGCGCGGAAGCCGCCCAGACCGCCGAGCAGAAGCGCAGGAACCTCATGCGCAAGGAACTCGCATGGCTCTCCCGCGGCGCTCGCGCCCGGTCGACCAAACCGAAGTTCCACATCGAAGCGGCGCGTGCGCTCATCGCCGAGGAGCCGCCGGTGCGCAACTCGCTCGAGCTCAGGAGAACGGCGGTCTCCCGCTTGGGCAAGCAGGTCGTCGACCTCATCGGCGTGACCAAGCGCTACGGCGACAGCACGGTGATCGACGACGTGACGTGGCTCATCGGTCCGGGGGACCGGTTCGGCATCCTCGGCGAGAACGGTTCCGGCAAGACGACGTTGCTCAACCTGATCCAGGGCTCGCTGGCACCTACTTCGGGTCATGTGAAGGTCGGCAAGACCGTGAAGTTCGCCCTCCTGTCGCAGCATCTCGATGAGTTGAACGAGCTGGGTGATTGCCGCATCCGCGAGGTGCTTTCCCGATACAAGACGCGTTACGAGGTCGACGGTAAGGAGCTGACCCCTGCTCAGCTGCTGGAGCGCCTCGGGTTCGATGCGGTCCAACTGTCCGCGCGCGTGTCCGACCTGTCCGGCGGACAGAAACGTCGTCTCCAGTTGATGCTGATCCTGTTGGACAAGCCGAACGTCCTCATCCTGGACGAGCCGGACAACGACCTCGATATCGACATGCTCGCGCTCGTGGAGAGCCTGTTGGACACGTGGCCTGGCACGCTTCTCCTCATAACCCATGACCGATACCTGATGGAACGCGTCACCGATGATCAGTTCGCGCTCGTCGACGGGAAGATCCGCCATGTCCCCGGAGGTGTCGACGAGTATCTGCGGCTTCTGGATGAACTCGACCGAGCGCTCGCGGACGGGAAGTCTGTGCGGCACGGAAGTCCTGCCGACTCACAGGACCGCAGCGGGACTGCGAGCTCGACGAGTCAGTCCGGCGACAACCCTGAAGAGAGCAGCAAGCCGGCCCTGTCGAGGGCGGAAGAGTACGCACTCAAGAAGGAGCTCGCGTCTACGGAGCGCAAACTCGAGACGCTCGCCGGGAAGGCCGACACGATCCGTGCCGAGATGACGCACACCGACCCTTCCGACTACGTGGCCCTCCTGGACGTCCAATCACGGCTTCGCGGTGTCGAGCAACAGATCTCCGACCGCGAGGACGAATGGCTCGCACTGTCGACCCGGCTCTCGTCGCATCTCCCCTGAGAGTGCATGTTGCGATTTCGCTACTGCCACGTCCACGCAAGCCAGCCGATCATGGCGCAGAAGGCGAAGCTGACGACGATCAGGAAGTTGTCGTAGTGGCCGGGATAGGGCAGACCGATGAGATTGAACACCACGACGAGTACCGCCACGACGATGTTCGCCCAGCGAGCAGTCGGGTAAGGCAACAGCAACGTCAGAACGACCATGAGGATCGGCACCAGCATGATGACTGCGATCAGCAACCACATACCCTGGCCGGCTTTCTTTCCGCCGAGCTCCCCCGCGGTGAAGTCCCCCGCGAAGATGCGAATCACGTCCCCCAGCAGGTAGGTCAGCATCACCGCAACCCATAGACCCGCTAGTGCGATCCTCACATCAACCACGAGCTAACACCTCCCCTCCGGGCGTCCCCTCCGAGCCCGCTACTCCAGCAGCTTACGCGTGGCTTCAGTCGGGAGCGCAAACCCCAGGGTCTTCAGAGGGATCTTTCCGAGTCTCAACGAGATCTCAGTGGCATCGCCCTGCAGCTCCTCCGGTTTGAGCCGCTTCATGTGACGCGCGAAGTCGTTGCCCGACGCTCGGACGGATGAACCATCGCCGGCCGCGAACACGATCTGACGACACTGGCCGACCTCGTCGGCAACGGCCTCTGGTGAGCCGTCCAGACCCAGCAGCAAGTCCTCGAGTGCGTCGGCGAAGCCGGTGAGGATGACCGTGGCATCAGCGCCGGGCATCACGAGGGGAAGGCGTGACAAACGACTCACGAGCAGAATGAACGACTGATCGCCGATGACGACCTGCTGCGCGAACCAGTCACCCAGCGCGGTGGTCGAAGCCACCTCGTCCGTCGCGGGCGCAGTCACGCCTTCCAGCAACTCCCGGGTACAGCGGATCACCAGCACGTATGACGACCTCCTCCTACTTCGGCCGAGCGAGTCGCGCACGAGCAGACGTCGATACGCCCCAGGACGATTCTAGCCCCTTTGGCCTTCCGGCATTCCTTGCCTATTTCGCCGCCGCCCAGGCTTCCCGAAGCCACCCGCGAACCTCTTCGTCGACATCCGACGAATCGTCCAGCTCAATGTGATGGGTGAAACGGCCCGGTGCAGGTTCCACAACCTGCTTCCACCGCGGCGAGTCGTCGCGCCGCCGCAGCCCCACCGTCAGCACCAGCGGCACATCACTGTTGCGCAGATACGCGTCCGGAATCCAGACGAACGCGAACCTGGTACGACGGCGAAAGGCCACTTGGCTCTTCGTGACGATGGTGTCCGCAGGTCCCGTCTGCGCGACGGCCTCGCTGACGGCGTCGTAGACCCGTCTGGAATCGTCGTGCCCGGCGAAGAACTCATCCAGTGTCACGCGCCACTCCTGAGTGCATGATGTGATTGTCGGCCGATCAGACGCCGTACCAGACGGCGTACCCGCGCTTCCTGAGGCTCTCCGCGCGCTGCACTTCCGCTGCCTCTGCGAGTCTTCTCGTCTTGAAGCCCTGCAGATCCCTGTAGAGCCGGGGCTTCAGTTGGATGGCGTACTCGTGCGCGTATCGATTGGACTTATGGCCATCGAGATGCTGCTGGTAGCGCTCCTCCGGGGTGAGACAGGTTGAGCCGACGTAGACACACGGTCTGTCCGCGCGGAGGTACGGGTTGGCATCAACGAACCTGTTGTGCTGAAGCACATCGCGACTCAACTCGATGACGTAGACGTTGTATGTCGCCGTTCGGCGCGCCACGACCCCCCCCCCTCTCTCTCTTCTTGCATGATTCTCCCTCGCCTCTGGTGCGCCTCACGTCTTGCGCATGAGCAGACGCGCATGACCCCATCGTCCGCAGTCTATCTGTCGGCGTCCCGCTCCACGCTCGTGTCAGCCGACCCGCATGGATGGCAGCGCTGCGAGACCCGACACGACACCCCGGTGAGTCTACGTCGAAGGCCGCGGCATGAACACGAATGCCCGAATCTGATCGATGCGCCAGCCATCGAGAGTCCGCACCAGCACGTCGGTGAAACTGTGCCGCACAGGCTCCGGACCGGGCCCGAAATCGAAGATGACCGCCTCCGCGTCGACCACGGCGACATCGGGAGTGACGAAGTGGACCGCCCGGATCCGGGACGAATGCGTGGACCCCTTGGCCACGTCGCTGAAGAGCATCGTGAAGAATCGCTCGACCTCGGTACGCCCGGTGGTCGTCTCGCCATAGGGGTTGATGATGACCACGCCGTCGGTGAGTAGTGCGAGAATCGCCGCGATATCGCCTTCGTTCCACGCAGAGTCGTACGCCTCCTCGACTGCGCGAACCGAAGCCTCGTCCTCCACAAGCGAGCGTGCGCCTCCGGCGTCCATTCTGAGCTCCCCTCGGCGGTGTCCGACCTCTTGCGCAGCGAGAGTGGTCATGCGCTTCTCATTGCAGCGGCCTACCGTGCACGATCTGCTCGATGCGCTGCTTCGACAGACCACACCGTGCGAGCGGCCGGCAACGCACCGCCTATCCGATGATGGCTACCGGACATCGACAGTGACCTCGAAGGTGTCGGCTGGGGCCGCCGTCGGCTCGAATGACCGCCAGTACTTGAGCTTCAGCGTGCCCCGGCCAACCGACGTGCCCGCGAAGGTCCAGACCTCCGCCCCGCCCGCACCGGCCAGACTGGACTGACTCGAGTACCGCGGCTCACCCAACTGCTCAAGCTGGGCCGGGACGACCCCGTCAACCGCCCACACGAATCCGGTGGATGGGTTCGAGTCGAGCGTGATCTTCAGCCGCTGGCCGACCCCGAGAGCCTGTCGCGAATCGTTGTCGCCGCTCGTCAACTCGAGCGGGGGCGCAGCGTTCGATGCGCAGGCCGACAGTGCAGAGATGAGCAGCACGCCCATCAGCACCGACACGACGACTCGCAGAGATCTTGTCATCAGCCCTCCTTCAGTACAGTGCTGTCGACCCTACGTCGCGCCCATGGTGGGCGGAGCCGACCGCAACCACTGCGTCTGCAGCCGACGACCCCGCAACCAGTGCTCCGACCACTCCCGCACCGGCAGCGTAGACGCCGACCCACGGCGTTAGTATTCCCCGGGTCTCGGGCCGAGAACCGATGCGGCGGCCGTGCTGAGACCCTGCTCCGCCTGCCGTGGGTATCCTCCCTGGAGGACCCCTGCGGAGGAGGCGGACGTGACCATGGCCGACGACAAACGCGCGAGCAAGCCGAAGAAGAAGGTCGACGGGCTCACTGAGGTGCTTGAGAACATCGCCGCGATGCCGGCACATGACCAGGCGATGGCCATGCGGTTCCACTCGATCGTCGAGAGGACGGCCCCGTCGCTGAAGCCGCGACTGTGGTACGGGATGCCGGCATACGCGAAGGAGGGCAAAGTGCTGTGCTTCTTCCAGAGCGCATCGAAGTTCAACGCGCGCTATGCGACGTTCGGGTTTGAGGAGACGGCCGCGCTCGATGAAGGTGCCATGTGGCCGACGTCGTACGCCCTGACCGAGCTGGGCGACGAAGAAGCAGCGCGGATCGAGGAGCTTCTTCGAAGGGCGATGGGCTGAACGCGGGGTCGCTCGACGCCGCTCGCAGGTTCAAGTGGGCTTCCGTGTCTTCTGGTCAGGCACCGCGATGCGGACCTAGCGCCTGCCGATCTCAACTCTCACCAGCGACTCCGCGATTCGCAGCGCCTTGAGCCGATTCGTCAGCAGCGTGTGCTGGGAAGTACCGGGGGATGACTTCGCCTGGGTCACTTCGACCCTGCTCACCATTGATGCGAATGCGCGCAGGGCTGCATGGAGGTCGTCCCGCGCGAGATCATCAGCGTGGTAGGTTTCATCGTTCATGAGCGCGGATGCGATCCGCAATGCCTTGAGGTTGTCTCGCAACATCGAGTGCTGCCAGGTCCCTGGCGTCAGCTTCTGCTGCGCCTTCTCGGACTTGCTGATGAGCGAGGCGATCGGTCGACGTGCGTCGCGCAGTTCGCCGCTGGAGTAGTCACCATTCATGGGCTCGGTCATCGGGTCCCCTTTTCTGACCGGACGCGCAGCCTACTGGCTCAGGCCGCCGTCCATCTCGCGGTTGCCGTGGTCGTCCATCGAGTCATACTCGCTGGCAATGTAGCCGAGGGTCTGACTGACGTCATGCGTCCGGACGCTCCGTCCCGACCAACGGTTCCGTGTCCACGCCCCCCGTCCTCAACGACTGTCCCGACGCGTCTGACGTGCCTAGTGCCAAGCAAGGCCCAGTACAGCCGGGTCCACTGAGCGCCCCATTGCATCATGGCCCGCTTCGCTGGGGTGGATGCCGTCGTCCTGAAGGTAGGTCGCGGGATCCTCCTTGACCACGGCATTGAAGTCGACGACCGCGATCTCGCGCTCGGCGCAGTGGTTCCTGATCCACTCGTTGAGTGTGTCGATCGACGAGTTGATGGCATCCGCATCAGCAGAGTCTCCGAGAAGAAACCCCGACTTCACCGGTGTCAGCGTGCACGCGACCGGAGTGATGCCGGCATCCGCGCATTCATCGTAGAGCTGGGTGAGATTGGCCTCGATAGAGGAGATGGGAACGCCTCGAAAGATGTCATTCGCCCCGCCGAGAATCAGACAGCTATCGGGTTCCACCGCCACGACGTCCTGTTCGAACCGAGAGCGCATCTGCGCCGTGGTGTTTCCGTCGATGCCGCTGTTGTAGATGCGCACGCCGCCCGATTCGTACCAACGGTCACTGCGAGTGCCCGGCGCATCCCAGCCCCAAGGCCACTCTGGCGAGTACGTGATCGGGCCGGTAGTGAGGCGCTCAAGGATGGTGTACAGCCAGGGCTTCGGGTAGTTGGAGCCGTACACCAGACTGTCGCCGAAACCCACGATGACACCCTCTGGGGTCGAGCCCGACCGAAGGGTCGCGATGCATGCCGTGCCGACGAACAGGCTGGCGACGACCAAGGCCACTGTCGCGCGTACTCCCCTCACCAGACTCCCATTCTGCCAAATGTGCCGGGGATGGCCTGCGAGCGCGACGAGTCAGGTTGATCCTTCGCCGGCCCTGCCGCGCGCACCCGGACGCCGGAACCCCGTCAGTCAAGAAGCCGTCTCAGAATAGCGGCACGGGGCAAGATGTCTCGCCCGATGCGCGTGCGTCACTCGAGCGGGCGATAGCTCAGGTACACCGTACCGTTGTCGAACCGGCGGTGGTCGACGAGCTGTAAGTCGAGCCGGACTCCATCCGGCAGACAGCGCGTGCCCCCGCCCACGACGACGGGCACGACGAACAGCTGATACCCATCGACCAGACCGGCCGCGATCGCTTGGCCCGCCAGGTTCGGTCCGCCTATGGAGATGTCACCCACCAGCTCGTCCTTCATCCGTCGGACGGCGTCGGGCTCGAACGAGCGCTCGATCCGGGTACGAGCCGTGCACACCGAGTCCAAGGTGGTCGAGTAGACGACCTTCTCGGACGCACGCCACAGCTCGCCGAACTCAGCCACGTAGGCAGGCTCGTCGCCGTGTGTGCCGAGCGTCTCCCAGGCCGACATCACGTCATGCATCCGCCTGCCGAGGAGGTTCGTGCCGATAGGGCGCTGCAGCTCGTTGGCGAAGACGTGCACTGACTCGTCAGGCTCCGCCCAGTCGAACGTGCCGGCCGCGTCTGCGACGTAACCGTCAAGGGACTGAATCATCGAGTAGATCAGCCGGCCCATCGCGTCCCCTCTCCCCCTCTATCGCTGCGACTGACGTGCGCGTGAGCAGACGCAGACGCCCTCTCCCAGATCAGTCTACCTTCTGGCATCGGGCGCGATCCCGCCGCCAGGCACTCACGGCGGTTCACGGAAGCTGAAGAAGACCAGCGATCGCGGAGAAGAGAAGCAGGACGCCGAGAACCGCGAGAACGGCGGCGGTGACCATCGAACCATTGTCGCTGAGCCAGAGTCTGGCCGCGGCCAGCGCGTCCGCTGAGCGCTGGGGGGCGATCACGGCGATAGCGACTGGCACCGTGACGGACAGGCTGGCGAGGATGACGAAAAGCAGCAGCGTGATCCATTCCGCCGTCACGTTCAAGGAAGCACCCAGAATGGCCAGTACACCTGCGACGACGAAAGCCAGTGTCTTGGGGTTGAGTGACGCGTAAGCCGCAGCTGCGAGGAGGGCGCGCGGAGACGAGAGGCCGGTCAGCGAGCGTATCCAGCGTGGCGTCTCATCAGGGCCGGATGACGCAGACCGCTTGCGCGACTTGGCCGCTGCCCAGATGACCAGCACCGCGCCCAGCACCAGCTTCGCAGCGAGCGCCAGCATGGATGGTCCGTCCAACAGCTCGCTCACATCACCGACCAGCATGACCACCGAGCCGATCATGATCAGGCCAGCCAGCCAGCCGCCCCCGAATGCGACCGCCTTGCGACGTGAGGAGGACGCCAAGACGATCGACGCGATGATGGCTGGCGGGTTGAAAGCCACGCCGGCGGCAGCCAAGAGCAGCTCAGCGATCAGAGGCCCGGTCAGCAATGCCACCCGCCAATCTTCTCGGCTTACCCAACGTGTCTGCGTGAGCGGCCCTCACGCGCCTCGGGATGATTCTAACCTGCGGTGTCGGCTCGATGCGCTTGCCAGCGGCCCGATGCCCCGCGCTTCCGCCGGGGCAGCGCCGATATCACGAGACCCCGCGAGTCCGATGAACGCGGCCAGCAGGGTCTCCGCTCAGGGAGCGCGCCGACGAGTAGCCAGCACGCGGTCACCGAGGCGAGTTTCCTCGGGGGCAAGTCCCTATTGACTGTCGTCGATCGCGGCGTCGGATTGCGTGTTGATCTGGTCGACTGCTCGCGATGCGGTGTCTGCGGCTTCCATCCCAGCGGACAGCCGCGAAGCGGGAGCCGACGCGGCCGCCTGGGGCACCGGAGCCGGCGCACTGGCCGGTCGCGAAGGGACCTTGCCGCCACACCCCGAGAGCAGGAGTGCGGCGACTGCCATGGTCAGCACCACACGCATCGACGGCACGAAGTGCTCCGTGTCTGTCACCCGATTCCCTCCCTCGGCCCGGCTGCACTCTGCGACGACATCGCTGAGCGCGACCGATGTGGTCTCGCACGAAGATCATCGGGAGAAGACGAAGCTGGCTTGAATGGTGGCTGGGGATCAGATCGCCGGACACCTCAGGTCCGGTGGCGTCTCGATCAGCCACGAGACGATCTGCGTCCACATCTAGCGTGACAAGAAGCACGGAGGAGTGCTGTGGCGCCGCGCGCTTTCGGGATGGCCGAGGAGCCGCTGCGTCAGGTTGACGCGCTTGTCAGACGGCCCAGCGGCTTGCGCATAGCCACCCGTCGAGAACGTTCCAGCCCCAACGCTGCCTCATCTGAGAGCCGTCGAACGAGCTCCGCGCCGAGTTCCTGCTCCGGTATCACCTCGAAGCCGACCCGAGCGTAGAAGGGCGCATTCCACGGTACGTCGCGGAACGTGGTAAGCGTGATCTCGGTGCAGTCGCTCCTGAGCGCGTAGTCGTCGACGGCCTCGACGAGCGCCGTCCCTATCCCCTTGCGGCCGTGCCCGGGCAACACATCGAGTTCTTCGAGGTGAGCGTGGCGTCCGCAGATGCTGGCGACGGCGAATCCCACAGGGGCA
The DNA here is from genome assembly GCA_963770765.1 of uncultured Actinomycetes bacterium. Taxonomy (GTDB): domain Bacteria; phylum Actinomycetota; class Coriobacteriia; order Anaerosomatales; family PHET01; genus CAVPCY01. The sequence continues at coordinate 121,801 of CAVYQS010000015.1, read as the reverse complement.
CCCGCCGGTTCGAGAGCCACCCAGAGCAGACCGGCCCGTTGTGCGGCCGCCAGGTCGTCCACCGGGGTGACATGCGTGAGCACGGATTCAGGCAGCGAACCGCCGAACCTCGTGGCCGCCTCGCGCTCGATGTCGGGCAGCTGGTCGACGTGCTCGGGGTCGGCCAGCCGGACGACGTAGTCAGTGCTCATCAAGCGGCCTCCGTCCGTCTAGCGTTGTTGCGCGCGAGCAGCGACGAGCGCCTCACCTCCGCAGTCTACCTCGAGGCGTCCTCCTGGAGGCGCCTGTCAGGCCCTCGCCGGTCGGAGGAAAGCTGTCGCGATAGTCAGCGCCCCGGCTAGGAGATCTGCTGCAACACACAGGACGAGAAGCGTCGTGACCGTCCGCAGCGAGGGCCCTGCCTGGCGGAACGCGAGTGCAGCGTCGCTGAGGAGGAATCCGAAGAGCAGTATCGCGATACCCGTCACGACGAGGACGATAGTCGAGATCTTGCTCCGACCCTTGGACAGCATGGCAGCCAGCACAAGAACCAGTGCCGCGAGAAGGTGCAGGCCGACGCTCACCCAGAACGCTGGCACCGCACTCTCAGGGCTGATGTTTGGAACGTTTGCGGCGCGGACCTGTGGGATCACACCGACCGCCACGACCAAGGCGACTGCGACCACAAGGGCAACGCACGCTGCGAGCAGGGATCGCGACCGCAGAGGACTGGTTGCCATGCCTACCGCCTCCAGACGGGCCCGACAGCGAGGCGCGTGAGCAGACGCCCACACGCTCTCGGGTCGATTCTACCCTCTGGCCGTGTCGCGCATGAACAGAAGCCGAGCGCGTTCAGGTCAGTCCACCGTCTGGCGTTCTGCCCGATGCCATTGTCAGGATGCACACGAATCGTCAGCCGCCCAGCCGGAAGTCGGATCGAGTCTTCAAGTCGTCTCCAAACGAAGGCACGGACGGACGCGCCCCAGAGGGGCGGCTATACGCGAGCTGCTCGGGGCTCGTGAAGGCCGGCGCCCTCCGTCGTCCCAACGGGTCGCGCATGAGCGGCATTCAGGCGCGTCGGGACGATCCTGACCTTGCGGTGTCCTCTCGATGCGCTTGTCAGCACCTCGCTCACGCCAGCGACCAGAACTCACCTATCAGGCCGTGCTTGGCGAACAAGGCCGTAGCCTCGGCGGCCGTCGCTGGCTGCCAATCGAGATCCATCCGAGTTCGGTACCAGTCGCGCCCGAGGTCGTAGAGCGTCTGGGTGCCTACGAGCGCACCAAGACTGCGCCCGGTCGCCTCCAACCACGAGAACACGTCGGCTTCCGACCGGAAAGCCGTCATGTTCGCTCAAGTGAAAACGATGTCGTCCCAGAACTGCCTCGCAGGAACGAGGAAATGAACGATCGCATCGCCGTAGACCAGCCCATCATCGACCGTGAGCATGATCTGTTCGCCGGTGGCCGGCGAATGCGTCTCGAGCGCGCCATCCCCAAGAAGTGCAAGGATCGACAGACCGTCCCATACACAGTTGGCGAACCAGATTCTCCCGCCTATGGTCACAACGAAGTCCGACTCGATGGCCGAGAACGGATGCGCCATCCGCACGCTCTCGCCATCCGGCATGAGGACCAGTCGATGCCGATCCGCCAGCGAGTGAAGTGCCGATGAGACGCTCGAAGCGTCCGCGTCGAGCAGTCTGCCGATGGTCGCAGCGGTGGGCGCGCGACCCGTGTCGCGAAGCGTCTGGATGACAGCAGCTCTGACCTGTCGCTCGAGCGCGTTCAACTGGTCTGCTCCCCCGAATCCGTCGTCGCGATCGTGCTGACGTGGTTGGCATCAGCAAGCGCACGTGCCCCCTCAGGTCTGCGAGCGTACGCCTCAGTCACGAGCTGATCGAGAACCTCGAGGTCGACATCCGAGAGCCGTTTGATGTAGATGCAGCCCTTGCCGGTCGTGTGTTTCCCGAGACGACCGAGCGACTCCGCGAGCGAATCGAGCTCCAACCCAAGATAGACGGTGATCGCCGCTTTGCGAGAAGCGAAGCCGACCGGGAACCAGTCGCCCTCCTGCCCGCTCGACGACTTGTAGTGGTAGGTGCCGAATCCCAGAAGGCCCGAGCTCCAGACCCGGGGCTCCTCACCGGTCGCCCGCTTCATGAGGGCGAGGAGTGTCAAGCAGTCCTCGCGCCGGGCATCGTCGGTGATCGCACCGATGAAGGCATCGACGCTGTCGTCTGTGCCGTGCGTCTTGATTCCGCCCACGAGCACCTCCGTTGTGCCTGACGTGTTGCGCATGAGCAGACGCCGATGCGCTCTGGGTTGATGTGCTTGTTGGGCAGAGGTCAGGGTGCGACGTCGGCCGGGAACACGTCGGATAGGTCCAGCCGTTCAGCGAGCACCACTCCGTTGTCGATGGAGTACCGCACCTTGACCGTTGCCGCCATGGACGGATCGGCCTTGTGGCCTCCGGCGTCGTCGCCCATCGATTCGACAGGATCGCCGATCGGCCGACCATCGCGATAGGCTTTCGTCGAACGATCGATTGCAACGTCGACAGTCGTGCGAGCCGGGAGTCCGGTGGGCGCAGGGTCAAGGACGAGTCCGAAGCTGCCGCTCGTGCGGTCAAACACCGCTTCGCCCGTCGGAGTCCCTTGAATCGTCCCCTTGCCAGAGACATCTACAGGCAGGCTTGCAACGTTTGACAGTCGCGGTCCAGCTGAACGGACGGCCTCTCCCGTGTCCCGGATGTCTCCGGGGCGGAAGGTCGACGACGAGGGGCGGCTGCATCCTGTCGATCCGAGAGCAATGACAAGGGCCGAGAGAATGGCGAGAGCGCGAATCCCCCCAGGTTGCATCATCGGCCCCTTTCGCGTCCCTGCTGTCGCATGTCCTCCGCCGGGCAGCGCTGCGGCACGCCTTGTGCCCAGTGTGTTGCGCATGAGCAGACGCCGATGCGCGTTCAGTCGATTCTACCCTCTGATCGAACGGCGCCTACCGCTGCTCTCTGAAAGCGTCAACGGCCCAGATCATCGCTGCGGCCAGTGCGGGCGGGACCGACTCGGCAACATCCATCGTGTAGGCGTCTCGGACCGTCACCCACTTCTGCGTGATGTTGAGGATGATCTCGCCTTCGGACGTGACCGAGTACTCCCTTTCGATCAGGTTGCCCTCGAGGTGCCAGCTTCGGCCGTCGACCGTCTCGAGATCCATCTTGCTCTTGATCGGCGAGAAGAACTTGCTCTTGATCGTTGCGAGTTCCTTGTCGTCCGCGTCCAGGATGGTGACCTTCTTGGGGATTCCCATCAGGTGGCCGCGTATCTTGTAGACGATCGTGCCGTCGGCGTCTTGCACCTCGGCAGCGGGGCGCATGCCGTACTTCCCGTCGACGAAGTATGCCCGTTGTTCGTTCTCGTCCAGGATCTCGAAGTCGCGCCCCATGCCGAACGTGCTCTTGACGATGAAGCGCGTCATGCCTGCCGGTGCCGGTTCCATCGGTACTCCTTTCGCTTGTGCCGTTTAGTTAAGTATCTTACACACTGGCACACGAGTTGCGTATCCTGAGCTCCATGGAACAAGACGCGAGACAGCAAGACCTTCGCGCCGTGAGTGATGCGCTTCTCGAGCTCAGGCGGATCGAACGGAAGTCCACTTCGGACGAACGGCCTCCCTGCGGCGTCACGGCGTCGCAGGGGATCCTCGTTCACGAGGTGGCTCTCGCCGGCGAGAGCGGCTCGACCGCGAGTGGGCTGGCGGCGCGGTTGGGGACATCCGTCAGCGCCGTGACCCAGCTCGTCGACGGATTGGCCGAAGCCGGGATCCTCACGCGCAGCAGCGACCCCCAGGATCGGCGCCGGACTCGAATCGCTCTGACCGACCACGGCCGGATGCTGTACGCGTTCTTCGACCAGGCGCGGGTCGCTCAAGCGGCAGCCCTGTTCCAGAGCTTGAACGACGATGAGGTCCGAACGCTCTCTACCCTGCTGTCCAGGGCTGCACACGACCGCCAGTGAAGGCACATCCCGATCAGAAAGGTGGCACCGATGTCCATTCTCAGCACCGCCCTCTACACCGTGTCCACGCCCGAAGAGGCCGAGCAGTTCATCTCGATGGCCCCGGGCATGACCGCGGCCTACGAGCAGCAGCCCGGCTTCGAGAAGCTCGTCGTTGCCCGCGACGTCACCAACCCGCTCACGATCGTGACGATGTCGTGGTGGGAGTCGGCTGAGGCAGCCGACGCGTGGACGAAGAGCCAGGGCTATCGCGAGGCCAAGAATCAGTCAGGCGGGCAGGGACTCAAGGCCAAGATGGAGTTCGGCCGCTGGATCCCTGCGAACTAGCGATACGCCGAACGTGTGCGAGATGAGCTGCGAGCGAAGCGAGTCAGCTCGATCTCATCGTTGAACACACTCTACCGCGGATGCGCCAGTGATCTCGGCAGCGATGGAACGGAGAAGCCCCTCTACTAGCTGGGTGTTCTGGTCCGAGTCGCCATACCCCATGCAGACGGTGAGGGCATCGCGGTATGTGCTGACGACGGGCACGATGCTCACCCCGTCGGCCCCCGGCCCGAACATGAACCCGGAATCGGGCGCAACGTCGTCGAAGCGCAGCCTTGCATCATCGACAACGCCGATGTTCGTGAACCATGGGTACGTCTTCTGCGGCGACTTGTCCGAGGCGCCCCCAGCGCGAAAAGCGAGCCCCAGAAGGCGCTCCGTGATGCGATATCCAAGGCCTGCAACCCTCTCCGCGCTCGCGAGCGGTCCCGCACCGTGGCACATCTCCGCCCACCGCTGCATCCGTTGGTGCACCCGACGCAGTGTGTCCTCAAAGGACTCGTCGTTGACACGCTCGATGTCGAGGGAGCCCGAGATCGAGAGGTTGCAGACAGGGAGGCCGGCGGCATCCGGCAGATAGCGCCGAAGGTCCGCCGTGTACATGAGAGACAGCGGGACGCCCACCGGCGGGTTCAAACGCGAGATGCAGGCGCGCAAGACAGCGGTGAGCATCATGTCGTTCACTGTGCATCCGCGGTCCGCTCCATAGGCCTTCAACAAGGCGAACTGCTCAGGAGGCAAGGTAAGCCATCGGTACGTGAGGCCCGTGCCCGCACTCGTGGATTCGGGCGCAGGCCATGTGGGGCTTGTCCACGACTTGGCCTTGCGAGCCTCGCGGCGTTGCGACGCAGTGAGGTTCGCCCAAACGTCTCGTCCGCTGGGCCGTGTGCGCAGATTCGGCACCGGCGCGAACTCCGCGTCCACGCCCAGGCGGGAGTAGATGCTGGCGAGGAGATACGCGTACTGCTTGGCTGCTCGCCCATCACCGACTACATGACTGATCTTGACGCCGAGAACATCTCGCTCAGCTGCGCGGAACAGCGCCACACCGGCTTGGGGTCCCTCATCCTCCAACGGAACCGCTTGGAAGGAACGCATCATCTCGTCCGGATCTGCCACATTCTCGTGCACCGAAATGGTTGTGCCGTCGAAGTGCGGCAGGCGCTCCCAGTACGCCCTGCGCTCGTCAGTCCGGAAAGCACAGCCGACGACAGGCTCTGCGTCGAACGACAGTCGAACCGCACGTGCGAGCCGGTCAGCGTCGAGGTGCGCCCGTGGCAACGACAGTGAGAGGCCTAGCCGATGCTTCACCGCAGCTCGGGTGATGGCGATTGCGGTGTCTGCGCCCGTGGCAACGAAGCGATCCGGGATTCCCGGCATCAGTACCCCCCGCCTCAGCCCGCCCACTCGGCCTGTTGCGTCCAACGTGTTGCGCATGAGCAGACGCCGATGCGCTTGCTTCCGAGAATACCGTACGCGTTCTGCTCGATGCGCTTGTTAGAGGGGTAGCACAACTATGCTACTATGGTACGACTCACCGAGGAGGCCGAAATGACTCAAGCGATGAAGCTCAGGCGGGCCGGCGGGTCCATCAGCGCGACCCTGCCCAAAGACATGGCAGACAGACTCAAGCTCGAAGCGGGTGACACCGTCTTCGCGATCGAGACAGAGCGCGGGATCCTGATCACCCCCTACGACCCCGACACCGAAGAGGCACTTGCGATCGCCGGCAAGGTGGCGCGCAAGTACCGCGGTGCGCTCAGAGAGCTGGCCAAGTAGTGGCGGACGGCTGCGGCGAGCCGAGGTGGCTGGGGCGTCTTGCCGTCGATGCCATCCAGCAGGACCTGATCGCGACGCATGGCGGTGTTCCCGGCATCCGCGACGAGGGACTCCTGGAATCCGCGCTCGCGCGACCCCGCCAGGCGTTCTCCTACGGCAGTGCTCCCGACATCGCCGCACTCGCGGCGGCTTACGGCTACGGGATCGCGCGCAACCACCCCTACCACGACGGCAACAAGCGGATCGCGTTCGTGACGATGGCGGTGTTCGCCGAGCTCAATGGCTTCGAAGTCGAGGCGTCGGAGGCCGATGTGGTCGACGTGATGCTCCGCCTGGCTTCAGGCGATCTCGACGAGGGACAACTTGCCGAGTGGCTGCGCGTACACCTGCTCGCGACCGGTGACAGCCACTCCCTCTAACGTGTTGCGCATCGGCTCCCCGCGCGCCGGCGACATGTTCGATCTAACGTGTTGCGCTTACCCTGCGCGCCGTGCGCATCCGGCGCAAGACAACCTTGTGCGCGTCAGGTTGAAGCGCTTGTTCGGTGAGCGCAAGTTGCTGCCTAGTGCGGGCTCGTGAACTCCCCAATCAGCAAGAACAACACGAACGCCAAGGGGAGTAGCGTCGCCCAGGCAACCCAAGACCGCTCGTGGTCCTTGATGATAGAAATCAGGCCGACCGCACCGGCGGAGACGCCCACCATCAGCATCCCGATACCGTAGAACGGCATGACGGTCCTGCTGAATGCATCCACAGCCTCGTTCGTGCTCGTCCCTAGAGCTCCGATGAACACCGAGTTGATCGCGAACATCACAATGAACGCTACCGCGAGCCACATCGACCAGCGCCCCAGTTTCGTGGTCGGCAGACAGAAGAGTCTGTTCTCAGGGGAGCTTCTCATGCCTGTCGATCCAGCAGTCTGTAGGGTTGACATCACACACCCCCGTTCGCCGGCTCGGTCGCACCCTTTTTGGTGAACCGTTCCCGCAGGGAGAATGTTCCCGCATCCTCGTCCCACCGAACGTGTTGCGCATGAGCAGACGCCCACGCGCTTTCAGGTCAGTCTACATCCCGGCGTTCTGTTGGATGCGCTTGTGTTAGGAGGTGCCACCTGCTGCCGACAGCCCGTACGTCGCCCTGAACCTGCGCACCGGCGGGTCCTCGTCGTCCACGTAGTCCTCGAAGCCGAGTTCGGTCAAGCCCGCCTCCTCGAACGCTGCCATCTCGCCCCTCGTCAGAGGCCACGGCATCGAACCCTGCGGGTCGCCGGGTCCTCTGCCTCGGGTGACCACGAGAAGGGTTCCGCCCGGCGCCACGAAGCCGGCAACCCGGCGCATTGCATCACTGCGCAGTCCAGGCGGCAGCACTTGCAGCGTGTAGGACTCCACAACGAGATCGAACCGTCTGGCCCAGTCGATTGGGGGTAGCATGAGGTCCGCTTCGATGTAGTGCACCGATGAGGCCGGGAACCTGCGGCGGCACCACGACACGGCGGTGCCCGAGATGTCGAACGCGGTGGTGTCGAACCCCAACCGGGAGAGCTCCTCCGCGTCGTCTCCGAGACCGCAACCGACCTTGAGCGCCCGTTGTCCCGGAGCAATCTCGCTACGAGACTCGAGCCAGCTCACCAGGTTGGGATTCGGCGCCAAGTCGGCCCAGGGAATGATCGCAGCGTCAGACGAGGCGCTGGCGTAGAGCACCTCGAACCAGCCGAGGGGATCGCCTTCGGCCAGATGTTGCCGAGCGAGTTCTCTGGCTGTGCCCCGCTGCTCGCTGACCATCCACCCATCCGCCTAACGTTGTTGCGCATGAGCAGACGCCGATGCGCTCTCAGGTCAGTCTACCTTCTGGCGTTCTGCTCGATGCGCTTGTTGGGTGGTTGTCTCAGCTCTCAAGGAACGGCACGACGGCATCACGAACCGCCTCGGTCGCCACCCACATCGCATCGTGGCCGGCTTGCGGGATGACCGCAGTGCTGACCGCCGGGGCAGTCTCAGCTCGCGCGATCGCCGCGTTTACGTCTGAGCAGATGCGTTCGTGCTCTCCCACGACGTAGAGCACCGGCATCTGGAGGCCTGCTAGTTCGTCATCAGTGAACTTGCGCGGGCCGTTGCCCGGCCACATGCGGAACCTGAAGCACTTCTCCGAGAGCACCATCTCAGCCACGGCACCATCGAAGAAGTCGCGATCGCGCTCCGCGGCGTCGGGCATGATCCACCGAGTCACCCACTCGAACGTCTTCCGGGAAGGAACCATGCAGAGCATGCTTCTGGCGAGGAACTCGCCCGACATGGGCAGGAGCACCCCAACCGGCGACAGCCACACCAATCGTTCCACCCGCCCCGGCGCATGCAGTGCGTACTCGCCCGCTATCCACGCTCCGAACGAGATACCCGCCATGCGCACCGGCCCCTCAAGCCCGAGTGCGTCGAGCAGGTGGTCGATCCAGGCGGTGGCATCATCCATCGTCTTGATGGGGCGGGTGTTCACACTGCGTCCGTCGTCGTAGATGGCGTCCACAGCGAAGACACGGAAGGTCTCGGCCAGATCCGCAACGAGCGGAGTCCAACACGTAGAGTTGGAGCGCCCAGCCGGGAGCAAAACGAGCGGCGGCCCGCCCACAGGTCCGCTGATGCGCACGTAGGTCTGGCCCTCTTCTGTGGCGACCATCCGCGACTCAGAGGGAACCGGCCAGTGCGCCGCCTGCGCGTCGTAGAAGGCGAGGTACTCGTCACGCGCACTCTCCGAGCGGAACGGATGGTACTCCGAGGTCCTCGACATGGCTCCCCCTCCAGTGTCGCAGTGCCTTCAATCCACCCAACGTTGTTGCGCATGAGCGGCACTCAAGCGCGTCGGGATGATTCTAACCTTGCGATGTCCGCTCGATGCGCTTGATAGGTGTCGCGCAGAACCCGAGGTCAGCCACGTTTCCAGTAGTTGAACTCAGGCTCGTAGCGAGCGCCAGCGAGGTCATCCACCGCCAGCGACACGGTCGCCTGAGCGTCCGCGATCGCCTGGTTGTAGACACTCGGTCCGACCTCGCGAACGAAGAAGTCGAGCACCGACCTTGCCTTGAGGTCGCCGATGTCGTCATCGAGCTCATCCGCGAAGAACTGGCGGATTGAACCGAGCAGATACTGCTCAGTCTGGTCGTCCAACTTGATTGCCATCCGGGTCTCCAGACCTAGCGAACGTGTTTGGCATGAGCGGTGGCCCATACCATCCATCACTCTAGCGCTTGCGCCGTCCGCTCGATGCCATTGTTGGACGGCGCCGACGCGTCAGCAATGCTCTATGGCTTGGATCCGCCGAACGTGGCGTCCGCCCTCAAACGGCGTACTCAGCCAGACGTCGACGATTCGAAGCGCCAGCTCCTCCGAGATCATTCGCTGGCCGAGGGAGATGGCGTTGGCGTCGTTGTGTAGGCGGCCGAGGCGCGCCGACTCCTCGTTCCAGCACAGGGCGCAGCGCACTCCGCGATGGCGATTGGCGACCATGGCCTCGCCGTTGCCGGACCCCCCAAGGACGACGGCTCGCTCGCACTCGCCGCTGGCCACGGCGGCGGCCGCCAGATGAATGAAGTCGGGGTAGTCGACGGAATCTGTCGAGAACGTACCGAAGTCGACGGGATCGTGACCGCACGCTGCAAGGTGAGAAGCAACAGCAGCCTTGTACGCGTAGCCGGCGTGGTCTGAAGCAAGCGCGATGCGCACGGCCTTCGCCCCCTCTGCGTTGAGTCCCGCGGTTACCATGTGCCCGTCTAACGTGTTAGGCATGAGCAGACGCGCATGCCCCCTCAGGTCAGTCTACCGTGCGCCGTCTGCTCGATGCCTTTGTTAGCACCTGCCGGACTCCGCTACGAGCCCTTGCGCCCGACAGCCACGACCAGCACGTCATCGCGCAGCGAACTCCCCGATCCAGCAGCCGCTTCGAACACACTGTCCGCAACGTCTTGTGCACCGAAAGGTGCGGCGTCCAGTAACAGCCTCTCAAGCCGCGCCTCGTCGCCTCGCATGAACGGCGGGCTCTCCGTCACTCCGTCGGTCACGATGAGCAAGACGTCTCCAGGCGAGAAGGGAACCACCTCGGTCGGAACCTCGGCCCCAGGCGCTATCCCCAGCGGTATTGACCCCGCTGCATCCAACCGATCGACGGATACATGGTCGCCGCCTCGATAGATCAGCGGGGGCTCGTGGCCGGCATTCGCATAAGTGATGTTTGAGTCGCCAACGAGGACTGCCACGAGCGTGACGAAACGATCGTCCGGAAGTGCCTCCGCCAACCGTCTGTTCGCCGCACTCACAACAGTTGCGACATCGCTCGAAACAACGATCGCCTCTGCGAGCGCCCGGTCCAACACCGAAGTGAACAGTGCCGCCGAGGCTCCCTTTCCAGCGATATCTCCCACGCACAAGAACAGACCGTCAGCGGTGTCAGCGTAGTGGACATAGTCACCTCCGAGTTCTCGCAAGAACTCCATGCGCTGACCGATTTCAAGGTCGGGACGAGCTGTCTTGGGCGGTGTGAACAGATTGGCGTGGACTCGAGCGGCGAGGTCCAGGTCGAAATCCCTCTCAGCCTTGAGTTGGCGAATCTCTGCAAACTGGGAGAGCACACGATCCAGGGCGACCACGGCCAGTCCGCGGACCAGGAGGTGCGTGACTCCGTCAAACAACACAAGGCCGACCGAGTATGCGCCCTCGCGCAGCAACGGGATGACTTCGACAAGGAAGGCGAGCACCACGGCGCTGAGCCCGGCCCATCGCCCCAGCAACACCGTCGCAACACCAATGGGGATGAGATACAAAACAGTCAGATCCGGAAGCGGCCCGGTGACAACGTCCAGGACCCCGACGCCAAGAACGGCCACGAGCGAGCCGGTGAATGCGAACCAGCGGGTCCGTGCAGTCACAGTCGGCCTTCCGATGGGAATCGATCGTCCAATTGGAGCATACCAAGCCTCACTTGCGCCTCTGTGCATGGTGCTAACGTGTTGGGCATGAGCAGGCGCCGACCGCCTCACTTCCGCAGTCTACCTTGCGGCGTTCTGCTGGATGCGCTCGCTAGAGTTCAGCTCGATGCTCATGATGCGTTGCGTACAGTGCACCCCTGGGAGCGATCGAATCGATCGCGCGCCGGAGGCGAATCCGACGTTTGATGCGCAGGGCGACCCGACGAACAAGGCCGGCTTCAGCGATCGCGGGCGCGAACTCAGCGAGAACGCGCTCGCGCGCCTTCGCCACGGCGGCCTCATACTCAGGAGTGCATCGGAGCGTCGCCCGCCCGCTGCTCACGATGCGCTGTGATGAGCGTTCTCCCACCCGAGACTCCGTCCTGCCTGTAACGCTAACGTGTTGGGCATGAGCAGACGCCCATGCCCTCCCTTGCCGATTCTAGCTCTTGGCGCTCTGCTCGATGCCTTTGTTAGCCTGGCGATCCCTCGCCCATCGCCGAGTGGGCACGTCGCGCGGGAAGACCCACAATCAGCCACGCAACGACTGCACCAACTCCGGCTACGATCAAGGGGGTGATCTCATATGGGCCACCCGGGGTTGACGCGACGAGCAGTCCCCATCCGAGCGGAAAGACCGCGAGTGCTGGCCAGACCGCGAACGGCACGGTCGTGACGGAGGTCAGTGCCCTCACGATCAGTACGAGCGTGGCGGTGTAGGAACCCACCATCAGCGCGAATGCCACCCAGTTGACCGCCAGCCCCACAGTCTGAGACGCGTCCGCTTCGAGGATCAGCGCCAGGACTGCGCCAATCATGATGCAGGCGTTGGCTAGAACTGCAGAAACGAACACGGTCCCAAAGAACCAGGCGAGCTGCCGAATCCATCCAGACTGCCCCGGCCCCCTAGCGTCGCTTCGCTTCATGCCGATCGCCCCCCGACTCAAACGTGCTTCGGCTCGCGCCCCACACACGCCGTGCTCAGGCTAACGTGTTGCGCATGAGCGGCGCTCAAGCGCTTAGGGACGATTCTAACCTTGCGGCGACCGCTCGATGCGCTTGTTCGACAGCCCGGCTACCCGGGCAGTCCACCCGCCCATAAGCCCAACGCCGGGGCTAGGTACAGAACGGCGAGCGTGAGCGCCACAAAGGCGAGCGCCGAGAGAGCCAGATACCCCTCACGGCGAGCAAGCGCAACAACCGTCGCGACTACGCTCAGAAGTGTGAGCAGGAGCGCTAGGCCGAGCGCGCCAAACCCCACAAGGACGATCGCCTCCCCCTCGTCGCCAGCACGCACGCTAACGACCAACGCCGCGGCAGCAGCGATCGCGCTGAAGACGCTGGCCATGCCGGCTCCGACCGCCGCCGACGTCCAGCGCCCCATCGGCGCAGAAGCGACGGTGGGGCCACTTGCGCTGACAGTGCCCATACCCGCTCCCCCATGTCTGTCGAACGTGTTAGGCATGAGCGGCGGCCCATGCCGTGCTGGTTGATTCTACCTCTCGCCGTCCGCTCGATGCCTTGGTTGGGCGAACGCCGGATGCAGACGGTCAGCCCTGTGACCCGAAGAGGATGACGCCGATGACGTAGAGCATCGCCCCACCGGCGAAAGTGAACCACGCTACGCCGAGTACTCTCATCACGGCACGACGTCGTGCGATCGCGGCATAAGTCGCGGTCGTTGCCAGCGGAATCAGGCACATGAGCATCGGAACGGGACTGAGGACTATCTGAAGTGCCTCGAAGCCGATGACCGTGACCAAGACGAAGACCGCGCTCGCGAACTCAGCCGCTATCAGCACAACGCGAAGCGATGGCGCACTGATCCACCTGGAGGCGGCCCACATGGACAACACCGCAATCAGCAGAAGGCCCGCTTGCAGCGGAACGAGAAGGAGGTCCAGGGCGTTGAAACCCCGCCCGAACAGATCAGAGGCTGAGAGGAGACCCTGAAGGCCATCCTTCCCATCAAACGAATATGCCGCAATCGCCATCGCGATGACGCAGAACCCCCCGGCCCAGAGAACCGCCGCGGGGACCGCCGAATGCTCGCGCCCCGCCTCAGCCATCTTGCTCCCTTGGTTCCGCCCAACGTGTTGGGCATGAGCAGACGCGCATGCCCTCTCAGGCCAGTCTACCGTCTGGCGTTCTGCTCGATGCCTTTGTTGGGCAGCTCGAACGAGATCGAGCAATCACCACTGGTGCCACAAGAGGGCGAGCGCCGCATGCAGGACCGCGGCGACTGCCATGATGACCGCCAGACCAGGTTGGGCCGAACCATAAAGCGCCGATGCTGCGAGTAGGAACAGGCCCAGCGACAAGAGCACGCCGGGCACCATTGGCAGTCGGTTCGCCGCCTTTGGAGCAAGAATCGCGCCCCAGAGCGCCGCGACCAACAAGGGCAGGGCGAGCGCAAGGACCCAGCGCATGAGCGCGTGATCCGTGGCCCGGAAACCGAAGTAGGCAAAGGCGGCGAGCATCGCGAGTTCCAACGCGAACGCCAGGGCCAAGTTCAGACCAGCGAGTGCCTCCACAGGGAGCCCCTCCCCCCGATTCGCATCTGCCGCGCCGCGTCGGACTTCTGTCTGCCCAACGTGTTGGGCATGAGCAGAAGCGCTCACGCTTCCTGGTCAGTCTACCTTCTGGCATTCTGCTCGATGCCTTTGTTAGCCATCCGACGCTGCTGCCCCGCTTGGAGCACCCGGCGACACCGCGTCGCACGTCCCGGCCTTGCGGATGCCGATGAACGAGGCGACTGCGCCGAAGCCGAACACAAGTAGGAGGAGGACCAGCTGCGCCGGATAGATCCACCAAATCGCCGACAGGATACTGATTGCCCGGGCTCCGAAGAACGTGTCGATTGAACCGCCGGAGAGCGCGAACATCGTGTAGGCACACGCCCACTCGATGACCATCACTGCGGCGACCACGGCCGTGATCATGAGCCAGGTGCGCGCCACACCGCGCCACGGCCGGGTCGACGCCACAACCACCAAGACGATCAGTGGAGTGAGATCAAACAACGGCACGATGAGCACCGCCGCGGCGGCGGAGAACGTCGCACTCACCAGCGCAATCAACGGGGCAGTGGCGAACATCCACGAAGCCCAGCCCGGCGCCCACGTATCGACTGCCGGCGGCTTCCCCTCAGAAATCGAACCGCGATCAGAATCCATGACGGCCCCCCGCGCAACCGACGAACAGACACCTTGAACGGCATTCAGATCAGGCATGGCTAACGTTGTTGCGCATGAGCAGTGGCCATGCGCCTCTATTCAGCAGTCTACCTTGCACCATCTGCTCGATGCGCTTGTTAGAACGGGCCCCCAGGCCTATGCCGCCGTCCACGGATGGATCTTCTCGAGCTCGTGCGCAAGGCGCTCGTGCGCGACCTCGGTGTCGTAGGCGGCTTGGGCTCGCAGCCAATAACCGTCCGACAGCCCGAAGAAGCGGCACAGCCGCAAATCGGTGTCGGCCGTGACTGAGCGGCGGCCAGCGACGATCTCGCCGATACGGGTTGCCGGCACCCCGATCTCCTTCGCAAGGCGGTACTGCGAGATGCCCATGGGGAGCAGAAACTCCTCAAGCAACAACTCGCCGGGGGTCACCGGTGCCAATGTGGTCGCCATATCCATCACCTCTAGTGGTAGTCCACGATCTCTACGTCTTGCGGTCCGGCCGCGGTCCAGACGAAACACACCCGATACTGGTCGTTGATGCGGATACTGTGCTGTCCGGCGCGATCGCCCTTGAGCGCCTCTAGCCTGTTTCCGGGAGGGACTCTCAGGTCGTCGAGCCGACCGGCGATCTCGAGCTGGCGAAGCTTTCGCCGGGCGACCGACTCGAAGGCGACATAGCGCTTGACGCGCTTGCCGCCGGCCAGAGCCTCAGTGTCGGAGTCACGGAACGAGACGATCATGTGTTGATAATAACGCCGTGCGTGAATAACGTCAAGCGTTACTATTGCACCCCCCGCTCCCGGAGGGCGGTTATGGGCCTCGTTCTAACGTGTTAGGCATGAGCGGCGGTCAATACCGATCAGGTGGATTCTACCTTGCGCTGCCCGCTCGATGCCTTTGTTAGAGCGCAGGCCCTAGGCCGTGAGCTGGACCTTGAGCCGCTTGCCGACCGCACTGGCAGCGCGCTCCAGAGTCGACAGCGTCACCGAGGGATTCGCTGGATCGAGAAGGCGCTCGACGGCGGAGCGACTCGTCTTCATACGCCGGGCGAGCTCGGTCTGCGAGATGTGGGCGAGCTCCATCTCCTGGGCAATCTGGTAAGCGATGACGCGTTTGGTCGCAACGGCCTCCGCGTCGTCAAACATCCCCTCGTCACGCAGGAAGTCGTCGAAGCGGCCCCCGATATGCTTGTTAGCCAACGTACTCACCCTTTCTGCAGGTCCGCCATACGCTGCTTGGCCGTCTTCAGGTCAGCAGCTGGCGTCTTCTGCGACTTCTTCACGAATCCGTGGAGAAGAATCATCGTGTCGCCGTCCACCGTGAACAGCACCCGTGCGATTCCGGCGGCGATGTGAGACCGGACCTCCCACAAGCCCGGTTCGAGCTTGCGGATGAGCGGCATGCCGAGTGGCCAGCCGTACTGCGCCGTCTTGATGTCGAAGCCGACCGCGCGCCGATTATCGCGAGACAGCTCGAGCAACCAGGCCCGTACCGGCTCGTTGCCGGCTGCGGTGGCATAGAAGACGACAGACAAGATGGATTCCTGGTCACCGGGTTCGCCCATGCAAGGACTGTACCACAATTGGTACAGTCGCAACACCCGAACTGCGAGCCGAGAAGTTGACGTCCTGTCGCTCTAACGTGTTTGGCATGAGCAGACGCGCACGCCCTCTCAGGCCAGTCTACCGTCTGGCGTTCTGCTCGATGCCATTGTTAGGCGGCCGGGACTAGCCTGGCTCTTGGCTACGAGCTTCCAAGGCAACGTCTCGCAAGGACAGCAGGTCCAGAATGCTCGAAAGCGCCTCAGCAAACGCCAGCTGGTCGAACGGCACCGGCTCTCTACGAAACTTGAACTCCCGATCCAGTGTCGCGGCGAGAGCTGACTTCAGGTAACCCAATTGGGCCTGGGCGCCGAGGTCTTTGACCACGTTCCACTCGATCTCGTTCGTCAAGACCAACGCTCGGTCTCGCCGGTTCCAGGATTTGTGAGAGTACGGCTCGTCCGAGAACTGGTACGGATTCCACTTGACGTAGTCAGCGACCGTGAGATCGTAGCCGACCGAGACAACGGCGTCGCCAAAAGACAGCGGGCGAAGACCATGATCCAAGAAGTGCTCGAATCGACGCATGTCGATATGCCACGCGCCGCTCCACGGTGACGGCTCGCCATTGCCGTCGTCGTCACAACTGACGCTGGCGAGAACGACATCGGTACCGAAGGTCTCGTGCACGCGGAAACGCATCTGACCACCTAACGTGTTGCGCATGAGCGGCGCTCAGGCGCTTAGGGACGATTCTAACCTTGCGGCGACCGCTCGATGCGCTTGTTAGGCCGGGCCCGATCGCAGCTCATCCGCGTCGACGAGCTCGCTTCCGCGCCTGACCGTGAGAATCTCGACAGCGTCGCCCACGTCGTAGAAGACGCGATATGACTCGAATACGAGCTCGCGCGCATCGTCTGTGTCCACGTCGCGGGCGGGCTTGCCGCTCAGTGGGAACGCTGAGAGCTGCTGATCGACGTGTCCGAAGAGACGCTCGACCCATGCCCGCGCTTCGCTGGGACTGTCCTGGGCGATGTAGCCTGCGATCTCGACCACTCGATCGATCGCTCGCGGCGACCAAATGACCCGCATCCTAGGCTAGCCTGCCGAGGACCTGCGCTTTGGCTTCGTCATGCGCGACGCCCTCGCCGGCGACGAGCTGTGCGCGCGCGGCAACGATGTCATCGAGTGTCTCCAGCCGTTCGCGCATCGCCGCGTACTCCGCGATGTCGACCACGACCACGGCGCCACGGCCATGTTGCGTGAGTACGAGCGGACGTTTCGTGTCATTCACGCGCTTGACGAATGAGGCGATCTCAGAGCGGAACTCCGAAAGCGGGCGGATGTCCTCATCGAGCTTGAGTGGGCGCATAATGCTGCTCCTTGTACGCTAGAATGTACAACTTGCAGTATACCCACGTTCGGAGTCGTGGCAAGGCCGCTGGCCTCGGCCTAACGTGTTAGGCATGAGCGGCGGCCCATGCCTCGCTTCAGTCTAGCGCTGACGCCGTCCGCTCGATGCCTTTGTTAGCTACCCAGCACGACCCGAACAACACGGGTATCCAGGCCCAATGGCCTAGGCGTTTGCTCCCTCGTTCAGCGCACGGAACGCAGCGGAATGTGCGATCTCGTCACGGAGGATGCTTTCGAAGAGCGCGCCGCTGACTTCATCGCCCTCGCTGCGACACATGTCCATGCTCTCCGCATACAGACAGATCGCCTCATCCTCAGCTGCCACGTCGAGCCTGAGCATCTCAGGCACGCTTGAGGCCTTGCAGCGTTCCCCGGGGGTAACCGTAGGGATGCCGCCGAGCGCAGTGACTCGATTGCCGAAGCTCTGCGCATGCAGCATCTCTACCTTGGCGACCGACTTCAGCGTGACGACGGGTCCAGGCATGCCGACCAAACGGGCCCCGAATCCCGAGCCATGGGCGCCTACCCAGATGTCGCCCCGAGTCTGCTTCACGAACGATGGCATGCCGACCAGGCTTGCCGCCACGTAGTGATGCTCCATGTACTGGATGATCACCGCCAGCTCGCGCGATCTGGCCGCATTCAGCGCGTCAATGACGCGACCTGCATCCATAAGTCGCTCCAATCGCCGAGAAATCCGTACGACCGGTGTATTCCCGCGAGACGGGGAACCGCGATGGAGATCCGCAGCCGAGGCGTCCCAAGTGTAGCTAACGTGTTGCGCATGAGCGGCACTCAAGCGCTTCGGGATGATTCTAACCTGGCGGTGTCCGCTCGATGCGCCTGTTAGCTGGCGGGCACCGAGCGCGAACCTGCCAGCTCGGCACTTGCGACGCGCCGACCGATGAACGCGAATAGAACGAGCACGGCCGCCGTGAACCATGCGCCTGCACTGAAGGACAGCGGTAGATAGAGCGCCAGCACGACCCCGGCCCCGACAAGGATGGCGGCCAGGGCGTAGAACATGCGCATGCCGTACAAGGTCACGAACGGTAGATAGTGCGCGCCGAGGACAATCATGAACGCCGGATAGAACCACTCGATCCGGTACAGAGCAGCTGCGCCGACGAGTAGCAGAGAGAGTGGCAGGACGAAGGCGCTCTGCATCCCGAGACCGTTGAGCGGATTGTCCTGCGACACCCGTGATCGATGCCCCATGAGCCTGAGCCCAAACTTCGTGAGCGGGAAGATGAAGAACCCCGCAGCCACCAAGAACGCGACGGCGGCGCGTGGTGTTCCCCACGTCGCGAGTGCTGCCGATACGAACCAGAGGATGCCGGACACCAATTGGCCCATGAAGCCACCCAGCAGGCCGAGTCGCATGTCGCGCTGAGCCTCCTCGACAGTCACCCGAGATCCCCTTTGTCCAGCTAACGTGTTGCGCATGAGCAGACGCCCGCGCGCATTCTGGTCAGTCTAGCTCTTGACGTTCTGCTCGATGCGCTTGTTAGGCATTGGGGAGCGCACCCGAGGCGCAGGCAAGGAGCCGCATCAGCCCCGGACTTCTGCCGGCCGAACTGCACGACGGCTGCGACTCATGCGCTTATAGCCAAGTGCAAGCAGATGACTCACGACAAGAATCGGAAGCGCCGCCATGGCCGCAGCCCACGAAGGCTGGCCCATCACGCCGAACACGATCGCCAACCATCCGATCAACACCCACTGGATCACGTAGATGGCAGTGATATTGCGGCTCAGTGAGGTGAGGTACCTCGGTATCGCTCGCCACGATAGGCGCTCATCCAGCCACCACATCAGCGACAGCCAGAGCAGGACGAAGCCCGCCAACATGAGTTGCACCGGCAGACCGCTGCGGTAGTAGTCGCCAAACGCGAGAATCCCCGTACTTGCCGGTGCAAGCAGGGCAAATGCAGCTCCGATGAACAACACGGCAGCACCCGCAAAGGTCCAAGAGTGGATCAGCCGACTTGCCGAGGTCGCCCTGACAGTGAATCTGGCGAGGGACAGTCCAAGCAGCGGGTAGGCCACCCAGGGGAACAGGGGGAAGGACACCCAGTCGCCAACTCCCCACAGCGGATCAAGGACGACGCCCCCGCCCGCACCCCAGAGAAGCGGCGAAAGTGCTGCCACGCCTGCAGCCAGCGCCAAGACCGCTCGAGGATCGCGAACATACCTCTTCACTGGGGCAAGGAGCGCGAGTGAGAGGCCGGCGAGCTGGAGGATATCGATCTCGAAGAACGGACCCCACCAATCGGGTCCGAGAAAGGCCTGCGCAGTCGCGCTTCCGCCTGCAAGCACACCCGGGATGACGAAGCGGACGAGGTTGAGCGCGTAACCTAGTGCGAAGAGCTTGAGCCCACGCACGATACCGCTAGCCAAGTCGTCACCTACCGAACTCCCATACAAGAATCCCATGACGACCATGAACACCGGTGCGGCGGGCGCGGTTCCCAGCAAGAGGAACACCTGGCCGAGTGCCGATGACTCACCAGCGCCGACCGCGAACACAATCTGCACATGCTGGAGCACCATGAAGATGATTGCTAGGCCGCGGGCCAGATCGAGGAATCGCAGCCGCCCGTCAGTTGTGCGAAACGGCCCGAATCGCCGTTGAGCAACTGCGGACTCGGTGGACCCCCCGGATAGGGCAACCGTACATTCCAAGTGCCCTCCTTCTGGCCCAGATGTCCATATGCCTAACGCGTTGCGCATGAGCAGACGCCGATGCGCTCTCAGGTCAGTCTACCTTCTGGCGTTCTGCTCGATGCGCTTGTTAGGCGTTTCCGCCCAAGCTCGCGTCCATCAGGCGCTCACTGCGCCACACACGAACGATCACCACAGCTTCGTCATCGCGACGGTAGACGATGCGAAACGGTGGATGCTCGAGTTCGCGCAGCCACGGCGAGTCGAACTCCGGAACCATCCTGCCGCTGTCGGGGAACTCCGAGAGCTGAACGATGCGGTCGCGGATCTCGCGCACCAGCCGAAGGCCCACCTGCGGCACGCCCTCTGAGGTGTACCAGGCGATAATGTCTGCAAGATCGTCTCGCGCCGACTGGGCGAGCTCGATCCTTGCGGCAGCCATCAGTCGAGGCCCAGCGAGCGCATGGCCTCGTCGAGCGGGATGACTCTGCCAGCCTCGATATCCGCAAGCCCTGCTACGACGGCACGCATGAAGTCGCGCTCCTCTTGTGAGGCCTCGTACTCGTCTAGGGCCTGCACAACGGCAACGCCGCGCCCGTGACTTGTGAGCAGCACCGGCCGACCTGTCTCATCGACGCGCCGGACGACCTTGCCGGGGTTGACCTTCATGTCTCCAAGCGGGACGACGTCCTCTGAGAACTTGATCGCAGCGCTTCGCATGTCGACCTCCGAACAGCAGCTAATATCTGGTGCTGATTATAGCACCTATCCGTCTGCTGCAGGGAACACGCCTAACGTGTTGCGCATCAGCAGACGCCGAGCGCCTCATTTCCGCAGTCTACCTTGCGGCGTTCTGCTGGATGCGCTTGTTAGACACGCCGCGTCAGTCCGTCTCCGCGCCGACCATGACGCCGAACAGAATCCACAGGGCCGCGCCCGCGATGACAGCAAGCGCGCCTAGTAGAGCGCCCTGCCACCACACAGGGCGGGTAGTGCGGATCGCATACGTTGTGACGGCTCCCCAGGGAAGCACGACGACCAGGGGAAGAGCAGCGCTGGAAAGAAGCATGCCGGAGCCCGAAACGAACGCGAACGGCGGCTCGCCCAAGACCAGGGGCGCTAGCGCCAGAGTCGCGATCAAACACATCGGCAAAGCAGCCGCCGCGACGATGGAGCGAGCGAGAACCGAATCGGTGCGCTGCGAGACCGCAACCTGAGCTGCAGACACCACCAGTGAGGCGAGGGCGGCACCCGGGACGAGCAACAGCCCAAACAGGTGGAGATACGCCCTCAGTTGCTCCACGTTCACCCCTCGGCTCCAGCTGTGTCTAACGTGTTAGGCATAACCTGCCGCGCAGGCGCTCTCAGGTCAGTCTACCGTCTGGCGGTCAGGTTGATGCCTTTGTTGGGCAGGCCGAGGAGCAGTGATGCCGTAGTCAATCAGGCCCGTCACAGCCTGATGTCACCGCGCACGCACGTCACCGCGCAGCCGCCGAGCCAGATCGTCCCATCGCTAGCGAACTCAACTTCGACGCGACCATCACGGCCAAGCATGCGTCCCTGACTAGCGACGTAGCTGGTCGTGTCGAGCACGGCGTTGCGCCGAATCACTGCTGCGACACATCCGTTGCCACTGCCGCACACCGGATCCTCAGGGACACCGTCTGCCGGTGCGAACGAGCGCACCTCAACATCAGCCGTCTCGCTGTCCGCCGAAAGCCCGAACACGGTGACGCCCGTACAGTCGTGGTACGAGTTCGCGAGCAGCGTCATGTCAGGGCCGAGTCCAGTCACCTGATCCGCGGAATCCAGATGGAGCGTCATCCACACCGCACCAACGTCCACGATTGCCGCCGACACGACGGCGCCCGACGCCACGCCGAGCGCGGCGATCACCGCGGCTAGATCCCCATCCGAAGGTGAGGTGAAGCGCGGCTCCGGCAGCCTGAAGTAGATTCTGTCGCCCTCGATTCGCAGCTCGACGAGTCCCTGCCCGCACTCCTGTACCAACCGACCGGGGCTCTTGGGGATGAACCCTCCGTCGAGCAAGGCGCGTGCGCTGCCGACTGTCGGGTGACCCGCGAAGGGCAACTCGCTGTGCGGCGTGAATATCCGCAGCCGGTAGTCCGCCTCCGGGATAGTCGCGTCACAGACAAACGTCGTCTCCGACAGGTTCGTCCAGTTTGCGATGCGCTGCATCTCTGCGCTCGACAGACGGTTGCCGTCCAGGACCACGGCGACCGGATTGCCACGGAACGGCACGGCCGTGAAAACGTCAACCTGCGCGAACCCTGCCCCCTCCACGAGAGAGTCGCTCAATGTGTTGCCCCCTTCGGTTGCAGGCCGTCGCTCGCTCTGCCCAACGTGTTGCGCATGAGCGGCGCTCACGCGCTTCGGGATGATTCTAACCTTGCGGTGTCCGCTCGATGCGCTTGTTAGGCCTTCGCAGTCGGATAGACGATCCTGTCACCGTCCAGAGAGAGAAACCCGGCGTCCACCAACCCAGCGAACACCTCATCACGATCCGAACTGGAGATGCCGCCTTGGAACTGGAACATCGCGCCGATGGAATTGAGAGCCGTCTCCCGCTTCGCCGGGCGCAGCTCGTACAGACGCTCCGCTACGTACTCGATCAGCTCGCCGTCGAGACGCCTTGTCGAGCCGTTGCCCACCCGCGGAGCCGGGTTCTGTTGCTCCTCCTCCTTCGCGGCAAGCTGAATCATCAGAAGCGCAAGCCGCATCTTGTCTCGATACGGCAGTGCGGTTGCCGCCCTAGAAACCTCTTCGTACGCCACCGAGCCCCCTCAGGACGATTCCGATAGGCCTAACGTTGTTGCGCATGAGCGGCACCCAAGCGCGTCGGGACGAGAATACCTGACGGTGTCCGCTCGATGCGCTTGTTAGCGCAGGTGGTCGGCTACCTGAACTCGTCGAGTGCCGGCTCGATCCTGGTCAGAATGCCAGACCAACCTGCGCCCGTCGCCTGCAACGCCTGCTTGCCCATAGCCGAGTCCAGATCGAAACCCGAGTGCTCCAGCGAGAGCACGGTGCCGGCGTCTGTCGGCTCGAGCCGCCACGTGATGGCTCGTTGAAGCCAACGGACCGGCGCCGAACGAGTACGAGAACCTGCTCTCCGGCTCGGCGACCTGCACTTCGCACGGCGTGTCGCCGAACGGCCCCATGTCGAGCGTGAAGCGGTGGCCGACAGTCGCACTTATGTCCACCCGTGAGCGAACCACACCGAGTGGACCGCTGGATCGGGCAGCGCCGTCCAGACGGCAGACGGCCGATGGCGATGACTGCGAGACTTAGATCACGCCGGGTTCAGTCATCGATGGGCTCCTATCCGGTTGACCCGAAGCTGACTTCTGGCCGCGGTGCCTGACTCCGTCTAACGTGGTGCGCATCAGCAGACGCCGATGCGCTCTCAGGTCATTCTAACGTCTGGCGTTCTGCTCGATGCGCTTGTTAGACCGCGATCATCGCCGGCCGAAGATGAGCTCGAGCCGCCGTGGGCCATCGATCCCCCTTCCATCCCGTAGGTCGGTCGAGCTGACTCGTGTTCCAGCACTGGCCACCCTCTGCCCTACTGCTCCAGCTGCTCGATCGCTTGTCCATAGAACGCCCCGGCCGCCACGACCGCCGAGTAGGAATGGATCTCGCTCAAGTCTATGGCGCTACCGTCCGACAGCAAGCGGAGCGGCCACATCGCGGCGAAGGGCGGCGGAGCGAAAGCGATCTCGCTTCGAGTGCGGGCTGCCGGCCCACGTCTGCTTCGACGGCCACGTCGAGGGCGTCAAGCACCTTAGTGCGCTCTACGCCGGTCGCGGGATACACCCCGAACTGGTCGTGAATACTGTGCTGTCTGCCCGTTGAGGCGCAGCCCGCCAGGCACACCGACACCAGCATCGCGGCTACAGATGCCGGCGCCATCGCTCCCCCACATCGCTTGGTCGGTCTAACAGTGAATGTACAGTCCGTGTCGACCACGGGAAGGTGGCGATAAGGTCTGTGTAAGTGAACGATATCAGGTCGGTCGGCCGGTCACAGCACTGCCTGGACAGTATCGAGTCCGTCCGCGGCTACCGTCACCCTAGCCCGTCCATCGGGCTCTTCACACCGTGACCACCCTTGTTGAGCACGTGGGTGTAGATCATCGTGGTGTTCACGCTTCGATGACCGAGCAGCTCCTGGATCGTCCGGATGTCGTAGCCCGCATCCAGCAGCGACGTGGCGAATGAGTGCCGAAACGTATGGCATCCCACTCTCTTCACGACGCCGGCGTGCCTGACCGCCTCCTTGACCTGACGCTGCAGTATCGTCGGGTGCACGTGGTGCCTCCCCTGCTGCCCGGTCTCGTGATTTCGCCACCTGCGTTCCTGCGGGAACGCCCACTGCCACCGCCACTCGGCGGCCGCGTTCGGGTACTTCCGGCTGAGCGAGTCGGGAAGCAATACTCGGCCCCAGCCCTCGGCGAGATCGCGGCGATGGATCGCTTGGACCTCCTTGAGATGCACCTGCAGCGGCGTGCGCAGCGACTGCGGCAGCATCGTCACCCGATCCTTGGCGCCCTTGCCGTTCCGGATCGTGATCTCGCCGCGCTCGAAGTCGATGTCGAGCACGCGCAGCTCAAGCACCTCAGACAAGCGCATCCCGGTGCCGTACATCAGCGAAACCATCAGCCATGCCTCGCCATCCAGCCGGCCAAGGATGTCGCGCACCTCGTCTCGGGTCAGCACCACGGGCAGCCGCCGAGGCGTCTTGGCCCACACCACATCGCTCAGCAGACCCAGCGGACGGTTGTAGACGCGCTTGTACAAGAACACCAGCGCGGAGAGCGCCTGGTTCTGCGTCGACGATGCGACCTTCTCGGTCATGGCCAGATGCGTCAGGAACTCGTTGACCTCCGGCTCGGCCATGTCGGCCGGGTCCCGGCCCTCGTGGAACACGATGAAGCGGCGGATCCACAGCGTGTAGGCCTGCTCGGTGCGCCTGCTGTAGTGACGGGATCGCAGCGCGCCACGGACGCGATCCATGAGTCGAGGTTCGGACACCGGGGACTCCTCTCGGCGTAAGTGATGTGCCAAGAGCAGTCTGCGTAAGGCCACCTACCGGAAGCTTGTCGGAACCTTCACCTAACTCAGCGCCACCACGACGCTGCACACCAGCATCACAGCCACCGTCGGGGCCCAGATCGCGCGCTCCTTCTTGCTCGGCGTGGCGAGGTTCATCACAAGCCCGATCGCCGAGTACCCCACGACCAGCCAGATCGCCCACGCGGCGATCTCCGCGTACCCCGGAAACGCAAGTCCTGCACGCGACAGGACGATCACCGCCATGAACGCCACGATCAACGCCGAGACGACCGCCACGCCCCTCATCGGCGGCGGATACGTGCCCGGGAAGCGTCCGCCCATCGACATCTCGCCCCACGGAGCGCCCAGTGCAAGCGCGATCTGGAAGGCGACGACGACCGCCGCCAGCACCGCATACACCACCGCCGCAAGCTCACTCATGGGTGCTCCCCCATCCAGGATGCGAACCGCCGAACCCGCGATCGCCGGTCAGATGCGCCACTCCTTCGCATACTTCTTGCGGTACGTGTCATCGGTCTCGCTACCGATGAGTTCGAGTGCCGTCGACTTGACCGCCTCGTCGCCCGTCTCGTCGTACAGCTTTCGAAGCGCCACCGCGATGTCGTACCGAACCAGCGTGCAGTTCTTCTCAGCGGCGCACTCTGCGAAGCGTGCCTCCAGCCCTCGCAGCACCATCGCTCGCTGTTCCGGCCCCGCGAGCCCCACGCGCCATACGGACTGCAGCGCATGCCGAGCCGTCACGAATCGCTCGTCGCGCGTCACCCCCAGCAGCGCCTCGAAGTCGCGCGTGATGCGCCCGTCAGGATCGCTGAGCGCCAACCGGGCGAGCACCTGCGCCGCGATCGAGCGGTCGTGGTTGTCCGCCGCCGATAGGTGCGCCACCACGTCGTCCCACACCTCGTAAGCCCACTCCACAGGCTCCTCAACCGCCGCGATCACCGCCGTGTACGCGCGATTCTGCGCCGCCCGGTCCGTAGACCACAAGTCCGAGTACTCACCAGGCACCGATGAAGTCACTTTGTCACTCCCACATCTCGTCCCAGCCATTCCCGCAGTAGGTACCCCGCCGGCCCCGCCCGAAGCCCCGCGCTCGGAAGGCGGTTACCAGCCGAGCGCCGGCCGAAGCCTCGGCGCCCCCTCGAAGCGGTTGCGGGTTGGGCGCCGGGCGAAGCCTCGGCGCTCCGGCTCGTGAGCGTGTGCGACGGCGCCCGGGCGGGGGGTGCCGCGCGCAGTTCCGCAGGCGGGGTAGGCACGACGAACGCATGCGTTCGTCGTGCCGCGGGCCCCCGCCGAGGACTGTCTGAGCACGGCGCCCCCCGCCCGGGCGCCCCTCCCGCGGCTACTCCTGAGCCAGCACAGCAGCGATCTCCTCGGCCACTTCGCGGGGAATCCCCTTCACCTGCGCGATCTCCTCGGCACGTCGCCTCGCGCAGCTTCTTCACGCTCCCGAAGTGCCTGAGCAGCGCCTTCTTGCGCGTCGGCCCCACGCCCTCGATGTCGTCGAGCACGCTGGCCGTCATCGCCTTGCCGCGCAGCGAGCGGTGGTACTCGATCGCGAAGCGGTGGGCCTCGTCGCGCACGCGCTTGACCAGGTACAGCGACGGCGAGCCGCTCGGCAGCACGACCGGGTCGTCGGCCCACGTCACGAACAGCTCCTCCTCGCGCTTGGCGAGTCCCGCGAGCGGGATGTCGGTGAGCCCCAGCTCGGCCAGTACCGCGGCGGCTGCGTTGAGCTGCGGCTTGCCGCCGTCGACGATCACGAGTCCGGGCCGCGAGCCGAAGCGGCCGTCGGCCATGCGCTCGGGCGCGAACCGGCGGCGCAGCACCTCGCTCATCATCGCGACGTCGTTGGCCTCACCGCTGTCCAGCCGCACCCTGAAGCGGCGGTAGTTCTTCGAGTCGGCTCGACCGTTCGAGAACACCACCATCGACGCCACCGAGTGGGTCCCGTGCAACGTCGAGATGTCGTAGCACTCGATGCGCAGCGGGGGCGCGGGCAGAGCCAGCGCGCTCTCGAGCTGCAGCAGCGCCGAGTTGAGACGTTCTTCGTCGTAGCGCGTGCGCACCTTGAAGCGCATGAGCGTGTGCTGGGCGTTGCGCGCGGCGAGCGCGAGCAGGTCGGTCTTCTCCCCGCGCTGGGGCACGGTGAGCGTGACCTTGGTGCCGCGCTGCTCGGTGAGCCATGCCGCCACCGCGTCGGGACCGCAGGGCAGCTCCGGCAACACGAGCTCGCGCGGCGTGTCGGACACGTCGCCGTAGTAGCGCAGCAGGAAGCCCTCGACGAGCTCGCCCATCGGCACGTCGAGTCCCTTGTCGAGCACGAACTCGTTGCCGTAGAGCACGCGCCCTTCTCGGACCACGAAGACGTGCACGCCGGCGACGGTCTCTTCTCGGTGGAAGCCGACCACGTCCATGTTGAGCGGCCGAGAAGACACGACCTTCTGGCGCTCGCGGATGGCCTGCACCGCCTCGAGCCGGTTTCGGTAGCGCGCGGCGGCCTCGAAGTCGAGATCGGCAGCGGCGCGGCGCATCTGGCGGCCCAGCTCGCCTTCGAGGTCGTCATGCTTGCCGGTCAGGAAGCGCGCGACCTTGGCGACGTTGTCGGCGTAGTCGGCGGTCGTGCACGCGCCCACACACGGACCGGGGCCCAGCCCCACGTGGTAGTCGAAGCAGGCCCGGCCGCTCGGCGCGCCGCCCTTCGCGGTCACGCGCTTCCACTCGGCGCAGGTCGCTCGGCAGATGGGGACGATGCGGCGCACCGTGTCGATGGTCTCGCGCGCGGCGCGGGAGTCGGTGAAGGGACCGAAGTAGCGGGTGCCCGGCTTGTGCTTCTCGCGCGTGAACTTGATCGCCGGGTACGGGTCGTCGAGCGTCAGCGCGATGAACGGGTAGCTCTTGTCGTCTCGGTAGTCCACGTTGTAGGGCGGCCGGAACTGGCGGATGAGGTTCTTCTCCAGGATGAGCGACTCGACCTCGTTGGTGGTCACCACGTAGTCGTAGCTCGCCACCTGCTCCATCATCACCGGGATCTTCTCGCGCTCGTCCTGGCCGGCCGTGTACTGGCGCATCCGCTTGCGAAGCGACTTGGCCTTCCCCACGTAGAGCACCGCGCCACCCGCGTCCTTCCACAGGTACACGCCGGGCGTGTCGGGGACGCTCGCGATCTGATCGGCGACCGAGGGGTTCGCCGAGCCGGTGGGGGCCGGAATCTCAGGGGTGTCGTGAGTCATGCGCGCACGACGAGGCTCGTGTCGAGGGTGCGCCTCATGCCCTTCACTACCTCGCCCCGCCAGCCGAGCGACTCACGCGCGTGGCGACCCCCGCTCGTGCGGGCTTCTCGCCGCTGATGCCATGGCCTTCGCCCAGCTCGGGATGCGCGGTAGCGCCGCGGCCCGCGAGCACCGGCGCCAAGAAGCGTCCGGTGTGGCTGCGCTCGCACGCGGCGATGTCCTCGGGCGTGCCGAACGCCACGATCTCGCCGCCGCGGTCGCCGCCTTCGGGGCCCAGATCGAGGATCCGGTCGGCGCTCTTGATGACGTCGAGGTTGTGCTCGATCACCAGCACGGTGTTGCCGCCGTCCACGAGGCGCTGCAAGCACGATGAGCAGCTGGCGCACGTCGTCGAAGTGCAGCCCGGTGGTCGGCTCATCGAGGATGTAGAAGGTGCGCCCGGTGGAGCGCTTCTGCAGCTCGCTGGCGAGCTTGACCCGTTGCGCCTCACCGCCCGAGAGCGTGGTTGCGGGTTGACCGAGGTGCACGTAGCCCAACCCCACGTCGTAGAGCGTCTGGAGCTTGCGCCTGATCGGCGGGATGTTCTCGAAGAAGCTCAACGCCTCTTCGACGGTCATGTCGAGGACGTCGCTCACGGTCTTGCCCTTGTAGGTGACCTGGAGGGTCTCCCGGTTGTAGCGAGCGCCCTTGCACACCTCGCACGGCACGTAGACGTCGGGCAGGAAGTGCATCTCGATCTTGATCTGGCCGTCGCCCTTGCACGCCTCGCACCGGCCGCCGGCGACGTTGAAGCTGAAGCGTCCCGGCGCGTAGCCGCGCAGCTTCGCCTCGGGGGTCGAGGCGAACAGCGAGCGCACGTCGTCCCACAGCCCGGTGTACGTCGCCGGATTCGAACGAGGCGTACGGCCGATGGGTGACTGGTCGATGTCGATGATCTTGTCCACGTGCTCGAGTCCGCTGATGCTCTTGTACGCTCCCGCACGATGCCGCGCGCGCTGGAGGCGGTTCGCCATGACCGGCGCGAGCGTATCGGTGATGAGCGAGCTCTTGCCGCTGCCGCTCACACCCGTGACGACCGACAGCGTGCCCAGCTCCACGGTCGAGGTCGATGTTCTTGAGGTTGTGCTCGGTCGCGCCCTTCAGCACGATCGCGCCCTTGCCCGGCTTCCTGCGCTTCTCGGGCATCGCTATCTCACGCGCGCCGGACAGGTACGCGGCGGTGAGCGAGTCGGGACACGCGAGGATCTGCTCGGGAGGACCCACGCACACGATCTCGCCGCCGTGCTCGCCGGCACCGGGACCCATGTCCACGACGAAGTCGGCCGCGCGGATCGTCTCCTCGTCGTGCTCGACCACGATCACGGTGTTACCCAGGTCCCGCAGCCGCTCCATCGTGCCGATGAGACGCGCGTTGTCACGCTGGTGCAGGCCGATCGACGGCTCATCGAGGATGTAGAGCACGCCCATGAGCCCCGCGCCGATCTGCGTCGCGAGCCGGATGCGCTGCGCCTCGCCGCCCGAGAGCGTCGCGGTCGCGCGCTCGAGGGTGAGGTAGTCGAGGCCCACGTCCACCAGAAAGCGCAGCCGCTCCAAGATCTCCTTGACGATCCGCTGGGCGATGGTCGCGTCGCGCTCGGAGAGCTCGAGCGCCTCGAAGAACGCCAGAGAGTCCTGTGCCGAGAACACCGTGACGTCATGGATGTTCTTGCCGCCCACCGTGACCGCCAGGATCGACGGCTTGAGCCGCGCTCCCCCGCACGTCTTGCACGGGATGACGGCGAGGTACTCGCGCAGCTTGTCCTTGACGTTCTCGGACTCCGACTCTTCGAACCGGCGCATCGTCGACGACAGCGCGCCCTCGTAGCGGGAGTACCAGTGGGTCTCGCGGCCGTCGCGCGTCACGTAGTCAACGCGGATGCGGGTGTCTCCCAAGCCGTTCAGGAGTGTCTGCTGTACCTTCTTGGGCAGCTTCGCCCAGGGAGTGTCGACACTCACTCCCAGGTGATTCGCGGCTGCCGCCACGAGCGCCGGATAGTAGTTCATGCCGGGATGGAAAGGTGCGATCGCGCCCTGCGCCAGCGTGAGCGACGTGTCAGGCACCACGAGGTCGGGGTCGGCCTCGAGCCTGCTACCCAAGCCGTTGCAGTCCGGGCATGCGCCATACGGGCTGTTGAAGCTGAAGTCACGCGGAGCCAGCTCGTCCATCGAGATGTTGCCGTGTACCGGGCACGCGAGCGCTTGGGAGAACTGCTGCTCGTCGCCGTCGACGACCGCGATGAGCACGCTGCCGTTCGAGAGACGCAGCGCGGTCTCGACGCTGTCGGCCAACCGGGTGCGCACGCCGTCCTTCATCACCAGCCGGTCGATCACCACGTCGATATCGTGCTTGTACTTCTTGTCGAGCACGATCTCCTCGTCGAGTCCGCGAGCCTCCTTGTCCACGCGCACGCGGGTGAAGCCCTCGCGCTTGAGGTCGTCGAGCAACTTGCCGTACTCCCCCTTGCGCCCCTTCACGACCGGCGCAAGCACTTGGAACTTGGTGCCCTCAGCCAGCTCGAGGATCCGGTCGACGATCTGATCGGAGGTCTGGCGCTCGATGGGACGCCCGCAGATCGGGCAGTGCGGGATACCCACGCGGGCGTAGAGCAGGCGCAGGTAGTCGTAGATCTCGGTGACGGTCCCCACGGTGGAGCGCGGGTTCTTGCTCGTCGTCTTCTGGTCGATAGAGACCGCCGGCGACAACCCCTCGATGTGATCGACGTCGGGCTTGTCCATCTGCCCCAGGAACTGGCGGGCGTACGCCGAGAGGGACTCGACGTAGCGCCGCTGCCCCTCGGCATAGATGGTGTCGAACGCGAGCGAGCTCTTGCCCGAACCGGACAGACCGGTGATCACCACGAGCTTGTCACGCGGGATCTCGAGGTCGAAACCCTTGAGGTTGTGCTCGCGCGCGCCGCGGATCGAGATGAAATCGAGGGACAAGACGGTCCTTCCTCGCATTGGGGAGTTCTCGGTAGACATTCCAGTATACGACGC
Organism: uncultured Actinomycetes bacterium; assembly: GCA_963770765.1. Lineage (GTDB taxonomy): Bacteria > Actinomycetota > Coriobacteriia > Anaerosomatales > PHET01 > CAVPCY01. Next base: position 90,591 of record CAVYQS010000015.1, on the reverse strand, counting down.
GGCTCACATCAGGGGTATGGTCTACCTGTGGCACGCGGGAGCCGCGTGCGTGTGTCGACTCCTAGGGGGGATCGAACGTGAAACAGCCCATCGCGCGAATCGCGCTCTCACTGCTGCTCGCAGGACTGGCCGTCGCGGTCGTCGGCTGCCAATCGATCGCCGAGCAGGCCACCGAGGCCGCCGTCGAACAGGCTACCGGCGTCAAGATAGACAAGTCTGGCGACGAGGTCACGATCCAGGGCGAGGACGGTACCGAGATGACCGCGTCGAGCGCCGGAGACCTGCCCGAGGGCTTCCCCACCGACGTGCCGGTCTATGAGGGCGACATCATCGCCTCGGTCAAAGCCGCCGAGGGCTACTCGGTGACGATCGAGGCCGCGAGCGACGTCAGTACCGTGTTCGACTGGTACAAGACCGAACTGGACGCCCAAGGTTGGAAGATCATGAGTGAGGTCAAGGTCCAAGACGGCGGCGCGCTCTCCGCCGAGAAGGGCAACCAGCAGCTGCAGGTCACGTTCGGCGCAGACAGCGGTGACGCGAACAAGACCACGATCTCACTGATCACCTCTACCAAGTAGCGCTCGATCCAAGAGGCGCTCCCGGCGACGTCGCGTGCCCCCAGAGGGGGCCGCGGCGTCGCTCTGTTCATCTCCCCGACCACCGCATGAAACACCGGCTTCCAGATTTCATCTCCGCGCAACACGCTCGAAACACAGCCACGCGACTCTGTGCCAGTGGCCAGATGCGGCCGTCAGTCGGAGGAGGTAGGAAGCATGGATTTGAAGATCGCTCTCGACACCGTGTGGGTGCTCGTCGCGGGCATGCTCGTGTTCTTCATGAACCTGGGGTTCGGTCTCGTGGAGTCAGGATTCGCCCGGGCGAAGAACACCGTCAACATCATCTCGAAGAACTTCATCGTCTTCGCGGTGTCGACGATCGCATTCCTGGTCGTCGGGTGGGGCCTCATGTACGGCGATGGAAACCCGTTCATAGGACTCAAGGGGCTCTTCTTCATCGGCGGAGCCGACAACAGCCCCGCAACCGGTGACGCCTACCAGGGCGTCTACTCGGCACTCAGCTGGACCGGAGTGCCCCTGATGGCGAAGTTCTTCTTCCAGCTCGTGTTCGCGGGCACCGCCGCGACCATCGTCTCCGGAGCGGTCGCCGAGCGGATCAAGTACCACTCGTTCATCATCTTCTCGTTCTTGCTGGTCGCCTTCATCTACCCGATCGTCGGTCACTGGATCTGGGGCGGCGGCTGGCTCGCCGAGCTCGGTTTCTGGGACTTCGCGGGCTCCACGGTGGTCCACTCGGTGGGCGCCTGGGCCGCGCTGGCGGGCGTCATCGTCCTGGGGCCACGCATCGGCAAGTTCGGTAAGGACGGCAAGGCCCATGCGATCCCCGGTCACAACATGACCTCAGCCATGACCGGCGCACTGATCCTGTGGTTCGGCTGGTTCGGTTTCAACCCCGGCAGCACCATGGCCGCCGACCCGTTCGCGATCTCGCACATCATGGTCACGACCAACGTCGCCGCGGCGGCGGGCGCCATCGCCGCGACCATCGTCGCGTGGGTGGTCCTCGGCAAGCCCGATATCGGCATGACGATCAACGGTGCCCTTGGCGGACTGGTCGGCATCACCGCCGGGTGCGCCTTCGTGAGCGTGAGCAGCGCGCTCATCATCGGCGCCATCGCCGGCGCCCTCATCGTGTTCGGCGTGCTGCTTCTCGACAAGCTCAGGCTCGACGACCCGGTCGGTGCCCTCGCGGTCCACGGCATGGGCGGCATCTTCGGTACTCTCGCCGTCGGCCTGTTCGCTCAGGAGGCCATCGCGCCCGGCACCACGGGCAACGGCCTGTTCTTCGGTGGCGGGTTCGGCCTGCTGTGGAGCCAGATGATCGGCGTGGCAGCGGTCGGCGCGGCGGTCTTCACCGTCTCGCTCGTGATCTGGCTCGCGATCAAGGCCACGTTCGGCGTGCGTGTCTCGGAGGAGGAAGAGCTCGAGGGTCTCGACATCGGCGAGCACGGCAACCGGGCGTACCCCGACTTCGTCCAGACCGACACCATCTTCTAGACACCTCGCGGCCTCGTGCGGGGTACGTACTGAACGCCTTGAGCGACGAGTAAGGAGCCTTTCGTGAAGAAGATCGACGCCATCATCAAGCCTCACAAGCTCGACGAGGTCAAAGAAGCCCTGAACGCGCTGGGCGTGGCCGGGATGACCGTGTCCGACGTACGTGGATACGGCCGCCAGAAGGGCCACACCGAGGTCTACCGTGGTGCGGAGTACACCGTGGACTTCGTGCCCAAGGTCAAGATCGAGATCGTCGTCGACGACGACATCGCCGAAGCTGCGGAGAACGCGATCCTCATGACAGCTCGTACCGAGAAGATCGGCGACGGCAAGATCTTCACCTACGACGTCGACCGCGCGGTGCGCATCCGCACCGGCGAGCGAGGACCCGAGGCGCTGTAGGGTGCACGACTTCATCGCGCAGCGTGCCGCCCACATCGCTTCGGCGACGCCGGGGCTCGCCGCGGCACGAGAGCTGAGTGAGATGACCGACGAGGCCGTCCGGGAGCTGTCCCGGGCGGCCTCGCCTCTGCACGAAGGCCGCTGGGCGATCGCGGCACTGGGTGGATGGGGTGCGGGCGCGCTCCTGCCCGCAAGCGACCTCGACATCCTCGTACTGTCGGAGACCCCGGCAGACAGGCTCAAGCCGTTCGTGGAAGCGGTGCTCTACCCCTTGTGGGACGCCGGACTCAAGGTGGGTCACCAGGTGCGTTCGCCCAAGCAGCAGAAGGCGGCGATGCGCGAGGACGTGCAGATCCGCACAGCGGCACTCACCGCGCGTCCGCTCGCCGGTGACCTCGAGTGGGCGGAGAACGTGCTCGCGGGATGCGCCAAGGACGCCGGCAAGCGGGCCAAGCGAACGCTGTCCGAGCTGAGAGACCGGGACCGGCCCGGCCACCCGTGGCTGCTCGAGCCCGAACTCAAGAACGGCGCGGGCGGACGCCGAGACCACGATGAGCTCACGTGGTGCGCCGCTGTGCTCGACGGCGCCGTTCAGCGAGATCCCGGCGCACTCGTGCGACTCGGACTGCTCACCACCACAGAGCTGGATACGCTCCGGACCGCCGCCGCCGCCGTCTCGGCGGCACGGTGGGTCCTGCAGCGCGAGGGCGTGGGTGATCGGTTCTCCCTCGACGCCGCCACCGACCTCGCCGAGATGTTCGACGCCGAATCCCTGCAGGCGGCCCTCGGCGACACCGCCCTGATCCTCGAGCGGGTCCGGGCCCGCATCGCCCGGGCCTCCGAACCCCCCTCCAAGCCCTTCTCGGCCGAGGAGGTCTTCGAGCGGCTCGATGGCGGACACGAACGGCTGCCCGAACTGCTGCTGGCGGCGCAGGCAGGCTGCCTCGACACGCTCGTGCCGGGCTACGCGCGGCTGATGGCCGTTCGCCGCCCGGGACTCGGCCATCAGCTGACCGTGGGCGCGCACTGCCTCACCGCCGCAACCGATATCGCCGGGCTTGGTGGCGATCCCACGCTCGCCCGCTCCTCACAGACGGTGGGCGACCTGCGCACGGCACAGGTGGCGGCTCTCGCGCACGATGTGGGCAAGGTCGAAGGCGGTGCCGGTCACGCCGAGCGCGGCGCACGACCCGCGGCGGATGCCGCCATCGCGATGGGACTCGGCGCGCCGGCCGCCGGCGACGTCGCAGACCTGGTGCGGCTCCACCTCGTGCTGATCGAGACCGCTCTGCGAGACGACCTCGACGACGAGGACGCGATCCTGCGGTGCGCCGCGAGGGTCGGCCGGACCGAGTTGCTCGCGCCGCTGCACCTGCTCACCGCAGCGGACTCGCGAGCCACGGGACCTGCCACCTGGACGCCCTGGACGGCCGCGCTTGTGGGCACGCTCGTCGCCCGCGTGGACGCGGCGCTGTCCGAGTCGGTCGACGGCGCCGGGCTCGCTTCGCGCGGGCAGGCCGTCAGAGACGCCACCCTCGAAGCGATGAGTGCGACGGGATCCGCCGATGAGCGCGCGTTCGTCGCACAGGCGCCACTGCGCTACCTGGCAAGCCGCGAGCCCACGCGGGTCGCACGCGACGCGCGGTTGGTCGCGGGACTCATCGCGCACGGCTCGGCGCAGCAGGCCGCGATCGCGGTGTCCGCCGGGCCGGTCGTCGACACCCACACCCTCACGGTGGCGGCCAAGGATCGGCCGCAGTTGCTGGCACGCCTCGCCGGAGCGATCGCGCTCGCCGGACTCGACATCCTGTCGGTGGACGCGTACAGCGCTCCGGGGACGGTCGTGCTGGACTCGTTCGTCGTGACCTCGGCCACGAGGCGCCCGGCCACCACCGAGACGTTCTCGGCGTTGGAACGCTTCGTGGATGCGGCGCTGCGCGATCGACTCGAGCTGGCCACGCGCCTCGCCGAGCGCCGGCGTCACTACCCGGCGCGCTCCCGGGCGCGCGTGCGCGTGACCACCCGGCACAGCGGCTGGGACACCGAGATCACCGTCACGGCGCCGGACCGTCCGGGACTCCTGCACGACCTGGCTCGGGCGGTCTCCCTGGAAGGCGTCGACATCCGCTGGGCCAAGGTGCTCACCGTGGACGGTGTCGCGCGCGACACGTTCCACGTCGTGGGACCCGACGGCGGGGCCGTCGACGACCCCGGGGTGCTCGGTCATCTGGCCATGCGGATCCGCGAATCCGTCTAGTTCTCACGATCCGCGGCCGCAGCGAGCTGTCGCTTCCGCGCTAGAGCAATGGCAGGTACGACTCGAGTTCCCACGGCGTGACACGGGTGCGGTACTCGTGCCACTCCATCCGCTGATTGCGCACGAGCCAGTCCACGACCTGCTCTCCGAGCGTCGCACGCATCAGCTCGCTCGCCTCCAGCTCGTCGGTGGCCTGGCGCAGGTTCTCGGGCAACTGTCCGATACCGCGACGTGCACGCTCGTTCGAGCTCATCTCGTAGACGTCCTCGGTCACATCGGCCGGCAGCTCAAGACCCCGCTCGATGCCATCGAGACCCGCCGCGAGCATCACCGAGAACGCCAGATAGGGGTTGCACGCCGGGTCGGGAGAACGAAGCTCGACTCTCGTCGCGTTCTCCTTGCCCGGCTTGTACATCGGCACCCGCACGAGCGCCGAACGGTTGCGGTGCGCCCAGCAGATGTGGACGGGTGCCTCGAATCCCGAGACGAGTCGCTTGTACGAGTTGACCCACTGGTTCGTGACCGCCAGGAACGATGGAGCGTGATGCAGCAGTCCTGCGATGTAGCCCTTCCCGATCGCGGACAGGTGGTACTCGTCCGACCCGTCGTAGAACGCGTTGCGTCCGTCTCGGAAGAGCGACTGGTGCACATGCATGCCGCTGCCGGCCTCGCCGTACATCGGCTTGGGCATGAACGAGGCGTACAAGCCGTTGAGCTGCGCGACCTCCTTGACCACGAGCCGGTAGGTCATCACCGCGTCGGCCATCTTGAGTGCCTCGTCGTAGCGCAGGTCGATCTCGTGCTGGCTCGGCCCGACCTCGTGGTGGCTGTACTCCACCCCGATGCCGAACTCCTTGAGTGAACGGACCGTCTGCTTGCGCAGATCGACCGCGAGATCGCGCGTGGTCATGTCGAAGTAGCCGCCGTGGTCGAGCAGCTCGGTGCCGGTGTCGCTCTTGAAGTAGTAGTACTCGAGTTCGGGTCCCACGAAGAACGTGAAGCCCTTCTCGGCGGCGACCTTGAGGTTGCGCTTGAGGACGTAGCGCGGATCGCCCTCGTAGGGGCTGCCGTCCGGGCGTACGACGTCGCAGAACATCGTCGCTACCAACTGGCCATCCTGACGCCACGGGAGGATCTGCAGCGTGGTGGGGTCGGGCAGGGCGATCATGTCGGACTCCTGGATACGAGCGAAGCCCTGGATCGATGAGCCGTCGAAACCCATACCCTCGCTCATGGCGGTGTCGAGCTCGTCGATCGTGATCACGAATGTCTTGAGGAAGCCGAGCACGTCGGTGAACCAGAGGTGGATGAACTCGACGCCCTGTTCCTTGATCTGCGCAGCGGCCTCTTCGCGAACGTGCTCTCCCACGGCGTATTCCTTCCCCCGTATTTCTGCGGCATTGCTACTATGTTTCTAGTATGTTTCGGCGTTCCTGCACAGGATGCCTCTTTCCGGCGCTCCTGTCAGGGGGATGGGGTAATCCGATGAACCTGCAGTGTCCCGGCGGCAACGACGCGACCCAGACCGCCAATCGCTCCAAGAACGTGGTGCCCGGCTCGGGGCTGTGCAGCCGCTGCACCGACGGCTGCCGTGGCAACTGCGAGGTCTTCAAGTCCTCGTTCCGTGGCCGCGAGGTGATCTATCCCGGCCCGTTCGGAGAGGTCACCGCCGGCGGCGACAAGGACTACCCGATCGACTACTCGCACCTCAACATCATGGGCTATGCGCTGGGGGCGAAGGGACTACCCCAGGGCGTGGAGGGGAACCCCGACAACTCGTTGTTCCCCCTCGTCGACACCGCAGACCGAGTTCGGCTTCCTGAACAGCGTCAAGATGAAGGTCCCGATCTTCACCGGTGCGCTCGGCTCGACCGAGATCGCCCGAAAGAACTGGGACCACTTCGCTGTCGGTGCGGCGATCTCCGGAATCTCGTTGGTGTGCGGCGAGAACGTCTGTGGCATCGACCCGGAACTCGAACTCGACGCGGCCGGCAAGGTCAAGCGCTCTCCCGACATGGAGCGCCGAGTGAACGCGTACCGTCGCTACCACGGCGGCTACGGAGACATCCTCGTGCAGCTCAACGTCGAGGACACACGGCTCGGCGTCGCCGAGTACGTGGTGGGGACGCTGGGTGTCGAGACCGTCGAGCTCAAGTGGGGCCAAGGCGCCAAGTGCATCGGCGGCGAGATCAAGGTCAACAGCCTCGATCGCGCGCTCGAACTGCAGAAGCGCGGCTACCTCGTGACGCCCGACCCGAGCGACCCGGCGATCAAGGCGGCCTTCAAGGACGGCGCGATCCGCCAGTTCGAGCGCCACAGCCGCCTCGGATTCGTCGATGAGGACGAGTTCTACGCCAGCGTCGAACAGCTGCGCGAGCTCGGCGCCAAGCGCGTCACGCTCAAGACCGGCGCGTACCCCATGCGCGAGCTCGCGATGGCGATGAAGTGGGCGTCCAACGCCAAGATCGACCTGCTCACCATCGACGGTGCCCCCGGCGGCACCGGCATGAGCCCGTGGCGCATGATGGAGGAGTGGGGCGTACCCACCTTCTACCTGCAGTGCATGGCCAACGAGCTGGCGGCGAAGCTCGCCAGCCAGGGCGCCTACGTGCCCGACATCGCCATCGCCGGCGGGTTCTCGACCGAGGACCACGTCTTCAAGGTGCTCGCCCTGGGCGCTCCGCACACCAAAGCGGTCTGCATGGGCCGCGCGCTCATGATCCCCGGCTTCGTGGGCAAGAACATCGGCGTGTGGCTCGCCGAGCAGGACCTTCCCAAGAGCGTCTCGGCGTTCGGGACGACCAAGGAGGAGATCTTCGTCACCTACGAGACCCTCAAGGCCGAGTACGGCTCGGAGGTCGACGCCTTCCCCATGGGAGCGCTCGGCATCTACACCTACGCCGACAAGATCAAGGTCGGCCTGCAGCAGCTCATGAGCGGGTCTCGCAACATGCGGCTCGACACCATCAGCCGTTCCGACCTCATGGCGCTCACGAGAGACGCCTCGGAGATATCCGGGATCCCGTTCGTGATGGATGCCTACCGAGACGAGGCGCTGCGCATCATCGAGGGCTGACGCACGCCTGCAGCCTCACGTGACCACGACTCCCCCCGGCCCCGAACGCCGCCCGCGACTCTCTCGGCGGTTTCGGAGACGGGGGGAGTTGCGCATACTCCACGAAGGACACCTACTCGATCAGGAGCGCGCGATGACCATCTACACCCGCAAGGGCGACCACGGACAGACCTCCCTTGCCGACGGCGCCCGCGTGAGCAAGTCCTCGGTGCGCGTCGACGCCTACGGCACCGTCGACGAAGCCAACAGCGCGGTGGGGCTCGCGCGAGCGGCCGTGACCGACCCGCTCCTCGATGACGTGCTCCACTTCGTGCAGCAGCGGCTCTTCAACTGCTCGAGCTCGCTCGCCACGCCCGAAGGACATGCCACCGAGAACACCCCTCACATCGACGCGGCAGACGTGGCACTGCTCGAGCGCGCCGTCGACCGCTTCGAGGAGCGCACCGGCCCCCTGACGCATTTCATCGTCGAAGCCGGCTCCGAGAGCGCGTGCCGTCTTCATGTCGCGCGCGCCATCATGCGCCGAGCCGAGCGGCGCGTCGTCGCCATGATGGCCGAGGAGCCCGTCGACGAGCAGGTGCTCGCCTTCGTGAACCGCAGCTCGGACCTGCTCTTCGCCGCCGCCCGCTACGCCAACGCGCTCGACGGCTCCTCCGAGGAGCTGTGGGACCAGCACGCGGTGCGTCCTACGCTGTAGCGTGGGCCCCTCGGCCCCTGTACCGTCCGGCGGGCTTCAGTAGCGGTCAGCCCCGCTCGCGAGCTTCTCCACGATGCGCGGATCGGTGAGCGTCGACGTGTCGCCGAACGCATCGGGACCGCTCTCCCCTGCTGCGATCTTGCGCAGGATACGCCGCATGATCTTGCCGCTGCGCGTCTTGGGCAGATCGGGGGCGAACTGCAGCCGGTCCGGCGTCGCGATCGGCCCGATGACGTTGCGCACGTGGCCCGTCAGGATCTTGGCGAGGTCCTCGCTCGCCACCTCACCGTCCCGAAGCACCACGTAGGCGAAGATTCCCTCGCCCTTCACCGGGTGCGGGAACCCGACCACTGCGGCTTCGGTGACCGCTTCGTGCGCCACGAGTGCGCTCTCGATCTCCGCGGTGCCCAGCCGGTGTCCCGAGACGTTGATCACGTCGTCCACGCGGCCCAGCAGCCAGAAGTACTCATCGGCGTCACGGCGCGCGCCGTCGCCGGTGAAATAGCGACCCGGGAAGCGCTCGAAGTAGACCTCGCGCATCCGCGTGTGCTCCGGGTCTCCCCACGTGCCGCGCAGCATGCCCGGCCACGGCTTGTCGACCACGAGGTAGCCGCCCTCGTCCACCTCGGCGTCGCTGCCGTCTTCCCGCACCACCCGAGGTTCGACTCCGAAGTAGGGCACCGTGGCGGCCCCCGGCTTGAGGGGGGTCGCTCCGGGAAGCGGTGCTATCAGGAAGCCGCCGGTCTCGGTCTGCCAGTAGGTGTCCACGACCGGGCAGCGGCCCCCGCCTATCGCCTTGTGGTACCACTCCCAGACCTCGGGGTTGATCGGCTCGCCCACGCTGCCCAGCAGCCGCAGCTTCGACAACTCGTAGCGCTGAGGCCATCCGTCTCCGTATCGCATGAGGGCTCTCAGCGCGGTGGGCGCGGTGTAGAACGTGGTGACCGCGTACTTCTCGGCGACCTGCCAGAAGCGGCCGGGGTCCGGGTACGTGGGGACGCCTTCGAACATGATGGTGGTCGCGCCGGCCGCGAGTGGCCCGTAGACGATGTAGCTGTGGCCGGTCACCCACCCGATGTCGGCGGTGCACCAGAACACGTCCTCGTCGCGGTAGTCGAAGACGTCCTCGAACGTCATCTGGGCGTAGAGCAGATAGCCGGCGCTCGTGTGCAGCACGCCCTTCGGCTTGCCCGTCGACCCGCTCGTGTAGAGGATGAAGAGCGGGTCCTCGGCATCCATGACCTCGTAGGACTGGCAGCGCCTGACCTCCGGGGCCGCCATCTCCTGGTGCCACCAGGTGTCGCGCCCGGGCTCCATGTCCACCGAGCCGGTACCGCGCTGCACGACGATGCACGCGTCGATCGTGGGGCATTCGAACAGCGCCTCGTCGGCCGCCGGCTTGAGCGGGATGTGGCGGCCACCGCGCATGCCCCCGTCGGCGGTGACGAGCAGCTTCGCGCCGCAGTCCTGGATACGACCCCGCAGCGCACTCGCCGAGAACCCGCCGAAGATCACCGAGTGGATCGCGCCGATCCGCGCGCACGCCAGCATGGCGATGGGCAGCTCCGGGATCATGGGCAGGTAGAGCGCGACGCGGTCGCCCTTGCCGACGCCCTTCTTGCGCAGGACGTTGCTGAAGCGGCAGACCTCGTGGTGGAGTTGCTGGTAGGTGTAGGTGCGGCTCGACCCGTCGTCGCCTTCCCAGATGATCGCGGCCTTGGTGCCGCGCCACGTGTCCAGGTGCCGGTCGAGACAGTTGGCGCTGACGTTGAGCGTGCCGTCGGCGAACCAGGTGTAGTCGAGTTCGTCGAAGCCGCCGCGCATCGCCTCCTCCGGGGGGGTGACCCACTGCAGCTTGTCGCGCGCGGCCTCGAGCCAGAACGCCTCGGCATCACCGACCGAGCGCTCGTAGAGCTCAGCGTAGTGCCCCGCTGACGCGATGCGCGCCTTGGCGGAGAAATCGGCGGGCGGCTCGAGGGTCCGCTGGTCTTCGGACAGGCGCTCGAAACCGGTCGACGGGCTGGGTGTCTCGGGCACGGGGATCCTCCGTGGGTCGGGGCGCGGCGTCATGCCTTTCGACTGTTCATTCCCCTCGGCGGCCCGGCGCGTCCCACGAGTACGTGTGAGCGGCCTCACGGTCGCCATGTCGTCACATCGCCGGCGATGTCGACCGGGGCGCGACTACCGCTATACTCAACGAACGCTCTCGGGAGGGGCTCTTGGCAATGACGACGCAAGACAAGTACGACGCGCTTCTCACGCGCCTCCAGTCGTTGGGAAGCGTGCTCGTCGCGTACTCGGGAGGAGTCGACTCCACGCTCCTCGCATTCGCGGCGCATGCGGTTCTCGGCGAGCGGTGCCGCGCGGTGCTCGCGACCTCGGACACCTGCACGACCAACGAGGTGATCGCCGCTCGCGAACTCGCCCGCACGCTGGGACTGCAGCTCCTCGAGGTGGAGACCTACGAGCTCGCCGACCCCCGGTTCGCCGAGAACACCCCCGACCGCTGCTACTTCTGCAAGGGCGAGCTGTTCAGCCTCCTGCAGCGCGTCGCCGAGGTCAACGGGCTCGACCACGTGGCCGACGGCAGCAACGCCGACGACCTCGCCGACTACCGCCCCGGAACGAAAGCCAAGGCCGAGCACGGGGTGGTCAGCCCTCTTCAAGAGGTCGGACTGACGAAGGCCGAGATACGCGAACTGGCACTCCAGGTCGGGCTGCCCAACTGGAACAAGCCCTCCATGGCGTGTCTCGCGTCGCGCTTCCCGTATGGCCAGCCGATCACCGAGGACGGGCTGCTGCGCATCGCGGCGGCCGAGGAAGCGGTCAGGGCCCTGGGCCTCGGCCAGTTCCGAGTCCGCGCTCACGGCACTCTCGCGCGGGTCGAGGTCGCTCCCGAGGAGATGGAGCGCGCGTGGGCACTGCGAGCGAGTGTCGCCGAGGCGGTACGCGCTGCGGGCTTCACCTGGGTGGCCCAAGACCTCGACGGTTACCGCTCGGGTTCGATGAACGAAGTGCTCAGCCTGCCTGCACAGGAGTCCCCTCAGCCTCCCATGAGCTAGCCGGCCGGCCTCGGCCCGCCGCCGGCCGGCACCCGCGGCGGGCGCCGGCGAGACGCGTTTCACGCAGAGAGCGGGCGCTTGCGCAGCAGCCGCATGCCGTTCACGATCACGAGCAGCGCCACGCCGGTGTCGGCGAAGACCGCCATCCACAGGGTCGCGTTACCGGTCACCGCGAGCACCAGGAAGAGCGCCTTGACCAGCACCGAGAAGGCCACGTTCTGCTTGATCGTCCGCAACGTCCGCCTCCCCAGGTCGAGGAAGCCCGCGAGCGCGGTGAGGTCGTCTCGCATCAGCGCGACGTCGGCGGTCTCGAGCGCGGTGTCGCTTCCGGCAGCGCCCATCGCGATGCCGATGTCCGCTGCAGCGAGCGCCGGCGCGTCGTTGACGCCGTCCCCCACCATCGCCACGAGGCCGTGCGTCTCGGCCAGCTCGCGCACCGCGGCGGTCTTGGCCTCCGGCAGGAGCCGAGCCCGGTACTCCGTGATGCCCGCGGTCTGTGCGACGGCACGAGCGACCCTCTCGTTGTCGCCGGTCAGCATCACCAGATGGTCGATGCCGCCGCGCCGAAGGGCCGCGAGTGCGCCCGCGGTCTCGGGACGGACCTGATCGGCGACGCCGATGACGGCGACCGGTTCGGCAGCCGAGAACAGCACGAGCGCCGTCTCGCCGCGCCGCTCGACGGTCGCCACCGCCTCGGCAGCCCGGTTGAGGCCCAGTACGCCGGCATCCTCGGCACATCCGGGACTGCATACCTGCCACTCGACCCCGCCGATCGATCCCACGACACCGACGCCGGGCTGCTCGGTGTACTTGTCGACCGGCATCGTGCCCCGCGCTCCCTGCACCGTCGCCGCCCGCACGACGGCCTGTGCGATCGGGTGGTTGCTGTGCGCCTCGAGCGCCGCTGCCATCCCGAGCGCCTCGTCTGATGAGCGGTCGTCGAGCACGGACACCGTCGTCACCTCGGGCCGCCCGCTCGTGAGTGTGCCGGTCTTGTCGAAGGCGACCACCCTGATGCGGGCGGCGGTCTCGAGGAAGGCGCCGCCCTTCACGAGGACGCCGTCTCTGCTCGCACGCGTGATGCCGCTCACGATCGACACCGGAGTCGAGATGACGAGCGCGCACGGACAGCTGACCACGAGCAGCACGAGCGCGCGCTCGATCCACTCGGCCCAGCTTCCCCAGCTCGCGCCGAGCAGCGACGCGGCCAGTGGCGGCACGACCGCGATGAGCCCTGCGAGGACGATCACCGACGGGGTGTACCAGCGGCTGAAGCGCTCCACGAGCGTCTGAGCGGGCGCTTTGGACGCCTGGGCCTCCTCGACGAGGAACACGATACGGGCGAGCGTCGAGTCCCGGGCCGCCGCGGTGACCTCGACGTCGATCAGGCCGGTGGTGTTCAGTGTGCCCGCGAAGACGGCGTCGCCGGCGGACTTGCCCGCAGGCACCGACTCGCCGGTGATCGCCGACTCGTCCACGGCCGTCGAGCCCGACAGCACGGTCCCGTCGAGCGGCACGCGTTCGCCCGGCCGGACGATGACCGTCGCTCCGACCACGACATCGGCAGCCGCGACCTCGACGAGGCTCTCGCCCTCGCGCACGCGCGCGACCGGGGGCGTGAGCGCCATCAGGTCGCGGATGGAGCGCCGCGTACGCTCCAGGGAACGCGCTTCGAGAAGACCGCCCAACGCGAAGAGGAAGTAGACGGTGGCCCCCTCGCCCCACTCGCCGAGAAGCGCCGCGCCCACGACAGCGACCGTCATCAGCACGTTCATATCGAGCGCGCGTGCCTTGAGCGACACGTTCACGCGACGCCACACCAGAAAGCCCCCGAAGGCGATCGCGATGGCGTACGACGCGACCGAGAGCGAATCCGGCGCGCCCAGCCAACCCAGTAGCCCGCCCAGAGCAGTGAAGACGCCCGAGCCCACCGTCGCGATCTCGGCACGATAGCGGTCGGCCCATGGCCGGGGCGCCACGGCCTCGGTGATACCGCTCTCGTCGATGCGGGCGGCACCGTATCCGGCGGCCATCACGGTCTCGACGACCTCGCCGACCACACCCTCGGGCGCTTCGGCACCGGCGTCCCACTCCACGAGCAGCGTCGCTGACGCGAAGTTCAGGTCTGCGCAGGTTACCCCGCGGACGCGCTCGACCGCCGCCACCACGCTGCGAGCGCAGTCAGGACAGTCCAGGCCCTCGATGCGCCACGACGCATGCCGGGCGCCAGCACGGCCGGACTCATCCGAGCATGGTGTCGGTCGCGCCAGAGCAGGCGCTTCGGGAGAGCTCACCTCGCGGACTCCTCGGCGGCGTGCTCGAGCCCCACGCCGATCAGCATACGCACGTGATCGTCGGCGAGCCGGTAGACCGCCCGCTGCCCGTCGCGGCGGTGCGCGACCAGGCCGCGGTCGCGCAGCAGGCGCAGTTGGTGGCTCGTCGCCGACTGGCTGACCCCCACGACGTCGGCCAGATCGCACACGCACAGCTCGCCGCGGGCGAGCGACTCGAGGATCCTGAACCGAGTCGCGTCAGCCAGAGCCGAGAAGATCGCGGTGGTGCGCTCAACGTGAGAATCGCTCGCGAGCGCCGCCCGGATCGCGGTGGTGGCGTTCACATCGTGGATCTCCGACCAGCACTCGGTGGTCCGCGCCGATGAGACGCCGTCGGTGCCGGAGCCGCCGGGCTTCCTACCGGGATCTGCTTCGAACGACACCATGAACTCCCGTCGACGCGTTCAGTGTCTGAGCATCTGCTCATACGTTCATATATACGCTCACTCCATCGCTCGCACAAGTGCGGTCAGCCCCCTAAGATGGGATGGCCTGTTCGCTCCGGGGAGGACACAGCGTGAAAGTCGACACCAGGGTCGTCGCGATCGTTCTGCTCGTGGTCGCCGCTGTGGCGGCCACGGCGACCATCGCTGCGTTCGCTCAGAGCCGCCGCGCCGCTGAGCTCGAGGCCGAGCTGGCGGTGGCACAGGCCGAGACCGCCAGCATGGTGAGCCGCCTCAAGGTCGCCACGGCCGAACTCGACAACCTCAGAGCGGCGCGCGACGCGACGCCGACTCCGGCCACAGAACCGGACTCGGCCGATGAACCCGACCAGGCCAAGCCCGCGTCGTCGGCGCGCGAGGAGTCGACCACCCAGAAGAAGTTCGCGTTCGTCGGGAAGGCCTTCAGCGAGGATTCGGCCGTGTGGCTCGCGCTGGACTACGCCGAGTTCCTGACCGACCCCGACGCCATCAAGGCCGCCACCACCAAGACCGGTGACGAGTACCCGCCACCCAACGACTACTACGTCTACAACCCCAACGCGAAGCTACGCGAGTTCCGCTTCGCCGACGACGCCGCGATCACGATCATGCTCTATGGCCCCGAGGACACCGAGAAGCTCACCCCCGAGGAGTTCCTCGAGGCCTTCGCCGACAACGCCGACCAGGTCGCGGACGCCGGATACTGGGTCACGATCGAAGACGGCGAGATCACCCGGCTCGTCGAACAGTGGGCACCGTAGAGCACGAGCCTCGTCAGCGGCGGCGCTTCTTCACGCCGTGAGCACTCCCCTTGCGAGCACCCTGCTTGAGACGGCCCAAGACCTCGTCGGCCTCGCTGCCCTCGATCTCAGCGCGCAGCTTGACCACTTGGTCGCGGAGCCGAGCCGCTTGCTCGAAGTCGAGAGCCTCCGAGGCAGCGACCATCTCCTCCTCCATCGAAGAGATCAGCCTCAGGGCCTCGGCACGCGGGAGCTTCGAGAGCTCCCTGGCGGCCTCCGCAGCGCTCGTCGTCATCGCGTCCCCGTCCCGAACGTATTGGACGATGTCTGCGATCGCCTTCATGATCGTCTGCGGCTCGATGCCGTGCTCGGTGTTGTAGGCGACCTGGAGCGCACGCCGGCGGGCGGTCTCGTCGATAGCGAGCCTCATCGAGTCGGTGACCTTGTCGGCGTACATGATGACCTCGCCGGAGACGTTTCGCGCCGCACGTCCGATCGTCTGGATCAGCGAGCGGAAGTTGCGCAGGAAGCCCTCCTTGTCCGCATCGAGGATCGCGACGAGCGATACTTCGGGAAGGTCGAGGCCCTCGCGCAGCAGGTTGATGCCGACGACCACGTCGGTGACGCCCATCCGCAGGTCGCGCAGGATCTCGACGCGCTCGAGCGTCCCGATGTCGCTGTGCAGGTAGCGGACCTTGATGCCCTGCTCGAACAGGTAGTCGGTGAGGTCCTCGGCCATCTTCTTCGTCAGCGTCGTGACCAGCACGCGCTCGTCGCGCGACGTCCGCTCCTTGATCTCGCCGAGAAGATCGTCGATCTGTCCGGTGACCGGGCGAACGACGATCTGGGGGTCGACGAGTCCGGTGGGCCTGATGATCTGCTCCACGACCTGCTCGGATACGCGTCCCTCGTAGTCGCCCGGCGTCGCCGAGACGTAGACGAACTGCTTCACACGCTGCTCGAACTCGTCGAATCGCAGCGGTCGGTTGTCGAGCGCGCTCGGGAGACGGAAGCCGTGTTCGACGAGCGTGATCTTGCGACTCCGATCGCCCTCATGCATGCCGCGGATCTGAGGGATCGTCACGTGGCTCTCGTCGATCATGCACAGGAAGTCATCGGGGAAGTAGTCGATGAGGGTGTTGGGTGGCTCGCCGGGCTGACGGCCGTCGAGGTGTCGGGAGTAGTTCTCGATTCCCGAGCAGAACCCCATCGTCTCCAGCATCTCGAGGTCGTAGTTGGCGCGCATCTCGAGGCGTTGCGCCTCCAAGAGCTTGCCGGCGGCCTTGAACTCGTCGAGCCGCACCCGCAGCTCCTCCTGGATCGTCTGCAACGCCTTCTGGAGCTTGCGTTGCTCGGTGACGTAGTGGGTCGCCGGCCAGATGGGCAGCGACTCGAAACGGTTGATGACCTCGCCGGTCGTCTGGTTCACCTCCGCGATGACCTCGATCTCGTCGCCGAACAACTCGACGCGCACCGGGTGATCGGCGTACGGCGGGAAGATGTCGATGACATCGCCGCGCACCCTGAACGTACCGCGGGTCAAGTCGAAATCGTTACGGTCGTATTGGATCTCGACGAGGTCGCGCATCAGCTGATCGCGGTCGTAGCCCTTCGAGATATCGAGGAACGCCGCCATCCCCGCGTAGTCCTCGGGCGAGCCGATTCCGTAGATGCAGCTCACCGAGGCGACCACGACCACGTCGCGGCGAGACAGCAGCGCGGCGGTGGCCGCGTGGCGCAACTTCTCGACCTCCTCGTTGATCGATGAGTCCTTCTCGATGAACGTGTCGGTCGTCGGGACATACGCCTCGGGCTGGTAGTAGTCGTAATACGACACGAAGTAGACGACCGCGTTGTCCGGGAGGAAGTCACGCAGCTCTGAGGCGAGCTGCGCCGCGAGCGTCTTGTTCGGTGCCATGACGAGCGTCGGGCGCTGCGTCGCCTCGATGACCTTGGCCATCGTGAATGTCTTGCCCGAACCGGTGACGCCCAGCAGGGTCTGATAGCGCAGGCCGCGGCTCAGCCCGTCGACGATCTCCGCGATCGCCTTGGGCTGGTCACCCGAAGGCTCGAACGGCGACACGACCCGCAAGGGGCGCGACAGACCGCCCGTCTCGGGAATCTGGAGATGCTTGGCGTCACTCACGCGGCGGCCACCCTTCGAAGGCATCGGGATACAGTACCTCGTAACGGTCTTTTCCCCGCGAGACCTTGAGCACGAAGTGCCTCGTCGCTGGGAACGCGATGTGGTCCCGTATGTCGCCGCCTTGCGCGACCCACTCATCGGCGTTGGCCAGCCCGGCGTTGTAGGCGGCCAGCGCCGACTCCACCTCGTGGTAGCGTTCGATGAGGTAGCGCAGATACGCCGTCCCATACTCGATATTGACGACCGGGTCTGACAACTCCTCGGGCGGGAACTCGGTTGCGTCCACGACGTCGCGCCGCGCCAGCTCCTCCGCGGTCGAAGGGAGCAGCTGCATGAGCCCCACTGCGCCCGCGCTGGACTCGGCGTCAGGCTGCCAGTCGGATTCGGCTTCGATCACGGATGCGACGAGGTAGGGACTCACCCTGTGGCGCAGCGCGGAATCGGCGATGGCCTGTTCGTGGCTCAGCTGGTAGTAGCGCCTCTGCCAGGCACCCGGCCCGCGCAGGAACAGGACCGTGACCGCGGCCAAGATGACCACGACGCCGAGCAGTACGAGCCGATACGGTGCGAGCGCGCTGTGCCGCGTCATCGCTGATGCGGTACGGCGACGCGCTCGGTCCAGAAGCGCTCCAGCGCCGCTTGGAACTGATCAGCAGATCCGTCGTTGCGCACGACGGCGTCAGCCAGCTCCGCGCGCTGCGCGTCGGAGGCCTGGGCATCGATGCGCGCTCGAGCCTCATCGGCGCTCATGCCTCGCGCGGCAGCACGCGCGACCCGCGCCTCCTCAGGCGCCTCGATCGCGAGCACCTGATCGGCGAGTTCGGCGAAGACGGGTGCCTCGGCGAGCAACGGCACCTCGATGACGACGACCTGCGGCGGCTCTGGCAGCAGCCTCAGGTCCTGCAGGGCGGGACCCACCTCAGCCGCGACGGCGGGGTGGACGATCGCGTTGAGCCGCTCGGCTGCGTCCGGGCCTGCGAACGCCTTGCGTGCCAGAGCAGAACGGTCGAGCGACCCGTCAGCGAACAGCACATCTGCGCCGAACGCCTCGACCACGCGCCCGAGGAGGTCGCTTCCCGGCGCCATCAACGAATGAGCGACCGAGTCCAGGCAAATGACGACTGCGCCGCGGTCTCGGAAGTACTCCGCCGCAGTCGATTTGCCGGCCCCCAAGCCCCCTGTCACCACGATGGTATGCATCACTCTTGGGTACCACACGCGGGTCGGAAAAGACAGTCCGAACGTGTGGTCACCGTGACGTCCCCTCTCCGAACCGCTTCGCGGCCCGTGCGCGTGCGGCCGCGATCTCGACCTCGCGATTCCGGGGCGGAGCGTTCGTCGTGAGCGATGCGACCAGCGTCGACGTCACGGCCGCCACACCATCGACCGCCCGGTCGAACGCCTCAGCGTTGGCCGCCGAGGGCTTGGCATAGCCGCTCACCTTTCGGACGTACTGCAGCGCCGCAGCTCGAATCTCCTCCGGGGTGGCAGCCGGCTCGAAGTTGAACAGGACGTGTATGTTGCGGCACATGAGGGTTACCTTTCGCGCGGATCGCCGAGACACGCACCTACTTCACGTACCTCCCCCACGCGGGAGAAACCGTGCGCGAAAGGACCCCGATGACCTCGGCGAGAACGAGGCCGGAGCGTTGCCGCCCCGGCCTCGTGATCACACCTTGGTTGTGAGAAGGCCTACTCGGCCTTCTCCTCCTCAGCGGCAGCCTCTTCAGCAGCAGGCTCCTCTTCAGCGGCAGCCTCTTCAGCAGCAGGCTCCTCTTCGGCCGCAGGCTCATCTTCGGCAGCAGGCTCCTCTTCGGCTACCTCGCCGACGCTCTCGATCACGATGTCGGCTTCGCCGTCACCGTCGAGGTCGATGACCTCGACGACATCGACCAGATCGGGAGTGCCGTCACCGTCGACATCAGCCACGGTGGTGATCGTGACGACATCGGGCTCGCCGTCACCGTCGATATCCTCGGCCTCTGTGATGGTCTCGATCACGATGTCGGCGTCGCCGTCACCGTCGACGTCGATGGCCTCGACGACATCGACCACGTCAGGCGTGCCGTCACCGTCGACATCGGCCACGGTGGTGATCGTGACGACATCGGGCTCGCCGTCGCCGTCGATATCCTCGGTCTCGATCATCACCACGGCATCCGCGACACCGTCGCCATCGACGTCGACCGCAACGATCTCGACGTCGTCGCCCTCGGTCTCCTCGGACTCCTCGCCCTCAGGCAGTCCGGTGATCTCGATCTCGAAGCCGAGCGTCTCGGCGGCCGAGCGCATCGACAGAGAGATGCGGCGGCGCTCCTCGTCGACGTCCATGACCTTGACGTGCACCTTCTGGCCCACGGAGGTCACCTGGTCGGGGGTCTCCACGTGGCCCTTGGCCATCTCGGAGATGTGCACGAGACCCTCGACACCGTCGCCCAGCTCCACGAAGGCGCCGAACGGGACGAGCTTGGTCACCGTGCCCTCGATGATCGAGCCGATCGGGAAGTTCTTGACGAGCTGCTTCCACGGGTCCTCGGTGGTCTGCTTGAGACCGAGCGAGATGCGCTCGCGGGACAGGTCGACGTCGAGTACCTGCACGTTGACCGGGTCGCCGACCTTGACGACCTCGGACGGGTGGTTGACGTGGCTCCAGGAGAGCTCGGAGATGTGGACCAGTCCGTCGATGCCGCCCAGGTCCACGAAGGCACCGAAGTCGACGATCGAGGAGACGTTACCGGGAAGGATCATGCCCTTCTGCAGCTTGCCGAGGATCTCGGCGCGCTCGTGCTTGCGGCCTTCCTCGAGCACCACGCGGCGCGAGAGGACGACGTTGTTGCGGTTGCGATCCATCTCGATGACACGCGCCTCGAGGCGGCGGCCCATGTAGGCCGCCAGGTCCTTGACCCTGCGGAGGTCGACAAGCGATGCGGGCAGGAAGCCGCGCAGGCCGATGTCGAGGATGAGGCCACCCTTGACGACCTCGATGACCTCGCCTTCGACGTTCTCGCCGGACTCGAACTTCTCCTCGATCTTGCTCCAGGCACGCTCGTACTCGGCGCGCTTCTTGGAGAGGATGAGGCGACCGTCCTTGTCCTCCTTCTGGAGAACCAGAGCCTCGACCGAGTCGCCGACCTTGACGACCTCAGACGGGTCGACGTCCTTGCGGATCGACAGCTCACGGGCGGGGATGACACCTTCGGACTTGTAGCCGATGTCGAGAAGGACCTCGTCACGCTCGACGCGGACGATGGTGCCCTGTACGAGATCACCGTCGTCGAAGTCGGTCATCGTGCCGTCGATGAGCGCGTGCATCTCCTCGGCGGTGTACTCGGTCTGCTCGAAAAGGCCTTGTTGCTCTTGCTCGGTCACTTCTGTGGACCCCTTCCAAAACGGGGCCCCTTTTCATGTCCGTCGCCTACAGGTCCGTCGAAGGGTCGGTGTTATCCGTGTTCCGTCGCCTACAGGGGCTTACATGTCATCGGGGCGCCAACATTGTCATGGCTCCGGCGGGTACAGCAAAGCTCCGACCCGCTGGGGAGCCATCGCGTAGTGTATACCACGCCGCCGGGCGGCGCTACCCGCTGCTACTTCGCGAGTGCCCAGTTCGCACCGCTGGCGACGCCGACATCGAGCGGCACCGCAAGATCGGCCACGCCGCTCATGGCGCTGACCACCATCACCGAAAGGCGTTCCACCTCTCCGGCCGGTGCCTCGAAGACCAGCTCGTCGTGGACTTGGAGCACCATCCGCGACGCGAACCCCTCGGCCCGAAGCCGGCGATCCACCTCGAGCATCGCGAGTTTGATGATATCGGCCGCACTTCCCTGCATGGGATGGTTCATGGCCGTGCGCTCGCCGAATGACCTCAGGTTGAAGTTGCTGCTCTTCAGTTCGGGGATGCGCCGCTTGCGTCCGAACATCGTCTCCGACCACCCGTCGCGGTGAGCCTGCGCCACCATCTCGTCGAGGTACGCGCGGACCCGTGGGTAAGCCGCGTAGTAGCGGTCGATCATGGCTTGCGCCTCGGCGTTGGGGATCTTGAGCGTCGTGCCCAGCCCGTGCGCCGTCTGCCCGTAGACGATGCCGAAGTTGACCGCCTTCGCCTTCGCACGCATGCCCGGCTCGACGTGGTCGACCTCGACTCCGAAGACGCGCGCAGCGGTGGCGGCATGGAAGTCAGCGCCGCTGGTGAACGCCTCGATGAGCCCCGCGTCTTGTGACAGGTGAGCGAGGATCCGTAGTTCGATCTGGCTGTAGTCCGCCGAGACCATGACGTCGCCGACGGTCGCGGGCACGAACGCCGCTCTGATCCGACGGCCGAACTCGGTGCGCACGGGGATGTTCTGCAGGTTCGGGTTACTGGAGGACAGACGGCCGGTCGCTGCCACCGTCTGATTGAAACTCGTGTGGAGTCGCCCGTCGTCACCGAGCATCCGGGGCAGCGCTTCGATGTAGGTGCTCGTGAGCTTCGTGAGCTCGCGGTAACTCACGATCTTCTCGGCGATCGGGTGGATGGAGGTGAGGTTGGCGAGCACGCTGGCGTCGGTCGAGTAGCCCGTCTTCGTGCGCTTTCCCGGCGGCAGTCCGAGACGGTCGAACAGAACCTCCGAGAGCTGCTTGGGCGAGTCGATGGTGAACTCCACTCCGGCCAACTCGTGGATCTCTGCACGCAACGCGTCGATGCTCTCGCGGGTCTCAACAGCGAGATCGGCGAGTACCGCGGTGTCCACGCCCACGCCCACACGCTCCATACGCGCCAGCACGGGTACGAGCGGCATCTCGATGTCGCGCAGAACCCCGATCGAGCCGTCGGCCGTGAGCCGCGCTTCGAGCTCGACGGCGAGTTCCGCGGTCGCCTGCGCGTTCACCACGGCGTCAGGTCGATCGTCCCGCGTCGCGGGCAGCGGAGCGCCGAGGTAGTCTGCGTGCAGGCCCGAAAGCTCGTAGCTCGAGCGGTTCGACTCGAGCAGGTAGGCCGCGAGGGCGACGTCGAAGAGCCGAGCGGGATCGGCGTCGAGTGCAGCGGCCGTGCAGGGGAGCGCCTCATCGGGCGGGCACAGCTCCTGCAACAGCGCCTTCGTGTCTGCCGCGGCGACCCGACCACCGGCAAACAGTCCCGCCAGCACGTCGTCGACCTGTTCGCCGTCGACGATCGCCACCGCCGTGGGCCCGGCAACAGCCATGTCGCGCGTCTCGGCGAACAGCGTGTCCCCCGCCGAACCGAATGCCACCCCGAGCCACTCGCTCTCCGCCGCAACCCACTCGCGAACCTGCCGCAAGCCCCTCTGTCCCCGCAACGCACCCAAGCTCCGCACAAGCCGCGCTCAAGCTCCCAGCTGCCGCATCGCGAGCTTCGGGCGCCGGAGGCGTGGTGCCGAAGCCGGCCCTGCGAGAGGCGTGGTCAGCGCCTCCGGCGCTGGCCACTCCGCGAGCACCGGCCGGCGCAGGTGCCGCGCCTCCGGCGCCCCCCGCAGACGCCCGCAATGCCAGCGCCCGCTCGAGAAGCGAAGTGAAGCGCAGCTCACCGAAGGCCCGCGCGAGCCGGGCATCGTCCCACGTGCCGAACACCACCCCTTCGAGGTCGATGTCGACCGGCACGTCGCACACGATCGTGGCCACGACCCGGGAGGCCAGCGCCGCACCCTCGTGAGCGACGAGGTTCTCCCCGACCTTTCCTTTGACCCGACCGGCCTTGGCCGCCTCAAGGACCGCTTCCAGGCTGCCGTGCTCCTGGAGCAACTTCGCGGCGGTCTTCTCCCCCACTCCGGGGACGCCGGGTATGTTGTCGCTGGTGTCGCCCTTCAAGCCGAGATAGTCGGGGACCTGCGCCGGGGTGATGCCGTAGCGCTCGAGCACGTCGTCGGGGCCCATGAATGCGATATCGGTGATGCCCTTGCGTGTCGTGACCACGGTGACGCTGTCGTTCACCAGCTGGAACGCGTCGCGATCGCCGGTCACCAGCAGCACGCGCAGGCCCTTCTCGGCGCCGCGCACCGCCAGCGTCCCCAGGATGTCATCGCCCTCCCACCCATCGAGTTCGACGATGGGCACCTCCATCGCCTCGAGCAGCTCCTTGACCATGGGAAACTGCGTACGCAGCCCCTCGGCCGTGGGCGGACGATGCACCTTGTACTGGGCGAGCGCCTCGATGCGGAACGCCGGCTTGCCGCGATCGAAAGCGACCACCACGCCATCGGGGTTCACGTCTCCCACGAGCTTGACGAGCATCGACAGGAAGCCGAACGCGGCATTCGTGGGCCGCCCGTCGGGCGCGGTCATCGTCTCCGGCAGCGCGTGGAACGCCCGGTGCATCAGTGAGTTGCCGTCGATCACGGCGACAGTGCGCGGGGCCATGGGCCACCTTTCGGGATCAGCGATGACTGCCCGCCGGCGAGTCTCTCGGACGGGTCACCTGGATTCTACCCGAGCGCCACGACACGACCCGACGCGTATGCCGAAGCCGCAGGCGTCAGACGCGGTCGGGGACGATCTCGGACGTCCACACCGACCCCGCCTTTCGTGCCACGAGCGCGTAGCTGATGAGTGAGACCCCGGAAGCGATCGCGATGACGCCCACGAACAAGATGATCAGCTGCGCGACCAGAACCGACCCGGCGAGCAGCAGCGACGCTGCGAGCACAGCACCCCCACCCTCGAACATCAGCCGGCGACGACGCTTGCTGGAGTGCATCGTGTGGAAGGCCGCGTACAGATTGACCACGCCGCTGAGCATCAGGTACCCGACGACCCACAGAGCGATGATGAGCATCGCGATCTCCCTGGCCATGAGGAGGAACACGCCCAGCAGGATCCCCACGATGCCCATCAGCGCGCTCGTGAGCCGTTCTTGCCGGATGCTGCGCGTGGTGAACAGCCCGGTGAGGACGGCCAATGAGCGGGCGAACAGGAAGACCGCGAAGCCGATCCTCAGCAAGGTGGCCTCCCCCGAGTTGGGCAGGAACGTCAGCCCCAGACCCCACAGCAGGTACACAAGTCCGCGGAAGCCGACGAGAAGCGCATCGGAGTCGAACATCCCCTTGAAGGCGTTCGCAGACGGCCGTAGCTTGCGATCGGTCTTCGCCTTCTCGACGATCACCGCCGCCTCCTCGAGATCGATCTCGGGATCGATGGCAGCCAGGGCATCGAGGGGCTTCTCGGTGGCGATGTCGTGCGCGGCGTCCACCGTCACGACGTCGATCCCCGGGCGCAGCTCCGCGAGCGCGTGGACATACTCGGGAACCACAAAGGGGTCGCGCGTACCGTGTACGACGGTGGCAGGGATGCCCTCGGTCGCCGCGAGATCCTGCGCGAGAGTCTGACACTCGATGACGTTCTTGAGCGAACGAAGCGACGGCTCGTACCGCGAAAGCCGCTCGTGACCCAGCGCCCCTCTGACCGCCCTGCGCCGAGTGAGCTTGGCGCCCCGCTCCCGGAGTGTCCCGAAGTTGTCGACGAACAGCGCTCGTGCCTGGTCGAGCCGAGCGCCGCCCACGTTCACGTCCGCGTTGTTGATGGGCGGCGCGAACACGACCAGCCGGTCGACCTGCTCGGGGTGCCTGCGCGCGTATCCCGCAGCGACCAGACCGCCCAGTGAATGCCCCACCAGCGTGAACGTCGCGTCTTCACCCAGGAGCGAATCGAGCGTCGCCCCGATCGAAGCGACCTGGTCGTCGACGCTGTAGGGGATGTCCAGCGGGCGCGGTGACTGCCCGAAGCCGAGAAGATCGAGCGAGATCGCTCGGTTCCGCGTGGCAAGGGCGGCCCCGACCTGGTTCCAGAACGAGCCGTCGTTCTCGATGCCGTGCAGCATCACGATGACGTGGCCTTCGCCCCGATCCAGAGCGACCGCGAGTCGGCGATCCTCCCACCGGGTGATCTCGGCGGCCATCATCGTGGGCACGTTCTCGAGCAGCATGTGATCGGCTTTGAGGTCCGCGAGGAATCTGATCTCCATGTTGGGCGCGTGGTCCGTTCGCAGCGTCTCGATCTGCGACTGGACGATGAAGGTGTCGTGCTCCCCGACCATGAACGTGATCGGTGCCTTGACCCGGCGCAGATCGGTCGGGAAGTCGGGCGCCTGAATGGCCTGGTAGATGTTCTTCTGGAGGATCTGCCAGTCGGTCTTCAGGTCCTGGGCGTTGATGACGTTCTGGATCACCTGCTTGTCCTCGGACGACAGCGTCTTGAACACGCCCGACTTGGCGAACCCGGCACTGCGAACCATGTTCATGATCTTCTGAGAGCCTTGGGTCTGGAAGACCGCCTTGGCGTACGCCTCGTCTCCCATCTCCTCGGGCTTGAGGAAGAACGGCGCGCTGATCAGCACCAGGCGTTCGACTTCTTCACGGTAGGTGGCCGCATATCGCAGCGCGATGGGTCCACCCATCGAGTACCCGACGAGTACGAACGGCTCCGTGACGCCGATGTCGCGGAGGGTGTACCGCAGAGACTCGACGTGCTCATCGAGCGTGTACTCGATGTCGAGGGGCTTGGGGGAGCGCCCGTAGCCGAGCTGATCGACCGCGATACACCGTCGGTCGAATCCCATCGCTGTGACCACCGTGTCCCAGTCGTGCCCGGTGGAGTTGATCCCATGCAGCAGCACATAGACCGGCCCATGCCCCCGGTCCACCGCCACATGCAACCGATACGGCCCCGCCATGTAGGCTCCCCCGAGTCGGTTCCAACGCGAGACGGACTACCGCGATTCTACCTGAGGACAGGCAGCGACCGGAGCTCACGCAGCGAACGCATGCAGGCGCGGTTTGTGCGCCGAATCAGTGAGCGGAGTGAGCTCCGGTCGCTGTCTACCCGTTCCAAAGGTAACCGACGTTGCGCACCGTCTCGATTCGACGGGACAGCTCGTGCCCCACCTTGGAGCGGATCCGACGGATGTGGACGTCGACCGTGCGCGAGCCACCGTAGTAGTCCGAGCCCCACACCCGCCGCAGCAGCACCTCGCGGCTGTAGGTGCGCCCGGGATGAGTGACCAGGAAGGCGAAGAGCGCGTACTCGAGGTAGGTGAAGTCTATCGGGGTCCCGTCACTGTACGCCTGGTACGTCGCGAGATTGAGCGTGAGATCGTCGATGCGCACCAGCTCCTGGCGCGTCACCTCTTCTCCGGGCCACAGCATGGAGCGAACGCGCACGGCGATCTCTTCGCTCGAGCCTCCCCGAACCATGAAGTCGGAAGGAACCCGCACCGGGAGCCGCAGCCCCTGCAGCCCTTCAGGCTCGACGAGGACGATCATGCGCAGGTCGACACCGCCCGCAGCCGCGTGCTCGACGACCTGCGAGAGGACCTCGGGGCTACGGCCGCCGTCGATGATCACGAGGTCGGTCTCGCCGCCGAGCAGCCGCTTCTGCATCTCGGTCATGCCTGCGTCGGTGTACTGCACATCGAGCCCGCTGAGCGCTTGACCCACCCAGGCTCGCGTATGTGCGTCGTCAGAGACGATGAGAACCCTTTTCATGTGCATGATGATACCGCTCCGACGATGGGCTGGCGGATGGAAACGTCGACGCCGGACGAGGTGGACCCTCGCCCGGCGTCGTTGCCGTTCATTCGGTACGAGACCGAACTGCTAGATGACGCTCAGATAGCGGTTGAGCTCCCACTCGGAGACATCCTTGATGTAGTCGAGCCACTCGGCCTTCTTGTTCTCGCTGTAGAAGGTGTGGATGTGGTCGCCGAGGATCTCCTTCATCGTCTCGGACTTCTCGAACAGCTCGATAGCCTCGCCGAGGTCACGCGGCAGCGTGCCGATTCCCGCAGCAGCAAGCTCCTCGGCGGTCATCTCGAAGATGTCGTTGGTGGCCTCGGGCATGAGCTCGAGCTTCTCCTCGATACCCTTGAGACCGGCGCCCAGCATGACGGCGAAGGCGAGGTACGGGTTGCACGAGGGGTCGGGCGAACGCAGCTCGATGCGGGTCGCGGCCTCCTTGCCGGGCTTGTAGAGCGGCACGCGAACCATCGCCGAGCGGTTGGCCTGCGCCCACGAGACGTAGGTCGGGGCCTCGAAGCCCGGGACCAGGCGCTTGTACGAGTTGACGAGCGGGTTGGTCACCGCGCAGAACTCGGGGGCGTACTTGAGCAGGCCGGCGATGTAGTGGCGGCAGATGTCGCTGAGGTAGCCGGGCTTGTCGGCATCGTAGAACGCGTTGCCGTCCTTGGTGAACAGCGACTGGTGCGTGTGCATGCCCGAGCCGTTCATCCCTGCGATGGGCTTGGGCATGAACGTGGCGTACACGCCATTGGCCATCGCGGTCTCTTTGACGACGAGGCGGTAGGTCATGACCGCATCGGCCATGGTGAGGGCCTCTTGGTAGCGCAGGTCGATCTCGTGCTGCGACGGAGCGACCTCGTGATGCGAGTACTCGACCGGGATACCCATCTTCTCGAGGGTCAGCACGGTCTCGCGACGAAGGTCGCTCGCCAAGTCCAGCGGAGTGAGGTCGAAGTAGCCACCGCGGTCAAGAAGCTCGGTGCCCTGGTCATCGGCGAAGTAGAAGAACTCGAGTTCAGGGCCAACGTACATGGTGTAGCCCATGTCGGCGGCCTTCTTGAGCATGCGCTTGAGTGCGTAGCGAGGATCACCGACGAACGGCTTGCCGTCGGGAGTCGTGATGTCGGCGAAGATGCGGCCGACGCCCTGCTCTTCGGGACGCCACGGGAGA
Source organism: uncultured Actinomycetes bacterium (assembly GCA_963770765.1). Classification (GTDB taxonomy): domain Bacteria; phylum Actinomycetota; class Coriobacteriia; order Anaerosomatales; family PHET01; genus CAVPCY01. The sequence goes on along the minus strand of CAVYQS010000015.1, from coordinate 62,704 downwards.
AGCTGGAACGTGGCGGCGTCCGGGAACGCGACCATGTCCGACTCCTGGATGCGGGTGAAGCCGTCGATCGAGGAGCCGTCGAAACCCATGCCCTCTTCGAACGCACCTTCGAGCTCGGAGTCGGTCACAGCGAACGACTTCATGACGCCGAGGACGTCGGTGAACCAGAAGCGGATGAACTTGACGTCGCGCTCCTCTACCGTCTTGAGGACGTAGTCCTTATCGAACGCAGGTGCCATACGAGAGCCTCCCTTTCGAAAGATGATACGAGCACACGAGCCGTGCGGCGTGACGTCTACTTACGTCATCACAGCAAGCCTAGCCCGCCCTATGTTTCTGAGGTGTTTCGGGTTTCGGGGGACGAGTACGGGGCGAGCGCTTGTGCGCCCGCCCCGTGGGTTCGATGCATCTGACGACAGCTTCCGCCGTCGCACTCTAGAGGTACGTGTACAGCTTCCCGTACGGCCGGTGGCTGATCGGCACGAGTCGGGTGAACTTCTCGGCCATGACGGTCTCGAGATCGAAGCCGACCGCGTCGCAGTACTCGGCGAGCAATGGCTTGAGCGCGGCCATCTCCTCATCGGTGGCGGTGAAGATGCCGCACTCCTTGCCCACCTGCCACGGCTCGACCTCGCCGCGCAGGAATATCTCCCCGCCGTGCATGCCGGTTCCCACATAGCCGCCCACGAGCGGGCCCTCGAGACGCGACTCCAGCCCCAGCAAGACGAGCAGTCCGCCGGCCATGTACTCGCCGAAGAAGTCGCGAGCCTTGCCGCCGCAGATCATGATGGGCCGCAGGTCCTCGTAGGCCTTCATGTGGATTCCCACGCGGTAGCCCACGTCGCCTTTGATGAACACCTTGCCGCCGCGCATCCCGTAGCCGAGCACGTCGCCGGCGCCGCCGTGGACGATCACCGTGCCGGCGTTCATCGTGTTTCCCACACCGTCTTGGGCGTTGCCCCAGACCTCGAGCGTGGGCCCGTCCATGAACATCGCCATGTCCTGGCCCGGCGTGCCGTGCACCTCGATGCGCAGGTCCGTGCCCTTGATGCCCGTGCCGATGTAGCGCTGACCGTTCACGTTGACGAGCTTGACGGTCTTGACGCCGCTCGAGAAGCAGTCCCGAACCGCTTGGTTCACGTACTTGTAGTAGATGCTCTGACAGTCGATGGTCGCCGTCTCACCGTCGCTGGTGGCGACGGGCTCGATCTGTAGGTAGCCCTCGATCGGGCCGGAGGTGGTCGCAGTCGTCATCTCGCTTCTCCCTTACAGCCCGGCCGGCTTGACGCCGAGGATCTCGCAGGTCTGCTGGTCGAGCCCCACGGCGCGGAGGCGCTCGCGGCTGCCGCGGAGCGACTCAACGGCGTTCACACCCAGAGCTCCGAGTATCTCCTGCAGCTCGTGGCTCCACGCGTTGACCAGGTTCACGAGCCGCTCGGCGCCCCACTCGGGGTCGACGCGGCGCGTGAGCTCGGGCTTCTGGGTGGTGAGGCCCCACGAGCAGCAGCCTGTATGGCAGCCTTGGCACAGGTGGCAGCCCAGCGCCATGAGCGACGCCGATCCGATCGCAACGACGTCGGCCCCCAGCGCGATGGCCTTGGCCATGTCGGCCGACGAGCGGATCGAACCTGCGGCGATGATCGAGGCCTGATTGCGGATACCTTCGTCGCGCAGCCGCTGGTCGACGACCGCGATCGCGATCTCGAGCGGGATGCCGATATGGTCGCGGATGATCGCCGGTGCCGCCCCGGTGCCGCCCTTGAAACCGTCGAGATAGACGTAGTCGGCGCCCGCACGCACGATCCCGCTCGCGATGGCCGCTACGTTGTGCACTGCGGCGATCTTGACGCCAACCGGCTTGTAGCCGGACGCCTCCTTGAGCGAGTAGATGAGCTGGCGCAGGTCCTCGATCGAGTAGATGTCGTGGTGAGGCGCCGGGCTGATCGCGTCGGAGCCCTGAGGGATCATCCGCGTGGTCGAGACTTCCTTGTTGATCTTCTCGCCCGGGAAGGTGACCGCCGATGCCGGGCTTGGCGCCCTGACCGACCTTGATCTCGATGGCCGCACCGCGGTTGAGGTACTCGGGGTTGACGCCGAATCGGCCCGAAGCGACCTGGACGATCACGTTGTCCTGATAGGGATACAGATCGGCGTGCAGCCCGCCCTCGCCGGTGTTCATGAGGATGCCGAGACGCTCGGCTGCCATCGCGAGGGACTTGTGGACGTTGAGCGATACCGAGCCGTAGCTCATCGGCGAGAAGATGATGGGCGTGTCGAGCTTGATGTTCTTGTGGATGCCGGCGCCCTCTTTGAGACGGTAGCCTCCGTTGCCGTCGGTTTCGACCTCGACGCTGTCGGGCTTGCGCCCCAGATACGTGCGCAGCTCCATGGGCTCGCGCAGCGGGTCGATCGACGGGTTCGTGACCTGGCATGCGTCAAGAACCAGATGGTCGAAGTAGTTGAGATACTTCTTGTCGTTGCCCATGCCGGTGAGCATGACGCCGCCCGACTCGGCCTGGCGCCACACGTTCTTGCGCTGCTCGGAAGTCCAGTTGGCGTTCTCACGCAAGGCGAGTTCGTTCTTCTTGATGGTGATGCAGTGCGCCGGGCAGTACGTCACGCAGCGGTGGCATGCGCGGCACTTGCTGTCATCGGGGAACGGGCGCTCGTTGAACGAGTACACGCCCCAGCCGCACTGCTGGACGCAGCGGCCGCACTTGTGGCACTTGTTGTAGTCGATCTCGACCTTGAACTCGGGCTGGATAAGGCTCGTGGGCATAGGTCAGCTCACCTCGACGGTCGTCTCGCAGGTGTCATCGACACCGGTCACGGCACAGGAGATCTCACTGGGAGCAAGGTGCAGGTCGCCGTGGATGGGCCAGTCGACGCCCTCGATCCGCGCGATGACGGGCTCGCCGGCCTTGGGCGCCCAGACCTCGTCGGGCGACTCGAGCACCTCGCGCATCGCACTCTCCTCGGAGGCGACCATCAGGATCGAACCCTGCTTGGCGGCCACGAGGGGCCTCAGCTTGATGCGGTCGTTCAGGGCGACCATGCCGCCGTTGAAGCCGAGCACGATGGCGAACGGGCCGTTGAGCATGCCCGGGCCGTAGACGGCGCGCAGGCTGCGCATGACGGCCTGCTCATCTTCGGGCATGCGGTCGATCTCGGTCCACAACGGGCTCGCCAGCGCCTTGCAGGCAAGTCCCAGCGGCAACTTGTGGCGGCGCAGCATGAGGTCGAACAGGTACGCCGCCACCTCGGTATCGGTGCCCAGCGTGCACTTGTAGCCGAACGCCTCGAGGTACCGGCTGTTGATCCCGTAGCTCGAGATCTCGCCGTTGTGCACGATCGACCAGTCGAGCAGCGTGAACGGGTGTGCGCCACCCCACCAGCCGGGGGTGTTCGTAGGGAAGCGGTTGTGGCCCACCCACGTGTGCCCCTCGTACTCCTCGAGCAGGTAGTAGTGGCCGATCTCCTCGGGGAATCCCACGCCCTTGAACGCGCCCATGTTCTTGCCGCTCGATGCGACGAAGGCCCCGTCGATGGTCGAGTTCACGAGCATGACCATGTGGACGACGTAATCCTCGCCGCTCATCTCGGAGTTCTCGAGCTTGTGGGGGTCGGGCTTCAGGAAGTAGCGCCACAGCAGCGGAGCGTCGCTGATGCCCTTGACCGCACGCGTGGGCATGGGCTCGGCGAGATCGACGGTGAAGTAGCGGTCGAAGACGGCCTCGGCCTCTTCTTTGGCCTTCACGTCGTGATACATCATGTGGAAGCAGAAATGGTCGGGGAACTCCGGATAGATGCCATAGCCCGCGTACCCGCCGCCCAGGCCGTTGCCCCGGTCGCGCTGGACAGCCATGGCCCTGATGGCGTTCTCGCCGCTCATCAGCGTGCCCGACTGGTCGCAGATGCCCATGAGGCCGCAGCCTCCGTGGATCTTGAACGGCGACTCCTCGCGGTAGGCCGGACGCTCGAGGTCGAAGACGTTCTCTCGATCCGAGAAGCCCGCGGGCCGGGTGGTGGGCATCCGCTCAAGAAGCGGTTCGTACGCCATCTCTAGTCCTCGCCTTCGATGTCACATGCCGCGATCACGGCGTCGCAGCCCATGAGTCGCTGGACCGCGTCACCTCCCGACGGCGGGAGTGGGCTGAGACCGAGCTTCTTGCGCGCACCCTCTTTGGGCTTGCCGAGGGTGCCGGTCTCCATGAACGTCTTGTAGGCGGCCGGCACCGATTCGGGACCACTGCCCGATGCGAGCGAGAGCTCCTTGAGCTTGCGGAACGTCTCGGCCATGCCGATGTCGCTGTGGCACATCTCGAGGCACGTGTAGCACTCGAGGCACTTCCAGATGTTGGGGTCGGCGAGCACCTCGTCGATGTCGCCGTCGACGAGCCGTCCGATCATGTCGCACGGGTCGTACGTCGGGTCGACCTTGCACACCGGGCAGTCGTCCTTGCACGCGCGGCATGAGTCGCACTTGTTGAGGAGCGACACGTCGAAGTCCTGCGCCAGGCGGGTCTTCTCGGCGCTGCGCCCCTCCCACTTCTCGAGGAACGGCTTCACGCTCACCCGGTGCATGTCCATGCCCAGCTCCTCGGGGCTGTGCCCGTAGGCCAGGCCGATGAGCTCGGAGAGGTAGAGCACCGGGATGTTGATGGGCTCGTTGGCGCGCTGGAGTGCAGCTTGGTTGAGGTCGAACTGCTGGAAGCAGCTGGGACACACGACCACGAGCGCATCGACCCCGTGGTTCTGCAGGTCGTAGAGCTTGCGGCGGTTGAAGGCCAGCGAACCCTCACGCTCCCCCACGCGGTCGAGATAGCCGCCACAACACTGCATCTTGGTGGGATAGTCGACCACCCGGGCGCCCAGAGCGGCGACGATGCCCTCCACCTTGGTCGGGTGCAGCGGATCGTCCCACTTCACCGCGGGCTGAGGGCGAAGCAGATGACAGCCGTAGTGAACGGCGATGTTCATGCCCCAGAACTGCTTGACCGCCTTGCTCGCGATCAACCCCGGGCCCATATGGTCCGAGAGCCACTCGGCGAAGTGGACGACCTGCAGCGAGCCGTCGTAGTGCAGGTCTTCGGTGGCGAGACGGTCGTTGATCGTGTCGCGCTCGCGCCAGTGGGTCTTGAGGTGGCTTTGGGCCTCTTTGAACGTCGAGTAGCAGCCGTTGCACGGAGTCACGACGTCAAGTCCGGCCTTCTCCACCAGCGCCAGGTTGCGGGCGGCGGCGGTGAAGAACGAGTCGGGATCGTTCGCCTTGACCAGCGTGCCTTCGGGGCAGCACGTGTGCCCCGGAAGCTCGTGGATCTGAGCGCCCAGGTCGTCGAACATCACGCGCACCGACTTCTCGATGAACGGGAACCGCGCGGGGATCGTGCACCCCCAGAAGACCGCGAACTCCTTCATGAATGCGCCTTCCTGATCGACAACAGCCTCGCGAGAAACGAAAAACGCCCGCCTCGGCCTCTTGGGGCCGAAACGAGCGCCATTGCTCATCTCTTGGTTTCGACACACCCTCGTGTCGTGGCGGGCAGTATACCACGGCTGGACCGGGCAGGGAAACACGGGCGAAACACGGAGGGCACCGCGAAGGGGCCGCGCGTGACGCGCGGCCCCTTCTCCCGAATCAGCGTGTCGATTCCCCTAAGAGATGACCATCCAGGCGACGTTCGCCGTCTTGGTGGTGGCTCGCTTGTTCAGATAGATCTTGAACGTGGTCGAGCTCGTTCGCTTGGCGTAGCGGACGTAGACCCCACTTCCCGCACTCGCTTGCAGGGTGCACAGGATGTTGGCCGACGTCGAGAGACCCCCCGGTACGGTGACCGTTGCCGAGGACTTGCCCTTAGAGACACGCTTGCGGCCCGATCGCTTGAAGATGGCCTTGCCCTCAAAGGTGGCGTCGCCTTTGACCTTGACGGTCTTGTCGGCCGTAACGGCCTCCTTGAGGCTGGCCGCGCCGGCTGCTGTAAACCCGGCCACCTGGACTGCTGCGCTGTTCGCGCCGCCGTGGATGACCGCCTGCCATGTGCCGGGAGTGCCCGTTGCAACGCAGAACCACAGCACTCCCCCGCTGTCGACGTAGAGCTCACCCATCGAGTGTGCGCCGACTGTGGGAGCTCCGGCACTGCCAGACGCCGCCAAGCGCAATGGCGCCAGACCACCGATCGCCAACACCCCGAGCCCCGACCCGCTCGTCGCGTACATCGCCACGCCCGAGTCGGCACTCGAGTACAAAGATGTCCCGGTGCCCTGGTTGCGGATGATGGCCGTGGTTCCCGGAATGCTCTGGCTCGCCGTGAGGCAGTGTCCTTGGGTCCTGAAGATGCCCGAACCGCTGGAGACGTGCGTGTTGACCAGCGTCAGCGTCGAACCGGTCTCGGTCGGTCCCGGCGCAAGGACGATCCCGATACCGTTCGTCGAGGTCAAGATCGTTCCATCGGGACCAGCGTCGTTGCTGGCTCCGTACTGCATGTTCCCGGTAGCAGCGAACGCCTGCGCGGGGGCCAACGCTCCGATCCCCATCGCCGCAAGCGCCGCCAGTCCGGTCTTGATCGCGTCTCGCCGTGTCGCAGACACCTCGCCCGACTCTCTGACTTCGACTTCCCGGCCCATCGACGAACCTCCTCACCTCTGAGAGGCGCCCCCACAGCGCCCACAGGTGTGAGGTACCACCAAAGCGGCGTACTGAGACCTATCTGACGCGCTGCTTCGGCAAGTGGCGTGGCGATCAGGGGCCATACGAGGCAGTCAGAACGCCACCGAGACGATGGCTATCACTCCGAAGGCCGCGATGAACAGCCCTGAGAGGCGCGTGACCCAGCCGACCACGTCGCCCCCGAGTCCGCGTCGGGCCACATGGACTGCTCCGGTCAGCGCGACCCACCAGGCAAGCGATCCGGCTCCGACACCAAGCGTCGCCAGCGCGGCAGTTGAAGCCGAAGGCGCCACCGTGAGTCCCAGCAGCGGCGAACACGGCTCCAAACGCCATGATCGTCAGCGGGTTGGTGAGCGTGAGAGCGACCGAGCTCGCGTATAGCGAGCCGTGCGAAACGGAGGCGTCCGCGTTACAGGGTGCATCTCGTGACCGGCGAACCATCGAGGCCACACCCAGATACACCAGCACCCCGCCGCCTACCAGCCTGAGCGGGACCTGCCATGCGACGAACACCGACGAGACCGCCGTGATCCCGAACGCCGCGAACCCCGCGTAGATCGCGTCGGCGGTGGCGATACCCAGCCCCGTCGCGAAGCCGGCTCGCCACCCGAGCTGCAGCGTGCGCTGCACGCAGAGCACTCCCATCGCACCCACGGGAGCCGCTACCAGGACTCCGAGCAGGAACGTGCGGGCGAACAGCGGCAGTCCGGTCACCGGAGCGGCGCCCCCACCGGTCGCTCGAACAGCGTCGAGAGCACGACGGTCGTGCTGGTGCGAGCGACCCCGGGCACGCCCTTGATGCGCTCGGTCACGATGCGCTCGAGGTCGCGCGTTCCCGCGCAGCGGACCTTGAGTAGGTAGTCACCATCGCCCGCGACGTGATGCACCTCGAGAACGGACGGCTCGTCTGCTACCGCAGCGAGAAAGGCGGCGCGGGCGGTGGGCGCCTCCAAGGCGACCGAGACGAACGCGGCGAGCTCGGCACTCACGGCCTCCGGGTCGAGCACGGCAGTGTACGAGCTGATGACGCCGGTCGCCTCGAGCCTACGCACCCGCTCTGCGGTCGAAGGTCCGGACAGCCCGATGCGCTCGGCAAGATCGGAGAACGTCATCCGCCCGTCGAAGACCAGTGAGTCGAGTATCTCGAGGTCGGTAGAGTCCATGGGCCACCTCAATCAAGGTCAAGAGAGTTCTCTTGCCTCAGTACTCTAGCCCATGAACCCCTCTGCCCTCAACCCTCTAGGTCATGCCTGCTCTTCGGCTTCGCTCGCAAGGATGACCGCTTCGGCGATCTCCCTGAGTGGTTTGCGCTTGTCCATGGCCAGCTTCTGCAGCCGCTTGAACGCCTCGGGCTCGCTCATCCCCCGGCCCATGAGGATCCCCTTCGCCCGATCGAGCACCTTGCGCGTCTCGAGCCGCTCTGTGAGGTCGGCCACCTCGCTGGCCAGGGCGCTCGTCTCGGCGTACCGGGACACGGCGACCTGCATCGCCGGCAGGACGTCGGCTCGCGAGAACGGCTTGACCACATAGGCCATCGCGCCGGCCTGGCTCGCCTGCTCCACGTAGCCGGCCTGCGAGAACGCCGTGACCATCACCACGGGCGCGAGGTGCTCCTCGCCCACGGTGCGAGCCGCCTCGATGCCGTCGACACCCGGCATGTTGATGTCCATGAACACCACATCCGGGCGTAGCTCGCGGGCGAGCTCGATCGCCTCGGCCCCATCGCGTGCCTCGCCCACGACCTCGTGGCCCTCCTCCTCGAGCATCTCCTTGAGATCCATCCGGATCAGGGCTTCGTCTTCTGCGATCAGCACGCGCATGGGGCCTCTTCCGCTCTCAGCTATCGGGAGTCTCATCGGGAACCGGCACGCGCACGGTGACGGTGGTACCCCGGGCCACCGAGAAACCCAAGGTGCCGCGCAGGTCCTTCTCGACGACGGTGCGCACGATCTCAAGACCCAGGTTGGACGAACCTTCGGGGTCGAAGCCGGCGGGCAGCCCGGCGCCGTCGTCGCGCACCGTGAGCACCAGTTCGCCGGGCACGCGCCGCATCGTGACGTCGACCGTACCGGAGTCGCGGCCGGCGATCCCGTGCTCGATCGCGTTGTGTACGAGTTCAGCCACCGCCAGCGCCAACGCGGTCGCCACGGGAGCCTCGACCTTCCCCGTACTGCCGCTCACGTTCACGGCCACATCAGCCTGCTCTCCGAGCAGCCCTCGGCTCACCAGCGCCACCACGGTACGCGTCGCCTCGGCGAAGTCGACGAGCTCTTCGTCGCTTCCGGCGAGCAGGTCGTGCACGACGGCCATCGAGGCCACGCGCTCGGTCGCCTCGGCCAAGGCATGCCGGGCCTCGGCGCTGTCGGTTCGCCGCGCCTGGATGCGCAGGAGGCTCGCGATCGTCTGCAGGTTGTTCTTCACCCGGTGGTGCACTTCTCGGATGGTGGCTTCTTTGACCTTGATCTCGGCGTCGCGGCGCTTGGCGTCGGTCAGGTCCTCGACGAGCACGAGGGCGCCCGCCGCGAGCGCTATGGACCGGTAGCCCAAGACGCGGTCGGCGACGTCGGTCTCGACACGGACGGCGCCGCGGGTGCCCAGCACCGGCGCGACGCCGAAGCCACCTCCGGGCAGAGCCGAGGCCTGCATGCCGGTGAGGGCACCTTCGACACCGGCAAGACGCATGATGTTGACCGCGTTGGGCGAGGCATACGATATCTGGCCCGTCGATCCCACGCGCATCACGCCGTCACCGGCGCGGCGCGTCGTCGAGAACGGCTGAGCGTCGCGGACATCGAGTACCGGGGCTCGGCGCAGCGAGTCGAGCAGCTCCTCGGCGGCATCCATGAAAGCGGTCTCCATGGACCCTCGTGCCGCCGTCACCTGCTCCGCAAGGTCCTTGACGATCACCGCGGGTGCGCCCGGCGCTTCGAGGGGATAGGCGGTGGTCGTGTACTTGATGCCGCGAGCCACCCGTCGGGCCTCGCCTTGGACCGGCTGCCCGGAAGCCAGCGCGGCGTACGCCTCGACCTCGTCTGCGGCGTCGAGTTCCGTACCCACCCGCGTCGCAGCGATGGGCGCAAGCGCCGTGTTGGGCCGCGCATCGGCGATCACCTCGAGCGTGCCATCGGTGCGCGCGTACGCGAGCGCGACGTCTCCGTACGCCATGTCGGCGATGAGCTGGAGGTTCTCGGCGACGTTGCCGAGGTGCGTCCGAGCCTCGTCCGTGAGCCCTGTGTGAGGGAGTTCAGCGACCATACCTGCAGTATAGGGGAGCGCGGCGTCTTGTCTGCTCCCGCAGCCACGGTATACTCGACGGCGCGCGTGTGAGTGCCCGGGTGGTGGAATGGCAGACACGGAGGTCTCAAAAACCTCTGGGGGAAACCTCGTGTGGGTTCGAATCCCACCCCGGGCACCAGCTCTCACGATCGCCGGCTGGCCGCTTCGAGAGCGATCGAGCCCTCGGGCTGCTCACTCTTCGCTCGGCCCAGCCTGCCTCGCAGCCGCTCGCGCCGCCTTGCCGGAGAGTCGGTACAGCGGGGCCGACGCCGCCATGAACACGCCGCCGATGGCCCACGCGACCGGAATCGACATCGCGTCGGAGACCCATCCCAACGCGGGCTGTCCCGCGGCCGCTCCCGCGTCGCCGAAAAACGCGTCGAGCGAGAGCACCGTCGCGCGCTGAGACGATGGGATGTGGTCGTTGATGTAGCCCATCCTCACCGGGATGCTGACCCCGAAGACGACGCCGAAGCCCATCCACAGCACGATCGCCATGGCGGCGGGAATCCATCCGGGGGCCAGCGCGAGAAGCCCCACGGCCGCGATGCCGAACACCAGCAACGAATTGGTCCACATGCTCCACTCGAGCACCTTGGCGGGATCGCGACGGGACTCCCCCTCGCCCATGAACCGGCCGACCAGGGCGTTGCCGACGATCCCCACCGCCGAGAAGGCCGCCTGCACGACGCCGAGCAGCCACACCGCGTTGGGCTCCCCGAGCAACCTCGAGCACATAGGGCTGCCACGCGTAGAAGCCGTAGAAGAAGAAGACGCCGCTGAGCGCCGACACCCAGAACAGCGGACGCACCACCGGGCTGCGCCAGCCGAAGCGAACCCCGGCGTCGAAGATCTTGCGCGTCTCGACCGCGAAATTCGAGACCCGAGCGGCCGCGGCTCGAACCCCTCGTCGCGCACCATCACCACGACGACGACGAAACACACCGCGATGAGCGCCGCGCGAACGACGTACGGGATCGCAAGTCCTACCTGGCCGAGAAGCCCGCCCATGAGAGAACCCACGAGCATCCCGACGCCTCCGGCGATCTGGCCTTTGGCGAAGACGCGCTCCTTGGGCTTGTCGAAACCGGTGGCGTCGAGAGCGTCGACGAGCCACGCGTCGACGGCTCCTGTCTGGAACGTGTAGCCGAGACCGAGTATCACGCTCGAGACCGCGAAGCCCCAGAAGCCCCAACCCATCGTGGGCGTGATGACGTAGAGCAGCGTCGACACCACCAGTGTCGCCAGCGACAGGAGGATCGAGGCTCTGCGACCTATGGTGTCTGCGACCACGCCGGTCGGCACCTCGAAGAACATCTGCGCCCGCCGTGAAGATGGCGTTGACGAGCATGACCTCGAAGAGGCTCAACCCGCCCACGCGGATGAGGAAGATCGTGTTGATCGCCCAGATGAGTGACGCGGCGAGCGTGAACAGCGCGCTCATCGCGACGTAGGCGGAGGTGACCCTCCGCGGGGTGTAGGGCTTCGCGCTCAGTTTCGCGTCACGACCATCGTGCCTTTGGGAACCTGCGGGAACAGCTCACGGACGTCCTTGTTGTACATGCGGATACAGCCGTGAGAGGCCCGGGTGCCGATCACCCATTCCTGATTGGTGCCGTGGATCGCGTAGGCGGTGAAGACGTAGCGGTTCCCGCGTGACGTGGCGACCCGCTTGAACATCCGCATCTTGCGAGGGCCGTACACGCTACCCGGTGACGTGTGGTACTTCGCATCGATGCGCCAGACGCGCTCAGGCGTGGCCCAGCCCGACTTGCCATGTGCGATCGGATAGACCTTGACGAGAACCTTGTCCTTGACCCAGTAGAGCTTGTAGCTCGACTTGTCGATGACGATATAGGTCCGCCACGGATACTTGAACGGGGTGGGGCGTGGCGCGTACACGGCCGAACCGCCCACCTGGAAGGCGTCGACCTCTGTCGCGGCACCGCCACCGGAGCGCGAGCCCCCCAGGCTCTTGATCGTGAGGGTGTGCGTCTTGTTCTTGAGTGCGCTGGCGGCCCACACGGCGCGGGGCTCGCCCGCCGTGGGGCTGTACTGGCTCACCGTGCCGACCTTCCTGCCATCGAGCCACACCTCGGCATCGCCGCCGGATGGGTCCTTGCGCCCGAACCACGTGACGCTCGTACCCTTGAAGCGCAGCTCCACCGACGCGCCCTTGCGCGTGGTGCGCATCGCCGAGTCCCCGAACGCGGCCTTGCGCTTGATGGTCGACCATGAGCCCTTACGGTAGAGCCTCGGGTCGCCGTTCTGCACGCGCTTGCCCGGATACGGGCCGGGCGAGACCGGCTTCCCGACGAATCCGAAGGTGTCGACATCCACCCGGCTTCCGGCGCTTGCAGCGTCCTTCGTTCCGAGAACGACCACCTTGACCGTGTGCGTGCGGTTCTTCATGCCGGACGCCTGCCAGACCGGCACTCCGCTCGCGGTCGATGTCGCGTACAGGCTGACTTCGCCCGCACTGACCCCGTCGACATAGACTCGCACGCGCCCCCTGTCGGGGCCGACGCCTGAGACGAGCGATGCCGCGGTGCCCGAGAAGGTGGCCGATACCCAGGCGCCCGGACTTCGTGAGACCCGGGAGTTCTGCCCCGACTCCCAGCTCCACGCGCCGCCCCACCGCAGCCAGGGATGATCGTCCGGGATGTACTTCCATGCGATGGCGGCCGGCGTCATCTCCGCCACAGCGACCGTTTCGCTCGCGAGCGCGGAGACCGAGGCGGTCGTCTCGAGGGGACGAGCGGCCTCACTCGCCAGCGCCGTCGCCGGCATGGAGACCAACACCACCAAGGCGGCGAGCGATGTGCAGCTCGCGACCATCGAACGAAACGACCATCGGATCGTCGGCATCCGGCCCTCTCCCTCTGTGACGGGTGTAGTAGCACCTGGACGCATTATCCCACCAGCAGTGACTCTCGAATCAGCGAACGTATGTTCGACACGAGTGGAGCAGGCGTGCTACGCTCCGGCACGACCGAGGAGATCGAACAGGAGTTCGCCCCATGGCGGGTCGCAGCGCATCGGCACCACCGGAGTCGGCCTTGCAGGAGCTCTTGGGCAGGCTCAACGACGAGCAGCTCGCGGCGGTGCGCCACGAGGGCCCCGCGCTGCTGGTGGTCGCCGGCGCGGGAACGGGAAAGACGACGACACTCGCGCACCGCGTTGCGTGGCTGATCGCCAACGGCACCGACCCCGGGCGCATCATGCTGCTCACCTTCACACGCCGGGCCGCCGGCGCGATGACGTCCCGTGCCGACCGCCTGCTCGATGCGACCACCGCCGCCGGCAGGAGCGGCTCGCGCGTCTGGGGCGGGACGTTCCATGCGATGGGCGCCCGCTTGCTGAGGATTCACGCGCGTGACCTGGGTATGGAGCCCGACTTCACCATCCTCGACCGCGCCGACTCCGAGGACCTGATGCACCTTTGCCGTACGGACCTGGGGTTGGCGAACGGAAAGAGCCGGTTCCCCCAGAAGTCCACATGCCTCGACATCTACTCGCGCTGCGTCAACGCACAGGCCCCCCTGAAGGAGGTCCTCCCCGCCCACTTCCCTTGGTGCAAGCACGCCGAGAAGGAGCTCGGTGCGCTGTTCGCCGCCTACACCGACGCCAAGGAAGCGCAAAGCGTGCTCGACTACGACGACCTGATGCTATTCTGGCGCGCGTTGCTCGCCGATCCTCGGGCGGGAGATCGCGTGCGCGAACGCTTCGACCACGTGATCGTCGACGAGTTCCAAGACACGAACGCCCTGCAGGCCGACATCGTCTCGCTGCTGCGACCTGACGGCACCGGAGTGACGTGCGTGGGAGACGACGCACAGGCGATCTACGGCTTCCGCTCGGGCACCGTGCGCAACATGCTCGACTTCGGCGTGCGCTTCCCCGGCGCACAGGTACAGACGCTCACACGGAACTACCGCTCGACAGCGCCCCTCCTGAGCGCGACGAATGCCGTCATCGCCGAGAGCTCCGAGCGCTACGACAAGGATCTATGGACCAGCCGCGAGGGTGGCGGGCGCCCCGTGCTTCTCACCTGCCGAGACGAAGCCGAGCAGACCGCGTGGCTGGCAGACCGCATACTCGACCACCGCGAGCAGGGCGTGGCGCTCCGCGAGCAGTGCGTGCTGTTCCGAGCCCAGCACCACTCCCTCGCACTCGAGATGGAGCTGTCACGGCGGCACATCCCCTTTCGAAAGTACGGCGGGCTCCGCTTTGTGGAGATGGCCCACATCAAGGACCTCATCGCCTTTCTGAGGCTCGCCGAGAACCCCCTCGACACCATGGCCGCGCTGAGGGTCGCGGGGCTCGTCCCCGGGATCGGACCGCGGACAGCGTCGCAGCTCGCGAATCGGCTTGCCGAGACCGGAGGGGACTTCGAGGCGTGGGTGGGCGCCGACGTGCCACCCGCCGCTGAACCGACGTGGCCCGCCGTCGTCTCGCTGCTACGCGGCCTCGCCGGGGCCGAAGGCGCCGTACCGGCACAGGTCCACGCTGTCCGCACCGTGTACGCGCCGCTCCTCGAGCAGCGCTACGACAACACCGCGGCACGTCTCGCCGACATCGAACAGATCGAGGTCATAGCGGGCGGGTGCGAACGCCGATCGGACCTGCTGGCAGAACTCGTCTTGGACCCGCCCGCCTATACCAGTGACGTGGCCGGGCCTCCGGTGTTGGACGAGGATTGGCTCGTGCTGTCGACGATCCACTCGGCCAAGGGGCTGGAGTTCGATGCGGTCTACGTGATCCACGCCGCGGACGGCAACATACCGAGCGACATGGCGACCGGCTCGCCCGAGGAGATCGAAGAGGAACGCCGTCTCTTCTACGTGGCGTGCTCCCGAGCCCGCAACCACCTCTACGTGAGTCATCCGCTGCGGTACTACATCGCAGGTCGGCCGATGACCGACGTCCACGGCTACTCGCAACGCACCCGGTTCATCAGCGACGACGTGCTCCCCCACTTCGTTCAAGAGCATGCGTTTCCGGCCATGCCACCAGCCGAGGAGCCCCTCGGAAGGACGTCGACGACCGCCATCCGCGACAGCGTGCGGACTCTGTGGCAGTAGCGCGCGTCTGGACGCTCGACGACGGGCGGCGCCCGTCAGCCGGCGTGGTTCGAGCAGCCCCGCGGGTGTTCGAGGATGTAGCGCGCGGCGTCGGCGCAGTCGTTGGTGTAATGCAACAGCTCGAGGTCCTCGGGCGCGATGGTCTTCTCGGTGACGAGGGTGTTGGCCAGGAAGTCATTCATCTCGTGCCAGAACTCGGTCCCCATGCACACCACGGGAAACGCTTCGATCTTTCCTGTCTGCATGAGCGTGAGGGTCTCGAACACCTCGTCGAGGGTGCCGAAGCCTCCGGGCATCGCCACGAATGCGCAGGAGTACTTCACGAGCATCACCTTGCGCACGAAGAAGTGCTCGAACTCGACGTAACGGTCCACGTAGGCGTTGGGCTTCTGCTCGTGAGGAAGGTGGATGTTGGCGCCGAGCGACAGTCCGCCGGCCTCCTTGCACCCGCGGTTGGCGGCCTCCATGATGCCGGGTCCGGCACCGGTCATCACCGCGAAGCCGTTCTCGGCGAGCCGCTGTCCCAGGCTCCGCGCCAACTTGTAGTAGCGGTGGTCCTCATCGAATCGCGCCGAGCCGAAGACGGTCACGACGGGCCGGCCGATGTCCATGAGCTCCATACCGCGCAGGAACTCGAGGAAGACGCGCACCGCACTCTCGAGATCGTCACCGCGGTCGCGTCCCCGCGTGAGGAACTGCGACTCCGCGCCCGCCAGCTGCTCGAGGATGGACGCATGCGGGTGGTTGCCGTACTGGGTCATCACAAGCCCCTTCGTGCGCCGCCGGCATCGTCCGGCGTCACAGTTCGATGACGACCTTCACCGACTCCGATGCGTCGGCGACCAGCTTGAAGCCTTCAGCGATGCGGTCGAGCGGCAACCGGTGGGTCACGAGGTCGTCGACCCCGACGCGACCGGCGGCGATCAGGTCGAGTGCGGTCTGCAGGTCGCTTGGTGCCGCACCGTAGGCTGTACGCACGGTCACCTCGCGTCGCCAGAGCTCGTTGAGGGGCATGGGGTGGTTCTGACCGGGAGCGGGCACCGCGAACACGACGAACGTGGCCCCGTTCTCAAGGCACGCGAGCCCCTGATCGATCGCCGACGCCGCACCGGTGCACAGGATGACGAGATCGGCGAGGCGTCCGCCGTTCGCCTCCCGCAGCAGACGCGGCAGGTCGTCTCCGGCCTCGATGGCGTCGAAGGCGGCGTGCGCTCCGCTCTTCTCGGCCCACTGGAGGCGGTAGGGGCTCACGTCGGTGGCGAAGACCCGGCCGGCACCCAGCGCGGCCGCGAGCCGGATGTGCAGCAGCCCCGAGATGCCGCTGCCGATGACGAGCACGGTCGAGCCCGGACGCACACCCGCGCGCGTCTGAGCGCGCACGACGCAGCCGAGCGGCTCGACGAAGGTCCCGGCCTCGTAGCTGACCGAACCGGGCAGCACCAGGATGCCGCGATCGGTCTGCAACGCGGGCACCCTCACGTACTCGGCGAAGCCGCCGGGATCGAAGTTCGTGGTGTGGAGCGTGTGGCACGCTGTGTGGAAGCCGGAGAGACACTGAGGGCACGCGTTGCACGGCACGTGATGGCTGACCGCGACGCGGTCGCCCACCTTCACCGATTCGACGCCCTCGCCCACCTCGACGATGTCGCCCGCGACTTCATGGCCCAGCACGATCGGAGCCTTGGGAACGCGGTACCACTCGAGCACGTCGGAACCGCAGATTCCCGAGGCGTGCACGCGCATCAGCACTTCGCCCGGCCCGATGCCGGGCACGGTCCGGTCCTCGACGCGGACGTCGGAGTTGTTGTAGTAGACGCCGGCTCTCATGGTGCGCGACACGTCAACGGTTCCTTCTCTTCGGGGAGTGGACCGGGCTAGATCTTGCGCTCGTCCGAAGCATCGGAGGCGATCCCGGGAGCGGCCGTCCCCGTCGCGGACTTCTCGTCCATGTAGACCGCGTACGCGTCGTCGACGGTCGCGCCGCCGTGGACGATGGCGCGCACGGCCTTGATCATGCCGACCGGTGAGTCCGACTGGAAGATGTTGCGGCCCATGTCGACGCCGGACGCGCCGTGCGAGATGCCGTTGTACGTGAGTTCGAGCGCCTCGCGCTCGGGAAGCTTCTTGCCACCCGCGATGACGATCGGGACCGGCGTACATCCCACGACACGCTCGAAGTCGTCGCAGTAGTACGTCTTGACGATGTGAGCACCCATCTCGGCTGCGATGCGGCAGGCCAGTCCGAGGTAGCGCGCATCGCGAACCATGTCCTTGCCCACGGCGGTCACCGCGAGCACGGGGATCCCATAGCGCTCACCTTGGTCGACGAGCTTCGCGAGGTTCTTGATCGTCTGGTGCTGTCCGGACGAGCCCACGAAGATCGACAGCGCCATGCCGGCCGCGTTGAGCCGTATGCACTCCTCGATCGAGGTGATGATCGTCTCGTTGGAGAGGTCGTCCTCCAGGACGCTGTTGCCTCCCGACACGCGCAAGACGATCGGCGTCTCCATCGAGGTCTTGACGGTCTGGCGCAGCACTCCGCGGGTCAGCATGAGCGTGTCGGCGTAGGGCGCCAGCGTGTCGACGAGCGGGCCGGGACACTCGAGCCCGCTGGTGGGGCCGAGGAAGTAGCCGTGGTCGATCGCGAGCATGACCGTGCGGCCGTCGTGCGGGCGGATGATTCGGGAGAGGCGGTTCTCAAGACCCCATGACATGGCTGATCGACCTTTCGTTGACCGGCGTCTCTGCAGCAGGCTCGCGGCGCTGAACGCGCTGCGGTGGATTCGCCCGTCAATGCTATCAGATGACCCCGCGCAGGAGAGGCGCGTGGGGCAGTTCTCGGCTCCTAGAGCAGCGGCTTGCCCACGCTGTCGCACAGGTCAAGGATGTGGCACGACTCCTCGAGTACGCCGATGATCCCCCATGCGTCCCACAGCGTCTCGCCCACCGCGAACGGCCCGTGGGTACGGAGCACTCCCACCGGCACGCGCTGCAATGCGTCGGCGAGCATGACCGCCGCCTCGTCAGAGCCGATCTTGACGGTGGGGACCAGCACCGGGACCGCCTCACCGATCACGAAGCGCGCCTCGGAATCGACAGGACGGATCTCGTCTTCTATGAGCGAACGGAACATCGTGTGGGGCGGGTGCGCGTGACAGATCGCCGTGCATCGGTCGCGAGGTAGACGGCGCGGTGCACGACCAGTTCACGACTGGCGCCCTCATCGCTCGGCCCCGCGGTCATCGTCGTCTCGATGATGTCGGAGGGCTCCAGCCGAGACAGCATCGAGCCGCTGCGCGTGATGAAGATGCGGTCGCCGTCGCGCACGGAGAGGTTGCCGTGACGGGCGGTGACGTGACCGGCCACGAACAGATCGCGACCGACCTCCCGGAAGAGTTGGTACATCGGGTCTCCTGAAATCAGGTGGTGGTATTCGGCTCAGCGCGCCAGAATGCTCGCCAGCTCCCACATCGAGGGGCGCATCGTGTGTTGGCAAGAATACGCGTCGGGCAGCGGATAGGTCTTCACATCCGAGTGGACAAGGCCCACCGCAACGCCGCTCTCGCCGTCGGCCAACGCCTGGACGGCCTTGGCGCCCATGCGACTGGCGAGGATCCGGTCGAACGCCGAGGGCGACCCGCCTCGCTGAACATGCCCGAGTACGGTAGCGCGCACGTTGCGGCCGCATGCGCCGGAGAGCTCCTCTGCAAGCGCGAATGCATGCCCCGCGCCTTCTGAGACGACGATGATCGAGTGCTTCTTGCCCCGGGAGATACCGAAGGCCACCTGCGAACAGACGTCTTCGATACTCCACTCCACCTCGGGCACGAGGATACTGTCTGCCCCGCACGCGACACCGGCGTAGGTCGCAAGCAGACCGCAGCTGCGGCCCATGACCTCGATGACGAACGTCCGCTCATGGCTCGAGGCGGTATCGCGCACTTTCGAGACCGCATCGCAGATCGTATTGAGGGCGGTGTCGAACCCGATGGACGTGTCGGTGCCGGAGACGTCGTTATCGATGGTCCCGGGCAACCCGACGGTCGCGATCCCGAGTTCCGACAACGCCTTCGCGCCGCGGTACGATCCGTCGCCACCGATCACGACCAGCCCCGAGGTGCCGTTCTCTTTCAGAATCCGGGCAGCGAGCGCGGTGCCCTCGGGCTCCTGGAATCGCGCGGAACGTGACGTTCCCAGGAAGGTCCCGCCCCGATCGAGAATGCCGCCGACGTCGCCGACACCCAGGGGCCGGAAGTCCTGCTCGAGCAGGCCTTCGTAACCTCGCTCGATACCCACGACCTCGACGCCCAAGGAAGCGGCCATCCGGACCACCGCGCGGATGGCGGCGTTCATGCCCGGTGCATCGCCACCGCTCGTGAGCACACCGACGCGGCCGGTGAATCGGTTCATGGTCTCACCCCTCATCGACCGAGCAGAACTCCCCGATCGCACGCAGACGCTCGTAGCGCGACGCCACCAGCTCTGTTGGGTCGATACCCGAAAGCTCCTCCAGCGCGCGCTCGATGGTGACCCCCACCGCCGCGAACACGGCGGCCGGATCGCGATGCGCACCGCCGAGCGGTTCCGGGACGACTTCGTCGACGATGCCGAGTTCCATGAGGTCCGGGCCGGTCATCTTGAGGCACGACGCAGCGGTGCGGGCCTGCGTGGGATCCTTGTACAGGATGCTCGAACACATCTCGGGGCTGATCACCGAGTAGTACGCGTTCTCGAGCATCACCATGCGGTCGCCGAAGCCGATGGCCAGCGCGCCGCCGCTTCCGCCTTCCCCGATTCCCACGACCACGACAGGAACGCGCACGGCCGACAGCAGCGCGAGCGACTCCGCGATCGCAAGCGCCTGTCCGCGCTCTTCGGCTTCGATCCCGGGGTAGGCTCCTGCGGTATCGAGGAAGGTCACGAGGGGCAGGCCGAACTTCTCGGCGAGGCGCATGACCCGCATGGCCTTGCGATAGCCCTCGGGATGAGGCGAGCCGAAGTTGCGCCGTACGTTGGACTTGGTGTCGGTCCCCTTGCGGTGTCCCAGGACTGCGACCTTCCGGCCGCCGATGGTGCCGAGCCCGGCGAAGATCGCCTCGTCGTCACCGTAGGTTCGGTCGCCATGCAGCTCCACGACGTCATCGAAGAGAACCTCCAGGTACTCCTCTGTCTTGGGGCGTTGGGGGTGGCGAGATATCTGCACACGGTCCCACGGCTCGAGATTCAGATACGTCTGCTCGTGAAGCCGCTCGATCTCGTGCGCGAGTTCTTCGATCTCCGCGGCCAGCTCGGGATTCGAGGAGACATCGAGCCGACGCAGCTCGGCGATCTTCTCCTCGAGCTCGAAGAGCGGCCGCTCGAAGTCCATCACATGCCGGCGGGTCATCTACCTGACCCCCTCGACGCCGAGACGGGGCGAAGGTAGCCGAGCAACGTGCCCACGTGCTCCTTGAGCTGACCGCGTGCGACGACCTCGTCGACCATGCCGTGCCTCATCATGAACTCAGCGGTCTGGAACCCCTTGGGAAGCTTCTGCCGGATGGTCTGCTCCACCAGGCGCGGACCGGCGAAACCGATCATCGCTCCCGGCTCAGCGACCAGCACGTCACCCAGCACCGCGAACGAGGCCGTCACACCGCCATAGGTGGGGTTGGTCAGGATCGAGACATACGCGAGTCCCGCGTCAGCGTGGCGCTGCGCGGCCGCGCTCGTCTTCGCCATCTGCATGAGCGAGAGCATGCCCTCTTGCATGCGCGCGCCCCCTGAGGCGGTGACGATGACGATCGGCTTGCCGGCCGCCGTAGCACGCTCGAAGGCGCGCGTGATCTTCTCGCCGACGACCGAGCCCATCGACGCCCCGATGAAGCGGAAGTCCATCGCCGCGAGCACCACGTCGATGCCTTCGATCGCGGCGTCGCCGGTGATGACGGCTTCGTTGAGACCCGACTTGGCCCGGGCGCCATCGAGCGACTCGCCGTACGACTTCGCCGCGACGAAGCCCAGCGGATCACAGGGCGCAAGGTCCCCGTCGAACTCGACGAACGTGCCGGGGTCGGAGAGCATCTCGATGCGCTGTGGAGCTGTCAGGTCGAAGTGGTGACCGCAGTAGCGGCACACGCGCAAGTCCTCGACCAGTTCTCCCTCGTAGAGGGCGTGCTTGCAGCCCTCGCACTTGACCCAGACACCATCGGGTACGTCGGCCGCTGCCGCTACACCGGGCTCTTCACTGAGCTGGGTGTAGCGCCTGTGCTCCCTCGCGGTGAACCAATCAGATATCGGCATGCGGTGTCGTGCTCTCTCCCTGTTGTACCGACCGGTCGAGACGCTCGAACGAAGCGGCTCGCGGCACCGCCTTCGAGATCCAGACGGTGCCGCGGGTACGGTCGGTATGTCGTTGACCCGCGACTATGCGCCGGTGTAATCCTTCTCGCCGTTGAAGACGGCCTCGGCGTCGGCGACACTCCAGTCGCTCAGCGTGATGGCACTGATCGCCTTCGTGAGCCGTACGGCCTCATCGAGCGAGCGCTGATGGATGTTGCGGCCTGTCGCGTTGCCTGTGGCGCCGCCCACGTGGATCTGGTCCCACAGCTGCTGCAGGAACACGTTCGCCTCGACGGTCGAGCCGCCGGCGCACACGAGGCCGGTGCGACCCGAGGCCGCCGACGCCTCTTTGAGCTTCTCAGCCGAGGAGCCCGTTTCGTCGCCCTTCGGCGGATTGACCTTGACGAAGTCAGCTCCCAGGCACAGCGCGGTGCCGGCGGCGCCCGCGATCAGGTGTGCGTCCTTCTCGTTGGCCACGGCCTTGCCGCGCGGATACATCCACAGGACCGCGAGGAGGCCCTGCGAGTGGGCGTCGGCGATGAGCTGACCCGCTTCGGCCATCATCTGCGACTCGTACTCGCTGCCGATGTAGATCGTGTAACCGATGCCGACCACGTTGACGCCGTTGTCACGCAGGTCGAGAACCGTCTCGATGCCGTAGAGCTGCGGCGAGTAAGGGTCGTCCTGATGCTTGGCGGGATCCTGGCTCGTCTTGACCAGGTGCGTCTTGCTGTTGATCTTCACGAGGTAGTTGATGTCGGGATAGTCGTTCGCGTACGCAGCGACCAGGCCCCGCTGGCCCGCAAGGACCCCGCACACGCCTTGGGAACCGATACGGAAGAGGTGCTCGGGCTCGCTGTCGGCGGTGTCGATTCCCTCCCCGTAGAAGTCGTCGTTGAGGTGCTCGATCTTCTGGTCGCACGCGAACAACATGAGGCGTCCGGTGCCGTGGGTGGCCTTCAGGTAGTTGTCGACGTAGGTCTCGCGAGCCTCTGCCGGTACGTCGGCAGGCACGCGAACCTGGTCACGGGTGATGCTCGGCATGGGTCGTACCCTCCCTCGGATCGTCGTCATCGACGGCGTGGCCGAGGCTGCTTCGCCCCGGCATTTCGAGCCACCAATCAGGGTACGCGATGCGGGCGCAGGGCGCCAGAAGCCACGACCCCTTCGCGGCGTGTTCAGAGGGCCTTGCGCATGCCGATGTGAGGGATTCCGGTCAGCTCACTCACGAACGACTCGCCGAAAGGCGCGTAGCCCAGCCGCAGGTAGAAGTCGATCGCGGTGTCGCGAGCGTTGAGCCACACCTGGCTCGCGCCCTGCCCGGCCGCTGTGCGCTCAAGCGCAGACATCAGACGCGCGACCGATACCCGCCTCGCGGGTCGTACGCGAGACCACCACCTGCCGCACCTGTCGAGAGGGTTCGCCGGCTCCTGGCAGCAACCGCGCGCTGCCGAGAAGCTCCCCCGCGCGCCCGAGAGCGACGACGGTGACCGAGCCGGACTCCTCATGCCTCCACTCGGCATCCGGGGGCACCCCGAAGTCCCGATACAGTTCGTCGTAGAGCAGCGCCGCCAGCTCGGCGTCGCGTGCCCATGACTCGTCTACGAGCTCGACCGTGAACACGTCACCCTCTGTAGCGGTTGGTGACGGGCATCCGGCGGTCCTTCCCGAAGGCTTTGGGGGTGATCTTGACTCCCATCGGCCCTTGGCGTCGCTTGTACTCGGCGATGTCGGTCAGGCGGATCACGCGGTCCACCAGCTCGCCGGGGAAACCCATCGCCACGATGTCGTCTCGGCTGCCGTCCTTCTCCACGTAGTGGGTCAGGATCGCGTCGAGGACCGGATACGGCGGCAAGGAGTCCTGGTCGGTCTGTTCGGGGCGCAGCTCCGCCGACGGCGCCTTGTCGATGATCGCGAGCGGGATCACGGGGCCGTCGGACCGTTCGTTGCGCCATCTGGCCAGATCGTAGACGCGCGTCTTGAAGACGTCCTTGATCGGCGCGAAGCCGCCCACCATGTCGCCGTAGAGCGTGCTGTACCCGACCGACAACTCGCTCTTGTTGCCGGTGGCCAGCGTGAGCCACCCGAACTTGTTGGACAGCGCCATCAGCAGAGTGCCGCGCACGCGGGCCTGCAGGTTCTCCTCGGTGACGTCGGGCTCACGCCCCTCGAACGCGGTCGCGAGGGTGTCGAGCAGCGCCGAGAACGCCGGCTCGACGGAGAGCTCACGGCACTCGATGCCCAGTGCCGACGCGAGCGCGACCGAGTCGTCGACACTGCCCGCCGAGGAGTAGCGGCTCGGCATCATGACGCCGTGGACGTGCTCGGCGCCCAGCGCATCCGCCGCGATCGCCGCGGTGAGCGCGCTGTCGATACCACCTGACAGGCCGAGCACCACGTCGGCGAAGCCGTTCTTGCGCACGTAATCGCGCAGCCCCGTCACGAGTCCGCGGTAGACCTCCTCGGGGCCTTCGACCCGCGCGGCCAGATCGGCGGAGGCTCCCAGCTTCGCTCCGGGGGTGAAGTCGGCGATCACGAGGTCGGTGTCGAACGCGGCGCCCCGCGCCACGACGTCGCCGCTCGGGGAGATCACGACGCTGCGTCCGTCGAAGACGAGCTCGTCTTGCCCGCCGACCATGTTGCAGTAGGCAAGCCACATCCCGCTCTCGCGAGCACGCTGAGCGAGCATCTCCTCGCGCTCGGCGCCCTTGCCCGCATGGAACGGCGACGCCGAGATGTTGAGCAACACCTGCGCTCCCTGTTCGGCGGCCTCGCGAGCGGGGCCGGGCACCCAGATGTCCTCACACACCGTGGTGGCGAACATCGACCCGCCGAGTTCGGTGAGGCCGGTGGTGTCGCCGGGCGTGAAGTAGCGGCGCTCGTCGAAGACGCCGTAGTTGGGGAGCATGCGCTTGTGATAGACCTGCAGCACCCGGTTGTTGCCGCAGACGGCAGCGGCGTTGTACAGATCCTCTCCCACGCGGTCCACGAAGCCCACGACCGCGATGTGGCCGCAGACAGCCGAGACCTGCTCGAGCGCGAGCAGGTTCTCCTCGACGAAGTGCTCCTTGAGCACGAGGTCTTCCGGGGGATAGCCGGTGAGGCACAGCTCGGGAAGCAATGAGATGCCGGCTCCGGCCTTCTCGGCGGCGGAGATCGCCTCGATCGCGAGGGCGGTGTTGCCGGCGATATCGCCGACTGTCGGGTTGATCTGCGCCAGGGCTATGCGCATCGCGGTCCTCTTTCGAACGAACGCAGGGCAGACGACCCGGATGGCCGGTCGGTCCGGTTCGAGTCTACCCGAACTGCGAGCACGCAGCGGCGTGGATCATGCCGCTCGGCACGTGCCGTGGCGTTTCCGGACGGTTGCAGGCGGTTCGCTCCCCTCGATCGGCCCATCCACCCTCTGAGCTGGTGTTCTGCCAGAGGTGGCATCGCATTCGCTCGTCCTCACTCGGCCCCCCGCACCCCCGTGCAACGGAAGACCCGCACGCGGGGGGCGCCCTCAAGGCACCGGTCGGCACAGTCGTCGGCACGGCCCTTGAGGTGCACTGTCACCGTCGAAAGGCACTGCGTGCAGGTACACAAAGGGTTCTCGAACGTCCGCACCACGGTAGGTGCGGCCCTCCTGGTCGTCGCTATCGCGGCGACCGTTGTCATCTCGGCGCCGGCTCAGGCGCAGGCGATCACCCGCGAGCAGGTCATGAAGCGGGCGAAGGTATGGGTCAAGAAGAAGGTCCCCTACAGCCAGCGACGCCACTACCGAGGCTACCGACGCGACTGCTCCGGGTTCGTATCGATGGCCTGGAAGCTCGGCCGCTCCTACTCGACTCGCACGATCTCCTCGCGCGCCAAGCGCATCCCCGTTCGCGCCCTGCAGCCCGGCGACGCCGTGCTCAAGCCCGGCCACGTGAGCCTGTTCGGCGGCTGGAAGAACAAGAAGGCGCGCACGTACTACGCGCTCGAGCAGACGACGTGGGGAAGCCACGCCAAGAAGCGCGTGCGCAAGATCCCGCGCGGAGCCAAGGCCCTCCGCTACAAGAAGATCAGCACGCCCGCCCGCACCGCTGTGAAGAAGCCGGCGGCGACCACACCAGCCGGTATCGCATCCTACGGGCTGTGACGCGGTCGTAACGACGAAGACCGCGAAGGGCCTCGCGGGGCACATCCCCCGGGGCCCTTCGGTCCTTCGTCACATCAGTGAACGGCGCGTGCGAGCTCCTCGACGAACGCACGCAGCTCATCGGCGTCGTCTTGTCGCCTCACCAGCGCCGAACCGACGACGACTCCGTCGGCAAGCCGCGCGACCGCTGCCGCCTGCTGCGGCGTGGAGACCCCGAACCCGACGGCCACCGGTAACGGAGTCGAGTCCTTCACGCGCGCCACGAGATCGGCCAGCTCGGCGGGCAGCTCCGAGCGCTCGCCGGTGACACCGGTCGTCGAGACGCAGTAGACGAAGCCTCCGCCCATCGAGCCGACCTTCGCGAGACGCTCCGGTGTCGACGTCGGGGCCGCCAGGAAGACGGTGTCGATGCCATGGGCCACGCTGAGCCACATCGGTGCCATGTCGGGCGGCAGGTCAGGCACGATCACACCGCTCACACCCGCATCGCGAAGCGCCTGTGCCGCCTTGGGTAGCCCCATCCGCATGAGCGGATTCAGGTAGGTCATCAATGCGATCGGGGGAGCCGAGCCGTCGCGCTCGGCGAGGAAGTCGGTGACAAGCCCGATCGTCTCGGTGAGACCGAAGCCGCCGGGATCGGCGCTGCGCGCGGTCTCGGCAGCGTGAACGATCGTGGGCCCGTCGGCGAGGGGGTCTGCGTAGGGCACGCCGAGCTCGATGAGGTCCGCCCCCCCTTCGGCGAGCGCGTGGAGGGCGGCGAGAGACGCGGCTCGGTCGGGGTAGCCTGCCATCACGTACGCGACGAGTGCCGGACGGCCCGGCGCGAACGCGCGCGCGAGCCCGCCGCCGGAGTCACTCACCGCCCAGCCCCGCCTCGCGCACGATGTCGATGTCCTTGTCGCCGCGACCCGACAGGGTCACGACCACGGTCGCCGCCGGCCCGAGCTCGTCGGCGAGACGAGGAAGCAGTGCGAGCGCATGGCTCGACTCGATCGCCGGGATGATGCCCTCTGTCTTGCACAGCAGGTCGAAGGCGGCGAGCGCCTCGGCGTCGGTGACGGCGTCGTAGCGAACGAGACCTTCGTCTTTCAGGTACGCATGCTCCGGGCCCACCCCGGGGTAGTCGAGTCCCGCGGAGATCGAGTAGGCCTCAAGCGGGTTGCCGGCGTCGTCTTGGAGCAGGTAACTGTAGAAGCCGTGCATCACACCGGGCGACCCCAGTGTCATCGACGCGCCGGTCTGATCGGTGTCGATGCCCTTGCCAGCCGCTTCGGCACCGATGAGCAGCGGAGAGCCCACCAGATCGCCCTCCATCACGAACGGGTAGAAGGTGCCGATGGCGTTGCTGCCGCCGCCGACACATGCCACGACCGCGTCGACCTTCTCGATCCGAAGCTCTTGGAGCTGCTCGATCGTCTCGGCTCCGATGACACTCTGGAACTCGCGCACCATGAGGGGGTATGGGTGCGGACCCACCGCGCTGCCGAGCACGTAGAACGTGTCTTCGACGCGCTCGACCCAGTGGCGCAGGGCGGCGGTCACGGCGTCGGCGAGTGTACCGGAGCCCTCATCGACGGGAATGACCTCGGCTCCCAGCAGCTTCATCTTGAAGACGTTGAGGGACTGCCGGCGGATGTCCTCGACGCCCATGAACACGGCGCACTCCATCCCCATCAGAGCAGCGGCGGTCGCAGTCGCGACACCGTGCTGACCCGCGCCGGTCTCGGCGATCACCCGCTGCTTGCCCATGCGCCGAGCGAGCAGGCACTGGCCGAGCGTGTTGTTGATCTTGTGCGCGCCCGTGTGACACAGGTCCTCTCGCTTGAGGAGGACGGTGCCCAGTCCCACGGCGTCGGCGAGGCGGTGAGCAGGATAGAGAGGAGTGGCGCGACCCACGTAGTCGATGAGCAGGTCGGCGAGGTCCTCTTGGAACACCGGGTCAGCGGAGGCTTCGTCGAACGCGCATGTCAGCTCGAGCAGGGCCGGCATGACGGTCTCGGGCACGAAGCGTCCACCGTACGGGCCGAAGAAGCCCTCGGCGGTAGGTCCTTCGTAGACTTCGTCGGCTCTGGGCAGAAGATCACTCACGGGTTGCCTCCTGATCGGCTTCGCGCACGGCGGCGCAGAACGCTTGAATGGCGCGATGGTCCTTGATGCCGGGTGACGACTCGACCCCCGACGAGACGTCGACCGCGAAGGGATGCAGTGCGCCGATGGCGTCGGCGACGTTGGTCGGTGAGAGTCCCCCAGCGAGATAGAGAGGAGCCCAGCCGGAGAACTCGCCGATGCTTTGCCAGTGGAAAGTCCGCGAAGTACCGCCCGCTTTGCCAGGCACATACGTGTCGAGAAGGAGGGCGGCGGCTTTGCCCCGGTAGGGCTCCGCGTTCTCCCAACCGAAATCCGTGCCAACGGACAGCACCTTGATCACCGGCACCGAGACCGCCGAGACGAGCTCCGGCGACTCGCAACCGCACAGCTGCACGGCCATCAGGCCGGCCGTGTCGATGGCCTGCTCGACCTCGCCGAGTGTCGGATCGACGAACACCCCGATGCGGCCTACCGGCGGTGGTGCCGCCGCGGCTGCGGCAGCCGCCTGCTCGACCGTGACCTGCCGAGGAGACACCGCGAACACGAAGCCCACGGCGTCAGCCCCGGCGGCCACGGCCGCTGCGACGTCCTCGGCCCTGGTCAGGCCGCATATCTTGATTCGGGTACGGTGCATCGTCCTACAGGTCATCTCCGCACAGCGTCGCGCCGGCCGCGAAGTCGAAGTCCTGGAGCTCCCCGGCGTTGTACGCCGCGTACGCCGCCAGATCGAAATGGCCGTGACCCGACAGGTTGAACAGGATCACGCGGTCCTCGCCCGCTTCCTTCGCTTCGAGAGCCTGATCGATGGCGGCGCGGATCGCATGGCTCGACTCCGGCGCCGGCAAGACCCCCTCGGCGCGCGCGAACTGCACGGCCGCGGCGAAGCATGCGTTCTGGTCGACGGCGATCGCCTCGGCCTCACCCTCGTACACGAGCTGGCTCACGAGCGGCGAGTCGCCGTGGTAGCGCAGACCGCCGGCGTGGATACCCGCGGGCACGAAGTCGTGACCGAGCGTGTACATCAGCATCTGCGGCGTCATGCCCGCCTCGTCGCCCAGGTCGTAGCGGTACTCGCCCGCGGTGAGCGTCGGGCATGCCTTCGGCTCGACCGCGAGCAGGCGGGCCTTGCTCTTGCCCTCGAGCTTGCGGTGGTAGTACGGGAAGGCGAGACCGGCGAAGTTCGAGCCGCCGCCCACGCACGCGATGACCACGTCGGGCTCTTCGTCGGCCAGCGCCATCTGCTCGATGGACTCGAGGCCGATGATCGTCTGGTGCAGACACACGTGATTGAGCACCGAGCCCAGCGCGTAGTGCGTATCCGGGTTCTTCGCGGCGACCTCCACTGCCTCCGAGATCGCGATGCCGAGCGACCCGGTCGAGTCCGGATCCATGGCGAGCACGTGACGGCCTGCTTCAGTGAGGTCACTCGGCGACTTGTGCACGATGCCGCCGTACGTCTCCATGAGGATGCGGCGGTACGGCTTCTGGTCGTAGCTGACACCCACCATGAAGACTTCGACGTCGATGCCGTAGAGCGCCCCGGCGATCGACATCGCCGAGCCCCACTGGCCCGCGCCCGTCTCGGTGGCGATCTTGGTGATGCCCTCCTGCTTGTTGAAGTACGCCTGCGGGATGGCGGTGTTGGGCTTGTGCGATCCCGCGGGACTCACACCTTCGTACTTGTAGAAGATCTTCACGCCGGCAGGCAGGTCGAGCACGCTCTCCAGCTGCTTGGCGCGCAGCAGTGGCGAGGGGCGGTACGTCTTGTAGACGTCGATGACCGCGCCCGGGATGTCGATCCAGCGATCGGGCGACATCTCCTGCTTGAGACACTCCATGGGAAACAGCGAGGCCATGACCTCGCCGATCTGATCGGGCCCGAGCTCGGTGCCGTCGGGCGTGACGACCTTGGGTGGCGCCGGAGGGTTCTTGAGGTCCGGCATGATGTTGTACCAGGCCTCAGGGATCCTCGTCTCATCGAGTCCGAACCGCGTCTTGTCACTCATAGCGCTCTCCCCTTTCTGCCGGGCCTGCGCGCATCCGCGTGGACCCGAGTCCCGGCGGCGCGTGAGCGCCTCCGAATCCTTCCCGCCGAGAAGTGCTTCCCGGCGACTTCTTCCGTGCTATGGCCTCGGGGGCCGTGAGACCCCCGTGAGCTCCTGCAACACGTCTTCGGGGAAGGCGGCACGCATGAGCGCCTCTCCCACCAGTACTGCGTGCGCGCCCGCATCCGCTGCCGCCTCGACATCCGACCGCGACCTCGTACCGCTCGCCGCCACCACGATCGCGCCCGCCTGTGCCGCTGCGGCCACGACGGTGCGTGCGCGCTCCGAATCGACCTCGAGCGTGTGCAGGTCGCGACTGTTCACGGCGATCACGCGAGCACCGGCCGCCAGCGCCACCTCCAGCTCGCGCTCGTTCACGACCTCGACGAGCGGGGTGAGCCCAAGGGTGTCAGCCAGATCGATGTAGCTCGCCGTCCGGTCGCCCAGAACACTCACCATGATGAGGACGGCGTCGGCGCCGTGCCCACGCGCGACGAACGGCTGGACCGGATCGACCACGAAGTCTTTGCACAGCACCGGGATGTCGACCGCGTCGGCGACATCCGACAGATCGGCGAAGCTGCCTCCGAACGACTCCGGCTCGGTGAGCACGCTGATCGCCGCCGCGCCGCCGTCCTGATAGTGGAGCGCCTGCTTCGAGGCCTCGCAGCCCGGGGCGATCTCGCCCGCGCTCGGCGAGGCCTTCTTCACCTCGGCGATGACCGCTACGTCTGCGCGGTCGCGCAGTGCCGACACGAAGTCGCGCACCGGCCGCGCACAACACGCCAGGCGCTCGCGATCGGCGGGCGACAGGCCCGCATACTCGGCGGTGATCCGTGCGGTGCGACCCGCGATCATGTCGGTCAGGAAGCTCACGCGCTCGCCTCCGCGCGCTCCCGCGCTGCGGCGCCAAGGCGCTGCGACACGGCGACGAGCTGCTCGAGTGCTGCCACCGCGCGACCGGAGTCGATCGACTCGCGGGCGAGTGCGACCGCGGCCGCCAGATCGGGAGCCACACCCGCTGCCAGTAGCGCCGCCCCGGCGTTCATCAGCACGACGTCGCGACGCGGGCCGTGCTCGCCTTCGAGCACCCACCGCACGATGTCGGCGTTCTCGCGAGCATCGCCACCGGCGAGGTCCGCGAGCGTGCCGCGAGCGATACCCACGCTCTCCGGCGTGACCTCGTAGGACTCGACGGCGCCCTTCTCGGCCGAGAACTCGGCGATCGTCGTGGGCCCGGAGGCGGAGACCTCGTCCATACCGGGGTGGCCGTGCACGACGAGCACGCGCTCGGCGCCCAGACGCCCTGCGACCTCGGCCATCACCGGCGCGAGACGCGGGTCGTAGACGCCCAGCAGCTGGCGCGTCGCGCCTGCCGGGTTGGTGAGCGGCCCGAGGATGTTGAAGACGGTGCGGATGCCGATCTCGCGCCGCGGGGCGGCCGCGTGACGCATGCTCGCATGCAGCGACTGGGCGAACAGGAAGCCTACCCCGGCTTCGTCGATGCAGCGCGCCGTGTCGGTCGCGTCGAGGCTGATGTCGATCCCCAGCGCCTCGAGCACGTCGGCGCTACCCGCTGCCGATGAGACCGCTCGGTTGCCGTGCTTGGCGACCGGAACGCCGGCGCCCGCGACGACGAACGCCGTGGTCGTCGAGATGTTGAAGGTGTGAAGGCCGTCGCCGCCGGTACCGCACGTGTCGATGTAGCCCGAAGCCGTGGGGCGCACAGGGGTGGCCCTTTCGCGCATCGCCCGAGCGAACCCGACGATCTCGTCGACCGTCTCCCCCTTCATGCGCATGCCCACCACGAGCGCGCTGATCTGCGCGGGAGTCGACTCGCCATCCATGATCTGGCCCATGACGCGGTGCGCGATCTGCTCGGTCAGCGAGTCACCCGCCGAGACGCGCGCGATCGCCTGCGCCACCGTGGCTACCTCGGCGGTGTGTGCGCTCGCTCGAGCAGAACCGCCTGCGGCGGCGACCACCTGCGGGGTGCCGGAAGCCTCGCCCGAAAGCGCGACCTCTCCCGCGAGGTCGAGGAAGTTGGCGAGCAGCTTGGCGCCCTCGGGCGTGAGCACCGACTCGGGATGGAACTGCACGCCGTGGATCGGCAGTGTCTTGTGGCGCAGCCCCATGATCACGCCGTCGGGCGTGGTGGCCTGCACCACGAGTTCGCTCGGCACGCTCGCGATGTCGACGCACAGCGAATGGTAGCGCGTCGCGGTGAACGGGATCGGCACCCCCGCGAACAGCCCGGTGCCGTCGTGGGTGATCTCGTCGGTCTTGCCGTGCACGGGCCGAGGAGACCGGCACACCGTGCCACCGAACACCTCGGCGATGCTCTGGTGTCCCAAGCACACGCCGAGCAGCGGCACGCGCTTCTCGGCCGCCCCGCGAATCACGTCGCGCGATATGCCGGCGTCCTCCGGCCTTCCCGGCCCCGGCGACACGACGATCCCCCGCGGATTCAGCGCCAGCGCCTCGTCGGCCGTCAGCGCATCGTTGCGCCGCACCTCAACGTCAGCACCCAACGCGGCCAAGAGCTGCACGAGGTTGTAGGTGAAGGAGTCGTAGTTGTCGATCACCAGGATCATGAGCGTGCCTCCGACCCGGCAGAGGACGACGGCGTGCCGCTGAGCGAAGACCCCGCAGGCGGGGTAGCCGCGTCAGCGGCGCGGGCCCCCGCCGAGGACCCTGAGCGGTGCGGTGCGGCGGCGTCCTCGTGCGCCGCACGGGGGTTTGCGGCGGCGTCCTCGTGCGCCGCGCGGGGTGTGCGGCGGCGTCCTCAGCGCGCATGCCGGCGGCCAACTCGAGAGCCTTGTGCAGCGCGGCGGCCTTGTGGCGACACTCCTCGTACTCCTTCTCGGGGTCGCTGTCGGCGACGATGCCCGCGCCGGACTGCAGGTACGCCACGCCGTCAACAAGCACGACGGTACGGATCGTGATGCACATGTCCATCGCGCCATCGAGTCCGAAGTAGCCCACGGTGCCCGCATACGGGCCGCGCGCAGCAGGCTCAAGCTCGCGGATGATCTCCATCGCCCGAACCTTGGGGGCGCCGCTCACCGTGCCGGCGGGGAACGTGGCCTCGAGCGCATCCAGAGCGTCCTTGCCAGGTGCGAGCGTGCCGGTCACGTTGCTCACGATGTGCATCACGTGGCTGTAGTATTCGACCTCCATGAGCTCGTCCACGCTCACCGAGCCCGGTGCACTGACCCGGCCGATGTCGTTTCGACCCAAGTCCACGAGCATGACGTGCTCAGCTCGTTCCTTCTCGTCGGCGAGCAGGTCTGCGCGTAGCCGCCCGTCCTCGGTGGCCGTCGCACCGCGAGGCCGAGTGCCGGCAAGTGGGCGGGTGAGCACCTGGCCGTCTTCGACGCGCACAAGCGGCTCGGGACTCGATCCCACGAGCGTCACGTCGCGGGTGCGCAGATAGAACATGTACGGACTCGGGTTGACCGCCCTGAGCACCCGGTACAGGTCGATCCCGTCTCCCGCGTACGGTGCCGAGAAGCGCTGCGACAGGACCACCTGGAAGATGTCCCCGGCGGCGATGTGCTCCTTCGCCTTCTCGACCTGCTCGATGAACTCGTCGTGCGACGTGTGTGCCTTGAGCGGTACCTCGCGGACGACTCCCACGTTGCCCAGCTCGGCGCCGCGCGGGCCTTGATCGATGCGGCGCAGGTAGCCGTCGATGCGCTTGAGCGCAGCATCGTAGGCCATGTCCGGCGCGCCGCCGGGACGGACCGGTGCGATGACCTGCATCACCCGACGGGCGTGATCGAAGGCGACGACCACCTCGGCCTGCATGAAGCAGAAGTCCGGAACGCCGAGCTCGTCGTTGTCGTGGCGCGGAACCTTCTCGAAGGTGCCTGCGGTCTCGTAGCCCACGTAGCCGACGGCGCCGCCCACGAACAGCGGCAGCCCGGGTACGCGCGCGACCGACCCGGCACCCAGCTCCCGCACCACAGCGCGGAGCGGATCGTCGGCCCGCTCGCCGTGAACGCCGCCGTTCTCGACGACGACCTCGCTGCCCCGCCCGGAGATGACGGTGCGATCCCCCACGCCCAGGAAGCTGTAGCGGCCCAGGCGCTCGCCGCCTACGACGCTCTCGAGCAGAAACGCGTGCTCAGCGCCTTCAGCCAGCGCCATGAAGGCGCTGATCGGCGTGGCAAGATCGGCATAGACCTCGCGAGCGACGGGCACGACGTCATGCTCGGCGGCGAGTGCCGCGAACTCGTCTCTGCTCGGCAGTATCATCTCTTCGCTTCCAACCCTTCACCTGCGAGTCGCCCGTACCCCGGGAACACAAAAAGCCCCCGTCCATCAAGGGACGAGAGCTTCTCTCGCGGTACCACCCTTGTTGCCTCGCCGCACGGATGCGACGTGACCACTTGTGTCTCCGACGGTACTCCGGCGCACCTGCTCCGCCTCCATACCCGGCCCCTTGTATCGGTGGGTGTCCGCCGGGACTAGTAGGCCATCATGGCCGTTGTCCCGGAGCCTCAGGGGCCCATTCCTTCAGTGCTGCGCGCCGGGATTCCACCGTCCCCGGCTCTCTAGAGCGATCGCGCTGAAGTACTCTTCCCCGTCACAGGCGTTGCTGTTCGGTTTCGCAGGAGTGTATACCCGCCGCGCTCCGGCATGCAAGTGGTGGGCTTGACCGGATCTCCGCCCTCGGCCTCTGAAGAAACCTTGCGAAATCCGATTTGCTGGCTCAAGGGTTGCTATTGAAATGCCGAGAAACCAGTCATCCGGCAGTGCCGAGGAGGCGCATCAGGATGGTTCGCAAGGAAGAGTGCCCGCAGTGCAAGGGCAACAAGATCATAGCCATCAACAAGGAGTCCGGTAAGGACGCCTGGACGAAGTGCCCCTCGTGCGGTGGCCAAGGCTACAGGGTGCGCCTGCTGCACTAGGTCCCCGGCACCACGCCCTCCACTCCCAGGACCTCGCGCAGCCGCGCCACCCTCTCCCACTCGGGATCGTTCTCGTCGTTGGTGCTATCTCCCGTCCAGCAGTAGAAGAGGTCCGAGAAGGTGTCGCCGGCACCCGGCACGACGTTGTCGTATCGAACCGCCTTCTCGAGCGCCGACAGCATCGACTGCGGGTCCTTGAGCAGCAGCATTCCCTCGGCGTCGCCCTTCTCGGCGGCTCTGAGCTGACGATGACGCTGACCGAAGGCGAAGACCTCGCCCACGATCGCGAGCGCGAACCCGAACAGCAGCAGCGGAGCGCGACCCGCGAAGTTGTCCAGCTCCCCGGCGAACGTGCTGTCCATCATCCGGTTCTGGTCATCGAGGTTGTGATTGCGCCACGCGTTGAGCGGCCACAGCAGCGAGGCGACGCCGGTGTCGACGATCGTGTCTCCGCCGGCCAACCGCGCCACCAGGTTCGCGAACACGGCACGCTGCTCGTCGATATCGAGCTTGTTCACGAACCCCCGGGTGACGCCCAGCACCGCACGCCTGCGGTGGGCCGAGAAGACGAACGCGTTGACCGTGCTGTTCTCGATGAGGTGAAGAGCCGGCGAGATCGGCAGGCCGGCGGCGACGGCCATGTCCTTGAGCGCCAACTTCGTGTCCACGAGGTCGCCCTTGGGGACGAGGACCGCCCCGAATCGCTTCAGCAGCCACTTCTCGGATCGTGAGAGGGTGATGAGCGCCCACACCAAGGCGCTGACGCCGATCGCAAGGCTCAGGTAGCTCATCGGACCGACCGGTCCCCGACCGAAGACCGTCTCGAACTGGCCCCACGCCCCGGCTCGCGCCATCAAGAACGCCACCAGGCAGCCGCCGAAGACGAGGAGCACCACATCGACGACGAGCACCACCGAGAGCACGAACAGGACGACGTAGGCGGCGAGCTTCACGCGGTTGGCATCGACCCGGTCCCACAGCGGCTCACGTCGCCGCTGGTCGGGCCTCCCTTTGATGGGTACCTGCTCGGTCTCGTGCGACGGCACCGGCGGTTCCTACTTGAATCGCGAGGCGAGCTCTGCGGCCAGGTCATCGGGGGTGAGGCCATAGCGCGCGAGTACGACCAGCAGGTGGTAGGTGAGGTCCGCGGCCTCGTAGCGCAGATGATCGGCATCCGCGTCCTTGGCGGCCATGATGACCTCACCTGACTCCTCGGCGATCTTCTTGAGCAGCTTGTCCTCGTGGCCCGAGAGCAGCAGCGCGGTGTACGAGGAGTCGGGGTCGGCACTGCGGCGCGCTTCGATCGTGGCCCACAGCGCATCGACGACGTCTCCGAGCGAGCGGCCGTCAGTCATCGCAGTGACCACCCTTCGCCACCGACTCCGAGTGCGGATAGAGCCGCCGGTAGAAGCAGGACCGCTCGTTGGTGTGGCACGCGCCCGGACCGTTTTGCGTGACCTTCACGAGCAGGCAGTCGGCGTCGCAGTCGTAGAGCAGCTCGTGGACGTCTTGCGTGTGTCCCGAGCTCTCGCCCTTCATCCAGTACTTCTTGCGGCTGCGGCTCCAAAACCACGTCTTGCCCGTCTCGATCGTCTGCACCAGCGATTCGCGGTTCATGTAGGCCACCATGAGCACGTCGCCGTTCTCGACGTCTTGGATCACCGCGGGAATGAGCCCGTCGGCGTCGTACTTCATCTCGTCGATGCCGAGAAGGTCGGCTTCGCGATCACTCATGAGATCTCCCGTCGTTGCGTTTCGGTCCGTATCGCGCGAATCAGTGCGCGGTCGTTGGTAATCACTACATCGTCATGAACGAGCGTCCGCGCCGCCAGGATGCAATCCGCGATATCGAGCGCGGGAAGACGCCGTTTGACATCAAATGCGCAGCTCACCAGTTCCTCGTCCCATGCCCTGAACTCGGCCGACGACAACAGCGACTCCACGATCTCGACAGCGTCCTCGCCTCGCACAGCGTACCCGGCTGCAAGCACCCAGAACACCTCCGCGAGTACCACCTCGGTCACCACGAGTGTCTCGCCCGTCTCCTCGACCAATGAGGCCACCACGCGCGCTCGCTCGATCCGCTCGGCCGTGCCAGCACAGAAGTCGAGAACGACGTTTGCGTCAGCGAGTCTCACGACTGCTGCTCGTCATGCGCGATGCGTTCCCGAAAGTGCGCTTCGATCGCTTGCTCCTTCGTCTGGAAACGAGGCGGTTGCGACAGCTGCGGGTACTTCTCCCGAAGCTCCGCGGCTATGTCCACCGCGGAACGGCGCTTGGCCAACGTGGCATACCCGTCACCGACCTCGAAGACGAGCATGTCCCCGGTCGAGAGGTCCAGAGCCTGCCGGACCTCGATCGGCACGGTGACTTGGCCCTTTGAAGTCACCTTGGCGCGCACCCGCATGGTCGATTCCTTACTCTTGAGGCTACTCCTTACGACGATGGTAGACCCTTACGCGTGCACTGACAACGGTTCCGGCGCTCACAGACGCACGGGGATCCCCGCCTGCGCCATGTGCCGTTTGACCTGCTCGACCGTGTAGGTCCCGAAGTGGAACACGCTTGCCGCGAGAACGGCGTCGGCGTCGGCCTCGATCACGACTTCGGCGAAGTGGTCGAGCTCGCCCGCTCCCCCGCTCGCGATGACCGGCACGTTGACGGCGCCTGTGACCGCCCGCGTGAGGTCGATGTCGAAACCGTCTTTCGTGCCGTCGCAGTCCATGCTCGTGAGGAGGATCTCGCCCGAACCCAGACGCTCGGCCTCGGCTGCCCACCTCACAGCGTCCATCTCGGTGTTGATGCGTCCGCCGTTGATGAAGACCTCCCACCGAGCAGGGCTCGACCCGGGAACCCGGCGCGCATCGATCGCGGTGACGATGCACTGCGCGCCGTAGATGCGCGCCGTGTGGGTGATCAGCGACGGGTCGCGCACCGCGGCGCTGTTGAGCGAGATCTTGTCGGCGCCGGCCTTGAGCATCTCACGGATGTCGGCGGCCGAACGCATCCCACCGCCCACCGTGTAGGGGATGAAGCACTCCTCGGCGGTCCGCGTCGCGACCTCGAGCATGCTCGGGCGCTCCTCGTGCGTCGCCGTGATGTCGAGGAAGACGACCTCGTCGGCGCCGGCTTTGTCGTAGATCGCCGCCATCTCGACAGGATCGCCCGCATCTCGCAGGTTCACGAAGTTGACGCCCTTGACCACGCGGCCCTCGTGCACGTCGAGGCAGGGAATGACGCGCTTCATCAGCACGGTCAGTACTCCCCTCGTGCGGCGCGGATGGCGTGCTTGAGCTTGAAGGCGCCCTCGTAGAGAGCACGGCCGGTGATCGCGCCCTCGACGGTGTCGGGACCCAATGCCGCGAGTGCTGCGAAGTCGTCGAGCGTCGAGACGCCGCCGCTCGCGATCACGGGAAAGCCGGCCTCTTCCGCTATCGCCTCGTAGGCATCGACGTTCACGCCCGTCTGCATCCCGTCTCGCGAGATGTCCGTGTAGACGAGGTGGCGGATGCCAAGGTCACGCAGCTCGCTGACGAGCTCGCTCGCCGGCGTCGATGTGCCTTCGCGCCAGCCCTCGACCGCGACCATGCCGTCGCGCGCGTCGATGCCGGCCGTCACGGCGTCGCCGAAGCCGGCGACCGCTGCCCGTACGAACTCGGGGTCGGTCGCGAGCTTGGTGCCGAGCACCATGCGCGACACCCCCGCATCGGCCAGACGCTGCATCGTCTCGAGCGTGCGGATGCCGCCGCCGGTCTGGACCGGGATGCCCACCTCGCGCACGATGCGCTCGACCACACCGATGTTGCCCGGGATGCCGTCGCGAGCGCCGTCGAGATCCACCACGTGGACCCACTCGGCGCCTTGCTCGGCGAAGCTCTCAGCCTGCGCCACCGGATCGTCGTTGTAGACGGTGACACGTTCGTAGTCGCCCTGAGCCAGCCGAACGGCACGGCCGCCCAGGATATCGATTGCGGGAAACACGATCACGCGCGAGCCCCTTCCACGATCGAACCGAAGTTCGCGAGCAGCTTCAGCCCCGCGGTCGAGCTCTTCTCGGGGTGGAACTGCACAGCGAAGACGTTGTCATGTTGCACGGCCGACGCGAAGCGTACGCCGTACTCGGTCGAGCCGATGACCGCCGAGGAGTCGGCCGGCACGTGACGGTAGCTGTGCACGAAGTAGAACGCGGTCGACTCGGGAATACCGGCGAACAGCGTGCTGTCGCGCGGGTATTCGACGGTGTTCCATCCGATATGTGGGATCTTGACGCCCCCGGGCAGCCGCTCGCAGGTGCCCGGCACGAGGCCGAGCCCGGTCCACTCGCCGTCCTCGTAGCCCACATCAGCCAGGAGCTGCAGCCCCAAGCAGATGCCGAGGAAGGGCGTCCCGTGAGCGACGCGGTGCCGGATGATGTCCTGGACACCGGATTCGCGCAGGTTGGCGGCGGCGTCGCGAAACGCACCCACGCCCGGCAAGACGATCCCGTGTGCGCGCTCGATGACCGCCGGATCCTCGGTCACGA
Organism: uncultured Actinomycetes bacterium; assembly: GCA_963770765.1. Classification (GTDB taxonomy): domain Bacteria; phylum Actinomycetota; class Coriobacteriia; order Anaerosomatales; family PHET01; genus CAVPCY01. Next base: position 23,662 of record CAVYQS010000015.1, on the reverse strand, counting down.
CGACGTCGCTCACGCCCGCGTGTTCGAAGCTCTTCTCGACGCTGCGCAGGTTGCCCATCTTGTAGTCGATGATCGCGATCACAAGGCGCCCTTCGTGGACGGCACGCCGCCCACACGCGGGTCGATGGCGATCGCCTCTCGCAGTGCACGCGCGGCCGCCTTGAACGCCGCCTCGATGATGTGGTGGCTGTTCTCGCCGGCGAACGAACGGATGTGCAGCGTGATGCCGGCATTGGCCGCGAGCGCGATGAAGAACTCCTTGGCAAGCGTCGTGTCGAACGTCCCGATCATCTCGATGGGCAGCTCGACCGCGTAGTGGAGCTGCCCCCGCCCGCTGATGTCGACGGCGCCCAACACCAGGGCCTCGTCCATCGGCATGGCACAGTCGCCGAAACGCGTGATTCCCACCTTGTCGCCCAGCGCCTGCGCGATGGCCTGTCCCAGCACGATCCCGACATCCTCGACGGTGTGGTGCGCGTCGACGGCGAGATCCCCTGAGGCGCTCACGGACATGTCAAGCGTCGCGTGACGCCCGAACGCGTCGAGCATGTGGTCGAAGAAGGGCACACCCGTCTCCACGCTGGTGACGCCCGTCCCATCGAGGTCGACGGTGACCGTGATGTCCGTCTCCCCGGTCGACCGGGTGACTGTCGCTGTGCGGCCCATCGGTTCAGCTCCCATCGTGTTGGCCTCGCGTCTACTGGTGCCGGTTGGCCTTGACGTTCTCGCCGAAGTGCTCAGCCGCACGCCGGCTGGCGAGCAGCTCATCCATCGCCGCGAGGAAGCGCTCGTTCTCCTCGGGCGTGCCCACCGTCACGCGCAGACAGCCCTCGAGGCCGGGGCTGCGCGAGAAGTCCCGAATGAGCACCGAGTGCCCGTGGAGCAGATCGCGCCATACCGCACTCGCATGCTCGACTCGGAACAGCACGAAGTTCGCCTCGCTGGGGAAGACCTCGACGCCGGGGATCATCGAGAGCCCGTGCATGATGCGGTCACGCCCGCGCATGATGTCGCTGATCCCCTGCTCGAAGATCATCCGCTCGCGAAAGACCGTCGCCGCCACCCACTGGCTGAACGAATCGACCGAGTAGGGCTGGCGCACCTTCATCAGCTCTCGGACCACATCGGCGTGCCCGAGAAGATAGCCCACCCGAAGCCCCGCGAGCGAGAACGCCTTGGAGAACGTCCGCAGGATCACGAGGTTGGGGTGCCGAGCCATGTGCGGGCGCATCGTGTGCCGGCTGAACTCGAAGTAGGCCTCATCGACCATCACGATGGCATCGGATGCGCCGAGAAGCTCGATCAGGAACGACTCGTCGGTGAGTCCGCCGGTGGGGTTGTTGGGGTTGGCGATGATCACGACGTCGATGTCGCCGTGCCGCACCCGCTCGAGGACCGCGACCGTGTCGATCGAGAAGTCCTCGCCGCGCGGAACGCGCACCACCTCGGTAGCGGTCGACGCGGCGTCGATGGCGTACATCGAGAACGTGGGCGGTGTATCGAGGATCTTGCGACCGGGACCACCCCACGCGAGCAGCAGGTCGAAGATGAGCTCGTCGCCGCCGTTGCCCACCAAGACGTTCTCGGGATCGAGCCCGTTGGCATCGGCGATCATCTTGCGCAGGTCGTGGGCGGTCGGGTCGGGGTAGCGGTTGAACCTGAAGTCAGCCAGCCGGTCGGCCAGTTTCGCGATGATCTCGCTCGGCAGGTTCGCGGGGTTCTCGTTGCTCGCGAGCACCACCTCGGCACGGACGTCTTTGGCGTCGTAGGGTACGAGCGCCTCGAGCTCCTCGCGCGGTTCACGAAAGCTGTTCATCTGCTCACTCCTCGTCCGCGACGTCGTCGTCGCGGACCTGGTCGATCGCCTCGAGCCGGAGCGAGACGGCACGGCCGTGCGCCCACAGACCCTCTTTGTCGGCGATCTCGAGCACCGTGGCGCCGTCGAGCTCGAGCGCCTCGAAGCTGTAGCCCAGCACGCTCGACTTCTTCACGAAGTCGTCGACCGACAACGGGCTCGAGAAGCGGGCGGTCCCGCCGGTGGGAAGCACGTGGTTCGGCCCGGCGACGTAGTCGCCGACACTCTCGGGGGTCCACGGACCGAGGAAGATCGCCCCCGCGTTTCGTATCGAGCCGAGAAGCTCGTATGGGTCGGCCATCTGCACCTCGAGGTGCTCGGGTGCGATCAGGTCGGACGTGTCGAGCGCAGCCACGACATCGGGGCAGATGACCACGAGCGCGTTGTCGACGAGCGAGCGCTCGGTGATCTCGCCTCGCGGTGACTCCTGGAGCAGGATCTCGAGGGCCTGCTCCACGAGGTCGGGCAGCTCCGGGTCGGTGGTGACAAGGTACGTCGCCGCCCGCGGGTCGTGCTCCGCCTGCGCCATCAGGTCGATGGCCACGAAGGCCGGCACGGCGGTCTCATCGGCCAGGATGAGCACCTCGGAGGGGCCGGCGAGCATGTCGATGCCCACGTCGCCCATCACGAGCTTCTTGGCGGCGGTGACGTACGCGTTGCCGGGGCCGACGACCTTGTCGACGCGCGGGATCGTGTCGGTGCCGTACGCCAGCGCCGCCACCGCCTGCGCCCCGCCGATCCGGTAGATCTCGGTGACGCCGGCCTCGGCGGCGGCTGCGAGCGTGTAGGGGTTCACCGAGCCATCCGCGGCCGGCGGCACGACCATGGCGATCTCGTCGACGCCTGCGACCATCGCAGGGATCGCGTTCATCAGCACGCTGGAGGGGTAGCGGGCGCGTCCGCCGGGCACGTAGATGCCCACGCGCCGAAGCGCGCTGACCTTCTGGCCGAGGAACACGCCGCCTTCCTGTGCGGTGAACCACGACTGCTGGACCTGCCGGCGGTGGAAGTCCTCGATGGCGCCGGCCGCCGTGGTGAGCGCGTCGAGGAACTCGGCCTCGCACTGGTCCACGGCCGCCTGGATCTCTTCCTCGCTCACACGGAAGTCGTCGAGCGCGCACTTGTCGAACTGCAGCGTGAACTCGCGGACCGCCTCGTCTCCTCGCTGGCGGACGTCGTCGACGATGCGCGCGGCGACACCGATGACCTCGGCGTCGATGCCACCACTTCGGGCGAGATCCGCTTCGGTCAGACGCTGTCCTGGCTCAAGCACGATGCGTCGCAGCATGCTATGACTCGCTTTCGGTCGGGGTGGCGGGCGCATCGCCCGCCACTACGGATTCTACCGACAGCTCCGACAACGTGTTCGCGAGCGCGATCACGCGCGGGTCGGTGCGCACGGCCGCGGGGTTTCCCACGAAGCGCGCGGTGCTGGGCAGAACGTCTTCGACGATACGCAGGTTGTTCTTGCGAAGTGTCGTACCCGTCGCCGTGATGTCCACGATGACATCGGAGATGCCGATCAGCGGCGCGAGCTCGATGTTGCCGTTCAGCTTCACGATCTCGACCTGGATGCCCTTCGCGTCGAAGTGCGCCTGGGCGATGTTGGGGTACTTCGTGGCCACCCTGATGACCCCCAGATGGCGTGCACGCTCGCTCACGGCGGCACCTGCATCTTCGCGCTCGGCGACCACGAACCGGCACCCGCCGAATCCGAGGTCCACGAGCTCCACCACGTCGAGTCCGGCCTCTATGAGCACGTCTTTCCCGCCGATGCCGCAGTCGGCCGCGCCGTAGGCGACGTAGACCGGGATGTCGGTCGGCTTGCCGATGATGAACTCGGCGTCGGCGGTCCCCACGATGAGTTGGCGCCCCGGGTCGGGCAGGGAGCCCAGCTCCAGCCCCGCCGCCGCAAGCAGCTTGACGGAGTCTTCGAAGAGCGCCCCCTTGGGCACGGCGATGCGCAGCGGCCTGGCCACCGAAGAGTCGCGATAGGCGATCACAGCACGCCGCCTTCCTGTGCCCACGAGGTCGTGGGCGCGTACGGGGGCGGGTCGGACAGCGGCAGCGCCGGCTCACCGGAGCGGTCGAGCCGAACGATCTCGCCGCCCGCGGCCCACAGTGCCTCGACAGCCTCGAGAGCGTCAGCTTCGCGCACGAGCTCGAGTCCCGCTCGCGCAGAGAGCGCCACCCGCCAGCCGGAGGCGCGCAGGGTCGCAGCCGCCGCGAGCGCCTCTGCGGGCTCGCCACCCAGCACCGCATCGAGCCCGCGCACCCGGGGTGCGGCACCTTGCTCGAGCAGTGCGATCGACAGCCGTTCGATACCCAGTGCGAAGCCCGCGGCCGGTGCAGGAGCATCGAACGCCGCCAACACACCGTCGTAGCGTCCGCCACCGCCGAGGGCGACGCCCAGACCGGGCACGTACGCCTCGACCACGAGGCCGGTGTAGTAGTCGAAGGAGCGCATCACCGAGAAGTCCACGCTCACGCAGTCGGCCACGCCCGCGGCCTCGAGCAAGGCGAGCGTCGCATCGAGCTCGTCGAGCGCCGCGTCACAGCCGCACCCTGCGCTCGCGAGACGGCACGCCGCGATCGCCTCTCGCCCACCGCGGATGCGGGGCACCGAACGCAACGCTTCCGCAGCCGACGCCGCGACCCCGCGCTCCCCGGCCAGCCGGTCGAGCTCGACGACGTTGCGGTCGTGCGCTGCCGAGAAGACCGCCGCCTTCCACTCGGCGGACGCCCCGGAAGCGTCGACGATCGCCTGGAAGCACGGCGACGGTTCCGAGAGCGACGTTGAATCGCTCGAGCCCGGACGCCCGAAGCGCCTCGACGAGCACCGCGACGACCTCGGCATCGGCCGCCGACCCGCTCGCGCCCACCAGCTCGACCCCCACCTGGGTGAACTGGCGCGACTGACCGCGCAGCGACTCGTGCTCGCGGAACACGTCGGCGGCGTAGCGGAACCGGTGCGGACCGGGATCCCCCGCCATCCGCGAGGCCACGAGGCGTGCGATCGGCACGGTGACGTCGGGCCGCAGTGCGAGCAGCTGACCGTCGAGGTCGAGCAGCCGAAACGCGGTGCCTTGGAGCGGGCCGGCGGCCGCCTCGAGCGCGTCGAGCCGCTCGACCACGGGAGTCTCGACAAGGCCGTAGCCCCATGCCGAGAAGACCTCGCCTAAGACGCGCTCGATCGCTTCTCTCTCGGAAGCCTCGGCGGGCAGGACGTCGCGAAAACCTCGTGGCGTGACAGGACGCATGGAACAAGACCCCTCAACAAGATCGTGGATTCAGGTACGGGATGTATGCCGCGGATGCGACTCCCTCAATCACTCTATCACAGTAGAGTGCTGTAGTACAACCGATGTGTACCACCTACACGAGTCACGCCGCGTGATCGACCGAGTCTCCCCCGAAGATCTCCATGAGCTCGGCATAGAGCCCGTTCGCATCCGCGTTGACACGCTCCGGCATCGTGCACACCACCGTGCGCTGCCTCTCGGCGTCCCAGACGTGCATCTCGACGATGTCGAGACCCGGGAAGTGCGTGAGGATCCGCTTGAGCTTGTCGGCACGGCCGTTCACGAGAGCGCCGGCGTCCGTGCGAACGACGACCTTGCGCGGTGGCTTCGCGAACTCCGCCCCGTCGAACGGCTCGATCTCGAGCACGATCAGCTTGCGGCCGCGGTCGTCCTCCTCGACCTTGCCCTTCACGCGAAGCACGGCATCCTCGACGATGAGATCGCGGACGCGCTCGAGCATCGTGGGGAACAACACCGCCTCGATCGACCCGTCGAGGTCCTCGAGGGTCACGACGGCCATCATCGGCCCCTTCTTCGTGGGCTTGAGCGACACCGATGAGAGCATGCCGGCGAACCAGCACGTCGTCCCGGCCTTCAGCTCGTCGCCGAGCGAACAGTCGGCGGCGTTGCGCACCGCAGGCTCGATGTCGCGCAGCGGGTGATCGGAGACGAAGATGCCGAGCATCTCCTTCTCGAACGCGAGCTTCATGCGCTTCTGCCACTCGACGCCGTCGGACGGCGGGACGTCGTCGGAGAAGCCGTTCTCGCCGGCGTCGAGCATGTCGAACATCGACACCTGCCCGTTCGCGCGGTCGCGCTGGCGCTTGACGGCCGCCTCGAGGATGCCGCCGCCTTCGAGCAGCCCCATGAGCTGCTTGCGCGGGTAGCCGGTCGAGTCGAACGCCCCGGCCTTGATGAGCGACTCCAGGGTCTTCTTGTTGAGCCTGGTCAGGTCGACGCGGTCCACGAAATCGTGCAGAGAGGTGAACTCCCCGCCCTCCTCGCGTGCCTCGGTGATGCCCTCGACCACGCCCTCACCCACGCCGCGGATGCCCGCGAGGCCGAAACGGATGCCTTGACCGGCGACAGCGGTGAAGTCCTTGCCCGAGGTGTTCACGTCCGGTGGCAGCACCGTCATCCCGGCCCGGTTGCACTCCCCCACGTACTTGACGATGTCGTCGGTGCGCCCCGTGTAGCTCGTGAGCACCGCGGCCATGTACTCCAGCGGGTAGTGCGCCTTGAGATACGCCGTCTGCATCGTGAGCAGGCCGTAGGCCGCCGAGTGGCTCTTGTTGAACGCATACTCGGCGAACTTCTCGATATCGGTCCACATGCGCTCTGCGAGCTTGGGGTCGTAGTCGTTGTCCCGCGCGCCGTTGACCCAATCGGCCTTGAGCAGGTCGAGGATGTCCTTGTCCTTCTTGCCCATCGCCTTTCGCAGCTTGTCGGCCTTGGCCGCCGAGAAGCCGCTCATGAGCATCGAGATGCGCATGACCTGCTCCTGGTAGACGATCGCTCCGTACGTCTCCTCGAGCAGCTCCTTGAGGCGGTCGTCGTAGTAGGTGATCTCGCGCTTACCCCGCTTGCGGTCGACGAAGTCGTCGACCATGCCCGACTTCAGCGGCCCGGGCCGGTAGAGCGCGAGGATCGCGACGATGTCGCCGAACGTCTCGGGCTTCATCCGCTTGAGCAGCTGGCGCATGCCCGGCGACTCGATCTGGAACACGCCCGCGGTATCGCCGCGCTGCATGAGCGCGAACGTCTCCGCATCGTCGAGCGGCAGGTCGTCGGGGACCAGCTTGACCCCGTGGTTCTTCTCGATGTTGCGCACCGCGTCGGCGATCACGGTGAGCGTGCGCAGGCCCAGGAAGTCCATCTTGAGCAGGCCCATGTCGGCCACGGTGGGGCCGTCGTACTGGGTGATGACCGAGCCGCCCTTGGTGTCGTACTTCACCGGCACGTAGTAGTGCAGCGGGTCTCGGCAGATGACGACACCTGCGGCGTGCACGCCCTCACCACGCGTGATCCCCTCGAGCGAGATCGCGGCGTCGACGATGCGCTTGGTGTCCGGATTGGCGGTGTAGTCGGCCTTGAACTCGGTGCTCGCATCGAGCGACTGGTTGATGGTGGCGCCGAGCTCCTCGAGGATCATCTTCGAGATCTTGTCGGGCACGCCGTAGGGGTAGCCCATGACGCGCCCGGCGTCGCGTACGGCCGCACGCGCCTTCATCTTGTTGAAGGTGATGATCTGCGCGACCTTGTCGGCCCCGTACTTGTCCTTGACGTAGTCGATGACCTCGCCGCGCCGCGCGTCGTCGAAGTCCATGTCGATATCGGGCATCTCGGTGCGCTCGGGGTTCAGGAAGCGCTCGAACAGCAGACCGTTCTCGATCGGATCGAGGTTCGTGATGCCCAGCGAGTAGCTGATGATCGACCCGGCCGCGCTCCCTCGGCCCGGACCCACGCCGATCCCCTGCCGCTTCGCCCACAAGGTGAAGTCCTGGACGATCAGGAAGTACGCCGCGATGCCCTTGGGCGCCACGATCGACAGCTCGTAGTCGAGGCGCTCGATCACGTTGTCGGGTACCGGGTCGCCGTAGCGCTCCGTGAGACCCTCCATGCAGCGTTCGCGCAGGAACGCCTCTTCGGTGAGGCCCTCCGGCACGTCGAACTTGGGCAGGATGATGGTGCCGGTCTCGATGTCGACGTTGCACTTCTCGGCGATCGCGAGGGTGTTGGCGAGCGCCTCGGGATAGGCCTCCATCGAGGCGGCCATCTCCTGGGCCGACTTCATGTAGAACTCGTCGCAGCTGAACTTCATGCGTCCGGGCTGGTCGACGGTGGAGTTCGTGTTGATGCACAGAAGCAGGTCCTGGGTCTCCGCGTCCCTGCGTGAGAGGTAGTGGATGTCGTTGGTCGCGACGAGCGGCAGGCCGAGGTCGGAGCCTATCTGGGCGATCGCGGCGTTGATCTGCGTCTGGGTGACGCCGTTGTCGGCGGTGATGCCCTGTTCCTGGACCTCGAGGTAGAAGTCCCCGGGCGCGAACACCCGCGCGTACTCCTGCGCCCACTTGACCGCGTTCTCGGGCTCGCCTCGCTCGATGGACTTGCTGATGATGCCGCTCATGCACGCCGAGGTGCCGATGAGCCCCTCGGAGTACTTCTCCAGGGTCTCGAGGTCGACTTGAGGTTTGTAGTAGAAGCCGCTGACCGCGGCCTCGCTCACCAGGGCCATGAGGTTGCGGTAGCCCACGTTGTCTTTGGCGAGAAGCAGCAGGTGATAGAGGTCGGGCTTGGTGTCTCGGTTGAGACGGCTGTGCGGCACGAAGTAGACCTCGCAGCCGATGATCGGCTTGATGCCCGCGGCCTTCGCGGTCTTGTAGAAGTCCACCGCGCCGTACATGTAGCCGTGATCGGTGATCGCCAGAGCAGGCATCTCGAACTCGACGGCGCGCTGCACGAGATCGCTCACGCGCGCGGCGCCGTCGAGAAGGGAGTACTCGGTATGCGTATGCAGGTGAACGAAAGACACGAAGGACGCGCCCCCTACTGTGTGTTCTCAGAGCCGGCCATGCGGTCGAGCACGCGGCGGTAGCCGTCTGCCCCGTAGTTGAGCGCCTTGCTCACGCGCGAGATCGTGGTGGCCGAGGCGCCGGTGGTCTCCTGGATCGCGCTGTAGTGTTCGCCCGCCGAGAGCAGCCGGGCGACTTCGAGGCGCTGGGCCATCTCCTGGATCTCGCGCACGGTGCACAGGTCCACCAGCAACGCGTAGGCGTCGTCGGGGCTCTCCAGCGCGAGCAGCGCCCGCAGCAACTCATCGACTTCGCGGGTGCGAAGGCGGTCTTCGACCATCGTCGGTGACTCCCCCTGTGCGTCGTCACGAACCACAACATATCGTGCCGAGAATAGCACGCACGCCCGACATGCTGTGCCTGTGGATAGCTGAGCGGTGATGGCTTGATGACGAGCGGCGGCTGCGAGCGTGCGGTGCGGTCGGGGACCGAGCTGAGCGCCCTCGCTTTCGTGCGCGCGGTGCCCGATCGTGCCCTTCGCTACGTGAGCGGGCTGATCGGATCGTCGGTCGCCAGCGCCTCGTCGAGGCGCACGGACCGCGAGGGCTTCCGCTCGCGGTCGATCGAGGCGGCATGCGGCAAGCGTGAGCAGCGCGATGACCGCCGCGAGCGCCGCGCCCGCGATCATGACGGGCTGGACGCCGAACGCCGCAGCGAGCCCGGGAGCGAGCGCGAGCGGCACGATCTCGCCGGCGCTGCGGTGCACCTGGGCGGTCCCCATCACCCGACCCACGAACTCCTCGGGTGCGTCGGTCTGCATCAGCGTTCTCAGCAGCGGTTCGGTGGCTCCGATCACGAGACCCCACACGACGGCCCCCAGCGCGATGACCCTGAGGTCGTCGGTGCCCACGTAGAGCGCGGCGCACGCGCCCATCATCGCGGCCCCGAGCGCGAGGCCCCGCGCGCTGGTCGCCTTGCTCGGAAGCCTGGTGAGCAGCCACGCACCGGCGCCGATGCCGAGCCCGAACAGCGAGTTCATGTAACCGATCGTCTCGACCCCCGTCTTGACCACGTCGCGATAGAAGAGGGGCTCAAGAGCGCCGAACGCTCCGAACGAGAACCACATCAGCGTGCCCATGAGCACGTAGTAGCGGACCCCGCGCAGCCCGTAGGACACGCGTATCCCTTCGACGACCTCGCCAAAGGCGCTCCGGCGCTCTCCGCCCACGGGCGGCGTCTTCACCGGCAGCACCAGCAGTGCGCCGGTCGTCGTGAGCACGGCGTCCACATAGAAGACGGCCTCTATCGACCACACCTTGGCCACGACCGCGCCCAGTGCGGGGCCGAGGACGAACGACAGGGCTCCCGCGCCCTCGATGAGCGCGTTGACCTTCTCCATCTTCTTGGAGTCGCTCGTCAGGTACGGAGCGAACGAGCCGGTCGCGGTCATGATCGGCGCGGTCGCCAGACCGAGCAGCGCGCACATGCCGATCAGCTGCTCCAGCGACCCGACGAAGGTGATGGCGATCGCGACCGGAACGTAGAAGAACTGAGCGGCGACCAGCACCGTTCGCGGACCGAAGCGGTCGACGAGCACGCCCGCGAACGACGCGCCGATCATCGATGAGACGGCCAGAACCGCCATCAACGCCGCGATCTGCCCCGGCGTCGCGCGGAAGGTGTAGGCCGCAAGCCCCCACACGCCGATGAAGAACGCCGCCTCGCCGCCGAGTCGGGCTATGAAGCGCGCGAGCGTGACGCGCGCGATGGTGGGTTCGCGGAACAACACGACTGGTCGGTCTTCTCGCGCGTCAGGCCGAGGCGCACACGGGGTTCACGAGCGACCCCACGTTCTCGATCCGCACCTCGACGGTGTCGCCGCAGACGATCGGCCCGATCCCGCCCGGAGTCCCCGTGAGTACGATGTCTCCCGGCACGAGGGTCATCACGTGGCTCGCGAAGCTCACGAGTTCGTAGGGATCGAAGAGCATCTCGCTGGTACGAGCCGACTGGCGCTGCTCCCCGTTCACGTAGCACTCCACCAGCAGGTCGCTTGGATCGACGTCGGTCGCGACCCACGGGCCCAGCGGGCAGAAGCCGTCGAAACCCTTAGCCCGCGACCACTGCCCGTCGACCTTCTGGAGGTCACGAGCGGTCACGTCGTTGCCACAGGTGAAGCCGAGGACGTTGGCGGCCGCCTCGTCAGGACTCGCTCTGTGGGTGCGACGACCGACGACCACTCCCAGCTCGGCTTCGTGATCCACTCGACCGATGCCGTCGGGTATCGGGATGGGCGCCCCGGGGCCGATCACCGACGTGGAGGGCTTGAGGAAGATCACGGGCTCGCGGGGCGTCTGGTGACCCATCTCGGCGATGTGGTTCTTGTAGTTGAGCCCGACGCACACGATCTTGGTGGGCGCCACGGGCGGCAGCAGCGACGCTTCAGCGAGCGAGAGCAGCCCGTCGGGCTCCCACGCTGCGAACGGTTCATCACTCAGAAGGGTGACGGTGGTTTCGTCGGCGAGTCCGTAGCGGCAGTCACCCTCGAAGAGCAAACGCACGACACGCATGCCGCTCCCCCGGGTCCGGTCGAAATCGTCTCTCGGTAGTTCTGATTCCATGCGCGCGAAGTCCTCTCCTGCCCCGTTTACCGAATGTCCCGGGCTCAGCCCTGCGTGTCAGGCTCGGTAGGGCGGCGTGACAGCCCGTACTCGATGGAGTCGACGAGTGCCTCCCACGACGCCTCGATGATGTTCTCAGAGACGCCCACGGTGCCCCATGAGGTCTCCTGGTCGCTCGATTCGATCAGGACTCGGGTCACCGCGCCGGTGCCCTTGTTCTCATCGAGCACGCGGACCTTGAAGTCGGCGAGCTGCATCTCGGCCAGGCGCGGATAGTAGCGTCCGATCGCGATGCGAAGCGCCTTGTCGAGCGCGTTGACGGGGCCGTTGCCCTCTGCGGTGGCGATGTAGCGGTGCCCGCCCACGTGGACCTTGATGGTCGCCTCGGTCGCGACGCGGCCGTCCTCGCGCTTCTCGGCGATCACGCGGAACGATTCGAGGTTGAACGAGCGGCTCGAATCCCCCGGTCCGCTTGCGCAGCATGATCTCGAGGGATGCGTCTGCCGCCTCGAACGAGTAGCCGTGGTACTCCATGTCCTTGATGACGTCGAGCACGTCGCCGGCGGTGTCTCCGGCGAGCTCGATCCCCATCTCCTTGGCCTTGAGGGTCAGCGACGCGCGACCGGCGAGCTCGCTCACGACCACGCGGGCGAGGTTGCCCACCCGCGAGGGGTCCACGTGCTCGTAGGCCTCGGGAAGCCGCGCCGCCGCGCTCGCGTGCACGCCGCCCTTGTGGGCGAACGCGCTCGTGCCCACGTAGGGCTGGTGCGGGAAGGGCGAGAGGTTCGCGGTCTCGGCGACGAAGTGGCTCACCTCGGTCAACAGCTTGAGCTGGTCGGCCGTGACGCAGTCGTCGTCCATCTTGAGCACGAGTGACGGGATGATGCTTGTGAGGTCGGCGTTGCCGGCGCGCTCGCCGTAGCCGTTCATCGTGCCCTGGACGTGCGTGCAGCCGGCCTCGACCGCGATCAGCGAGTTGGCGACCGCGCAGCCCGTGTCGTTGTGCGTGTGGATGCCCAGCGGCACGTCGAGAGCAAGCGACATCTCGCCCACGATCCGCAGGACCTCGTGCGGCAGCGTGCCGCCGTTCGTGTCGCACAGGACGACCGCATCGGCGCCCGCCTCGGCCGCCGCCTGGCAGACCTCGAGCGCGTAGGTCGCGTCGGCCTTGTAGCCGTCGAAGAAGTGCTCGGCGTCGAAGAACACCGTGCGTCCGGCGGCCTTCAGGAAGGCGACCGAGTCTCGCACCATCGCGACGTTCTCCGCAAGCGTCGTCTGAAGCGTCTCCGTGACGTGGACGTCCCACGCCTTGCCGAAGACGCACAGCGCAGGGCAGCCGGTGTCGAGCAGCGCCTGCAGGCCCGGGTCGTCCTCGGCGGCGGTGTCCTTGCGCCGCGTCGTGCCGAACGCCGAGATGACGGCCTGCTCGAGCGTGAGGTCGCGGGCCCGCTCGAAGAACTCGATGTCTTTGGGGTTGGAGCCCGGGAACCCTCCCTCGATGTAGTGCACGCCGAGAAGATCGAGCTTGGCCGCGATCCGCAGCTTGTCCTCGACCGAGAGCGACAACCCTTCGCGCTGGGTGCCGTCGCGAAGCGTGGTGTCGTAGAGTGTTGTCGATGGGCGTACGCGTTCCCCCGGAGCCATGGTCTCGGCCCGCCTCCCTGGAGCTCGTGCGAGCATCGATGTGTGACCGCTCGCATCAATCGTGGGTCTCATGATAAGCGACTTGGGCGGGATGCGAGTGGCCGGCGTTCGAACGCTCGGGCTGGCCAGCGCGACCGTGGTAGAGTGCTGCATCCGGTCTGAGGAGGGCCTTGAAGCTGAACGACACTCGTTGGCGATCGCTCGCGATCGTTCTCGCGACGCTGCTGCTGCCGGCCGCGCTGTTCGCGTACCGGATCGCTCTACCGGTGCGCTACGTCGACCCGCAGGGCGGCTCGCGCGTGTTCGTCGTGATTCCCGTGCTGTATCTGCTCGCGTTGTTCGCCGGGCTGGTCGTTGTGTTCGCCGACAAGGACACCGTTCGCCGCGTCACCCACGTGAGGCTGGCGTGGATCGGCTTCGCCTGCCTCGCGGCGGACGCTGCGGTCTACCTGCTGGCCGGGTGGTCCGAGCGGTCCCTGAAGCTTGCTGCGTCCCTCGCTTTGCCCTCACTGGCGAGCCTCTCGTGCCTGGCGGTAGGTGCCTTCCTGTGGCGCCGCCGACCAAGCGCCCTACACGGCCTGGTTGCGATCTCAGTCATCGCATCGGCCATCGCAGGTGTTCTTCAGATGGCGGAGCTCTCAGGGTTCTCGACGCCCCCGGGAGTCTGGATGACGACGTGGGACCGGGTCGCAGCCGAGTGGCTCGTGGCGGCGGTCAACCCCACGCGGGCACAAGGATTCGAGTTCAACCCGAACATGTTCGCGCCGATGGCCGTGCTCGGTCTGCTCTGGGCGATGATGGTCATGCCGCCCGGCAAGCTTCGCATCGCGACGATCGCGGGTGCGGTCACGATCGTGATCACCAGCCAGTCGCGGGTCGCGCTGGTGATCGGGCTACTGCTGACGATCCTCGCCGCGATTCAGCATGCCGCGACCACCGGCTCGACGATCCGACGCTCCACGGTGGCCAAGATCGCTCTCGCTGCAGTGGTGGTCGTGGTCGCGCTCGTTGCTGCCCGCTACGGACCGCTGCGGGTGACCGGCTCGGGTATCTCGGCACAGCCCCTCGAGATCGAGATGCCCGATACGCTTGTGGACGAGAGCCTCCAGGGCCGCTTCGCGGTCTGGGGTTCGGTCGCCGAGGGAATCGTTCAGAACCCGTGGGGGGTGCTTCAGGAGTACCGCGAGTACACCGCGCCGCTGGCTCACCCTCACAACGAAGCGCTGTATCGCCTGCTGTACGCGGGCCCCTTGTGGCTCGCAGTGCATGCGATCCTGCTGCTGTGGCTCGCGCTGTGGATCCGGCCCCGGTCGTACCCGTGGATCGGCGTCGCCTTCGCCTCCACGCTCTTTGCGCAAGGACTCACGGAGGTGCTGTACACCATGCACCCCTACACCGTGCTGTTGTACCTGATGGTGGGCGCGATGATGTGGCAACAGGCCGAGGAAGCGCCGGAGTAGAGCGAACTAGGCGAACCGCTTGCGCGCGACCACTGCCGCGAGCGCACCGGCTGCAGTCAGGCCCGGCCCGGCCCCGCACGATCATGGTGGCCTGTGAGGCTAGACGGTCCGCCTGCGTGCTACAACAGCCGTCAGCCCGATCGCGAAGACCCCGCCGAGGACGAGGCTCCAAATCGAAGAGGCCGAGGTGCTCACGACGGGCGGATCAGGGGTGGTCACGTCGAACGCGTCAACCGTCACCAACCACGGGCTCGCCGAGCCCACGGTTCCGTTGTTGCCGACAACGCGGACGCTGAGTGTATGAGGGCCGTTGGTGAGGCCACTAGCGCTGTAGAGGACCTGCTGGAACTTCACTCCCGTGACCGGGTCAGTGGGGCCGTTGGTGCTGTTGCCAGGCGAGTACAGGTCCACCAGCTGCTCCGGACCGCCGTCGAGCGAGACCGCCGCCCAGCCAGTCGACGCCCTGGTGAGGCCGTCCTCGTCACGCAGGGCGGGCAACTTCATGTCTACTTGCCGCTCTCGGCAATCAGCGATTCCGCCTGCCTGATGGCCTCCAGCCGCTCAGAATCCTGGTCGTCTGGCAGCTTCGCGATCTCCAAGTGACCGCGTGCCTCGTCAGTCCGCCCGCTTGCCGCGAGATACACCGCGTACTCAGCGTGCGCCAGCGGGAAGGTCGGGTAGCGACGGAAAGCCTCCGCATACGCTGCGTCCACCGCCTCTGCCGGTTGCCGATAGTACTGCACCGTGCGCGCATATTCGAGCGCGTAGGCCGGATTTCGCATGTCGAGCGACCGCGCCCGTTCGACTGCCTCAAGGTCGATCCGCTCAGCCGCATACGCCGGAACGGTGGACGAAACCCATGCGGTGTGCAGCGACGTCAGGTATGCGATGTAGGCGTCCAGGGGCCACACGCGGCTCGCCGCGAGGGCCTTCGAGGCCAGCGCGCTCGTACTCCCCGACCGTGTGATCTCGAGTGAAGCGCGTGTCCCTGCGTTAAGCGCCATCGCCCCGCTCGCGAGCGCGATCGAGAGAAATGCCGCCACACTCACGGCACGCCAGAGTCCTTCATCACCCCCGATCGGCTGCTTCTGCTTCGAGCAAGGGGATACCGGCGGCAGCCACAATGACACACCGAACATCAAGGCCAGCATCGGCCAGACGTGCAACGTGAGGGGTGCGGTCATTCCCACAGCGAGACACATGCAGATCGCCCACACCGACTGCGCGATGTCGATACCGCCTTGCGCACGGCTGCGCCACGCTATGACCACCTCAGTGGCGGCCCAGGCGAACAGCGTCAGTCCGATGACGCCCGTGGAGACCGCCACCCACACGAGGAGGTTGTGCGGATCCGACGTCCCCGGCCCAACCACAGCGGCAGCACGCTCAAGCGTGCCTACAGCCGCCTTCCCCACACCGAAGCCGTCGGGTCCCCATCCGGCAAGTGGACGAGCGGCTACTGCGCGTGCCCCGTCCTCAAACCACAATGCAAGGCGTCCACCGAAGAACGCCGAGCCAGCATCATCGAAGAACTTGCGCCTCATCGCGATCATCGACCCGAGAGCGATCAGGGACAGGCCCCCCAGCGCGGCCAGCTTGTAGGCTGCGGGCACGTGGACACGGCGAGCCACCGCCCAGACTATCCACACCAGAAGAAGCACGAATGCTGCACGCGAGCTCGTGACCGCAAAGACGACCAGCGCCAAGGCGATCGTCGCGTAGCGGGCAACCCGCTGACCGCTGGGAGTCTCACGCGCGGGAAGGCACCACGGCAGCAGAAGGAGCAGGCCTTCTCCGAGGTACGTCGAGTTGAAGAACGTCCCCGCAGACTGGTCCGTAGCGGTGAGCTGACCGTAAATGACCCACAGGAGTTCAGCCAGCACGACCAACCAGACCCAGCTCTCCAAGTGCCGGCGGAAGGCTGCCCCATGGATTGATCCGACCAGGACAAGGGCCGTTGTGGCGAGAAGCAGGAACCACCCGAGCATGTTCGTCGGTTCGCCCATCAGGCCGGCCCAGAAGCGGCCAGACGCCAGTGTGCTCACGAACGCCCATCCGAGAAACGCGGTCCAGGCCAGCGTCAGCCGGTCAGGCCGCAGCATCACTGCGCGGTCCGCAACCAGCGCGATCGCGGCGGCAACGCCCAAAACGCCCACCCAGGAAGCGGTCACGTCCACGCCTTGGGACTGACTCGCCAGCGGCGGGGCGATCATCGCGAGCAGGGCTCCGACAAGCAGGGCAAGCGCCAGAACACGCCGACCGGGGGCCTCGGCGGCCTGTGCTGCAGGCATCTTCACTTGTGGTCGTCTCTTCGATCTGCGCATTAGATTCCGCCGCTCAACTCCCGGGCGATTCCTGTGCCCTAGCCCTTCTTCTTGCTCCACAGAAGCGAGGGACTCCTGCCCACGAACAAAACGAGCATGGCGAACGGGAAGGTCGACAGGTACGCCATGTACAGGACGACCCATAGCGAGGGGAACGAGGACGGGTCGAGGATCTGCTGCGACGCGACAGCAGCCAGACCCGTCGCCTCAGCGACGTAACTGCCGAGAACGTAGAGCCCCAAGGTCGCCGCCGCGTAGCGTCAGCTTCCGCTTCCAGCTGAAGCCTTGCGACGCAAGCATCGCGCTCATCACCGGCACGGCGAGCATGCTGACGCCGACTTGGGCAGAGCCGCTGCTCCAGAAGAACCACCCGAGCACCACCGACAAGAGCACGAACGCCGGCGATGAAGGTGGCCATCTCACGCCTGCGGATGCATGACGCCTCGCATACGCAAGATAGAGCGCCCATGCTGCGATGACGACGGCCATCATGACGATCTTGAACAGGTAGTCGTGCACGAACATGAAGGCTCGATCGTCGAGCGGCCCCGACAACTGGGCCACCGCCACCAGCCGAATCAGATTGGCCACGAATATCGCCGCCACGCCGAACACAAGGCCGATCAGCTTGTTCTTCCAGCCCAGCGGATACGCCAGCACCAGTGCCGTGTAGATCATCATGAGCGTCACTCCGGTGCAGTCTGCGTCGATGCGGAGAATGCGGCTCTGCAGCGCGACCTCGTTGCCAGCGACCGTTGCCGGGACGCCGGTGGCGACAGAGCACGCACCAGTGACCACCGCCGTCCATTCCTGAACCGGATCGAAGTAGCCGCGGTAGACGAGCGCCCACAGAGCCACCTGGAGCACCGCGTAGATGAGGAAGAACATGACTGCGACTCTGACGAGCTTGACATCAGGAGCGAGTCCGGACCCGGATGAAGGCTTCGCCGGCGACGCGCTCTTCTTGGCTGCGCCACGACGCTTTGCGCGTTTGGCGCTCATTGCCTCACCCGGTGCATCTCGCTGTCACCTCGGCGCAGCATCCACGCCGGCGCAGCCCCGGGAGACCACTGACGGCCGAGACGAGACTGGCTTCCGAGCCGATCCGCAGATGAAGCCCGTTGCGAACTGCTGGCAATGGCCGACTCAGAACCATGAACTCCCCTGGCGAGATCGCACGTCTAGAACGACGCCGAGAAGACCAGACGATACAGGACGCGATCGGGCTACTCCTCGCGTGTGCCGAGTGCCTGCAAGGTAGCCGACACATCCGGGTCCTTGAGTTGATCCAGCTTGCCTTCAACACAGCTCGAGCCGCGTCTGCATCACCGGAGTCCGTGTAGAGCTCACTGAGTAGGATTGCCGCCATCCCGAACCCCGGCCGAACAGCGAGCGCGTTTCGGAGGACCTCAACCGCGTCTGCAGTACGGCCCACATCCCTCAACGCCCGCGCGTACCAATACGCTAGGTAGATTGGGCGCCTGGCTGAACGCATCCTCGGCCACCGCTACCGCGTGCGCGGCATGCCGCGGATCGACGTCCTGTCCACCGACAAGAAGCGTGGAGACCATCGCCGCCTTCCGGTACGGGTTCGTCGGCTCAAGCGCGACCCCCCTCTTGGCCGCAGCCAGCGCTTTGTCGAACTGCGGTGCGTCCCCCATCCTTCGCGAGTCCGGTCATGGGCACTAGGTTCGCATGTGCGTCTATCGCCACGATCGTGTACTCCGCGTAGAGCGGGTTCGCAGACAGGGCGGCGTCGGCCGCCTCCGCGCGGACGATGGGCGGTTGATTGAAGGCCGAACCGCTCGCAGCACTCGCATCTGCTGCGATCACCACCACCGCGAGCAGGACCCCAAACACGCCAAGCCCGAGCACCGACGCGGCAAGCACCCGGAGCCTAGTGCCCTCGATCCGAGACGATCAGCCGCCGAGGGGGACAACAGGAGGGCCATGAGACACCACAAGAGGTACCGCGCGGGAGGACTCCCCGGCGTCAGAAGTGACGTGACCAGGAAGCCGGCACACCCTGCCCATGCGCCCGCCAGCATGGTGATGCGCAGCCTGAGCTGATCGGGGGGACCGCGCCGGATCCATCTGGCCGAGATCACAGCGACCGCCGAATAGAACGCCACCAGCGCCACGAGGCCGACTACGCCCGTCTCGACTGCTGTCTGCAGTATCCAGTTGTGAGCGCTCAGTTGCGAGATCGTCGGGTCGACGATTCGCGAGAATGCCTGCGTTCGATTGGATTCGAACGCCAGCTGGAACGAATCGGGGCCCCATCCCACGACCGGCCGCTCCGCGATCGATTCGCTTGCGGCGCGCCAGGTCTCGACCCGCGCAACGGTATTCCTGTTGGATAGATCGCCAACGGCTTGGATCCTGGCTGCAACGTTCGAGTCAACCCCCTGCTGACCGAGGGACGCGACGGCGAACGCCCCGATACAGGCAACGAGCAAGCCCACGACCACTGCTTCCGACGGCCTACCTTTGGGCTTCAGCGGCCAGAGAAGTAGTGTGGTCGCAACTACTCCGGCGACTGCCCCCCCAAGCCGCCCGCGTAAGCGATGTGAATATCGCCGTGCCGACAGAGCACCAACGCGGCACGCGCGGCAGTCCGCCATCGGGCATCGCGCTCCGACAAAGCGAGACCGACCGTCGTGGGCAGCGCAGACACAAGATAGGCGCCGAACATATCGGGGTTGCCGAGGGTCCCGAAGGAGCCCGGAACGAGCCCCAGTCGATCACCGTCCATCCGAACGGATCGAGGCCCACCGTCTGCAGAAGTCCGTACCCGGCCACTACTCCAGCAGAGAGCGCCGTCGCGCGCACGAGTGCCTGGATGCGTTTGGAGCCGTCCGCCAGCTGCAACACCAAGAACGCTCCGGTCATGCAGCTCGCAGTCGCAAGCCACCCCGCCTCGCCCAACGGGGCACCCGCCAGCGCAGTACCGGGACCAACGGAGAACACAACGCACACGGCGGCCCAAGCGAGAAACCCGGCTGCGATCCATGCGGCCCTGTGCCATCTGACCGTCGCCCGACCTGCAAGGAACGGAGTAGCCCCACAAGGTGAGTGAGATTGACACAAGAAGCCTGATCATCAGGTCCTTGCCGAAGTACATGCCCGAGTAGAGTCCAGGCAGACCGAACACCGCAAGCGACAACAAGAGTGCGGCAAGAAGCACGTACCAAGCCGCCTCGTTGGCCCAGAAGCGTGCGCTGATGTGCGGCACCTCGGTGACACCCGTCTTGCTGGCCGCGCTCACACTACGCACCGGCCTTGCCAAACGGGGCATGCCCCGTGCGGATCATGCCTGCTCCCGTCTGTAGGATTAGGCGGTGCTCTCCCGTGCACACGCCGCCTATGCCGTCCCTTCGGCTTCCGCAGCTTCAACCGCTGCCGCCGCAGCCGCTTCCTCATCCTTGTTCTTCCGCCGTCGCGAAGTGGCAACCACGATCGCGGCTATCAGTAGCACCAGGAACGGGAAGCAGCAGATCCACACAGGCCGGTCGAACAGGCGTCGCAGACCGGCCAGTGCCGCGTTGTTGGACGAACCCGGAATGCGTACCACCTGCAGGCGGTCGTTGCCGGTGTCGGCTACTACGAAGTAGTCACGCTCTTCGTCGTAGGTGATCGCAGCCGGATTGTCGAACAGGCCGTCGGCTTGGCCGTAATCGCCGTAGCTGGCGATCTTCTCGCCCGTCTCAGGATCCAGCACGATGATCTGGAACTTGAATGCGTCGATCACCACGACCCGCCCATTGCCGTCCACCGTCACTCCAGCTGGAAGGCTGAACAGCTCGTTCGCCGATGCCTGCCGCGCGTCCATTGACTCAGGATTCGTGCGGTCGGGCACCGTGCCGACCTCCCAGATCAGGGTGCCCGTGGGGTCAAACTTGCGCACCCGGTGATTCTGCGTGTCGGCAACGTACACGTTGTTGTCAGCGTCGAAGCACGCGCCCCACGGACTATCGAACTGAAGTGCGCCTGGCCCGCGCGTACCGAACGAGAAGAGGGGGTTGTTCTTGGCCACATCGAACACGCCAAGGCTACCCTCACCTAGCACCGCCACGCGCGTGTCGTTGGCCGCGATCTTGTTGGCCCCGGGTATGCTCCAAGACTGCTTGATTCCTGCCTCGGGGGTGAGTTGGTGTATCGCGCCCACGGCGTTGTCCAAGATGTAGAGGTCGTTGGCGTTGTCCGCGGCGAGTGAGAAGACGGTTGTGACAGTCGGAGCGGCTTCTTCGGGCGCCTGGGTCGATTCGGCGGTGCCGGGAACGGTCTGAGAGGCGCGGCTCTGGAGAATGCGGTCGAAGGTCCCGTCGGGATTGAATGCGACCGCCGCGCGGTTGTTCGAGTTCGTCCAGATCAGGCCGTCCGCGCTGACGGCGACGGTATTTGGCCTGATAAGTTGCTGGCCTGTCGAATCGCCCCACCCGTAGATGGACCGGACCCAGACCATTCCGTTGCTGTTCGCGCCGTTCGTTGCACCGCCCTCGCCTTGCTGGGCCTGGTATATCTGATAGGCCAAGTAGGCCAGCAGCAGCGCCAGAAGCACCAGGACGACGGACATCAGGATACGGACAAGGCGGTTGTCTCTGTACTCGACGACCTCCTCTACGTACTCGTACTGCTCAGGCGAAGCCTCATCGCCCGTCTCCGGCCCTGTCTCGATTTCGGTGTCGGCCATCTTCAGTCCCTTTCGCGCGATCCCGCGGTTTCGGATTACTGCTCGGCTTTCAGTCTCTCCAGGCCTTCGAGGGTACGCGCATCGTCCGGCAGGAACTTGAGCGCCTCCTTGAAGTCGGCGGTAGCCGATGTCTCCGAGCCCTTCTCGAGGTACGCCCATCCCCGCATCGAGAGTATGTCTCCCGCAGCCGGCTCATAGGTCAGTGCGTAGTTGTAGAGCTTGAGCGCCTCGTCCCACTTCTCCTGACCCATGTATGCTGCTGCGAGCTGGACCGCTGCCGCGACCGTCAGCTTCGAGTCTGCGCCTTGTGGGCTGAGGCCCTTGCCCACCAGCTCCTTGAACTGAGCAGAAAGGTACTTGTCGCTAGCCGCAATCGCGCGGTTGCCGACTTCCTCGGCCTCGGTGAACCGTTCCTCCTGATTGAGCAACATCGTACGCGTCCTCAGGATGAACAGAATCGCGGGCACTTCCTCGCCAACCGCCTTCTCTCCTTGGTCAAGGACATCGTGGGCTTCGTTGACTCTCCCGACCTTGAACAGCGCCTCCGCCCTCTCTGCGTACGCCGCACCGTTGGTAGGATTCGCGCGGATGGCCGCAGCACTCGTGGCAAGCGCGGCTTCTTCGGCCGTGCGCGGCGTGTTATCGGTAAGCACGCCGGTCACCGCCGCGTAGACGGCCAGCGCGCCGAGCATCAGCGCGACGAACGCGATGGCCCAACCGAGCCAGCCGATGATGGGGTCGCCCTTCTCCTCGACAACGACTCGTCGGACGGCTTCTTGCGTTCCCGGTTCCTCGATCTGCTCCACCTCAGGCATACTCTGGCTCCCTCTGGTTGCACGCGACACCCGTCTGAATGATACGGAGTGACCGCGTAGACTCCTTGATTTGTGCTTGAAGGATCAGTGGCAGACGTCGCACCAGTTCCCCTGCCTATCCCAAGCGATGTGGCAGCTGCCGCACGTCTTGCTCGTGCCCCTCCGGTGCTTCACTGGCCATGTCTGCTCGTCGTGCGGCGAAAACGCATTGTGACACGTGCCGCTTCCACACCATGCCAGCGAATGGCACTTGAAACAGCGCTCCTTGCCGTCGAATGCTGCGATCGGCGCATGCCCACCGCTGCGGAACTTCTTCGGATGCGGGAGGACCAACCCGTTGTGGCAGTCCAGACACTTCCTGTCGTTGCCGTGGCACCGCGAACAGTCTCGGCTTGCAGCCTGACCGGCGAGTACCGGAACGAGGCCGCAGACGAGTCCACCGTGCGAACGACCTTCAGGGGTGATCCGCTTGCATGGCACGTCTCGCACTCACTCGCCGCGATCTCGCCGTCGTGACACGCTACAGCTTCGACATCCCACCCACGAACGAACGGCCCGCATTGTGGCCAACGTCACGGTGACAATCGCTGCATGCGCGCCACTCTCGATGATCTCCTTGTGGGAGACGCGCAGACCAGCGGCGCCCTCCACAGTCTCGCTCGTGATATCCCCATGGCAACGCAGACAACGGAACGGGTCGACGGGCACAGGCGAAGATGTCATCTCGTCTGCGGCAAGGTAAGCCACGGCCATACGAAGCCTCGCCGCGCCCGGCTGACACGGGTCCGGCCTCGTGGCAATCTACGCACTCCGCATGCCCGCTACCGACCGCAACCACCACGTACGTGTCATCTACGTGACAACTCTGCCCGCAGTAGGCACTCGAACCGGTGACGATGTACGTGCCCACGAAGGCAGCAAACACGATCAGGCACCACACGACCGGCACACTCCACCGCTTCCAGCGTGGCTCGAAAGCCCTGGGCATGGGGCGTCCTCGCTCGCACGCTGCACCGTGTCCTCAGCCATGGGGCGAGCGGCCTTTGAAGCCACCGCTTGTCGCGTGACACGCACCTTGCGCTTCACGACCACCTTGCGGCGGGAGGGCATGAAGATGACGACCAAGAGAAGGAACAGTACGACCACGGCGACAACGGCCGTCGCCACCACGAGTCCATGGTCACGCATGACCGCCTCGAGCCCGCCCAAGGCGTAGGCCTTTGCGAGCGATTCATAGAGCGCGCCCAACCCCTCCAGGTCGACAGCGCTGACGGTCGCCGAGGTCTCCACTAGCCCTCCCCGTGACGTCCGACGGGTGGCTGGGTACCACCGGGGTGAATGTGGAAGTCGTGGCACGACTTGCAGTCAACAAGCGGATGACACCGCGTGCACGACGGGTCTTGCGTCGATGTCGCGACACTCGAGTGTTCTTGGAG
>CAVYQS010000014.1:0-133595 GCA_963770765.1 uncultured Actinomycetes bacterium | reverse complement strand
ATTGCTTCATCCGCGGATCGTGCGAGGCGTCTGCGTACGGAGTTGGGCAGCCGTGCTCGATCGCTTCCGGGCGCAGCTCGTAGTGCCACGGCTCGTTGCGGTAGATCTGGCACAAACCGTACCGAGCGCCGTGCTTCGACAACCACTTCTGCGCATCCGGGTGAGCGATGTCCACAGCGTTCCCGTCACATGCCCTGAGCCCGTGGGAGTGCCCACCCATCGGCTCGCCTCGGAGCGCGAGCCGTACTTCGCAATCGCCTGGTCGAGCAGCCTCTTCGTATACGCCGGAGAACGCCAGCCGCTGTCGAGGCAGATCTCGACGCCATCGTCTGCGGCATCCGCAGCGGCTCTGCGCAAGGCCTTGACGAGGGCCGGGTCGAGATTCGCGATGCCGGGAGGCCGGTATTCGGTATCGGAGACGAGCTCGGCGCGAGTAAGCGCGCCCCCTTCCTCGCCCGTCGCGGCGCCGCTCTGCCCGTTGGCGCGGTGCTCGGGGAGCTCTGGCCGAGAGCGTCGGGCCTAGATACTGGTAGCCCAGGAAGGCTGCGATCACCGCCACGATAGCCAGCGCGCCCCGGGCACGCGTGCGAAGCCGGTGGCGCGGCGTTCGACGCGTCTTGGCGCTGGCCGTGACCTGAGTATTGGCGATCGGCGGGCGACGACGCTTCCGACTCTCGGAGTAGACCAGCTGGCAGTTCCCGATCTGTACGACATCACCGTCGCCCAGCACCCGCTCATCGACGAGCACGCCGTTGACGATCGTCCCGTTTGCCGAGCCTGCATCCTTGATGCCCACCACGCCTGAATCGCGAGCGAGAACACTGTGCAGGCGAGAGACGGTCACGTCGTTGAGGTAGAAGTCGCTGCCCGGATCGCGGCCGATCGTGAGGCGGCCCGAGTTGATCAAGAACCGCTCGCCAGACTGCGGGCCACTGCGAATCGTGAGCACCGGCTCGCGTGCTGATTTCGATTTCGCGACACCTACCGAAGCGCCCATGGCCGAACCGTCCTCTCCTGACCGACGGCCGCCTCTGTGGGTGGCCTCTAGAAGAGTGTCGCGAGCCCAGTGGAGCGGAGCCATCGATTCGGATTACTCGCAGCTAACGCTCTTGTAAGGCTGGCAGCGCGAACGCCCGCGAAGGCGCGTGGACAGAGAAGCGGGGCGCCGTTCGGATCAGGCGTGCTGGCGCCCCGCCACGGGACTCAGTTCTCAGGGCCCCTTTGCTTCTCAAGCGCCATGCGCCGCGCGGCGACAAGTGTCGTGATGAAGTAGACGGCGAAGACGAAGACGAGAATGACCGTCGCGGTCCCATACTCCGTCGTGACATCAACCTCCCCGACGCGCCTGATCGTGTCCAGGACGGCTTTGCCACCGACCAGCGAATACACGAGCGCAAGACCGATGGGCGCGGCGAAGTAGATCGCCACCTGTGCGAAGACGGCTCGACTCATGAGCTTGTCGCTGGCGCCAATCTTGGAGAGAGCGGTGTACCTGTCCCGATTGTCCGCAGCTTCGGACATCTGCTGCAGTGCAAGGATCGACATGCCGGTCACGAGGAGTATGAGACCCACGTAGAGACCGATGTAGGTGACGGTGACGCGGATCGACAGCGCTACGCCATTGACCTGCCGGCTGGTTGCCGCTTGGTCGTAGGGCCGACTCGGGTCCTCGTGCCCGGTTTGCATCAAGCCGGAGCTGAGCAGTGCCTTCTCGGCGGCCTCGCCGTCATCGCGGTAACGGATGTTGAGGATGGTCTGGTTCACGGTGGCTTTCCGAGCCACTGCATCGGGCACCACCATGACGGGCAACAACGCGCTCCCCGCAGCGGCGGGCAGATCGATCAGTCCGTCCGGGACCGCGCGGAGCTGCGTGCCCAGCACCCGCGGCGTTGCACCCCGATACAGGTCACGCACCGCCCTGTCTTCAGGTCTGGGCAGGCCGAAAGCGAGTGCGAACCCGTCGGTTCCGACGTCGATGGGGCGCTCACCCTGCATCGCGAGCAGCGCATTGGCGTCCGACTGCGTCATCATCTGGACGTCAGTACCGGGTTCGCCTTTGCGCAGCGGCTGGCCGCTCCCGTCGGCGCGCAGCACCAGACCCGTATCGTACAAACGGAACTCGTGCATAACGCCGAAGTATCCGGCGACGTCGAATCCCTTGCCCTGGATGCCTTGAAGTATCGTTCGCGAACCCTGTTCGCTGCCGAACCGGATGAAGCTCGCGTCATACGCCGTCGAGGTCTGGCGGTTCAACACATTGCCGAAGCTCAGACCGCCCGAGAGGATCGTTATCGCGAAGAACAGCGTGATGCACACGACCCACATAGTCGCGTACGTGGAGCTGACCTTGCTGTCGAGCTGGCGGACGACGAACGGGTTCAGGCCCCGAAGGTAGCTACGGCGAAACGACTGGGCTACGCGCAACGCAAGACTCGAACCCCCGGCAAACAGCATGAACGTACCAAGCACGCCTGCCGCGAGGTAGATCCAAATCGTGCCTCGCTCGAGGCTGTCGACAAGTCCGGTCAGAAGCAGCATCCAGCACCCGGCGATGACCAGCACCAAACCGAGTGCACCCAGGAGTGTCGCGAACCAGGCGTTCGTCACGCGGGCCTCTCGGCGCTTGGACGCGTTGAGCAGCCGACTGATCGTCTTCCGAGAGAACCCGAACAGGTTCAGCGCGCTTGCGAAAGCGAACAGCAGACCGAAGAAGCCCAACGTCTTGACCAGCGAGGCTACCGAAAAGACCAACCGGTACTTCGTCATGTCGAGTTCGAATAGCCCTGCGGTGAGAAGCGACAACCCCTGCGATGCGACGACTCCGAGAATCAGACCAGCCCCGAGCGCGAATCCACCCACGATCAGCGTCTCCATGACGAGAACCGCCGCAACTTGGCGCTTCGGCATCCCGAGCACCAGGTAGGTCCCGAACTCACGGTTGCGGCGTCGGATGAGAAACCCGTTCGCGTAGAAGACCAGAAACGCCAGCACGATGGATACGAGGACCGACATGATGTCCATGGTCGTGCCCAGCTCCCGCAGGCTGTCGGCCTTCAGCGTCGAGCCGAGTGACGCCATGGCGCTTTGTGCCTCTACTGACCCGAACGCGTAGAATGCCGCGACCCCGAAGGACAGAGTGAGGAAGTAGACCGCGAAGTCGCCGAGGCTCTTGCGGGTATTTCGCAGCGCGAGTCTAGCGAGCATCGATGTCACCGCCAAGCAGCGTGAGGACCTCCATGATGCGACCGAAGAAGGCCTTGCGGTCTTCGCCGTCTCGCGCGATCTCGCTGAACAGTCGACCGTCCTTGATGAACAGGATGCGACGGCAGTAACTCGCGGCCGAGGGGTCGTGGGTCACTACGAGGATGGTGGCGCCGAGCTCGGTATTCAGGCGCTCGAAGCTCTCGAGCAGCACCCGGGCCGACTTCGAGTCGAGCGCGCCGGTCGGCTCATCGGCGAGCACGAGCGTCGGGTCTGTGACGATGGCGCGCGCAGACGCCACGCGCTGGCGCTCGCCGCCCGACATCTGATACGGGAACTTATCCAGGACGCCGGTGATTCCGAGACGGCTCGCGGCCTGCTCTACCCGCCGCTCGATCTCGGCGTGGGGAACCCGGCTGATGGTCAGCGCGAGCGCGATGTTCTCAAATCCGTCGAGCGTGTCGAGCAGGTTGAAGTCCTGGAAGATGAAGCCGAGCTTCTCGCGGCGGAAGCGGGCCAACGCGTCGCCCGTCAGCCGAGTGACGTCGTCTTCACCGATGACCACATGTCCCGCCGTGACGGTGTCGATCGTCGAAATGCAGTTGAGAAGCGTCGTCTTACCCGAACCCGACGGTCCCATGATCCCCACGAAGTCGCCATCGGCCACATCGAAGCTCACGTTGTCGAGCGCGGTGGTGATGTTGGCGCGGTTGCCGTAGATCTTCTGCAGGTTCGTTACTGTCAGCGCGCTGCCCATGCCGATCCTTTCAAAGCCGATGCTTGCATGACCAGCGGTCCTAGCTGAACCGGGACATGAGCACGTCGGTGCTCGCCATCATGATCAAAATCGTGAACGCCACGAAACCGATGAACCACTCCATGATCTGCCCTTTCGCCGTGCCCGCCGACGATCACTCGCCTGGCGAAGGCACCAATCCCGTACGGTTGGCGGAGGGCCAACCCCGGCCCGTCCGGCGTCCGTATCCATGAGATGAGTGTGGCGGCCACAGCACAACGCAGCCATCGATTCCGATTACACCGGACTTACGATTCCGTAAGGCTTCCGGCAGAGCTCGGGCCCAGGGACAGCACGGGGAACACGACGGTTACCGTCGTGCCTTCGCCAACGACTGAGTCGATTGAGACTCCAAGCCCGATCTGATCGGCAAGCTTACGCACCAGGTAGAGGCCCAGACCCGTGGAGGCAACGTTGCGCCGACCGTTGCTGCCCGTGAACCCCTTGTCGAATACGCGCGGCAGCTCGCTGGGCAAGATGCCGCAACCGTTGTCATCGATGATCAGCACAACGGACTGCTCGGTCTCGTGCGCATGGATGCGTATCTCGGCGTCCTCATCCGGCGTGTAGGCAACGGCGTTGGCGAGAATCTGCTGGATCATGAAAGACGCCCACTTCACGTCGGTGAAGACGATCAGTTCGAGATTGTCTACCTCGAGTCGTATCCGCCGTTCGATGAACGCGCGGGCGTGACGCCGGATCGCTGGGTTGACG
Source organism: uncultured Actinomycetes bacterium (assembly GCA_963770765.1). Taxonomy (GTDB): domain Bacteria; phylum Actinomycetota; class Coriobacteriia; order Anaerosomatales; family PHET01; genus CAVPCY01. The sequence goes on along the minus strand of CAVYQS010000014.1, from coordinate 128,884 downwards.
ACCGCCTCGAGGCTGGTCTCTCGGACAAGGAAGTCCCGCTCGACGCTGTTGCTTCGCGCGTAGAAGAGCGTCTGCTCGACCAGGTCCTCTGTGCGTTCGAACTCCGCAAGCATGTTGTCCGTCGCGGTGGACGGGTTGTTCTTCGCGATGAGTTTCGCCGAGGAAATCGGTGACTTGATCTCGTGTACCCACAGCTCGATGTAGTCGCGGTATTCCGTTCCGCGGTCGCGGTAGCGCGCAATCTCATCGAGCATCGCCTTGTTCGCCGTACGAAGGGCGCCGTGAGCGATTCGCCCCTCCTCGAAAGTCGGCTCGGCCGCCACCTCGGCCATGAGGTTCTTGCGCTCGAGCGCCGCGACCGTCTCCAAGGAGCTCTCGGTAGTAGGATCTTCTCGGCAGGTACTCGACCGTCAGCGCCGCACCGATTCCCGTAAACATGACGGCGGCTACCACGATCACAATCGCGGAGTTGCGCGAGACGAGTCCCACCGCCGCGCACGAGACAACCGTGGCGGTCAGCATCAGGAGTATGGGGACTCGCCGGTCCTTCAGGAATACTGCCAAGTTCACGCGATCACTCGCCGATCAGATAGCCCTGCCCACGCCGGGTCTCGATGAGATCGGAGAGGCCGACCTCGTCGAGCTTGCCGCGCAGCCGGTTGATGTTGACGGTCAGCGTGTTGTCATCGACGAACACGTCATCCTCCCACAAGGCTCGCATGAGCTCTTCGCGTGAGACGATCGCGCCCCGACGCTCGCATAGACTGCCGAGAATCCGGAGTTCGTTGCGAGTGAGTTCTATCTCGGTGTCGCCCACCAGCAGCGTGCTGCGAGCGTAGTTCAGACCGAATCTCCCGCACGAGAGTCGCGCACCGGCGAGCGCGGGATCGCTCCGGCGCAGAATCGACGCTATGCGCGCGAGCAGTATCTGGGTGTTGTAGGGCTTGCTGACGAAGTCGTCCGCACCGAGATTCATGCCGATGAGCTCGTCGACCTCGGTGTCTCGGCTGGTGACGATGATGATCGGCACCTGCGACTGCTTGCGAATCTCGCGGGTGATGAAGAAGCCGTCGAACACGGGAAGGTTGATGTCGAGGAGTACGAGCTCGGTCTCCGGAGCCACCGCGAGAGCCACGATGTGCTCAAACTGATCCGGGGCATCGACTTCATACCCGTTCCGGCCGAGGAACACGGATAGCTCCGCTCGGATAGTCTCGTTGTCTTCCACGATCAGGATCCGGGTCATGGCGGTCTGCCTCCGATCGAGTCTCGGGGAATTGTCGCACACACCGGCATCTGACTCAGACACGCACCAGGAGCCAGGGTCTGCGCCGGAAGCCCTGGAAACATGGGCCGCCGCCTTGCTTTCCGGCCATACGAAACGAGGCCCCCGAAGGGTGCCTCGTGTCATTCGCATGGTCGGGCTGACAGGATTTGAACCTGCGACCCCTTGACCCCCAGTCAAGTGCGCTACCAAACTGCGCCACAGCCCGATGCCGTCAAGCGGCAAGGAGTAAGTCTACTTGGCGTCATGCAGAGGGGCAAGCGCCAATTTGACCGATCAATCCTCGGAGTCGCCGCGTCCGCAGTACTTGACCACACCTACATCATCGATGGTGACCAAACCGCTGGAGATCATGGCCGACCATACCTCCGCGAGAGCTGAGATCCTGTTGGATTCGTCGACGACCGAGACCATCACCGGGCAGTCGGTCGACATGCGCAGGCCATGCTTGGCGACGTCGCGGCTGGAGGCTCCGAATCCAACCATTCCGCGAAGGGCCGTCGCGCCGGCACACCCTTGTATGCGCGCCTGCTCGACGAGTGCCTGATAGAGAGGCCGGTCCTCGTAGACCTCGTTCTCGCCCACGTACGCGGCGATACGCTTTGCCTGCCCTTCGAGGGTTCGTGTGCTCATTGCCGACTCCTTGCGTCGCGTTGGTCTCGTGCGTGCGCCGCCGCCGGTGCGAGCCGATTCCACAGCTCATACGCGATCATCGGCTTGGGCATCAGGTCCAGCTGCTCTTCCGTGCTCGTGGTGATGAACGTTACGCGGTTGGTGGCGCTCCCGAACCCGATTGCGGGGTCGGATACGTCGTTGGCTACTATGGCGTCCAGGTTCTTGTCCTTCATCTTCTTTCGCGCAGACGGGACGATGTCGTGGGTCTCGGCAGCGAACCCGACGAGAAGTCGCCCCTCCTTGCGCTCACCAAGCCCCCTGAGTATGTCGGGGTTGTGGGCAAGCTCGAGAGTGTCGGGAAGGTCGTACTTCTTGACCTTCAGGTCGTAGGTGCGCGTCGGTCGGAGATCGCTGACCGCCGCCGTGCCCACAACGACATCGGCAGCCTGATAGTGGGCGTCGACGGCGGTCGCCATCTCAACTGCCGACGTGACCCTCACCACGTGGACTCCGAAGGGATCCGGCAGCTTCACCGGACCGGTGACGAGTGTGACCCGCGCACCTCTCCTAGCAGCTTCCTCGGCCAGAGCGAAACCCGTGGTACCGCTCGACGGGTTCGAGATGAAGCGGACCGGGTCGATCGCCTCGTGTGTGGGTCCCGCTGTCACGAGCACCTCGACATCCTCGAGGTCGCGCGAGCGGTGCAGTTCGGCAAGAACCGTGTGTGCGATGGTTCCGACATCGGCGAGCCGGCCTTCACCAACGTCTCCGCACGCAAGGTCACCTGTTTCGGGATCGATGACGATCACGCCGCGAGCGCGGAGTGTGGTGATGTTGTCGACGGTGGGCTCAGCCCTCCACATGTGGACGTTCATGGCAGGCGCGATCACCACGGGGGCCTCAGTCGCCAGGGCGGTCGTCGTGAGCAGGTCGTCAGCGCGCCCCGTTGCGATCTTCGCGCACACATTGGCTGTGGCGGGAGCGATCACGAAGACGTCAGCCTCCTGTGCCAGCGACACGTGGTGGACCCTCTCGGCAGGCTCATCCCACAGGCTGGTGGCGACGGGCTGGCCCGACAGGGCTCTGAAGGTAGCCGGTCCGACGAAGCGGGTGGCGTTATCCGTCATGATCACCTTGACCGTGCAGCCCGCCTTGGTGAGTACGCGCACCAGCTCGCACGACTTGTAGGCGGCGATGCAGCCGCTCACGCCGAGAACGACGGTTGGTGTGGGTGATGTGCTCATGTTGGGGAGTATCTCACGAGTTGCCGAGCGTGATGCCCGCTTGCGGGAACAAACCACCATGTAGGGCCGCTTCCTGCTTCGATTCCGTGAGGCGGCGGCCGTTTCGATGTGAGAGGAAACACCATGCAGCAGCCTGCTCCGTACGGTCCTGAGGTCCGTATTCGAATCGGCGGACCCGCCGGCTTCGGGATCAAGGCCGCCGGCCAGTCGCTGGCCCGTGTGTTCGCGCACGCCGGCTACCACTGCTACGACCTCACCGAGTACCCCTCGCTGATCAAGGGCGGGCACAACACCTATCACCTTCGAGTGAGTGAGCGGCCGATCCACTCGCATGTGATGGCTACCGACGTCCTGGTGGCCCTCGACGCGGCAACGGTGCTTCTTCACGCCGCGGAGCTGACCGAAGGTGGAGCGATCATCTTCGACCCGGCCGATGGCGAGCACGGGGACGCCGTCCGGGACCGCGACGACGTGTGCTTGGTGCCCGTCCCCCTCACTCAGATCGTCAAGGACGCCGGCGGGATCAAGATCATGCGCAACGTCGCGGCACTGGGCGCCACACTGGGTCACATGGAGTACCCACTCGACGGGCTGGTCTCCTCGATCAAGGCGCAGTTCGCCCACAAACCACCTGAGGTCGCCGAGCAGAACATCGCTGTGGCCACAGCCGGCTACGAGCACGCGATGGGGGCCAAGTGCGCCTTCCCCTACCGACTGGCCTCGGTCGACGAGCCGACGGCTCGCGTTCTCGCCGACGGGAACGAGTCGATCGGTCTGGGCGCACTGGCCGCTGGCGTGGGTCTGTACTGCGCCTACCCCATGACCCCGGCGTCGAGTCTGCTGCACTTCATGGCGAAGCACGGCGAGAAGGCCGGGGTTGTCGTGAAGCACACCGAAGACGAGATCGCCGCGATGAACATGGTCATCGGCGGAGCTTTCGGCGGCACACGCTCGATGTGCGCGACCGCCGGCGGCGGATTCTCTCTCATGGTCGAAGGCTATGGCTTCGCAGGCGTGAGCGAAAGCGCCTGCGTCGTGGGACTCTTCACGCGTCCGGGACCGGCCACGGGCATGCCCACCTGGACCGAGCAAAGCGATCTGCGCTTCGCGCTCCATGCGTCACAAGGCGAGTTTCCTCGTGTCGTGCTGGCCCCCGGGGACCACACCCAGGCCTTCGAGCTCACGTGGAAGGCCTTCAACCTCGCCGATGAACTCCAGACGCCGGTGATCATCCTCGGCGACTCCTACCTGTCCGACAACCGGAAGACGAGTGATCCGTTCGATAACGACGCGGTCGAGATCACGCGTGGCCCGCTCATCACGGAGGGCTCCGTCGACGAGTACCGGCGCTACGCGGTCACCGAAACCGGGGTATCGCCTCGCGCCATACCTGGCGTCGTCGGCTCGGTGCAGATCGTCAACTCCTACGAACACGATGAATCCGGCTACGGCGCCCAAGGCGAGAGTGCAGCGAATCGGACCGCACAGAACGAGAAGCGCATGCGGAAGCTCGAACTCGCGCGCACGCTGGTGCCGGGACCGGTGATCCATGGCGAGGAAGGCGCGCAGGTGAGCATCGTATGCTTCGGGACGACCATCATGCCGGTGCGTGAGGCGATCGGATGGCTCGCGGCCGAGGGACACTCCGTCAACGCGCTACAGGTGGTGACGGTCTGGCCCTTCCCTGCCGAAGAGGTGCGCGCGTTCCTCGATACGGCGGCATACACGCTCGTGGTTGAAGGAAACCACACGGGCCAGCTCGAGGGATTGATTCGCGAGCAGTGCCTGATCGCCCCCGACGCCAACCTCCGACGGTCCGATGGCCGTCCGATCTCACCGGAGCTTGTGTACTCCACGGTGAAGGGGCATCTCGGTGAGCCCGTGCGGCTCACTGCCGCAGGTGCGATCGACTTCAGAGGAGATATGTGATCATGGCCGAGCCCAAGGACTTCACCAACGCGAATCGTCCGACCTGGTGCCCCGGGTGCGGGAACTTCGGCATGTTCGAAGCGCTGAAGAAGGCTCTCGCCGAGCTAGGCTGGGAGAAGGACCAGTTCACCATGTTCTGGGGCATCGGGTGCCACGGTAACGGGGCCGACTTCTACGATGTCCAGGGCATGCATGCGCTGCATGGTCGCTCCCTTCCACCCGCCACAGGATTCGCGCTCACGCGCCCCGACCAGAAGGTCATCGTGGAGATGGGCGATGGCGACGGGTACGGCATCGGACTGGGGCACTACGTGCACTCGGTCCGTCGAAACATCGACCTCACCGTCATCGCCCACGACAATCAGATCTACGGCCTGACAACCGGACAGGCGTCACCCACGACAGATCACCTCATGCCGACGGTCTCGACGCCTTCCGGAGTACTCGAGCAGCCGGTCAACCCGATCGGCCTTGCCTTGGCCGAAGGGGCGACCTTCGTCGCACGCGGGTTCGCCGGCGACATCCCCCACTTGACCGACTTGTACGTGCAGGCCTTGACTCACCGCGGGTTCGCGATCGTGGATGTGTTCCAGCCGTGCGTCACGTGGAACAAGCTCAACACCTTCTCGTGGTTCCGGGAGCGCGTCTACAAGCTGGAAGACAGCGGCTGGGACACCGGAGATCGAAACGCCGCGCTTGAGATGTCCATGACCTCCTTCCACGAGCTCGCATGCACGCCCGATGAGTGCCGGGTCCCGATCGGCGTGTACTACCAAGAGCACGGCACGCCCACCTACGCGGACGGCGCGAGTGCCGCCCAGCGACCCGGACACCTCGCTGCACGTGAACCACGAGACGTGCGTGAGCTGATGATGCGGCTTTAGGCCGCCGCCGGGGTCGCTACACCTCGGCCCTGCCGAACACGGCCGACTGGGTTCCACCGTGTGTGCCAAGGGCTTTGACCATCCGCACGAAGGCTCGCGCGATGGTCGGATCGAACCGTGTCCCCGCGGCACCCTCGATCCGGTTCAGCGCCGCCTCAACGGTCATCGCATGCCGCCAGGAACGTGGCGCCGTCATGCTCTCAAACGAATCGCACACAGCCAAGATGCGTGCGCCCTGCGGAATCGACGCGCCGGAGAGCCCGTCAGGATACCCCGAACCGTCCCACCGCTCGTGATGGTGACGCACGATGGGCAGGATCGCCTCCACCCTGGCAGGCAGCAAGATGGCCTCTCCGAGCGTGGGGTGAGCTCTCAGCGACGCTCGGCCGGCGTCACTGATGTCATCACCGGCGAGGAGGACGTCATCGCTCACACCGACCTTCCCCACATCGTGAACCAGCGACGCCAAGGCGATTACCTGGGTGTCTGAATCGGTCATGCCAAGGACCTGGGCCAGCGCCGCAGCAAGGTCGCTGACGTTGGTGGAATGGTCCTTCGTGTACGGATCGCGAGCATCCACCGCCTGTGCCAGTCCCCGCACCGCTTCACGGAACGCGCGCATCCGAGTGCGGTGCTCCACGTCACCTGAGGGCAACGAAGCATTCCGGTCGTCGTACATGGCTATGGGCTCGTCTTCGGAGGCCGGGGCCAGGTCCGCTGCGGCATGCGCAGCGGACACAAGTGAGTCCGCGTCCGATGATGACGCCGGAATCGCGGCGATCCCGAATGCGATGTGGGTGCGTGCCGCCGACGGTCCTCCACCATCCCGAAGGCCGCGCCACGTCCTCAGCGCGGCCTCACGAGCACGCTCGGCGCTCGTCTGCTCCATGATGTAGGCGAATCGGGATGAACCGAGCATGAACGGTCCGTGGGTGGCGCGGATATCGCGTGTGATAGCCGCCAGAGTACCTCTCAGTTCCGGGACCGACCCAGAGGGGAGCAGCACACCGTCGGAACGTGGCGCTGGGGCGATATCGACGACTACGAGTGCGAGCGAGACGCGAGCGTCGATCGCGACCAGCACGGATTCCGCGAGGGTCGATTCGAAGTCACTTCGGACCAGGGCGCCTGTGAGGGCGTCGGTATGAGCGTTCCGGTGATACGCGGCGACTTCCACCGCCGCGAGGCAGCTGCGGGCGGCGAGCAGTATCGCAAGCGTCCATGCGAAGAACACGAGGGCCGGCCCCTCCGGGTCCCGGCCATGCACCAGGGCGGTCCATCCGAGCCACACAAGACCGCACGACACGGCCACCGGGTAGCCCACGGCCACCCACCGCGGCGCGGTCGCGGGAGCAAACACCTCTTGCTGGGAGTCGGCCTCCCCTTCATCGCGGGTCAGGCGAGAGATCTGCGCACCCACCAGGATGAGCAGCGCGAACCCCAGGAGCGAGGCGTACCATGAAGAGGGCGCTCCGGCGGTGCTGAGTGTCTCGAGGCGCCACACGGGATAGAGCACCATGGTCGCCGAGAAGAGCCACAACGCTGATGCGACCGCCCAGTGCCAACCTCGCCAGCGACGGCGCGTAAGGCTCCACAAGGTGGTCAGGGTCGCTCCGGCGATGAAGACGCCCATCACGGGGTAGATCGCTGCGACGGCGGCAGCAAGTGGGCCCCCACCGTCCACGTCGCCGATGAGAGGGTACGTCCAGACCCAGTAGACGATGGGTATGCAAGCCCAGGCGCCGACGACCACGTCGGTCAACAGACGTATGTAGCGCCACGGTGAGTATGTGGCGGGCTTGGTGAGTCTGACGACCAGGGAGAGGAAGAGCGCGAGGGCCAAGGCATACAGCGCCGTGACCGGATTGCTGAGTGGCGGCCCATCGGCATCGACCGCAAGCACGTACCACGTCCAATAGCACTCCGCGAAGAACAAGGCCGTGAAGCTCAGTGCGAAGGTGGCCCAGAAGGACCGTTCGATCGGAGTACGGGCCCTCGTGCTCAGGATACCGGCGAGAAGGCCGGCGATGCCCATGGGCACGAGGTATGAAAGGATGTCGAGAGCAGGTTGCTGCCTGAGCATCGAGTCGGGGCCGGCCAACAGCACGGCCCCATTGACCGCGAGCAGCATCCCGGCGACGATCCACCAGCCGAAACGCGCAGGGCGCGCCATCTGCTCGGGAGTCCCATTCATGCAGCGGGCCACTGGTTGGACCATCCGAGCGCCTGTGTGGAGCCGACCGCTCGGATGAACTCCTCTGCGAGTGACGGATCGAAACGAGATGCGATGCCCTGGTCGATCTCTTGGAGGGCAGCGGCGCGGGTCAAGGGCCCGCCGGCGCGCGGCCCGAACGTCAACGAGTCGTAGGCATCAGCGAGGGCTATGATCCGAGACTCAAGCGGAATGGCCTCGCCGCGCAAGCCACTTGGATAGCCGGATCCATCCCAGCGTTCGTGGTGGTGGAGCACCCATGATGCGATGTCGTCCATGTGCGCAGCACCGAGCATCCTGGCTCCGAGCTCGCAGTGTGCGCGAGCTGTCAGCGCATCGACGGGGCGGGCACCGCCCCGGCCTCCCGAGCTCGGCAGCCCGATCTTGCCGATGTCATGCAGCATCGCCGCCAGTCTCAGGCGTTCGATGTCCACCGTCGTGTGCGGAAGTGCTTCCGCGAGGAGGCACGCGAGAGCGGCGACTCCCCGCGAGTGTCGGTGGTTGTAGGGGTCACGAGCATCCGACGCTGCGACCAACGCCCGCGCGACGTCCTTCCCGACATCGTCCAGTGATGGTTCCTCTCGGGAATCATGGGCACCTAGCGCCGCTGCTACTCGGTGGTCGAACGCGGCATAGCGCCCCTTGCCATGCCGCTTCGCCCACGCGACGGCGACATCCGCGTACCTGATGAGAGTCTCGGCCGTGACGGCGTCGTCAGGACACACGGCGAATCCCAGGGAGGCGCTCAGGCGGATGTCGTCAGTGCTTGCGTCGCGCACAGCCGCGACCATTCTGGCGGCCATCGCGGTCGCCTGGTGGCGGCCGCTCACATGTGCCAGCACAGCGAACTCATCACCTGAGAGCCGGTAGACCCCCGCCGTCCCGGGACTGCTCTCGCGCAGCGCCTGCGCGACTCGTCTCAAAGCCTCGTCCGCCTGATCCCGTCCGGCGATCTCGTTCAGTACCCGGAAGTCATCCAAATCCAGAATGAACAGGGCGCTGCGATCCCCGAACCGCCGAGCGACGGAGACAGCGCCGGTGAGGCGGGCATCAAGTTGACGAGGGTCAAGGGCACCAGACACCCTGTCGATCCTCATCAGACTACGGGCGGACTCGGACTCCACGGCTGCGAGCACGGTTCGTCCGACCATGCACACGGTGGTCACGATCAGACCGAGCAGATAGATCAGGTGCTCGGGTGAACCGATTCGAGACTCGAACGTGGCCCACCCCAAGACGATCACCGAGAGGAGCACGGCCGCCGACACAAGGGCGGCGGGCCAAGCGTCCCGGGGCCGGGTGCTGACTGACGTGACCCGTGTCCAGGGCTCATCGGCGTGGATCACCCGCCCCAGCCCGGCGAGGAACACCAGGTAGTAGCCGAGCATGAAGAGGATGGCTATCGCGGCCTCGAGGGCACGCCAGGATCCGAGATCGATGACAGCAAGGTTCCACCACGGCCACAGCATCAGAGCGACCGAGTACACGGCGACCGCGCTCAACGTCAGTACGACCCATTGCTGCCGCCACTGTGGCCTGGGAGTCCGAGCGGCGAGACCCGCGTCGAGCAGTAGCAGCGCGGCGCCGCCGAGGCTGTACGTGGCCATGCGCAACGCTTGCATGGGCTCTATCGCATCAACCCCTACCCACACCCACACACGCGTGAGCGCGACGAGACACACCGTCGTCAGCGCGACGCTGTCCAGAAGCGCCCCGACGATCCGTGGCCATCCCATTCGATCCACTGCAAGCCCAGCGAGAAGCATCGCCACGAGAGCGACGAAAGCGAACGCATTGATCGCGTCGAACACCGTATCGCGCAGGGAGGCGGTCGCATTCGTGAGGTAGGCCCAGCTGAAGTAGGCCTCGCTCACGAACATGAGGCTCGTCGCAACTGCAAGCAGCGACCAGATGATCCTGGCGCGAGACCCTGCTGTTGCAAGCCACGCGGCCGCGCAGGTGAAGGCCGCTGCGAGAATCGGAGGAACAAGGTACACGATCTGACCGGCAAGATCGGCTAGATGGCCTGAAGCACCGTAGCGAAGGAGTTGCGTAGAGAATCACGACGATCGGCAGCCCGGCCCACGCAGCTGCCATCGTGGGGCTGCCCACGCGAGCAGCGGCGTTCGTCTGCAGGTTCATCGGCTCCCCTCCTAGCATGGCCGGCGGGGCCTGCGAACGCGGCACCTCATGGGCTCGCGCACGATTCTAACAGCAGGGAGTGGGCGCCAGCAGCCCTTCCGCTAGATGAGGCCGAGCGCCGTACCGGCCTCAGCGAAGGCATCGAGAGCCTGGTCGATATCATCGGCGGTGTGCGTTGCCATGAGACAGGTACGCAGCCTGTCCAGACCCCGCGGTACGGCCGGATGGACGATCGGGCACACGAAGACCCCACGATCGAACAGCAGACGAGTCAGGTCCATCGTCCTCGCTTCGTCGCCGACGAGCACCGGCACGACGCACGTGGTGGACTTCATGGTGTTCCACCCTTGAGCCTTCAAGCCTTCAGAGTAGCGTTGCTGAATGGCGTGGAGGTCGGAAACGCGCCACGGTTCGTCTTCGATGACGTCGAACGCGGCAAGAGCGGCCGCCGTCTGGGCGGGCGGCAGAGCCGCCGAGAAGATGAACGGGCGGGACATGTGACGCTGAAACTCCACGATGTCCTTGGATGCGGCGAGATAGCCTCCCACACTCGGGATCGACTTCGACAGAGTCCCCATCTTGAGGTCGATGCTGCCGTACATGTCGAAGTGCTCTTCGATACCGTGGCCCGTCGCTCCGAGCGATCCGATCGAATGCGCCTCGTCCACCATCAGTCGCGCGCCATATTTCACGCACAGTTGCTTTGTGCGCGGCAGGTCCATCACGTCGCCGTCCATGGAGAACACCGAGTCCGCAACGACGAGGATCGTGCCGTACGAGCCCTCGCTCTTCACGAGGAGCCGCTCGAGGTGGTCCATGTCGTTGTGACGGTAGGTGGCCCACTTCGCACCCGACAGCAGGCAGCCATCGACGATCGAGGCATGGTCCAGCTTGTCCATCAAGACAAGGTCGCCCGGTCCGGTCAGCCCGGTGATGATGGCGACGTTGGTCACGTAGCCGCTTGAGTAGACGGCGGAATCCTCGCGCTTTGAGAATCGGGCGATGCGCTCCTCGAGTCGTTCGTGAAGGTCCGTCGTTCCGGTGAGGAGTCTGACCCCACCCGCTCCAGTGCCATAGGTGTCTATCGCCTCACGCGCGGCTGCCTCGATCCGCGGGTGACCGATGAGCCCCAAGTAGCTGTAGGACGCGAGTTGAACCATCTCACGGCCGTCGGCCATCCGGACGCGATGGTTGGTCTTGCCGACCGTTGGCTGCAGATAGAAGTACCGGTCCGCTGCCTTGAGTGCTTCGCGACGGGCGACGAACTCACTCACGCGAGCGTCGATACCGTCGGTTCTCACTGCGACGTCAAGCATGGACGGTCCCCTCTCGGATTGGGATTCGCACCCCGGTCACGACTCTGTACACAAACTTGTACACAGTCTATCACCCATTCGCTCCGAGCGGCATCGCGCTCACGCGCCGACGGCACGTGCAGAGGGCGGCCGGCGGTGGGTGACTACTCGAGAAAGCCCCGCGTATCCTGTTCGATCAGGCCGGACTGGATCACCTGCCGGTAGAGGGCTGGAGGCACGCGGGAGTCCCAATTCGCGGTCGCCTTGGCGAACCCGAAGATGATGAGCCAGAGGCCGACCACGAGCAGTGGCCACACCCACGGGGCGATGGTGGTACGTGAGAACGCCTTGGCCTCGAGACAGCCCTCGACGGGACAGACCTTCACGCAGTCCATGCAGCCATCGCACTCGGGGGCCCAGACGCGCTGCATCTTCTCCGGTTCGACGAAAGCGTGGCAGCTCTTGCTGCAGTTGTGACAGTCGATGCACGTCTCGGCGTTGCGTTCGACAGCACACGGCGACGCGATGCCCACGGCCGAGTAGAGGCCGCCCAAGGGGCACAGATACCGACACCAGACCGGTCCGAAGACGACGCTGAGCAGCGCTGCGAATCCCGCCGCCATCAAGAACCCGGGCTCGGCCATGAGATGGATGATCTTGAGGTCGGCGATCCACATGTACGGCAGCTCGCGGAAGGCCACGGCCTCTTCGACCGAGACCGCGAGCAGCGCGGCGACGAACGCGGCTGCGAGCACATAGCGAAAGGCCCTGCCAAGAAGGTCGAGCCAGCGCCACACGCGGATGTTGCGTCCGAAGAGGCGACGCCCCAACGCAGCGAACGCCTCCCAGATGGTGCCGACAGGGCAGATCCAGCCACACATGCCGCGCTTGAACAGCAGCGAGACCGCGAGGGACATCAGTATGATCACCAGGCCCGCAGGCAGGATGAAGTCCCAGCCACCGCCCTTGATCCAGCCGAAGAAGCTCGTGAAATGCCCGATGGGCAGAATGCCCGCGACCGCCTCGGGCCGCGGCACGAACGGCCCCTCGCCTCTCGCCCAGCGCTCGAACCTGAGCAGTTGCACCACCGAGAAGAGGAAGAACGCCAGGAACGCCGACTTGACGAACCATCGGCTCGTGATGAGGTCACGGACCCTCACTGACGTCGACGTCGTGTCGGAGGGAGGTTCGGGATTCGTCAACTGCGACTCCTCGGAGTGGTGATGGTGCCTTGAGGTTCGCGTCACACTCGGTTGCGGACCTCAGCGAGAGTAGAATCGCGGTGCATGCGCGGTCAACCATCGAAAGGCGTCTTCATGAAATCAGCACTGCTCGTCATCGCGCAGGAGACATTTCGCGATGAGGAATACGCCGAGCCGAAACGGGTGCTCGAATCAGCGGGGTTCACGGTGACCACCGCGAGCGTCGCCCCCGGCGAGGCGACAGGAAAGCTCGGCCTGCGCGCCCAGGCGCAGATGTCGTTGCACGATGCGCTCGACGTCGAATGGGATGCTGTCGCCTTCATCGGTGGCGCGGGAGCCGCCATCTTCTTCGATGATCCCGAGGCACACCTCCTGGCCCGGCGGACGCTGCTCGAGCGGGGCCGTGCTGGGTGCCATCTGCATCGCGCCGTCGATACTCGCACGCGCAGGACTGCTTGACGGCATCAGGGCGACCGCCTTCCCGTCTCAAGAAGCCGATCTGCGCGCGCACGGCGCCTTCTGGACGCCCGACGCGGTCGCGGTCGACGGCAGGATCGTGACCGCGAACGGGCCGCACTCCGCCGAACAGTTCGGCGAGAGCATGGTGCGGCTGCTGGACCGATGAGCGGCACGATCGGCGGCACGCTCCTTCGGTCAGAGACCCCGCCCTCTAACCCGTCGTCCCGTCGACGCTGCGGCGGCGACGCGTGAGAACAGCTGCGCGTACGCTGGTGCGAGACGGGGCAGCGTGAACTGTTCGGCCAGGCCGCGAGCTCCGCCCACGGAAGGCCGCTGTGAGATCAGAGCGCGCAGGCGCGCCACCAACTGATCGGCGCCGTCGTAACGGAACGCGCGGGGATAGATCTCGGGATAGGCGAGCCGGTCAGGAACGAGCGGATGTGCGCCGCAGTAGCAGGCCTCCACCATCGCGATCCCGAAGAACTCGTTCTCAGCTGTCGATACCGCCACGTCCGCGCTGGCCAGCAGCTCTGCATAGGCCGCACGGCTTTCAGGCTCGGCGCAGTGGACGAGGCGATCGCCGAGCGCGTGAGCAGCCTCGCGCATCAGCCCCTCGGTCTCGCGGAAACTCTGCCCCGCGACCGCGACCTCGAAGTCCAGCCCTTCGCCAGCCAGCTGCATGACTGCCGAGAAGAACTCCTCGGGGTTCTTGTCGTGCTCCCAGCGGTGGGGCCAGACGATGCGACATCGGGGTCCGCGATGCGGCGCGACGGCGTCGAGCACGGCGGGATCGAAGGGCGGGGCGAGCACAGACGACTTCCCGGAGATCGCGGCGGCGACCCCCTGTGGCCGATGGTCCGGGAACTCGCGGAAGAAGCCCGGGATCGCCTCAAGGAAGGAGTCGAGGTTCCACTGAGTGTTGAAGACGCACTCATCGGCGCTCAGCGCGGTGGTGATGTTGGTGAGCGGGAACTGGTAGTCCCACTCGGCGGTGTGTCTCGTGGGATAGACGAGCTGATTCTCGTGGAAGTAGACGACCGCCGGAGTGAGGGCGTACGCGGGTCCCGCGAGGCCTCGAAACTCGGCGAGGTTCACGAAGGTCGAAGCGAAGACGATGTCGAACGGCGCGCAGGGTGCGGCAGCATCGACTGCGAGCCCCTGATCGACGAGTTCTCGAGCGCGCTGGGCCATGGTGATCGCAGCTCCTCGCATGCGCCACTTCCACTTGCGAGCCGGAAGCGTGAGGAGCGTCCAGTCGGCATCGACCGCTTCAGTGAGGCCATCGAGTACCGCGCGGTGGCTTCCACCGTAGTAGGGCTCCAAGGCCAGGATGCGCAGTCGGTCACCCGCCATCGTCCGCGACCGCCCTCTCGTGAACGGCTCTCTCGGTGGATACGACACTCGAGCCGGATGCCCCGACCGGCGTGGGCCACTGGCGCGGCGGACGGTAGCCGGGGCTGCGGTAGTCGATCCACTCGAGCGACGCGATGGCGTCGGAGACCATGCGCTCCACGGGCAAGGCTTCCCACGCGTTCAGGACGACGTCGAGCCGTGCGTGGGTCTCAGGGTTCCTCGGCATGAACAGAGTGCAGCAATCATCGGCGTCCTGGATCGACAGATCATAGGTCCCGATCCGTCGGGCCTCGGCCATGATCTCGAGCTTGTCCGAACCGATGAGCGGGCGCAGGACGGGCATCGTGGCTGCTTCGTCGACGGCCGCGATGTTCTCGAGCGTCTGGCTCGCCACCTGGCCGAGAGACTCTCCGGTCACCAACGCCCGGCCTCTCTCGACGCGGGCGATGACCTCGGACACGCGAATCATGAGCCTGCGATAGAGCAGTACTCTCAGGTCGGGCGGCGACGACAGCGAGATCTCCTTCTGCAGGTCGCCGAAGGGGACCACATAGATGCGACCCAGCCCACCCGTGCGCTGCAGCACCTCACCGATCTCAGCGACGATCCGCTCACTCGCGCCTCCGACCTGCGGTCGCCCCGAGAAGTGCACACCCACAGCGACGGCGCCACGCCGGATCATCCGCCACGTCGACACCGGTGAGTCGATACCGCTTGAAAGCAGCGAGACCACGGTTCCGGCTGAGCCGACCGGCAACCCTCCCACGCCGAGGATCCGGCGGCTGAAGACGTACGTCGCCCCTTTCGTGACCGTGACTCCGATCACCACGTCCGGACGCGTCAGGTCGACCACCGCTTCGGTATGCGCCCCGAGAAAGGCCCCGATGCGGCGGTTGATGTCGAGACTGCCTTCGACGTAGTCGGTGTTGGAGCGCTTGGACTCGACTTTGAAAGAACGTATCGGCCCTGCCTCGAGAAGAGCACGAAGCGCCGTGCTGCTCCATCACGTCCGGGTCTTGCGAGACGCGGTAGCAGACGGCGACCGTCCCGACTCCCGGGATCTCCGCTATGCGATCAGCGACCTCGTCTGCGCGTGAGTCATCAAGCACAGGGACCGCGAGACGGGACGCCGCGCGCTCTGTCCGGCCGACCGGAAACGTCACGAGCGCCGCGTCCAAGTTGTCTTGGAGTCGGCGCTCGAACTGAGTCCGGTTACGGCCCTTGAGGCTGATCTCGTGATACGCGACGAGGCAGACGCGCTCGCACATGGCGTCCGTTCCCAATGCTACTTGTAGCCATCCTTGGTGCGCTCGTAGGCGACGTCGCCGCCCGCGATCTCATCCATGGAGAGCGAGAGCGGCTTGGTGCTCGTCAACTTCGCGATCTCGCTCGTGGGCATCGTGAGCAGCGCCTGGTCGCGGACACCATGGATCATGTCGTTGATCTGGCGGGCGCGCTTCGACGCGACGATACACAGCGTGTACTTCGAGTCGACCTTGGCAAGCAGGTCATCGATGGGCGGGTTGATCACAGACATCTGGTCACGACTCCTCGTCGTTGGCGTATGAATCGATGATTGCCACGAGCTCTTCGGTGGCTCGCGCAACGTCGTCGTTTATTACCACATGGTCGTACGTGCCCACAAGCTCGAGTTCCCTCTCGGCGGTCCTCATCCTCTCCGCAACCTGTTGATCTGTCTCGCTGCTGCGGTTGCGTAGACGACGCCTGAGCTCCTCGAGCGACGGCGGCCGGATGAATAGCAGAATGCTCTCCGGCATGAGGTCCCTTACCTGGAACGCGCCCTGGGGGTCGATCTCCAGAATCACCTGCCGACCGCTCTCGACCATCTCGGTGACCGCAACGCACGGCGTGCCGTACCGGTTGCCGTGAACCTCGGCCCATTCCAAGAGCCCGCCCGTTGCGATGAGCTCGTCGAACCGCGCATCATCAACGAAGAAGTAGTGTTCACCCTCAGACTCACCCGCTCTTGGCGGCCGTGTCGTCACGGAAACCGACGCCCACGTGTCTGGCACCCGTCGAAGGAGCTCTGCGACGAGGGTTCCTTTTCCCGCACCTGACGGACCGGACACGATGAAGAGGTGACCGGTCCGTCGAGTCGTGTTCGGTTGAGGTTCGCGGTCTGACAGCACCTAGCCGAGGCGCTCCATGAGCGCGGCACGCTGACGGGCGCCCAAGCCCTGCACGCGACGGCTCTCGGAGATCTCGAGCTCTTCCATGAGCTTCGCGGCTTTGGCCTTGCCGTAGCCCGGAAGCGACTCGAGCAGGGTGGAGACCTTCATGCGAGCAACGATGGGGTCATCGGACTTCTTCATTACGTCGGCGAACGACATCTTGCCGGCCTTGATCTGCGCGCGGTACTCGGCTCGCTTCTGGCGAGCTTCGGCCGCCTTGGCGAGAGCCTTTGCCCGGTCCTCCGGCGACAGGTTCGGAAGTGCCATGGTTCCTCCTCGTCATTCTGGCGGGGCAGCGATGACGCCGGCCCTCCCTCCGAGAGACGGCGTAAGCGCCTGTGAATCGCGCTCTATCCTACGCCTGACCTGCAGTAATGCCAACACTTTTCAGCCAAGCCGACGAGAACCCGGCGAGTCGACAGCGACGCTCGCCGCACACAGGCCGCACTCCGAAGCGCTCCAAGACTCGACTTCAAGTCGAAGGACAGGCCAGTAGTCCGCCGAGAAGGCCTTCTCGCCTCCCCTGTCGATCAGAGAGACCACGCCGACGACCTCGCCGCCTGCCGACTCGACGAGTTCGATCACTTCGCCGACGCTCCCACCCGTCGTGACCACGTCTTCTACAACAAGCACACGCTGCCCCGGTTGAACTGCGAAGGAACGGCGGAACACCATGCGGCCATCCGCGCGCTCGCTGAAGATGAACCTGACCCCGAGGGCTTGTGCGACAGCGAACCCGATGATCAGTCCGCCGACAGCCGGCGCGGCCACGAGGTCGATGTCGAGACCCTTCGGCAGACGTGCCACGGCGGTGTGCGCAAGCGATGTGGTGAGCGCGGGGTCCTCGAGAATGCGCGCGCACTGAACATAGGAATCACTGTGACGGCCGCTCGTGAGAACGAAGTGACCGCTTCGCACGGCGTGAACCGCGTGAAGGGCATCGAGAACCTGTGCGTCGGTGAGTACGTCAGTCATGCTACATCCCTTCCATCTCAGCGATGATCTCTCGAACGGTTCCCACCGGGTTCGCTGAAGAGGAGATCGGCCTGCCAACCACGACATGTGAGGCGCCGGCGGTCACTGCTGAGTGCGGCGTCGCCACGCGTGACTGGTCCTCCGAACTCGCACCCGTGGGACGCACACCAGGGGTGACGACCAGCGCGAGGTCGCCCACCACCGTGCGCATGCGCGCGGCTTCGTGCGGCGAGCACACGACGCCTCCCGCTCCGCCTGCATGAGCGAGCAGCGCAAGGCGGGTGACCTGGTCCTCGACTTCATCGGTCACGCCGACCGAACTGAGTGTCGCCCGGTTCATGCTTGTCAGCACGGTGACCGCAAGAATCGCCGGGGGCTCGACGTGCGCGATAGCGGCACCGATCCTTGCTCCCTCGACGGCTGCGGTGATCATGTCCTGGCCACCACTCGCATGCACGGTCAGCATGCCGGCGCCCAGCGCGCCCACGACCTCAGCCGCCCCGGCGACCTGATGCGGGATGTCGTTCAGCTTCAGATCGAGGAATACGGCGAACCCCATCGCGCGCAGCTCGGAAACGATCCGAGGCCCGCATTCGTAGAACAGCGTCATACCCACCTTGACCCACGTCACCTCGCCGGTGAGGACGCGAGCGAGTTCCATCGATCGGTACTCATCGAGATCCAGAGCGACGATCAGACGATCGCGCGCCGAGAGCTGACTCATTGCGTTCACTCCTCCAAAGCTCCGATGAGATCCGCGACGCGCACGATCCCGTGTGACTCGCACCACGAGATCAGACCATCCAGAATGCGCGTGGTGGCAGACGGGTCGACGAAGTTGGCGGTACCCACAGCGACCGCGGACGCGCCGGCAAGCAGAAACTCGACCGCGTCCTCGGCTGTGCTGATGCCGCCCATCCCCACGATAGGGATGCTCACCGCCTTCGACACCTGCCACACCACACGCAAGGCGACGGGCTTGATCGCCGGGCCCGACAGACCGCCCACCACACGGGCGAGCTTGGGTCGCCTGGTGTCGGCGTCGATCGCCATGCCGAGAAGCGTGTTGATGAGGGATACCGCGTCCGCCCCTGCGGACTCGACGGCGCGCGCGATCTCCGTGACGTCGGTCACGTTGGGACTGAGCTTCACGAGCAGCGGCCTGCGGGTGTGCCGCCTGACCGCTCCCACGATCATCTCTGCTGCGCTGCAGGTCGTCCCGAAGGCCATGCCACCGGCATCGACGTTGGGGCAGCTGATGTTGAGTTCGTATGCTGCGACGGTCGGTTCGGCCTCGAGTCGCTCGACGACTGCGATGTAGTCGCGCTCAGAGTGGCCGCAGACGTTCACGACCACCGGCACGCCGCCCGCGTGGGTCGCAAGCCAGTCCAGATCTCGTACGCAGAAGGCGTCGACCCCGGGATTCTGCAAACCGATGGAGTTCAGCAGCCCGCTCGCGGTCTCGGCGACGCGTGGCGATGCGTTGCCAGCCCAGGGGACCGGAGACACGCCCTTGGTGACGATGGCACCGAGCCGAGTGATGTCGATGAATGCCGCGTACTCTCGCCCTGACGCGAACGTACCGGATGCGGTGATCACGGGGTTTGAGAGGGTCAGCCCCGGGAGCTGAACCGAGAGGTCGACGGTCACGGGCGCACCGCCCCTCCGCCAGGTCCACCGGTGCGGGGTTCATCGGGTCTGGTCACAAGCGCCGGAACGCAGCCGATCGGACCATCGCCAGCCGTCACGAGTGACCTAGTGCTTCGGCGGGATCTCCGAGTCATTCCAGATCACCTCCTGCGCATCGAAGACGGGTCCGTCTACGCACGCGCGCTTCTGACCTTCGATAGTCGAGACGACACACGACAAACATGCCCCGATTCCGCAGGCCATGAGTCGCTCGAGGGACACCTGACAGGCCACACCGGCCCCTCGCGCCTGCTCGGCGACGATAGACTGCATGATCTCAGGCCCGCAGGCGTACACGATATCGAACTGCTCGGAAGCGAGGAGCCGCTCGCTCAGCGCGACCACGTAGCCGTGCTCGCCAGCGGAGCCATCGTCTGTCGCGACGTGAGTGGCGCGGCACTCACGGTCGAGGAGGTCGCGGGCGACGAGCCGTTCGGCACAGGGAGCGCCCATCGCCGCCACAGCCGCGACACCTCTGCGGGACAGCTCCTCCGCGAGCATCCCCATGGGGGCCGCGCCGAGCCCCCCGGTGACGATCAGCGCGTGCCGAGCCGACTCGGGGATCCGCCAGCCGGTGCCGAGAGGCCCGACGATGTCCATATCGGTGTCCCCCGCCTTCACCATCGCAAGGTCGCGAGTTCCCACTCCCAGGACCTGATAGAGGATCTCGATCGCGTCCTCGCGGACCCGGTGAACCGAGAACGGACGACGCAGGAGGTAGGCGGAGCGCTTCGAGACCCGGAGATGCACGAACTGGCCGGGTCGAATGCTCGCGGCACAGCGCGGTGCCGCGAGCGAGATCAATCCCACTCCCGGTGCTACTCGGACGTTCGAGAGGACCTCCACCCGCTCGACCGCTGCTGAGGGGTGAACGGTCACGACAGCTGCTCCCCCATCGAGCACGGCGCATCGGTGTCGAAGTCCTGCAGGGCACACACACCCAGCCGACCCTCCTTCACCGCCTCGATCGCCTGGACGATCGCACTGGCTGCGGGCAGTGTGGTGATGTTGGTGATGCCGTGGCGGATCGCCGCCGAACGGATGTGATAACCGTCGCTTCGCGTCTCTTGGCCGAACGGCGTGTTGATCACCAGTTGGACGTTGCCATTGGCGATCTCGTCGAGGACGTTGGGGCGCCCCTCGTGCTTCTTGAGCACCTCGACCACGGGTATCCCGGCCGCACGTAGCACCTTGGCCGTACCGCGTGTGGACATGATCGCGAAGCCGAGTACCTGGAGATGCTTGGCGAGAGAGCCGATCTGCCGCTTGTCTCGGTCGCACACCGAGATGAAGGCGGTGCCCGACGTGGGCAAGGAGTAGTCGATGGCGAGCTGAGACTTGGCGTACGCCGCCGGGAAGTCACCCGCGACACCCATGACCTCACCGGTCGACTTCATCTCGGGGCCCAAGACGCTGTCCGCCCCGGGGAAGCGACCGAAGGGCATGACGGCTTCCTTCACGCAGAACCGTGACAGCTCGCGGTCGTCTGCGGGCAGCTGCATCGCAGAGAGAAGCTCTCCGGCCATGACGCGCGCAGCCACCTTGGCGAGGGGCACGCCGGTCGCCTTGCTCACGAACGGCACGGTCCTGCTGGCGCGCGGGTTGACCTCGAGCACGTAGACGGCCTGGTCCTTCACCGCGAACTGGACGTTCATGAGCCCGATCACCCCCAGCCGGAGCGCGAGCGCCTGTGTATGGGTCCGGATCCGGTCGATCGTATCGGCACCCAGCGTGAACGGCGGTATCGAGCATGCGGAGTCGCCCGAATGGATTCCGGCCTCCTCGATATGCTCCATCACCCCGCCGATATAGACGGTGTGGCCGTCGCAGACCGCGTCCACGTCGACCTCGATCGCGCCCTCCAAGAACCGGTCGAGCAAGACGGGGTGGTCGGGAGACACCCGGGTCGCCTCAGCGATGTACTTCTCGAGGTACTGCTCCTCGTACGCGATCACCATCCCGCGCCCGCCGAGCACGTAGCTCGGGCGGACCAGCAGCGGGTAGCCGATGCGGGCAGCGACGTCCAGCGCCTCGGCGAAGCTGCTCGCCGTGCCGGCAGCCGGGTACATGATGCCGAGTTCGTCGAGGATCGCCGAGAAGCGCCGGCGGTCCTCGGCCAGGTCGATGGCCTCGGGCTTGGTGCCGAGGATCGGGACTCCGGCCGCCTCGAGGGCTTTGGCGAGTTTGAGCGGCGTCTGACCACCGAAGGTCACGACGACTCCGGCCGGCTGCTCGACGTCGACGATGTCCATGACGTCTTCGAAGGTGAGCGGTTCGAAGTAGAGCCGGTCGCTCGTGTCGTAGTCGGTCGACACCGTCTCGGGGTTGCAGTTGACCATGACGGTCTCGTAGCCCATGTCATGGAGCGCGTAGGCCGCGTGCACACAGCAGTAGTCGAACTCGATGCCTTGCCCGATCCGGTTGGGACCGGCCCCCAGGATCATCGCGCGGGGTCTGTCGGCGGGAGTCACCTCGTCGCATGACTCGTAGGTCTTGAAGTAGTAAGGCGTGAAGGCCTCGAACTCCGCGGCGCACGTATCGACCGACTTGAAGGTCGGTTTCACGCCGACCGCCTTGCGGACTGCGCGCACACTCGCCTCGGACGAGCCGGTGATGTGAGCGATCTGGATGTCCGAAAGGCCGTGTCGCTTGGCTGTCAGCAGATCGTCGGCGGCAAGGTCGTCGAGGGTCTTGCCGGCGAGGCTGCGCTCGACCCCGATCACCGCTTCGAGCCGCCCGAGGAACCACGGGTCGATGCGCGTGATCGCGTGCAGTTCGTCGCAGTCCCGGCCGCGTCGGAAGGCCTCGGCCAGATAGTAGAGCCGCGACTCGTTGGGCACCGCGAGGAACTCGTCGAACTTGTGTTCTTCGAAGATGTCACGCCCGTCGGCACCGAGGCCGCCTCTACCGTTCTCAAGGGAGCGCATCGCCTTTCCAAGCGCCTCTTCGAAGGTCCGTCCGATGGCCATGGCCTCGCCCACGCTCTTCATGCGGGTCGTGAGCGTCTCATCGGTCCCGCGGAACTTCTCGAAGGCGAACCGGGGCACCTTGACCACGGTGTAGTCGATTGAGGGCTCGAAACAGGCCGGGGTCACGCGGGTGATGTCGTTGTCGATCTCGTCCAGGGTGTAGCCGACGGCGAGCTTCGCGGCGATCTTGGCTATCGGGAAGCCGGTGGCCTTCGAAGCGAGCGCAGAAGACCGGCTCACACGCGGGTTCATCTCGATGACCGCCATCCGCCCGTCGACGGGATTGACGGCGAACTGGACGTTGGACCCGCCGGTCTCCACACCGATCTCTCGAAGGATCGCGATAGAGGCATCCCGCATGGTCTGATACTCGCGGTCGGTGAGTGTCTGGGCGGGTGCGACGGTGATCGAGTCGCCCGTGTGAACGCCCATGGGATCGAAGTTCTCGATGGAGCACACGATCACCGCGTTGTCGTTGATATCCCGCATGACCTCCATCTCGAACTCTTTCCAGCCGATGACGCTCTCCTCGACGAGCACCTCGGTGGCGGGTGAGAGCGCGAGGCCGTGGCTCACGATGTCGCGCAGCTCCTCGGAGTTGTACGCTATGCCTCCTCCGGCTCCGCCCATCGTGAACGACGGGCGCACGACGACCGGGTATCCGAGGTCGGCGACGACGCGCTCAGCATCGTCGATGGCGTACGCGTAGCCACTCCGGGGAACGTCCAGGCCGATGCGCTGCATCGCCTCGGCGAACAGCTTGCGGTCCTCCCCCTTCGCGATGACCTCGGCACGGGCACCTATGAGTTCGACGCCGTAGCGCTCGAGAACGCCCGAACCATGGAGCTCCATCGCGCAGTTCAGTCCCGTCTGTCCACCGAGGGTGGGAAGCAGAGCGTCGGGACGCTCGACGGCGATCACCTTCTCGACGAACTCAGGCGTGATCGGCTCTACGTAGGTGCGCGAAGCCAGCCCGGGATCGGTCATGATCGTCGCCGGATTACTGTTGACCAAGACGACCTCGAAGCCGTCGTCGCGCAGCACCTTGCACGCCTGAGCTCCGGAGTAGTCGAACTCACACGCCTGACCGATGATGATCGGACCAGAGCCGATGACGAGGATCTTGTTGATGTCTGTGCGGCGAGGCACTCATGACTCCTTAAGGACGAAAGACGACCCGGAAACCCGTGGGATGATCACGGCTGGATGACGACGGGGCACGGCGCCTCCCTCAAGAGGCGGATGGGCACCCATCCGAAGACGAGTCGCTGCAGTACGCTGCCCTCGCCCCGCTGCCCGATGATCACGCCCGTTGCGCTGATCTCCTTCAGGTAGTCCAGCACGACCTGTGCGGGATCGCCCGATCTGAACTGCGTGAACGCCTCCACACCTCTCGAGCGGGCCTCCTCGGCGAGACTCCGGAGCTTCTCCATGCTCTCGGCACGCTCGTTGCGACCACCCACGTTGAGAATGTGCAGCTCTCCTATCGCGTTGCCGGGCCGGTCGAACGCGGAGTCGAACGCCCGTCTCGCAGCTTCCGAGAAGTCCGTTGCTATGACCAGTCGCTCGGCGAAACCGCGTGAGAGAACAGACGGGTCTTCGAGGGCCTCGAGCAGGTCGTAGCGCACGGCCATCGTGCGAACCTTCCCGGAGCTGAAGAGGTCCTCGGAGATCGAACCGCTGAACAGGTAGTGCGCCATCGACTTACCCTCGGTGCCGAGACACAGCACATCGACGTCCGCCTGCTGAGCGAGGGCGAGGATCGCGTCGGCCGGGTGTCCTGTGACCACCCGGAGCTCGAACGTCATGTCGCAGCGCTCCTTGAGCGATCCCGCGAGACTCGCCAGACGCTCACGGGCACGGTCCACCTCAGCCGCGATCACCGGGGCTTCGACTCCGGTCTCTTCGACCGCCGTCGCGACGATCACGCGCTCAACAGACTGCACGTGCAACCCGCACACGTACTGGAGCAGCTTCTCGTCGCGTTCGTCGAGACTGACCGGCACGAGCATCGAACTGATCGCCATGGTGTCCCCCTACTCGGTAGCCATAAGGTAGTCATCGCGGCCATCCATGAGGCGCGTGAAGGCCCCGAACAGATAGCGGGCGTCATGCGGACCGGGTGCCGCCTCGGGATGGTACTGGACCGAGAACGCCGGCCTATCGAGCAGGCGGATCCCCTCGGTGGTCATGTCGTTGAGATTGACGTGCGTGAGCTGCACACGACCGAACAGTGAACTCGACACGACCGGAGCGACGTTGGCCTTGACCCACGACCGGATATCGGAGGGGTCGAGGTCCAGCCCGCCGCTGGCGGTCTGATCGAGCGCGCCGATGGAGCCGAAGTCCACACAGAACCCATGATTCTGGCTCGTGATCTCGACGCGGCCGCTGAGCAGGTTCATGACGGGCTGGTTGCCGCCTCGGTGGCCGTACTTGAGCTTGTAGGTGGCGGCCCCGACGGCGAGGGAGAGCATCTGATGTCCCATGCAGATTCCGAACACCGGCTTCACGCCGAGCATCCCGCGAACCGTCTCGTACAGGTACGGCACCGCGGCCGGGTCGCCCGGACCGTTGGCCAGGAAGACGCCGTCGGGATCGTGCTCCATGATGCGCTCCGGCGTTGTGGACGGCGGGACCACGGTGACGGCGCAGCCGGCCTCCGACAGCCCGCGCAAGATGTTGTACTTGATTCCCGAGTCGATGGCGACCACGTGATAGCGCGGAGCCGCGGGCAAGACGCCGGTGTCGACCGGGATGTCCCCGCCGGGCACCGGCTCTCCCCACGTGAAGGTCGAACTCACGGCGACCTCAGCCACGAGGTCACGGCCCACGAGACCAGGGGAACCGGCCGCCTTCGCGACGAGAGACCGCTCGTCCATGTCCACGGTGGACAAGACGGCGCGCATCGCGCCGGCATCCCGAAGGTGACGAACGATCTGCCGGGTATCGACCCCCTCGATCGCGACGGTTCCGTGCCGCTTCAGGAAGTCAGGCAGGCTCTCCTCGGAACGCCAGTTCGACGGACGATCACTCATCTCCCGTACGACGAGACCCTTCGCGAAGACCGAGCGGGACTCCATGTCGGCGCCATTGGTTCCGCAGTTGCCGATGTGCGGGCTCGTCATCGTGATGATCTGGCCTGCGTAGCTGGGGTCGGTCAGCACCTCCTGATAGCCCGACATCGAGGTGTTGAAGCACAGTTCGCCCGAGGCCTCGCCACTGGCTCCGCACGACCAGCCGCGAAACACGGTCCCATCCTCGAGTGCGAGGACTGCGGGGGTACGCACTGCCACTAGTCGACCACCTTCCCGTTGCGTAGCGCGAACCGGCCGCCGACCAGGACCTCGGATGCCTTGCCCAGAAGTGTAGCTCCAAGGAACGCCGAGTTGGCGGAGTTGCTCTCGAAGAACCCTGCAGTCACATCGACCCTGGCCTCGGGATCGATCACCGTGATATCGGCGACCGCACCGGGGGCGAGCTCAACGGCGTCGATACCCAGAGCTCGCCGAGGACCGTGAGCCATGACGCGCACCACGTCGGCCCAGCTGAAGTCGTCGCGACGCAGCAGATTGGTGACGACGAGCGGGACGGCGGTTTCAAGTCCGGTGGTGCCGAACGGGGCCAGTTCGAACTCGAGCGCCTTCTCATGGAGCGCGTGCGGGGCGTGGTCGGTGGCGATCGCGTCGATCGTGCCGTCGATCAGACCGGCGATGAGCGCATCGCAGTCGGCCTGTGTTCGCAGCGGCGGATTCATCTTCAGGGATGTGGGATAGTCACTGCCCACATCGTCCTCGCTCAGGAAGAGATGGTGGGGGGTGACCTCGCACGTCACGCGCGTCCGCCGGGCCTTGGCCTCTCGGACGAGCTCCACGGTGCGCGCGGTCGAGATGTGTGCGAGGTGCAGGCGGCAACCGGTGAGCTCGGAAAGCGCGATGTCGCGAGCAGCTTGGATCTCCTCTGCGACCGCCGGGTGACCCGGCAGCCCCAGGCGGGTGGAGACCGCGCCCTCGTTGACCACGCCGCCGTGGACCAGGGATGCGACTTCGCAGTGGCTCACCAAGACGGCATCGAACTGCCGAGCGTACTCCATCGCCAGACGCATCATGCCGGCGTCCTGAACGCCCTGACCGTCATCCGAGAAGGCCACCGCTCCCTCAGCGAGCATGTCCCCCATCTCGGCGAGCGCCTTGCCCTGGCTACCCACCGTGATGGCACCGATCGGCAGGACCCGAACGACACCTCTCTCAGCGGCGCGCTCGACAAGGAACCTGACCGCAGAACCCTCGTCGCACACCGGCAGCGTGTTCGGCATCGCGGCGACGGCTGTGAAGCCACCATGCGCCGCCGCGCGCGTGCCGCTCGCGATGTCCTCTTTGTACTCGTAGCCCGGTTCACGCAGATGAGTGTGGATGTCGATCAGGCCCGGAACCACGACCTTCTCGGCACATTCGATCGTGATGCCTTTTGGTATGGAGAGGTCAGCGCCGATCTCGACGATGATGCCGTCGCGGACCACCACATCGGCGATCTGGTCGAGTCCTACCGCCGGGTCGACCACACGGCCCCCTCTAAGCAGCAGCGCCACTTGCCTCACCTCCCAAGAGCAGGTACATGACGGCCATTCTCACGGCCACCCCGGCGTTCACCTGATCGAGCACGAGCGAGCGGTCGGAGTCAGCCACCTGCGCGGAGATCTCCACTCCTCGGTTCATCGGGCCCGGATGCATCACGATACCTCGCGAAGGCATGCGCTCGAGGCGAGCGGTGTTCATCCCGAACAGCCGCGAGTACTCACGCAGGCTCGGGAAGGGCATCCCCTCGGCGCGTTCCATCTGGATGCGGAGCATGTAGGCGACGTCGAGGTCGGGAAGCGCCTCATCGAGCGAACCCGCGACCTCGACGCCGAGCGTCTCGGGGCTCGCCGGCATCAGTGTGGGCGGGCCGATCAGAAGCGGAGTCGCCCCCATCATGCGCAATGCGGGGATGAGCGAGCCGGCGACGCGGCTGTGCGCGATATCGCCGACGATCCCCACGGTCAGCCCCTCGAGCGTGCCCAACCGCTCGCGCATCGTGAACAGGTCGAGCAGGGCCTGGGTGGGGTGCTGGTGCATGCCATCGCCACCGTTGACGATATGCGCGTCCATCTGCTCGGCGAGTATGCGCGGTGCACCGGCGTACTTGTGGCGGATGATGACCAGGTCGCATGCCATCGCCGAGAGTGTAGCCGCGGTGTCGGCCAGCGACTCCCCCTTCACGGTCGCTGAAGCAGACCCGGTGAAGTTGATGCCGTCCGCAGAGAGCCTCTTGGCGGCGAGTTCGAAACTCGTCCGCGTGCGTGTGCTCGGCTCCAAGAACAGGTTGACGACCGTTCGGCCCCTGAGCGTCGGGAGCTTCTTGATGCGACGCTCGTTCACCTCTTTGAACGACTCGGCTGTATCGAGGATCAAGGCGACCTCATCGGGGGTCAGATCGGACATGTCGATGACGTGGCGAGTGGACAGCACTACTCCACACTCCCCTCGTCGTCGGCCTCGAGGATCTCGACGCAGTCGCGTCCGTCGAGCGCCTCGAGATGTGCCTTGACCAGCTCCCTATGGGACGACGGAACGTTCTTGCCGACGTAGTCGGCTCGGATAGGAAGCTCGCGATGTCCGCGATCGACGAGCACCGCCAGCTGGACCGAGCACGGCCGCCCGTAGTCCATCAGGGCATCCATGGCTGCACGGATCGTCCGTCCCGTGAACAGGACGTCGTCCACGAGCACGATGTCGCGGCCCTCGACGTCGAAGGGGATATCGCTGCGGTGGACTTCCGGGTTGAGCCTCATCGCGAGGTCGTCTCGGTAGAACGAGATGTCGAGCGTGCCGACGGGGACGCGCGCACCCTCGATGTCAGCGATGCGCTCGGCAAGCTGCTCCGCCAGAACGGCGCCGCGGGTCACGATTCCCACAAGCGCCACGTTATCGGCTCCCTTGTTCGCCTCGAGGATCTCGTGCGCGATACGCGTGATCGCGCGGGTGATCGCCTCGGCGTCCATCACGGTCGCCTTCGTTCGGTAGCCCATTCACATACCTCCTCGGATACGAGAAACGCCTCCATGCCGGGCGAAGCGGCAAGAGGCGTTGCGTATGCGTATGCGGGGCACCGACGTGGCGCTGCTGCTCTATGCATCTGCGACCCTTGCCAGCCTCACGGGACTGGGATTAAAGGTTGGAGCGAGCGTAGCGCACGCAACGCCGCACGGCAAGGGCGAGAGGAGACCACGTCAGGGCTTCGGTCCCTCAGCGACCAGTCCGAGCACGTCGTCGCCGGCAGATGTGCGTCCGCGCGACAGGTCGGCGATGTCGTCCAGACGCGACTGCAGATCCGCGGGGGGCGGATCGATGAACAGCAGCTCCTCCCCGGTGATGGGATGGGTCAGCTCCAGCCGGTAGGCGTGCAGAAACTGTCGCTCCAGACCGAGATCGGCCTTGAGCCGACCCACGCCATAGAGCTGGTCGCCGACACATGGATGCTTGATGTAGGACATGTGCACGCGTATCTGGTGCGTTCTACCGGTGTAGAGCTTGCATTCGAGGAACGTGAAACCGTCGTCGTACGTCCCGGCATCGAAGCGCTCGAGTACGCGAAACGTCGTCACAGACTGCTTGGCCTCAGCACGGTCCGAGACGTGCATCCGCATCCGATCACGTCCATCACGGGACAGCGGAGCGTCCACGAGCCCCGTGTCGGGCGCGATCCACCCGTGAACGAGTGTCAGATACCGGCGGTCGATGGAACGGACCTTTATCGCCTCTTGCAGGCGCACTTGGGCTTCATCGGACTTGGCGACCATCATCAGCCCCGTGGTGTCCTTGTCGAGGCGGTGGACGATGCCGGGCCGCTCCTCTCCCTGGAGTGTCCCCAGGTCATCCGAGTGTGCGAGCAAGGCATGCACGAGGGTTCCCGTCCAATGACCCTGAGCGGGGTGGACCACAAGCCCGGCCTGCTTGGACAAGACGATCATGTGCTCGTCTTCGTAGCGGATATCGAGCGGAATGTCCTCTGCGACGAGCTCTCCGCGGTCGTAAGGCGGAACCTCGATCTCGATACGCTCGCCGGCGCGCACCGCGTACTTCTTCGCCTCAGGCCTGCCGTCGACGAGCACGAGGCCCTGGTCGACCAGACGGGCCGCTGCCGATCTGCTCGGAAGGAAGTCGAGCGACCCGACCAGCGCGTCGAGACGCAGGCCGCGTTCGTGCTCGAGGACCACGTGTTCGTAGTAGTTGGCCGGGGCCACTAGGCCTCGCTCTCAGGGACGTCGTCTGCGGGGGTCGGCTCGGCGATCGCGGCTGACTCCTCTTGAACCGGATCAGGCACGAACAGCAGCCAGCCTATGAGGATCGCCACTCCTACGAAGATCGCGGAGTCCGCGACGTTGAAGACCGGGAAGTCGATCAGGACGAAGTCCAGGAAGTCGGTCACCGATCCGAGGACGAGGCGGTCTATCGCGTTTCCGATGGATCCGCCTGCGATGAGCCCCAGGGCGACGACGATCGGCAGCGAATGCGGACGCGAGCGTCGCCAGTAGGCTGCGATCACGAACAGTACGACGACCGTCGTCGTGATGAAGACCGGTTGCTTGCCCGGGAACAACCCGAAGGCCGCCCCCATGTTGCGCACGAACGTGAGGTGGAAGACGTCCGCGACAACCGGTATCGAGGCGCCCTCGACCATGCGGTCGCGCACCAGGAACTTGACTGCCTGATCTATCCCCAACGTCACGAGCACGATCGACCAGAAGGTCAAGGCGCTGTGACGCAGGGTCAGCGGGACTCTTCTGCTTCCTTGCACCGTATACACAGACTCGCGGTGGGAACGGCTTGAAGCCGGTCCACGGGTATGTCGGCCGAACACCGCGCGCACACGCCGTAGACGCCGTCTGACATGCGCTGCAGTGCTGCGCGAACGTCTCCGAGCGAAGACCGCAGGTTCTCCTCCAGCGTCATGTCGAGCTCCCGCTCGAACGTCGCTGAACCCTGGTCGGCCATGTGGTCGCGGTAGTTGTTCTCGCCCGATGCCTCGGAGATGGTCTCCCGCTCCTCGGCGTCGAGCTTGGCGATCTCCGCCTCAAGGCGTTCGAGATCTCGCTCTAGGTGGTCGCGCAATTCAGCGAAGTCATTCTCTTCCATGCTGCACCACCCTCCGAAGCACCATGCCAAAACGCCCGGCGGTGCCGGGCGTTCCAACCGTTCCAACCATGTGAGTATACCATCAGGGCGCGGCCCGAGCCGTCGCTCGGGTCACATCGCGAGCGACGCGAGCACCCCGGCGCACCGCCCGCAGACCTCGGGGTGCTCAGGATCGGTGCCCAGTTCACGGAGATTCCAGCACCGGGGGCATTTCTCGCCGGAGGCGAGTCCCACCGAGGCGACGACAGACCCCGAATCCGCCGAGCCGCTGGAGAGATGCACCTCGGACACGATGAGAAACTCGGCCAGTCCCGCCGTACCGAACTCGGTCAGTGCCCCCATGGCGGAAGGCGGCACCGTGAGGAAGATGGCAGCCTCCTGGCTCTTCCCGATGGTCTTCTCGGCACGTGCATGCTCGAGCACCGCGTTGGCCGCTTCACGAGCCTCGATCACCACCGAGAACGTGGCGGCGATCCGTGCGGCCTGATCGGCCGGAAGCTCCATGGCCGGCCACTCGGACAACTGAACGCTCTCCGCGTCGCGGAGGGACTCGGGCATGAATCCCCAGACTTCCTCACACGTGAAGGAGAGGACGGGGGCGAGCACCCGAACAAGGACGCCGAGGATACGTGCGAGCACCGTCTGGGCGCTCCTGCGCGAAGCGCTGTCGGGCGCATCCGCGTAGAGGCGGTCCTTGACCACGTCAAGGTAGACCGAGGACAGGTCGCCGGCATAGTCCAGGATCGTTCGGTAGACCATGTGGAAGCGCCACTCGTCGTAATGGTGAGTGACCTTGGACAGCACCTCAGAGAGCTCGACGAGCGCGAACCGGTCGAGCACCGGCATGTCCTCCCACGCCACATCGTGCTCGGGGTCGTAGTCGTAGAGGTTCGAGAGCAGGAATCGAAACGTGTTGCGGATGCGGCGATAAGCTTCGCTCGTGCGGTCCAGGATCTCGTCGGATACGCTCACATCCTGACCGTAGTCGGCAGACGCCACCCAGAGTCTGATGATGTCCGCGCCGGACTTCTTGATGATGTCGAGCGGTGAGACGACGTTGCCGAGCGACTTGGACATCTTTCGCCCGTCGCCGTCGACGATGAAGCCGTGTGTAAGCACCTTCTCGAACGGAGCGACGCCGTAGGCGCCGACGCTCGTGAGGAGCGACGACTGGAACCATCCGCGGTGCTGATCGCTCCCTTCGAGGTACATCTCTGCGGGCCGGTGAAGCTCATCTCGCGAATCCAGCACACTGGTATGTGAGACGCCCGACTCCCACCACACGTCGACGATGTCGCGCTCGGGCTTCAGGTCGGAACCTCCGCACCTCGAACACGACACCGTGGAAGGAAGGTACTCCGACGGCGCCCGAGTGAACCATGCGTCGGCGCCCTCGGTCTCGAAGAGTCCGATGACCGCATCGAAGGTCTCATCGGAAGCGACGGTCTCTCCGCACTTCACGCACGTGAAGACGGGTATCGGCACGCCCCAGGCACGTTGCCGGCTGATGCACCAGTCGGGGCGATCGCCCACCATGGCCGAGATGCGGTTGACACTCCACCCGGGGATCCACTCGACATCGCCGATGGCCCTCATCGCATCGGCGCGTAGTCCCGTACGATCCATGCTCACGAACCACTGCTCGGTCGCCCGGAAGATGACCGGCTGCTTGCAGCGCCAGCAGTGAGGGTAGCTGTGGGAGATGGAGGCCGCCGCGACCAAAGACCCCCGCTCCTTGAGCCACTCGACGATGACAGGGTTGGCTTCGCGGACGGTCAATCCCGCAAAGGGACCTCCGCCCTCGTCGAAGGTGCCGTCATCGAGGACGGGCATGGGCATGGGGAGTCCGAACTTCAGACCCACCAGATAGTCCTCGTCACCGTGACCGGGCGCGGTGTGCACGGCACCCGTGCCGGTCGACAGCTCCACGTGGGAACCGGTGATGATCACACCCTCCACACCGTCGTGGACGGGGTGAGCGTAGGTCAGGCCGGCGAGCTCGCTTCCCTTCGCCGTGCCGCCGACGACCTGGTGGTCGACCCATCCGGCGGCGTCGGCGACCGCGGCGACGAGGTCCTCGGCTACGACCATCACGCGGCCGTCCGGAAGCTTGACGCCGACGTAGTCGGCATCATTCGCGAGCGTCACCGCCACATTGGCCGGAAGAGTCCACGGGGTGGTCGTCCAGATCAGGATACTCACGTCACCATGCGCATCCCACGGAGTCGGAGACTCGAACCTGAAGGCGACATAGATCGAGGTCGACGTCTCATCCGAGTACTCGATCTCGGCTTCGGCGAGTGCGGTATGGCAGCGCACACACCAGTGGATCGGCTTGCGCCCCTTGTAGATCGCACCATCGGAGTACATCTTCTTGAAGATGCGCACGTTCCCGGCCTCGTACGCAGGGTCGAGGGTCAGGTAGGGATCGTCCCAGTCACCGCGCACGCCCAGTCGTTTGAACTCGTTGCGCTGAACGTCGACGAACTCCATCGCCCAGTCTCTGCACAGCTCGCGGAGCTTGGCCTGCGATATCTTGGCCATCTTCTCGGGCCCGAGCTTCTTTTCGACCTGGTGCTCGATGGGCTGCCCGTGGCAGTCCCAGCCGGGCACATACGGCGAGTAGTAGCCGCGCATGGACTTGTACTTCACGATGAGGTCCTTGAGGACCTTGTTGTACGCGGTCCCCATGTGGATGTGTCCGTTCGCATACGGCGGACCATCGTGGAGGATGAACGGTTCGCATCCCCGACGCATCTCCACCGACGTGCGGTAGACATCGATCTCATCCCACCGAGCAAGCCATTCGGGCTCCCGCTGGGCGAGATTCGCGCGCATCGGAAACGCCGTCTGCGGCAGGTTCATCGTCTCTTTGTAGTCGGCCACGTAACTTCACATGCCTCTCGTCGATGATCGTCACGCATTCCTTCTCAAACATAGAAAAGGCGCGCCTCATCCCGGTCTACTGGGACGAAGCACGCCTGTCGGGGCACTCCGCGGTACCACCCAGCTTGCGCCCACGACGTGCGGGTGCGCCACTCGGCCGCTCGATATCGGGAGCTCCCGCCGGAATCTACCGGGTGCCGAGAAGAGCACCGTTCGGTCCGGGACTCAGGGGTGATGTGACTTCGCTCGTGCCCTGCGGGCTTGCACCGTTCCCGCTCGCTGTATGAGCCCGTGATGCGAAACACGCGTCCGCCGTCATAGCCGTCGTATCTACACAGTACCGCGCAATCAGCCGCGGCGCACGCGATGGTAGCGCAGCCCGACGGCGAGGGTCAACGGACGACTCAGCCCTGGACGTAGTGTTCGAGCATCCCGTGACCGTCGATCATGCGCACCACGGCCAACTGCGCGTTGTGGATGTGGAACGCCCAGATGTCAGTCGACGACAACCCCAGGAGGTGGACGAGTCCCGCGCGGAACACCCCGCCATGAGTGACGATGCAATGCCTCCCACCCACCGAGACGATCTCGTCGCAGAAGGCGGCGGTGCGCGCCTCGATCAGCCCACGACTCTCGCCGCCCGGTGCGACCGGCTCGTCTCGGCTGCGGTAGTTGAAGGAGATCCCAGCCGAGGAGACCTCTTCGAACGTCATCCCCTCAGCGGCCCCGAAGTCGAGCTCGACGAGCCGCTCGTCGACCCGGAGTTCGACTCCCGACACAGCCGCCGCCCTCTCAGCGAGCCGATGCGCTCGTCGCAGGGGGCTCGACCAGACGACGTCCGGCCGAAACACGGAGATCTTGCGCGGCACCCGGGATAGCTGTCGGCGGCCCTCATGCGTATAGGGGGAGTCGCCACGGCCCACGAACGTTCCGTCGACGTTCGCCCGGGTCTCAGGATGGCGGACAAGCAGGATCTCGGTTTCAAGCATCAGGCACCCCACAGGATCGCAGCGATTCCGAGAAGCACGACTTCGCATACCATCACACTCGCACCCATGATGTCTCCCGTCACGCCGCCGACAGGGCCTGACAGCAGGTGAGGAACGACCAGCGCCAACACCACCCCCGCCACAGCCAGTCCCGCCCCGGCACCTCCCAGAAGCACGGTGAACAGCGCGATGGCGACCGCCACGGTGGCTGCGGCGATGACGACATCGGCCGATGACGGACGACCCATGATGCTGCGGCCCAGACCGCCGTCGCGCGCGGGTCTTCCCAGCCATGCCGCGCAGGTGGCGCTCAAGCGCGCAAGCGCGGGAACCACGAGGAGCGGTGCAAAGACCCCGTGCGCGGCGAGAGAACCGACCGACGCTACCATCGCGCACCCCGTGAGCACCAGGGCAGCCGCGCCGAACGACCCGATCGTACTGTCGGACATGATCTCGAGTCTGCGGGCGGGGGTGTGACCTCCCCACAGGCCGTCGGCGACATCAGCCAGCCCATCCCAATGCAGCAAACGAGTCAAGGCAGCCCAGAGGGTGACCACCAGGGCACCGGCGACCAGCGAGGCATTCCCGCTCCATCCGACTCGCGAAGCGAGGTGCAGCGGTGCCCATGCGAGTGCTCCGAGCGCGAGGCCCACCGCAGGAAACCAGGCGGCGACTCCCGGCTGAGGACCTGTTCGCTGAACAGCGTTCATCGGTATGACTGTCATGAGCGACAACGCCTCTCGGGCGTCTGCGATGACGCGCGGTGACCTCACGACGGTGTTCACCCGTTCGCCTCTGCCACGCCCGCCTGGGCGAACGTGGCCATACCCGACATCATCCGACACGCGGCGTCGATGATCCCGAACGCCAGCGCCGCACCGGTGCCCTCCCCCAACCGCATGTCGAGATCGAGAACGGGTGTCAGTCCGAGTGCATCCAGTACGAGTGCGTGACCGGGCTCCACCGACTGGTGCGACGGGAACACGTACTCGCGGGCTATCGGACACAGGGCCACCGCGGCAAGCGTCGCGGCCCCGGAGATATAGCCGTCGGTGACAACGCACACGCCCTCCTGGGCGGACCCGATGACTACGCCGGCGAGCATGGAGATCTCGAGACCTCCCACGGCCGCCAGCACCCCGAGGGCATCGAGCTCTTCGACGCGGTTGACCTGGATCGCCCGGCGCACCACCTCGACCTTGTGCGCCACCCCTGTCGGATCGAGCCCTGTGCCCGGACCGACCGCCAGCTCCGGTGACGTTCCTGCGAAGACCGCAGTGAGCGCGGCGGCGGCGGTGCTGTTGCCGATACCCATCTCGCCGGTACCCAGCAGTACGTAGCCACGTTCGGCGAGCTCTCGAGCAGCCTCCACTCCGACGAGAACCGCGCGCGCGCACTCATCACGCGACATCGCCGGCCCGAGGGCCATGTTCCGGGTTCCGCGGGCGAGCTTCACCTGCTCGACCCCATCCAGGTGGTCGGTATCGGCCGCCACACCGATGTCGTAGATGAAGACCTCCGCGCCGACAGCATCAGCGAGCTGGTTGATGGCCGCCCCACGTGCCGAGAAGTTCGCGACCATCTGCCACGTGACGTCTTGCGGGTACGCAGACACCCCCTCTGCGACGACGCCGTGATCGGCGGCGGCGAGTACGATCGCCTTCCGAGCGACACTCGGCCGCACGTCGTCTTGGATGCGTGCGACACGGGCCGCCAGCTCTTCGAGGCGTCCGAGCGAGCGAGGTGGCTTGGTCAGGCTGTCGAGCCGCTCCCACGCGCGCGACTCCGCCTCAGGCGTGGTGGGATCGACAGAGCCCGCCACCGCCCACAGCTGCTCCTCGAATGTCACGTTCTCGTCGGCCACCGAAGGGTCCTCTCTGGAGTCGGATCGTCAGTCGATGGGCCACGAGGGCTCACGCGCGAGTTCAGTGAGGTCGACGAGACGACCGGCGACGCACAGGTACGCGAGGTCCGACCGGTCAACCAGGCGGCGGTTCGCTCGTCCCAGCATGTCGCGAAAGAGCCTGCCGGTGGCGTAAGCGGGCACGACGCCATCACCCACTTCGTTGGTCACGACGATGGTGTCGGCGTCCCGACTGGTGAGCCATTCGATCACCGGATCGAACGCGCGCTCTATCGCGTCGGCGACGCCGCCGGGAAGCTCGGCAGCGTCAGCACGGGCCAGCTTCTCGGGCGACGAAGAGGTGAACGCCGCTTCCATCGCCAGCCCGAGCAGGGTGCCGAGACAGTCCACCACCAGAAGCGCCTCCGGGGGCACGCGGTCCGTCCACTCGACTGCGTCGCTCGCCTCGATCGTCATCCACTCGGCAGGCCGCGACCTCCGATGCTCTGCCACGCGGGCAGAGAACTCACCGTCGACCGTGGCCCTGCCGAACACCGCGACGCACACCGATGCCCCGCCGAGCGCACGCGCAGCGGCCAGACTCTGGGCAGCGGAGCTCTTCCCGCTCCGCGCACCGCCCGTGAAGACGACCAGCGACATCTACTGCTCCTTGCTGACAGCGTCGCGGAGTGCCGTGATCTCCGGCTCGGTGAGGTGGCGCCACGACCCCTCGGCCAGCAGTCCCAGCCCAACAGGGCCGAATCGGAGCCTGTGCAGCTCCTGTACCGGATGCGAGACCGCCGAGAACATGCGGCGCACTTGACGCTTGCGGCCTTCGCCGATGACGATCTCGACGAGCGCGGTCGTGTCACGTCGCTCGAGTATCCGCACCTGAGCGGGGGCGGTGACCCCGTCATCGAGTCGCACGCCGTCCTTGAGATGTTTCATCGCGATCTGGCCCGGATGACCGTTCACCACCGCCATGTAGGTCTTTGGCACCTTCCAGCGCGGGTGGAGCAGCCGGTGCGACAACTCGCCATCGGTCGTGAAGAGGAGAAGGCCCGTGGTGTCGTAGTCGAGCCGCCCGACCGGGAAGAGGCCCGGGAACTCCTCGACCGGTACCAGATCGGCGACGGTGGGACGATTCTCGGGATCGCTCATCGTCGTGACGAAGCCGGCCGGCTTGTTGAGCGCGAGGTACACGGGTCCCGCCGCATACGCCACCACGCGCCCGTCGACGGTGACCGTGTCGACCGCAGGATCGACCTTCGTACCCAAGCTGGTCACGGTCTCCCCGTTGACCATCACGCGCCCTGCTGTCATCAGGTCCTCGCTGCCGCGACGCGATGCCACGCCCGCGCGTGCGAGGAACTTCTGCAGGCGAAGCGGGACGACGCGTTCGTCGACCGGAGATGATCCGCTCTTCGGTGTCGCCTCGGAGTCAGGAGTCACGGGCTCAGTCGACCTCGGCGATGTCGGCGTCGGACTCGCTGTCACCGAGGAACGAACCGTCGCTCGCAGAGAGTCTGTCGCGGATGGCACGCTCGGTATCCGAGTCGGGAGCGAACTCCTCGAGCGGCGGCAGATCAGTGATGTCCTTGAGACCGAACTTCTCCAGGAACGTGCGAGTGGTGCCGTACAGGATGGCGTTTCCTTGATTCTTGTCCCGGCCCGTCTCGCGGACGAGTCCCTTCTCCATCAGCGAGGCGATGACGCCCTCTGAGTTGACGCCGCGAACCGCGTTGACTCCGACGCGGGTCACCGGTTGATGGTACGCCACGACCGCCAACGCCTCGAGCGCTGCTTGCGAGAGCCTGCGCGTGTCCCACGACAGCACGTAGGCCTCGATGACGTCGTGATGTGCGGGGTGAGTGTAGAGGCGCCACCCACCCGCTACCTCTCGCAGCTGAAAACCTCGCTCCTGCTCACGATACTGCTCGGCGAGATCCGCGAGCGTGACCTCCACCTCGCCAGGCGCGACCTCCAAGACCCGTGCGAGGCGCGCGGCGGACACCGGTTCATCGCTCACGAAGAGCAGCGCCTCGACCGCGCCCTTGATCGAAACGGAGTCAGTCATCCAAGTCCTCCTCGTTGAACCCGCGTACGCGAGCGTCTTCCTCGTCCAGATGAACGACGGCGATGTCTCCGAAGATGGTCGCCTGCTCGATGTCGACCAGGCCCCGCTTGTAGAGTTCGAGGATCGCCAAGAAGGTGACGACGATGACCTCAGGTGTCGCATCGGAACCCACCAGCTCGGAGAAGCACGCACGCCCGGCGCGGGATACGGTTCGTCGCACACTCTCGGCGTGCAACTCCAACGAGATCGGCATGCTTGCGACATGC
Source organism: uncultured Actinomycetes bacterium (assembly GCA_963770765.1). Lineage (GTDB taxonomy): Bacteria > Actinomycetota > Coriobacteriia > Anaerosomatales > PHET01 > CAVPCY01. The sequence goes on along the minus strand of CAVYQS010000014.1, from coordinate 90,204 downwards.
TCGGCCTCCAGCAAGATGACCTCACGCCGATACTCGAGATCGGCGCAGATGACGGAGAGTGCGCGAAGGGTGAGACCCTCCAGGTAGTCGGGCATGAGGCCCAGGAAGTCGACTTCGAGACCCGCCTGACGCGGATGCATCCGGTCTTCATTCTCCATCCGCTGCGCGAGTTCGCCGGCGGCGTTCTTGAACTGCTTGTAGGCGAGCAGCCGGGCGACCAGGATGTCGCGGGCCTCCTCGGGTGACAGGTCGTCGAGATCCTCACCGATGTACGCGTCTTGCTTCGGAAGCAGCGATGAGGCCTTGATCTCCAGGAGGGTGGCTGCGAGCAGAAGGAACTCGCTCGCGACATCGAGGTCGAGATCGTGCATCCGGTCGATGTGCTCCAGATACTGGTCGGCCACGTGGGCGATCGAGATCGCGCTGACGTCGACCTTCTGACGTGAGACCAGGTGCAACAGCAGGTCGAACGGTCCCTCGAAGACGTCTGTCTTGACGGTGTATCCCACGGAGCGCTCGCTACTCGGCGTCGAGGAACGACGGATGCGATTCAGCTGACGCTGCGGCGGGTGCACCACGCTCGATTCCGGCGGAGAGCTGAGTGCGGGGGTCCAGGCCGATGAGCTCGCGACACGTCGCAACGACCCCGCTCGTGATCGGCTTGGCCTTCGTTGCTCCCGCAGCCAGGACCTCGGCGGCGTATCCGGGTCGCGCAGCCAGTTCCGCTCGGCGTTCTTGGAAGGGCGTCAGATACGCGACAAGGTCGTCGGCCAGCTTGCGTTTGTGCGCGACGCATCCGCATTCGGCCGTACGGCAACAGGCATCCCAGTCGGCGATCTCCTCGGCCGGAGCGATGAGCTTGTGCACCGCGTGAAGCGGACAGATATCGGGGTCGCCGGGGTCGCTCTTGAGCTTGCGCGCAGGGTCGGTCATGAAACTCATGACCTTGGAGCGTATCTCGTCTGGCGCATCAGATATGAAGATGGAGTTGCCGTAGCTCTTGGACATCTTCCGCCCGTCGGTACCGGGTACGCGGGCGCCTTCGGTCGCTATGATCGCCTGAGGCTCGCGCAGGAACTGACCGTAGGTGCTGTTGAAGCGGCGTACGATCTCGCGTGTGAGCTCGAGGTGAGGGAGCTGGTCCTCTCCCACCGGTACGGCATCGGCAAGAACGATCGCGATGTCGGCGGCCTGCAGGGCAGGGTAAAGGAAGAAGCCTACGTTGCCGAGGTCCTTCGTGGTGATCTGGGCGCGCTGCTCCTTGTAGCTCGGGGTGCGTTCCAGCCACGGCATCGGAAGCACCATGCTGAAGAAGAGCATCAGTTCCGCGACGTCAGCGACGTCGGACTGGCGGTAGATCGTGCAGGCATCGGGGTCGAGACCTGCGGCACACCAGTCGAGCACCATCTCTTCAGTGTAGGTCGCGATGGCCGACGGGTCCTGCCAGTCGCTGGTGAGGGCGTGGTAATCGGCGATGAAGTAGTACGCGTCATACTCGTGCTGCATCCGCAACATGTTCTGCAGGTTGCCGAACCAGTGGCCCAGATGGAGCTTGCCGGTAGGCCGGTAGCCGGTGAGCGTGCGCTTCTTGGTCATGCGGACGTGGCTCCTCGCCCCAGGGTCTCGATGGATTCGGTTCATGATAGCGCAGGGCGGTGCGGCTACCCCGGCATCAGGAGGTTCAGCACGGGCACCACCGTCCACTGAAAGTACGTACCGATGGGGCTCACATTGAACACAGCAGGGATACCCCACATCAAGACGAGCAGGATGCCGAAGGAGTACTGCTGCATCCGGTACCAGCCGTTGAGCGCGGAGTCTGGCAGGAAGATCGGGATGATGCTCGAGCCGTCGAGCGGCGGGATGGGGATGAGGTTGAAGAACATCAGGACGAGGTTCACCTGGGCGAGCATGAGGCCTATGACGTACACCCATTGCGCAACGCCCTGCACCGGAAGCAGCACCGCACCCCATGCCAGCGCCGAACCCACGAGGGCGAGCGCGAAGTTGGCCGCGGGTCCCGCTATGCCCGTGATGAGGTCGCCCTTGCGGATGTCGGCGAAGTAGCGCGGGTTGACCGGCACCGGCTTGGCGTAGCCGAAGATCGGGGCACCGGCTGCCCAGAGCAGCAGTGGGAGCAGGACCGTGCCGAACGGGTCGATGTGACGCAGCGGGTTGAGCGACAGGCGTCCCGCGTTCTTGGCGGTGGGATCGCCGAGCCGGTAGGCGGCGTAGCCGTGCATGTACTCGTGAAAGGTGATCGACGGCAGGAGCAGTATCAGCCAAAGAACAGTCTGAACGTCGAAGTTCACGCAGTTCCCTTTCGCGTGGGGAGTATGCCGGCCCTGACGGCGAGCCGCCGCAGGTTGGCGAGCTCGGCATCGCGCCCCGATACTCGCCCGTCGAGGAGGTCATCCCGAGCTTGCGCGAGTATAGCGGAGAATCGCTCCCCCGGTGATGCGCCCATGGATATCAGGTCATGTCCGGACACGGTCATGGGAATACCCGCCAAATCCAGCGCGTACCGTTCGATACGCTCGCGCACAAGCGCATCGCCCGTACCCCACAGACACGCGAGTGCCTCTGGGGGCAGCGGATCCAGCAGACGGAACAAGCGGCTATCCCGCATTCCGCGTCGGTCGCGCAAGCTTCGCACGACCCCGGGGCCTCGTGCCAGGAGAGTGAAGGCCGGTTCGGCCACTTCTTTCCCTATGCGCAGTCGTCTGATCCACTTGGTCCCCGCAGCCTGCTCAGCAGAGCCTGCGATGCACGCGACGAACACCGCACGGGTGTTCACCGGCCTGCTCAACCGCGGCGTGAAGGAAGCGAGCGCGTCGCCGCAGCCGACCAGGCCGCTCATCAGCCGGGCGGGAGCCACCCCGGTCGGAGACAACGCCGGAAGTGCGGCAAGCTCGTCGAGTCGCCGAAGTATCTCGAGCGGAGCCTTCTCGTCAAGGATGTCGTAGAGCTCATCGCGAATCCGGGAACCGGACACCTCTTCAAGCACTCCCAGTTCGACAGCTCGAAGCGCGAGTTGGAGCGTGTGCACGTCCATGCCGAAGCCGTAGCGTATCTCGAACCGGGCCGCCCTCAGGACCCGAGTAGGATCATCGATGAACGACAGCGAGTGCATGATGCGCAGGCGCCGCTTGCGGATATCCGAAAGCCCGCCGAATGGATCAGCGATCGCACCCCAGCAGTCGGGGTCCAGACACGCGGACATCGCGTTGATCGTGAAGTCACGACGGAAGAGGTCCTGCCGCAACGAGGAACGCTCGACGGTGGGTAGCGCGCCGGGCTTCGTGTAGTACTCGCTGCGGCTGCTCGCGACGTCGATATGGAGCTCCTTGCTGACCACGAGCACCGCCGTACCGAAGCGCCGGTGCACCTTCACCCGTGCGCCGAGACGTTCAGCGGCCTTGAGTGCGAACTCGACCCCGTCGCCCTCAACGACGATGTCGACATCGAGGTTGGGTCTCCCGATGACCATGTCCCTCACGAAACCGCCCACGACGTGCGCGGTGACGCCGAGTTCCTGGCCGACCTCACCCACTGAGGTGAGAGCAAGACGAACCTGAGGCGGCAGGAGCGCTTCCACGTTGCGGATGAACGCGGCGCGTGCGCGAGGGTGCTCCTTGCTCGCACCCCGGTCGAGGTAGGCGTCGCCGTGCTCCGCGCGCAAGACATCCTTGCGGGTGACGATCCCGACGAGGATACCGGCCTTGACGACCGGGATCCGACCGATCCCGCGCGACGCCAACAGCGTCTCAAGCTCTCGCAGATCGGTCTGCGGGGCGACGGTCAGCACATCGCGCCCCATGAAGCCTTTCACCGGCGCGTGCTCCAGCTTGTGGCGCAGGGCCTTGTCGACATCCTTCCGAGTCACGAGCCCTACCAACGAGTCCTCCACGACCACCGGCAGGCCGCCGTGGCCCCACCGGGCCATCAGTTCGCCGGCTTCGCGCATGGTCGTCTCGGGATCGATCACTCTGACCGGTGAACTCATCACGTCGAGCGCCCGCAGCGGCGGCTTCACCTCTGCTTCGAGCGCGGAGCGCACGCGTCTCAGTGCCTCGTCTATCGAGAGGTCGCGGAACCCCGCAGAGGCCGCCTGTGCGTGACCACCGCCCCCCATGCGGCCCATGACGGCACCGACATCCACCTCGGCGAGCCGTGAGCGCGCCACTATCTGGAGTCGCTCCGGCATGGCGACGACCGCGACGGCGACGCGGAAGCCCATATCTTCGACCACGTAGTGCGTCAGGACACCCGCTGAATCGACGTACTCGTCGGCCGTCGCGAAGCCCACAGCGACCTGCTGGCCGTTGATGTCCCACACGGTGAGTGTGCCCTCAAGTTGAGCGAGAAGGTCCCGTTGAGCGGGGTCGAGGGTCCTGGCGAGGAACTGGTTGACGACCTCCATGTCGGCGCCGGTGGCCATCAGCCACGCGGCCGCGTCCGCGTCGTACGCGGTCGCGTTCGGAAACGTCAGCGAGCCGGTGTCCTCGTGGATGCCCAAGAGCATGGCGCTGGCCTCGAGCGGCGTCAGCGCGATTCCGCGGTCCCTGATCTCGTGCACGAGTATCGCCGTTGTCGAGCCGACTTCCCGACTACGGTCCTCGGCACCCTCGATATCGCCCTCCTGCCGAGGATGGTGATCGTAGACGATGACCTCGACGCCCGGGCGCATCGTCACAGGTCCCAGCTCGCCGAGACGTGAGGGGTCGCGGGTGTCCACCATGACGACGCTGTCGACAGCGTCTGTGTCGAGTCCCCGCAACTCGACGAAGTCCAGGAACTCCTCGTGCAGGTTGTGGAACGAGCGCACATTCGCGTTCTGGCTGCCGAGAAAGACCGCCCGCGAACCCTCGAAGAGCTTCGTCGCGGCGATCATCGCCGCGTAGGCGTCGAAGTCGGGATTCGCGTGTCCGACAACGATTCGCATCCAGACCGCCTACAGCTCGTGGAAGAGCGGAGGCGGGTCGACTCGGGAACCGCCCACTGTGACCGATTCGCGGAAGCGTTCCTCTGCGGAATCAAGCAGCACTTCACTGGCCGCGTACATGGTGCACAGCAACGACCCGGGTTCGACTGCGTCCCCGACCCGTACGGCGAGCTGTAGTCCGGCGCCGAGGTCTATGACGTCATCCTTGCGTGCACGTCCGGCTCCCAGCAGCATCCCGGCACGTCCGACGCCCTCGCTGTCGAAGCCGGTCACGAACCCCGTCTCTCGAGCACGCACTTCGCGCATGTTGGGAGACAGCGGGAGAAGACCAACATCGTCGACGATTCGTGCATCACCGCTCTGCGCCGCGATCCAGCGGCGGAACGCTTCGAGTGCGCTGCCGTCGGCGATGGCACGCGCACTTCTCTCTCGGCCTGCTTGTTCGTCGGCGCACACGCCTCCCATGACAAGCATCTTCGCGCCGAGGACGAGGCACAGCTCGGTGAGCTCCGCAGGCCCCTCACCCCGCAGCGTCAACACCGCCTCGCGCACCTCGAGGGAGTTGCCTACCGCCATGCCGAGCGGCTGATCCATGTCGCTCATCACGCAAACGACCGTGCGACCGAGCGCGTGTCCCACCCGCGTGAGCTCGCCGGCCAACCTGCGTGCGTCGTCTTCGGTCTTCATGAACGCGCCGCTTCCCACCTTCACGTCGAGCAAGATCGCGTCGGCGCCACCGGCGACCTTCTTGGAGATGATGCTGCCGACTATGAGAGGAATGCTGGGCACCGTCGCGGTCACATCGCGCAGCGCGTACATCTTCTTGTCCGCCGGGTCCACGTCGGGCGACTGCGCCATGACCGCGACTCCCACGTCACGCACCTGTTGCAGGAACCGCTCAGGACTCAACTCCACCGAGAAACCCGGAATCGATTCCAGCTTGTCGAGTGTCCCGCCCGTATGTCCCAACCCGCGTCCGCTCATCTTGGCGACCGGGACGCCGCACGAAGCGACGAGGGGCGCCAAGATGAGAGTCGTCGTGTCCGCCACGCCGCCGGTCGAATGCTTGTCGACCTTGATGCCGGGAACCGAACTCAGATCCACCTGGCGGCCGCTGCGGACCATGGCGGATGTCAGCTCGACTGTCTCGCGATCGGATAGTCCGTTGAGGTAGACCGCCATCAGCCACGCGGACATCTGGTAGTCAGGCATCTCGCCGCTGGTGTACCCCCATACGAGGCGCTCGAGACCGTGCTGATCGTGTTCGCGGCCGTCACGTTTCTGCTCGATGAGCTCCTCGAAACTGAGCTCGCTGCTCATGCGTCCCGCACCGCCGAAAGGAAGCTCGTGCCACGTCCGCACGCACCGGCCAGACCGTAGAAGTCCAGCACCGTCTCGCCGATGTCCGAGAAGGTCTCGCGGATGCCCAGGTCGACCCCGCGCTCGACCCCTTTGATGTAGGCGATCAGCGGCGTGTACTCGCGAGAATGGTCCGTGGAGCCGGTTGTCGGGTCGCACCCGTGGTCCGCAGTGAGGATGAACAGGTCGCCCTCGACCATGGCATCGAACAGCTCGGGCATCCGAGCGTCGACGGCCTCGAGGCCACGCGCGTAGCCCTCCACATCGTTGCGGTGGCCCCAGATCATGTCGAAGTCCACGAGATTGGCGAACACGAAGCCGTTGTCGCTCTCGTCCTTGACGCGAGCGAGCAGGTTGTCGAAGCCGTGCATGTTGTTCTCGGAATGGGGTGACTCGCAGATGCCGCGCCACGCGAATATCTCGCCGATCTTGCCGATCCCGTAGCTTGCGACGCCCTTATCGGCGAGTCGGTCGAGCACCGTGGGCTCGAAGGGCTCGACCGCGAAGTCACGCCGACGATGCGTGCGTGTGTATATGCCGGCACCGTCGGGGCCGACGAATGGGCGTGCGATGATGCGCCCCACCGCATGCTCTCCGACACACACCTGCTCACGCGCGATCAGGCAGATCCGGTAGAGCTCCTCGATCGGTATGACCCCTTCGTGGGCCGCGATCTGGAACACACTGTCCGCGCTGGTGTAGACGATCGGCTTACCCGTCGCCACGTGCTCGTCGCCGAGCTCCTGGATGATCTCTGTGCCACTCGCCGGATAGTTGCCGAGCCACCCAAGTCCGGTGAGCTCGGTGAACGCATCCATGACCTCGGGAGGAAACCCGTCCGGGTAGGTGGGAAACGCGCGCTCCAACACGACGCCCATCATCTCCCAGTGGCCGGTGGTCGTGTCCTTACCGGCGCTGCTCTCAGCGCTCCGGCCCCACGATGCCGAGGGGTTTGCCACGGGATCGACGCCCGAGATGGCGGTGATGTTCCCCAACCCGCGAGCACCCAGGTGCGGCATCGCGATACCTCCCACCGCCGCCGAGGTGTTGCTCAGCGTGTTCGATCCCTCGTCGCCATACTCGTGTGCGTCGGGCAGCGCGCCGGCCCCTACACTGTCGAGAACGAGCACTACAGCTCGCGGTGCACGCTTCCCCACCTAGACCACCACCCGATCCATCTCCTCCAGGCTGGTGATGCCAGCCTTCACCTTGTCGAGGGCGTCGCGCCGCAGAGTCCTCATTCCCCCGGCGATCGCGGCGTTGCGAAGCTCAAGAGTCGACGCGTTGCGCAAGAACAGCGAATGGAGCGCGTCATCGAACTCCATCACTTCGAATACTCCGATTCTGCCCTTGTAGCCCGTCTGCGAACACTCGGCGCATCCCTTGGGTGTGTAGACCCGCAAGGTGGCGAGCTCCGACTCCTCGAATCCGGCTGCTAGCAGGCGATCGACGCCCACACCCGTCGCAACCTCTCGGCAGCGCGGGCACAGCCGTCTGACCAAGCGCTGCGCGACCGCTCCAAGCAGACCCGACGAAGTGATGTAGGGGGCAACCCCCATGTCCGTCAGGCGGGTGAGCGCCGAAGGCGCGTCGTTCGTGTGGATCGAGCTCATGACGAGATGCCCGGTGAGAGCCGCGCGCACAGCGATCTCGGCAGTCTCGGGATCACGGACCTCGCCGACCATCACGACATCCGGATCGGATCGCAGTATGGTGCGCAGTCCCGAAGCGAATGTGAGTCCGATGCGGGCGTTGACCGCGAGCTGAGTGACCCCGTCCATCCGGTACTCGATAGGATCCTCGACCGTGATGACCTTGCGCCCGGGATCGTTGGCGGCGTGCATGAGTGCGTACAACGTCGTCGACTTCCCGGATCCTGTCGGACCTGAGATGAAGAGCGCGCCGTAGGGCTTCGACAGCATCCGCGCGATGACCGCAAGGTCCTCGGGTGAGAGGCCGGTGTGTGCGAGCGGGTGAAACGCAACCTCGCTGTCGAGGATGCGCAGGGTGATCGCTTCCCCATCCGGAGTCGGGAGTGTGGCGACTCGAAGGTCGAGGTTCTTGCCCTCGATCCTGACGCCGAAACGCCCATCTTGAGGGCGCCGCCGCTCGGTGATGTCCAGGTCGGCCATGACCTTGACACGCGACAACAGCTCGGCTTGGGAGGACTTGGGCAGTTCGGTCGCCTCTCGCAAGACACCGTCAACCCGGTATCTCACGCGCACCGCACTCTCAGAGGGCTCGAAATGGATGTCGCTTGCGCGGGCCAGGACCGCCTCATGCACTATCTGATTCACGATGCGAACGATGGCGACACTGGCGTCGACAAGAGACTCGGAGAGCGCGTCCGGCTCGGACTGATCCGAGTCATCCACTCCGAGTTCGAGCATCGCGTCCGCTCCAGCGACGTACTTCTCGATCGCGAAGCGGACCTGCGAGGCAGCGGCGACGACCGGTCGTATCTTGAGACCGGTGAGCAGCTCCGCCTCATCGACCGCTTCCACGTCGAGCGGATCGGCCATGGCCAGTGTGAGCAGTCCGTTCTCTACTCCGATGGGGATGCAGCGCCGGCGGCGCGCGGTGCGCAACGGCAGCATGATAGCGGCGGCGCGATCGATCGATATCGCGGCGAGGTTCACGTGCGCGAGCCCCTTCTGGGAAGCCAGCGCATAGGCTATCTGGTCCTCGGTGACCACGAGCTCGCGTACGAGCACCTCTCCGAGCTTGCCGCCCTCGATCGCCTGGATCTCGAGCGCGGAATCGAGCTGTTCAGGGGAGAGCAGCCCTGCGGAAACGAGCAGCTCCCCCAGCCTTTCGCGCGAATACGTCAAGAATCCCCCTCCACGTTGAGCACCCAGCAAAGAGAGGCCGGGTTAGGATCGCGAGCGAAGAATGCTGAGAAGCCACTCGGCAGCGAGCAGTGCGATGACCGTGACTGCCGCGGCGACGTCGAACACACCCCCATAGGGCGTCTTGATGGGCTCCACAGCCACGGGCAGCGTGATCGGATCGGTCAGCGCGACGACCGCCTCGGCCCAGCTCTGCGCTGCCAACTGACCGAAGAAGAGCACAACGAGGCGCAGAGTGAGCGCGATCGCAAGCACGACGAGCACATTCATCGCCACGGTAAAGAGCATGCGCGCAGGGTTGCGCTCACTCACGAGTGCCTCCTCCGATAGTGCGGACGCCACCCCTCAGATTATGTGCTTTGGGACCGAGGTGCGCCACAGCCGCGACGTGCGTGCCCTAACGAAGCGAATCCGAGACGATGCGCGACAGGATCTTGGTCGCGACATCCCGAGCATCGAGCTCACCGGTGTCGAGACGGATCTTGGCATCCTCAACGCGCTCGGAACGTATGTCGGGCGCGGAGCGCGCAGTGGCGGTGGCCAGCGCTATCAACTCAGAGGAGACGTCGTCGATCGCCGGGGTCGCGCCATATTCTTCGCAATGTGAACGCGCGTCGCGCGCTGCGAGTCTGGCCTGCTCGTCTGAGATGATCATGTACTGCATATCGGCACTGAGAGAGCGCCGCTTGATGCTTCGAAAGGACTGAATCCTGCTCACCATTTCTGAGCGACCGCGACGCGCCCGAATCGGGCGACCGAACACGCGGAGGATGCCGGAAAGTGCCTGAGAAAAGGGGGAGCCCCAAGGCCGGCACCTTGAGGCTCAGGGGTAAGGGGTTGCATTCGCATGCAACTCGAGACAAATCGTAGCACCGGGATTCTGCAGGTGCAACCGCCCACTTCGGCTGTGCAGCCGTTCTACATCACGAATCCACGGATGACGTCGGCTGCGGGAAGAAGCAACGGCACCACCCCGAGCAGCAGCGAGGCACATCCAAGCAGCAGCACGACGAGAAGAGTCAGCCCCGAGTTCTGCGCCGGCTGACCCTCCTCCCCCGCAACCGAGGAGTACACCGCTGCGATCACCGCTCCGTAGTACCCGACCGAGACGATCGCGCCGACGACGCCGATCAACGTCAGCGAGGCGTAGAACAGCCCCAGCCCCGTGAAGCCTTGGCTCGTCAAGCCGATGGAGGAAGCGATCGTCGACTGGAACACCTGGAACTTGCCCCAGAACCCGAGGAACGGAGGGATTCCGGCCATCGACATCATCAGTAGGGAGATCGAGGCGGCGGCCAGCGGACTGCGTCGTACCGTGCCGGTGAGGCCGCCGACGCTGCCGTCCCACGAATCATCCGTCAGTTCGACCCAGCGTGCGAACAGGAAGGCGCCGGTTGTGGCGACAGCGTAGGTGGCGATCGCCACGAGCGTCGAGTTCAGGCTTCGGGCACCGAGAGCGAGCAGCGCGAAACCGACCTGTGCGACGCCCGCGTATCCGAGCATGCGCAGATACGACCGTTGACGAAGCGCTCCCACAGAACCGACGACGATCGATAGCCCACCGATCGTCGCCACGATCGGAAACACGGCAGTGCCGAGCAGACCGAGCGGCAGCGACGGAGACGAACCGGCGAAGGCAGAGGCGCCCAGGACCACGCACAGTGCGGCGATCACCGCCGCCTTGACGACGCCGGCCAGGACTCCGCCAGCAGCGGGAGGTGCGACTTCATACGCGTCGGGAGCCCACGAATGGAACGGGGCCGCACCCGCCTTGAAGGCCAACCCTGCCACAAGCAGCACGATGCCGGCGGTCAGCGCGGTGGTGGGTGCGGTGCCCGCTGCACGACTGATGACTGCGTAGCCTAGTGACGGCGCCGAGCCCGCAGCGAGGGCTGCGGCGGCGACAAGGATGAGCGCCGTCGCCACCGATCCCTGAATGAAGTACTTCACGGCAGACTCATACGAGCGACGTGAGCGAGCGAATGCGACGAGTGCGTAGCTGGCAGCCGCCGCGATCTCCAGTGAGAGCACGAGGGTGACCACGTCGCCTGCCTGTGCGACCAGCGTCGCGCCCAACGCCGCGAGAGAGACAAGCGCGCTGCGCTGAGCGAACCTGGGGTCGCCCGACGGCACCTCGGCTGCGATCGACAGGCCGGACAGTACCCCGGCGAGCCCCGGAATCAGCGAGAATCCGGCTCCTGAATAGAAGGTCCCGGCCACGAACGTCGGTTCGGACGTCCAAGCGCTGAACAGGGCTACCCCGCCTCCGCACAGCAGGGAGAACGCGGCAACAGCGGAGCCGACCCGGCCCCTGCGCACGCCGTCACCCAAGAGGCTCCCGATGACAGCCACGCCGTAGAGGCCGCAGGTGATCCAGAACGCGGTGGTGGACGTCACGTCACATGCCCCCGTTCACGAACGCAGACAGCGACGTGAGCGTCGCACGCGCGATGTCGCCGACCAGCCAAGGCGCCAATCCGAGCACGACGATGGCGGCTGCGAGTAGTGCGGTGGTGGCGCGTTCTCGCGAATCGAGATCGGTCACGCTGTCGATCGCTCCGACGGGGCCTTGCACGGTCTCGCGCACTGCGCGGAGGTTGTAGGCCGCAGCGAGGACGACTCCTCCACCTACGACGAGCATCCACCACCCCCACGCCGAGAAGCCCTCAAGAACAGTGACGAACTCACCCGGGAACCCGGAGAGCCCGGGGAGTCCTGCGGATGCCAGAGACGCGAACACGAGAGCCGCGGACCACAACGGAACGACGGCTCCGAGTCCGCCGAACCGACCGATCTCCCGGGTGTGCGTGCGCTCGTAGAGCGCGCCCACCAAGTAGAACAACAGGCCCGCCACCAAGCCGTGGCTCACCATGGTGAGGAGCGCCGCGGTCAACGCAGCAGGAGACGCGACAGACACCGCGAGCAACACGAAGCCCATGTGGGAGACGGAAGAGTAGGCCACGAGTCGCTTCAGGTCGGTCTGAACCAGTGCGGTGACTGCTCCCCAGACGATTCCGATGATCCCGAGCGCGGCCAGCACTTCTCGGCCCGCATCGAAGCCCGCCGGGGCGAACGGGAGTGCGACTCTGAGGAGACCATAGCCGCCCATCTTGAGGAGCACTCCCGCCAAGACGATCGAGCCTCCGGTGGGAGCCTCGGTGTGTGCGTCGGGAAGCCAGGTGTGCAGTGGCACGGCGGGCAGCTTGACCAGGAACCCGATGCCGAGCAGCCAGAACAGCAGACTCGGAGAGCCGACTCGGCTTGCGGCCAGCGTGATGCCGCTGAAGGTGATGTTCCCGGTCGCGATCGCGGCATACAGAAGACCTGCGAGCAGCAACGCTCCGCCAGCGAAGGTGTAGACGAGGAACTTCATCGAGGCGTAGCGGGAGTTGGAGGAACCCCATCCTCCTATGAGCAGGAACATCGGAATGAGGACGCTCTCCCACGCGATGTAGAACAAGATGACGTTGGAGGCGAGAAACACCGCCGCAAGCGCCCCCTGTAAGACCAGCAGGAGCGCGAAGTGGGTGCCGGGCCGATGGGTCGTGCGCCATGACGCCGAGGCGGCTATGAGGCCGATGAAGGCGGTCAAGGCGACCAGGGGCGTCGACAGGCCGTCGGTGGACAGCTGCCAGAGAGCCGCACCGGCTCCAAGATCGACGCCGGTCAGACGGTCACCCGCGAATGCACCCGTAGGCCCCATCGCCACGAGCATTCCCGCCTGAGAAGCAGCGCCCAGCAGTGCTATCCAACGCGGCGCCTCTGGCCACCGCAGGCCCGTCAGAGCCGCGAGCGGCGCCAGCAGGAGCGGGATGACGACGATGAGATCGAGAGCTATCACGTACTCACCGCCCGATCAACGCAGTCGCGGCCAACATGAGTGCGACGCCCACAGCGACTGCGGTCGCATAGCGCTGGGCATCGCCGTTCTGGAACCTCGAGACCAAGCCGCCCGCGAGGGATGCGATATCGGCGAAGGCTTCCACTGCCCCGTCTATGAGCAGGCGGTCGACCCAGGCCCACAGAGCGCGCGAGACCGTGACGACGGGCCTGACAACGGCCCAGTCGACGAGATCGTCCCACCGAAACGCCCCCGTGAGGAGCCGACCGAAGCGGCCGAGACGAGCGCACGCCCGTATGTCGGAGCGCACACTCGCGCCGACCCTCCAGCCGACACCCGCGCCGAGAACCGCGAGCAGCACAGCAGCCGCCGAGATGCCGAGCGCGAGCGGTTCGTGTTCGGCCCCCAGCAGCTCGAACAGCGTGGTGCCGAGCCACCCCAGAGCCAGCGACGGAATCGCCAACACTCCCAGAGGAACCAGCATCGAGACCGGGCTCTCGTGCGCATGCAACTCCTTCGGGGACTCCCCGAAGAAGACCAGACGCGTGGTGCGGGCGGTGTAGTAGCCCGTGAGGGCTGTGGCCGCGAACAGCACGATCCCTGCGGGCGGGCTGTGATGCCATACCCCCTCGAGGACGGCATCCTTGCTGAAGAAGCCAGCGAGACCCGGCAGCCCCACGAGAGCCAGCACGCCGATCACCCACGTCACGAAGGTGACCGGCATGGTGCGGCGCAGCCCGCCCATGTTTCGGATGTCCTGGGTGCCGGACCCGTGGATGACCGATCCCGAGCCCAGGAACAACAGGGCCTTGAACGCCGCGTGCGTCACAAGGTGGAAGAAGGCGGCCGTCCACGCGCCGCTGCCAAGCGCGGCGAACATGAACCCCAGCTGGCTCACGGTCGAGAAGGCGAGAACCTTCTTGATGTCACGCTGGACGGTCGCGACCATCGCAGCACCGAGAGCCGAGATGCATCCTGCCGCAAGGAGCAGCGCCTGGGCCGCGGGGGACAGTTCGAACAGGGGCCACATCCTGACCACGACGAACACGCCCGCAGCAACCATCGTCGCGGCGTGGATCAGTGCCGAGACCGGCGTGGGCCCCTCCATGGCGTCGGGCAGCCACGCATGCAGCGGGAACTGCGCGGACTTGCCCATCGCACCTATCGCTATCAGAACGGCTGCGGCCGACACCCAGTTCGAGGGTACGCGTGAGAGTTCACTCGCGAGCCCCTCATACGTCAGAGTCCCTATCGTCCACCACAGCACACCCAGACCGACGAGCATGGCGACGTCGCCCACGCGAGTGGTGAGAAACGCCTTGGTCGCTGCGCGTGCTGCCGCAGGTTTCGTGAACCAGAACCCGATCAACAGGTACGAGCACGCACCGACAAGCTCCCATCCTATGAACAGCGTGAGAAAACCGTCGGCCATGATGAGCATCGCCATCGAGCCCGAGAACAACGACAGGAGCGCGAAGTACCTGTTCCATCCCGGGTCGCCGTGAAGGTAACCGACAGAGAAGACGATCACGCACAACGAGACCAGACCGACCACACCGAGCATGACTCCGGCGAGGGTGTCCAGAGCCCATCCGTACCCGAGGAAGAGCTCACCGGTGGTGAACCACGCTATCTGTCCGGAGGATGCAAGGGCACTCGTCCACGGTGCGGCTGCGGAATCGGTGTAGGCGACTTCCGACAAGACACCGACAGCGAGGCCGCACACGAGCAAGGGGCCGACCCCTGCCAGAGCGGGCGCCGCGCGCCGCCCGGTCCGGCCCAGCAGCGCGATCACCCCGGCGAGAACCATCGAAACCGCGACCACGATCCATGGAGATGCGACCAGAGCAGCCATCAGCCCCGCACCTCCGTGATCTCGTCGACCCGAGTCGTACCTGCCGCGCGGGAGACAGCGACCACCAAGGCCAGCCCTACTGCAGCCTCCGCCGCCGCGAGCACCAGCACGAGCAACGCCGAGGCCTCGAGCCGGCCACCATCACCGGCGATCGGGGCGGCGCTCCACGCGCCGCCGACGACGAACAGCAGCAGCGCGCCGCCGATCATCACCTCGATGCTCGCGAGGACGCCGACGAGATCCCGACGGATCAGCACTCCGTAGAGCCCGATCCCGAACAGAGCAAGAGAGACGACGAGGATGCTCATCGCTCGTCACCCCCGGAGATCGACACAACCGCGACCAGGGCGGTGAGAAGCAGAAGCCCGGCGAGCTCGAACTGCAACAACCCGTCGCCGAGGAGATACGTGGCCAGCGAATCCACGCTCGCCCCTCGGACCAACGGGACGCCTTTGGCGACAGGTTGCAGCATGACCGCGAGGAAAGAACATATCCCTACGACCGCGACGGCCGCGACCGGCTCGTGCCGCGATTCGAGACTCGGAGCGCCGGAAGTGGCTCCGGTGCACCAGCATGATCGCGAACAGAACCAACACCAGCACCCCGCCCACGTAGACGAAGATCTCGGCGAGAGCGAGGAATCCAAGTCCGAACAGGGCGAAGAGCCCGGCAAGGGAAAGCAGGAAGACGCCGAGCCCCAGAGCGAGGCGCAGCACGTCCGAGGTCATGACCACCGTGATGGCGCCCACGAGCGCCAACGCCGACAGCGCCAGGAAGAGGACCTCGTTCACCGCGCACCCCCTGATGGACCGTCTCCGTGCGCAACCCCGGGCGAACGGTGCCGTGTGCCTCCGGAGTCGACGGTCATGTCCGCACCCGGCGAAGCTCCGCCCGTCACGCCATCCGCTCCCGTCGCCCGCGTTCCGTCCCCCGCACGCACCATCTCGTCCTTGTCGAAGATCATCAGGTCGCGGGTGTAGAAGGACAGTTCGTACTGTCCCGTGTGACGAAGCGCGTTCGTCGGGCACTGTTCAGCGCACAGGCCGCAGAAACAACACTTGGTGAGGTCCATGTCGTAGCGCGTGACTCCGCGCGCCCCGGGGTCGTCGACTCTCTCGACGTTGATCGCGTAGTCAGGACACGTGCGTGCGCAGAACGTACAACCGACGCACACCTCCGAGGAGCACCTGAGGCAACGCGCCGCCTCCGCCAACCCCTCGGCTATGGTGTAGCCAAGCTCGACGGGTCTGAAGTCGCGAGCTCGCTCAGCACCCGGCGACATGGGCATCCGGATCCGCCTGCGGTTCGACTCGACGCCCTGCAGAGTCGCCTTCTGGTAGCGCGGATAGACGGGAACCGGCCGGTATGTCCGTCCCTCCGCCAGATCGCGCCCCTCGAGGTACCGGTGGATCGAGACCGCGGCCTCGTGACCTGATGCGATGGACGCGATCGCCGAACCCGGCCCGGTGACGACCTCGCCGCATGCGAAGACGCCCGCGACCTGTGTGGTCATCAACGCACCGTCGACCGGGAGGAGTCCTCGCTCAGCGAGTATCAGGTCCGAACCGCCCACCAGGTCGGCGAGATCGGGTGCCTGACCGATGGCGAAGACGATCACATCGCAGGTGAGGTCCGAGTAGTCCTCAGCGAAGACCGGGGCGAAACGGCCCTGCGCGTCGAAGACCGACAGGCAGCTCTGCAGACGCATGCCAACGACGTGCCCGTCCTCGGTCAGGACCTCCTTCGGGCCGTAGGAGCACAGAGCGGTGACGCCCTCGTCGAGGGCCTCCTCTATCTCCCACGGGTGAGCAGGCAGCTCATCCATGGACTCCAAGGACGAGAGCGTGACGTCGGCAGCGCCGCAGCGGTAGGCGACCCGGGCGCAGTCGACAGCGACGTTGCCGCCACCGATGACGAGCACGCGCTTGCCCTTCACCCCGCAGTCGCCCTTCCAGTTGCCGGCACGCAGGAACTCCAGCGCGCCGGTGACACCTGCGGCGTCGGCGCCCGGCAGCGGCAGCATCCTGCTGACCTGGAGTCCGGCGGCTATGAGCACGGCCTCATACTCGCCGATGAGGTGATCGACCGGGACGTCGGATCCGATCCGCACTCCGGTGAACAGTCGCATCCCCATCGTCTGAAGATCTCGGATCTCTTGACCGAGAACATCGCGCGGCAGCCGGTACGCCGGAACCCCTGAGAGCAGTGCACCACCGGGCTCGTGGTCCTTCTCGTACACGTGGACCTCGTAGCCCAGTCTCATCAGGTCATGTGCGGCGGCCAAGCCGCTCGGACCGCTGCCGATGATCGCGACGCGCTCCTCTCGCGTGACCGGAAGCGGCTTCACACGCTCGTCTCGGTGGGATTCGTAGCGCTCGTACGCCACCCTGTGGAGAGGACGGATCGCGATCGGTTCGTCGTAGTAGTTGCGTTTGCACGCGCTCTCGCACGGGTGATGACAGATCCTGCCGAGAACGCCGGGCATGATGTTGCGTTCCCGCACCAGCTCGTAGGCTTCAGCGGGTCGGTCCTCGGCCAGAAAGAACGACTGCCCTCGCGCATCGACGTTGGCCGGGCAGTTCCCCACACACGGAGGCAGATGGTCCTCGGCGAGCAGGGCCTCGACGTGCGCGTTGTACTCGGGCGACGGCGAGGAGATGATCTCGATCTCCTCTCGACCGAGAATGCCGGTCAGGCGCAGAGCACCCCTCCACCGGGGCGACAGGGCGACCTTCTCGGCGGGGTAGCGGAGGGTGCCGGGCTTCTCGGACGCTCGGCGCGCGGTGATGGCGAGTCCGGTGGCGAGGCTCTTCCAGCGCTCGATGAAGCCCTTCACTCCCGGGCTGAAGTCGTTCGTCACGGAGACCCTGAGGGGCACGCTCATCGGCGTTCGGTCAGGTGCGCCGCGCGGCGTGTCGCGAGGTTCTACAGCCACGGGAGCACCACCCCGACGATCAGCAGCTGAACGAGCGCCATCGGCGTGAGCACCTTCCACGCGAGCGTCATCAGCTGATCGGCGCGCATACGCGGAAACGTCCACTTCACCCAGATCATGGCGGTGGCGAGGGCAGTGGACAACACCACGAACACCACGGCACCCAGCACACCCGGAAGCCCGAGACCTCCGCCCAGGAACGTGGCGGCTCCGAAGAGCGCAGCGGCTGCGATGCCGCCGTACTCGGCCATCATGAAGATGGCCCAGCGGATGCCGGAGTAGTCGGCGAAGTAGCCGGCTACAAGCTCGCTCTCCGCCTCGGGGAGGTCGAACGGCCCGCGATTGAGCTCCGCGATCGACGAGATGAAGTAGACGAGGAATCCGACGGCGACCAGCGGGATCCACCACCACCGCCACTCGGCCCGGATCGTCCCTGTGGACAGCGACCCGGCCAGAAGGCACAGCGCGAGGACCGACAGCGTACGGGGAAGCTCGTACGAGATCATCTGCGCTGCCCCGCGCACCGCACCGATGCTCGCGTAGGTGTTTCGTGACGACCATCCGGCGAGCAGGACACCGAGCACGCTCATGCCCGGAACCGCGAGGAAGAACAGCGCGCCCGCCGGGATGTCGAACGGCGCCCACCCGGCGGCGTAGGGCACCACGACGAGTGAGCTCGCGATCGGGCACGAACACCAGGAACGGCATCGCGCGGAAGACCGGTCGGTCAGCAGCAGCGGGAGTTATGTCTTCCTTGAGAACCAACTTCACGGTGTCGGCGAGTGTCTGGAACAGCCCTGCGGGACCGGCCTGCTGTGGCCCGAACCGCAGATGGATACGCCCTGAGACCTTGCGCTCCCACCACACACCGATCAGGGCGGCCACAGCGATCAGCGACGCTGCAGCGAGCCCCCACAGCGCTCCGGAAACGAAGCCGCTCATCGGTCCACCTCCCCGAACACGGGGTCGAGGGAGCCGAGGCACACGACAAGATCCGAGAGCGTGTGACCCACCGCGAGTCTGGGCAGCAAGGCGAGGTTGCAGAAGGCGGGACTGCGCACGTGCATGCGGTACGGCTTGGGCGTGCCGTCACTCACAAGGTAGACGCCGAGCGATCCGCGGGCGCTCTCGATGTGATCGTAGGCATCGCCCACCGGTGGTGTGATCAGCCGCGGCAGCCCCTCGGCGTGTACCGAGCCGCCGGCGATCTGTGAGAGTGCCTGCTCGAGGATGCGGCCGGACTCGAAGCACTCCATGAGGCGGCACCGGTTACGGTCGTAGGCATCGCCTCGCTCCCCCACCACCACATCGAAGTCCATGCGTGGATAGACCGAGTAGGGATCGTGTTTGCGCAGATCCCAGTTGACGCCCGAGCCACGCGCGGTGGGCCCGGACGCGCCCCATGCGACCGCATCCTCGGCGGAGAGCACCCCGATTCCTTTGGAGCGCCCCCGTGCGATGACGTTGCCGAAGAAGAGGGAGTCCATCTCGGAGACCTTGGCCGGGAGCGTCTTCAGGAACGCGGAGACACTGTCGAACCACCCCTCCGGCACGTCGTAGGAGACGCCACCCGGGCGAACGTAGTTGTACGTGAGCCGCGACCCGCACAGCTCCTCGAAGAGCTCGACGATGCGTTCGCGAAGGTCGAAGGCGTAGATGAACATGGTGAACGCACCGGTGTCTGCAGCGGCCGCTCCCACGCCCATCATGTGGCTTGCGATGCGTTGCAGCTCGCAGACGATGACCCTCAGATACTCCGCGCGCTCAGGCACCCGAATGCCGGCAAGCCGCTCCACAGCACGGCAGTAGGCCCAGTTGGCGTACATCGAGCCCACGTAGTCGAGCCTGTCGGTGAGCGGAACGACCTGAAGGTAGGTACGGTTCTCGGACATCTTCTCGATGCCTCGATGCAGATAGCCGATGACCGGGTCGGCCTTGACGACCACATCCCCGTCCAGATGGACGATCACGCGTCCGACGCCGTGTGTCGAGGGGTGTGACGGTCCCACGTTGACGACGAGCTCGTCGACGGGATGTCCCTCCTCGGAAACGGCTGCCTGTCGTGAGACGATATCAACGGACATCGGGTCGCACACACCCCCTCTCAGATGTAGTCGGGCCGGCGGATCATGCGTTCATCTTCATAGTCACGGCGCAACGGATGTCCCACGAACTCCTCGGGAAGGAGCATCCGACGCATGTCGGGATGGCCCTCGAAGGTGATGCCGAACAGGTCGTAGACCTCGCGCTCCTGCCAGTTGGCTGCGGGCCACACCTCGCACACGCTCGCGACCACCGGCTCTGAGCGCGGGACCTTCGTCTTCATGAAGACCGCCGCGGACAGCGAACGAGACTGAAGCCGATAGACCACGACGAACCACTCGTCGCGATCCACGGCCGTGACCATGCCCAGCCGATCGAATCCGAGGCGCAACAACTCGTGGGCGGCGGCGAGGACGTCGTCACGCGGCACACCGATGACCGCGTCCCCGAACTCCATGGAGAACAACGGCGAGAGCATCGGTGACAACTCCGCGAGCTGCTCCTGGAGGCGCACCAGGGTCACGAGACATCACCCTCGGATCCGAGCGTTTCCGGGGGGCATGGATCCTCGGTGGCATAGGTGGCGCCATCGGGATGCGGCAGAGTCATCTCACGCGTGTAGCGTTTGCCGGGTGCGATGGATTCCGTGCGGACCAGCTCACGCAGCTGCACGATGCCGTCCTGGAGTGATTCGGGCCGCGGGGGGCAACCCGCGATGTAGACATCCACCGGCAGAAACGTGTCGGCGCCGCGAACAACCGAGTACGTGTCGTAGTAGAAGATCCCTCCGCTCACGGTGCAGTTGCCCATCGCCACGACCCACTTCGGCTCAGGCATCTGGTCGTAGAGCAGCCGAACAGCGGGCTTCATCTTCTCGGTGATCGTCCCGGCGAGGATCATGACGTCGGTATGCCGAGGATCGGGTCGAGGGAACGTTCCCAGACGGTCGAAGTCGAACTTCGAGAAGGACGCTGCGATGAGTTCCATCGCGCAGCACGCCGTACCCATGGGGAATGCCCACAGCGACTGCCCGCGGGACCAGTCCGCCAGCGCGTCGACGCTGGTGAGGATGACTCCACCGGGTCCATTGTCCAGAAGCTCACCAACGCGGTCTACGAGCGCCATTCCAGCGCCCCCTTGCGCCATGCGTAGGCGAGACCCGCAGCGAGGAACGCGACGAAGAGGCCGACCTCGAGAACGGCGAGCGCGCTCCCACGAAGCTTGGAGGCAACGGCGAACAGAAGCACGGCCTCGGCGTCGAACAGCACGAGTATCACGGCGATGGTCGAGAAGCGCATGCGCTGAGGCGCCCATGCACGACCCGCTGGCTCCATACCGCATTCGTACGGCGCGGCCTTGTTCGCGTTTGGGCGACGCGGGGACAGAAGGGCGTTGGCCGCGAAGACGATGCCGATGAAACCGGCAGCCGCAGTAGCGAGACCGATGACGAACCACAACCCCTGGGCAGCAGCCCCCTGCATGAAACCCCCTGGCGCCTGTCTCGCGGACGGTTGTCGCTCACGTCGCGCGGGCCGGTTAGACAGTTCCCAAAAGGACCGCCGCTTCGAACCGGATGAGAAGCGGCTGCGCACAGTGTAGAATGCCCAAAACACTTTGTAAAGATTGTTACAAAGTGGCGCATGCAGTCACCAATGCACAGCTCAGGGGCCGTGCTGCCGGACTACTCCTCGACAGCCCGCTCGATCTCCTCGGTCAGCGAGAGCCACTCTGTCTCGAGTTGCGGAAGACGCTGTTTCAGGTCGTTGTACTCCCGCAGCGCCTTGTCGAACAGCGACTTGTCCGAGTAGAGCGACGGGTCGGCCATCTGCTCCACGAGCTCGTCATGACGAGCCTGAGCGGTCGCGAGCTCGACATCCAGTGTCTCAAGCCGCTTCTTCGTGTCGCGCGTTGCGCGGTACGCGCGATTGCGCGCCTCCGCCTCGGTGCGCTTCTGTTCCTTGGTCTTGGGTCCCGGACCGGCGTCCTTCTCCCCGCTCACAGGAACGGGGATCTTGCCGGACTCATGAGTCCTACGCGGCGTGCGTGACTTGCCCGCCGAGTCGTGCGGCTTCGCGGCCGTGACCCGAGGTGATGGGCTGGTCGCAGACGTCACGGAGTCGGCCGGAGCGGGCCTCCCCGCCGCGACCAGTTCGCGCTGCTCCCGCTTCCAGAGGTAGTAGTCGTAGTCGCCGTCATACACCGTCACCTGACCGTCGACCACCTCTATGACCTTGGTTGCGATCGCTCGTATCAGATGCCGATCGTGGGTTATGAGCGCGATCGTGCCGTCGAACCTGGTGAGGGCCTGTTCCAAGACGTCGCTGGATGCGATGTCCAGGTGGTTGGTGGGTTCATCGAGACACAGCAGCGGTGCGGGCTTGACCAGCATCTTGGCCAGCGCCAGCCGTCCCTTCTCGCCACCCGAGAGCACCGAGACCTTCTTGTCCACATCGGTTCCATGGAACAGGAACGCGCCCAGGAGTCCTCGGACCTCCGACTGAGTCCATCCGGGTGCCGCGTCGTCGAGCTCCTTGAACACGGTGTTGCCGAGCCCGAGGGCCTGGAGCTGGTGTTGTGCGAAGTACGACACGTCGACGTGAGCTCCGAGCGTTCGGCTGCCCTGCTCGAAATCGAGCACCCCTGCGAGAAGCTTCAGCAGCGTCGACTTGCCGGCGCCGTTGGGGCCGACAAGCGCGACCTTGTCGCCGCGGTACAACGCGATGTTCAGATCGTCATATACACACAGATCGGCGTACGACTTGTGAATGCCTTCGAGCGATATGACCACGTCGCCCGTGCGTTGCGGCTGCGGGAACTTGAACCGGACCGCGTGGCGCTCTTCGGGTATCTCGACGAGCTCGGACTTGATCTTCTCGATTCGCCGCATCCGGTCCTGCGCCTGTTTCGCCTTCGTGTTCTTGTAGCGAAAGCGGTCGACGAACACCTGCATATGGGCGATCTCTTTGAGCTGTGCCTCCTGCTTGGTCTTGAGCTGTTCCAGAGCCGCCTCGCGTGCGACCACGTACTCGGCGTAGTTGCCGTTGTAGACGGTGATCGTGCGCTGGTCGATGTCGGCCACCCTGCCCACGAGACCGTCCATGAACGCCCGGTCATGGCTCACGATGAGAATCGCGCCGTCGTAGACCCTCAGGAAGCCTTCGAGCCACGTTACGCTCTCGAGGTCGAGATGGTTGGTCGGCTCGTCGAGCAGAAGGACATCGGGACGAGTCAGCAGCAGTTTGGCGAGAGCGAGC
Source organism: uncultured Actinomycetes bacterium (assembly GCA_963770765.1). Taxonomy (GTDB): domain Bacteria; phylum Actinomycetota; class Coriobacteriia; order Anaerosomatales; family PHET01; genus CAVPCY01. The sequence goes on along the minus strand of CAVYQS010000014.1, from coordinate 67,123 downwards.
CGCATCTGCCATCCGCCCGAGAACTCGCTCGAGTCTCGCGTGAAGTCGGTCTCAGGGAAGCCGAGACCCCCGAGGACCGCTCGGGCTTCGGATTCAACGGTGTAGCCACCCAGAGTCTCGAAACGCTCCTGCAGCCTGCCGTACTCAGCGAGCAGGACGGTGTGGTCCGCCTCGTCGGCCGCCGCCAGTTCCTCCTCGAGCACGTGGAGCCGGTGCTGCATGGAGGTGACGTGCTCGGCGGCCGTGAGCGCCTCCTCGAGCACGGTACGACCGGCCATCTCTATGGCCTCCTGCTCGAGATAGCCGACGACTGCGTCCTTGGCGAAGGAGACGCTGCCTTCATCGGCGTCCTGCCGGCCCGCGATGATGTCGAGCAGTGTGGTCTTTCCTGCACCGTTAGGACCGACCAGGGCGATTCGGTCACGGGCCCCAACACGAAGCGAGACGCCCTCGAAGAGGACGCGCTCGCCAAAGCTCTTGGTGATGTTGTCTACAGAGAGGATCACAGCGTGTCAGCATAGCATCGCCGGAGCAAGGCCGGGTCGCGTTCGGCAACCTCGAACGACACCCGACCCCGTTACGAGTATCGTGAACGCATCAGCCGTCTCGGGGGGAAGGAGCGCTGAGTGGCTCTCTCAGAGCACGGGGCGTCCGGATTCTCCGACAGGGTGCGAACGTTCATCCGTCGCTATCCTCGGACCAAGGCCGTGTTGGTTCGCGCGATTCAGGCATCGCAGTCACTCCGGCGTGCAGCACTGAGGGGTGCGGCCCATGGACGGGAGTCCCTGCTGAGGTCGATGCGGTGGTTGGTTCTGTGGCCATACAGCAGCAGGGATCTTGCTCTACACAACCTGAGCGCGCAGCTCCGCTTTCGCCTGTCGGAGCTTCGACTACGCGGCCTGACCGGCGGCCAGACCGCCCCCGCTGCCAGGGTCTCAGTGCGAACCGACGGATCGATACCCATGCTCGCATGGATCGCATCGGGTTCTACTGAGGGCTGGTTGTTCACCGTTGGTCAGGGCGTGGAGCTGCACGATAACGGGGTGTTCGAGGGCGTGTGGGACGGAGATTTCGACAGCTTCCGCCCGGATGCCTGCACGTATGCTTTCGGGAGCGGCGCTGTCTGGGTCGATGGCCCGCCGCTGTTCGTCCCACCCCGACACTTGGAGGAGTGCCTCTTCGCACTTCATCGCGAGTCTGACGGCGTCACCTTCGTGGGCAACTCATTGCCGTTCCTCTTCACGGAGGCCGGCGTGGCGGTGGGATCTCCGTTCTTCGAACGTGTGGCTGTCAATCTCAAGACTCATGCGTTCGAGCAAGGTCGAAGAGGAGTCGATCGCGTCCGGCCGCTCGTGGCCGCCGACAGTGCGTATCAGCTCTATCAATGCAGCTACTTCAACTTCTTCGTGGACTCCAGAGGAAGGCCCGATCCGTCAGTGGTCGCCGGCTCGCCGCGAGTTCGATTCCTTCGAGGAGTACGTCGAACTGCTTCAGGGCAAGACCCGTGAGCTCTTCGCCAACGGCAGTTCGCACGACAGGCGAGTCCCTCTCACTCCTGTCGCGACGATCTCAAGCGGCTACGATTCGCCGGCCACCGCGGCCTTAGCGGCTGATGCCGGATGCGAGGATGCGCTCACTCTCAAGGTCACACATCGTCGGGCATGACGACTCCGGAACTCACATCGGCCGGCTCCTCGGGCTTCGTGTGACCGAGCGTACTCACGTGATGGGGACCCCGGGTCGACAATCTCAGGCCTGAGTCCGGTGCCGACCTGTTCGCTGAAGCTGCCGAGTTCATAGCTACTTTCGGCATCGGTGACGACATCATGTACCTGGCCTTCGAAGACGATCTCCCCGCGAAGATGCTTGTGACCGGAACGTGGGGCGACAGCATCTGGGGACTCGGGTCTGACGTTCCCTCAGGTTTGCCGGTTCGCGTGCTCTTCGGAAAGAGCCTCACCGAGTTTCGCCTTCGAGTTGGCTTCGCGCACCTCCCTCTCCCCTTCATCGGAGGACGATTCGCTGAGTCGGCCAAGGGGCTCTCCCGTCAGCCGGAGATGCGACGGTACTCAGTCGGAGGTGACTACGATCGCCCCATCCCGCGACGGATCGTGGAGGAGGCGGGCGTGCCGAGAGGAGCGTTTGCGCAGCGCAAACTGGCCACCTCCCCGCTCCTGAAGGACTACGACAGACTGTTCGCCGATTCGATGACTGTGGTCATGCGACGCTACTCGGCTGCAGGAGACATGCCATGAGCCGGACGATGCGGGTACTGCACGTGAACAAGAACTTCGCTTCGGTCATGTCTACGAACGTTCTCGCTCAAAGATCGATCGGTCTGGACGCTCGCGGTTTCGTGTTCGGCCCGCAGCCTCCGATCGTGAGCACCGACGGGCTGCGGGTCATGCCCGACGGAGGGCCGGTGCCGCCGCGTTACCTTTGGTTCCTCAAGCAGTTCCTGTGGGCTGACATCGTGCACTGGTACTGGGGTACCCCGATCCTGCCGAAAGGGCGGGACCTCGGGCTTCTGAGACGGCTTCGAAAGCCGTGTGTGATCGAGTGGCTGGGTTCTGACGTTCGCCGATTCGAAGTCGAGATGCTCGATAACCCTCACTTCAGGAGGCTGTGGCTGGAGAACGAGGAGTTTCGTAGCACGTGGCGAGCGTCCGAGACTCAATCGAGGGATCGTCAGGCGCGGTTTCGGTCCGTCGGCGCAGTGTCAGTCGTGCATCCGGCCAGACGCCAGTACATGCTCGACTTGTGTGAAGGACTCTTCATCCCCGCGATGCTCGGGTTCGATCTGTCCGCCTTCGCTCCTCGAGTTCCGGACCCGAACACGTCGAGGCCTCTGATCGTCCACGCTCCCAGCCGACGCCTCATCAAGGGGACTGACCATGTCCTCGCAGCCATCGAGACTCTTCGGAGCGAGGGCTTGGCCTTCGATTTCCACTTGGTCGAAGGTTGCGCGCACGGAGAGGCATTGCAGGCGCTTCATGCGTCGGATGTCTTCGTGGATTCGCTGATCATGGGCAACTACGGGCTCGCGTCGATCGAGGCGATGGCCATGGGAAAGCCAGCGGTCTGCTACGTGAAGGAGAGCGTGCGCCGCGAGTATCCTGCAAGCTTGCCGATCGTTCAGGCCGAACCTGACACCATCGCGACGGTCCTGCGTGACCTGCTCACCGACGGCGAGAAGAGAGTCAGACTGGGCCGCGAATCGCGCGCATATGTCGAGCAGTACCATGACGCCCGCAGGAACGCACAAGCGATGGTGCAGTCCTACCGGAGTGTCATCGCCGCGCGCACAAGCGGTTCATCTGGGCGCACAGCGTCCTGAGCCATCGAGGAAGCCCCCTCGGTTTCCTCGAAAAGAGTCACGAAAGAGCACCGGTTCTCGAATCGTGGATCATTGGTGGATGGGTGCTGCCGGTCCATGTCGGGGCGATATCGATGCTTGGGAAAGCGAGGTGGCTTCTGAGGGCCTATCATCTAGCGTAGACGCGCCGCGATGAAGGGAGTCCGGTAGACATGGGCTTCGTCGACTACTACGACGTGCTGCAAGTCAGTCCACGTGCCGATGCCGAAGTCATCGGCAGGGCCTACCGCGCCCTCATCAGCAAGCACCATCCCGACAAGGGTGGTGACACCCGCCATGCGCAGCGGCTGAACGAGGCCTACGACGTGATCGGCGACCCTGACAAGAGGACGGCGTACAACAGGGAATGGACCAGACACCAGCCACGGACCGACCCGCCGACAAGGAGCGCTGAGCCCGGGGCAGACGCAGTCTCCCAAGCTGCGCCCCGCAGGAGACGGCAACAATCGGAATCGGCCGCCGGGTGGGTCGTGGGTCTTGTGCTGATCTTCCTGGGCGTGGCCTTCCTGGCAACTGGGTCGGGATTCGTGGGACTGCTGCTTACCGTCATGGGCATGGTGTTCATCTTCAACCTATGGGGTCTTTGGGTGCTGATCATGCTGCTGGCTGTCGCCGCGGGCATCATCATGCGCTTCGCGCTTCGGGCGCGGCGCACAGCTTCTTGGCGCTAGGTTGCCCATGCGCCGCTCTCTCAGGGCGTCAAGAAGACCCGCCACCTGCGTTTCCGCAAATGACGGGTCTAGAGTAGCTGGTGGGCGATACTGGATTTGAACCAGTGACTTCCACCGTGTGAAGGTGGCACTCTCCCGCTGAGTTAATCGCCCGATCAAGCCGCACGATGGCGGCGAGGAATCAGTCTAGCGGTAGCCGTTCGGGTGGGCAAGATGCCAGCGCCAGGCATCGGCCACCATGACCTTCAGGTCGGTGTACTCCGGGTGCCAGCCCAGCGCCCCCGCGGCCTTGTCTGCGGAGGCAACGAGTACGGCGGGGTCGCCCGGCCTTCTGGGACCGATCACCACATCGACATCGCGATCGGTCGCCTCGGCGCATGCTCGGACAACCTCGAGGTTGCTGAACCCTCCCCCGTTGCCGAGGTTATACACCGCGGACTCCGCACCTGCGTGCAGGCGCTCCAGCGCAAGAAGGTGGGCACGCGCGAGGTCGCAGACATGCACATAGTCTCGAACGCAGGTGCCATCGGCAGTCGGATAGTCGCCGCCGAAGACCTCGAACGATGTCCGGCCCTCGCGCATCGCCGCGAGAATGCGGGGGACGATATGGGTCTCGGGATCGTGAGCCTCACCCGAGCGAGCCGTCAGGCCATGCCCCAGCCACGTTGAAGTAGCGGAACCTGATCGAACGCATCCCCTCCTTGCCCCTGGCGTCGAGCTCGTGCTCGAATCGCAGCTTCGACTCACCGTAGGCGTTGATGGGCTTCGTCATCGCGTCTTCGAAGATCGGAACGGTCTCCGGCTCTCCATACACAGCGGCCGTCGAAGAGAAGACGATGGCGTCGATGCCCCTTTCCTGCATCGCATCAAGCATCTTGCAGGGCTCAACGGCGTTGTTGCGCAGGTACTTCTCGGGATCCACTTGGGACTCGGCGACCTCGATGTAGCCCGCCAGATGCATGACAGCGTCGACGCCCTCCAGCGCGAGCGAGAGAGCGTCCGCGTCACCGACGGATCCTCGAACGAATGCTGCCCGCGGGTCGACAGCGGCCCGCCAGCCTCGTTCAAGCGTGTCGAGAACGACACACTCATGACCCTCGTCCAACAGCGTCCTTGTCGTGATGGACCCGATGTAGCCGGCTCCACCTGTCACCAGTACACGCACCAGTACCCCGCTTCCGTGAGCGTCGTTGCCGCACCCTAGTGGGCGAGTGGAATGATTCCCGATCGCAGTGCGTCGACGACACGCGACGACACCTCTGAGTCCCAACGCTCGGGCACCGGCCACTGGGTGGATGAGTCCAGCCCGGAGTCGATCGCAGCGAGAATCTCGTGGCGGTCGGCGCTCACGAGGCGGTTCGACCCGATCTCCACCGTGATCTGTCGTTCCGTGTTTCGCCGCACGGTCACGCACGGCGTGTGTAGCATGCAGGACTCCTCCTGGATGCCCCCGGAATCCGTGAGGACGAGTGCCGCGTCGCGTTGCAGCGCCAGCATCGAGAGATAGCCCACCGGGTCGACGACGTGTACGTTCGCCTCCGCCCCGAGGATTCCGGCGCCCTCCAGCAGCGGGCGGGTCCGCGGGTGCGCCGGCAGCAGCACCGGCATTCCGCACTCGTTGATGGCCGAGACGATCTCGCGCAGACGCTCGGGGTGATCGGTGTTCTCGGGGCGATGACAGGTCACCAACATGAACTCGCCGACATGAAGCCCATACGTGGCGGCCGGCTCCGCTCCTTCGATTCGAGGCAGGTTCGACAGCACTGACTCGGCCATGATGTTACCGACGAAATGGATGCGGTCCGAACCCACCCCCTCTCGCTCGAGGTTCGCTCGAGCGTCCGGCACCGGCGTCAACAGCATCGAGGAGAGCTGATCCGTGACGAGCCGGTTGACCTCCTCGGGCATGGTCATGTCGCCGCTGCGCAGACCCGCCTCGAGATGGATCACCGGAACGCCGAGCTTGACCGCCGCCAAAGCCCCCGCGAGGGTCGAGTTCACATCGCCCACGACGATCAATCCGTCGGGACGTTCGGCGTCCAAGAGTTCCTCGAGCGCGATCATGGCCTTGGCCGTCTGGACCGCGTGCGTGCCCGAGCCGACTCCAAGGAACCACGCCGGCTCTGGAAGTGACAGGTCCTCGAAGAAGACATCCGACATGGAAGCATCGTAGTGCTGGCCCGTGTGCGCTATCGAAGCCTGCACACCGGCCCTTGCCAGAGCCGGCATCAAGGGACCGACCTTGATGAAGTTGGGGCGCGCCCCCACTACGACGATCAGCTTCATGGCCAAGCCCCTCAGTAGGCGCCGCGAGCGAACAGAACGGCGGGAACGGTGCGCACGAGCAAGGTGAGATCGAGCGTGACAGACCAGTTCTCGATGTAGAAGAGGTCGAGCGAGACCATCTCGTCGAAGGTGAGCGAGCTTCGCCCTGAGACCTGCCACAGCCCCGTCATACCGGGAACCACCTCGAGACGCCTCCAGTCCTTGATGGAGTAGCGTCCCACCTCGACGGGGAGCGGCGGTCGCGGCCCAACGAGGGACATCTCTCCTCTGAGCACATTGATGAGCTGGGGAAACTCGTCGAGGGAGTACTTGCGCAGCCACCTCCCGATGGTCGTGACACGCGGATCATCCCTGATCTTGAACAGTGGCCCGGACGCCTCGTTCGCCTGCGCCAGATCATCACGCCTGGCATCGGCGTCCTGATACATCGAGCGAAACTTGAGCATCTTGAACCGCTGGCCCCGGCGGCCTACACGTTCCTGGCCGTAGAAGACCGGTCCGTCACTCGTGAGCTTGATCCCGGCGGCGATCAACGCCCACAGCGGCAGACCGATCACAACGATCAGACCGGCCGTCACAAGGTCGAAGGCACGCTTCACGAGCAGGTTGCCGCGCGAGAGTGAAATGCCCTTGATGGTGATCAGCGGCACCCCGGCGATCTCACTCACCAGCACGCGGCTGCTCAGGACTTCGAACAAGCCCGATGACACGTGCACGTCCACATCCGTGGTCCGCAGCTCAGCGATGATACGCGCGAGCACCTCGTGATCGAACGCCGACGAGGCGATGACGATGACGTCGGCCTCGGTGTTCGTCGACGATGCGAAGGATGTCGCGCGCCGCTCCCAGCATCGGGGTGTCGGTCGAGGAGTAGTCGAGTTCAAGGCGCTCGGCCTGCGACGAAGCGACAACACCCACCGGCACCAACCCTGCGTCGACGTTCGCTCTGAGCACCCGAACGATATCCGCCGATTCGCTGTTGCTCCCCACGACGAGCGTGGCCTTGGTGTACCGGCCGCGCCTGTGCATCCGCGTGAACCAGTACGAGACGCATACCCGTCCCGCCATCACCGCAGAGGATCGTCAGCAACCACAGCAACAGCGTCCATGCGCGCGAAAGGCCCGGCAGCTTCGCCAAGAACGTCGCGAGGATGAGCACCACGACGCCGAACGAGATGGACCGGACGATTCGACCCGGTTCCGGAAGACCCCACGAAAGCCGGTCCGGATCGTAGACGCCCGACAGAGCCAGCAGACACACCCACAGCGGGACAACGACCAAGGCCAGCTGCCAGAAGCTCACGTGCAGTCCCGGGAGACTCGAATCGCACGGGGGCTGTGATGGAGCCGAACCGAATCCACGTGGTCAAGAACGCGGCGACCAGAATCGCAACGAGCGTCGATACCCACCAACGCGGCGACAAGCCTGCGACGCCGTACCGTTCGAGTCAACCGCGATTTCGAACCACCCTTGGCGCGTTCGCCTGAGCGTGCTTCACGCATCGAGTGCTGCTCCCCTTGTGTGCACCCCGCGGCCACCGCGTCGCGTACTGCAGTGAGTATATACGAGCTGCGATCCACCTACCGCCTGCACGGTCGTGATGCGTGGTGAGCCCTCGATTCGACTCTAAGGTTCTGCCTGACTTCGGACGATACCTGAATTGAACGACTGCACGCGCCTGCGTGCGGTCACGTAGTGCATGCTTACCAAGGAGGGGACTTCGTTGTCTGGGATTCGAACGCTCAACCTGAGGCTTACGACCGCGTGGTGCATGCTTGGGCTGACAGCCGCTGTGCTCGTCCCCCAGACGGCCATGGCCGCGTTCACTCCCTCGACAAAGGACTCGCTCAGCTACGTACGGTCGTATGCGGCGGGTTCGGAGGCATTCCCGGAGGCTCTGGCGCTGGGGCCCGGCGGAAGCGTCTTCTATACCCACTCGGATCTGAACAGGCCTCTCGAGGGCTATCCTTACGACCCGTCCAACTACGTGGTGGGCGTGACCGGCGACGATGTCGAGTTCTTCAGAGTCGGACACACCGACAACTCGGAGTTCCAGCGCTCGGCGGGTATCGATCTCACGTCGGACGGAATGCTCGTGGTCGCTGACACCGAGCACAACCGTATCCGTGTGCTCGACACGGCTACCGGCGAGTTCGTCTACACCTATGGTGAATCCGACTTCGGCGACGCGCAGTTCGCAGCGCCGAAGGGCATCGCCGTCGGGCCCGATGACACGCTGTGGATCGCAGACACCTTCCACAACAAGATCCAGCACCTCAGCCTGTGGGGTGGATACATCGGCGAGTTCCCTCTCCAAGGTGGAAGTCAGGATCTGCCGGACGGTATCGCACTGGATTCGGAAGGCAGTATCTGGGTCGCCATTCCCAACCAGGACAAGATCCAGAAGTACAGCCCCGAAGGAGAACTGCTTCTGACCATCGACCAATGGCAGGAGGTCGATGCCGAAGGCAGCCCGACACAGACCGGCACGTTCGACGCGCCGCGCGGAATCGGAGTCGATCCGTGGGGCGTGGTGTACGTGGGCGATAGCGGCAACAGCCGCATCGTTCGCCTTTCGAACACCGGCGCGTGGCTCGGCAGCCTGAATCCGTCCGGCGTCTTGCAGTCGGTCTCCGACATCGACATCGACGCGTTCGGCAATGTCTACGCCGCAGATCCCGCAAGCGACGCGCTCTACCGGTTCAACTTCGTGATGGCCGGTGAGGACGGAGAGCCGCCGATCACCGCGTCCAACATCCCGTCAGGATGGCGCAACGCGCCACTCCTCGTGAGCCTCACAGCGGTAGACAACGCCAACGCGATCCTGGGCACGTGGTACTCGACAGACGGTTCGTACCCGACGACCCCGTACACCGGCCCGTTCCTCGTCGCCGACGAGGGCGACACAACCGTCCGCTTCTACTCGGTGGACGAAGCGCAGAACTTCGAAGCGGTGAAGACGAGACACGTGAAGCTCGACTACGGCGATCCGGTGACCACGAGTGATGCTCAAGAAGCCTACGCGGGAGTCGCAGTGGTGACGTTCACCGCGACCGACACCGTGTCCGGTGTCGCGAAGACCGAGTACAGCCGCGATGGTGGCTCGTGGAAGGTGGGCAACGTCTTCACCAGCAGCACTGGAGGCACGCACACCCTGCGCTTCAGGTCCGTGGATGCTGCGGGCAACGTCGAGGACTTCCATCAGGTCACCTACACGCTCACGCCCCGCGTCGACCAGAGTGAGGCCGGTGTCTACTACAACGGCACGTGGACGTCGTACTACTCCTCGAGCCGTCACAACTACTACTGGCTCGCGACGAACACTCCCGGATCCTTCGCCGAGTTCCGCTTCGTCGGCACCGGATTCAACCTGCTGGGCTCGACAGGGCCCTCCTACGGCATCGCCTCGGTCACGGTCGACGGCGGCGAGCCGCTTCTCTGCCGACTTCTACGCTCCGTCGACACTTCACAAGCAAGGCGTTCTGAACGTCTCAGGGCTCGAAAGCGCGGAACACGTCGTCCGAATCGCCTGGTCCGGGCAACGCAATCCCCTCTCGAGCGGCACGACCATCGGTCTTGACGCCTTCGACCTGTCCGGGGAGCTTCTGCCTGACGAAGAGCCGCCCTTCACCTTGGTCATCGCAGAGCAGGAATGGTCCAACGAGCCGGTGGAGGTCACACTCGAACCCGTCGACGAAGGCTCGTGGGTCAGGAACACCTACTACCGAGTGAACGACGGAACCTCGGTTGAGTACACCGAGCCCATTCTCGTGCGAAGACGACGGCATCCATACGATCACGTACTGGTCGGTCGATGCTGCCGGCAACGTCGAGATCCCGACCACGATCACCATCAACATCGACAAGACGCTGCCGGTCACGACTTCGAACATCTCACCCGGGTGGAGTGCCGACGACGTGGCGGTCTCCCTCATCGCTACCGACAATCTCACCGGCGTGAGCCAGACGTCGTACTCCACAGATGGGTCATTCCCCACACAGCCGTACGAGGGCGAGCCCTTCCTCGTCACCGAGGAAGGAACCACCACCGTGCAGTACTTCTCGGTCGATGGGCTGAGCAACGAGGAGTTCGTGAAGACCGAGTACGTGCAGATCGATCGCACCCCGCCGACCGCATCAGTCGACGTTTCTCAACGGTGGGTCTCAGGTTCTGCTGTCGTGAGTCTGATCGGCGAGGACGCGCTGTCCGGCATAGCGTCCTTCAACTACTGGCTCGACGGTGTCGCGCAGGGCTCAACCACAGGTCAGGTATCGGTCTCGGGTTCAGGCATCCGTGTCCTTGAGTACCAACCCGTCGACCGCGCCGGCAACGCGGGTGAAACCTACAGCGCACAGGTTCTTGTCGACAACACTCCCCCCGAGAGCAGCGTCACCATAGCGGCACCGTTCTACCGGACCGCATCGATCGACATCTCAGCGAGCGATCCTCACTCGGGGGTATCGCACACCCAGTACCGTATCGACGGCAGCGACTGGATCACCGGCGACACTGCCGTATCGACCGACGGTGGCCTACATACGCTCGACTACCGCTCGGTGGACACCGTGGGAAACGTCGAGGAGTTCAAGTCGACCACATTCTCGGTGATCGCGCGGTATGAAGACGATGACCCCCGTGTCGCCTACGAAGGCGCCTGGTCCAAGGCATCCAACGTCTCCAGGTCGGGTGGCAGCTGGGCGTATGCGAACTCCGCGGGCGCCAAGGCGGTCGTGAAGTTCAACGGCACCAGCATCGACTTCTACGGCGGCACCGCACCGAACTACGGCAAGGCGCTGCTCTCGGTGGACGGCACGCCGATGCAGACGGTCGACATGTACACCAGCGGCTACACGCACAACCGCAAGCTCGGGTCGATAGCCGGGCTGGCACGAAGGGCCGCACACGCTGACGGTCGAGTGGACGGGCACGAAGAACGCAGCTTCAACGGGTACAGGCATCGGTCTTGACGCCCTCGACATGAACGCGTCGCTCCAGGAGCCTCTCATCCGCTACGAGGAGACCAGCGCCTTCATGACATGGTACGGAAGCTGGGTGTCGAGCGAGAACACGAAGCGCTCCGCAGGCGCCTGGGTCTATACCAACTCCCCGGACAGCGAGGTCAACGTGGCCTTCACCGGCACGGGCGTGGACTTCTACGGCTCGACAGCACCCAACTACGGCAAGGCTCAGCTCAAGATCGACGGTGTGCCGGTGCAGACGGTGGACTTCTACACGACCGGCTACATCCATAACCATCTTCTGTTCTCGGCACGTGGTCTTGAATATGGGCCACACACACTGACGCTGACGTGGACCGGGACGAAGCATGCCAGCTCGACAGGCACCGGAATCGGCTTCGACGCGGTTGACGTGGTCGGAGGCATCAGGCAAGCGGCACCCGCAGGTCCTGCCCTCACCCGGCACGAAGAGACCGATTCCAGGATCGTGTGGGACGGGACGTGGAACTCCGCATCCCACGCCACCCGTTCTGCAGGAAAGTGGAAGTACACCAACGCCGCTGGCAGCGCCGCCCATATCGCCTTCACGGGGTCGCGCGTCGACATAGTGGGATCGACGGCACCGAACTACGGCAAGGCCCTGGTGACGATCGACGGAACCACCCAGTACTGGGCGGACTTCTACACGTCGGGATACATCCACAATCGTAAGGTGCTCTCCATCACCGGACTGGCCGACGGGCCGCACACCATGTCGATCGAGTGGACCGGGTCGAAGCACAGCGCCTCGTCGGGTACCGGTATCGGACTGGATGCCGTGGATGTCATCGGAACCCTGTCGCAGGCGGTGCTGCCGGGATACCCGATCGTTCGCTACGAGGAGACCGAGCCTTCGATCCTGAAGACCGGCACCTGGGTGACGAGCGTGGCAGCCAAGCGTTCGGCGGGCAGTTGGCTGTACTCGAACAGCAGTGATTCTGCTACCGAGTTCACGTTCTCAGGCACCCGTGTCGAGCTGCGCGCATCCCTCGCGCCGAACTACGGGGTTGCTCGCGTGATCCTCGATGGGGCGCCCTACTCGATGGACCTCTACTCGCCCGGATACATCCACAACGCCCTTGGCTGGAGCTCAGGGAAGCTCCCCGACGGCGTGCACACCCTGAGGATCGAGTGGACAGGCACGAAGAACGCAGCGTCGAGCGGCACCGGCATCGGAATGGATGCGGTGGACATCCAGGGCGTTCTGCAGTAACCGCCTCCGCCTTGGTTGCACGAGGCGTCCTCCACCGGTCGTGTGGGGGGCGCCTTCGCATCCTCGTTGCCGCTGCGGGGAGCTCAGCCCTCCGCACGCTTGAAGCGTTCCGCCAGAGTGATCGCCACGAATCGGGCATTCCCTACCAGATAGCGTCGCCACATTCGTCGGGGCTCCTGCGCGAATCGGTGGAACCACTCGAGCCCCAGGCGCTGCATCCAGCGCGGCGCGCGCTGCGCCTTCCCGGCCCACACGTCGAAGCTGCCTCCTACGCCCATGGCGAAGACCGGGCCCATCCGTGGTAGCTGCTCCGCGAGGAACTGCTCTTTGCGCGGCGACGAGATGGCGACGAACAGGATCCGCGGCTCGGCGGCTCGCACGTCATCGGCGACCGCACTGTCGTCGGTGAAGTAGCCGTTGCGAGCCCCTGCCACCACGATGCGTGGAAAGCGCTCCGACACCACCTCGCGAAAGCGCGCAAGGATCTCGTCCTCGGCGCCCAAGAAGTAGACGGGCCAGCCACGTTCCTCGGAGCGTTGGAGCAGACGCTCCATCAGATCGATTCCCGCGACCCGCTCGGGAACAGGGACCCCGAGGATGCGGCCCGCCCACACCACCGACTGACCGTCTGCGTTCACGAGGTCGCAGTTCTCGATGATCTCCGTCAGGCCCGGGACGTCCTTCATCAGGACGACCTTCGATGCATTGAGCACCACGTGTTGCACCGGCCGTCTCAGCTCCACCAGTTCGGTGCAGCGCTCGATCGTCTGCTCCATGGTCAGCGCATCGAGCCACACGCCGAAGATGCGATGCCGTGTCATCGGGACCCTCGTTGCACGAGCGCGGCGTCGATGGGCGCTGAGACACCGTGCTCCGCCAGCGCGAGAGACGCCATCCCCATCTCGACGTGCGCATCCCCCCAGCGGACGAAGTGCCGCCGGTCAACACCGGTGCGCGTCCGCCGGTAGTACGTCGTCCCATCGGGCGCGATCAGGTTGGCTCGTGTCCACGCTGCCACGGAGCGGGCCAGCGGCAAGGTGTCGAAACCGTGCATCGAGAGCCGGGCCGCCACGTCGATCGCGGTGCCCGCGCAGTGCACATCGTAGGGGGCTCCCCCACCCGCGAAGTACGCAGGGGCTCCCTCCGCCGAGAAGAACTGCGTGGTCCACTGCTCACACCCCGCCGCAAGCGCCGACTCGACTCGATGATCGCCGCTGCAAAGCCACACCGAGAGCAGACCGTCGAGGTTGTACGCGGTGTGGAAGTTGTCGCACCAGGCGAGCCCGGGCTCGTCGCCGTAGGGCCACGAACCGTCCTCCCGCTGAGCGTGGATGCTGACCACCGCCGCCTGCAGTCCGTGATCGGTCAGGGAGTCGTCTCCTCCGAGTACACCGGCCACGGCCAGAGTGCCCGCACCGATGAGGTTCGCGTTGTGAACCAGCGTCGAGCTGTCGGGCGTGTAGTGCAGCGAGCCGTCTGCTGCCCGAAGAGCGGTGTCGATGTAGCGAGCAGCGCGGTCGTGTGCATCCCTCCAACGCTGCTCCCCACAGACGAGTCCCGCCTCGAGAAGCCCACGCGCCACGAACACGGTCGCGATCATGTTGGCCGAGTGCGCCGGATAGTAGGCCCAGCGTGTCTGGACGTCGAACTCGTAGCCCCACTCCCCGCTGCGGCCTCGAGCAATGGTCGGATCGCCCAGCAGGATTTCGGCAACGGAGGAAGGATCCGCCTCGGCGCGACCCGCCGCAACACTCCTGGCCTCGGCGGCCAAGAAGGCGCCCACCGTCTTGGCCATGAGAAAGGGCTGGACCCCCAACAGAGCACCAAGATCCTTGCGCGCGCGTTTCCGCAATTGGATGACGACCTGGCGTGCCTGTTGATTTCGCTTGACGAACGCTGGTACGCGATCACCGCGCAACGCGTCGAATGGGTCGAATCCCGACATGGACTCGGCGGACGGACTCACCGCTCGCCCTCGGACTCAATGTATAGCAGGTCGCGAAGCTCGCCCTCGAGCTTCTTGCCGTCACGCCGGTCCAGCGGGAACAGGCCCGGCGATGCGGAAAGTGGTTCATGTCTCACCCGCACGGCAAACTCCCCAACAGCGCACACCACGCGCGCCAGAACGTTCGAGGCGACCACTTCGGTCGGTACCGCTGCTGACGACCGAACCCGCACCGATCACGCTCCCGTCTCCCACATTTGCACCCCGGGTAGACGTTGACGCACACCCATAAGGCACTGACGGCAAACCGTGATGCGCTTGAAACGGGTAGGGTTGGGTTCGTCGACGCGGAGGGTCCATGCGACACCGTCGTCCGCGGAGAACGCCACATCGCTCGAGACGAACGCGTGCGCCGCAGTCGACCCAAGATAGGCACCGTGCCGAAGTTGCGTATCAGGATCCGGGTCCTATCCCCGACCAGGGCTCCCTGTCCCCGCGAGTGCTCAGCGATCGCGTAATCGTTGTAGCGCAGCCTCAGCCGATCGAGAAGGCAGCGCACTCCTCCGACCCCGACCATCACCTGCTCCTCGCTCTAAGTTGGTTGGGCAGATCGCCGTAATCGGATGAATCGACATCGGTTCGGATGACCCGCGCGGGCACACCTGCGACCACTGTACACTCCGGGACGTCCTCGATTACAACGGTATTCGCGCCGATGACTGCGCCCCGGCCAACGCGAACGTCCCCGATGATGCACGCCCCGGTTCCGATGAAGACGTCGTCAGCAACGACAGGGACGCCTTCCTTGCGAGACCTGCCGCCAACCGTCACGTGCGGACCTACCATGACGTTCTCTCCGATGACCGCTCTGTCATGGATGACAGTTCCCAGCCCGCCATAGCCGAGCATAGAGCTGCGGCCAATCGTCGCGGCGCTCGGAAGATGCGATCCGAAGACGATGCGCGAAGCTGCCTTCATGAGAAGCGGCACGAGCGGCACACGGTGTCGAAGCGCCCAGTTTCCGATGCGGTAGAAGAACAGCCCACTCATTCCCTCAGCGCTCCTCACTGTCGCGGGCCACCGGCGCCGCGACGCACTCGAGTTGTCCGTATAGCTCACTGAGAACCTCCACCACTCGGTCAACAGCGTACCGCGAACGCACGTCACTGCGCGCCTGCGCGCCCAGCCGCGCCGCCATCGCGCCGTCCTCAAGCACGCGACCGAGCACATGGGCTAGCTGAGACACATCTCCGGGCAGGACCAACAACCCGTTGACGCCGTCCTCCACAAGTTCGGGGATTCCGCCCACGGGCGTGACCACACACGCCAGCCCGCTTGCCATCGACTCGAGAAGCGCTATCGGAAGCCCTTCGTCCTTCGATGGCAGACAGAACACTCCGTGGGTGCGCAGGAGCTCGGCCACCTCTTGTCGGCCTACCCACCCAGGGACGGCGATCGTTTCGGAGAGCCCGCGCGACTCCACGAGCTGACGAACGTGCTCCACCTCGCCATCACCGGCTATCGTCCATTTGGCAACGACACCCTGTTCCCTCAGCCGTCCAATAGCTCCGACCAGCTCGTAAACGCCCTTACGCTCGCCGAGCCGGCCGAGAAACACTACGCTTCTCGTCCCTACAGCCTGAGAGGGTTCCTTGGGAACGATGACGGGGTTGGGGACGACCATTCCGTCGCATCTGCCGGAAAATCCGCACACCCGGTCGCGCCAAGACTCGGACAGCACGATCACTGCATCGGGCCAGCCGAAGACGCGCCGTACAGCCATCGCTCGCAGGCGGCTCCCCCCCTCGGCCCACGCGTGAAACCTCGACCCGTGCAGGTGGAGGATGGATCGTCGGCCCGCCAGCCGCGCGACCCACAGCACGACTGTCTTGCGCCAGAAGCTGCCTCCCGACGACATATGAACGTGAACCAGGCATCCCCGAGTACCCAGGACCCTCGCGGCGGCGCGCAGAACACCGATACCGCCACGAGCTACACGCCCGATTCCCGAGCCCCGCACGGTCTCGCACACCACGAGCCGATACCGACTAGCCAGGGTTGACTCCGAATACGTGCTGACGACGGACGCGATCCCCCCCTTGTCGGCAAGCGACGGAGTCACATGGATGATCGTGTGTCTCTCAGCCATGCGCGCAGCCACCAGACCCGGTCACAACCGCACCGATGAGGTGTTCGTACGCATCCAATGCCGCCGCGTGAGAGAAGTGCCTCGATACGCCTTCGCGCCCGATCTCGCCGAGTCGCACGCGTTCCTGCTCGTTGCCGAGCAGCTCCAATACAGCCGATGAAATCGCCTCAGGGTCCCCCACCGGCACAAGCCGTCCCGCAGGAACCCTCTCCAGGATGTCTCGCGGACCCCATGGGGCGTCGGTCACCACCACCGGTGTTCCCACGCTCATCGCCTCGATGATGACGTTGCCGAACCCCTCCCAGCGCGATGTGTGGACCAGCAGGTCAGCGTTGCGCATCCACGGCTCGAAGTCGATCTGATAGCCAACAAAGTGGACTCTATTCCGCAAGACCTCATCGCCTTCCACGAGCCGCCGCACTTCGGGCTCGTCCGGACCGTCACCAGCAATCACCAAGTCGTGGGGCACAGCGGGTGCCGCGAGCTTGAACGCGGCCAACAGCGTGGTGTGGTCCTTCTGCGGGTGAAGCCGCCCCGCAGACAGAAGGTAAGGCTTGGCCCAAGGTGATGGTGCACCGAGCGTCGAGCTCCTGAACAAGGCCGCATTCGGAATCGCTGCGCACAACAACCTCGGCGACCCGAGTTCGCGCACGGCCTCGCGAACCACTCCATAACTGCATCCGACAACTGCAGTGGCGGTCCGCTGGGCTTGACGAGCAAAGTAGCGACGGAGACCAAGCACCCCGTCGTCGGAAGGTGCATTGCCGTAGCGAGCAATCCTGACCGAAGCCGGCAGCGCATGCGCGGTCAGAAAGTGCGGGTACCAGTTGAAACACAGGACCGGAACATCCGGTCTGATCTCTCGCCTGAGGGTGCGGATCACTCGGGAGAGGTCCATGCGGCCTCGCTTCCCAACAACGACCGTCCTAGGCCGCAACACCGGATCAAGGTAGTCATCGCGCGCAAGCAAGGAGACAACCTGTACATCCCAGCCACGCTGGGCGAGGCCCGACCCAATCAGGGCGGCCTGCTTCTCGCCTCCGCCGTGGCCCAAGGAGTTCACCACGAGTGTCAGGCTACTGTGGTGCAACATCATGAGTCACCGCGACAACTGCCATGAACAGGGGGAAAGCCGCGCTCCACGAGAAGGTGTTGAACGTTCCAATGTCGAACGCCCATGCTGCCAGGAGACCGAACAGCGCTGGAGCAACAGGTACGCGTCGAAACCTCCACGACATGATAAGCGCTCGCGCAAGCACTAGTCCGAATGCGAGAAACCCAAGCAGCCCGCCGGCCAGCAAGAAGTTCACGTATTCGTTCTCCGTGTTCGAGAATCTGAACCCTTGAGCGAAGACTTCTTGCAGGTAAGTCCCGAAACCGTAGCCGAGAAGTGGTCTTTGCAGCCAGATGGCCAGCGTCGCCCCCAACACACCCACCCGCTGCCCAACGGACGCCGGCCTCACGGCTGTTCCGAAGAGACTCTCGTAGACGAGGGGGAAGAGGTCGAGGAACTCCAGCGCCACCCACGCGAGCGCACCGCCAATGGACAGTCGAATCGCGAACCGGTGGGACTGCTTGCCCGGCGTCACGGCAAGCATCGCGATCACACCGATGACCGCTCCCAGCCACGCTCCCCTAGCTCCGCTCGACACGAGCCCAACAGCGCACAGTACGATCAGAACGACGCGAACCGCCAACTGCGGCCCGCGGGTATCCCGCGAAAGGGCGACTCCGGCTATCAGTGCCGTCATCTCAATCGCGCCAAGTCGCAGCGGGTGTCCGGCGAGTGCGGTCGCCCTGCTGCCCAAGGTGAGGGTGAACTCCTTGAATGCCGGTTCGTAGAGTGGGACCAGTGCCGCGAACTGTCGAGCTCCCAGCGTCCGCTCCGCTATGGTGAGCAACCCCTGAATCGCCCCAACGAAGAAGACTGTCTGGAGGAGCCAGCGGGCCGTGTTCTCCTCGGGTGCACTCGCCGCTCGTATCCACAAGTAGAAGAGCACACCAGCAACGAGCATACCCGCCTGCCTGATTCCTCCGGTCAAGCCATTCACCGAGGCAACGATGACGATTGAGAGTGCCAAGACCCCGACGTCCCAGCTACTCGTGGCCAGCTTCTGCAGGGGACGGCGCGGCGAAAGAAGCGAGAGCAAGGCTCCGAGTGTGGCGATCGCGAAGATCGGCATCCCAAGATAGTCCTCACGAAATGGCCCGACGTGGTCGAGAGGAATCAAGAGCAGCAAGCCGAGCACGATGAAAGGCAGCGAAGCTCTCGGAGCAACGAAGTAGACGGCGACGAACAGCGCCGTCGCCAGCAAGATGCCAACGAGAGCGGGCATCAGGGCGACGACAACCCCCAGTCCAACGCCGGCCGCGACAGTCACCAACACGAGGAGAGCGCGAGAGCCGACACCCTCGTGTTTCGTCACGACGTCGTCTCCTTGGTCAGGGCACGGATATCAGCGGGTCTCACGAGTGCAAAGAGCGGAGTGGCCGCCATCCAGGTCGCGACGCCCGCCAAGACCGCCAACCACAGCCCACCGCCTGCTTGCAGAATGGCCCATGGTACGCCGAAGACGACGGAGGCCAGCAATATTGCTCGTGCAAGCCAACCCGCTGAGAATGGCGACTGCCCGCTGAAGCGGCGAACGAGCACGCCAGCGCCGACCGCCAAGCCGATCTCAGTAAGCAGCGTTGTAACCGCGGCGCCCATCATGCCGAACCGAGGGATGACGATCAGATTGACCGCGATGTTTGTGACAGCAGCCGCCGTTGCGACCGCTCCGTAAGCCCGCTCGTCGCCCATCGCAATCATCGTATAGCCCAAAGAGAGACTGATGACGACGAATCCGGCGGCAATCATCAGAATCGTCGTCACACCCGATGCAGGAGCGTATTGGGCGCCCATGAGGGTCGTGATCGCCAGACCCGCAACAGCGGCCCCTCCAGCGCTAACCGCTACGCCTACTACGACACTCATCTTGAGTCCCGCGGACGCGACCCTGCGCGCGTCACCCTCGGCTGCGGCCCTCGCGATTCGCGGGAGTAGCACAGTAGCGTAGAGGCCCGCAAGCGCATTGACGAATAGCACCAGCCGGTACGCCGCTGAGTAGTATCCCACCGCACTGGCAGTTCCGGCCACGCCAAGTATCAGAAGATCGGCATTGGTCTTAAGCCTCTGAGCCAGACCAGCAGTTCCCACGTGCACGGAGTCCCGAAGATGCGCCCACATCGCTTTGAGCGTGAGCGCCGAACGCTTGAAGAGCACCCAGCGTCGCGCCGGATACCACATCAGCACAGCCACCAGCAGCGCCTCGATGCAGAGCGCGATGCCCGCGAGCCGTAGGTCGGCAGGCATCGACACGGCCATGACAACCATGGCAGCGTATGCTGCACGACCGAGCGTTCTCACAGCGCCGGGCCACCGTTGGTCCTCATGGGCGCCGTACAGCCAGTCGACGTTTACGGCCGTCAGCGGGACAACAAGGGCCATCGAGGCAAGAGCGGCTCGAGTCGCAGGGTTAGGGACGAAGACCCAGATGATCCCGAGCGCCGCCAGACCTAACAGCCCCATCGCAGCCCGCATCACCACCACGGTACCGGCGAGCTCCGCGTATCCGTCGCTTCTTGATGAGATGGCCCGAGATGCCGTAACGGTGATACCGAAGGTCGTGGGAATCAGCGCGTATCCAACAAGGGTCCGGCCCAGATTGAACGCGCCAAAGGACTGGACGCCAAGTGCGCGGGCGAGGTGGGCGGTAGCCCACAGGGCGAGCAAGCTCCCGACGACCGAGGAGGCGCCAAGGTTCAGGAAGTTCGAGAGCACGCCACGACGAGGGCACGCGCCTGAAGCGGAGTCTGTCACCGCGTCCTCATTCACCTCAATCCCATTGCTGGTCAGCCGATGAAATCGTTGACGTACTCGGTGAGGCCCAAACCGAAATACTGATCAGCCAAGTAGGCGGCAGCCGCGATCACCGCAATCACGGCTAGGAAGACGAGCACACCCGTCAGCCCGCGCCCGACCATTCTCGCGACCCGACGGCCAGCCGACTCCTGCACCCAGTTCGGACCGGTCTGGTCGACGCTCTCGGCGTCCTTGGCAGACGTCGCCGACGAGTACTCCGAACGGTTGTAGTAGTAGCCGCCGGTGTAGTGACCGTAGCCGTAGCCATAGCCGAGGCGGTTCTTGGCGTCATCGAGGCCCCACACCGCGACGCCGATGACACGCGCCCCGACCTTCCCGATGAGCTCGAACGGCGCGCAGCGCAGCATCGCGGGTGGTCACGCCGGCCTTGCTGACCATGAGCACGCCGTCGACCCAGCGCGCCACAGAGACCGGGTCGGCGACGGCCAGTATGGGCGGGGTATCGACGATCACCCAGTCGGCCCACTCCTCGAGGCTCTTGATGACTTCCTGCATCTTCAGCGAGCCGAGAAGCTCGTTGGGATTAGGCGGCATCTTCCCCGGGGTCAGGACGAGCAGCTGCTCGTCGCCGGGCCGCTGAAGCGCGGACTTCAGGGGTGAGTGCCCAGCAAGACCTCCGAGAGGCCGACTTCATTGTTTACGGCGAAGAACTGGTCGGTGGTAGGACGACGGAAGTCGCATGAGACCAAGACGACCTTCTTGCCCGACTGCGCCAGTGACATCGCGAGGTTCGCCGCCACCGTCGACTTGCCCTCAGCGGGAGCGGCTGAAGTGACCAGCAGGGACTTGAGGTTGTTCTCGAAGTTGATGAAATCCAGCGAGTTGCGTATCACGCGATACGCCTCAGACGAGGCCGATCCGGGAGCTTCAACGATGGTCAGACGGCGCTTCGTGCCCTTATCGTGTTTGTCGATGGGCACGATGCCCAGAACGGTGGCACCGTATACCTTCTCGGCTTCCTCGGTGGACTTGATCGTGTTGTCCAGATAGTTGTTCAGAAACGCGAGGCCCAAGCCCAGCACCAAACCAACGATCGCCCCGACGAGCACGTTGCGAGGAATGTTGGGTGAAATGGGATCGATGTCGATGACAGCCGCTTGCACCACTGCGCCCGAGCCGCTCTCGAGGCGCTCGTTGATTCGCAGCTGCTCGTACTTCTCTGCGAGCGTCGAGAAGGTATCCGTCGCGATCTGCAGCTCGGCGGCCAGCTCGTCTGAACGCCCGGACTCCGTCACTCGCCTCCCCAACGCGAGGATGTCCTCGCGGGTCTGATTCAGGCGCTGCTCGACTTCGTCGGCGGCCTCGCGTATCGAGGAGCGTTTGCGGTCACGCGACGCCAGCACGTACTCGTCGGCCATGGTGTTCGCGATGTCTCTGGCCTCGCGCGCCGAGGGAGCCGTGACCTCGATGGCGATCACGTTGGTCTGTCCGATGGCCGAGACATCGATTCGTTCGAGCAGCCGATCGGGAGTGATCTGAAGTCCGAGCTTCTTGACCGTCGCCTCTGCAACGGGGCGAACCTCCACGAGCTGCACCTGCGTCTGCAGCGCGCGCTCGGGCTGACTGGACAGTTCCGGCAGGACGGTTCCGAACAGCGCTGCTCCAGTGTCCTTCTCGGAGATGAGGACCTTCGTCTGGGCCGAATAGACACGCGGCTGGACGAGGCTGACGGCCAAAGCCACGACCGCTACGATCACGGTCGCCAGTACGATGATGCCTCGGCGCGTGCGTATGACGTTGAGGTAGTCGCGAAGCTCCACGGGCTATGGGGACCCTTCTCGTACGGCGGGCGACGCTACTGTCCGGAGGCGGTGAGGGTCTTGTCGAACCGCGCGAGGAACCACATGTCTTCCCCGTCGACACTCTGCTTCACAGCGACGATGTCGGCGTACCCCTCTTCGTGATCCTCGTTCATCTCCAGGGTAATCGTAGCGGTATTGGGCCCCATGGTGACGGTTTTCACCGAAACCGCCTCGATCTTGCCGTCCACATACTCCTGAGTGACCTTTGCGCTGTCCGTCTGTTCCGCGATGATCGTGTTGAGCATATCGGTGTCCACCTCGTCGACGGTGGGCAGTTCGGACGTGGGTGCGACGGCGGCGGCGCTGTCAGATTGGGCACTCGCGTACGCCACGTACCATACGCCGCCGATCGCCCGCATCCCGATCACGCCGGGTACCGTGGAGCCGTCCTTCAGAGTCATGGTGCTGAGGAGACGGGCCTCGTCGCCCGCGCGCTCGACACCGCTGATGCGCAGAGAGCGGACTTCGCCGTCCACGAGCTGGGTGATGACACGCTGGGAATCCAGCTGCTCTTGCCACAGGCGCAGGGCGAACTCCTCGCTCATGCCCGGCGGCAGGTCAAGGCCCTGCGATTCGGGCGGTCCCGGGTCCTGGGCCGAGACGGGGGGTTCGGAGGGCGTCGCGTCAGCAAGGCCACTCCACATATCCGAGAGAACGCGAGCACCGTCAAGCGTCAGATACGCTGCTCCGAGAACGCTCGCGGCGAGCACGAGTGCGATAGCAGCCATCATCACCGAGCGACGAGACGTGCGAGACTGATTGCCCATCGTGCAGCCCGTACTCCCTAACGGTCCAGGCGCCCCGTCGCATCACGAGCCGCCACCTCTTGCGAGTATAGAGGTATTGGTCTTTCGTCCTGAGACTTTATCGGCACGAACTTCCTGCCGCATGAACCGCGCGACTACTGCTTCGCCGGGAGAACCGGCATGTCTTCGGGCTGCAGAGAGCTTAGCGCCGCGCCCGTGGCGACAGACTCGCTGAGCCGCGGACCCGAACGTGCCACGACCGAGCCGACCGACGCGGTCAGCTCGTCGACGACCTTGCTCCTCGTCTCCGCATCGAGATGGCTGGCAGCGCTCGTCAGCGCGGCTGTCTGAGCACCGGACAGCCGCTGAGGACCCGGACTCAGAGAGGTCAGTTCGCCCTCCCGGTAGGTGCTGATGGCGACGGGCACGTCGACCTCGATTCCACCCGCCTCGTCGACAAGCATGCTCCATGTCGCGACGGGTAGAACGATCCATGCGATGTCCGGCTCGCCGGTCTGGGGACTCAAGGCGACCGCGACCGTCTTCCCACCGCCGAAGGGCAGTGCCTCCCGTGGAGTGCCCGCGCTGGTGCCAGGCACCGTCCCCGCGGCGAAGGGATCGGTGGCGGACACCTCGCCGCTACGTGTGTCGACCACGAATGTGAGTCCGGCCACCTCGGTCCCGGACTCCTCTGGAACGGCACACACGACAAGCAAGGAGCGTGGCGCCTCGGGTCGAGGCAGGTCGAGGGGCCCCCAGATCAGCAGGGCCGCGACCGCACCGACGCACAGTACCCCGACGAGGACGCCAACGAGCGCAGAGCGCGTGGTTCGGGACACTAGCGACTCTCCCCCAAGAACCGCAGAGCCCCGTCGGCGATACCGCGCGCGAGCTTGTCCTGATAGTGGGGGCTGGCCAACAGCCGGTCCTCGACCGGATTCGACAAGAACCCGCACTCCACCAGCACCGAGGGGACTTCAGACCAGTTGAAGCCGGTCAGGTCGCCTCTCTGCTTGATGCCGCGATCGACAGCGCCGGTGGCGCCGATGGCTGCTGACTGGATGAGCCTGGCGGCACGCTGCGAATCGGAGGCTACCGGGCTCGTCCACTTGTTCTTGGCCGGGTACAACGTGGACAGCCCTGCGGTGGACGCCTCGGGGCTCCCGTCACCATGGATTCGAATGAGCAGGTCGGCCTCAGCGCGATTGGCGATCATGGCGCGCTCCGAATTGCTCAGATTCACGTCGTTGGTGGTTCTGGTCATCACGACCTTGACGCCGCGCGCCTCGAGCTCTTGCTTGAGATTCATCGATATCTGCATCGCGATCTCGTACTCCGGCACCCTGGTCTTGACCCCGGTCGCCCCCCCGCTCACGCTCGGCTTGACGGTCTTCGAACCGGGACCAACCGGCTCCGGGGTCGCGTCGGCACGGGCCTGATGGCCAGGATCGATGCAGACTACATACTCAGGAGCCGCGTCCTCATCGGGCTTCTCCGTGGCCTCGGTCGCCGTGGGTTCCACGCTGCGGACGGTGACGGTGATGGATGACGAAGCATCCGTCAGCACACCTGCGGCTGGTTCTTGGTCCACGACGAGCAGGACGCCGTGCTCGCTCAGACTGCCCTCAGAGCGGACCCGTATGGCGAGGTCCGCCGCCGACAGCACCGTCTCGGCCTCGGTGAGCGACAGACCGCTCAGCGGCGGAACCTCGACACGCGATGGTGCCACGGTCTGCGTCTGCTGTACCGAGACGTCCGGAGGTGACGGAACGGCGACCGGTTCGGCCTGAGCGCGAGGGCTTGCCAGCGCACTGAGTCCGACTGCCGTCGCGACCACACCCAGGATGGCCGCAGCAGCGATCACCCACGCGATCACCGGGTAAGGTGAGCGCTTCCTGAGCCGAGGCGCACTGTGCGCGCGCGACTTTCTGTGGCCTTTGGACATAGCGACCTCTCGTGGTGGGCCCGGTAGGATTCGAACCTACAACCAAGGGATTATGAGTCCCCTGCTCCACCATTGAGCTACGGGCCCGCACCAGATACGACGGTCGGCGCCAAGCCACGCCGACCCGACGATTCCCGACACGCGACCGCGAATCGACGGTTGATTATACGTCAGGGCGCCCCATGGTGTGAGAGCCACGGCGACGCCGTGCGCTCATCGGCACACGCGGTGTCGCAGACCGTTTCGCGCGGGGTCGCCGCAGCCGCGGAGTGCCTTGCGGTATTCATCTTGCACACCCCGCGCCAGGTTGCGTATACTTCCGTTTCGCGCCGCACGCGCGTTGATACTCCTCGGTAGCTC
Organism: uncultured Actinomycetes bacterium; assembly: GCA_963770765.1. GTDB lineage: Bacteria > Actinomycetota > Coriobacteriia > Anaerosomatales > PHET01 > CAVPCY01. The sequence continues at coordinate 41,706 of CAVYQS010000014.1, read as the reverse complement.
AATCGGCAGAGCATCCGGCTGTTAACCGGAGGGTTGTAGGTTCGAGTCCTACCCGGGGAGCCAAGAACACACCGAAGGCCCCGCATTCGCGGGGCCTTCGTCGTTTCACACTCCGCAATCGCGCCAAGCGCCTACTCCAGATAGTCGCGCAGACGGCTCGAGCGACTGGGGTGGCGCAGCTTGCACAGAGTCTTGCTCTCGATCTGGCGAATGCGCTCCCGGGTCACCCCGAACTCGCGTCCGACCTCCTCGAGTGTCCGCGGATGTCCGTCGACGAGCCCGAACCGCAGCTCGATCACCTTGCGCTCACGCTCCGAAAGACCGTCGAGGACCTTGCCAAGCTGCTCTTGCAGCATGGAGAAGCTCGCGGCATCCGGAGGTACGACCGCTTCTCCGTCCTCGATGAAGTCGCCCAGCTGGCTGTCCTCTTCCTCACCGATGGGGGTCTCGAGGCTGACCGGCTCCTGACTGATCTTCAGGATCTCGCGGACCCGCTCGGCGGTCATCTCCATCTTCTCGCCGATCTCCTCGGGAGTGGGCTCGCGGCCCAACTCCTGGAGCAGCTGGCGCTGGATGCGGATCAGCTTGTTGATCGTCTCGACCATGTGTACGGGAATTCGGATGGTCCTGGCCTGGTCGGCGATAGCGCGGGTGATCGCCTGCCGGATCCACCACGTAGCGTAGGTGGAGAACTTGAAGCCCTTGGTGTACTCGAACTTCTCGACGGCGCGGATGAGGCCGAGGTTGCCTTCCTGAATCAGGTCGAGGAAGAGCATCCCGCGTCCGACATAGCGCTTGGCGATCGAGACGACAAGGCGAAGGTTCGCCTCGACAAGCTGCTGCTTCGCGTCGAGACCGACCTGCTCGATGCGGTTGAGACGGCGCTTCTCGGCGCGATCGAGCTGGCCCGCCGCCTCGGCGGCCTCTTCGAGCTTGGCACCGGCCTCGAGTCCCGCCTCGATCTTCATGGCGAGATCGACCTCTTGTGCAGCCGTGAGGAGCGGGACCTTCCCGATCTCCTTGAGGTACATGCGAACCGGGTCGCCCGTGAGCGGCGCCAGGTGGGACATATCCGCCGCGCGCTTCTTGGGCTTCTTCTTGCCGGCCTTGGGTGCGGCCTTGGGCAGCACGATGTCCACAGCGGCGATCTCGGCGGCGGGACCCTCATCGTCGCTGTCCCCGGATTCTGCCTCCGCAGGCTCGGCGGCGGCGACGGTGTCGGCTACCGCGTCAGGGTCGAGCAGATGCGAAGGGTCCTCGACGATCTCGATGCCCGCGTCTTTGAAGTATGTGTAGACCCGATCGAACTGTTCTTCGCTCAGTTCGACATCGGAGAGGGCGCCCTGAATCTCCTCGTCGGTGAGATTGCCCTTTGAACGGCCCATCTTCAGCAGCACGTCCATCTCCGGGAGCTTGAACTCCGCGGGAGCGGCTTTACCTGCGTCGCCCTTGGGGGACTTCTTGGGCTTCTTCACAACGTCCTTGGGCGGCTTCACGGCTGCGGCGTCTTCCGTCAGCGTCTTGGTACCGCTCTTGGCACGTGCGGTCGTCTTCTGTTTCTCGGCCACGCTTCTCCTTGGTCGCAAGGGACCTTCGTCCCGTTTCTTCAGCTCAGTCGCCAGCACGACGACGCACCGCTGCGAGCTGCTGCTCCAGCGATGCGAGTTCCCTGAATACCTCGTCATACTCGAGCGGGTCCTTGAGCGAACCACCCTGTTTGAGTCGGGCCTTCCCAGCGGCTATTCGCCGTTCGAGCTCGAACTCCTTGATGCGGCGCGTCAGATCGTCGGCGAGCACCTCGGCTCGCGCGTCGTCATCGGCGTCCACTTCGGCTCCGGCCAGTGCCGCTGCGGCGCCGGGAACGCGGTCGTCGAGCCGCCCGACCAGAACCGAGGCACTCACGGTGCGCCCCACCTCGGCGATGACCTTCGCCATCTCGACGTGGGACTCATCAGCCAGCAGGTTGTCTGCAAGCAACTGCCGTGCCCTCTCACGCAATCGCACCGTTCTGACCAGCAGTCCAAGAAGCTCGCGTTCGGCGCGCTGCCGAGGCGTGACAACCGGTTGTGCCGGCTGCGGCTGCGTCTCGACACCTGCCACACGATCCGACGGTGCGTGAGCCACGCTCTGCATGACAGCGCGCGCGACGATCGCCTGATCGGTGAAGAGTCTGTCTGCTATGTAGTTCGCGTAGTCAGAAGCAAGCAGCGACTCCTTGATCGGGGCCAGAACCGCCGCAGCATCCTTCAGGGCCCGCGCTCTCTCCTCGGGACGATCGAGATCCCACCGAGCGAGGCGCCGGTCGATGGCGAACCGCAAGAGAGGCTCCGCTGACTCGATGACTGCGCGCAGACTGTCCGCTCCCTGCTGAGCGACGAAGTCGGCGGGGTCGAGGCCTTGAGGAAGCACTGCCACGGCCAGTTCAACGCGGGAGTTGCCCGCCTCGGGGGTGACGTCACGGTCAACGAACTCGACCGCCCGGTCGGCGGCCCGAAGCCCCGCTTCATCGCCATCGAACAGGTAGACGATCCGCTTGGCGAAACGACCGAGCAGCTTCACGTGCTGGCGGGTGAGGGCGGTACCGAGGGCCGCAACGGTCGAGGTGAACCCCGCCTCATGGAGAGCGATCACATCGGTGTAGCCTTCGGCGACGATAGCCGTACCCGTCGCTGTGATCGGCCCCTTGGCGCGGTCGATGGCGTAGAGGTTCGCGGACTTGTGGAACACCGGCGTGTCGTTGGTGTTGAGGTACTTCGGTTCGCCTCGATTGACGACCCTCCCGCCAAACGCGATCACGCGGCCCTGCAGATCGGCGATCGGGAACATGATGCGGTCGTAGAAGCGGTCCTTGAGACTCCCATCGTCGCCACGCAAGGCGACGTTGGCATCCACGAGCTCTTCGGCGCTGTAGCCCTTGCCGGTCAGGTGCCTCGTCAGCGAGCCGCGCCCTTGCGCATAACCCAGGCGCCACGACTTCGCGACATCACTGCCGAAGCCGCGGTTCGCAAGGTACTCACGTCCGGCTGCTGCAGAGCCTTCGCGAGAACCGGTCAGAGCTCGATGGTAGAACTCGGCGGTCTCATCGAGAACCGCGAACAGCCGCTCCTTGTGACCCCTGGGGACGCCGCCCTGCTCCTCGTGGAGCTCGATGTTCGCCCTGTCGGCGAGCATGCGCACGGAGTCGGGGAACTCCACGTTGTCGGTCTTCATCACGAAGCCGAACACGTCGCCGCCCAGACCACAGCCGAAGCAGTGCCACAGCTGAGTGGCAGGATCCACCTTGAACGACGGCGTCTTCTCGCCGTGAAACGGGCACAGGCCCCAGAAGAGCCGTCCCTTCTGCCTCAAGACGACCCGCTCGCCGATCACCGAGATGAGGTCGGTCGCGTCACGAACCCGCGTGACGTCTTCATCGGTGATTCGTCCCACGGTACGACCTCCCCTCTCAAGCGCGTGAGGCGGGGGCCGCGATGGCCCCCGCCTGACGAGTCATACCCAATCGACACACCTGTCGCGCACCATGGCGACAGGCTGAGACGCACTAGCCGCCGTGCACCCGCAGGAACAGCGGGGCAAAAACCAATGCCACGACGGTCATGAGCTTGATGAGGATGTTCATGGCCGGACCGGAGGTGTCCTTGAACGGGTCGCCGACGGTGTCGCCGACGACCGCGGCCTTATGGGCTTCAGAGCCCTTGCCGCCGTGGGCGCCACCCTCGATGTACTTCTTGGCGTTGTCCCACGCGCCACCGGCGTTGGCCATCATGATCGCGAGCAAGAAGCCCGAAACCGTGGCTCCGGCGAGGAAACCGCCAAGGATCTCGAGGTTCAGGATGCCCAGGCCGATCGGGACGACGACAGCGAGCACGCCGGGGACGATCATCTCCTTGAGCGCGCCCTTGGTGGCGATGTCGACGCACGCCGCGTAGTCGGGCCGAGCGTTCTCATCGCCCGCAAGCAGTCCCGGGATCTCCTTGAACTGACGGCGTACCTCGCCGATCATCGCGAACGCGGCGCGTCCCACGGCGTTCATGGTCAGTGCGCCGAACAGGAACGGGAGCATCGCCCCCACGAAGAGACCCACGACGATGTAGGGGTTCTCAAGTGACAGGTCAAGCTTGATGCCACCAGTGGCGATCGTGGTGCGGAACGCGGTGAAGAGGGCCAGAGCCGTAAGACCAGCCGAGCCGATCGCAAAGCCCTTGGCGATGGCGGCGGTGGTGTTGCCCACCGAGTCCAGCGAATCGGTGATCTTGCGGATGCTCGGATCCATGTGAGCCATCTCCGCGATACCGCCGGCGTTGTCGGCCACCGGTCCGTAGGCGTCCACACCGACTGTGATGGCGGTGATCGACAGCATGCCCAGCGCGGCAAGGGCGATTCCGTATATGCCGGAGGTCGTGCTCCACGGCACGGCGAGGTTGCCCATGAAGTAGGCGCCCCAGATGGCGACTGCGACCACGAGGATGGGGCCGACCGTCGAGATCATTCCCACGCCGAGACCCGAGATGATGTTCGTCGCGGCACCCGTCTCGGATGCTTCCGCGATGCCCTTGACCGGCTTGTAGTGGTCGGAGCAGTAGTACTCGGTGATCTGGCCGATCGCGATACCTGCGGCAAGGCCCAAGACAACGGAGCCGAAGTACCACATGCGGGACATGTCGCCCACACCCTGTGCCCACAGGTAGAACAGTCCTGCCATCGCCACGACCTCAAGACCCGCCGCCACGTAGGTTCCGACATTCAGCGCCGTGTGGAGGTTGCCGCCCTCCTTGGCGCGAACGGCGAACAGGCCGATGATCGACGCCACGATTCCGAGCGCTGCGATCAGCAGCGGGGTGACGATGCCGAACGTCAGGTCCTTAGGCGCGACCTCGACGATCTTCTGCAGAGCGAAGACCTCGCCGTTGACCTTCAGGAGCGTGAGCTTCTCGAGTGTGATGCCGCCCCACAGCGCGAGCGCGAGAACGATGGGAGCCAAGATCGAGCCCACATAGCTCTCGAAGAGGTCGGCACCCATGCCGGCAACGTCGCCCACGTTGTCGCCCACGTTGTCGGCGATGACCGCCGGGTTGCGAGGATCGTCTTCGGGGATGCCCGCTTCGACCTTGCCCACGAGGTCGGCGCCGACGTCGGCCGCCTTCGTGTAGATGCCACCGCCCACACGCGCGAACAGCGCGATCGAGCTGGCACCGAGGGCGAAGCCGTTGACGATCTCAGGCTGGGGAGTCTCGCCGTTGAGGATGAGGAAGATGACCCACAGCGACAGACCGAACAGGCCGAACGAAGCGACCGTCAGGCCCATCGTCAGTCCGGAGCGGAACGCCACGTTGAGTGCCTTGGCGATACCGGTCGTCGCAGCCTGCGCCGTTCGTGTGTTGGCGCGTGTGGCGACGTACATTCCCACGTAGCCTGCAGCTGCCGACAAGAAGGCGCCGGTCAGGAACGCGAAGCCCGTCATGAGGCCCTTCGTGAGGTCGCCGGCGCCCATCGCGAACGTCAGCGCCACGAAGACCGCTCCCGCGAACACGATAAGAACCCGCCATTCCGCCTTGAGGAACGCCATCGCGCCCTCCTGTGTGGCCAGCGAGATCTCCTGCATCTTGGCGTTGCCCGGATCCTGTTTCAGAACCCAAGAACCCAAGAACGCCGCAACCCCAAGGCCCAAGACGGCCGATAGAGGCGCTAGCCACGCGATTGCCCCTGACATTCACCCTCTCCTTCCCTACATCTGCAAGCGTTGACGCCGCGCCTCGCGCAGCGATGTCCCCTGTGGATAGAGAGCCCCCTCAGTACCGACTCTCGGCGCATAAGTATGCCATACGAAACATCCCTGTCACACCAGCCACTTCCTCGGAACGAAGAGCCGCTCGTAATCACGTATAGCGAAGCGGTCAGTCATCCCGGCGATATAGTCCATGACGCACCAGACGAGCTGTGATTCGTCGCCCGGACAGGCGTCCGGGGGTAGCTCGTCAGGGTGATCCAAGTAGTGCTCGAAGAGCGCTTGAACCACCCGGTACGCTTTCGGTTCCTCGGCTTTCGCGCGAGCGGAGAAGTACACGTTCTCGAAGAGGAACCTCCTGAGCTCCATCATCGCATCCCATATCTCGGGGGCCATGCGGATCTCGTCTGAATCCGCCGACTCAGCGATCATCGAGTCCACCATCGTCTTGATGCGCCGCCCATGGTTGTGGCCGAGTACCTCACACGGTTCCCCGGGCAGATCACCCTCGGTCAAGACGCCGCCTCTGATGGCGTCGTCGATGTCGTGGTTCACGTAGGCGATCCGATCGGCGATCCTCACGATCCGCCCCTCGAGCGTGCACGGCATGTGTTCGCCGGTATGTCCGAGGATCCCGTCGCGAACCTCCACGGTGAGGTTCAGGCCCTTGCCCTCGTACTCCAGGTGCTCGATGATCCGAAGAGACTGCTGGTTGTGGCGAAAACGCTCAGGCGCCGAAGGGTGGCGATCCCGGCACGCGAGCAGCGCATCGTTGAGCGCCTCCTCACCCGTGTGCCCGAACGGCGTGTGGCCAAGGTCATGACCGAGTGCGATCGCCTCGGTCAGATCCTCGTTGAGCCGCAGCGCGCGCGAGATGGAGCGCGCTATCTGCGACACCTCGAGCGTGTGCGTCAAGCGTGTGCGGTAGTGGTCGCCCTCCGGAGCGAGGAAGACCTGCGTCTTGTGAGAGAGGCGTCTGAACGCCTTCGAATGGATGATCCGGTCCCGATCGCGCTGGAAATCGGTTCGGTACGGATCGGGATCCAACCGCACCTCTCGGCCCCGTGACTCGGCGGACTTCGCTGCCAGGGGCGAAAGCCGCTCGTACTCCTGCCGCTCAGCGATCTCGCGCGTGACTACCGAAGATGGGTGTTCCACGTACGACTTCAGCCTCCAAGACGAGCAACGGTGAACCACGCATAAGCGACCGTCGCCACAACGACCGTCAGCGCCCCGACGGTAGCGCCAGCGATCCACCGGGGATGCCATCCGAAGTGACGACCGAGCGAGACTCCCATTGCAGAACCCCCCGCAGCGGCGGGAACAGCAGGCGGCCACGTAGACTGCAGCGCCGTGACGACGTCGGTCCCCCGGGCTGCGGAGACTGCGATGACGATCGCGCAGCCCACGAGGAAGCCGACGACCGACCCGGAGATCCAGTCGAAGACGAACGGGCGTTCACGGCGAGACCGCCCCTGAATCAGAGGCGAACCCGCCGGCTTCCAGAGCCTGGTGCCCTTCAACGACATCCCCTTGATGGAATCGGGGCTCGAGAGGTCGGTCCCCCTCGAGCCCCTGCTCATCTAGCTGTTGTCCGACCCGGGCGCCACAGCCGCCAGCGCTGCCTGTGCGGCAGCGAGCCGCGCCAACGGCACTCTGTACGGCGAGCAGCTCACGTAGTCCAGTCCGGCCGCATAGAACCGCTTGACTGAATCGGGGTCGCCCCCGTGCTCGCCGCACACACCGAGCTTGATCTTGGGATTGGCCACACGACCCAGCTGGCACCCGATCTCGACGAGCTTCGCGACACCCTCATCGATCGTCTCGAACGGGTTCCTCGGCAGCACCTTGCGCTCGAGATACCGCGGGAGGAACTTGCTCTCGATGTCGTCGCGGGAGAACCCGAAGGTAGTCTGCGTCAGGTCATTGGTGCCGAAGCTGAAGAAGTCGGCGACCTCGCCGATCTCGTCGGCGGTGATCGCTGCTCGCGGCAGTTCGATCATCGTGCCGATGGGGATGTCGATCTCGACCCCGCACTCAGCCTTGACCTCAGCGACGATCTTCTCGCACTCGGCGCGCAGGATCTCGAGCTCTGCCTTCACCGATACGAGCGGGATCATGATCTCGGGCCGAGGGTCCTTGCCGTCCTTCTTGAGCTGACACGCCGCGAGTGTGATGGCGCGCGCCTGCATCGCGTAGAGCTCGGGGAACATGATGCCCAGTCGGCAGCCACGCAGTCCGAGCATCGGGTTCATCTCGGCCATCGCGTCGATCTGCGCGAGCAGCTTGCGCTTGTCGGCCAGCTCCGTCGCGGGTGCTCCGGCGCACTCGGCCTTGACGATCTCGACTTCCAGTTCGCGCGGTGAGTCGAGGAACTCGTGGAGCGGCGGGTCGAGCAGTCGGACCGTGACCGGCAACCCGTCCATCGCAGCGAAGATGCCCAGGTAGTCGGCTGTCTGAGCCTCGAGTAGCTCTGCGAGAGCGGCACCACGGATCTCCGGCTCCTCGTTCAAGACGAAGCGCTGGATGATGTCTTTGCGCTCGCCGAGGAACATGTGCTCCGTACGACACAGGCCGATGCCTGCAGCACCGAAGGAGCGACCCAGAGCCGCGTCATCGGGGGTGTCGGCGTTGGCCCGGACTCCGGTGGTTCGGAACTCGTCGGCCCAGGCGAGGATGGTGTCGAAGTCACCGCTGACCTCGGGCTGTACCAGCTCGACGGCACCCAAGACGACGATCCCGGTGGTGCCATCGATCGAGATGACGTCGCCCTCGGAGAGCACGATATCGGTGCCGTCGATCGTCGCCCGCTTGCTGGCAGCATCGATCTTGAGCTTCTCGGCGCCGCACACACAGGGCTTGCCCATGCCACGAGCGACCACCGCTGCATGAGAGGTCTTGCCGCCATGCGACGTGAGGATCCCTTGGGCGGCGATCATGCCGTGCAGGTCATCGGGGGTCGTCTCCCATCTGACCAGGATGACCTTGCGTCCGGCTGCGGTGGCCTCCTCGGCCTCGTCTGCCGAGAAGACGACCTCGCCGACGGCCGCGCCCGGGGAGGCGTTAAGGCCCTTGGCGACAACGTCGTAGTCGGCCGTCGCATCGAACTGCGGGTGCAGCAGTTGGTCGAGCTGGTCGGCGTCGATGCGAAGCACGGCTTCCTCGCGCGTGATGGTGCCCTCGCTGACCATGTCGACGGCGATCTTGAGAGCCGCGCGCGCGGTTCGCTTCCCCACCCGGGTCTGGAGCATCCACAGCTTGCCCTGCTCGATGGTGAACTCGATGTCGCACATGTCACGATAGGCGTTCTCCAGGGTCGCGAAGACCGCGTCGAGCTCCGCCCCAGCGGCCTCCAGGCTCGGCACCTTCTTCAGCTCCGAGATCGGCTCGGTGTTGCGGATTCCCGCGACCACGTCTTCGCCCTGGGCGTTGGTGAGGAAGTCACCGTAGTACTCGTTGGTGCCGTCGGCGGGGTTCCTGGTGAAGCCGACGCCGGTTGCGGACGTCTCGCCCTTGTTGCCGAAGACCATCGTCTGCACGTTGACCGCGGTACCGAGATCACCGTCGATGCGCTCCATGCGGCGATAGTCGATGGCCCGCCGGTTGTTCCAGCTCCTGAAGACGGCCTCGATGGCCAGGTGAAGCTGTTGCGTGACGTCTTGAGGGAAGGCGATCTTGCCGTCAGGCCCCACGAGCGCGGGGAACTCAGCCGCGTCGACGTGATCTCTCACGATCTTCTTGAAGGCTCCCGTGAGCTCGCGAAGGTCCTCTGCGGAGAGGTCGGTGTCGATTCTCACGCCGCGATCGAGCTTCATCTTGCTGATCGCGTTCTCGAACAGGTCGCCCTCGACGTCCAGCACGACCTTGGAGAACATCTGAACGAAGCGGCGGTAGCTGTCCCACGCGAACCGCTCGTTGCCGGTCTGGGCGATGACCCCCTGCACAGAGACGTCGTTGAGCCCGAGATTGAGGACCGTGTCCATCATGCCGGGCATCGAGAACGGTGATCCACTCCTCACTGACACGAGCAGCGGGTCGGCCGGGTCACCCAGCTTCTTGCCCATCTTGGTCTCGAGCTCGGCGATGTAGGTCGCGATCTCCTCGGACAGGCCCGCCGGGAACGAGGGCGGCGTGGAGTCGTAATACTCCATGCAAGCCTGGCAGGTGATGGTGAAGCCCGGGGGAACAGGCAGGCCCATGTTGGCCATCTCAGCGAGGTTCGCTCCCTTGCCACCAAGGATGAACTTCATCTCCTTGTTGCCCTCGGTGCGACCGCCGCCGAATGCATACACGCGCTTGAGGTCCGACAACTTCCCTCTCCCTACTGTGCGGTTGACCCAGCGAACCGAATGATACCGTACCTAAACGCGCGCTCGCGCGCATGATGATGCCCTCGTGTCAGTCCTTCGTCCGTGTACCGCTGGCCAGGTGGCGCAGTATCTCCTGCGCCGCCTCCTCGACCGCGCGGTTGTCGGTGTGCACCACCAGGCAGCCGAGCCGGCGCATGAGTGCCCGGGCCTCATCGAGCTCAGCCTCGACCGCCTCGCGCTCGGCATACCGCGGGACCCAGGTGCCCAACTCGCGCATGCGCTCCTTGCGGATCTCGAGCAGCACTTCGGGGTCGGTCACAAGTCCGAATACCTTCCGAGGATCCACCGTGAACAGCTCCTCGGGAGGTGTCATTCCCGGCGCAAGCGGGATGTTCGCGCAGCGGATCCCCTTGAACGCCAGATACATGGCAAGCGGGGTCTTGCTGGTACGAGAGACGCCGACGAGGACCACATCAGCGTCCACGTAGCCCTCGGGGTTGCGCCCGTCGTCGTGCTTGACGGCGAACTCCATGGCCTCGATGCGATCGAAGTAGTCCTCATCGGTTCGCCGGATCGAGCCCACTTCGCCGGTGGAGACGTAACCGGTCGTGTCGGTCAGCAGCCGGACCGCGGGACTCAACAGGTCGACACCGTTCGCGCCTTCTCGGCACAGCTGCTCCATCTCGGCGCACAGGGAGGGATCGACCAGCGTGTAGAAGAAGAGGCAGTACTCACCGCAGTGCGACTTCACCTCTTGTCGCAGCTGCTCGGGAGTACGGATCTTGGGCAGACGCTCTATCCTGAACGCTTCGGGCTCGAACTGACCCGCCGCCGCTCGGGCGACCATCTCGCCGGTCTCACCGAGGGAGTCCGAGACCACATGGATCGAGATCGGCAAACCCTCAGTCACGGTTCTCCTACCCCGCAAGCTTGCTGAAGTCGGCGAAGACACCGAACAGCGCCACGAAGCGATTCAGCAGCTTGAGGCGGTTGTCGCGCAGCACCGGGTCCTTGTCCATGACGAGCACGGCCTCGAAGAACGTATCGATCGGACCTCTGAGCCCCGCATACGTCTGCAGGAGCGCCGAGTATGCGCGCTGGTCCAACACGTTCCCTGCGACCTTCTCGGCATCGTCGAGCGCGGATGCCAGTGCGGCCTCCTCGCCGCCCATGAGGGACGGATCGGCCTCCACCCCGAGTTCGGGCTTGGCGAGGTTCTTCGCGCGCGTGTAGGCGACCGAGAGGTCCTCCATGACGTCGCTCGCGGCGCGGAAGGTGGTGAGCGCCTCGCAGCGCTTCAGGGCGTCGGCCGGGTCGTTGGCGGCAGTCGCGAGCACCGCTGCGACGGTGTCGTAGGCGTGGCCCCGGTCGCGCAGGATCTTCTCGAAGCGAGTGACGAAGAACTCCTTGATCTCGGAGCCCGTCGCCTCTGCATCGAACTCAAGCACATCGGCCAGCGATTCAAGAGCCTCGCCGATGAGTTCGTCGAGCGTGACAGCGGTCCCGTCCAACGCCATCTGCAACACGCCGATCGCGTTGCGGCGCAGCGCGAACGGATCCGCGGAGCCCTTGGGGGCAAGACCTGCGGCGAAGATGCCGCAGATCGTGTCGACTTTGTCGGCGATCGACACGAGCCGACCCGCGAGCGTGGAGGGTAGTGCGTCGCCGGCGAAGCGCGGGCGGTAGTGCTCCTCGATGGCGAGGCCCACCTGCGGCTCTTCGCCGGCGGCAAGCGCGTAGTAGCGGCCCATGACGCCCTGAAGGTCCGTGAACTCGACCACGGCGTTGGTGACCAGGTCGGCCTTCGCCAGGTGCGCTGCACGCTCCGCGAACGCGGTCTCGTCGGCGGGAGCGTCGACCATCGCGGCGAGCCTCGAGGTGAGACGCTCGTTGCGGTCGACCTTGGCGGCGGCGGTACCCAGCTTCACCTGGAAGACGACCGACTCGAGCTTGGGCAGCCACCCCTCGAGCGGAAGCTTGAGGTCCTCGTGGTAGAAGAACGCTGCGTCGGCCAGTCGTGCGCGGATGACGCGCTCGTGGCCGCGGATGATCTGCTCGGTACGCTCGGGCGAACCGTTGTGCGCGACGATGAAGCGGTTCACAAGCGTTCCCTCGGCATCCTCGACGGCGAAGTAGCGCTGGTGACTGCCCATCGCGTTCTCGAGCATCTCGCGCGGGACGGCCAAGAACTCCTCGTCGAAGGTGCCCACGCCGATCGTGGGCCACTCCACGAGGTTCACGACCTCGGCGAAGGTCTTCTCGGCGATCACCGCGCGACCGCCGCTGGCACCGCCGGCGGCCTCGATGCCCTCGCGGAGCACCTTCGCGCGCCGGTTCTGGTCGACGATCACCTTGCCGGCCTCCAGCGCCCCCGCGTACTCGGCAGCCGAGGAGATCCGGATGGCGCCGTCGCTCAGGAACCGGTGGCCGTAGGTCACGTCAGCTGCGGTGAGGTCGCCGAAGGTCACGGGGACTATGTCGTTGCCGTGCAGCGCAAGCAGCCAGCGCACGGGGCGCGGGAAGCGCACGGTGCCGCTCCCCCACCTTTGCGACTTGGCCCAGTCGAGGCCCTCGATCAGCCGAGTGAGCAGCGCGGGTAGAACCTCAGCGGCTGAGACACCCACCGTCTCGACCGTCGCATACACGTAGGCGCCGTTGTCGTCGTCGATGACCTGCAGAGACTCCACCGGCACGCCCTTGCCCCTGGCGAAACCGATCGCAGCGGGAGTGGGCTTGCCCTCGGAGTCGAACGCGGCCTTCGCCGCAGGCCCCTTGGCGGTGGTGACCGAGTCCGACTGACGGTCTGCAAGCTCGCTCACGAGCACCGCAAGACGCCGGGGCGTCGCGTAGACGGTGACCTCGCCGTACTGCAGGCGTGCATCGTCGAGGGACTTGGGGACCGATGCGGCAAGCTGCTCGATCGCGCTGTAGACCGCGCTCGACGGGAGCTCCTCGGTGCCGATCTCGAAGACGAGGTCGCGTGAAGTCGTCACAGCACCTCACCCCCTTCCTGAGCTGCCGATTCTTCCTCGGCGGCCTCCGTGGGGGTCACGAGTCCGAGATACGCTTCACAGCACGCCTTGGCGATGGTGCGCACGCGCAGGATGTAGCCCTGTCGTTCGGTCACGCTGATCGCCCCGCGTGCGTCGAGAAGGTTGAACGCGTGCGAGCACTTGAGAACGTAGTCGTACGCCGGCAGGACGTAGCCGGCCTCAAGCGTCCGCTTGCATTCGCCCTCGAAGGTGGTGAACAGACCCAACAGCATGTCGACGTCGGCCACTTCGAAGTTGTACGCGGAGTACTGCTGCTCGTTGCGCAAGAAGACATCGCCGTAGGTGAAGACATGGCCGTCGGGGCCCACGCTCCACACGAGGTCGTAGACGCTGTCCACGCCCTGGATGTACATCGCGAGGCGCTCGAGGCCGTAGGTGATCTCGGCAGGGACCGGGCGACACTCGAAGCCTCCCACCTGCTGGAAGTACGTGAACTGCGTACACTCCATGCCGTTGAGCCAGACCTCCCAGCCCAGTCCCCATGCGCCCAGCGTGGGCGACTCCCAGTCATCCTCGACGAGCCGGATGTCGTGGTCGGCGGGCTCGATGCCTATGGCGCGCAGGCTGTCGAAGTAGAGATCGAGCACGTTGTCCGGGCTCGGCTTCAAGATGACCTGGTACTGGTAGTAGTGCTGGAGGCGGTTGGGATTCTCGCCGTAGCGCCCGTCGGTGGGGCGCCGGGACGGCTGCACATAGGCCGTGCGCCACGTGTCAGGACCCAGTGAGCGCAGCGTGGTGGCGGGGTGGAAGGTGCCGGCGCCGACCTCGGTGTCGTAGGGCTGCAAGACCACGCATCCCTGATCGGCCCAGTAGCGGGAAAGCGCCAGAATGATGTCCTGGAAGGTCAGAGAACTCATCGGGTGGATGCTCCCTTGAGATGTGGTGAGAATGCCCCTCGAAATCGTGCGGACATTCTACACGAAGGGCGCAGCCGAGAAGGACCTCGCCTCTACATGAGCCCCGCGTAGAAGTCGAGCGCCTTGAGCCTGGCCGACAAGTGGTACGCAACGAAGCTGCGCACGAGCACGAAGCAGTCGCTCACGGCTGCGGGTGGCATATCGAGATCCTCTACTTCGGCCATCGTCGCGGCGAGCAGTAGCTGCAGCCATTCGCGTGCCTGGACAGGGAAGCGCAGTGAACTGGCGTCAAGATCGCCACACGAGTCGCACAGCGACCCACCCGCAGACAACGAGAAGGTATGCGAGGACGCCGCGTTGCCCGCGCACGCAGCGCAACTCTCAAGCTCAGGACGGTACCCGTGCATCGCCATGGCCTTGACCAAGAACGCGACCACGAGCCGGGGCAAAGCGTTCACCTGAGCGGCGTCCATCACATTCAGTGTCGTCGTGGAGAGCGCGAAAAGGCGCGGCTCGACCTGACCCTCGACGGCGATCTTGTCGAGCAGATCGGCCACCACCGACGCGGCCGCAGAGCGGTCGAGGTCCTCTCGCAGAGCCGCGTGGGCTGTGACCGTTCGGGCCTCGCTGATGACCTCGAGCGACTTGCCGGTGTGCATCAGAAGATCGACCACCGAGAAGGGCTCGAGACGCCCCCCGAAGCGCGAACCCGGCTTGCGGAGACCCTTGGCGACCGCCCGCACCTGTCGGCCGTCTTGGGCCAGTAGCGTCAGGATGATGTCGGTCTCGCCGAGCTTGGTCTTGCGCAAGACGAGCGCGGTGAGCGGGTAGCTCGGCATGAGGGGTGATCAGGCGTCGCGACGAGTGGCCTGCGCGATGATCTCGAGACCGGCAGATGTGCCGATGCGGGTCGCGCCGACCGCGATCATCGACAGCGCGGAGTCGAGGTCGCGAATGCCGCCGGCGGCCTTCACACCGATCTCGGGGCCCACAGCAGCACGCATGATCTCGACGTCACGCACGCTCGCACCCCGCGGCCCGAACCCGGTGGACGTCTTCACGAAGGCGGCACCGGCCTCAACAGCCAGAATGCTGGCCGCCGCGATCTGCTCCTCGTCCAAGTAGGCTGTCTCGAGGATCACCTTGACGAGCGCTTCATCCTCGGCCTCCGCCGAGACGGCGAGGACGACCGCCTGGATATCGGCCCGCACGAACTCGAGATCGCCGCTGACGAACGATGCCACGTTCATCACCATATCGACTTCGGTGCAGCCCAGCTCGACCAAGTGCACGGCCTCCTCTGCCTTGGTCTCCGTGAGGGAGTAGCCAAGCGGGAACCCGCACACCGAGCACACCTTCGTAGACGTTCCCGCAAGATGCTCGGCAGCGAGCGGCACGAGGAATGGCGAGACGCACAGCGAGGCGAAGCCGGCATCGCGAGACGCCTCCATCCATCTCGCAGCCTCGGCGAAGCCCGTTGTCGGCTTCAACAACGTCTGATCGAGGCTGGCCGCGAGCGCGGCGACGTCGGCGGGGTTCATCTAGGCACCATCTCCGTATCCGAAGCGGCGGACCTGCGAGGCATCGCGCCGCCAGTCCTTCTTCACCTTCACCTTCAGTTCGAGGAACACCTTCGTGCCAAGGAGCCGCTCGAGGTCCTCTCGGGCCTCGATACCGATCTGCTTGATCGACTCCCCGCCCCTCCCGATGATGATGCCCTTCTGGGAGTCGCGCTCGACGTAGATGACGGCCCAGATACGGGTGAGGCTCTTCTTGGGGTCCACCACCAGGTCCTCGACGGCCACGCCAACGGCGTGCGGCACCTCGTCGAAGGTGGTTCGCAGGATCTTCTCTCGGATGAACTCGGCGACCATCACGTCGACCGACTGGTCCGACGGCATGTCGCGCGGGAACCAGCGTGGACCCTCAGGCAGATACTTGACCACCGCTTCGTAGAAGCCCTCGAGGTTGAAGCCCTCGACCGCCGAGAGCACGACGACGTCATCGAAGGGCGCGAGCCCGCGAGCGATGGCCATCTGGCGGTCGACCTGCTTCTCACTCGCGATGTCGGCCTTCGTGATGACGAGGATCCGCTTGCCGGTGCGCGCCTTGGCCACGTGCTCGCCCACCCAGCGGTCTCCACCGCCTATGGGCTGCGTAGCGTCGATGAGCATCGCGACCACGTCGACGTCCTCGAGAGCCTTGAGTGCGCTCCTGTTGAGCTGCTCGCCGAGCGCGTCATGCGGCTTGTGGAGCCCCGGTGTGTCGACGAGCACCACCTGGGCGTCGTCTCGGTCGATCACGGCCCGCAGACGGTGCCGGGTGGTCTGTGGCGTGTCACTCGTGATGGCGACCTTGCTGCCGACCAGGGCGTTGGTGAGCGTGGACTTCCCTGCGTTGGGGCGACCCACGAGTGCGACGAAGCCGCTGCGGATCATCTCGGCAGAGCTGGATTGGGGTTTCGACACGCTACGCGGTCTCGTCTTGGTCGAGGAAGCCACGAACGAACGCCTCGGGGAGCAGCTCGTCGAGGCTCATGACCATGACGTCGTCGCGCTGGCCTCCCATTATCACGCGCATCTCGGGATTGAACTCGGCGAGCGCCTGACGGCAACACCCGCACGGGACCGTGGGCGCGTCTGAGTCGCCGACGACGGCGACCGCCTGGATGTCGGTGAAGCCGTGGGCGACCGCCGCCGCCAGCGCACTCCGCTCCGCACACAGTGTCGCGCCGTACGCTGCGTTCTCGACGTTGACGCCACGAAATATCTCCCCCTCGGCCGTGAACACCGCCGCGCCGACGCGGAACCCGGAGTACGGGGCGTAGGCGCGGTCCTGGATGTCACGTGCCTGCGCGAGCAGCAACAGCTCAGCTGCGGTCAACCTATGCATCGGGTGCTCCTTGTCTGGCCGAGCCAGCGGGCTCGACGGTCAGCTGACGTATCCGCGTACCCTGCAGATCGGTGACGGTCAGGCTCACGCCTTCGATCATCAACGATTCTCCTCGCTCCGGTATGTGGCCTGCAACCTCCGTGAACAATCCCCCCACCGAGTCGGCCTCGGTGTCGAGGTCTGTTCCCAGCAACTCGTTCAGGTCGTCGACGGGCAGCCGCGCATCGACCCGGTAGCGCTGATCGCCGAGCTCGACCACCAAGGGCTCCTCACGGTCGTACTCATCGGCTATGTCGCCGACGATCTCTTCGAGAAGATCCTCGAGGGTGACGAGGCCCGCTGTGCCACCGTACTCGTCGGCGACGATCGCGATGTGCGTGCGCTCGCGCATCTCGACGAGCAGCTCCTCGACCGGCTTGGTCTCCGGCACGAAATACGGAGAGCGCGCGAGATCGATCGCGAGATGGTCCACTCCGCCGTTGGCAAGCGCGCCGAGAAGGTCCTTGGCGTAGAGCACGCCGCGCACGTCATCTATGGTGCCGTGGTAGACGGGCAGGCGCGAATAGCCTGTCTTGGCGATGAGGTGGACCGCATCGGTGCACGTGGCCGTGTCGGGCAGCGACGACATGTCCGTTCGCGGCACCATGACTTCGCGCACGACCTTCTCGGCGAAGTCCGAGACAGCTTCGAGCAGCGCCTCCTCGGCCTCCTCGCGCTCGGCGTCGTCTTCGGCGTTCGTGCCGCGCCATTCGGCGGTGACCGCCCAGGGTGTGAACGTCCGTTCACCACCGGCTACGTCGACCGCCCACTTCCACGGTGCGCCGAGCACCCCGGCGATCGGGTACAGCGCACGCATCAGCGGAAGAACGAACGGTGCGGTGTCCAGCGCGATGCGCTCGGCGTTCGTGGCGGCGATGGTCCGAGGCAGGGCCTGGGCGAGCGTGTAGACCGTGACAGCCGCCAACAGGACCGCCACGGTCGCGGACAGTGCGAACCGCCAGGTGGTCGATCCGACGAGCGCCTCCACGAGCAGGACGAACCCGATGGTCGCAGCGCCGTAGGCGACCCCGGCGACGAACATGCTGACGGCCCTCAGCCGGTGACGGTGCTCCGCGAGGGCGTCAAGCTGCGCAGAGCCAGCACGGCCTGACTCCGCCAGCCGGTGGACCCGGCCGGGCGAAAGCAGCATCACGGCGGTCTCCGACGCGGCGAGAACAGCGGAAAGGACGGTCAGAAGTACACTGGCGGCCAACGCAAGAGCCAACGGTTCCACGCCTCCATCGTCGGTTCAGAAGCGGTGAGTACGCTTCATCGGAAGAATAGCTGAAATACCAGCGTGACGATCACGATGCCCAAGACCGAGCCCACGAGTACCTGGGGCACGGTGTGTATCTCGGCCTCCACGCGGCTTTGGACCACCAGAAACGCGATGAAGAGGCCGACGGCGAGAGCGCCCGCACTACCCGTGGTGAAGCCGACGATGGTCGCCGCGCCGAACGCCAAGGCGGCATGACCGCTCGGCCAGCCGCCCTGCATCCACGTGCCCTCCTTCGAGAGCGCCTTGAGGGCGAGCACGCCGAGCACGACGAGTCCGAGCGCGATGACCGTGAGGTCGGCCGAGGCGAATCTCACCAGCGTCAGGCCCTGCGAAAGCACGGCCTTCACCGGCTCGAACAGGATGAGATACCCGACGACCAGGGCATTGATCGCAGCGACCAGAACGGCACTGGCGGCCACGTCCTTGGCGATCTTCGCCAAAGGATCGTAGCGCTCGACACTGACGTCCACAGCGGCCTCGACCGCGGTGTTGAACAGCTCGGTCACGAACACGAGACTGATGGCGAAGACGACGGCGACGAGCTCGATCCTCGACACGCCCAGAAGCAGACTCCCGACCGCAGCCAACACGGCGATCGTCAAGTGAACTCGCATGTTGCGCTGCGTGCGCAGCGCGTACACGACTCCCTCGATCGCGTAGTTGAAGCTCCAGATGATCGAGCGGCTCTTCACCCCGGCCCGCCTTCTAACCCGTGGCGGCTGCCCACGCCTCGAGCAGCACCCGCTCGCGCGCCTGCATGACCGTGGCGTCCTCGTCCGATTCGTGGTCGTACCCGAGCAGATGGAGTACACCGTGCACGAGCAGCAGGTTCAGCTCCTCCTCCACCGTGTGGCCGTATTCGACGGCTTGGACCTCGGCCACCTCGGGTGCGATCACGACATCCCCCAATGTCACGGACTCGTCGGGCCCGACGACTGTGCAAGGGTCGTCGCACTCGAACGACAGCACGTCCGTTGGGCCTTCCTTGCCGCGGTAGGACGTGTTGAGCGATGTCATCTCGGCGATATCGACCACGGCTATTGAGAGCTCGATGGCCTCAGGGGCCTCCTCGCGCTCCAGGACGAACGCCGAGAGGCGCTCGAAGGCCGTCAGGTCAAGCGGCTCAGGCTCGCGATGGCTCACGACGCTGATCTGCATCGACTTCCCTCCTTGGTGCCGCCAACGGCTGCGGGTACTCGCACCGTGCGTGGAGCATACCCACAAGCATCCGGGTGAACGTGGTGACGAGCATATCGATGTCCCCGGGAGAGAGACCGGAGTTGTCGAGCTGGCTATCGTGCAGCTTGTCATCGATGACGAAACGCACCGCGGTGGAGATGCCTTCGGTCGTGGGCTCCTTGAGCGCGCGTACCGCCGCTTCGCACGAATCGGCCAGCATGACGAGTGCCGCCTCTCGGCTGCTGGGGCGGCCGCCGTGGTACCGGTAGTCAGCCTCGAAGACGTCGGGACCGGCCGCGGCCGCCTTGTAGTAGAAGTAGCGGATCAGCGAAGTGCCGTGGTGTTCGCGAATGATGTCACGGACCTTGGCGGGAAGCTCGTACTCCTCTGCGAGAGCCAGCCCGTCCGAGACGTGGGAGGTGATGATCAGGGCCGAAAGGGACGGCTTGGCCTCGTCGTGCGGATTCTGACCCTCCGCCAGGTTCTCGAAGAAGTAGCACGGACGCTTGATCTTCCCGACATCGTGGTAGTAGGCGCCCACTCGTGACGCCAGCGTGTCGGCACCGATCGCCTCCGCCCCGGCCTCGGACAGACTCGCGACCGCGAGCGAGTGCGTATAGGTACCGGGCGCCTCGATCATGAGGCGGCGTATGAGGGGATGCACCGGACTCGCGGCTTCGATCATGCGAACGTCCTGCCGTGAGATGAGCACCCGCCGTGCGACCGGGATCGCCGCCACGCCAAGGACGGCTGCGACCAGCGCACCGACACCGCCCCAGAGGGCGGCCGAAAGGGCCGCTTCCTCCGAACCGCCGGTGGCCATGCCTCCCAGGTAGGCGACCGCCGCACCCAACGCGGTGGCGCCGATGACCGTGAAGAAGGCCGCGCCCAGAAGGACCTTTCTGCTTTCGGGTCGCATCGCCAGCGCCCTGGACGTGACCTTGGGCGCGTAATGGGTCTTCGGGTGCCGGGGGTCAGGCATCTCGACCTGACTCCGCCTTGCGCTCTTCGTGGCGCTCATACGCTGAGACGATCCGCTGCACGAGCTTGTGCCGGACGACGTCCTTCCCGCTGAGATCGACGAACGCGATGTCCTTCACGCCGTCGAGGATGCCACGGACCTGCCTGAGCCCCGAAACCCCGCGCGGAAGGTCGACTTGGGTGACGTCGCCGGTCACGACGATCCTTGACCCGAACCCGAGGCGCGTGAGAAACATCTTCATCTGCTCAGCGGTGGTGTTCTGGGCTTCGTCGAGGATCACGAAGCTGTCGTTGAGCGTGCGGCCGCGCATGTACGCGAGGGGTGCGATCTCGATGACACCGCGCTCGAGCATGGATGAGGACTTCTCGGCGTCCATCATGTCGAACAACGCGTCATAGAGGGGACGCAGGTACGGGTCGACCTTCTCGGTGAGGGTGCCCGGCAAGAAGCCCAACGACTCACCTGCCTCGACCGCGGGGCGGGTGAGGATGATGCGCCCCACCTGCTTGCGCTTGAGAGCCTCAACGGCCATGGCCATCGCGAGGTAGGTCTTCCCGGTGCCTGCAGGGCCGATCCCGAACGTGACGGTGCTCGAGCGGATCGCGTCCACATAGCGCTTCTGGCCGCCGGTCTTGGGACGGATGGCCTTGCCCTTGTGGGTGAGGATCACATCGCCATGCAGCGCGGTCGGAGTGCACTCCCCCGCCGTGAGCATGTCGATGGAGCGTTCGATCGCGTCGGGTGTGAGGCTCACCCCACGCTCGACGAGTCCGATCATCTCGGAGAAGAGCGCCGAGACGGTCGCTGAGTCGCCGGCATCGCCCGCGATGGTGATCTCGTTGCCCCGAACGGAGATCGTCGGGTCGAACTGGTCTTCGATGAGCCTCAGGAGTGAGTCGCCTTGACCGAGCAGGCGGGTCATGTCGAGTTCGGGCGGGACGACAAGACGGATCTGAGTCGATTCCACGGTTGAGTGATGCACCTCGGTTGGTTGGCGGCACTGACGTCAGGAAACGGTCGTTTCACGGCCCTTCTTGACGCACCTGGATTCTACCACCGTGCGCGCTGTCGCTGCCTGTGAACACGCACTACGCACAGCTCCCGGCGCTCAGCGTGACCACGACCCTGTCGCCGATCTTCGCGTCGGCGTCGCGAAACGACACCCGCAGGTAGTCTCGTGTGGTGCCGGTCACGCTCTCGCCATCCACGGATTCGACGAGCACGCTGGCCTGCGCTCCCTCCCGCGCATTGATGTAGTCAAACCGACACTCGTCTCCGATAGCACGCAGCAGCGCCGCGCGGTCGGCCTTGATCGACGGACCGACCTGAGGCAGCGCGGCAGCGGGAGTGCCCGGCCGGGCGCTGTAGCGGAACACATGCAGCTTGGCGAAGCCGATGCGCCGCACGAACGCGCATGAGGCCTCATGCTCCTCGTCCGTCTCGCCCGGGAAGCCGGCGATCACGTCGGTCGTCACCGCCACGCCGGGAATGGCCTCGCGAAGCGCACCGATCCACTCCTCGTACTCGCGGGTGGTGTAGGCGCGCCCCATCCGGCTCAGGACAGCGTCGCTGCCGCTCTGCAGTGGCACGTGCAGGTGCTCGCAGAGCGCGGGGGTCTCGGCGAGCACCGAGATCAGTCTCGGAGTCAGGTCCGGTGGCTCGATGCTGGATACTCGAAGGCGGGCCACTCCCGTAGCGGCGACCGCGCGCACGACATCACGAAGCTCGGCGTCCCCGTCACGGTAACGTCCGATGTTGATTCCTGTCAGTACGACCTCGGCGACCCCGGCATCGACCAGCCCCCGCGCGCTCTTCACAACGAGCTCGAGCGGAACCGCGCGCGGCACGCCGCGGGCGTGAGGGACGATGCAGTACGTGCAGAAGTTGTCGCAGCCGTCCTCGATCTTGATCGCTGCCCGCGTTCGAAAACCGTCACCGACAGCAACGATCGGGGGCATGCCGTCATCCACCGTGGCGGGAAGCCCGAGCGACTCGGCGACCCGTCGTACGATGACAGACTTATCGGGCTCAGCGATCACCCGTTCGCCCAGGGAAGCGAGGCCGGGGGCGTCGAGGGCCGCCAGGCAGCCCGTCACGACCACCAGAGGGCGACTGTCGGCGTTCAGAGCGTGACGCACGGCCTTGCGGGCTTTGGCATCTGCCTCTCCGGTCACCGTGCAGGTGTTGATCACGACGACGGCCGCCTCGTTCTCCGGTGCGATCCGGGCACCTCGGCCGATGAGCTCGACCGCGATCTGGTCGGACTCCACACGGTTGACCTTGCAGCCCAGCGTACGAAACGCGACCGGGATACCCGCCGTCGGCTTGTCAGGACTCATGACCGGCAGCCTCCAGGCCGACGGCGGCGGCGAGACCCAGGGCGACGACCGCTGCGGTCTCCGTCCGAAGCACCGACGGACCGAGCGACACCGACCGCGCCCCGAGCGACTCCAGGGAGGACACTTCGTCGACTGATAGTCCGCCCTCAGGTCCCACGAAGAGGGCCAGCCGTACGCGGGGATTCGCGAACGCCTCGCGGAGCTCCGGGAGAATATGGTGTCCCACCCGGTCCTCCCACAGCACGAGCACGCGGTCGTAGCCGCCGAGAAGAGCGACCGCCTCGGCCAGATCGACGGGGTCGCTGACCGCCGGAACCGTCTCCCTGCGCGCCTGTTTCGCGGCCGACTCAGCGATGCGGCGCCACCGCTCTCCGCGCTCAGCGCGCTTACGAGGGTCGAGGCGCACGATCGTGCGCGATGTCATCACCGGTACGACGGCAACCGCGCCGACTTCAACCGCCTGTCGTACGATCGAGTCCATCTTCTCGCCCTTGGCGACTCCCTGGAACAGAGTGATGGAAGCTCGGTGAGCCGCCGGCAACGGCTCGACGACTCGCCCGCGAATGGAGCCGTCGACCACATCGGTGACCTCGACACGCCATCCTCTGCCGGATGGGGCGACGACGTCGATGTGCTCGCCTGTGTCGATCCTGAGCACCCGGGCGGCGTGGCGCGCATCAGCGGTCGTGAGCGGTAGAGGTGAATCCACTGCCTCATCGAATTCCGGCTCTCCTGTCAGGAAGAAGCGCGCGCGCGACATCGGCTAGCCCCGCAACCAGTCCTTGAGCTTCTCGAGTCCGCTTCGCTCGGCCCGCGTGGCGTCGCCGAACTCATCGGCCAGCTCTTTGAGCAACTCCTTCTGGCGCTTCGACAGCTTCTTGGGCACCTCCACACCGAGGTGCACGATCAGGTCCCCACGCGACCCGCCGTTCAAGCGCGGCATACCCCTGCCCTTGAGCCTGACCGTGTCTCCGTGCTGCGTACCAGCGGGCACCTGGACCTCGTTGTCCTCCAAGAGCCCGCAGACCTTGAGCTCGGCACCGAGCGACGCCTGCGTGATGGTGATCGTGGACTTGCAGTGCAGGTCCTGCCCCTCTCGATGGAGCGACTCGTGCTCCTTGATGCGCACCCCGATGATCAGGTCGCCGGCCGCAGCGCCGCGGATGCCCGCCTCTCCCATGCCGCGCAACCGGATCTGCTGCCCGTCGCTGATGCCGG
Source organism: uncultured Actinomycetes bacterium (assembly GCA_963770765.1). Classification (GTDB taxonomy): domain Bacteria; phylum Actinomycetota; class Coriobacteriia; order Anaerosomatales; family PHET01; genus CAVPCY01. The sequence continues at coordinate 17,833 of CAVYQS010000014.1, read as the reverse complement.
CGGGGATGGTGACCGTCACGTGTTGGCGATCGGGCACGCGCCCCGATCCCGCACACTCGTCGCAGGGCTGCTCGACGATCTGTCCGGTCGAGCCACACCGCTCGCACGGGCCCGCCGTCTGCATGTTCCCGATGAACGTCCGTCGTACGTGCACTCTCTGGCCCGTGCCGTGGCAGTCGGGGCAGGTGACCACCGAGGAGCCCTCGGCCGCGCCCGAACCGCCGCACACGTCACACGGCGCGAGACGGTCGAGGACGATCTCCTTCTCGGCTCCACGCGCAGCCTCTTCGAGCGTGATCGTGACCGTCATCGACATGTCGCGCCCTTCGAGACGGACGCCGCGGCCACCGCCTTGGACTCCCCCGAAGAAGGCGCTGAACAGATCGCCCATGTCGAAGCCGCCGGATGCACCGCCGCCGAAGAGGTCGTTCAGATCGACGTACTGGTAGCCGCCGGCGCCTGCTCCGCCGGGAGCCCTCCCGTTGACGCTGCCGTACGTGTCGTACTGCTGCTTCTTCGACGGGTCGGAGAGCACATCGTAGGCCTGGTTGACCTCCTTGAAGCGCTCTTCCGCGTCCGGCGCCTTGTTGACGTCGGGGTGAAGCTCGCGGGCCTTTCGGCGAAACGCCTTCTTGATCTCGTCGGCGCTCGCTGAGCGCTCCACTCCGAGCGTTTCGTAGTAGTCACGGGTACGTGCGGGCAAGGCGGTTCCTTCCTGTGGCGCGTATGTTCGACGTTCCGGGCTTCTAGCCCAGGACTTCCTCAAGGCCGTCTGCGACGGTCTTGACCGCCGAGATCGCCCGGTTGTAGTCCATTCGTGTCGGCCCGATGACCCCGACGACTCCGTCGGAGGAACCGGAACCGTAGTTGGTGGCCACGAGGCTCACGTTGCCGAGCTCCGCACGGCGGTTCTCGTGCCCTATCCGTATCACGACGCCGCGCTGACTCAGCACATCGGAGAGCGCCTCGAGCACCGCCAGTCCGTCCTCCAGGAACTCGATGAGGGGGCGCGCCACCTCGGCGTCGTGGAACTCCGGCTGCGCGAGCAGTGCCGGAACGCCCACGTGGAACAACCGATCACGATCGGCCTCCTCAAGAGCGTCCAGTATCTCGTCGACAACCCGCGCGACGAGCCCGTCGGACGAGTCATCGCGCGTGTCGCCGATGGTCAGCGCGTTACGCAGAGGCCTGATCTCGCGAGCCCTCTTGCCCAGCAGCGCGGCGTTCAAAGCCTGCTCGATCCGCGACAGTCGTTCCGGCTGCGTCTCGACCGCCAACTCGATCGACCGGTTGACCACCTGCCCGGACTCGGTGATGAGAACGAAGAGGGCGCGGCGCGGCGACATCGACAGAAGATCGATGCGCTTCACCCGCGCGGTCGTCACGCTCGGTGCCACGGTGACCGCCAGGCAGTCTGTGAGCCGGGTGAGCACCACCGACGTCTCACGCATGAGGTCGTCGACCTCAGCCGCGTGATGCATTCCCGCCGTATCGATCTCGTCGGCGGGTTGCGCTCCTCCGCGTTCGAGCAGATCGTCCACGAAACTCCGATAGCCGGTGTCTGTGGGCATCCGGCCCGCCGAGACGTGCGGCTGCAGCACGTACCCGGTCTCCTCGAGGATCGAGAGCTCTGTACGAACCGTGGCCGGGCTGCACCCGAGGTCATAGTGCGACACAAGGGTCTTAGAGCCCACGGGAGTGGCGCTTGAGATGTACTCCTCGACGAGTGCGCGCAGCACGCGTCGGCGACGATCGTTGAGCATAGGGCGGGCGGACTCCTCAGCGTGGTGAGCACGGTCTGTTAGCACTCAAGTATAGCGAGTGCCAACGATGCCCGCGAGGACCGACTCGTCTGGGACGTCTTCGGGCGAGCCCTACTCTCCCGCCCAGACTCTCCCGAACACCTCGTTGCCCAACAACCATCCCCGTCCGGTAAGACGCCACCGCCCTCCCGTCGTCTCGACGAGACCGTTCGCGCGCAGTGATTCCAGCACCGGGGCGACGCCCGCTTCACGGGCCATGTCACCGGTGATGCCGTTCACAAGCCGCAGTCCGAGCATGGCGTCCTCACGTCTCGCCTCGGAGGCCGAGAGGACCTCGGTCGTGTCGCCTCTGCCCACAAGCCACTCGTCGATGTCGCCGTTGTTGCCGTAGCGCACGCGCGCAGTCGGAGTCTACCGTCTCGGCGAGCCCCGTTTGGACGGCCACCCGCCCGTCCACCATCCCGTGAGCGCCCGGTCCCACTCCGATGTAGGAGCGGCCGGTCCAGTACGCGGTGTTGTGCCGGGATCGATGAGCGGCATCGGTGGCGTAGTTCGCCACCTCGTAGCGCTCGAACCCATGGAAGGCCAGCGACTCGGCAGCGAGCATCATGTGATCCGCAGCTGTATCGGGATCGGGCTCGGCGAGCAGACCAGACTCGACCGCAACGTGCATCGGTGTCGAAGGCTCGATCGACAAGGGATAGACCGCCACGTGCCGTGCTCCGACATCCGCGGCACGGCGAAGCGTGTCAGCCCACGACGAACGCGACTGCCCCGGGATCGCACACATGAGATCGACGCTCAGGTCCAAACCTGCGTCCAACACCGTGTCGCACGCCCTCAATGCGGCCTCACTGTCGTGCCGACGACCCAGCACGCGCAGGTCCTTGTCGGCAAGTGACTGAACGCCCACGCTCACCCGCGTCACTCCCGCAGCTGCTAACCCATGCACCGTCTTGGGACTGACCGAGTCGGGGTTCGCCTCGACCGTGATCTCCGCCACCGGATGCACCACGAAGGTGTCCTTGATGAAGACGAGCAGATCGCTGACCTCGCCGCTGCAGAGCGACGGGGTCCCGCCGCCGAAGTAGACCGTGTCGAGCACGCCGTCGAGCCCGCTGCGCTGCCACCCGAGCAACTGAGTGCGGATGCCCGCGAAGACGGCTCGCACGATCGCCGGATCGGCACACGGCACGGAGGCGAAGTCGCAGTAGTCGCACTTCGAGGCGCAGAACGGAACGTGCACGTACAGGTGCGACGGCAGAGCGGGTGTCGTCTCCGAAAGCCCGTGCGCCCATTCGGTCATGCGCGCACGCCACCGCTCGGCGTATGGGACTCAAGGTACTCACCGTACTCGACGAGCAGAGCGTCGAGCTCGGCGTGCGTGCAGCATTCGTAGGCGCGTGCCCGCACGTGCGTCGCGCCCGGCATCCCCGCCATGTACCACCCGACGTGCTTGCGCATGCGGGCGACCGCCCGCTCTCCACCGAACTCGACGAGCGCCGCCGCGTGCTCGCGCGCCATCGCGATCCGCTCGTGAGCGCTCGGCGGCGCGACCCGCTCGCCCGTGTCGATCAGAGCACGTGCTTCACGGAAGATCCACGGGTTACCCCGCGCGCCACGCGCCACCATCACCGCATCGACCCCGGTCCGCTCGATCATCTCCACGACGTCGTCGGCACGGAACACGTCGCCGCTCCCGATCACCGGCACACTGACGGCAGCCTTCACCTGCGCGATCACTTCCCAGTCTGCCACCCCGCCGTACAGTTGAGCACGTGTACGGCCGTGAATGGACATCGCAGACGCACCCGCCGCTTCCATCGCGCGTGCGAACTCCACCGCATTGACGTCGTCGGCGTCCCACCCGCTGCGGAACTTGACCGTCACGGGAACGTCGACAGCGTCCATGACCTCTGTGACGATGCGCACGGCCAGACGCGGGTCGCGCATGAGTGCGCTGCCCTCGCCCTTCGCGACCACCTTCGACACGGGGCACCCCATGTTGATATCGACGAGAGCGACCTTCTCGGCGTGACGGGCTGTGATCCGGGCAGCCTGAGCGGCCATGATGCCGGGCTCTGCGCCGAAGATCTGCACGGCGCACGGGATCTCCTCGGGCGCGAACGTCAACAGCGCTCTGGACGCGGGCGAGTCGGGTGTGTGGTGAAGGCCCCGCGCACTGATCATCTCGGTGAAGGTCAGGCCGGCTCCCATGCGCTTGCACAGAGCGCGAAACGGTGCCTCGGTGACGCCGGCCATCGGGCCGAGCACCACGTTGTTGGCCTCCAGCAGCGCCGCTACCGGGTTCATCGGACAGACAACCCCTCGCGTGCTACTCGTCGACCTTGAGAATCGCCATGAACGCCTCTTGGGGCACTTCGACCGCCCCGATGTTCTTCATGCGCTTCTTGCCCTTCTTCTGCTTCTCAAGCAACTTGCGTTTGCGTGAGATGTCACCGCCGTAGCACTTGGCGAGCACGTCCTTGCGCTTCGCCCGGACGGTCTCCCGGGCGAGGATACGTCCGCCGATCGCAGCTTGGATCGGGACCTCGAACATCTGGCGAGGGATGATGCCTCTGAGCTTCTCGGTGAGCATCTTGCCGCGCGCGTAGGCCTTGTCCTTGTGGACGATGAAGGAGAGCGCATCGACGGGCTTGCCGGCGAGTAGGATGTCGAGCTTCGCGAGCTGGCTCGGGCGATACCCGATGTACTCGTAGTCGAGGCTCGCGTAGCCCTTCGTGCGGCTCTTGAGCTGGTCGAAGAAGTCCATGATCAGTTCGGACAGCGGTATCTCGTAGTGCAGTTCGACCGTCGTGGCCGACAGATACTGCATGTCGGTGAAGGTGGCTCTGCGCCCCTGCGAAAGCTCCATGACCGCGCCCACATGATCCGGCGGCACCAGTACGGTCGCCTTCAGGTACGGCTCCTCGATGCGCTCGAGCCTCGCGGGATCGGGCATGTCCTGGGGCGAGTGGACGATGACCATCTCGCCGCTGGTGAGGTACGCGTGATACTCGACGCTCGGCGCCGTCGCGAGCAGATCGAGGTCGAACTCGCGCTCGAGGCGCTCCTTGACGACCTCCATGTGCAACAGTCCGAGGAACCCGACGCGGAATCCGAAGCCGAGGGCGTGACTGCTCTCAGGCTCGTAGATCAGTGCGGGGTCGTTGAGCGTGAGTTTGTCGAGGGCGTCTCGCAGTTCGGGATACTGGTCTCCGTCGATCGGGAACAGGCCCGTGAAGACCATCGGCTTGACCTCGCGGTAGCCCGGCAGCATCTCGACGGCCCCGTGCCTGGCCAGTGTCACCGTGTCGCCGACCTTGACCAGCGAGGGGTCCTTCAGCCCTGTGATGAGGTATCCGACCTCGCCCACCGTGAGCTCGTCGACCGGCAGGTTCGCCGGTCGCCGCACACCGACCTCCTCCACGTCCGTGACCGTGTCTGTGGCCATCATGCGGATCTTCAGGCCCTTTCGGACAGAACCGTCGAAGACGCGGATCAGGGCGACCACGCCACGGTAGTCGTCGAAGTAGCTGTCGAAGATGAGCGCCTTGAGCGGAGCCTCGGGGTCACCTTGCGGCGCCGGGATCTTCCTGATCACGGCCTCGAGGGCATCCAACACGCCGATGCCGGACTTGCCGCTGGTGAGGACCGCTTCGTCGGCAGGGACAGCGAGTCCCTCCTCGATCTCATGGCGGACGCGCTCGGGGTCTGCCGCCGGCAGGTCGACCTTGTTGATCAACGGGATGATCTCAAGACCGGCGTTCATCGCCATCAGCGCATTGGCAACGGTCTGTGCCTCGACTCCCTGAGAGGCGTCGACGACGAGCAGGACTCCCTCGCACGCCTCGAGTGAACGCGACACCTCGTACGTGAAGTCGACATGACCTGGCGTATCGATGAGATTGAGCTGGTAGGTCGTCCCGTCGGAGGAGTCGAACATCACCCTGACGGCCTGGGCCTTGATGGTTATGCCACGTTCGCGCTCTATGTCCATCGAATCGAGAACCTGCTCGACCATGTCGCGTGACTCGACGGTATGGGTGAGCTCGAGGATGCGATCCGCGAGCGTGGACTTCCCATGGTCGATGTGGGCGATGATCGAGAAGTTGCGTATGTGGCTGGGGTCGGTAGTCATAGCGGCATAGTGTACCAAGCGATGGTGCACCACGAAAGGACGGCATGAGCCGGCACGCCCTCTGTGACCACTCGGAGTCCGGTTGGCGACGCTCGGCGCCGTGTGCTAGACTCTCACGGTTCGTCACACCCCACAGCGACGGGCGCCGTACGGTTTACGGAAGGAAACAGCCACAGTGGCAAACATCAAGAGCCAGAAGAAGCGCGTACTGACCAACGAGAAGGCGCACCAGCGTAATCGGGCCTACCGGTCCGAGCTGAAGACCGCCATCAAGAAGGTCCATCTCGCGATCGAAGCCGGCGATGGCGCGGCCGCCAAGGCCGCCGCTCTCGAGGCGTCGACCCTGCTCGACAAGGCAGCCAGCAAGGGCGTCATCCACAAGAGTCAGGCCGCCAACCGCAAGTCGGGCATCATGAAGGCCGCGAACAGCGTCGACTAGACGCCGCAGACCTTCACGATCCATCGTTCGAGGACGAGCCGGGCATCCCGGCTCGTTTTCATTTCCTCCTCACCCGCTGCCGCCGCACGCAGCAGGTCGACCAGCTCACCCGAGTCGAACGCCTTGGCCTGGCGCGGGAGCCGCTTGAGCTGCCAGTCGGGCCTTCCGAGGAGACGGCTCAGCTCAACGGGCGACGCGCTTCCCCGATCGAGCAGCGAACGCGCCGCGATCAGGTCACGAACGGTGCGCAGCGCCATCGCGTGGAGACCGAACACCGACTCGCCATCACCGACGAGGTTCGAGGCCAGCACCAAGGAGCGCCGGCAGTCTCGGTCCGCCAGCGCCTCGGTGAACTCCCATATCTTGGTCTTCGCGGTGTTCGCAACCACGGTCTCGACGTCGGAGCGTGTTATCTGCGACCTCTCCCCGACGAACGCCACCAGCTTGTCGAGCTCAGCCGATACCTTCCTGAGATCCTCGCCGGTCGCCGTGACGAAGGCCTCCGCCACATCCGGTGCCATCTGTTTGTCCCGGTCGGCGCTGAGCGAGATCACTCCCCTGATGAACTCCGCACCTCGAGGCGTCTTACGCTCGATGACACCCCCGAGCCGGTCCACGGCTTTGAACAGTCGCGTGTTCTTGGCGAGCTTGGTTCCGACCAGGGTCAACACGCACGTCGGAGCGGGGTCGGCGGCATAGGCCGCGAGCGTCTCGGCCGCATCCTTGGAGAGCTTCTCGATGTTCCGAACGACAACGAGCCGGTGATCGGATGCGAACGGCAGGGTGTTGCATGCGGCAGCGACCGCATCACCCGACGCGGTCTCGCCGTCGAATGTCTCCATGTTGAAGTCCAGGTCGGCCACTTCGGCAACGCGAGACCTCAGGCGGTCCACGGCTTGCTGCAGCAAGAACTCCTGCTCGCTCAAGATGAGATAGACGGGTTTGAGATCCGTGGTGCCGGCGCTCATGTTCTCCTCGGTGTGGGTCGTCTCGGGTGTGCTGAACCTCCGCGTCCAGTGTCGCATAGCTCTGTGCAGTCCGCGCAGGCAGGTCACCGGATATCGGGGATTCCTCGGTGCCGAGCCGGACGGTGAGGTCACCCTCCTCATCGGTACGTCTCACCGATGCCCCTGAGGACACCAGGAGGCTCACCGTGTCCTCATCGGGATGACCATACCTGTTCGCCTCACCCACGCTGATGAGCGCCAGCTCCGGCCGAATCACCTCGAGCACGGCAGAAGAGAGCGCCTCCGCACTGCCGTGGTGTCCGACCTTGAGAACGTCGACATCCGACAGCACGCCCCCGCGGCACAGCGATTCGAGAACGGACGACTCGGCATCGCCTGTGAGAAGGATCTTCGCCCCCGGTGAGCTCACGAGCAGAACGAGACTCGCGTCGTTCTCGGCCGCGTCCTCGGGCGGAGCGGACGGAGACAGCACCGTCACATCGACACGCCCGCATCTGAAAGTGTCGCTTGCGAGCACCTCGCGAACCGGTGCACGAAGGCGGATCAACGCGGTCGGGCAGCCTCTCCCCTGCACCTCTCGCGACGACGCACCTCCCCCACCGGCACTACGCCTGCGAGCGCCTTCGCTCCTGCCAGATGGTCGTCGTGCAGGTGAGTGACCACGAGCCGTTCGATTCGGCGCACTCCCTGGCGCCGGAGAGCGTCTCGGAGGGAGTCGGCATCCGGTGCTGCGTCCACCAGCACGGTATGTTCACCGTCGCGGACGATGATCGCGTCGCCCTGCCCGACGTCGGCCACCGTGACGCTGGCCCCCCGCGGCGGTGGCGGACCGGCCACCAGGGCGATGACCGCCAGGCACAAGCACGCTGTCCCGATCCGCGCGGCATACGTGTGGGCCCTGGGCCAGGCGGCCCACGTCCAGACTCCCGCCACGAGGGTGGTAGTAGCTGCGACGACGCCGGGGATCGACACGGGAACAGACGCACCCGGTACCCGAGAGAACCATCCCGCGATCGAGGCCACCGCGCCGCCGGCTGCGCAGGCAAGGCGGAGCAGAAGCCCGGCGGCCCACGGCCATACCGGCTCGACCAGTATCCCGGTCAGACCGACCACGAGCACGAAGGAGACCAGCGGCCCTGCGAAGAGGTTCGCCAGCGGTGATATGACCGACACCACGCCGAACGTCCCCACGGTGAGTGGGAGGGTTGCTGCTTGCGCCGTAAGCGTGAGCGCCACCGGTCCGGCGACGGGGCGCGCGACCCCGGGCAACGCGGCAGCCGCCCATGACTCGGCCAACCGCGCGAACAGTACCAAGCCTGCGACCGCAGCGACTGAGAGCCGAAACCCCAGATCGAATGCGACGGGCGGGTGCGTGACGAGAGCAACACCTGCTGCAAGCGCGAGCCCCGCGCTCGCGTCGGACCTGCGCCCGCTCAGACCTGCGGTGCTCGCTACCGCGGCCATGCTCCAGGCCCGAACCGCGGAGGGTTGAACACCCGTTGCGACCACGTACAGCCCGATCACGGCTACCGTGCAAGCCACCGTCAGCCGCCGAGAGAGACGGATCGAACGCAGCGCCCACACGACAAGCGCTGCGACGACCACGAGATGACTGCCGCTCACCGCGACAAGATGAGTGAGTCCCGTCGTGCGGAAATCGGTGTCTGCTTGTGTGCCCGTGAGACGACGACGATCCCCCAGGATCACGCCCGCGGCGAGGTCGCCGCCGGGTCCCGATACTGCGTCCAGCGCCGCGATCCCTCTTCTGGCGCCACGGACCTACCACCCCTCGAAGACCCCGAGACCATCCCCGCCTGCGTACGACCCGGGCCTTCACCGTCGCTGCAACGCCGGCCTGGTGCCTGCGCCTGGCCCACTCGTCATCGCCGCCGGTCTTCAGGGCGCCGAAGAACTCCACGCGCTCCCCCGACTCCGGGGAGCTGCCGCGGGGCCACGACACCTCGATACGGTCACCGCCGTTACCGTCCAGACGCACCAGCGAGCGATCCCCGAACGAACCCCTGGTCGGGTCGGTCAACGCCGTCGCCGTGTAGCGACCGGCAAGGCCCTCCCCAAGGCGCTCCGTGCGCACGGTGAGCCATTTCCAGTACAAGGACCCCGTCGACAGGCCAACGCACAGGCCAAGGACCATCAACGCTAACCAGGGGACGCGCCGAAACGCCAGCGCAAGCGCACATCCGAGACATGCGATCGCCCACAGGGCGACCGAGGGTCCACCGGCCCATACGCTGAGCTCGGCGATGACGACGCCGCACCAGACTCCTGTCACCGACCAGAGGGCGGGCGGCAGCGAGGGCCTTGGCACCGGCCTGAGCTCATCGGACAACGACGAGCTCCTTGAGTTGCTCGATACGCTTGGGCCCGATGCCTGAGACGCGGCCCAGATCCTCCACCGAGTCGAACGGGCCATTGGCCTCGCGGTCGGCGATGATCTTCTGGGCTGTCGCGGGTCCGACTCCCGGCAGCGTCTCGAGCGCGGCGGAATCGGCCGAGTTGACGTTCACGTATGAAACCGACCCGCTCGAAGGCCCGCTCGTCCCCCCGGGTTGCCCACCGGCAGCTCCGGCCGGCTGTGTTCGGCCCCGATCCGCGTCCTCTCTGCTCGGAACGAATACCTGCTCTCCGTCGGAAAGGGGGCGCGCCAGGTTCAGGGCCTCAGGGGCTGCGTCTCCGATCAGACCGCCCGCGGCGTCAACGCCGTCGATCACCCGCGACCCTGCCGGGAGCTCGTACACTCCGGGTCGGCGCACGTTGCCTGCGACGTGTACGGTGAGCCCCGTTGTCTCCTGCGGAGGCGTGGGCGACATCTTGTCGGGCCCGGGCGGCTGAGGCTCGACGTCGGATGGAGCATCCTCACCGGTCGCAGCCTCAGCGAACTCGACCGAGGACGGCGCAGAACGCTCTGCGGACCGCGTGTCGGCGGGCCACCATCTCCACGCGGCCCATCCCACGGCGACCGCCCCCAGAAGAATCGCCGTCGCGATCGCGACCGGTGGCACGTCCCGCATCCCCGCTCTGCGACCCAGCTCACTGAGTCGCGGTTCGATTCGCTCCCACATCGCGAACGGCGCCCCCTCGCACGTACGACGAGAGGGGGCGCCGTCAAGTGATTACGGTATGTGCGGGCCGCCTTCACTCGACCCGCGAACACATCATGGCACGGGCCTCTTACCCGGATCCGACACATGCCTTGCCGTCGCCTAACCCGCGACGACCACGCTCACGAGCTTGCCGGCGACGACGACGACCTTCTTGATCTCCCTGCCCTCGGTCCAACCGGCGACCTCTGCAAGAGCGTCCGCGATCACGTCGTCTTGATCGGCGTCGGAGGCCACGACGACCTTGCCGCGCACCTTTCCGTTGACCTGGACGGCGAGTTCGACCTCATCGGCCAGCGCCGCCGACGCGTCGAACACCGGCCACGATGCGCGGTGGACCGAGCCCGGCTGCATCAGCACCGCCGTCCAGAGCTCCTCGCACATATGCGGCGCGATGGGGGCCAAGAGCAGCGTCAGCCGTTCCGAGACCTCGGTGAGCAGCGCACGGTCCCTCTGACCCTCGGCCACGACCTTGCGGTAGTCGTACGCCGCGTTGGTGAGTTCCATCATCGCGGCTATCGCGGTGTTGAACTGGAACCGCTCGACGTCATCGGTCACCTTGCCCGTCACTCGGTGCATCTCGCGGTGGAGCGCCTTGGCCGCCACATCTCCCGCAGCCGCGACGCCGGACCCGGCGCGCGCTTCGTCGATGCTTTCGGTCACGAGACGCCAGACCCTGCTCAGCCAGCGGTACATGCCGTCGACGCCCTCATAGGACCACTCGAGGTCCTTGTCGGGAGGCGCCATGAACAGGATGTAGGCGCGTAGGGTGTCCGCGCCGTACTTCGCGATCATCTCCTCGGGAGCGACGACGTTGCCTCGCGACTTCGACATCGTCTCGCCGTCCTTCTTGACCATCCCCTGCGTCAACAGGTTCGTGAAGGGCTCGTCGAAGCCGAGGAGTCCGACGTCGCGCAGCACCTTGGTGAAGAAGCGCGAGTACAGGAGATGGAGGATGGCGTGCTCGATGCCACCGATGTACTGATCGACGGGCATCCAGTAGTCGGCGTTGTCCCGCGCGAACGGCCCGTCGTCGTTGCGTGCGTCGGTGTAGCGAAGGTAGTACCAGCTCGAGCACGTGAACGTGTCCATCGTATCCGTCTCGCGCTTGGCCGGACCCCCGCACGTCGGACAGGTGGTCTCATAGAACTCGGGGTGATCGGCGAGGGTCTCGCCCTTCGTCACGTCGATGTCCATCGGCAAGACGACCGGGAGCTGCTCCTCAGGAACGGGAACCAGTCCACATGACGGGCAGTGTATCGCCGGAATCGGATTTCCCCAGTAGCGCTGGCGGGAGATGAGCCAGTCGCGCAAGCGGAAGTTGACCGACTCCTTGCCCCGGCCCTCTCGCTCCAGCCATGCGGTCACCGCGCGTACGCCCTCGCCGCCCTTGCCCGTGGAGAGCCCGGTGAACTCGCCGGACTGCACCATGGTCCCGCTGCCCGCGTACGCCTCCTCCCACGGCACGTCACTCACCACGCGGGTCTTCACGCCGGCGAGTTCCGCCAAGAGCGGGTCGTCGTCGGCGACAACCACGGGCGGGATCGGCAGACCATACTTGCGCGCGAACTCGAAATCGCGCTGATCACCGCTGGGCACGGCCATCACGGCGCCGGTGCCGTAGTCCATGAGCACGTAGTCGCTGACCCAGATCGGCAGCTTCTCGCCGTTGACCGGGTTGACGACGAAGCGGCCCGTGAACGCCCCGTGCTTGTCGCGCTCGCCGAGCTGCCGTTCCACCGCCGTCTCGCGTGACGCCGCGGCCACGACCGCCATCACGTCGGCCTCATACTCCGTGCCGGCCACGAACGCGCGAACCTTGGGGTGCTCCGGAGCCAGAAGGAAGAATGTGCATCCGAACAGGGTGTCCGGACGCGTCGTGAAGACGGTCATCGTCTCGGGCGTGGGCTCGCCGTCCGCATCGCACAGCACGAAATCGACCTCGGCGCCTTCGCTGCGCCCGATCCAGTTCGCCTGCATGGTCTTGACCCTCTCGGGCCACCCCGGGAGCTTGTCGAGGTCGTCGAGCAGCTCCTGAGCGTACTCGGTGATCTTGAGGTACCACTGTTCGAGTTCCCGCTTCTCGACCACGCTCTTGCAGCGCCAGCACACGCCGTCGCCCAGCACCTGCTCGTTGGCGAGTACCGTGGCGCAGTCCGGACACCAGTTCACCGGCGAGCTCTTGCGCTCCACGAGCCCGCGCTGCCACATCTTCAGGAAGATCCACTGGCCCCAGCGGTAGTACTCCGGGTCACACGAGCGGACAGCGCGTTCCCAGTCGTAGGAGAAGCCCATGCGTTTGAACGACGCCGCCTGGGTGGCGATGTTGGCGTAGGTCCACTCGGCCGGGTGGCTGTTGCTCTTGATCGCGGCGTTCTCAGCAGGCAAGCCGAATGCGTCCCATCCGATCGGATGCAGTACCGAGAAGCCCTTCATGCGTGCCTGGCGCGCGACCACGTCACCGATCGTGTAGTTGCGCACGTGCCCCATATGGATGTCGCCCGACGGGTACGGGAACATCTCAAGCACGTACTTCTTCGGCCTCGACGTGTCCTCGACCGCACGGTCGGCGCCCTCGTTCTCCCATGTCGCCTGCCATGTGGGCTCGATCGAATGCGGGTCGTAGCGGAGTTCGTTCACGGTCACGAGCCTTTCACGGGACGTGGGTCGAGTGTCAGATGCCGATGCGAGTGATTCTAGCCGAGCGACCCCCCGCGCGATACGCAGCAACGAGGGCCGAGCATCGGCGCTGCGGGTGTCGACAGGGAGGAGGATACCAGTACGGCAACGCGAAACGCCCGCCGAGGAGACTCGGCGGGCGTCATCAGTCGCGATGGTGGGCCATCGTGGGAGCGCTTCGAAGCCCAGCCTGACGTGTGCTCATGAAGGACGTTTCGCTCGATGCGCTCGGCAGCGGGGCGCTCTTACGCCGCCTTGCGCAGGACCAGCAGCGAGCCAGCCCGCTCGCGGACTCCGAGAAGGCGCCAGGCCAAAGTCATCTTGCGTGGGGTCTTTTTCTCCAGCGACAACGTGGCGCCAGGCAGCGTGGCGGCCTCTTGGACTAGCTCGTCGTGAGAGAAATACGACACGATCGGTTCGCCGAGGTTGTTGTTGTGACCGAAGATGCTCACCCGACCGGAGAACACACTGCTGACGAGGCGCTTGGTGTAGAACAGTGCGCTCATGAGCCAATGAGGACGGTATGTTGGCTCCTCGATGAGGAGCGCCCCCCCCCGCTCAACGAACGACCAGGAGTTGGCCAGCCCTGCACGAGCATAGCCAAGCGACTCTTGGCGAGTGCGACCTACGAGATGGTGTAACACCGCGCCGACAACAACATAGTCGAATTCGCGGCCAACGGCTGACCGGGCACTCTCGTCGACGACGGAGCCGAGAAAGGTGTGACAACCAGGCACGGCCACGGAGCACTTCTCAAGATACGCCGGAGAAATGTCCATGCCCGACACATCGCTGATAGGAGTGTTCTCTACGAGCGCCTTCAGGAGTCTGCCAGAGGCGCATCCGACATCGAGCAAAGTCGACTCTGGCGTGGCGTCATCACGAAGAAAGTCGATAACGTCCTTGTACTTCTTCAAGGAGTACGTCGGGGTGTTGGTGTCGAAGTAATGCTCAGTCCTGGGGTCGTGCCCTACCATGCTGATTCACTCCCGTGATGGTTGCTGCCTCCGGTGCATGGCGATTGTACATCTAGAGCAGCGGTCGCTAGCAGTGGGAGCGGCTGAGTGCGTTCGGAATCCTGTGGACAGTAAGTCTGCGGTCTGAATGTCAATTCGCCGTTGCGGAGACGCTGGCCCACCCGCCGGCTGTCCACATGCTCGTCGAGTGGCGCTGAGTTGTCCATCGGGCCGGTGCGCCCTCGCGCACGCAGTGCAGCGCGGGGGCGTGGGCGTCCGGCCTGTGGTCAACTCGGGTTCGCGCTCGGCGTGCCTGTGGACAGGCGTGCCCTTGGGGCAGACTCCCCCCGCCTATAACATGGGGAGTCTAGATGCATTCTGTGCTCAGCATCTGAAGTGATCGGGCAGAGGGTGCACCCCTATAACATTGCACCCTCTGTACATGCTGGGCATGAATCTCATCTGATCGGACACCCTTCCCCAAGGTCGATTTCTCCCTCGTTTGGACTCTTGCACTCAACCCCTCACCCGAGGTTTGATGTGTCTCGGAGTCCTGACGGCACCCGTGCAAGGGAGACACGATGCCCGATTGCGTCATCTACGCCCGCGTGAGCACCAAAGAGCAGCAACACGAGAGCTACTCCATCCCAGCGCAACTGAAAGCCATACGCGCCTTCTCAGCCGCTCAGGGCTTCGATGTGGTGCAGGAGTTCACGGAGGCGGAGTCGGCGGGGGCTGCGGGGCGCACCGAGTTCACCCGCATGTGCGCCTATCTCGCTGAACATCCCGAGGTTCGCGTGGTGGTCGCCCACAAGCTCGACCGGCTCTATCGCAACTTCGCCGATCAGATCGCACTCGAAGAGGTCATCGGCGCACAAGCCCGCTACGTGATCGGCGACGTTCCCGACACTCCTCAAGGCGAACTGCTCCGAGACGTTCAGCTCTCGGTCGCCAAGTACTACCTGACGCAACCTGGCCGAAGAGGTGAAGAAGGGCATGAACGAGAAGGTCGCCCAAGGCGGCTGGCCTCACCGCGCACCGCTCGGCTATCTCAACGACAAGAACACCCGCTCGATTGTCGATCGACCCCGAGCGCGGCCCGCTCATCACTCGGGCCTTCGAACGCTACGCCACCGGCCTTGTCTCGGTCACTCGCCTCGTTGAGGAACTGAACGGTCTGGGGCTTCGCACCCTTCGCGGCGCTCCTGTCCGCTCGAACACCCTCGACCGGCTGCTGCGAAACCCGTTCTACATGGGAGTCATCAGCTACAACGGTGAGAGCTTCACCGGTGCACATGAGCCGCTCGTCTCCCCAGCGCTCTTCGACAAGGTGCAAGCCGCCTTCAAGCCCAACAAGATCAAGAACGCACACAAGCACGTGTTCTTGCTTCGCGACTTCATGTTCTGCGACGAGTGCGGCTGCAAGATCACCGCCGAGACCCACAAGGGCCACGCCTACTACCACTGCACCAACCGCAAGCGCATCTGCACCCAGAAGGGGTACCTGCGCGAGGAGCCGCTCGTGGAGCAGGTCTCGGCAATCCTGTCGCGCATCGCCATCGGGCCTGAGATTCTCGCCGCTCTCGTGAAGGATGCTCAGGCGCTCGATGCAGAACTCGACGGAGAACTCCAAGCGGAGCGCACACGGCTGAGCCGGGCCATCTCTGCGACCACCAGCAAGCTCTCTGTGCTCACCGATAAGCTCGCCTCGGGAGTCTTGGACGACGATCTCTACAAGGAGAAGGCGGCGGAACTCAAGAGCCAGCGCACGGGGTTCGAACTGGCCTTGCACGCGCTCGAATCGCGGGAGCATTCCACATCCTCGCTGGTAGAACAGCTTGCGGGGGCTGCCTCACATGCGGTCATCCGTTTCGACCAGGGCGACATCGACAAGAGGCGCGAAGTGCTCGCAATGGTGTGTTCGAACCTCATGGTTCGAGACGGTCACATAGTGTCCTACCAGTGGAAAAGCCCCTTCGAAGTCCTCGAGATGGACGACGAAGGGGCCTTACTGAACAAATGGTGGAGCCTAGGGGGATCGAACCCCTGTCAGGCACCGAGACGCGTTGGGACGCTCTGACGGTAAGTGGTACGGATTGAGCGCTCTACCAGCGACTTTACACGGTCACAGTCCCATTCTGTGCCACATACAGGCAGTCGGGTTTCGGTATGTGTCACGCACCATTCCCGACTAATTCCCGACTAAAGAGAGGATTCAGACATGAGTACCAGCTATCAGAAGCTCCAGGAGCTTGTCGCTGACTTCGACCTCGAGCGGGGTGTCCTGCTACGGATGCTCGCCGAGGAGCGGGGTATCGACAACGACGCACCGACTGACGAGTGGATCGCGCTACTAGATGAGGTCGACGCTCGCAAGGCCGCATACGTCGCGGACCGGGCAGCGGTGGCGCTCCAGGCCTAGTACCTCGCACTGACACGAACAGCCCGCTCCGAGGGTCGGTGGCGGGCTGTTCTGCGTCCACCGTACAGCGGGCTCCATACCGAGACCTTGCCACGTTCTTACCGCCCGTGACGAGCGCGATACCTTCGCCTCAATCCACGGCGGCGAGGGGACGTTGCATGGCAGCATTGAGCGAGCGCGAGTCTACCGAGCTGTTCGAGCTCCTGCCGGTGTCTCTGCAACAGGCCTGCGCTCGAGGGGATGTCGACCTGGACGAGCTGCTCGAGCAGGTCACGAACCCCCAGGCCGCCGAGATATGCCCGTGGTGCGGTGTGCGGCCGGTTCATTCGAAGCGTCACGGGATCTGCTGGGTCTGTTCTCGCCAGCGCCTCAATGAAGCGCTCTCCGACAAGGTGGCCGAACTCGAGGTACTCAGGGTCGCCACGGTCGAGAAGAAGCGCCTTCAGCGGTTGAGAGACACGCTGGACCCGGACCGGCCTCGCCGCCGTATGCAGCGAAAGACCGCTGAGGACTACGGCTTGGCGAGCATGACGCCGACATCGCATCCGCTCCACCGGCAGTGCGACGCCTGCGGGGAGCGGTTCCCGGATCACGGAGAGGCGACGTGCCCTCGGTGTCAGGATCGGGCCGAGTAGGCGCGTCTCGCCCGCGCCAGTCGCGTGATCTCCAGCCGCTCCGCTTTCGTCGCGTAGACATTCGCGGCCGTGAGGGCAGCATCGGCAGCGGCGACCCACGCGGCCCGCTCGGTGATGTCTACGGCGTGCAACGTCGCAGAAGCGGCTTGGAAGGCTTCCCAGGCATCCCCAAGGGCCTCGAGGCCCTCCGGGTCGTCCGCGGTCCACGGGCACGTCTG
The DNA here is from genome assembly GCA_963770765.1 of uncultured Actinomycetes bacterium. Lineage (GTDB taxonomy): Bacteria > Actinomycetota > Coriobacteriia > Anaerosomatales > PHET01 > CAVPCY01. The sequence continues at coordinate 493 of CAVYQS010000014.1, read as the reverse complement.
GATGACTTCACGGATGAGCTCGGCGCCGGTCACGAACGCATCTCCTCGAGCTGGGCGTTGAGGAACTGAAGGCCGCTCAGGTTGCTCGGAGCCGACAAGCCGAGACGCAAGCGGCTCGCGGTGGTCAATCCGAACTCCGACGCGATCCGCAGGGATTGGGCCGAAGCGTCTCGGAGTGTCTTGATCGACGGGTTGGGCCGCTCGCCGTTGATCGTGTCGACCCACAGCCCACGCTCGAGGATGTCCGCTTCTGCGAGGCGCTGAAGGTGCACCAGCATCGCGTAGGACCGCACCTGGTCACGGTCGACGTTCTGAAGGCCGCGGTTCTCGAGCGACTCGATCACCTCATCGAACAGCGGGCGTATCTCGAGGGGTATCTCGGTCGTGTCGCGGTCAACGGCCGGCAGCATCTGAGGTAGCGGGAGCTCGGCGCGCTTGCCGACGCCGGGAGCGATGTTCTTCTTTGGCTTCGCGTTCTGTCCGCCACGCATGG
>CAVYQS010000013.1:0-114670 GCA_963770765.1 uncultured Actinomycetes bacterium | reverse complement strand
GCCGACGGTAGCCTCAAGAGTGGCACGTACGCACTCACGACGGGAATGGGGTACGAGGCGGCCATCGCGCAGCTCGAGAAGGGGCCGGAGATCGTCTACTTCGACGTCCCGATTCCCGAGGGTTTCAGCGTGAAGCAGATCGCAGCGCGCTTCGCCAAGCGAGCGAACATCGACGAGGCTGAGTTCCTCGAGCTGGCGCAGACCGGCGCCGCCGAGTTCGCGAAGGACCATCCCTATCTCGCCGATGTGCGCAACGGCTCCCTCGAGGGCTACCTCTTCCCGCTCACCTACAAGGTGCGTGAGGGCACGACGGCGCGCGACGCGATCGAGATGATGCTCGACGGCTTCGACACGCAGATGGCCGATGTCGATCTCTCGTATGCCGAGAAGCGCAACCTGACGCTGCACGACGTGGTGACGATCGCCTCGGCCATAGAGCGGGAGGTGAGCGTCGACAAGGAGTTCCCGCTCGTCGCATCGGTGGTCTACAACCGGCTGCGCATCAAGATGCGGCTGCAGCTCGACTCCACGGCCCTGTACGGGCTGCCTGACGGCACGCAGGTCCTGCGATCGAAGGACCTGCGCAACCCGCATCCCTACAACACGTACGTGCACGCCGGCCTCCCCCCCGGGCCGATCGCGAATCCCGGGCTCCGGGCGCTTCAGGCCGCGGCACACCCGCCCGACACCGACTACCTCTACTACGTGCGCAGTGGCAAGGGCGAGGAGCATACGTTCACCGAGTCCTACGAGGACTTCCTCGTCGCGAAGCGCAAGTACAACAAGCTCATCGGCCAGTAGGTCCGGATGTCACACGCATCGGCGCGCGAGGACTACGAGCTGTGCAACACGTGTGGCGGGCTGTGTTGTGCGCTGTATCTCGCCCATGACGAGAACGGTGACTACATCGGCGACGGCTGGCTGCCCGACTACATCGAGCTGTGGCAGGAGCGCCTCGTAGCGAGCGGCGCACTCGCCGTGAGCGAGACCGGCTACGGCGCAGGGCCGGCGGGAGTCGACCCGCTGCACGATCCGCGCAGAAGCCACCTGCCCACCGCCGAGGGCGCTGCGTACCGCGCGGGCCTGGCGCCCTGGATAGACACGCGCAAGTGCCAGTTCTGCCACCCCGACACGGGCTGTCTGCTGCCCCGAGAGTACCGCGCGCCCATCTGCGAGGAGTACGTATGCGAGCTGTGGAGGATGTCTCGCACCAGCGCCGATTAGACCTGAGGGGGTCCAGGTCCGTATACTGCTCCGAGACACCCCTATTCTTCTCGCCGGAGGTCGGCATGCAGTCCACACGCACTTCGCTTCGCGCCCTCGTCGCGCTCGCTCTCTCAGTCGCACTCCTTGTGCCGGCGACGGCGGCGTTCGCTGCTGACGCAGGCAACCCGGTTCCCAACAATGCGATGGTGAACGGGCAACCCCTGAAGGGGCTCTCAGAGGCCGCTGCTCGCGACCTCATCAGGGCCAAGACCCAGGTGTCCGGCTTCATGATCAAGGGCGCGGGCCGCGAGCATGCGGTGACCACCGCTCAGGCCCGTTCCGCGGTCTCGGTGAACGTCGATGCGATGCTGGCGCAGGCCTACCGCACCGATGTCGCGTCCTCGACCGCCTACCCCGTCACACTGGTCTACTCGGTCAACAAGTCCATCGTCGACGGATGGACGTCGGCGTTCGCCAAGAAGACGAATCGCAAGGCGGTCAACGCCAAGCACTACACGAAGAGCCGCAAGCTCAAGGTGAAGGCCGAGAAGAACGGGTACACCGTCAACCAGAAGGCGACGACCGAACGAGCGACCTCACGGCTTCTCAACGAGGCCAACGGCAGGGCGCCTGCGGTCGTCTGGGCTTCGATCAAGACCACCAAGCCCAAGGTCACCCGCACCAACATCGGCAAGGCGGTCCTCGTGGTGCTCAAGTACCGCAAGGTCTACCTCTACAACGACACCAAGGTGGTCAAGAAGTACCGCTGTGCGATCGGCACTCGGCGCTACCCGACGCCCACCGGCAACTTCAAGATCGTCGCCAAGCGGTACCGTCCCACGTGGGTCAACCCCGCGCCGAACGGCTGGGGATCGAACATGCCCGCGCGCATCGCCCCGGGTTCGTCGAATCCGCTTGGTGTTCGGGCGCTCAACCTGAGCGCATCGGGCATCAGGATCCACGGCACGAGCAAGGTGAGCTCGATCGGCCATGCCGCGAGCCACGGGTGCATCCGCCTCACGAACACGAACGTCAAGGACATCTACAAGCGGGTCAAGGTGGGCACGCCGGTCTTCATCGTCAAGTAGTCGGCGCCGCTTCGACTCGACCGCCGCCCGACTGCGCCACCGTGCGCCCGCCCAAGAAGCCGCCCATGCGCACCCTGTTCATAGACGCTGACGCCTGCCCCGTCACCCGAGAAGCGATCTCGATCGCTCGCTCGGCGGGACTCGGCGTCGCGGTGGTCGCGAACAGCACCCAGAACATCGAGAAGTACACGACTCGCAAGGGTGTAGAAGCGGTCCAAGTATCCGGAGGGGCCGACGCGGCGGACTTCGCGATCATCGAGCGGCTCACTGCCGGCGACGTGGTCGTGACGCAGGACATCGGTCTCGCGGCGATGGTGTTGGGCCGAGGCGCGGGAGCGATCAGCCCGCGCGGCCGCATCTTCTACCTTGCGACGATCGACGCCGAGCTCGCTGTGCGCCACGCGCAGGCCAAGCTGCGCCGGGCGGGCGGCCGCCACGGTGGCCCCTCGGCCTTCACCGACGAGGACCGCGAGCACTTCGAAAGCCAGTTGGAGCGGCTCATCCGCGACGTCGGCGCGCGGGGCTAGCCGATGGCCGCAGGCTGGTTCGCAGCGTTCGCGGCAGGGGTCGGCCTGGGCGGCAGCCTCATCGTCGCGATCGGCGCTCAGAACGCCTTCGTCCTGCGTCAGGGCCTCGCGCGCGACCACGTGTTCGCGGTTGCGCTCACCTGCGTCATCTGCGACGTCAGCCTCATCGCGGCCGGTGCCGTCGGATTCGGCAGCCTTGTCGCCCGGTTCCCGGCCGTCACCAGCGTCGCGGCCTGGGGCGGCGTGGCCTTCCTGCTGTTCTATGGCGCGATGTCCCTGCGATCGGCGTTCCATCCCGCGGTCCTGAAGGCCGAGCAGCCCGGATCACACGGGGTCTTCGCCACGACCGCCGCCGCGGTGGGAGCGTCGCTTGCGATCAGCCTGCTCAACCCACATGTCTACCTCGACACCGTCGTCCTCATCGGCAGCATCGCCGCGCAGTACGAGTGGTCCACGCGCGTGTGGTTCGCCGCCGGTGCGATGGTGGCCTCGACCGTCTGGTTCTTCGGCCTCGCCTACGGTGCCCGCCTCCTTGCTCCGCTGTTCGAGCGCGAGGTCGCATGGCGCATCCTGGACGGAGTGATCGCCGCGATCATGTGGTCGATCGCGATCACACTGGCCCTCGGGCAGTTCGGGTAGTGTGAAGTCATGACCATCGGACGCCTCTCGGCGTAGAATCGTCCCAGCACACCAGCGACCAGGAGGCCGTCATGACCGACGACAACACCGTGAACGACCAAGAGCCCACCGACGACCACACTCCCGAGCAGGGTCCCGAGGACAAGCACTCGACCAAGGAGGGCCTCCGAGAGGGTGCCGCCAAGGTGTTCGGGCTGGCCGTGGAGGTCGGTTCGATCCTCGGAGGATCCAGCGGCGAGATCGTGTCGGCGGAGCGCGAGGTCGCCGAGGCGGAAGCCGAGGAGTTCATCGACCGCGTCGACGGCGAAGGCTAGGCGCAGCGGCCGCGATCGGTCGCTCGAACAGATCACATCGGGGAGAGGGGCACGGATGGTGCAAGAGAACCGGGTCGGCGCCAAGCTGACCACGCTTCGGGAGTCGTTGGGCCTGTCGGTGGATGAGCTCGCCGAGAGGTGCGCGTGTGACCCCTCGACCATCACACAGCTCGAGGCCGGGGAAGTCGCGCCGTCGCTCGCTCCTCTGATCAAGATCACCCGAGCGCTCGGCGTCCGCCTGGGCACCGTGCTCGACGACGACTCCCACATCGGCCCGGTGGTCACACGTGCAGGCGAGGCGAGCGCCACCGCGCGCGTCCGCGACCTTGAGACCGGTTCGGGCGCCGGCACCCTCGACTTCTTCTCGCTGGCCGCCGGCAAGGCGGCGCGGCATATGGAGCCGTTCCTGATCACGGTCCACCCCGGCGAGGAGCACGAGCTCTCGGCCCACGAGGGCGAGGAGTTCATCCACGTGCTCGAGGGCACCATCGAAGTCGAGTACGGCAAGGACCTCCACACGCTCACTCCGGGGGACAGCATCTATCTGGACTCGATCGTCCCGCATCAGGTGCGCGGCGGATCGCCGTCGCCGGCACGCATCCTGGCCGTCGTCTACTCACCGGTCTAGGGGGTCCGAAGATGCAGTCCCCCCACACCGAGCTGCACACCGAGCTCACGATAGGCCAGTACTTCGACACGGTCGTCGCGGCACAGCCCGACACCGACTTCGTCGTCTACCCCGACCGGGACCTGCGCTGGAGCTACCGCGAGTTCGACGAGCGCGCCACCGCACTTGCGAAGGGCCTGCTCGCGATCGGCATGGAGAAGGGCGACCACCTGGGCATCTGGGCGCGCAACGTGCCCGACTGGCTCACGTTCGCGTTCGCGACGGCGAAGATCGGCGTCGTGCTCGTCACCGTCAACCCGGTCTACAAGAGCCACGAGCTCGCCTACGTGATCAAGCAGTCCGACATGAAGGCGCTGTGCATCATCGACGCGTTTCGTGACGTGGACTACGTCAAGATCGTGCGCGAGCTGGTGCCCGAGGCATCCACCCAAGAGCGGGGGCGTCTCGACTCGCCCGAGTTCCCGCAGCTCAAGAACCTCATCTACATGGGCCCCGAGAAGCACCGCGGCTTCTACACCACGCCCGAGTTGATCCTTCTCGGCCAGCACTGCGATGACGCGGCCTACGAGGCCGCCAGGCAGGGCCAGCACGCCGACGACGTCATCAACATGCAGTACACGTCGGGGACCACGGGCTTTCCCAAGGGCGTCATGCTCACGAGCCGCAACATCCTGAACAACGGCTTCTACATCGGCGAACGCCAGAAGTTCACCTCGGCCGACCGGGTCTGTCTGCCCGTGCCGCTGTTCCACTGCTTCGGGATCGTGCTGGGGGTCTTGGCCGCGCTCACGCACGGCTCGACGCTGGTGATGGTCGAGAGCTTCGACCCGGTGATCGTGCTCGCCGCGATCCAGAAGGAGCGGGCGACCGCGCTCTACGGCGTGCCCACGATGTTCATCGCCGAGCTCGACCACCCGATGTTCGACCTGTTCGACCTGACGTCGCTTCGTACCGGCATCATGGCCGGGTCGCCGTGCCCCATCGAGACGATGCGGCAGGTCATCGACAAGATGCACGCCTCCGAGATGACCATCTGCTACGGCCTCACGGAGGCATCGCCGGTCTTCACGCAGACCACGACCGACGACTCGCTCGAGCGCAAGTGCGAGACGGTGGGTCGCCGGCACGACGAGATCGAGGTCCGCGTGGTCGACCCCGAGACCGGCGAGGACTGCGCACCGGGCGTCCCCGGCGAGCTGCTGTGCCGCGGCTACAACATCATGAAGGGCTACTACAAGATGCCCGAGGCCACCGAGAAGGCCATCGACGCCGATGGCTGGCTGCACTCCGGGGACCTGGGCACCGTCGACGAGGACGGCTACTACCGCATCACCGGGCGCATCAAGGACATGATCATCCGCGGTGGGGAGAACATCTACCCCCGAGAGATCGAGGAGTTCCTCTACACGATGCCGGGCGTCAAAGACGTCCAGGTCGTGGGCGTGCCCGACGCCAAGTACGGCGAGGTGGTCGGAGCGTTCATCCAGCGCTTCGCCGGTTCCGAGATCACCGAAGGCGACGTCCAGGAGTACACACGGGCGCGGCTCGCGCGCTACAAGGCGCCCAAGTACGTCTTCTTCGTGGAGTCGTACCCCATGACGGCGAGCGGGAAGATTCAGAAGTACAAGTTGCGCGACATGGCCAAAGAGCAGCTCGGCATCGATGTGGGTGTGTTCTCGGGAGAGGAAGCATGATGAAGGTGCACATGTTCAAGACGGCGTTCCTGCTGGTCATCGCTGGCATGATGGTGCCGCTGGCCGGGTGTGTCTCCTCCACCGCAGACGCCGACCCGGCAGCCCTCCAAGGCGTCGAGTGGGGTCTCACCGGCTCCAGCATCAGCTCGACCGACCTCGGGCAAGCAGGCATCACCATCGCCTTCGACGGCACGCGGCTCTCGGGCTTCTCGGGAGTGAACCAGTACGGCGGTTCGTATACCGCCGGTACGGACGGCGCGCTCGAGATCGGCGCGATCAATGCCACCCTCATGGCCGGCCCCGAGCCTCTGATGGCCGCCGAGTCGGCCTACCTCAAGCTGCTCGAAGGCTGCGACTCGTTCCAGGTCGCCGATGGTGTGCTCACCTTGTCGACCGGAGGTAACGAGACGCTCACCTACGAGGCGGCTCCGGCTGCCGAGCTCTCGGGCAGCGCGTGGACCGTGACCGGCTACAACAACGGCAAGGAAGCGGTCGTCGGGCCTGCCGCGGGCTCGGTGCTGACGCTCGAGTTCGGAACCGACGGCACTGTGGCGGGCAACAGCGGAGTGAACACGTTCCGGGGACCGTTCGAGTCCACCGACAAGACCGTGAAGATCGGCCCGCTCTCGGCGACCAAGATGGCGGGTGAGCCGGAGCTGATGACCCAGGAGGCCGCGTACCTCCAGGCGCTCCAGAGCGCGACCACATGGAGCATCAGCCGAGGCATGCTCGACATGCGGGACGCCGGCGGAGCGACCCAGATCACCGCTGTCCGCAAGGACTGAAACCACCGAACACGGTCTCCACGAGAAGACGGATTAACATGCGAGAGATCCGATGGCACGGACGGGGCGGGCAAGGGGCGGTGACGAGCGCGAAGCTGCTCGCGAGCGCCGCCCACGACAGCGGTTGGGTGGGCGTGACCAGCGCGCCGTCGTTCGGGGCCGAGCGCCGCGGAGCACCCGTGACCGCGTCCACCCGGCTCGACGAGCGGCCGATCCGCATCTACTCGCAGGTGACCGAGCCCGACATCGCCGTCGTGCTCGACGAGTCGCTTCTTGAGGTCGGGGGCGCCGCCGCCGGCCTCAAGCCGGGCGCGACGCTGATCGTCAACACGTCACGGGCTGCGGCGGAGCTGGGTGTGAGCGGCGACGTGCGCGTGGTCGCCACCGATGTCACCGGAGCCGCCGAGGCCGCCGGGGTCCTGGTGGGAGGCACGCCGATCGTCTCGGCGGCGATCCTGGGCTCGATCGCGAAGGCCACCGAGGTCATCACCCTCGAGTCGGCCGAGAAGGCCATCGGCGCGATGTTCTCCGGCTCGGCGGCGGCGAAGAACACCGAGGCTGCACGCATCGCCTTCGAGTGTACCGAGGGGGTGCGCCGATGACGTCGCTCGGACACCAGAGCGATATCTCGATGTCGGAGCCGGCGAAGGGCGAAGCCGGCCGCACGGGAGATTGGCGTGGCAAACGGCCGGTGCTCGCTGCCGAGGCATGCACCGACTTCAAGAAGGGCGATCAGACGTGCCAGCGTTGCTGGGTCTACTGTCCGGACGCCTGCATCGAGCGCGGAGTGCCACCTACGGTCGATCTCGAGTACTGCAAGGGCTGCGGCATCTGTGCTGAGGTCTGCCCGTCGGGCGCGATCGAGATGGTGCCGGAGTCGGAGCACGGCATCTGCCGGCCATGATCGACGCGCTGCTCACCGTCGCCCGGATCACCCTGCTTGCGGTGGCCATCTGGGTCAGCGTGGTGTGGTTCTCGGGCGCGGTCTACATCGTCGTGTCCTACATCGAAGCGATGCGTCACGTTCCCGATCGCTCCCTGCGCGACACCGTTGCCTCCGTGCTTCGGGAGTGCTGGAACGTCGCGTGGACGCAGCCCCTGCTCCCGCTCTTCCAAATCACCGCCCGCAAGATGAGCACCGGCGGGGGGAGCGTCCCCATCGTTCTCGTCCACGGCTACTGCCAGAACCGCGTGGACTTCCTCTATCTCGCCCACCGGCTTCGCCGCGCCGGGTGCGGGCCGCTGTACGCCTGCAACTTCTTCTGGCCCCAGCCGCTTGAACGCTCGACCACCACGGTCCGGGAGTTCGTCGAGTGGGTTCGGGAGAAGACCGGCGCCGAGCAGGTTGACCTGCTCACTCACTCGTCGGGCGGTCTGCTCGCCCTCGAACTGCTCGCCACGGATCCCGAGTGGGTCAGGCGGGTCTGCGTGATCGCGATCCCGTGGCGCGGTGTCACGTGGCGCGGGCCGGTCGTCGGGCCGGCCGGCTCGCAGCTGCGAGCCGACTCTCGCTACGCACAGACGCGCCCGCAGGAGATCTCAGGCGGGCCGGTGCTGTCGATCTACTCGGCCCACGACAACCTCGTTCACCCACCGGAGACGTCGCAGCTCGCGGGAGCCGACGTCGAGATCCTCGAGGTCCGGAACCTCGGGCACCTCTCGGTCCTGTTCGACCGGTCGATAGCGGACGCCGCCTGCCACTTCCTGCTGCCGCCCGAGTAGTCCGCGCGCGACCATGCTTGTCGCGTGCCGCTCTACGACGGTTTCCCTCGCTCCGCTGCCACCGTCTGGCGGTAGACGCCGGGTAGGGTGGGAGCGATCGCCTGGCGCACGATGAAGGCGGCTACGGCGGCGACGGCGATCACCGACGCCAGCGCAGGGTTCGAGACGATCACGAGGAACACGGTCATGCTCATCGGTGAAACGGTGGCCGCCACGAGCAGCCCCACCATCAGCGCCATGACGGCGACGCCCTGGGGAATCCCCGGGATCACCAGGTTGAGCGCCAAGCCGAAGCACAGCCCGGTGAACATGAGCGGGAAGAGCGGGCCGCCGAAGTACGCGGTCGACATCCCCCAGATGCTGAGCGCGACCTTGGCGAGGCCCAGGCCGAGCAGCACGAGCGCTCCCAATGCCGCGGCGTTCGCGATGACGGTGGGAACCTGCGACTGCCCCGAGAACAGCAGGTAGGGGCTCACGACCGCGGCCAGCGCGACCACCGAGCCGCCCGCGATCCCTGCAAGCAGCGGCTTGTTGCGCAACCCGGCCAACTTCACGCGCGTCTTGACCATGGCTGCACCGTAGGCGAGGCCGAGAACCCCGCCCGCAGTCCCGATCACGAGGGCGAGCAGGAGGTCGCCCATCGCCAGGTTCGTGTACTCGGGGAACGGGAAGAGCACCGCGAACTTCTCGCCGCCCAGCAGCGAGTACGTCGCCCACGCCGATGCCCCCGCAGCCAACCCACCGACCATGTCCGTGCGGCTGATGTTGATCGCTTTGGGGCTGATGAACTCCATCGCCAGCAACGCCCCGACCGGTGCGCTGCCGAGAAACGCCGCAAGCGCGCCGGCGACTCCGGCGTAGGTCAGCATCCTGACCTGCTGGGGCTTCACGCCGACGCGCTCGGCCAGCAGCGTCCCCAGCCCGCCGTTGATGTCGACGAGCGGCGCCTCAGGCCCGACCGCAGCTCCGGAGAACAGTGAGGCGAGCGAGAACGCGGCGCCGGGGAGGATTCGACGGTACTCCATGCGCCCCTTCTCGTCGTACTCGTGCTCAGCGCCGCCCATGTCGAACGGGCGTCCTTTGCACGCTATCGCGATGAGCGTCGCGATAGCAGTCATCGCGACGACCACGGCCACGGCCACGACCCACGCAGGGGTGCCGGGGAACCGCTCGGGCAGCGTCTCCCACAGGAATACGACACCGAGATGGTCTATGTAGAGGAACAGCCACGTGGCAGCTCCGGTGATGAATCCCAAGAAGAGCGAGAGCAGCAGGAGGCGCGTTCCGCTGCGCACCAGATCGCGCGAGTCGATGAGCTGCTCGGGCGCGGCGGCTGCCCCAGGTGAATCCTCCACGTGTTACCCCCTCAAGATGCGTTGCCTCCATGATAACGGGGCTTGCCTGCAGATTGCGACGGGCGACGCTCGTGCGGCGTCTTCTCTCGGCAAGCACAAGGGCCGCCGGCGTTCCCGCCGACGGCCCTTGTGCGAATCACGCTTCTGTCGAACCTAGCCCGCGGCGAGGATCTTCGCCTTCTCGGCGGCGAACTCCTCCTCGGTCAGGATGCCTTGCGCCTTGAGCGCACCGATGCGCTCAAGCTGGGAGTACATGTCCTCCTGCGGGGCAGCTTCAGGAGCTGCCGGCGGTATCATCACGCCGGGCGCGGGGCCGGAAGCAACGGCCATCGCGGGCGCCGGCTGCTGGGTCTCCTGCGTGTACTGCTGCTGAGCGTCACCGTAGGCAGCGACGTTCTTCGAAGCCATCCGACGGTTCACTGCGTTCGATGTGGCCGTCGCCGTACCGGCGATGACCGCCGTGCGAGCGATACCTCTGACGAGTCCTGGCATCGTAACCTCCTTGCTTCCTAGTCGTTGAGCGCGGAGAGCGCCTCGTCGATGATGACCGCGGGGATCCTCGTGTGCAGGGCCACGTCGGCACCGGCGTCCTCGAAGGCCTGCATGAGCGGCACGGCCCACGCGCTCTCGATGGCCAGCGCGACGATCGCCGATCCGGGGACCATGCCCTCCGAGAACGTGGCCGCGTCTTCGGCGTCGAAGAGCCCGCGCGTGCCGGTCTCGATGAAGCCGAGCATCGCTTTGTCCTCGGCCGCGAGGTCCTCGATGTCGAGCCCCAGTGCTGTTCCGTCCGCGTCCATCACCAAGACCATAGCGTCCAGCACACGAATGGTGCCCGTGTCGGCGAGACGCGCGAGCTCTGCAAGGATGCTGCCGTCGAACTTCGGCTCGCCCATGGCGAGTGCGATGACATCAACAGGTCCATACCTCACGATGTTCTCCTCTCCCTCGTTAGTACTGTCGTGGCACCAATCGTACCCGTATTGACCTCAGCATATACGTCCACTGGCCGCATTCGCGCCATCTCTTCGAAAACTCCATCGTGACCCGAGGTCTGCGATACCCGTATGGGAACGATAGTACTGTTGTACCGGTTCACCGTTGGAGCGGCGCGGGTCGCCGCCGTGGCGGTGTTCTTTTCCGACGAGGGCGCACAGTGTGCCCCCAACCAAGGAGGTTTCCATGGCTGAACCCGACGGAATCGTGATGTTGGCAGGCATGTACGCGAACGTCGAGGACGCTCGTGCCGACTTCGACACGATCAAGCTCCTGAAGAAGGAGAAGTTCCTCGGCGACTACGAGTCCGCGCTGTTCGTGAAGGATGACGAGGGCAACGTCAAGATCCTCGACACCGACGCCACCGAGCGCGGCTGGGGCGCCAAGGTCGGTCTGGTCACCGGTGCGGTCGTGGGCCTGATCTTCCCGCCGTCGATCATCGCAATGGGTGCGGTGGGCGCCGGTGCCGGCGCACTGACCGGGCACCTGATGCGCGGCATGAAGCGCAAGGACATCATGGCGATCGGCGAGATGCTCGACGAGGGCAAGGCCGGAGTGGTCATGGTGGGCACCACCACACTCGAGGCCGGCATGGACCGTCTGATGAAGAAGGCCGCCAAGGTCATCAAGCAGGACATCGACGCCCAGGCCGAAGAGCTGAAGGCTCAGGTCGACGAGGCCATCGGCTAGACGACCTTCACGACAGAGGTCCTGATTACCGCTAGCGGCACGAACCTTGTGCCGCTAGCTGTGTTCCCAGCGCATGGAGCGTCGCACGGCCTCGGCCCAGCGAATCTTGAGCTCGGCGTAGTGTTCGACGGCGTCGGCGCCCGGTTCGAACGTCCGACTCACGCCCGTCAGCGCGGGGAGGTCGCCGGGCTTCTCCCAAACCCCGCTCGCCAGCCCGGCGAGGTATGCGGCGCCCAGCGCGGTCGATTCGGGTACGAGCGCCCGATCGATCGGAACGCCGAGCAGATCCGCGAGCGTCTGCATGACGAGCTCGTTGACCGTGACTCCGCCATCGACCCGCAGTCGCGGAAGCGCGTGGCCGGAATCGTTCACCATCGCTTCGATGAGGTCCATCACCTGCAGCGGGATAGCCTCCATACCTGCGCGCGCGAGGTGTGCGGTGGTGGCGCCTCTCGTGAGCCCGAACATGGCTCCGCGCGCGTACGGGTCCCACAGCGGGGCGCCCAGACCGGTCAGTGCTGGCACCAGCACGACGCCGCCCGAGTCCGGCACGCTCTCGGCGAGGGCCTGAACCGCGGCAGGCGAGTCGCCCAGCTTGAGCCCCTCGACGAGCCACTGCACCACGGCGCCGCCCATGAAGATGGATCCCTCGAGCGCGTACTCGATGGCGTCATCCGTGCGGGCGGCCAGCGTGGTGGCGAGGCTTGCGGACCGCACCCGTGACGGCCCGGTGTGCATCAGCGCGAACACGCCGGTGCCGAAGGTGGCCTTGGCATCCCCGGCCTCGAAGCAGCCGTTGCCCACCAGCGCCGCCTGCTGGTCTCCGCAGACGCCCGCGATCGGGATGACGGCCCCCAGAACCTCGGCGGCACTCTCGCCAACGACCTCAGAGGAGCGAGCCACCCGAGGCAGCAGCCGACGATCGATCCCGAAGAGCTCGCACAGTTCGTCGTCCCACTCGCCCGAGTCGATATCGAGCAGGAGTGTGCGAGAGGCGTTGGTGATGTCGGTGACATGCACGCGGCCTCCCGTCAGGTTGTAGATGAGCCACGAGTCGATCGTGCCACACGCGAGGTCCCCGCGAGAGGCGGCCTCGCGTGCGCCCGGCACGGCATCGAGGATCCACGCGATCTTCGTCGCCGAGAAGTACGGATCGATGGAGAGTCCGGTCCTGCTCGCGCACCAGCTCGTCATGTTCCTGTGCCAAGGCCTCACACGTGGCCGAGGTCCGGCGGTCCTGCCACACGATGGCGTTGTGGATCGGTTCACCGGTCCCGCGATCCCATATCACGACCGTCTCGCGCTGATTGGTCACGCCGATCGCGGTCAGGTCGGCGGCCAGGATCCCGGCCTCGGCGATCGCCGAGCGCGCGGTATCGAGCTGGTTTCGCCAGATGGTCGTGGCGTCATGCTCGACCCATCCGGGCTGCGGGAAGATCTGCTCCAGCGCGATCTGCGCCTGCGACAGTCTCACGCCGTCCCCGTCGAAGACGATCGAACGCGTGCTTGTCGTGCCTTGGTCGAGCGCGAGAATGTAGGGCATGTCGCCTCCTTCTGAAACAGCCCCGGCGCTTGGTGTGGCGTCCGGGGCTGCTCGGCGGTCTATGAACGCTCGACGATTCGCGGCAGCAGGTGCTACGCCTTCTTGAGTCTGGTGGCGATGACGATCGCCGCGATGCCGCCTGCGATCGCGAAGATCCCGAAGACCCACGGCAGTGCCAGACTGGCGACGACAGCGTTGGTCATGATGAGGCCACCGAAGACGATGCTCAAGACACCCAGGATACCCACGCCCCAGCCGCCGCCCTTGAAGGCCATGACCAGCTGGATGAAGCCGTAGATGATTCCTTGGAGCCCGAGGATCCACACGTAGATCGCTGCCAGCCCCACGGTCGCGAGCAGCGGCGCCTTGCCCATGGCGTCGATGACGACCATACCCGCAAAGATCCCCAGGATGCCCAGCGCGAGTTTCCAGCCCCACTGGGTCCTATCGACGAACAGCGAGACCAGGTTCATCACACCGCCGATGAGCCAGTAGATGCCTATGATCCAGGCGACCCAGATGCTGGTCTCGGCGGGATGGCTGAGAAGCATGAGCCCGAAGATGATCGAGATGATGCCCATCACCAGCGGAACCCACCACTGACTATCGGCGGAGCCCGCCTGCGTGCCAACGGCGGTGTCGGTCATGATGCCCCCTTCTTGGATATGGAGTCCGAATGCGTCCCGGCTCCAAACGTCTAGACGCGACAACGATACTGCACACTGGGTTGTGGTACTAGTCGCGCTTCGAGATGCGCTAGACTACCTCCGCGACTCGCGACCAGCCCCTGCGGGGGGACACGGGGGAGACTCATCCGTTGCTCAGCCTGATGATTCGACTTGCGCCGCTCGGCCTCGGGGTGGCTGTGAGCCCGCTGCCCATCGTGGCCGTTCTCATCATGCTCATCTCGAACCGTGCGCGCCCCGGCAGCATCACGCTGGCGCTCTCCTGGGTGTTCGGCAACATCGTCGCGATCGGCCTCGCGGTCTACTTCGCGGGGCTTGTGCCTGCGCCCCGCCACGGTCTCGATCTCGGTACGGAGGGTGTGTTCACGCTGCTCCTGGGCATCGGGCTGCTCACCATGGGCATCCTGTCCCGGCGCGGACGACGCAACTCGGCCGAGCCTGACCGGCCGCCATCCTGGGTGAACTCGGTCGACCACCTCTCGCCGCTGGGCGCGGGAGTCGTGGCGTTCACGAATGCGACCACCAGCCCCAAGAACCTGGCACTGGCGATCTCCGCCGGCCGGCTGATCGCGAACTCGGGTGTCCGCGAGCCCGGCATGATGGTGGGCGCTGTGTGGTACGTGGCGCTGGCGAGCCTCTCGATCGTGGTGCCCGTGGTCCTGTACTTCGTGGGGGGCGAGCAGTCCGTCGTGATCCTTCGGCGGTGGAGGGAGCTCGTGACGGCCAACGCCGCCGCGGTCATGGAGATCACCCTCTTCGTCCTGGGAATCGGCATGTCGGTCAAGGGTCTCTACAACCTGTTCGGGTGAGTCGCCTCGTTCGAATCCCGATCGGGAGCTCGCGGCGCGCAGCGGCCTAGCTCAGGCGCAGCTCCGCCACGAGCGGCCTGTGGTCGGAGGCCAGCGAGGGGAGTGCCGTCAGCTTCTCCAGTTCCCAGTGGGCGCTGTAGCCGATGTGGTCGAGTGCCCGAAACGGCACGAGCGAAGGAAACGTCGATGGCGTGCTCTCGGTGAACGTCAGGAGCGATTCGAGCGGCCGGAGCTCGCGGTAGAGGCAGTTGAAGTCGCCCACGAGCACGAGTGGCCGGTCGTTGGGCAGCGACTCCGCGAGCAGCTCGAGCTGGTCGTGCCGCGTGACCGCGTGCAAGCTGAGATGGGTCACCGCGAATGTGAAGCGGACGCCGCTCGTCTCGATGTCGGCCACAAGGCAGCCACGCCGCTCGCGCTTGCCACCGATGTCGAGCTCGCGGGCCGAGTGGACGGTTCCGGTTGCCAGCAGGAGGTTGCCCGTCTGGCCGAACAGCGTTCTGTGGGCCGCATGGTAGATCGCCTGCATCGACGTGAGCGCGCCCAGACGCAGGGGCTGATCGTAGAGGCCTTCGAGCCGCCACACCTCGTTGAGCCCCGCAACGGCCGGGTCGATAGCCGAGATCACACGGGCGAGGCGTGCGTTCGACAGCAGGCTGGCCACGCCCTGACCGTGACGGACGTTGTACGAAAGCACCCGTATCGTGGGCGCGGGGCTCACATCATCCATCTCAGCCCAGCGCCGCCCTGATCTTCTCGATGGCGTCTGCCTCCGCGGCCCCCACGTCCTTGACGGCCTCGGCTGTCGCCTGCGCGAGGGCGACGATGAACTCCTTGAAGGCGGCCACGTCAGCGGGGTCCTTCTCGGTGATCAGAGCGACCGCCTGGGTGATCCGCTCCACGACCTCGGTGCCGAACTCCGCCGGATTGGCGGTCGCTTCCTTGTCGCGCTTGGTTCGGACGTCGCCCGCGATATCGCGAACCAGCAGGTTCGCCGCCGAGCTCTTCGCCGTGGCGATGACGCGAGCGGCGGCGCCGGCCTCCTTGAACGAGTCCCACATGCGGGGGTCGGCCATGGACACGTAGGTCATGGTGTCCACGACAGCCCACTGGATGACCTGCCACTCCTCGGGGGTGTAATCAGCCTTCGTCGCCATCTTCGACCTCCTGGGGTTCATCGGTGCCGGTCGTGTCGCGGCATTCGAGGTGCCGCCGCCCGTGCGCGGCTGTTCGTGCCAACGTGAGAGTACCCGATACAAGGCGGCGGTACAGCGGTACCATTACTCGTACGCGGTTTCGCGAAATGCATTCGAGTAGGGGGAGACATGGTCAAGAATCCGGAAGAGCTGCCGGCCGACGTCGTCGAGGATGTGAAGCCGGACTCGGATGTGACGGAGCTGCAGAGCCGTATCGAGCAGCTTGAGGCCGAGAACGACAGGCTCAAGAGCGAGGTCGTTGCGACGGCGCCGTCGAGTCGCGGCCGAAACGCATGGGCCGTGATCATCGCGGTCGCCGCTGCGTTGGTGCTGGCACTGGCGGTCCCGGCGGTGTGGATGAACCGCATGGTGACCGACACCGATGTCTACGTCGCGACCGTCGCTCCGCTCGCCGAGGACCCCGACATCCAGAATGCGGTGGCTGCCGCGGCATCTGAGGTCGTCATCGAGAGGGTCGATGCGCAGGAGCGGCTCAAGCAGGTGCTCCCCGAGAATCTCCAGATCATCGCCGCTCCGGTGAGTCAGGCGGTCAACGACTTCATCGCCAAGCAGGCGGTCTCCCTCGTGCGTTCCGACCAGTTCGCGAGTATCTGGGAACAGGCGAACCGGATCAGCCACAAGGCGTTGGTGGCGGCGGTCACCGGTCGTGACACCGGGGTCGTGGGTGTTCAGGCCGGGACGATCACGCTCGACGTCGGTGCGCTTGCCGATGAGCTCAAGACTCGGTTGGAGGCCGCCGGGCTCGGATTCGTGGCGAACCTTCCCACCTCGTCGATCGACCGGAGCATCGTGTTGTACGAGTCTCCCGTCCTCGCGCAGATGAGTTCGGCCTTCGACGTGATCACGCGGGTCGCACTGCTGTTGCCGCTCATCGGACTCGCGCTGGCGGTGGCCGCCATCGCGATCGCAAGCGACCGCCGCAAGGCCGTGCTGTGGCTCGGCGGCGCGCTCGCGATCGCCGCGCTCCTGCCCCTGCAGGCACTCTACTTCGGCCAGACCTACGTGACGGCTCAACTCTACGAGCTGGCGGCGATCCCCACGCCCGCGGCGCAGTCGGCGTTCGAGATCATCTTCCGCGACCTGGTCACCGCCGATCAGGCGGCAGTGGCCCTGGGTGTGGCGTTGTGGCTGGGCGCACTGCTCGCCGGGCCCGCGCGGTGGGCCGTTGCGATGCGCACCGGCCTGTCCGGGGGTCTGTCCGGCGTCGCTTCGCATCTCGAGCTCGGTCGTTTCGGCGAGTGGGTGCGCGCCCGTAAGGCCGCGCTGCGGCTCGCGGGAATCGCGGTGGCGTTCGTGATCTTGGTGCTCTTGCCGGCACCGCGCACCGTCGCCTCGATCGTGTGGCTCGGCGTGGGATACCTCTTGTGGCTGCTCCTCGTCGGGCTCTTTGGGGCCGAGCCGCTCGATGCTCCAAGCGCGTCCGGCGATGCTGATGCCGCCGAGGCCGTCGACCAAACCGCGACCGACCCGCAGGCCTGAGAGAGGCTCGCGTGAACGAGCAGGCCTCAAGACAGCTGTTGAGTGGAGAGCAAAGGGCGGTTCGCGACGCTTACGGCGTGGCGCTCGTCTTGGTGTTGGGCTCGGTACTGGGGCTGATCGCCTCGGGCTCCGTGCTCAGGTCGCTGTTCGCCTTGATCTCGTCGCTTCTCCTGGTCGCCGCGCTGTTCCTGACCCTGCGCGTCTCGGGGGTCAGCAGGAGGACTGCGAAGGTCGGCGAGGCTCTCTCGGTGCTCTTGTTCGCCGCAGCGGCGGCCGGTCTGTTGATCGCTGATTCGCCGGGCCAGATACCGGCCCTGATCGCGTGGACCCTGCTGACGGCAGGCACCATAGCGGCGATCGGCCGTCGCCTCCGCACCTACGAACGCGTGACGTTGCAGCTGGTCATGGGTCTGATGGTGATCTACCTTCTCATCGGGATCCTGTTCGGTCTTGCCTACGAGCTCATGGATAGCGTCAACCCTCCGGCTTTCGCGCAGGGAGCGCAGAACCTGTCGGGAGCCCTGTACTACAGCTTCATCACGCTGGCGACCGTCGGCTACGGGGACGTCTCTCCCGGCAGCGACGTTGTGCGAGCTCTGGCGGTCGCCGAGTCACTGATCGGCCAGCTCTATCTCGTCAGCGTCGTTTCTCTGGCGGTCAGCCGGCTTGGCATCCGCAAACGGCAGCCGCAGGAGTGAACGTTCCGATACGGGTACCATCGCTCGGCGAACGACTGCATGAACCACGCTCGCGAACAGTGATATCGTTCGGGTACTCGCACAGCTGAACGAGAGGAATCGCCCCGTGCCACGCCGTCCGGACGAACAGCGCCGAGAAGAGTTGCTGGAGCAGCTTGAATCGCTCGTACTCGCCGAGGGATTCGCCCACCTCAGGGTGGGTAGCCTCGCCTCCCGGCTCCGTTGCTCGCGCAGTTCGCTGTACAAGCTGGCTCACAGCAAGGACGCCTTGATCGAGCTCGTATTCGAACGCTACGTGAGACGCGCCATCGATGACGCCGACGAGCGCGCGTCCCGGAAGTCGTCGGCAGCCGCGCGCATCATGGAGTTCGCGCGTGTGATCGACGAATGGCAGGCCAAGGGCTCCTCGGAGTTCTGGCGAGACGTGCGCGACAACCCGCAGACGGCGGATGTCCTCAGCCTTTCGCGTGGACGCGGCTACCGGATCATCCAGGGTTATCTCGACGAAGGGGTCGCGAACGGGGAGTTCCGCCCGGCCAACACCGCCTTCGCCGCGCGGATGGTGTGGATGGGGGCCGGGATCACGCGCGATCCGGACGTTCTCGAGGAGCTGGGGATCAGCCGCCAGACGGCGTCGGAGGAGCTCTTGCAGCTCATCCTCTACGGTATGGGACCGATTCGCGAATAGAGAAGGGCACAACGTGAGCACGACCACCGTCATGACCGGCAACGAGGCCGCTGCGACCGCCGCAAAGCTCGCGCGGGTGCAGGTCATCGCCGCCTACCCGATCACGCCCGCAGACATCGGTAGTCGAGACGCTTTCGGCATGGGTCGAGTCCGGCGAGCTGCCGGCAGAGTTCGTCACCGTGGAGTCCGAGCACTCCGCGCTCACCGTCTGCATCACCGCTTCCACCGTGGGAGCGCGGGTCTTCACGGCCACGAGCGCGAACGGGCTCGCGTACATGACCGAGCAGGTGTGGTGGGCCGCCGGCGCACGCCTGCCCATCGTCATGTGCATCGCGAACCGTGCGATGGCTGCGCCGTGGAACGTCCTGAACGACCAGCAGGACTCGATGAGCGTCCGCGATGCGGGCTGGATCCAGCTCTACTGCCGCGACAACCAGGAGATCCTGGACACCACCGTCCAGGCGTACCGGATCGCCGAGCACCTGCACGTTCCCGTGATGGTCTGCTACGACGGCTTTCTGCTCTCCCATACCACGATGCCGATCGAGGTACCCGGCGCCGAGCAGGTCGACGAGTTCTTGCCGCCCTACAAGCCGCTCACGATCGTGGACCCGGGCGATCCGCGCAACATCGGCCCGGTGACGCTGGCCGATCCGCGAGCGGATGCCCAGGGGGTCGTGCGTCCGGGCTACATGGAGATCCGCGCGGGTCTTCACGCATCGCTACTCGAGGCACTCGACGTGATCCCGGAGGTCGATGCGCTGTGGGCCGAGCAGACCGGCCGCTCGTGGGGAGGCCTGACGTGGGAGTACCTGCTCGACGACGCCGACGTGGTGCTCGTCGCCGCAGGGTCGCTCGGAGTCCAGCTCACCGTCGCGGTCGAGCGGCTGCGCGAGACCGGCGTCAAGGCCGGGGTTCTCGGCATCCGTGCGTATCGGCCGTTCCCTGTCGCGGCGCTGCGGGACAGGCTCGCGGGGCGCGACATGGCGCTCGTCTTCGACAAGGCGGTGAGCTACGGGTTCCAGGGTCCGATCTGTGCCGACCTCAAGGCGGCCCTCAACGCCGACCCGCATGCGCCCGTCGTCTACGGCGCGGTGTGCGGCTTGGGCGGCCGAGACGTCTCCGTCACCCACCTGGTGGACGCTGCGGCGCGCGCGGTGACCGACCGCGCTGCCGGAGTCACCGACCGCGATGCCGACTGGATCGGACTGCATGCCTGAGTGCGGATCCGAGGCGCCCGTACCGTGGGGGTCTCGGCTGACAGCCGCACCCGTGGCGGCTATGCTCGTAGCGGCCGCACCCCGCCGAGAAGGACTCACATGACCAAGCTCATCGACCTGCCCGATACCCACCACGTTCTGCCCGGCAACCGAGCGTGCGCCGGATGCGGTATCGGTATCGCGCTGCGCCAGATCACGGCGGCGCTGGAGGGGCAGATGGTCATGGCGGTTCCCGCGAGTTGCCTCACGGTACTCGGTGGCATGTATCCCGTCAGCTCGGTGGGTGTGCCGTGGGTCAACGTCGCGTTCCCCTCGACGGCCGCCGCTGCAACCGGTCTCGCCGCCGGACTCAGGGCCACAGGCCGAGACTCGGAGATGACCGTGCTCGCGATGGCGGGGGACGGCGGCACCGGCGACATCGGCATCCAGGCGCTCTCTGGCGCCGCCGAGCGCAACGAGGACTTCATCTACCTGTGCTACGACAACGAGGCCTACATGAACACCGGCACGCAACGCTCGGGGCTCACGCCCAGCGGTGCGCGCACGACGACCACCTGGGCCGGCAAGCGGGAGAACCCCAAGGACCTGCCGGCGATCATGGAGGCGCACAACGTCCCCTACGTCGCATCGACCTCGGCTGTCTTCCCCGACGACGTCTTTGACAAGGTCTCCAAGGCGCGCGGCATCCACGGACTCCGCTACATCCACATGAACACGCCGTGCCCGAGCGGGTGGTCGTTCGATCCCAAAGACACCGTCACGCTGGGCAAGATGGCGGTCGATGCCGGGCTGGTCGTGCTCTACGAGGTGGAGGGTGGACGGTTCCGCCTGACCGGCCGCAGCAAGACGCTCGCTCGTGCGGGGCTGCAGTCGAGCGTCGCCGACTACGTTGCCACCCAAGGTCGGTTCAAAGGCATGTCGCCCGACACTATCGACTCGGTCCAGCGTTGGGTCGACGCTCGGTGGGTCCGCTACATGGCGCGCGACGGGGTCTGAAGGACGACGTGCGCTGGCTCGCTCGCTCCGGCGCGGGTCACTCCCCGGCGTCGTCATCGGTCGAGTCGCGTTCGTCGTCGCGGCGTCGTGTCCGCCTGAACACCCACGCGCCCCCGCGCCACATGCTGCGGGGGACCGAACCCACGGCGTGCGTGAGGTCAATGGGCTCGGGTGACTCCCAGCCGCGCCACACGGAGCCCAGCCGCAGCGTTATCGCGACGGCCCCTGCGACGATCATCGCGACCGGCTTGGTGAAGTTGAGCCACGTCACCATGGTCACGAACACGGCGCATCCCGTCACGGCGGCCACCGCGTAAAGGCTCCCTCGGCGCATCACCTGGGGCTCCCGATCGCACAGGAGGTCGCGGATGATGCCACCACCGATGGCGGTGATCGTACCCAGGAGGATCGCCGGCAGGGGTGTGAGGCCTGCCACCAGAGCCTTGTCGACGCCCACGAGGGCGAACAGCCCCAGCGAGAGCGCGTCGATGATGCCGAGCATGGGTCTGACCTTCTCGGCAGCTGTGTAGAAGAAGGCGCCGATCAGCCCGGCGACGAACACGGCGACCAGCGCGCGCGGATGATCGAGTGCGAAGATGCCGTAGTTTTGCAGCAGGACGTCGCGCATGATGCCGCCGCCGAGCCCGTTCACGACGGCGAGGACGAACAGCCCCGTCAGATCGAACCGCCGGTTCACTGCGGCCATTGCCCCCGAGAGAGCGCCGGCGAAGATCGCGGCCACCTCGAACGGAATAGGCAGGAAGATCGGCTGCGCGGTGACCGGCACGGTGGTCGTCGCAGCCGACGGCAAGGCGGAGGCGACGATGCTCGGCACCACGCTTGCCACGATGCTGCCCAGCGTGCCGGTATCCGGCGCGCTCGATGCCGCGACCGACGCCGTGGTCGCGGTCGCGGTCGCCACGGTACTCGCGGCCGATGCCACGGTAGCCAGGAGCGCTGCGGAGAGCATGGATCCCCCCAGGTCGAATTCGCCGATCCATGGACAGTGTGCGCTCTCTGCCGCCGCGGCGCGAGAGGTGTGACCGAACGGGAACGAAGAAGCGGCCCCGCTCGGATGAACGGGGCCGCTTCGGGTCGAACAGGGCGAGCTGCTACCTCACGACCCTGACGATGACGGTGGTCGACTTGGCGGCGGCGTTGCGAGTGCTGCCGATGGTGCGAGCGCGGAGCTTGTTCGTCCCGAGGGCGGCCTTGTACTTGTACGCCGCCTTTCCGCCGGCGAGCGAGCGCGTCGCGATGGTCTTCCACCGACCACCCGAGTAGCGCTCGAACACGACCTTGCCGTCCGTGTCGCTGGGCGAGACCGTTGCACTCAGCGTGACCGTCTTGCCCCGCCTGACCTTGGAAGCCGAGCGCTTGAGCGTGACCTTGGCCTTGACCTTGGCGTACAGGGTGGCGCTGGCGGGGATGGTATTCGCGTCGCCGCTGTAGCTCAGGCGGACCGTGGCGTTCTTGCGGAGACCTGCGAGTGTGGCCGAGAAGGCGCCTTCGTCGTCGACTTTGACGGTGGCGATGGTCACAGCCGCGCTTTCACCGGCGTACTGCCGGGTGATCCGCACCGTACCGGTGCTGCCATCGACCCCCAGCAGCGTCCCGGACACGCGCGTGCTTCCCTTGTAAGTGACGACCGAGCCCGGGGTGAGGGCCGCGTCGATCGTCGGCGCTTGGATCATGGCCGCCCCGACGAGGTACGCGTCGACGGAGGTCCTGGCCGAGACGGGAGCGTAGGTCTTGGGGGGCGCGGCAGTCTCGCTCTCGGGGTCGTAGTAGGCGTCGACCGGCTGGAAGCTCACCGTCAGCTCGCCGTTGCCGGGAGACCGCCGGAGCTCGTCCACTACCTGGCCCACGGTGGTTCGGTCGACGGACTGACCCGGCGTCGGGTCTTCGACATCGTCGAACAAGACCTCGTCCTGGGCAGCGCTGTCCTCGTCGCCGTTCGGAGGGCCGTCGATGCTGTAGGCGCTGAGCACGCCTGTCAGTGGCACGTTCGCGGGCACGACGAGAGACAGGTCGGTCGTCTTCACGCGGGGATCGCCGAACCTGAAGTAGGACACCACGATCCGGTTCGATCCGTGCCGCAGCCCCGAGGGAGCGTTGACTCCGACCACTTCTGCGAGCTGGCGCGCCCTTGAGATCGAGGACTCGAGCCTCACGGACTTGATGGACGGAGTGGCGATGCCGTTCGCGCCCACAGCCTGCAACGCTGTCACGATCTCATCGGCGTCGGTCACCAGCGCGTACACGACATCCTCGCTGTCCACGATGTTGCGTCGCTTGATCTCGTAGGTCCGGATCCCGTCGGACACGACCACCGTGGTCGTCGTGTGGGCGCTGCCGGTGACCGAGGACTGGTCGAAGACGCGGCTGCCGGCAACGTAGGTGGCCAAGGTGGGAAGCCCTCGGAAGGTCGCGCTCGATGAGTCGATCACCCGCGCGGGCATCGTCACGGTCGTCTCGGCGGTCTGTCCGGTATCGACGTTGGTGGCCACGGCGGTGATCGGGATCTCGGTGGGAGACGGCCCGTCCACGCCGAGGATGCCCGCTGCCCTGTCCTGTGTGATCGTGCCGCGAAGCGCGGCGGGCCGAGCGACCTTGTAAGGCGCGAAGTCGCTGGGCCACGTGTAGTCCACCCAGGCGTTGGCCATGAAGAGGTTCGTGGCACCGGACCAGTACATCGGGTGGCCGAAGGCGAGCACATTGCCGCCGTTCACGTAGGTCACGGTGCCGATGCCGCCGGCCCACATGTCCCCTCGCGACGCGAGGCTTGCGATGGCGGACCCGGGCTGGAACGGGGCACTGTAGGGTGAGGTCATGCCCGACATCCCCGATGAGGTCAGCTTGATGCCCCTCTTCTCGAGAAACGCCGAGTACTCCTTGTAGATCTTCGACCCGGGGTCTATCCCTCCCACGTACATCTGGGCGAGCGGCTCGGCGACGATCGCGCCGTCGGCAGCCTCGTGTGCGTGGTCCTCGGGGTTCGAGGTGATGATGACTCGGTCCTTGAGACCGCCGGCGGTCAGGACCGGCTCGTCGAGCGACTGGATGGTCACGGGACGGACGCCTTGCTCGGCCTCGATGAGCGCCATGGCCTCGATGGGGGTCGCGAGCCCGGTGCCGCCCCGTGTCATCGAATCGCCGTAGGACAGCGCGCCCACGAGCTTGTCGGTGCCGCCGTCGTCGACGTAGATCGGGCTGCCGCTCATGCCGGAGGCGATACCGCCCAGGTCGTCGATCGTCGTACCGTGCGCCTCCAAGACGATGAAGGCCGACAGCGATGCCGGGCCGGTCGGATTGCCTGCCGTCACCGCGAGCACGCGCACCGGGATGTCGACGATGGTGCTGCCGGTGAGGACGGTCTTGAGGTGGCCATCGAGCGTCCCGCCTGACGTGTCGAGCAGGGCCTGTAGCTCATCGAGGGTCAGCGTGGGCTCGCCGGGAGCAGCGGCCGCCATGCCTGCGGAGAACGCGAACACCACCACGGCGAGCATGGCGAGTGCGATCAAGCGCGCGTATGTGTGTCGTACGGTGTTCACGTGTCCCCCTACGGCGGAGAGCGGACGCCGATTCATCCGCACGGAGCAGTCTAGTCGCCGCAAGCGCTGGTGGACAGTCTCCCGGCGCAGGAGCACTCTAAGAGACCGCGCGCCTGCAGCCTTCGGGGGCGATCCACCAGATGCCGCACAGGAAACACCTGACCACCGTTCGCGTCGCCAGCGCCCTTCGCGACACGCTCGCCGCCAGCCCCTATACACGACAGACCCTCTCCCGGGATGTCGTCGCGGGTGTCACGGTGGGCGTCATCGCGGTCCCGCTCGCCATGGCCCTCGCGATCGCGATCGGGGTACCCCCGCAGTACGGGCTCTACTCGGCCGTCATCGCGGGTGCGGTGGCTGCCCTGACCGGTGGATCGCGCTTCAGCGTCACAGGACCCACGGCGGCGTTCGTGGTCGTGCTGGCTCCGGTCGTGAGCGCGTACGGGCTTGCAGGTCTCACGATCGCGACGATCATCGCCGGCCTGCTGCTCGTGGGGCTCGGAGTGGCGCGCATGGGCAGGCTCATCGAGTACGTTCCCGAGCCCGTGACGGTCGGCTTCACTGCGGGTATCGCGATCGTTCTCGCTGTCCTGCAACTCAACGACCTGCTCGGCTTGGGGATCACCGAGATGCCCGAGCACTTCGTCGCGAAGGTGGCGACCATCGTCACCGCGTTGCCCGCGATCGACTGGCCCACTGCCTTCGTGGGCGTGCTCACGCTGGTGATCGTGCTCGCGTGGCCCCGCGACCGGTTCGTCGTGCCCGGCCACGTCCCCGCGTTGATCGTGGGGGCGTTGTGCGCGCTCGCCCTCGCGCAGGCGGGGCACCCGATCGACACGATCGGTTCGCGCTTCACGTACCTGATGGCCGACGGAACGCTCGCTCACGGGATCCCAACCTCACTACCCACGTTCTCGCTTCCCTGGGACCTTCCCGGTCCGGGCGGAGCGCGATTCGAATGGAGCTACGGCACACTGCGAGGCCTGCTGCCGTCTGCCCTGACGATCGCCATGCTCGGTGCGATCGAGTCGCTGCTCTGTGCCGTGGTTCTCGACCGGTCGACGGGCACGCGGCACCACGCCAACGGCGAGCTTGTGGGCCAGGGACTCGCGAATGTGGTCGCGCCGTTCTTCGGGGGCATCACCTCCACCGCCGCGATCGCGCGTTCTGCCGCCAGCGTCCGCGCGGGAGCTCGCACTCCGGTCGCGGCGGTCGTGCACTCGGGAGTCGTGCTGCTGAGCATCGTGGTGCTCGGACCGCTGCTCTCGTTTCTGCCGATGTCATCGATGGCGGCACTGCTCGTGAGCGTCGCGTGGCACATGAGTGAGGCCCCGCATGCGGTCAGGCTCGTGCGAACCGCGCCCGCCGCCGACGTGCTGGTCTTCTCGACCTGCCTCGTGCTCACCGTCTTCACCGACATGGTGGTGGCGATCGCGGTGGGCATCGTGCTTGCGGCACTGCTGTTCATGCGCGACAGCTCTCGTTTCACCCAGGTGCGCGACGTCACCGACAGCGAGCGCTACGTGCGGCAGCCGCTGCCTGAGGGATGGCGCGTCTACAAGATCGTGGGAGCGCTGTTCTTCGCCGCCGCCGAGAGGGTCTTCTCGGAGATCCTGTGGCTGTCGGCCGACGGAGACACGCTCGTCCTGTATGCCGATGGCGTGACCGTGCTCGATGCGGGCGGCACCGGTGCGCTCGAGCGTTTCCTTGACGAGTGCGAAGAGCGTGGCATCACGGTGATCATCGCCGACCTGCAGGAGCAGCCGCTTCGCGCCCTCACGACCAGCAGCGCGCAGGGCGCACTATCTCGGCTCACGGTGGCAGCGACTCTCGACGACGCGCTGGCGCAGGCTGCAGCCGGAAGGTGAACCGAGGGGACACGACTCGATGCCGTCTGTCATCGTGGCGGGCGGCAGGGGAATAGACCACCTGTAACCGAGGGGCGCTCGAGTCTACGAGAGTGCCCGATCAGGAGGTCCCGTATGGCCACGCAGAACGTGTCGTCCGACCCGCGGGCGGTGCTCGCGAGCGGATCGCGGGTGATCCTCGTCGTATCGTCCGGCCCCTATCCGGAGCCTCCTCGCGCGTTCGCGGAGGTCCCGGACATCTTGGGCGCAGACCAAGGCAAGGCGCTGTCGGCTCTGCAAGAGGCCGGGCTCGTCGCGCAGGTCTTCAACGACTACAGCGATGCGTTCAAGCGCGGAGAGGTCAGCGGCCAGCTCCCCCGTGCGGGTGCGAGCGTGCCCGCCGGCGCCGAGGCGATCATGCTGGTATCGAGCGGTGCTCCCGCCACTCCGGCTGCGGCCGTGGCGCTCCCCGACGTCGTGGGCCGCACCGAGGCCGACGCGGTCTCGACGCTTCAGGCCGCGAGCTTCTCGCCGCAGATCGCACGCGAGCACAGCAACTCGGTCCCCGAAGGCACCGTCATCTCGCAGCTTCCCAGCCGCGCCTCGCTTGCCGCTCAACCGGCGAAGAGGCCCGCGTGGATCATCTGGGCGGTGATCGCGGCTGTGGTGGTCGCCGCGGCGCTTGCCGCGTTCTTCCTGCTGGGCGGCTCCGAGGAAACGGTGGTCGTCCCCGATGTCGTGGGGCTGCCGCAGGCCGAGGCGGTCGCAGCGATAGAAGAGGCGGGTCTCGAAGCGAAGGTGACCGAGGCCGAGGCCGAGGAGGCCGGGGACGCCGAGGAGGGCTCGGTGATCGAGCAGAAGCCGCCGGCCGGGACCGAGGTGCCCGGGGGCAGCGAGGAAGAGATCATCGTCGCGCCCGGCGTCGAGCTCATCGAGGTCCCCGACGTTCGCAACGAGAATCAAGCCGATGCGACGAACACCTTGCGCGATGCTGGCTTCGCGGTCACGGTCACGCGGGAGTTCAGCAGCACCGTCGACAAGGGACTCGTCTCCGGGCAATCTCCCGCCGCCCGCCAGAAGGTGCCTGCCGGCACGAACGTGGGAATCGTCATCTCCGACGGCCCCCAGGTGAACAACGTAGACGTTCCGGACGTCGTGGGCATGACCAGCGCGGACGCCAAGAAGGAGCTCACCGATGCCGGTCTCAAGGCCGTTGTGGCCGAGAACCCCAGCACCGAGGTCGCCAAGGGCGTGGTGATCACGCAGTTGCCCGCCGAGGGCGAGTCGGTGGCCCCGGGAACGAGCATCGGGATCATCGTCTCCACAGGTCCTCCGCCCACTCCCGATGAGGTCGACGTGCCCGACGTGGTGGGCCTCACCATCGCCGAGGCCCAGCAGGTCATCGCGGATGCTGCTCTCGAGGCGATACCGGTACCCGCCACCGGGAGCGGCAAGCCCGCAAACGAGGTCGTCGCGCAGACTCCCGAGGGCGGTACGAAGGCCCAGAAGGACAGCAACGTCGTGCTCTACTATTCGAGCGGCCCGTAGCGGATGGAGGGCATCCGGGTGCCGTTGACCGACCAGAACCGAGCGGCTACCATACGTGGGCACGCGTAACGGCCAGGTAGCTCAGATGGTAGAGCAGGGGACTGAAAATCCCCGTGTCGGCGGTTCAAGTCCGTCTCTGGCCACCAGGACTCACTGAAAGCCTCGCCCCGTTCAGGGCGGGGCTTTCTTACGTCCTGAGCTGGGATTTCATCCCCGCTGCTCACCCTCCGGTCCGCAGGAGAGCCGGAGCCCGCCCCAGATGACCGTGTCGACCTCGAGAAGGGCTTCGCCGGCGGTGAGGCCAGCGGCTTCGAGCAGGTCCTCGTCACGGATCGCCGCAGCGATATACCTGAACATGCCAGCCATGAACCGGGCGTTGACGGGGCGGATCTCGCCGGCAGCCGCCGCTTCGTCGATCAGTTCCGCAAACCGATCGACGAACCGATCCGAGATCGACTTGTAGGCGAGACGGGTCGACTCGAAGCGCTCGACATCCCTGCGAAAGGCGTGTGAGAGAGGGGCCACCGCCTCCGCTGCTGCGCGGTAGTAGCGATGCGCACGATCGGCAGCGGTCGCTGCCGTCCGAGCTCGGGTCTCG
The DNA here is from genome assembly GCA_963770765.1 of uncultured Actinomycetes bacterium. GTDB lineage: Bacteria > Actinomycetota > Coriobacteriia > Anaerosomatales > PHET01 > CAVPCY01. The sequence continues at coordinate 86,146 of CAVYQS010000013.1, read as the reverse complement.
GCATCGGCCAGCGTGCGTTCGCCCCATCGCCCGAGCGCGAGGACGACCAGGCTGTCTTTGTTCGGAGCGATCTTGTACAGCGAGGCAAGCGAGCAGCGCAACTCGCGTGCGATGTCGGTCATGCGGACGTCCGAGAACCCACGTGCGGCGATGATCGCCATCACGCCGTCCAGGAGCTCTTCACGCCTACCGTTGGCCATTCGCCGCTGCACCTCTGTCCCCGTGGGCGGACTCGACGCTGTCGTACCGTTAGCATCGCAGAGTCGTGGGTAAGATTCGTGTGTATAATATTACCCTACTGAGCTACCTGCTAACCCGACCAAGCGAACGATCGGGGTTCTCGGGTGCAGCCGCAGAAGGAGGATCGTGATGGTTGGCCAGGACAGCGTGCCAGAGAAGAAGCAGACCAGTCTCGGTCTGTACGTGACCTCGCAGGAGGCCCATGAGATGTGGAAGGCCGACTCCGACGGCGTCAGCATCATCGACGTCCGCATACCAGAGGAGTACATCTTCGTCGGCCATGCGCCGATGGCGAGGAACATCCCGATCGGCTTCATCACGTACACCTGGGACGCCGACAAGGACGAACCCGGTTTCAAGGTCAATCCGCAGTTCCTGCCGCAGATGATGGCGCACTACTCGAAGACCGACACGCTGCTACTGACGTGCCGATCCGGCGGCCGCAGCGCTCTTGCGGTCAACGCTCTTGCCAAGGCGGGCTTCACGCACGCCTACAACATCATCGATGGCTTCGAGGGCGACAAGGTGGAAGAGCCGGGCAGCCTGTTCCTGGGCAAGCGGCTGAAGAACGGCTGGAAGAACTCAGGACTGCCGTGGACGTATGACGGCGACCTGGATCTGCTGTGGATCGTCAAGGAGGGTGACAAGGATGAGTGAGAGAGTGAGCACGACCGTACCGCTGAACTGGAACGAAGTCTGGTTCACCAACTGCCCGATGGTGTCGGCGAACAACATCGACCAAGAGCTTGGGTGGTGTCGCGAGGAGTACAAGAAGATCGGCGTCGAGTACAACTACTTCCGCCACGCGCCCGAGAACAACTGGTACCCGCACTACATTCACAATCTCGACAACCTGGTCCGCTTCGGCGGCCTGTATCCGCCGATCCATGTCCACGCCGACATTCGCCGGACAGTCCTGCTCGGTGCGACGTGGGTCTATGAGGGTGGCTGCATGGCGGTGCGTGCCGACGACCAGATCTTCAAGATGTCGGATCTGAAGGGCAAGAAGATCGGCATCTCGAAGAGCCTGAACACCATCAAGAACGACTGGTGGCGCATACAGGAGCACATGGGCATCACCAACATGCTGATGCTCAACGACATGACGATGGACGACATCGAGCTCGTCGAGTTCCCGTATCCGGACGACTGGTACGACAAGCCCGAGATGCTTGTCCCGCCGATGAACAACCCGTCCGAGCTCTGGATGCGCCGCGACCACAAGCACGACCTTGCGTTCCGGCCACTCGAGACGGCGCTGCTGAAGGGTGACGTCGACGCGATCTACACGCAGAGCAAGGTGTTCCAGCACCTGCAGGAGGCCACCGGCAAGATCGCGATGATCGAGGACCTTTCCAAGTACCCCGACTGGAGAGTCCAGGTCGCCAACACTCCAGCCGTCATCACCTGCACCGACGTGATGGCCAAAGAGCACCCCGAACTCGTCATCGCCTACATGAAGGCCATGATCAAGGTCGGACGCTGGGCCAACGAGAACAAGCACGCCGCAGGAGCGATCCTCAACCGCCAGACGTTCTATCTGGACGCCGAGGACACGTATCAGGGCATCAAGGACGTCGACATGGTGCCGAGTCTGAGTGCGCAGAACCTGCAGTGCATCAAGATCGGCAAGGACTTCATGTTCAAGAACGGCTACATCAAGAACGACTTCGACGTGGACGCGTGGGCGGCCCCCGAGTTCCTCGAGCAGGCAGCGACCGAAGTCCTCAAGGAGGAGTGGCAGAAGAGGAGCTGGAGCAAGCTTCCTCAGGGCGGCGGACTCGACGTGGAAGGCACGCGGCTCGGTTAGCAAAGGGGACGAGAGCGATGGCGACCCAAGAAGAAGCGGCCGTCCGCGAGGTGCCGGAGTCGAACCGCCGTCCGCTGGGGTCTCCTCACGAGGGGTGACGCCTTCGGAGTCAGATTGAATCAGGAGAGGGCTCGACATGCAGGGACTGGCGTTGAGTGACCTTCTGCCTGCTGCGGTGGGTATCGCGTTGAGTCCGCTTCCCGTCGTGGCGGTCATCCTCATGCTCTTCTCGGCACGTGCGAAGACCAACGGGATCTCGTTTGTCGCGGGTTGGGTCGCCGGGCTCTTGGTCGTTGGAGGTGCGATCCTGCTGCTGGGAACCGATACAGCAGGCACGGCCAGCGAGCCGTCGCGAACGTCGCTCATCATCCAGGTGCTTCTCGGCGTGCTTCTGCTCGCCGCCGCACTCAAACAGTGGCGGACCTTTCGTACCCCGTCAGATGAGCCGGCGATGCCGGCCTGGATGCGCACGATCGACGAGTTCTCGGCAGGCAAGGCCTTCGTGGTCGCCGCCCTGCTCTCAGGTGTGAACCCCAAGAACCTGGCACTCAATGCCGCAGGGGTGCTTGTCATCACGCAGGCAGGCATGAGCGCTTCGCAGGAATGGACCGCACTTCTGGTGTTCGTCCTGCTGTCGAGCCTTACCGTGGCGCTGCCGGTCGCATACTTCCTTGTCGGCGGAGAAGACTCAAAGGCCACGCTCGACCGAGCCAAGGTGTGGCTGGTCGCGAACAACGCAGCAGTCATGACGGTCTTGTTCCTGGTCTTCGGGGTGAAGCTGCTCGCGGCGGGCGCTCAGGGTCTGATGACTTCGTAGCCCCAGTGCAGCCATAGGGACGCCGCCCCCTCCTGCTCAACCAGCGAGTCAGGGGTCCGGGGACTGATTCCGCTCCCCTTGATCCTGATCTCGATCGCGCGCTGGTCGGGGACGCGTACCGGGGGCGCGTGACCGAGGGGCGTCGCGTCGACGGCTCGCTCGTGTTTCCAACGGGTAAGTAGATTCAGTCGCGAGGAATGAGATCGACCTCACAAGGGCGGCGTCAACACGTTCAAGAAGAGGGGACGATGCATCATGGCTATCAAGACCTACAAGGACGGCACACCGTTCACCGGTGTCATCGGGCGCACGACGGCGGAGTCATCGCCTGCTTGGCCGGAGTCGCCGCGGCCGCCTGAGGGTTCGCCGAACGTCCTGTTCTTCGTTCTGGACGACGTTGGCTATGGGCAGCTGTCGGCGTTCGGCGGCCTGGTCGAGACGCCGGTCATCGACAGTCTGGCCGACAACGGCCTGCGATACACCAACATGCACACGACCGCGCTCTGCTCTCCGTCCCGAGGCTGCATCCTCACCGGACGCAACCACCACTCGCTCGGGCTGGCGTCGATCACCGAGACCTCGACCGGTTACCCCGGCTACAACGGTGTTCTGCCGTTCGACCGAGCGATGCTCAGCGAGATGCTCCTACAGAAGGGCTACAACACCTTCTGCGTGGGCAAGTGGCACCTGACCCCACCCGAGCACACCACCGCCGCCGGCCCGTACGACCGCTGGCCGCTGGGCCGCGGCTTCGAGCGCTACTACGGTTTCCTGGGCGGCGAGACGAACCAGTGGTATCCGGAGCTGACGTACGACAACCACGAGGTCGAGCAGCCCGCGCTGCCCGAAGACGGCTACCACATCAGCGTCGATCTGGCCGACAAGGCGATCGAGTTCATCCAGGATGCGCACGTCAACGCACCGGACAAGCCGTTCTTCATGTACTACGCAACCGGAGCCGGACACGCGCCGCACCACGTGCCCAAGGAGTGGGCCGACAAGTACAAGGGCAAGTTCGACGGCGGCTGGGAGGAGTACCGCAAGGTCGTCCACCAGCGCCAACTCGACATGGGGATCATCCCTCCCGGAACCGAGCTGTCAGCGCAGGACCCGGACGTTCCGGACTGGGAAGCGCTGTCTGATGACGCCAAGCGGCTCTACGCGCGCTACATGGAGGTCTACGCGGGCTTCGTGAGCTTCACCGACCATCACTTCGGTCGGGTCGTCGAGTTCCTGCGCGAGATCGGCGAGTTGGACAACACGCTGATCATGGTCATCTCCGACAACGGAGCCAGCTCCGAGGGCAGTGCGGTCGGCTCGCTCAACGAGATGTTCTTCTTCAACAACGTGCAGGAGTCTCTGGAAGCCAACCTGAAGATGATCGACGAGCTGGGCGGTGTGGAGACCTGCAACCACTACCCGTGGGGCTGGGCGAATGCGGGTAACACCCCCTTCCGCCGCTGGAAGCGCGAGACCTACCGAGGCGGCACGACCGACCCCTGCATCGTTCATTGGCCGGGCGGCATTCAAGCTCGAGGCGAACTGCGGACGCAGTACGGTCACTGCATCGACCTGGTCCCCACGGTTCTCGAAGCGCTGGGCATGGAGGCGCCGGCGACGGTCCGAGGCGTGGCACAGGCACCGGTCGACGGCATCAGCTTCGCTCACACATTCAACGACGCATCTGCGCCGAGCAACCACCACACCCAGTACTTCGAGATGTTCGCCCACCGGGCGATCTACCACGACGGCTGGCGCGCGGTCTGCCCGTGGCCCGGACGCAGCTTCACCGAGGCTGCCCCGAAGGGGCGCAGGTTCGGCTCACCCATCACCAACGATGTGCTGCTCGACATCGAGACCCACGACTGGGAGCTCTACCACGTCGATGAGGACTACTCGGAGACCAAGAACCTCGCCGAGGAGCATCGGGATATTCTGATCGAACTGATCGGCCGGTGGTGGGCGGAGGCGGGCAAGTACCAGGTCCTGCCCATCGACGGCAGCGCGCTCGAGCGACTGAACGTGGAGCGCCCCACGATCGCCCGGCCCAGGAACAAGTTCGTGTTCTACCAGGGTGGCGCTGGAGTCCCGTTCACTGCTGCGCCGAAGGTGTACAACCGCCCGTGGAGCATCACCGCCGAGGTCGTGATACCCGAGGGCGGCGCCGAGGGCATCCTGGTCGCGCAGGGCGGTCGAACCGGGGGATATGCGTTCTTCGTCCAGGACCAGAAGCTGTTCTTCCTCTACAACTGGCTGGGTCGCGAGCGGTTCTGGCTCACCTCCGATGAGATCATCCCGGAAGGCGAGGTCGAGTTGCGTTACGAGTTCGAGCCGACCGGGAAGCCCGATGTCGCGAAGGGCCTCGGCGTTCCGGCGAGGGCCCAGCTCTACATCGATCGCAAGCTCGTGGGCGCCGTCGACATGCCCTACTCGGTCCTGAACATGTTCGGAACGCAGGGCCTCACGTGCGGATACGACGGCGGTGAGCCCGCTGCGCCCGAGAAGTACACCGGGCAGGTTCCCGTTCACGGGGACCATCAAGAGGGTCACGCTCGACCTTTCAGGCGAACTGATTCAGGACGCGGAAGCCGACATGAAGATCGCAATGGCGCGGCAGTAGAGCCGAAAGGACCGACGATCCCGGTACCGGGATCGTCGGTTCGTCGCCGGCCACCGGGGCACAAGGTCAACGGCTTTCAACCGGCCTCGCAGAGTACCGGCCTCGTGCCCAACGCTTGACACAGCGCATATCTGAGTATTTACTCAACTCATGTAGACACTCAGAGAGGTTGTCAGCATGGCGGCTCGCGGGACCAAAGACCAGATCATCGACACGGCGCTGGCGCTGTTCAATGCTCACGGCACGCGTTCGGTCAGCACGAATCACATCGCCGACGCGATGGGCACGAGCCCGGGGAAGCTGTACTACCACTTCTCGAACAAGGAAGAGATCATCCGGGCGATCTACGAGCGGGCGATCGCCGACTACGACGACTTCCTGAGCGAGGCCGCCACCATCACGCCCGATCCGGTCACGATGCTCGGCTGGTTCGATGGGATCTTCGATCACCAGTGGAGGTACCGGTTCCTGCAGCGAGAGTTCCCTGCGCTCGTGCGGCACGACGAAGCACTCTGCGCGCGCTACCGAGAGATGCAGGATCGCCGACTCGGCCTCTACCGATTCCTCGGCAGGCACTGGATCGACAGCGGAAGTGTCCATCCCATGTCTGAGGACGAACTAGCCGACCTCGTCATGGCGATCTGGCTGGTGGGCGACACGTGGTTGAGCTACCTGGAGGCCATGGGCCGGGGCAGTGACGAGGACCAGATCCGCCGCGGTTCACGTCTCATCTACCGGTTGCTTCGGCCGCACCTGACCGCGTCAGGCGTCGAACTGTTCGAGACACGAGGACCCGCTGCGCTCAGCGGCACGGTGTCTGAGCCGAGGTCGGCGGAGGACGGCGTCTGACCCGGCGGCTTGTGGGACGGGCTCGGCTGCAGGACGGCAGCGGATGCCCTTGTGTGGGTGACGACGACGATGCGTGGTGAGTGGGGGCGATGAGATGGTCATGCAAGAGGGGGTCCTCGACCGGGAAGGGGCCCGACTCCACTGGTGGCTGAGTCCCGGGGGTGCGACCGCCCCGCTGGTGGTGTGCACGCACGGTGGTGCCATGGACCATCGGATGTGGGATCCGCAGGTGAACGAGCTCGCGTCGCAGCACCGCGTCCTGACACACGATGTCAGGGGCCATGGCCTTTCGAGCTCTCCGGCCTCCACGTTCTCTGTCGATGCGGCCGCCGAGGATCTCATCGCACTCATCGATACAGCCGGTGCGGAGAAGGTCGTTCTGATCGGCCATTCGGTGGGCGCGAGCATCTCGCAGCTGGTGGCGCTTCATCACCCCGACCGGGTAGGCGCACTCATCGGTATCGGCGCCGCGTGCATCACGATGCCGGCGACGGCCACCGCACGTCTGCGCCAGGCCGTGAACCCGCTCGCGCTCGGGCTGCTGGGGCAGAAGCGGGTGCGTGCGATGTTCGCGGAGATGGCGGGGGTGACGCCGGCAGTCAAGAGCTACGCACGCGAGACGATCGACGCTCTTGGACGCCGATGCCTTTGCGGCCGTGATGCAGACGGGCTTCGGCCGGACACGCGACGTGCCGAGCGACTACCGGCTGGGCGTGCCGCTCCTCTTGCTCCAGGGCGACCAAGAGCCCTACTCCGCCTTCCTGGGGACAACGCCGCGGTGGGTCGATCGCGATGATGCACGGTTGACCATTGTCCCGAGCGCAGGACACAACGCGAACCAGGATTCGCCCGGCTTCGTCAACGAGCAGCTCGCAGCCTTCTTGTCCGGTGTCGCCGTGTAGGCCATGGAGGCGGCGGCCCTGGGCGGCCGCGATCGAAATGGGCATCTACTATCTGCCCATGACGCGGGGAGGCGGAGAGCTGCATGGAACTGGCCCTCACGATAGGCATCATCGGTCTGATCTACTTTGCGTTCTTCGTCGCCCTGTTCCTGCTGAAGCGATGGTCGGAGAAGAACGAGCCGATGAAGGGCGACTTCAGCGACCGCTTCCGGCTCTGGAAGCGCCCCGAGCGGGAAGACTGACAGCCACGCCATTCGACCGCGTCTCCTGCACCTCAGCTTTGCGGCCAGTATACCCCATGGGGTATACTGAGGAACGTCGTGGCACCGCACCGAGAAGGGTCTGACATGGATGTAGTGAAGGCACGTTGGGCGACGAATCGCCAGTTCGTGGGATGGGACTCCCAGAACCACGGAATCGTGATGGACACTCCCGCAGAGGGCACCGGTGAAGGCACGGGCTGGCGCCCGGTCGAACTCTTGCTGCTGGGCCTCGCGGGCTGCACGGGTGTCGACGTGGTCTCGATCCTCGAGAAGAAGCGCGAAGACGTGCGCGGTCTGGAGATCGAGGTGAAGGGCCAGCCCTTCTTGGAGGATCACCCTCACTACTACGAATCCATCGAGATCATCTACCGGGTGACCGGTGTTGGCATCAAGCCGGAATCGGTCCGCCGCGCGATAGAGCTGTCTGAAGACAAGTACTGCTCGGTGAAGGGCAGTCTCGGACCGCAGTGTGCGGTCACGACCAGCTACGAGTTGGTCGAGTTCGTGCCACAGATCGGCCCGAGGGGGAGGCGACCATGAGCATCGATTACACGCTCCCGACCGACAAGTCCTACGAGGAGGCCGTTCGGGCCGTCGTCGAGGCCGCCGAGCTGCACGGCTTCCGTGTCCAGTTCGTGCACGACGTCGCCGAGACGCTCGCCGAGCGTGGCTTCGAGCGCGAGCCGGTCACCATCGTCGAGATGTGCAACGCCAAGCATGCGAGCCAGGTGCTCGCCCAAGACGTGCTCATCGGACTGATGTTGCCGTGCCCTGTCATGGTCTACGAGCAGGATGGCGCGGTGTTGCTCTCGACGATGCGCCCCACGCTCATGAGCAGCATGTTCCCTGACGCCGACATCGCCGACGTCGCAGCCGAGGTCGAGGCCAAGATCATAGCGATCGTCGAGGAGGCAGCCGGCTAGCCCGCTGCCGCCTGACGGCCCCGCAGACCGAAGTCGTGTGCGGCACGCATCGCCTGTTGGCGAAGCCGGCTGCATGGCCGGGCCGCCTCAGCGGGAGTGCCGTACGCGTACCCGACCACGCAAGACAGCCCGGCGGTCGAAGTCGGCGCGGATTGTCCCGATCGTCGTCGTCGCGGTGATGGTGGTGCTCGCCGTCGTGTTCGTATCCCGGCCCACTCCGGGCACTCGAACGACCACCGAGTCGTCTGTGCGCGTGATCGTGGGCACCGCTACGGGCGCGGCTCAGTCTGAGTTTCCCATCGCCCTGCAGGAGGGCGGAGACCCCGAGCACGAAGCCGACCACGTCATCGACCCTCTCAAGGGCGTCGAGGGCATAGCGGACGCCACCCTGGACTGGTCGTCGGGCCTGGTGCTCATCGTGAGATTCGATCCCGCATCCGTCACGGCCCAAGACATCGCGAACCTGTTGGCGAAGACCGGCTACTTGGCTGAGCCGCCTCAGCAGTGAGCGCGGTATGCTACCCGCCCGCGCGGGTGCGCGGCGGCAGCGGTACCAGCCTCGAGGTCCGCGCCTTGTATTCCTCGTAGTCCGCTGGCCGCCCCACGTCTTATCGGCACGCTTCTCCAAGAGCGGTATGCCGCTCATGCGGGTGAGAAGCACGAACACGAACAGCGGCGAGATGAGCGTCAGGAGCTGCCAGCCCTGCAGGACGGGCAGGGCGATGATCGCCACGCCGGTCCACAGCGTCATCTCTCCGAAGTAGTTGGGGTGGCGAGACCACGACCACAGACCGGTGCGGATGAACGAGTCCTTGTTCGCGGGGTTCGACCTGAACCGGCTCTTCTGCGCGTCCGCCACCGCTTCGATAGAGAAGCCGATGACCCAGACCAGCAGCCCGGCGATGAGGAATGCGTCGAGGTCGAGCCGCGCCGATTGCGCCGTCGCCTCCGACACCCTTTGCAGTGAGGTGATCGCCGCCAGCGCCGCCGCGACTGTCAGGCTGACCCACAGCCCTTGGAGGGTCCAGACACTCAGGAAGCGGAGAAACGACGGTTTGATGTCGTCGAAACGGGCGTCCCCGCCCGCGCTTCTCACCCTTCTGAACAGGAACGTGCCAAGGCGTGCGGCCCAGGTCACGACCAAGGCGAACAGCAGCGTCCCCCTGGTATCCGGCGGGGGGCTGAGGAGGGCGGCCATCGTGGTGACGAGGATGTAGGTCAGACTGCCCGTGAGATCGAAGAAGCGCTCGGTACGGCGCAGATACGCCGGAATGAAGGCCAGCCACTGGATCGCAAAGGCGACGCCGACAGAGAGGGCGAAGACCGGGATACCACGCACCGCAGTCCCGCCCTGCGAGCCGGCCGCGGCGATGCCGACCCCGGCGAGCACCGCGCCGACGATGGCAAGGAGCGCATCTCGGTCTGCCTTCATGGTCGGGGGTTCTCCGTCATGGCTGGGTCGGCCGCTACTCGTCTTCCGGGGCGGCCCGTCGAACCATGAAGTACGTGGCCCCGAGCGCGATCACCAGAAGGGCGAGGGCCATCAGCGTGAGAGGCTCGTACTTGCCCAGATCGAGGATGATGACCTTCCGGGCGAGCGCGATGATCGCGACGAGAACCACTATCTCGACATGGATGGAGTGCTTCTTGAAGTACACCTCGACCGTCTCGATGAGTTCGAGCGCGACGAGCACCGTGAGGAAGAGGCCCAGAACCGCGAGCATCTCGGACTCCGACATCACGATGTCTTGGTAGGCGATGGTGGTGCCGGGTAGCGCGACACTCAGGAACGCGAAGACGATCTCGAGTGTCACGACGATCACGAGCATGAACATCATCACCATGAGCACTCCGGCGATGACGCGCTTACCCCTGCCGGACCACTTCAGGATGTTCTGTACCGCCTTCGTCTGCGGCTCGCCCATACAAACCCCCTCGATAGAATCGTCGGTCTCATGATAGCCCTCCACGCGAGCTGCGGACTGCCGGACTCACCGCCCGCGTCGGGTCTCGTCCACGCAAGACGACGGTCCGCTTATCGGATAAGCTGACGACTGCGAGGGGGATACTCCCCACAGGTCCGTGGTACTCACGGGCTCTTCGTTCAGCACGCGCGTTCCACTGCCGTGGGCGCGAGCCAAAGAGGGGGTTGTCGCGTGAATCGACTGCGAGTGATGGCGATGGGTGTGTTGGTGGCCACGGTGCTGATGGGCGCGGGATGCTCGGCACAGAGCACGACAGAGACTCCGGCCCCGGCTCCCGCCGAGGTCGACCTGGTGGGCACGTCGTGGAACTGCTACGAGTTCGCCGTCGGGGCCACACCGCAGCCGGTACTCTCGACCGCTCCCATCACCGCGGAGTTCGCGGCAGACGGGACGCTCAGCGGAAGCGCGGGGGTCAACACCTACAACACGAGCTACAAGACCGAGGGTGAGTCGATCGAGATCGGCGAACAGATCGCCACGACGATGATGGCGGGTCCGGATGACGCGATGAAGCAGGAGGCCGATTACCTGACTACCCTGCCCACAGCCGCGACCTTCAATATCCGGGGTGACGAACTCATCTTGTTCGGCCCGGCGCAGAACATGATCGCTCGGTACCGTCCGGCGGAGTAGTCCAGGGGGCCTCTGCGTCGAGGCTCACATCAAGGGGGATGCGTGCCCAAGGACCCGCGGGGTGGTTCCGCCGATGACAACGCGCGAAACCCACTGACTGCCGATCTCATCGCGGGAGTCACCACCGCCGTCTCGAACATACCCGACGCGATGGCCAACGCTCTGCTGGCCGGCGTGAGCCCGATCGTGGGGCTCTACGCCCTTCTGGTGGGCACACCGACCGCCGCGCTTGCGACGAGTTCGCAGTACATGACGGTTGCCGTGACTGCCGCGATGGCCGTCACGGTGGGCGGGGCCATCGCGGGTGTACCCGCCGCCGAGAGGGACTCCGCTGTCGCAGCGATGGCTCTGTTGGTCGGGGCGTTCATGGCGGTGTTCGGCCTGTTGCGTGGCGGACGGCTCCTCAGGTTCGTGTCCAATGCGGTCATGAGAGGCTTCCTCAACGGGGTCGCGTTGCTCGTGATCGCCGGACAGCTTGCCAACATCACCGGGTTCGATTCCGACCGGCCCACCAAGCTGGGCAAGGCGGCGGATACGCTCCTGCACATCGGCTCGTGGGACCTTCTCACGATCCTCGTCGGCGTCGCGACGATCGCCATCATCGTTGTGATCGGGCGCACCCCACTGACAACGTATGCGATGTTGATCGCGCTCGCAGCGGTCACTGCGGTGGTCTTCTGGCTCGGTGTCGACGTACCTTTGGTCAGCGATGTCTCAGCGATTCCCCGAGGGCTGCCGCTGCCCACGATGCCGACGGCTTCGCTCATGCTCCCCCTGATCCTCCCGGCGATGTCGGTGGCGCTGATCGGGCTCGTTCAGGGCGGCGGGATCAGCAAGGCGTACCCCAACGCCGATGGGCGGTACCCGGATGCTTCGCGCGATATGGTCGGCCAGGGGCTGGGTAACCTCGCTGCCGGTGCCTTCGGCGGCATGCCGATGGGCGCATCGGTCTCCAGCACCGCGCTGGTGGTAGGGTCCGGCGCACGCACGAGGCGGGCCAACATCGTCGTCGGTGTGGTCATCGCGGTCGTGCTGCTGCTCTTGGGTCCCCTCGTCGAGGTCGTCCCCCTGTCGGTGCTCGCGGGTATTCTCGTCGTCGTGGGAGTATCCGCGTTCGACGTTCCCGGAATGCTCGACGTATGGCACGCCAGCAAGGAGTCGGCAGTCGTCATGGGCATCACGCTCGGCGCCATGTTGCTCGTTCCCGTTCAATACGCGGTGCTGCTCGGGGCGGCACTCTCGGCGGTGCAGTACGTCTACAGCTCGTCGAAGGATGTGCGCGTTGTGGCGCTGTACCGCTTGCCCGACGGGAGATGGGCGGAGGCTGAGCCGCCCCGTATGCTGCCGAGTAACGAGGTCACGGTCGTCGATGTCTACGGCAGCGTCTTCTACGCGGGGGTCGAGCTGGTCGACAGCCTTCTGCCGTCGGTGGGTGACGCCGAGCGGCCCTGCGTCGTCGTGCGCTTGAGAGGACGTTCCGAACTGGGGAGCACCGCGCTCCAGATGATCCGCCGCTACCACGATCAGGTGTCGGCTGCGGGAGGTAGGCTGATACTCGCCGGAGTGGAGAAGAGCCTGCTTGAACGCCTCGACAGTACGGGCCTCCGCGACGAGTTGGGGCGCGACAACGTGCTGCCCAAGACCGACGTGGTGTTCCAATCCACCGAAGCTGCGATAGCCGTCGGCGAGGCGTGGTTGCACGCGACCTAGGGGCATCGAAGGGAGGCGGGCGTGGAGGACGTGCATCTGCTTGTCGGACTAGTAGCGCTGCTCACGTACGCTTTGCTCTCGCGTGGGCTCGAACGGTGGTGGATCAGCATGCCCACCGCGATGCTGCTGGCCGGAGTCGTCCTTGGCACGGCAGGACTCGGGCTCGTGGGAGTGAACGTCAGAGGTGAGCTCGTCAAGAGCGTCGCCGAGATCACCTTGGCGCTGATGTTGTTTCACGATGCGGTGCGCATCGACCTGAGGGCCTTGCGCACCGGTTACAGTCTGCCGCTCCGCCTCCTCGGGATCGGACTTCCGCTCATGCTCGTCGTGGGCACGGCGGTGGCCTACGGCATGATGCCCGGCTTGGGGCTTGTCGGAGCCGCTCTCATCTCGACCATGCTCGCACCGACCGACGCGGCGCTGGGCGAAGCGGTCGTCGAGGACGAGCGGTTGCCCCTTCGCATCAGACAGGGACTCAACGTCGAGAGCGGGCTCAACGACGGGTTATCGGTCCCGGTCTTCGTGGTTCTCCTTGCGGTTGCCGCCGATCCGGGTGGGCTGGAGTCGGGGGCGTTGCTCGCGGAGCTCGTCCGCCAGATCGGATACGGTGTCGCTGGAGGGGCGCTGCTGGGTGGAGTCGGCGGGCTCCTGTTCAAGGCTGCGGCACGCAGGGACCTGATGATCGGTGTCTGGCGGCGCATCGCGATACTCGCGATCGCGGTGGGATCGTTCGCGTGTGCGGTCTCCCTCGGCGGAAGCGGCTTCATCGGGGCGTTCAGCGGCGGCGTCCTGTTCGGTCTTGCCTCCGAGGCGCGCTCGACGTCCGACAATGCGCTCACCGGCTACCTGGGTACGGCGTTCGATGCGCTGAGCTTCTTGCTCGTGGGAGCGGTGGTCTTGCCGTACGTCTTCGAGTTCCTGACTTGGCAGGTCGTCGCCTACGCGGTTCTGAGCCTCGTCGTGATCCGCCCGCTGGTGGTGGCGATCGCCCTCGCGGGTTCGGGCGCCGATCGCCGGACCGTGGCATTCGCCGGTTGGTTCGGTCCGCGAGGGCTGGCGACGCTCGTATTCGCCGTGATGCTGCTCGACGCCGACGTTCTCGACGCGAGCGTGATCACGGCGACAGCGGTCGTTGGTGTGACCCTCAGCGTCATCGCCCACGGTTTCTCGGCGCCGCCGCTCGTAGCCCGCTATGCGAAGTGGTGGGCGGGCCGTGCGGCGCAGGGGGAGGACCGCATGGAGGGCGAGGCCGTCCACGCGCACGCGAATCGGCCGTGAGTGGCGCACAGACCGGGGAGACCGGCGCTGCGCAGGTGGCCGCTCAGCTCGACGCACATCCGCCTGCTACCTAAGGTAGAGTCTTGTGTGCGTCGGGAGTACGCTGCGACAGCACACTCCACGACCGGCTGTTCATGGGAGGAATCCAGGCATGGCGAGACTCGGTGACCGGATCCGGAGCGCGGGTACTCAGTTCGTCAGCGCCGACCCCGGAATCATGCCCGGCTGGGTCATCAACGTGGCTATCGGCAGCATCGCATTCATCGGTGCGGTCGGAGTGCTGGTCATCGTCGCAGCCTTCATCGGCGCGAGCTCGAGCATCTCGGTGCCCCTGATCCTGGCGTTGGTCATAGGCATGATCTCGTATCCGCTCGTGGAGAAGATGATCGCTCGCGGCGTTCCTGCGCAAGCGGCGGCGATCATCGTGCTGGTCTTTCTCGCCGCGGTTCTTGTTGCGACCGTCTGGGTGACGCTTGCGGGCGTACTGTCGCAGTGGCCGAGCATCCAGGCGCAGGTCCAGAGCGGGATCACCGAGAGTGCAGCGGGACTTGAGGCAGCGGGCATCGACCCCGTCGCGGTGAAGGAGATCGTGGCAGTGGCGCGATTGACGGCCAGCGGTATCGACGCCCCACCGCTGGGAGGACTCGCCTCCGTTCTCAGTAGGACACTGGCCAGCGGACTCTCGGGGGTCTTCACCCTGTTCTTCGGTATCTTCATCGGATCGATGCTGCTGTACTACGTGCTCGCCGACTTCCCGAACATCATCAGCTGGATGGGGCGGCACCTGGGCGGGTTGCCCGAGCAGCTCGGCACCGAGATCGTGGGCGATGCGGTGCGCGCGATGCGCGGCTACTTCAGCGCGATGACCGTCTCGGGCGTGGTGGTCGCCACGGTGATCGGCGCGGTGATGTTGGTCATGGGGCTGCCGCTCGCGTTTGCGGTCGCGCTCGTGACGTTCCTTACGAACTACATCCCGTTCTTCGGCGCGATCCTGGCCGGCACGTTCGCGTTCCTCATCGCGCTGGGTTCGGGAGGCCTCACCCAAGCGATCACGATTCTCGTGGTCATCGTGGTCACACAGAACGTGCTGCAGTCGGCGATCAACGCCCGGTTGATGGGTGACTCGCTGAACCTGAGCCCGATCGTGGTGCTCGTCGCCACGATGCTCGGGGGGATCTTCGGCGGGCTGCTCGGCGCGGCGCTCGGCGCTCCCGTCGCGGCGCTGCTCAACTCGGCAGGGCAACGCATCGCGACCGTCGACTTCGATGAGCTGGCGGTGTCCGCGCCAGAAGAGTGACGATCTACGCTGGGAGAAGCCGGACGACGGCCTGCCGCGGCCTCAGAGTGACTGTCTGCGCCGCCACCTG
Organism: uncultured Actinomycetes bacterium; assembly: GCA_963770765.1. Taxonomy (GTDB): domain Bacteria; phylum Actinomycetota; class Coriobacteriia; order Anaerosomatales; family PHET01; genus CAVPCY01. The sequence goes on along the minus strand of CAVYQS010000013.1, from coordinate 70,749 downwards.
ATCACGGTCGTTCCCTTTGTGCGTCGACGGCGGACGCGTGCGCGTCGCGGGGCCGCAGATGCGTGATCAGGATGTAGGAACTGACCAGGAAGACCCACGCCGGGAAGATGAGCACGATCCAGAGGGACTGGCTCACCGCGAAGAGCAGCACCAGCGCCACCGTATAGCTGAGCAGAGCCAGCCACTTGGGCATCACGCCGGTCCTCAGCCACAGCGTCGCCTGCGAGATCACGAATACGGCTGCCATCCGCAGCGCGAACACGCCGAAGATCTGCGCGATCATGAGGCGCGCGTAGTGGTACGTACTGCTGCCAGCGAATCCGGACGGGTCTCGAGCGAACGCGGCAGCGATGGCGCCCGCCGAGGCGGCGGCACCGAACACCATCGCCAGGAACAGCAGCCCGCTGCCCAGGAACACGGTGGCGAAGAACTGGTCCTCGTGCTTGCCCAAGCGGTCGCGCGCCACGCCCATGAACCACAGGAAGAACAGCCCCGCGAACGGGATGAGACCTATCGCGAGTCTGAAGGATCTCGCTCCGGTCTCGAGCCACGCGCCGGTGTCGCCCGCAAGCTCTGCCATCGTGACGATGAGTATCGCCATGCTGGTACTGAACAGCACCGCGAACAGGATGCCGGCAATCGCACCGGCCACCGGCGTCGAAGCTCGCGGTTCGGCATCCCTGGCGATCAAGGGGGGCACGCGCGTTTCCGTCATGCGAATCAGAATACCTCTCGGAAGTCGTCTCGCATGCTCACGACGGTCCAGTCTCCCGCTTTCGCCGCCGCGAGCACCTTCTCGGCCTTCTCGTCGTAAGCGAACTCCCGCTCGGCGTCATCGTGATGTATCAGCACGGGGAAGCGAGCGATCTGCAGCATCTCCGTGTCGCCATCCGCGTTGCCGCAGGCGAACAACGGCTTGCGCCCGGTGCGCCTCCAGATGTGGACCGGCTTGCCGGGGCCCTCGTCGATGGGCAGCTCGAGCCCCTTGGTCCGGTAGACGTCGCCGTCGCGGTACTCGATCGTGCTCGCCGAGCCGATGACTCGATCCCGAGTGATGCCGTAGACCTCCTCGGAGATGACGCGGACGAAGTCACGGCCGCCGCCGGAGCAGATGTAGACGTGGAAGTCGTTGGCGCGCAGCAGATCGAGCAGCTCGAGCATCGGGCGGTAGGCGACCTGCGTGTAGGGCACGCCCAGCGTCGGGTGGGTCGCGGTGTCGAAGAACGCTCTGACCCTTGTCTCGAACTCCTCAGTGGTGATGCCTTCGAATGCCTCGGTGACGCCCTCGGTCAGCTCGGGGATGTGGGTCATCAGCGCAGCCAGCCACTTGTGGTCTCGCTCGTACAGCGCCTTCCACGGTTGGCGAGATCGCCAGGAGGGATCGGACTCGGCCATCTGGTTGAGGCGGCGTAGGAGGAAGTCGGCTTGGACGTAGTTCGGCTTCTCGCACCACAGGGTGCCGTCGTTGTCGAAGGTGGCGATGCGCTCGGCCACCGGGACGAACGTGCCGCCGGGCGTGGTCACCGAGCGGACGAACTCGAGGATCGCGGACTTGGTCGCGCCGTCGTTCCAGCTGTCGAGCATGGGTCGTCCTCCTGGTGGTGAAGAGGGGCGCCCGCGCGTGCCGGACGCCCCTCTCGTATTCTCGTCGTCGCGGGCTAGTGCGATCCGCTTGAGGACTGCAGCTGTTCGAGCACCCTGTCCAGATTGAAACTCGCGGGCTTACTACGCGGTGGAAACTCCATGAGGTCCTGGACCGCTCGTGCGACGGCCGCCTGGGCCGGCACCACCATGTAGGCGTGATCGATCATCCAGTCCCAGTAGGTGTTGGAGTTCTCGAGCGCCCGCTCGAACGGGTCGCGTCTGAGATTGAAGACCCGGGGGATGCGCAGGTCGACGAACGGCTCCGCCCACAGCGCCAGGCCCTTGGCGCGCTGCTCCTTGAAGGTGAACTTCCAGTCGCCAAGGCGCAGAGCAACCAGCTCGGCGTCGTCGTTGACGTAGAAGAACTCGGTTCTCGGGCTCGTGTCCGTGTCGCCCGCGAAGTAGGCGTTCATATCCTTGCCGTCGAGCACGACCTTGTAGGTCTTGCCTGCCACCTCATGACCCGCCCTGCACTTCGCCGCAATGTCCGGCTCGCCGGCGGCGGCAAGGAAGGTGGTCAGCATGTCGGGCTGGGCGACGATGCCGTTCAGCGTCACGCCCGCCGGCCACACGCCCGGCCAGCGCATGAAGCACGGTACGCGGTAGGCGCCTTCCCAGTTGCTGTTCTTCTCGGAGGCGAACGGCGAGATGGCGCCGTCGGGCCACGTGTTGTAGTGAGGGCCGTTATCCGTCGAGTACATCACGATCGTGTCGTCGGCGATTCCCAGCTCGTCGAGCTTGTCGAGGATCATGCCCACGTGGTTGTCGTGCTCGACCATCGCGTCGTTGTACACACCCTGGCCACTCAGTCCACGACTCTCTTCCTTGAGGTGCGTGCGGAAGTGCATGCGCGTCGCGTTCCACCAGAGGAAGAAGGGCTTGTCGCCGGCCGCGGCCTCATCGAGGTACTCCAGCGTCCGCGCGGTCACTTCGTCGTCGATGGTCTCCATGCGCTTCTTGGTGAGCGGGCCGGTGTCCTCGATCTTCTGCGTGCCGTCAGGCATCGCCCAGCTGTGGATGACGCCGCGCGGCCCGAAGCGCTTGCGGAACTCAGGGTCCTTCGGGTAGTCCTCGTGCTCGGGCTCCTCCTCGGCGTTGAGGTGGTACAGGTTGCCGAGGAACTCGTCGAAGCCGTGGTTGGTTGGCAGATGCTCGTCGCGATCGCCCAGATGGTTCTTGCCGAACTGGGCGGTGGCGTAGCCGAGAGGCTTGAGGAGCTCGGCGATCGTCGGGTCCTCGCCGCTCAGCCCCTCCTTGGCGCCCGGGAATCCCACCTTGGTGAGCCCGGTGCGCAGCGGGTTCTGCCCGGTGATGAAGGCGGAGCGCCCGGCGGTACAGCTCTGCTGGCCGTAGAAGTCGGTGAAGCCGATGCCTTCGTTCGCGATCCGGTCGATGTTCGGTGTCGAGTAGCCCATCATTCCTTTGTTGTTGGCGCTGATGTTCCAGTAGCCGATGTCATCGCCCCACAGGACGAGGATGTTTGGCTTGCCCTTCGGCATTCGCGTCACCCAGCCTCTCGCGTCGTGTGAGACGGCAACTGCGCTGCGCTCACTTTGCTTTTCGGTTGATACCCATTTCGGCTGGGTGGACCGGGGCGGCGCTTCGCACCGTGACGCGTGGAGCCACCGCGATTCCGCGGTCGCCCGGGTATCGCTCGGCAGTTCGTGGTACTCGTGCTCTTCACATGTGGCGACGCGGGGGATATGGTGAGCGCTGATTCGAATCGAAGTAGGGGAGATTCCGATGGTTCTGGCACTCTGGTGGACCGTGCTCTACCTGTTCGTGGTCGGCATGGCGGCGGGATGGCTCGCGTGGGTTGTGCTCGGCAAGAGCAAGGCTTTGAGCAAGGACCGCAAGCCCAACTGGGCGATTCTGCTCCCCCTTGGTGTCGCGGGTTCGTTCGCAGGGGGGCTCGCGATGAGCCTGCTCTCCGGTGACGGTCTCACGCTTCGCCCCAGCGGCATGATCACCTCGGCCATCGGCGCTATCGCTGTGACCGCGGGCTACCAGTGGTTCCAGGGACGGCGCAGCTAGGCGCCTTCCTCCGAGGCCACCGCATCGGCCGCCGCGGGGTTGAACGCGGCCGCGAGCCTCTTGCCGGCGCTGAGGAACAGCGCCGCCAGTGGCGCTCCGAGCGCCGCGCCCAGCAGGCCGCCGAAGATGCCGCCGAGCATCGTCACCACGAGGACGACGAGCGGATGCAGGTTCAGTGATTCGCCCATGACGCGGGCGTTGATCACGGTCTGCAAGACGTTTTGCGTGAGCAGCACGATCACCAACAGCGCGACGGCGGTCGTCAAGCCGTTGGAGCCAAGAGCCACCATGAACGCGAACGCCCCCGATATGATCGCGCCGAAGAACGGGATGTAGCAGGTCAGGAACGTGACGACCGCGACCGTGCCCGCCAGTGGCACGCCCATCACCAGCATGGCCAGACCGATACACGATGCGACGACGACGCCCGTGATGGTGGTGCCCCGGAAGTAGCCCCGCATGGCCCCCACCGCGTCGTCGACGATTCCGCTACCCACGTCTTGGGGCAGCCCGCCCATGTGACTCGAGATCCAGCCGGCGATGGTGGGCCAGTCGGTGAGCACGTAGAACAGAAGCGTCGCGCTGATGAAGATCCCGAACAGCAGCGAGAAGGTGCTCGACAGTCCCGAGGTGAGCGCTGCGCCCACCGATGAGAGCAGCCCCGTGGTGAGCGGGTTGGCCGCCACCTCTCCGGAGCCCGCCGATGCCCGGGCACTGTCGATAGCCGCCTGCAACGACTGGGTGTCGATACCGGCCGCCTCTGCCTGAGCGGTGATCGCAGCCAGCGCGCTCTGCAGCTGGGCTTCGATGGCGGGCCACTGGGCGATGACACCCGCGACGACGAGCCACACCACACCGGCGATGATCAGAGCGAGAAGGCCGAGCACGAGGCCCGCGGCAGCGGCGGTCGGAATCCCCCGCGCGGTCATCCGCTCGACCAAGGGGTAGGCGATCATGCCGATCACGATGGCGAGGATGAGCGGGATCGAGATGCTGGCGGTGACGGTGAAGAACCATCCCGTGAGAGCGAGGACGGCCGCTATCCCGATGATCAGCCAGCCACCGATGCCCGCCGCCATCAGCCAACCGGGGATCATCTCGGGGCCTGCCGATGAGAGCTGTTCTCCCGCGTTACGGATGCGGTCGCTGATGCCTGGCATGGCTGTCCCCCAAGAAAGGTAGCTGACGTCGCTCGAGTGTGAGGATACTACAGCGGGTTCGGCGCGGGCCGTGAACGAGCCCTCGCCTCTGCGCCGCAGGGCGGCCGGGTCCGTGAGCGGCACATGACACGCCGTTGCGCGTACCGTGCGCTCTTGCATGGTACGCTTTACCCGACGGAAAGATACGCTGGCGAGCGCCTGGCCGCTCGAAGACACCAGGGGGTTGCGATGCGCAGGTTGGTTTGGCTGCCGGCGGTCTTCGCCGTGCTCGTCTCGGCGGTTCTTCTCGTGGGGTGCCGAGGTCCTGAGGTTCCCGATGTCGTGGGTATGCGTCAGGGTGACGCCGTACGCGCTCTGCAGGAAGAGGGCTTCACGCTGGGCAACGTCTCGCTGGTGGCCACGACGTCCGTACCGCTCGGCATGATAGCGGCCCAGGATCCGGCAGCGGGCGAGCGCGCCAAGGACGGCTCGGCGGTCGCGCTCGCGATCGCCTCGAGCGATGGTACGCGCGTCATCGTACCTGCGGTCACGGGCATGTCCCAGGTCACGGCGGAGCAAGTGGCGCAGACGCTGAATCTCATTCCCCTCATCACCGAGCAGTACAGCGACACGGTCGCGAAGGGGCTGGTCGCCGGCCAGTCGCCGGAGCCGACCGCCGAGGTCAGCGCCGGGTCGACGCTCGTCATCGTCGTGTCGAAGGGCGTGGCTCCCGAGAAGGCCGACGTCCCCGATGTGGTGGGCGACAAGCAAGACGATGCCGAGGCGGCCATAGAGAGCGCCGGCTTCGACCCGGAGGTCTCCAAGACGTACAGCTCGGATGTGGGGAAGGGCAAGGTCATCGCGCAGGTCCCCGAGAAGGGCACAAGCGCCGTCCTCGGCTCCGACGTGCAGATCGTGATCTCCCTGGGACCCGGTACGGGGTCGACCAAGATGCCTTCGGTCACCGGCAAGAAGGAGTCGGCGGCCGTCACGGCGATCGAGGACGCCGGGCTGACGGCGAAGATCGTCAAGCAGTACGACGCCACGGTCGCCAAGGGGGTCGTGTCGCAGCAGTTCCCCGCGTCGGGCGCTACGGCCGCGAAGGGCTCCGAGGCGTTGATCGTGGTTTCACTGGGGGCTGAGCCGGCCGAATCGGCGCAGGTTCCGGATGTCATCGGTGATTCACCCGAGGCCGCTGTCGCCGCGATCGAGAACGCGGGACTCAGCGCGACGACTCAGGAGCTGCAGAGCGACACGCCGGGAACGGTGCTCTACCAGTTCCCGGAGTCCGGCGCGACGGTGGCGCCCGGGAGTGACGTGCTGGTCGTGGTCGGGGTGGCGCAGTAGCAGAAACGAGCTGGGTATGGATCCAAGGGGCCACCTGCGGGTGGCCCCTTGTGTGTTCGGGCGGCGATGCCGATGTCAGTGGTGGTGTCTCGCAGGGCGTGTGTCTGGCGCGGCGCGTGCTATTGTTGGGTTGATGCGCCCTTTTGAGGCGCTGACCTCGGTGTCTTCGTCGTGAGGTGCGGGGTGTTTCCAGGTAGGACACAACGGATCGTTCGGGTCGCGGGAGCGCTCGCGCTCTCGTGCGCCCTCTTCACGCCCAGCGTGGCGGTGGCTGCGCCCGCATCGGGCCTCACCGCGAAGCAGGCGGAGCGAGACCGAACGCTCGCCGAGCTCGATGAGATGCGTCAAAGCCTCGCTGCCAAGACGGCCGAGTACGTGGGCCTCTGCCAGCGGCTCGACCGGACCCGTGTCGAGGTCGAACAGGTCGCCGGCGAGATCCTCCAGACCGAGAACGAGCTCAGACTGGCCGAGCAGGCCTTCACCGAGCGCGCGGTACAGATGTACCGGCGAGACAGGACCGGCATGCTCGAGCTGTTGCTGAGCTCCCGGGACATCGAGGACTTCATGAAGCGCGCGTACTACCTCGTCGTCGTCGGCGAGAGCGACGCGAGCGTGATCACCCGCCTGCGCCAGGCACGCGCGGAGAGCATGTGGTTGCAGCAGAGCCTGAGCAACCGGGTCACGGAGCTTCAGCGGCTGCAGACCTCCGCCGACGACGCCCGCACGGCGATCGAGGCCGAGGTCGAGAGCGCCGAGGACAAGGCGAAGCGCATCGGGCAGGACATCGATGCGCTCGTCGCCGCACAGGCCGCCATGAACCTGACCGGCAGCGACCCGGGCGGCGCATTCACGCCCGATCTGGTCATCTCGGAAGCCAAGTTCCGCAACACCGCCCCCCTGACCGTCGAGCAGATCCAGGCGTTCCTCGAGGCCCAGCCGGGAATCCTCGACACCTACCGGACCAAGGACCACGCGGGCGACGTCAAGACGACCGCCGAGATGATCTACGACGCCTCGACGCGTTTCAACGTGAGCGCTGCGGTGATACTGGTCAAGCTGCAGAAGGAACAGTCACTCCTCGCCGACAAGAGCCCTTCGAAGCGACAGCTCGACTGGGCGCTCGGCTGCGGTAAGGCCGACAGTCGGACGTTCTACCAGTATCAGGGGTTCGGGAATCAGATCTGGTGGGGCGCACAGAAGCTCGACAAGAACTCACGGCCGTGGGAGCCCGGTATCTCGATGAAGATCGACGGCACGCGGATCAACCCGACCAACAGCGCGACGTACTCGTTGTACAAGTACACACCGCACTTCCGCGGGACGCGCTCGTTCTGGATGCTGTACTGGCGCTACTTCGGCGATCCGCTGTAGGCCACGCTGAGCGGCTCCGGGACTACTTGGGCCTGAACGTCGTGGAAGAGGACCGCGTCGAACCGCCGGACATCGCGCGGCCCCTGACTCGCACGGGATAGCCCTTCTTGGCTTTCCCGATATTGAGCGAGGAGTATGCGTTGCCCTTGGCGTTCGTGTACGCGTAGGTCTTCTTGGTCCCGGACTTGAACTGCCAGGTGAAGGTGACCTTGAGTCCCTTGACCGGCTTGCCCGACACACTCCTGAACTTGGTCTTCGCCCGCACCACCGTGCCCTGCTTCGGCGTGCGGTTCGACAGCGTCGTCCTCACGCCCTTGGTTCCGGAAGCGAGCTTGGGGGAGGGGATGTACCAGCCGGAGTCGACGGTCGTCGTACCGCTCGAGTGGGAGCGGGACTCGACCGAGCGGCGCTTCATCATCGATGCCGGGCCGATGTTCTGCCACCAGTGGGCGACCCCGTCGGGCTCCGTGTAGACGGTGACGGTCTCGGTACCGTTGCTGAGCGGCCACGACAGCTTGACGCCCACGCCTTCCATCGGCTTGCCGTTCGAATCGACCACCTTGGCGTAGGCGCAGACGTTCGATTTCTGGGCGGGGTACTGCTTCGACATCGTCACTCTGATGTCATCCGGGTTCTCGGCGAGACCCTTGCCGTCATCCACGGCGCAGACGATGTCGGCAAGGTCGTTCACGGCGCGGCTGAGCACCAGGCCGGTGATGGCCTTGGAGTCGCCGCCGCTCAGGTTGCGGCGCTTCGAGTAGTCCCTCACGAGAGCGTTGTACTTGCTCCGGCTGTACTTGCCGGCCGAGACGGTCTTGTCTCGCACGTCGCTGACCGAGTAGCGCGAGCGGGCGGTGATCCAGCCCTTGCTCGCCGAGAAGCGGTTGGTCAGCGGCTGGGTATCCAGCTCGTAGTCTCGGTGCAGGGACTCGCGGTTCACCGAGTCGTACTTGGTGTGGAAGGGCTGGCACGCGTCAGCGTAGTAGTGGGACAGGGCTCCCAGGTGCCGGCTCGCTGTCTTGTAGTCGCCGGCGTTGTACGCCTTCACGAGCTTGTGGTACTCATCGGCCACCGCCTGCGGCGCTCCGCGCCCGCGGCCGAACTCCTTGAAGCCGTGCATGTACTTGGAGGTCTTCGTCGAGTCCGGGTCATCCGATGCGAGCAGGGCGGCTTCGACGTCCACCCAGTCAGCATCGGAACCGGCGAGATCGATCGCGTGCTCGAGGATCCAGTCGTGGGTCCCGTAACCGTTGTCGCCGATTCCGTCGCCGTTCAGATCGGCGCCGTTGCCCCAGGCGAAGGCAGAACTCACCCCGAGCCCGAGGGCGAGAACGAGAGCGACGCTTAGCGTGATGGTCTTTCGCAGCATGTGGATCTCCCGGGTCGGCTCAGGGCGCACTCCACCCCCGATCATCGAGAGTATCGGCAACATCGGGGCCAAACCAAAGCGTTTCGTGCGGAAGTGTGACAGTCGTCACAGTTCGTCGTACCCGCAGGACTCGGGGCCAAAAGGCGATCTCCGGCGGTCTGACGGCGCCTTGCATGCGGAATAATGGCGGTGGCAGGCAGAGGCGTCATCTTCGAGCTCGAGGAGTGGTCTTCAGTGGCAACCACAGACCGGCAGCGCAATGCACTTCAGACGATCTTCTCGTTCTTTCTGGGACTGATGGTCACGGCGTTCATCGGGGTGGGGGTCTACACCTTCTACCCGCCCCCCGAGGAGCGCTTCGCCGAGCAGCTTCAGACGCTCTACCGGCAGCAGGAGGACATCCAGAGCTTCAAGGACCAGACCCAGCTCACGCCAGCCGATCGCGCGAAACTCAGCACGATTCAGGCCGACATCCGCGAGATCGAAGATGCACAGGCCGCAGCGCGCGAGGTGTGGGGGCGCAACACGAGCATCGTGCTCATCGGATTCGCGACCCTGGTGATGAGCGTCTCGCTGATCATGGCCGACCGCCTGCAGGTGATCAGCAACGGACTCCTTCTCGGGGGCCTGTTCACGATGGTCTACGGCACCGGCTGGGTGATCGCGACCGGGACGTCCCAGGCCCGCTTCTGGGTCATGACCTTCGCTCTGCTCATCACGCTCGCCTTGGGCTATCTCAAGTTCGTGCGGACGCGCGAGAGCGCGGCGGCGATGCCCGACGGCGCGTTCGAGCCATCGAGCGCGGAAGTGGCGTCGCTGGCACAGCGCGTCGAGTCGCTCGAGCGGCGTGCGGCCGCCGCCGCGGCAGCCCTGGGAGAAGCCAAGAGCGACGACTAGGCCGGCGGCGAACGGGCCTGACTCCAAGGGTCCTCTAGAGGTACTGCCACACGTCGTCGACGCCCGCTTCGACCGCGGGCACGCAATCCACGATGGCACGCACGGGCTGGCCTGTGAGGATGTCGACGACCCGCAGGTCGAGAACCTCCGGCGTAGTCGAGCCATCGACCGGCGGAGTCGGCCAGCAGCTTCACCCGCGGGTGAAGCAGGTCGTCGCTGTTGACCCGGTAGACCACCGCGGTCGCGCCGTCGTCGAGCTTGACCACAGCGCCCATGGGATAGATGCCGAGCATGGCCACGAGCGCCTTCGTGACGCCGGGGTCGTAGGCCTTCGCGCGGCCCTGCATCAGAACGGCGAGCGCTTTGTCCGGACGGATCTCGCGGCGGAACGGACGCATCGTGGTCATCGCGTCGTACGCGTCGCAGACGGCCACGATCTTCGAGAACAGGTGCTGCTCGGAGCCGGCCGGTGGCTCGGGATAGCCCATGAGGTCGTGACGCTGGTGGTGCTCGAACGCGACGATCATCGGCATCTTGTCGGCGAGCTGCAGGCGCTTGAGGAGGTCGGCGCCCTCCTCGGTGTGCTTCTTGACCAGGTGCCACTCCTCGGCCGTGAGCGGGCCGGGCTTGGACAGGACGGTCTCGGAGACCCGCACCTTGCCGATGTCGTAGAGCAGAGCGGCGAGGCCCAGCGAGCGGAGCTCCTCGCTGGACAACCCCAGCGCCGAACCCAGCGACAGCGCGAGGATGCAGACGTTGAGCGAGTGGTTCAGCGTGTAGTCGTCATGGCCCTTGATCGCCGTGAGGCCGATGACCGCCGCGGGGTCCTGCAACAGGTTGTCGAGCACCGACTCGACCACACGCTGCAGCGAGCCCACCTCCATCATGCGCCCGAGCTTGGCCTGGGTCTCGATCTCGCGCATCGCGCTCACGCCGGTGTCGTAGGTCTCGCGGGCACGGGCACGGACCTCGCGGCTGCGCGCCTCATTGCCGCTCTCGTCGAGCGATGAGGTCTCGGCCACGGTGATACTCGTGACGCCGCGTGCGTCGAGGAACGAGCGGGCTGCCTCGATGTCGGAGACCCGCGTGTCGCCGAGCAGCTCGACAAGGGCCGCGCCCTCATCGGCACGTACGCCGTAGGCGAAGCTCACCGCAGAGATGCCGCGCGCCAGCAGCTCGTCGATGAGCTTGCGGTACGTCACGCTCTCCTCGGGGAAGACCTGGTTCTCCACGAACAGCGTGCCCTTGTAGATGTTGATGGTGACGGTGTCGAACCCGAAGTCGGCAAGCGCCTTCACGGAGGCGGCGAGCTCACCGAGCGAGTCGGCGACGAGCGGGTGTGTCGTGGGATAGAGCGCCGCGTTGGTGTGCGCGACCGCCAGCGTGCGCACGAGCTCGCGGGCGCGCATCAGCTTCTCGGGTGTGGCGAACGGCGCCTGCACCGCGATGAAGGCGGGAGATCCCGAGCTCGTCTCGGCGGCCATCTCCTCGGGGCTCGCGAGTGGTCCCTCGTTCTCTGGGCGATACGGTGCGTCGGTCACGGTGCGCTCACTCCTCGGTTTCTCGCCAGGCTGTCGGCGACAGCTATGGCCTGATTGCGGAGCTCTCTCGTCTTCCTGCCCAGCCTTATGGTGTGTTGTGCGTAGGCTCTCAGGGCCTTCTCGGCCTCGGGCGTGCCGATGCGCTCCAAGGCCTTGATGATCTCCTTGCGCGTCTCGTAGGTACGGCCGAACACGTTGATGTCCTCGAGTGCGCGAGACAGCGCCGGCACCGCCGAGGCGATCCGGGCCTTCCCGATCTGGCGCACGACGTAGCGCTGGGTCTCGGGCTCGCGGTGGTTGATCGATCGTGCGAGGGCCGCCGCCGCCTCTGCAGACGGCATCGCTGCGAGTGACGCGACGGCAGCGAAACGCACCGTCTCGTCGAGGTGGTTCACCATCTCGGCGACGACCGGGACGGCTCTGCGGTCGCCGAGAGCGGCCAAGGCGTGCAGGATCGCGACCGCGAGTGGTGCGTCTGCCGAGCGGAGACGTTCGCGCGCGACGCCCAGGACGGGCTCGCTCATGCCGCGCAGGACCGGCCGCATCAGCGATCGGCGCGACTCGCTCATGCGCACGTACGAATCGAGGAGCGCGTCGGCCCCGGCCGGCCCCGCCGCCTGGAGGATCTCCCCCGCGATCGCGGCGTCCGAGTCGGTCATCGGCACGCGGCAGACGTCGGCGAGCACCGCAGGCTCGGCGAGGGTGAGGCGCGCCATCGTGACCTCCTCGCTGAGCGCCGGGTCGGTGGCGATCTCGTCGAGGCGGCGCAAGGCTTCCCTCACCGTGGTGAACGCGCCGTCGCCGGCAGCGCGCGCGAGCACGTCGCCGATCGCCTTGATGCTGTCGACGTCACCGTGGCGCTGCGACACGACGATGGCTGTGGACAGGGCCCGCGCCGAGGACAACGACGGTGATGCGACCGCCACCTGCCGCTCGATCTCCGCGGGGTCCTCGGGGACGATCATGATCTCGGCGATGTGCTCGGCGCTGCCGGCGGCCGAGATCTCGGCGTCGACGACCGCGTCAGGCGTCGGAGAGAGCATGAGCGCGAGCATCTTGGCGGTCTCGGGCGGAAGGGGCAGCGCCGCGGCGATGCGGTTGGGGTCGGTGCCGACCTGAGCGGCGACGAGGGTGAGCAGCCGCGCCAGGGCGGCGGGCTTCATCCGGGCGATCACTTCGAGCATGCCGTCCATCCGGCGGCCGTCGGCGTCGGCGTTGAGGGAGAGCCCGAGGACCCGAACGCGGGTCTGTTCGTCGAGCTGCATGAGCGCAGCGGCGACCCTCTCGCGCGCCAGCTCGCGCGTCGCCGCCTCGAGCCTCGCGATCGAGTCGGCCATCTCGTCTTCGGCCGGCCCGCCCTTGGCCGCGATAGCCCTTCGTTCGACGGCGGCCGCGACTTCGGCCGCGATCTCGTCGAGCGGTGCCGAGGTCGGATCGAGCCCCATGAGCCCGCTCTCTTCAGAGGAGCGAAGCGAGACCTCGATGAGAGCCATATGGGACACGCCGGCATTGACCAGCGCCTGACGTGCGCCTCCCCTCGTGCGCACCTCGGTCGGGTCGCTGTTCGCGACGGTGACGAACGCCGTCGTCTCGGCCTCGGTGAAGCCGGGCACCAGGATCAACTGCCCGACCTGCATGGAGTGCAAGGACTCGGCGAGCGCGGAGACCTGGCCCTGCCCGGCTGCGATGGGGGAGTCGCCCACGCGGAAGCCATGGCGCTCGACGGTGAAGCGCAGCGGTGCGGTGGCGGTGAGTTCGTTTCCCCGCTCGGTGAAGCGGGCCGCCGCTTCGAGGGGCAGATTCGAGGCTTCAGGGTACAGGCGGGCGGAGCCCACGGCGGCAGCCAGAAGCCGCAGAGCCTCTTCGGCCCGTGGGAATCCCTCCGTGTCCACTGTCGTCACCGCCGTCCCCCTCTCGATCAGTCCTTCTCTTTCTATCGGCTTTGCGCTCCTCACGCTACAAGAACCTGTGCGTGGGCGCACATTCGACGAGGCATAAGGGTTACCTTTACAGGGCAACTATCCGATACACAGAGAATATGACACGGATGTAGGAGCCACGTGTCCCTCAGAACCGAGGCCAGTTACAGACAGGTCGCCGCCGACGCTCTCTCACGCTTCGGCTGCGACGAGCCACCGGTGCCGGTAGACAGACTCGTCGCCGCACAGGGTATTCCCGTGCGCGCCGTGAACCTCCCGCAGTTCTTCACCGCGGCGCTCGTCTACGAGGACGGGATGCCCGTGATGATGCTCAACAGCGCCAAGCCCGAGCCCGAGCTTCGGGTCGCGCTCGCGCACATGCTCGGGCACGTGCTGCTCGTGCTGAGCGGACTGTCGCCCTCGTACCCGCGGGCCGACACGGACCACAATGAGGCCGACGTCGTCGCGCGCGAGCTGATGCTGCCGTCGCAGATGGTCATCGACCAGTCCAAGTTGTGGTTCAACGACTACCGCTACCTCGCCCGGCTCTTCGGCGTGTCCGAGGAGCAGATGCTCGACCGGATGCGGTCGATGGGTCTGGTCCGCGGACCCGAAGGCGTGTTGTGGGAGTACTGACCCCTCGGGTCCGTAGAGCGGTATCATCGTCGTCGAGAGCCACGGCGCGATAGCAGGCCCGGGCCGTTCCGTTCGGCGTGCAGAAGAGGGGATCCATGCGAACTTCCTACGCGGTGGGCGTCGATGTCGGGGGAACCCGCATCGCTGCGGGCCTCGTCGAGCGCAAAGGGCGCATCGTCAAAGACGCCAAGCGTCTGACTCCTCACACGGGGCCGTTCGCGGTCGTCGACGCGATCATCGACCTCGTGGACGAGGTCAGCCAGGGAGTCCAGCAGTCTGAGATCGCGGGTGTGGGTATCGGACTTCCCGCTCAGGTCGACTTCCTTCGCCAGGAGATCGAGTTCTGCACCAACCTGCCTCTTGCCGGCGTCGACGTCCGCTCTCTCGTGATGTCCCGTGCCCGCAACGAGGTGACGATCGACAACGACGGGCATCTGGCTGCGGTCGGCGAGTCGCGCTACGGGGCTGCCAAGGGTGCCCGCGACTTCCTGATGATCACGCTGGGAACCGGCGTAGGCGGCGGCATGTTCGTGGGCGGGGAGCCCTACCGCGGCAGCCGCGGTCTGGGCGGGGAGATCGGCCACACGGTGGTCGACCTCGACGGTCCCGAATGCCCGTGCGGCGGCAAAGGCCATCTCGAGGCGTTTCTCGGCAGGGCCGCGATCGCTGCGCGCGGCAAGGACGCCGCCAAGGCGTTCTCCGGCCGCGCGATCCTGGATGCTGCCGGGGGCGACGCCGAGGCGATCACCGCCGAGGCCGTGGTCATCGCCGCCGTGGGGGGCGACGAGGTCGCCCGGGGCATCCTGCTCGCCTGCGGCGAGATCCTGGGTCGCGCACTCGTGGGCTTCGTCAACATCCTCAACCCCCGGCTCATCTGCATCGGCGGCGGCATCGGTGAGTCGGCGGACTTCCTCGTCGAACGCGCCGCCGAGGTCATGCAGGCAGAGGCACTCGCAGGCCGGCGTGACGTCAGCGTGGTCCAGGCGGTCTTGGGCAACGACGCCGGTATTCTCGGCGCGGCCGCTCTGGCCTTCGACGAGCACGACGCCCGAGAAGGATTGCACCGCTAGCCCGCCGCCGTACTCAGGAGGTCACAGATGTCCGACGATCGCATCGAATCACAGGAAGAGCGGCTGCTCATCTTGCGGGACAAGGCGGCGCGCGAGGGATTCGTCATCGGGGATGACGTGCTCGACTACATCGCCGCCAAGTACGCGCTGCCCACCACGCTCAAGGGCGCACTCATCAACGTGCAGGCCTTCGCGTCTCGCCGTGGCGTCCCGGTGACGCTGTCGCTGGCCCGGCTCGCGCTCGACGGCATCCGAGAGACACCCGTCGCGGTGCCCGCCGCCGAGGAGATCGGACCCGTGGACGTCGATGAGCCTGTCGTCGTCGAGGTCGAGGTCGTGACCGATGAGGCGGCGTCTCCGTGGGAGTTCGAAGTCGAGCTCGACCCGCACGGCGCGGTGGGTTCGAACGCCGAGCCCGAGGCCCAGGTGATCGCGTGGGACGAGCCGGTGGTCATCGAACCGCTGGTCGAGCCGGAGCTCTCCGAGCCCGGCGACGCCGGCCCCGAACCCATCATCACCGAGACGCTCTTCGCTCCGCCGCCGCCGGTGGCGGTGCCGGTCGTGTCGCCGCCCGCCGCGCCCGCGGAGGAGCCGGCGACCGAAGCCCCCCCTGCGACCGAATCCGCTCCCGCACGCGAGCCGGCCACCGTGTGGTTCGCGCCGGTGCGTAGCATCAAGAAGGAGTCGCTCGTCAAGCGGGCGGGGCACCTGCTCAAGCTCGCCGGCATCAAGCACGCCGTGAGCGACGGCGACCTCGTCGCCGTCAAGCTCCACTTCGGAGAAGAGGGCAACACCGGCTTCGTCCACCCCGTGTTCGTTCGCGAGGTCGTGCGGCAGGTCCGCAAAGCCGGCGGCAAGCCGTTCCTCACCGATGCGAACACCCTCTACCGAGGGAAGCGCGCCAACTCGGTCGACCACCTCACCTGCGCGGTGCGCAACGGCTTCAGCTTCGCGACCGTGAACGCGCCGATCATCATCGCCGACGGCCTGAACGGCAAGGACGGCGTCGACGTGCCGATCTCGGGCTTCGACCACTTCGACAGCGTGCGCATCGGCTCGGCCGCGGTGCACGCCGACGCGATGGTCGTCGTCACGCACGTCAAGGGCCACGAAGCCACCGGCTTCGGCGGCGCGATGAAGAACCTCGGCATGGGCCTGGGTACCCGCTCGGCGAAGCAGCGCATGCACAGCGACCTCAAACCGCAGGTCGATGCCGAGAAGTGCACCGCCTGCAAGAAGTGTGTCAAGGCGTGCCCGGTACACGCGATCGAGATCCACCACAAGGTCGCCGTCATCGACCACGAGCTGTGCTATGGCTGCGGCGAATGCGTGGCCACGTGCAGTTACGGCGCCATCGGCATCCAGTGGAAGACCGAGCCCGACGCCATTCAGGAGAAGATCGTCGAGCACTGCGCCGGTGCGCTCGCCGACAAGGAGGGCAAGGTCGTCTACCTGTCCTTCGTCACCAACGTCTCGCCCGACTGCGACTGCTGGAACTTCTCGGACGCGCCGGTCGTCGCGGATGTGGGCGTCTTGGCCTCGACGGACCTCGTCGCCATCGACCAGGCAGCGTACGACCTGGTGGTGCAGGCCGCCGGACTCCCGGGCAGCCTCGGTGAGGGCATGGCCCGTGGTGCCGACAAGTTCACCGAGATCACCGGGATCGACGGCACCGGCGCGATGCGCTATGCCGAGAAGCACGGCATGGGTTCGCGCGCATACGAGCTCAAGACCGTCGAGTAGCGGAAAGCCCGGCAGGTGGACTACTGGGGCATCCTGAAGCAGTCGCTGCGGATCGTGCGCACCGAGCGCGGGCTGTGGGGTTTCGGCGCGCTGAGCGCGGCGCAGAGCCTCCTCGCCACCGTCGTCTTCGTCGCGATAGGCGGATTGAGCGGGATCGTCGGGGCGCTCGGGCAAGAGATCGCACTCGGAGGGCTCGGGGGATCGTCGAGCCCGGGGCGCCTGACGCGGCTCGCGGTCGCCGGCTACGACCTGATCGTGACGTGGCTGCCGGCCATCGTGGGCGTCTCGGTGGTTGTCATGCTGGGGTGGCTCGTCTTCGCGATCCTCGATGTGGCGGCCTCCGGTGGGGCGATCTCGCAGGCCGACACGGTCCTGCGCGGAGGGCGGGCTTCGTTCCGAGAAGGGATGGGCTTCGGCTTCTCGCGGTGGGGCCGCATCGCCGCGCTGCTCGCGGTCACGGCCGCCCCGCTCCTGGTCGGTGCGCTCGCTCAGGCACTTGCCACGCTGGCGACGATCACGCTGCCGCTGATGAGGGATTCGGCACCCAGTCTGTCGGCGATCTGGCTCGCCAACCAGTCGGCCAGCGGGATCGCCTCGCTCGCGAGCATCGTGGCGGTACCCCTCGGTGTCATCGTCATGATCGCGCTGCGCGGGGCACTGCTCGAGGACCTGACCTGGAGGGCCGCGCTCGGCTCGGCATGGCATGTCTGCGTGTCGCGTTTCGCCGATGTCGCACTGATGTATCTCGTGCTGCTCGTCGCCGCGCTGATCGCGGGAGTGGCCTTCGGCCTGGCTCTCGCGGTGGTGGTCGCGGTGGCGGGAACGGCGGCAGGCGTCGCGTACTTCTCTGAGGCCGTCATCGGCGCCATCGTCATCGGTGTGCTCGGGCTGGTCGCGATGGTCGCTCTGAGCGCTGTGCTCCAAGGCGCGTTCAACCTCGTGTTCTCGGTGACCTATACCGTGTTCTGGCGTGCTTTGACCGATTCGCCCGTACCGACGCTCGTTCTGGGTACGACCGGCGCGACCGAAGGGGAGTTGTGATGAAGTACGGAGAGGTGTTGGGTCGGTCCTTCAAGGCCCTCAAGTCCGGCACCCTGTGGGGGTACGGGTTCACCGCGCTGCTCGTGGTCGCGGCCCCGTTCGCTCTGGTGGCGGGCATCATCACGGCCACCGGCGCCCCTGCACTGCTGGGCGGGATGCTCGGCATGGGCTCCGCCGAAGCGGACATGCTCGGCAGCCTGGTGACGCTCTACGCGACGATGATCGTGGGAGGGCTGCTGGCGTTGCTGCCCATCGTCATCGCCCGCGGCGGCCTCATCCACGCGGCTGATGCCGCGATCGCGATGCGACGCGTCAGCGTGGGCGAATGCTGGGGGTTCGGGCTGCGCAACACGGGCCGGACCCTGGCCATCGAGACGATACTCGGCTTCTTCTACCTCCTGGCGATCCTCCTGGTCGAGGTCCCGTTCATCCTGGTGGTGGCCTTGGGTTCGTCATCCGGAGAGAACAACCCGGCGGCGATGATCGGGACCATGTGCTGTGGGTACCTGTTCCTGTTCGCGGCGATCATGGTCCTCGTCGTGATCTACACGGGTGTCGAGTCGCTCTCCATCCGCTATGGGCTCATCGGCGGACGCACGTTCGGCGACGCGATCTCCTCGGGGTGGAAGGCGTTTCGCGCGAGCTGGAAGCGCGTCGTCGTCTTCGGGATCATCATGGTGGCCCTCGCCTACGCGTGGCAGTTGCTCACCAGCATGCTGACCCTGCCGCTGGTGTTCGTGGCCTTCCCGATCACCCAGCTGATGGATCCTTCTCCGGATCCGGCTGTTCTGGGCAGGGTGTTTGACGGCGCCCTCTGGCTCTACGCGGCGTTCATCGTGCTCTACTCGCCGTTCATCCTGTTCAACATCGTCGCGTGGACCGCGTTCTTCCGCACCATCACCGGACTCGACGCGGCCGGCGTTGCCACCCCACCGCTGCCCACCGCACCGCCTCAGACCCCTGTCTACGGGCAGCCGGCCGCGACGTTCCCCGCGGCTCCACCCGCCCCGCCTGCCGGCGACACACCCGATGCCTGATCCGGGCCGACTCGTCGTCTGCGCGACGCCCATCGGCAACCTGGGCGATGTGACCGCGCGTGTCCTCGAGGCTCTGCGCACCGCCGACGTGGTGCTCGCCGAGGACACGAGGGTCACCCGGAAGCTGTTCGCGCGTTACGACATCACCACGGTGCTCGAGCGCTACGACGAGCACACCGCGTCGCGGCGCACCCCCGAGATCGTCGAGCGCATCGCGGCCGGACGGGTCGTCGCGCTCGTCTCGGACGCGGGGACGCCGGGGATCAGCGACCCGGGCGCGCTGCTCGTGGATGCCGCGATCGGCGCGGGGCTGCCGGTCGACGTGTTGCCCGGCCCCTCGGCGATCGTCACCGCCCTCGTGGCGAGCGGGCTGCCCACCCACGCCTTCTACTTCGGGGGCTTCCTGCCCAGAAAGGCGGGGGAGCGCTCGCGCCTCTTCGCCGGACTCGAGCACCTCGACGCGACGTTGGTCTTCTACGAGTCGCCTCGTCGCACCGCCGCGACCCTGACCGCGCTCGCCGGCGCGTTCCCACAGCGCGAGGGCGCCATGGCGCGCGAGCTCACCAAGCTTCACCAGGAGGTCGTGCGCGGCCCGCTCACCGACATCGCCGAGCAGATCGCAGCACGCGAGTCGCTCAAGGGCGAGGTCGTCGTTCTCGTCGGCCCACCGGTGCCGGTTACGACACCCAAGTTGACCGCCCACGAGGTCGACACCGATGAGGTCAGGGCGCGGATGGCGCAGCTGATCGCCGCCGGTGTGAAGAGAGGCCATGCCGCCAAGCAGGTGGCGCGGGAGTTCGGGATGGAGCGCAGCGAAGCCTACGACCTCGGCGTCGGATCCGGCGGGTCGGCCTAGGCCCGCTTTACCTCGGCGACGCACGGCGTGCACACCGGGCGGCCTTTGACGGTGACCATCTCGGCGTTCGTGTCGCCGCAGATGCTGCAGGCATCGCGGTGCTTCTGCAGGATGATCCGGTCGCCCTCGACGAAGATCGCCATGGGGTCCTTCACCTTGATGCCCAGGGTCCTGCGCAACTCCATGGGGATCACGATGCGCCCCAGGTCGTCGACTCTCCGAACGATTCCCGTGTCGTGCATGGCGGCCACCTTTCGGTCTCGCCGCGTGGTCATATCGGCAAACGGTTAGAATCTCCCAGTGAGGTCCGGCAAGAGCCGGGACCCTGCTTCCAATATTACCCACGACCGCGGAGTCCTGAAACAACCATGAGCGCACCCTCCTTCTATCTGACGACCCCGATCTACTACGTCAACTCGGTTCCTCATCTGGGGACCGCGTACACGACGATCGCCGCCGATGCGCTCGCTCGCTACCGCAGGTTCGCCGGAGACGACGTGCACTTCCTCACGGGCCTCGACGAGCACGGGCAGAAGGTGGAGCAGGCCGCCATCGAGAACAACATGACGCCCACCGAGTGGACCGACGCGATGGCATCCAAGTTCGTGGCCACCTGGGAGCAGCTGCTCATCACGAACGATGACTTCATCCGCACCACCGAGCCCCGCCACACCGCGGCCGTTCAGAAGCTCGCCCAGACGCTTCACGACCGCGGCGATATCTACAAAGGCCACTACGAGGGCTGGTACTGCGTGCCCGACGAGACGTGGTGGGCAGAGGGCGACCTCGCCGACGAGAAGACCTGCCCGCAGTGCGGTCGCGCACTCGAATTCGTGCGCGAGGACAACTACTTCTTCAAGCTGTCCGCGTACCAAGAGGAGCTGCTGGCGTACTTCGAGGCCAATCCCGACTTCATACGCCCCGAGACGCGCAGGAACGAGGTGCTCTCCTTCGTGAAGGGCGGCCTGCGTGACCTGTCGATCTCGCGGGCGAATGTGAAGTGGGGCGTCCCGCTTCCGTGGGACGAGTCGCACACCGTCTACGTGTGGTTCGACGCCCTGATCAACTACATGACCGCTGTGGGCTACGGCGATCCGGAGCGGCAGGCCACGTTCGAACACCGCTGGCCGGCGCAGGTGCATTTCGTGGGGAAGGACATCATCAGATTCCACTGCGTGATATGGCCCGCGATGCTCATGGCGGCCGGCCTGCCGGTACCTCACAGCGTCTTCGCCCACGGCTTCCTGCTCACCAAGGGCGAGAAGATGAGCAAGTCCAAGGGCAACGCGATGGCGCCATCCGACCTCGTGGAGCGCTTCGGTGTCGACGGCTACCGCTACTACTTCTTGCGCGATGTGCAGTTCGGCGCCGACGGCTCGATCTCGCTCGAGTCGATGGTCCAGCGCTACAACGGCGACCTCGCCAACGACTGGGGCAACCTGTGCTCACGGCTGTTCAATATGGTCGGCAAGTACTTCGACGGCGCCGTACCCGACCCCGGTCGCTCGCCGCTTCCCACCGACGACGACGCAGCGCTCAAGCAGATCGCTCTCGCGCTGCCCGAACGCTACGCCGCTGCGATGGCGAACCTGGACTACGCGGGCGCTCTCGAGGCCACATGGGACCTCGTGAAGCGCGCGAACCGCTACATCGAGGACTCGGCGCCATGGAACCTCGCGAAGTCCGAGGAGACGATGGACCGACTCGCCGCGGTGCTGTTCAACGCGCTCGAGGCCGTCCGCATCGCCGCGTTGTTCACGGCTCCCGTCATGCCCGTCACATCCCTCGAAGTCTGGCGGCGCATGGGCCTGCCCAACATCCACTCGGTGACCGATCTCGCCGCCGAGGCACAGTGGGGCCGACTGCCGGTGGGCAATCCCGTCGTGAAGGGTGAGCCGCTCTTCCCGCGCATCGTCGAAGACGAGGAGTAGTACCGTGGACGCGTTCACCCCGCTGTTCGCGGACAGCAAGGGGCGGGCGGTCCCCGTTCCCGACTTCGGCGCTGTTCCGATCGCCGACACCCACGCTCACCTCGATATGCTCGACGACCCCGCGCTCGCGCTCGCACGTGCGGCGGTGGCCGGCGTCCGGTTCATCGCGACCGTCGCCGACGTCACCGAGGACGCCTGGCGAACCTACGACGAGCTCGCGAGCTGGCGAGCGAACGCCGCGGAGATGCTCGCCTCGGCCGGCAGGACCGAGCCGCAGGTGCCGCGCGTGCGCGTCGTCGTGGGCGCCCACCCGCACAACGCGAAGGTATGGGATACCGACGCGCTGGCCGAGGTGCGCCGTCTGGCTGCCGACCCGCTCACCTGCGCGATCGGCGAGATGGGCCTCGACTACCACTACGACCACTCCCCGCGCGACGTCCAGCGCGTCCGCTTCGCCGAACACCTCGCGCTCGCCCACGAGCTCGGGCTGTCCGCCGTCATCCACCTCCGCGAGGCGCACGACGACGGTCTGTCCATCCTCGCCGAGCAGGGCGTGCCTTCTGCGGGCGCCATCTTGCACTGCTTCAACCTGGCGCCCGAGGTGATGGAGCCCTTCTTGGAACTCGGCTGTCACGTGAGCTTCGCGGGCCCGGCGACGTTCAAGAAGGCGGTCGAAGTCAGGGAGGCTGCGGCGGCCGTCGCGCCCGGACGGCTGCTCACCGAGACGGACTGTCCGTTCATGGCTCCCGAACCGTTTCGCGGGCGAACCAACGAGCCCGCGCTGGTGGTCTTCACGGCCGCCCGGATCGCTGAGTCGCGTGGCGAGTCCGCCGAGGAGTTCGCGACACACGCCTGGGCCGCTGCCACCGCCCTGCTGGACGGCGAGCGCACATGAGCGGCACCCGGGTCCTCTGCATCGCCGGGAGTCCCCGGCGGCACGGCAACTCGGACCGCCTGCTGACCGAGCTCGCCGCCGGCGTGGCCGACGCGGGCGGCGAGGCCGTGCGGCTCGTCGCACAGAGCGCCGGAGCCGCTCCCTGCCGAGGGTGCAACGCATGTGCGACGACCGGTGAGTGCGTGGTTCGGGACGGGATGGACGATGTCTATCGCGCGCTCGATTCAGCGCATGCGATCGCCGTTGTGACGCCCGTGTACTTCGCAACGGTGCCGGCCGTGCTCAAGGTGCTCTACGACCGGTGCCAGCCGTACTGGGCGCGACGCTATCTGTTGGGTGAGCCTGCCGCGGAACACAAACGTCCCGGCGCCGCGATCGTGGTGGGCGGCGGCGGCGACCCCTTCGGCACGCGATGCGCGGTCACGCCCACCGAGAGCGTCTTCGGGGTGCTCGGCGTCTCGCTCGACCACGTTCTCGAGGTGATCGGACCGGATTCGCCCACCGATGTCGCGCGGTACACCACGGAGCTCCACGACGCCTTCGAGATCGGGCGCGCCTTGGCGACCAGCGGGTTTGCGCGCGTCAGACCCTAGCGGTAGCATCGAACTTCCGCCTCCGTTACCGGGCGGTTGACATACTGTCGTCTTCTTGAGGATCTCATGCGCCATCGGCCGAAGCGTTCGGCCCGGTCTGTGAAGCTCCAGCACACCGTCGCAGCACTCGTCCCAGCAGCAATTCTCACACTCAGCATCACCGGGTTCATGTGGGCACAGAAGGAGGTCACGGTCGTCGTGGACGGCCGGACGCTCCATGTTGCCACGCAGGCCCACGACGTCGCGGCGGTGCTTGAGCAAGCCGGGGTCGCTGTTGACTCCGACGACGTCGTCACACCGGCCGTGGACACCGAAGTCGACTCCGGCGACACCGTCATCGTGCGCCACTCCGTCCCGGTCACCGTCGATCTGGGAGGAGAGCCCGTCGAGGTGGATGTCGTCGGCGAGACGGTCGCAGACGCGCTGGTCGCCGCCGGTGCCGATCCGGAGTCCCATAGCACGGTCACACCCGCACTCGGCGAGCCGCTCGAAGCCGGAATGACCATCGCGGCTCCCGCGGTGTTCACGCGCGTGACCCAGGAAGAGACCACGCTGACCCCCGATGTTGAGATCAAGCGCGACCCCACGATGCCCAAGGGCAAGCGCCGCGTGATCGACAAGGGCACGCCGGGCAGGCTTCTGCGCGTCTACCGAGTGCTCGTCACCGGTGGGGTCGAAGGTGCGCCGGGCCTCTCGGCCGAGAAGGTCGTCTCGGAGGCCGAGCCGCGGGTCGTGGCCGTCGGCACGGGTACCGCGTCCGCATCTTCGTCGGGGGGGCGCGACTACCGGATCCCCGCGCCGCCGAAGGGCGGACGGAGGCTGCGCGTCGAGACGACGGCCTACTCACCGCGCGAACCGGGGCTCGATTTCACGACCGCGACCGGCGCCCGCGCCAAACGCGGCGTCATCGCGGTCGACCCGCGCGTGATACCGATGGGCACGCGGGTCTACGTTCCGGGGTACGGCTATGCGGTGGCGCGCGACACCGGAGGGGCGATCAAGGGCAGGCGGATCGACCTGTGCTACGACACCGTGGCCGAATGCATCCGATGGGGCCGCCGGGACGTCACGATCATCGTGCTCGACAAGCAGTGACGACATCCGCTCTGGCCAACCCGTCGGCCACCCTCGCACTCCTCGAGCGCCACGGGCTCCACACCAAGAAGCGCCTCGGTCAGCACTTCCTGGTCGACGACAACATCGTCGGCCGCATCATCGACCTGGCCGCCATCGGTCCTGAGGAGACCGTCCTCGAGGTGGGCCCGGGCATCGGCACGCTCACCGTTGCGCTGTGTGACGCGGCCGGCGCGGTCGTCGCGGTCGAACGCGACGAGGAACTCGCCCCGGTCCTCGCCGAGACGACCGCGCACTGCCCCCGCCTCGCGATCGTTCACGCCGATGCCGTCGCGGTGGAAGCCGGCGATCTCGTGGCGCCCTTCGGTCCACCGGTGGCATTGGTCGCCAACCTGCCGTACGCGGTCGCAGCGACGGTGGTTCTGCGCTACTTCGAGGACCTGCCGAGCCTCCGTCAGGCCACGATCATGGTCCAGTCCGAGGTCGCCGACCGCATGGCCGCCTCACCCGGGACCAAGGCGTACGGCTCCTACACGGTCAAGCTGCGGCTCCATGCCCGGCCGGCCGGCCGGTTCGCCGTCGCGCCCGGCTGCTTCCTGCCGCCTCCGCGCGTGACATCGGCGGTCCTGCGTCTCGAGCGCGTCGAGCCCCTTGCCGACGCCGAGACGATTCGACGCGCCGCACGCGTCGCCGACGCCGCGTTCGCGCAGCGCAGGAAGACGGTGCGCAACTCGCTGAAGGCCGTGATGGAGCTCCCCGCCGAGCAGATCGACGCAGCGCTCGTGAGCGCCGGGATCGATGGCTCGGTTCGCGCGGAGACTCTCGAGCCGGCCTCGTTCGTCGCGCTTGCGCGGACTCTCGGTGCGCATTGGTCACCCCGAGGGTGACAAAGCGCACAAAACAACGCTCCTAAGCTGGTCTTTTGCTCGCTCATCGGCTATAATCACCGTTTGAGCGAAGGAGGTACGTATTGATGGACCTTGAACGTCAGACCGAGGTCGTGGGTCGTATACGCTCTGACCTCGAAGGACTGACAGGCGCCCGTATCAAAGTCCGGGCAAACATGGGGCGCTCCAAGATCGTGGAGCGTGAGGGAATCCTGATGCAGACGCATCCCGCACTGTTCGTGGTCGAGGTGGAAGAGAAGCGAGAGCGCACCGCTCGCGCCTCCTATCAGTACGTCGATGTGCTCACCGGCACCGTCGAGCTGACCCACCCGGAGAGCGGAGCATCCCTCTTTCCCTGGCTGAACTAAGCCACGGACTGAGACGGTCGTAAGAAAGAGCGCGGCTCCCTGGTGGACCGCGCTCTTCTTCATGTCGAAAGGCGGACACCAGGTGTTGCGTGTGAGCGCTCCTGCGAAGGTCAATCTCCATCTCGCAGTAGGAGCCAGACGTGCCGACGGCTACCACGCCCTGACGGGTGTGTTCCACGCTCTTGCGCTCCACGATGAGATCGAGATCCGGGAATCCGGCTCGCTCGAGCTGACCTGCGCGACCGAACTCGGTGTCCTCCCGCACCAGAACCTGGCGTACCGTGCGGCCGTGGCGATCGGGCACGCCTTGGGCCGCGAGCCCCGCGTCTCGATCGTCTTGACCAAGCGGATCCCCCACGGCGCGGGCCTGGGCGGCGGCTCCTCGGATGCCGCCGCGGTGATCGCGGGTCTGGCGACCATGTGGGGGATCGACCCCCGTGACGAGCGTTGCATCGCCGTGGCTCGGTCGCTCGGCGCTGATGTCGCCTTCTTCCTCGTACCGGGTGGCGCGGCGCTGATGACGGGGCGCGGCGACGTGGTGGAGCGTGAGCTCCCGGCGGCCGAGGGTACGCCGCTCGTGCTGGTTCGCCCCCCGCGGTCTGTGTCGACCGCAGCGGCCTACGCAGCTTTCGACCGGGATCCGATGGCGGTGTCGCCGCCCGACGCGGTGATCGCCGCGCTCGAGAGCGGCGGTGCGGCGGCGCTGGGGGCGGCGGTGTTCAACAATCTGGCGGCAGCTTCCATCTCGGTCGTCTCGGAGGTCGCTGACGCGCTAGCATGGGTACGCACTTCCGAGGGCGTCACGGGAGCGGCGGTATCGGGCTCGGGGTCGGCCGTGTTCGCGGTGTGCGAGTCGGCGGCCGCGGCGCGGATGACAGCCGAGCGTGCCCGTGAGAGGGGCTGGTGGTCGCTGGCGACCGCCCTGGGCGGTTCGGGAGTCGCGGTCATGCGAGGGGAAGGGTAGCGCGTGAAGGTCGATGCGGTAGTGCTCGCGGGGGGCGAAGGGGCGGTCATCGACCCCACGATCCGCATCAAGGGCCTCGTCCCTGTCGCCGGCAAGCCCATGGTCGAGTGGGTGGTCGACGCACTGATCGCGGCCGAGACGGTGGGCGAGATCGCGGTGGTGGTCCCTACCGCTGAGAACCTCGGAGCCTGGGCGGACAAGGCCGACAAGATCGTCGTCAGCAAGGGCCGCTTCATGGACAACGCCATCGCCGGTGTCGACTCGTTTCGAAACGAGCGGTCGGTACTGGGTGCCACCGGCGACCTGCCGGCGCTCACCCCCGAGGCGATCGACGACTTCGTCATCCAGTCGATGGAACGCGGAGCTGACTTCAGCTACCCGCTCGTGCGCAAGGAGGACATGCTCGAGCAGTTCCCCGGCTCTGAGCGCACCTTCGTCAGGATCGCCGGCGGCCCGGTGACCGGCGGGAACACGATGGTCGTCACGCCCGCGCTCATCTCACGCGCGCGAGAGATCGGCCAGCGGTTCTTCGAGACACGCAAGAGCCCACTCAGGATGGCGCGCGTCGTGGGCGTCCCGTTCATCTTCAAGATGGCGATGGGGACGCTCGACCCGGTGGATGTCGAGCAGAAGCTCGGCGAGATCCTGGGCGGGACGTGTGCGGCCATCTACACCCGCCACGCCTCGATCGGCGCCGACGTCGACAAGCCGCTCGACGTGGTCGTGGCCGAGCGCATCCTGTTCGAACGCATGTCGGGGGGCAGGAACTAGCACTCTCGTTGTAGAATGTCGACACGAGTGCAGGCGGTGGGGGCCGCCGGAAGACGCGCTGCTGCAAAAGGGGGAGTTCGATGGATATCACCAAGGTCACGCTGCGCCCGGTCGCGATGAACAAGGTGGTCGCGATAGCCAGCATCGTCATCGACGACTGCTTCGTCGTCCACGACCTGCGCGTCGTCAACGGCGACAAGGGGCTGTTCGTCGCGATGCCCTCGAGGAAGCTCCCCAACGGGGACTTCCGTGACATCTGCCATCCCATCAGCACGGAGGCGCGTAACGGCATCCAAGAGGCCGTGCTGTCGCAGTTCGATTCCGAAGGCGGTGTGACCGCCTTCGCGGCCGCAGCGGAGACCGCTCCCGCGCTCGCCGAGCTCTGATCTCCGACCCGCTGGCATCGAGCCCGTCGGCGACCGATGCCGGCAGGCGGTTGACGCTCGTCTAGGGCACTCCCTACACTTCTCGGGCACGTTGGGGCATCGTCTAACGGCAGGACACGGGATTTTGGTTCCCGTTATCCAGGTTCGAATCCTGGTGCCCCAGCCATTCACCTTCACACGCGCGGACGCGATTGACTCGACGAAAAGGGAGACACGCGATGAGCGCAACGGCCCTGATCCTCGCCGCCGGCGAGGGTACCCGCATGAAGTCCGAGACACCCAAGGTGGCCCACCGGGTCCTCGGCGTGCCCATGATCAGGCTCGTGGTCGAGGCGGCGAGGTCCGCCGGGTGCGAGCGGATAGTGACGGTCACCGGCCACAAGGCCGAGGCCGTCGAGGCGCTGATCGAGGACGTCTCGTGCGTGCGTCAGGACCGGCAGCTCGGCACCGGTCACGCGGTCATGTGCGCCCGCGAGGCGCTTTCGCCCGCTGCGGGGTCGCTTCTGGTCCTCTCCGGCGACACGCCACTCATGACCTCCGAGACGATCGCCGGCCTTGCGGCGATGCGCGAGTCCGGCGGCTCGGCCGTCACGGTGCTCACCGCGGCGGTTCCCGACCCCACGGGATACGGCAGGATCATCCGGGACCGCGACGGCGAGGTCGCTGCGATCGTCGAGGAGAAGGACTGCACCCCCGAACAGCGTCGGGTGACCGAGATCAACACAGGTACCTACTGCTTCGACGCCGAGGTGCTCTTCGCGCACCTCGACCGCCTCACGACGGCGAACGCTCAGGGCGAGTATTACCTCACGGACATGATCAGGGTCTTCTCGGAGGAGGGGCTGACCGTCTCGGCCATGCAGACCGATGACCCCCTCGAGACGCTCGGCGTGAACTCCCGTCTTCAGCTGGCGGAGGCGTCGTCGATCCTGCAGGCGCGCATCAACCGCGGCCACATGCTCGAGGGCGTCACGATGACCGATCCCGCACTCGTGTGGATCGGCCCCGACGTTCAGATCGGAAGAGATGTCGAGATCGGCCCCATGACGTTCCTGATGGGGGCCACACGCGTGGGCGACGGCGCGGTGCTCGGCCCCAACACGCGGGTGACCGACTCGGTCATCGGGGACGGCGCCATCGTCGACTCGAGCGTGGTCGTCTCGGCGGTCGTGGGTCCGCAGGCCACGGTGGGCCCGGTCGCGTACCTTCGCCCGGGTGCCGTTCTCGAGACGGGCTCCAAAGCCGGGACCTGCGTCGAGATCAAGAACTCGGTGGTGGGCGAGGGCAGCAAGGTGCCGCACCTGTCCTACATCGGCGACGCCACGATCGGCCGGAACGTCAACGTCGGTGCCGGCTCGATCACCTGCAACTACGACGGCGCGCACAAGCACGCGACCGTGATCGGCGACGGCGCGTTCATCGGCTCTGATACGATGCTGGTTGCGCCGGTTCGCATCGGAGAGGGCGCGATCACGGGCGCCGGCAGCGCGATCACGCGCGATGTACCTGCCGACGCCCTCGCGGTCGAGCGAAACGACCAACGGATCGTCGAGGGTTGGGCTGCGCGAAAGCGCAGCGAGTAACCACGCGAGGGAGCGAGCGTCACATGGTCGAGCAGGGCAAGCGGATGATGGTGTTCTCTGGAACGAGCAACCCCGAGATGGCCGAGGGAGTGGCTCGCCACCTGGGTGTCGAGCTGGGCAATGTGAAGATCCGCCAGTTCGCGAACGGCGAGATCTACGTCCGCTTCCTGGAAAGCGTGCGCGGCGCCGATGTCTTCTTGATCCAGTCGCTGTGCCGGCCGGTCAACGACACGCTCATGGAGCTGCTCATCATGGTCGACGCCGCCAAGCGCGCATCGGCGGCCAGCATCACCGCGGTGATCCCGCACTTCGGCTATGCACGGCAGGACAAGAAGAGCGCCGCTCGCGAGCCCATCACCGCGAAGCTCGTCGCGGACGTGCTGAGCGTCGCTGGTGTGCAGCGGGTCATCACGATGGACCTGCACCAGGGGCAGATCCAGGGCTTCTTCAACCAGCCGGTGAACCACCTGACAGCCCTGCCGATCCTGGCCGACTACTTCGAGTCGCTCAACTTGGAGAACTGCTGCGTGGTCTCGCCGGACGTGGGCCGCGCGAAGGCGTGCAAGAAGCTCGCCGACATGCTGGGGGCTTCGCTCGCGATCATGCACAAGGGCCGTCCCGAGCACAATGTGGCCGAGATCACGCATGTCATCGGTGACGTCAACGGCAAGACGTGTATCGTTGCCGACGACATGATCGACACCGCCGGCTCGATCACCGAGGGCGCCAAGGCGCTCATCCAGCAGGGCGCGGAGAGCGTGTACGTCACCGCGACGCACGGGATCTTCTCGGCGCCGGCCTATGAGCGCATCGAGAGCGCGCCCGTGGTCGAGATCGTCGTGACCGACACGGTCCCGGTCCCGCAGGAGCGTCGTCACGGCAAGATCCGGGTCCTGTCGGTGGCTCCTCTGATGGCGGCGGCGGTGGACAACGTGTTCAACGACGAGAGCGTCTCCGAGCTGTTCGACCCCGACTTCCAGCTCTAGCACACCGCTGGCGCGAGATGCGGCCTGCCGCGCGACGCCAGCAGCACCTGTACGGTTCGATTCACCGCAGATCTTCGGGTACGTACCTACCAACGCGCGACATGGATTGAAGGAGCACACATGACCGCATCGAACGAGCTGACCGCACTACCCCGAGAGATAGTCGGCAAGTCATCGTCCAAGCTCGGCCACGTCGGCCAGATCCCGGCCGTCCTCTACGGCCGCGGACGCGACCCGCTGTCCATCGCGATCGACCGCCACGCGTTCGAGCTGTTCAGCGCCCACCACAGCGGTGCAGCCCTCGTGGAGCTCAAGGTCAAGGGAGAGAAGAAGCCGGTCAACGCGATGGTCCGCGAGATCCAGCGCTCTCCGATCAAGGGCACCGTCCTTCACGTCGACTTCGTGGCCGTCTCGATGACCGAGAAGGTTCACGCATCGCTCCCGCTCCACCTGGTCAACGATCCCGCGGGCGTGCGCGCCGGCGGAGTGCTGACGATCAACCTGCACGAGCTGAGCGTCGAGGCGCTGCCCGGCGACCTGCCCGAGTTCCTCGAGTGGGATGTCGCGGGCCTCGAGATGGGCGAGACGCTGCTCGTGGGCGACGTGAAGCCCCCCAAGGGTATCGAGGTGCTCGACGACGCCGAGGCGACCATCGCATCGGTCCAGGCACCGCGTGTCGAGGTCGAAGCGGTCGAAGGCGAAGAGGCTGCGGAGCCCGAGCTCATCGGTGCCAAGGACGAGGCCGAGGAGTAGGACCCACGTGCGAAACGTCTTGGAACGGCGCGCCGCATGACGCGTCTTGTCGTGGGGCTCGGCAACCCCGGGCCGGAGTACGAACTGACGCGGCACAACGCGGGGTTCCTCGCAGTGGATCTGCTGGGAGAGAACCTGCGCGCCGCGTACTGGAAAGATGAATGCGGTGCCAAGGTCGCTGTCGTCCGTCTGGGCGGCAGCGACCTTGTGCTCGCGAAGCCGCAGACGTTCATGAACCTGTCCGGCAGCTCGGTCAAGCGCCTCGTCGAGAGCTACGAGGCCGATCTCGCCGAGATGATCGTCATCCACGACGACATCGATCTCGCACCGGGCCGCGTGATGTGCAAGCGAGACGGCGGCCACGGGGGCCACAACGGGCTGAGGTCGTTGCACGAGAAGCTGAGCTCCGACGCGTACCTTCGGGTCCGCGTGGGAGTCGGCCGCCCCCCGGGACGCATGGACCCGGCCGACTGGGTGCTTCAGCCGCTCAGGAAGGCGTCCCTCGAGGAGTTCGAAGGGTCGATACCCACCGCGGCACAAGCCGTGATCCACGTGCTCGAGCACGGCATCGAGAGTGCCATGCAGGAGTACAACGCCGGCTGACCGGCCCTACCGGTAGCTTGCCGGGTTCTTGGGCGCGCCGTTGACGCGGACCTCGAAGTGAAGGTGCGGTCCGGTCGAGTAGCCGGTGCTGCCCACGGAGCCGATCCGCTCTCCCTTGCCCACACGTTCCCCGACGGAGACC
This sequence comes from uncultured Actinomycetes bacterium, assembly GCA_963770765.1. Lineage (GTDB taxonomy): Bacteria > Actinomycetota > Coriobacteriia > Anaerosomatales > PHET01 > CAVPCY01. The sequence continues at coordinate 39,169 of CAVYQS010000013.1, read as the reverse complement.
TTGATGCCGCCGGACTTCTGGTGGGCGTAGAGCGTGACCACTCCATTGCCGTGATCGATCATGACCGTGTTGCCGTATCCGCCGCGGTAACCGGCGGAGATGACCTTCCCGTCGGCGGCCGCGACGATCGCGCTGCCCGAACCCGCCCCGATGTCGAGGCCGGTGTGGAACCGTCTCGACTTGAATATCGGGTGCACGCGCCAGCCGAAGGGGGACGTGATGCGGCTCGATGCGGGCACCGGCCACAACATCGTTCCGGAGAACTTGCCCGACCCGCCGCCGGCGAGCAGGGCGGCGATGCGGTTCGACTCGGCCTCCTCGGCGCTGCGCGAGCGCCCTCAGCCGCTTGGCGTTGCGCTTGTTCTGGACGACCAGGCCTTCCTTCTCATGCTGGACGGCGGTCTGCTGGTTGACCTTGCTCTGGCGGGCCGCACGCAGGCCGCGAAGCTCCTTCTCGACGCTTCGGGCCTCCTTGCGCTTGAGCTCGACCTCCGAGAGCGAGCGCTCGAGAACGACTTTCGACGTCTCGAGCTTCTCTTTGGTGGTTGCCAGCGATGTGGCGATGTTGTTGTTCGACTCGATGACGCGGCTCACGAGCTCGGTGCGCGCGATCAGGTCGTCGATGTTCGACGACCCCAGCAAGACGTCCAGGTAGAACCACGTGCCCTGTTTGTAGCTGGCCTGGACACGCTGTGCGAGCAGGCCGCGCTGGGTCTCGAACTCACGCTGTGTCTTGTCGATGTCAGCTTGCGTGCTCGCGCACTTCGACCTCAGCTGCAGGACCTCGCTCTCAAGGCGGAGCGTGCGCTTGGCGGCCTTCGCGATCTTGGGGTCGAGCGCCGCGGTCTCCTCCTGCAGGTCGTCGATCTTCGCATCGAGCTGCTCGACCTGGGCCGCGAGTTCCTTGGCAGCGGCCTCTGCGGCGGCCGCCTGCTTGCGCGCGGCTTCCGCGGCATCGCGGTGCTTGGTGAGGTCCTCACTGGTCACCGCGAACGCGGGCGCAGCGGTGCCTGCGACGAGGCACACTGCGAGCAGGAGTGAGAGGACTGCGCGGCTGCGATGCATGGCTGGTGTTCCTCCGGGGGGCTGGTTCGACGGTGACTGCAGTTGGCCGCCGGAAGGCGCATTACTGCATATATAGTACCAGTTTCGCCGTGTGTCTCGCTGGTATACTTGCGCCCTGGCTCCCTGCCGCCGTGCGGCACACGCATCGACCCCGCCACGGGAGGACTCTCGTGTTTCGCATAGTGCACGTTCGGCAGCTCTCGGGCGCCGTGTTCGAGATGGGCGTCGAAGCGCCCAGGATCGCCCGAAAGGCCCAGGCGGGACAGTTCCTGATGGTCCGGACGACGGCTTCGGGCGAGCGGATCCCTCTGACCTTCTCGGACTGGAACGCCCGGGAGGGATGGATCCGCTTCATCTTCATGCGCGTGGGCAAGACCACCCATGAGCTGTCGCATCTGCAGGTGGGCGACGAACTCGCCGATGTGGTGGGGCCGCTCGGTGTGCCGACGCACGTGGAGCAGCAAGGCCGCGTCGCGATCGTGGGCGGTGGCGTCGGTGTCGCCGTCGCGTACCCCGTGGCACGCGCGATGGCCGCTGCGGGTAGCGATGTCAACGTCATCATCGGTGCCCGAAACGCCGAGTTGCTCATACTCGAAGAGGAGATCCGCGCGATCCCCGGCGTGACGCTGACGGTCATGACCGACGACGGCTCGGCGGGCACCAAGGGCCTCGTGACCCACCCGCTCAAGGAGCTGTGCGCTGCCGGCACGGTGGACCACGCCTTCGCGGTGGGCCCTGCCATCATGATGAAGTTCTGCGCGGCCACCACACGCGAGTACGGTGTGCCCACGACGGTGTCGCTGAACCCGATCATGGTCGACGGAACGGGGATGTGCGGCGCGTGCCGCGTGAGCGTGGGCGGCGAGACACGCTTCGGTTGCGTCGACGGCCCCGACTTCGACGGCCATGCGGTGGATTGGGAAGAGCTGATGAGCCGCCAGCGCATCTACGCCGATGCGGAGCGCGAGGCCGACGCCGAGTACAGCCGGGGGTGTGCATGTCATCTGTAGACGGCCCCGGAGCCGAGAAGCCCCGCCATCGCCCGAGCAAGGCCCCGCGCACGCCCATGCCCGAACGCGGTGCCGTGGAACGCGCGCAGAGCTTCGACGAAGTGGCCTTCGGCTACTCGTCAGAGGAGGCGCTCGCTGAGGCGAACCGGTGTCTGCAGTGCAAGAACCCCACCTGCGAGCAGGGCTGCCCCGTCAACATCCGGATCAAGGACTTCATCCGCGGCATCATCGACGGCGACCTGGCCGCCGGAGTGGCCGCGCTCAAGGAGCGCAACGCCCTGCCGGCCGTCTGCGGGCGCGTGTGCCCGCAAGAGGAGCAGTGCGAGGCGCAGTGCGTGCTCGCCAAGAAGGGCGAGGCGGTGGCGATCGGCCGGCTGGAGCGCTTCTTGGGCGACTTCGACCTGACGTGCGATATCGAGCACCGGTGCGTGCCCGAGCTCGCGGAACCCTCGGGCAAGCGGTGCGCCGTCGTGGGCTCCGGGCCGGCGGGTCTGGCGTGCGCGGGCGAGCTCGCCAAGCTGGGTCACAGGGTCACGATCATGGAGTCGCTGCACGCACCGGGCGGCGTTCTGACCTACGGCATCCCGGAGTTCCGTCTCCCCAAGGCGATCGTGGGTGCGGAGATCGAGTTGCTCGAGATGATGGGCGTCGAGATCGAGTGCGATCAGGTGATCGGCCGGATCGCGACGGTCGAGGAGCTCATGGGCCACGACGGCTACGATGCGGTCTTCATCGGCTCGGGCGCCGGCCTGCCGGTGTTCATGGGCATCCCGGGGGAGAACCTGAACGGGGTCTACTCGGCCAACGAGTTCCTGACTCGTGTGAACCTCATGGGAGCCTCGGAGTTCCCCAGGGCCGACACGCCGGTGTGGCGCGGTCGGAAGGTCGCCGTGGTGGGCGGCGGCAACGTCGCGATGGACGCGGCGCGCACGGCCAAGCGGCTCGGGGCCGAGGAGGTCTTTCTCGCGTACCGCAGGACCGCCGATGAGATGCCCGCGCGCAACGAGGAGATCCACCACGCGCGCGAAGAGGGCATCGAGTTCAAGATGCTGTGCTCGCCGCTCGAGATCCGCGGCCACGACGGCTGGGTGACCGGCATCGTCGCCAGCCGCATGGAGCTCACCGAGCCCGACGAGAGCGGCCGGCGCGCGCCGGTGTGCGTCATGGACTCGGAGTTCGTCATCGACTGCGACACCGTGATCATGGCGGTCGGCACGCGCGCCAACCCTCTGATCAAGGACGCGGCTCCCGATCTCGAGCTCACGAGCCGCGGCTACATCGTGACGGACGAAGCGGGTACGACGAACCTGCCCGGTGTCTTCGCCGGGGGCGACATCGTGACCGGGGCCGCCACCGTGATCCTGGCGATGGGCGCGGGCAAGAAGGCTGCACTGGCCATGGACCGCTATCTGCGTTCCTGACCTCGCCAGCGGCTTGCGCGGCGCCGTCTCGCGGCAGCCGTTCCGCATCGACCGAGGTTCCGCTGGTCGCTTGGGGTACAATCCGTACCACGGACGAACGGTTTCTGAGGCCGTCTGTGGGGTAGGAAACAACTTCCAATCGGTGCGGGTGGGGGTATGAACGGTGCTTGACGAGCACATCTCGGTCCTCGTGATGGATGACGATCAGGCCGTCACCGACATGATCCGCATGGGCCTCGAGGCCGACGGGATGCGGGTACTCTCGGCGGGAGACGGCGCCGAGGGGATCGACCTGCTCGGCAGGGAACACGTCGACGTCGTGGTGCTCGATATCATCATGCCCCGCGTCGACGGCTGGATGACGCTCATGGACATCCGCAGCAACCCCGCCACCGCCGATGTCCCGGTCATCATGCTCACGGGGAAGACCCAGGACCTCGCCAAGATCCTCGCCTTCAAACAAGGCGTGCAGCAGTACGTGACCAAGCCGTTCAACGTCATGGAGCTCGCCGCTCGTGTAGAGAGCCTCGCTCGCGCGCGGGTGCGCAGGCACGGCGACCCGGCGAGTGCCGGCGATGCCGAGTTTCGCAAGCTCGCGGTACGCAAGGGCGGACGGACGGTTCTGCTCACCATCGACGACATCATCTACCTGTCCGCGCGAAACAAGTCGACGTACGCGCACACCTACGAGAACCAGTATCTTGTGGACTTGACGCTTGGCGATCTCGAAGCCAAGCTCAACCGCGAATCGTTCGCGCGCGTACACAGGAGCTACCTCGTGAACTTGAACAAGGTCAAAGAGATCCTCCGCGTCGACGGCAGCTACGTGGTCGTCGCCACCGACCGTGACGAGACACACGTTCCCGTCGCGCGTCGCCAGGTCCGCCAGTTCCGCGAGGCGGTGGGCATTTGATGCGGCGCGGTCCCGGTCTCGCGGTCCTGCTTTCGCTCTGTGTGTTGTCCCTCGTGTCGCCCACTTCGGCCTTCGCGGAGCGCTCGATCGGCGTATCCGCCGCGAGCTTCGACTTCACCGCCGCCCAGGGGGAGGCCGGCGAGGGCGAGGTCTGGGTCAGCAACGAAGGCGACGAGCCCATCACCGTGCGTGTCTACGCGTCCGACCAGGTCGTCGAAGACGACGGCACCGTCACCTTCGTCACACCCTCGGTGGACGCCAATCCTCTGCAGAGCCCGGCGTCGTGGATGACCGTCACGCTGCCTCCGGACGCGAAGTCGATCGGCAACATCCCCTACATCGACATGGAGCCCGGCGACAAGGCGCGGGTCGCCTTCAGGGTGGGGATACCCCAGGGCGCGGTTCCCGGCGACCACAACATCATGCTCTTCTTCGAGATGTTCGATCCCGATCCGACCAGTGGCGACCAGCAGGCGCGCATCTTCGGCCGGTTGGGTACGCGGGTGAAGGCGCGGGTGGATGGCGAGATCATCGAGAAGGTGGAAGTCGCGCCGTTCACGATTCCCGGCTACGTACTGGGCACGGCGGTTCCCTACAGCTTCACGGTCAACAACGAGGGCAATGTGGACCAGAGGGTCGACGTGCGCATGGTGGAACTCGACTCGTCGGGCGCGGAGGTGTCGGCCACCGAGATCACCAGCGACACCGCGCTCTACGCGACCTCCAGCCTGCAGAAGAGCGGCGCGATCGAAGACGGCGCGACCAGGATCGGGCGCGCGAACTACCGGCTCGTGGTCTCGTATCCCAGCCAGGCCACCGGCGCCAACGGCCTGATCAAGACCACCGAGGAAGAGCGGGCCGTGTGGGTCATCCCCGTGTGGCTTCCGTACGTTGTGGGGGCCGCACTGCTCATGCTGTTCGGCGCGGCGATCTGGGCGAGTGGACGCAGGTCGGCACAGCGCGCGGCTGTCGCCCCGCACGCCGATGCGGGCGGCGGTCCTGCCCAGGATGGCTGAGGCTCCACGGGGCCACGCGTAGTCGCCGGAGAGCGAATCGGACTGAGACACCATGCAGAAGGGCCCCGGCGGTGCCGGGGCCCTTCTCTTGCTTCGATACCGAGTGTGATCTGTGCTGCGGTGCCTAGTACGTCGCGGTGTAGAGGTAGGAAGCGGTGTAGCTGCCCGCATCCCCCCAGTCGCCGCCGGGAGTCAGATCCAGCGTGAAGGTCTGGCCATAGTCGCGGCCGCCCGAACTCGGGGCCTTCGCCTGGCTCGTGGTGCCATCCATGCCGATCGCGAGCGGCACGCTCAGCATACCGGCGGGGAACCCGTTGGTGTCCGTGCGACCCAGTGTGAACGGGACGTTCGAGCGGACGTTCACGGTGCTCACGTACGGGGCGGGATTGGCCGCGTCCGGATCGAAGGTGACCGAAACTGTGGTCGGCCGGAACGGTGAGAACCAACTTCGAATTGACTGATGCCGTTATGACGGTGGTGCCGGTCGCGGTCGCGGCGTGAGCGCTTGCGACGGCGCCCAGCATCATGACCATGGCCAGTGCTGCGATCAGTGCTGTCCTTTTCATCGATCATCCCTTCCATCGGGGTCGTTAGCCGGAGAGACTCGTGTAGCGCTCCGTCCTTCATGGAGTATCGGCATGCGCAGGGAGCCGCTTTATCGATTGGATGCCGCGATACTCACATTCGCGGTGGTGTGCATGTGGAGCGGGAACCGAACCCGAGCTTCGGGGTATCATTTGAGTCGCCTGTGGCGCGACGGACCACAGCGCATGTCGCAACCGGAGGACGATGGGATCGCGGTTCGAGTCCGCGCAGGTCGGTAGAGGAGCAGGCGGCCCGTGCACCGGCACGGCCGCGCGTCGGTCTGTCCCCGTCTTGTCGGCAGCGGCGATCCTCGCTCTTGTGCTGACGTTGATGACCCCGGGTGTCGCGATCGCGGCCGGGCCCGACGCGATCCTCACCCCCGCGGGGTACGACGCCAACGTCATCGCCCGCGGGGACGACACGAGCAACCTGGTCGTGAACCTGCCGTTCTCCATGAATTGGAACGGGACCGACTACACGCAGATCTACATCAACATGAACGGCAACTGCACGTTCGGCTCGGGATTCACCGGCTACAACCCCAACACGACGCTCGCGGCGACCAACAGGAATATCATGGCGCCGTTCTGGGCCGATGTGGACACGCGCAATACCGCGGCCAGCCAAGTGACGTACAGCCGGACGACCGCGGGGGGCGTGCCTCAGGTCAACGGCCGCAACGCCTTCTTCGTCAACTGGGTCGGTGTGGCTTCGTACAGCAACCGCTCGACTCCCACGAACTCGTTCCAGCTCGTTATCGTGGACCGGTCAGACACCGGGGCGGGCAACTTCGACTTCATGTTCAACTACGACCAGGTCGCCTGGGACATCGCCACGGCGGCATCGACGTTCAGGGCGCGCGCCGGATGGGGGTTCACCGGTACCGGGTTCGAGTTGCCGGGGTCCGGCGTGGCCCAGGGCAGCGCGAGCACCCTGCTGGACTCGTCGCCGGCAGCCACGTCACTCATCCAGAACTCGCTGAACTCGGGGGGCCAGCTGGGGCGGTATGTGTGGCAGGTGCGCGGCGGCGCCCAGCCCAACATCCCCCCACAGATCAGCGTGGTCGACCGGGTCTTGGAGGGAAACGCGGAGAACAGCTACGTGGGCTACACCGGTACCGGTGACGCCACCGCCACCGATCCCGACGGAACCGTCACGAGCTTCACGCACGACCGTCCCCCGGTGTTGCCGCTCGGGACGACCGTGGTCACCTGGACGGCCACCGACAACCTCGGTGCGATGGCGACCGCACAGCAGTCGATCCTCGTGCGAGATACGACGCCGCCCGTCAATCCGGCGCTGACGAGCCCGTCGCACTCCACCGAAGTGTGGTCGAGCGCCAACGCGGTGACCGTGGACTCCGCAGGTGCGACCGACGTGTGCTCTGGCGTGCGCGGCTTCTCGTACGACTGGAGCCGGGGCGCGCCCGCCACTCCGGACACGGTCGAGGACCCGTTGGTGACCACCAACGTCACCACGACGACCACGACGACCGTCGACAGCCAGACCTTCCCCACCAACACGTGGCCTGCCGACTGGACCCGTTCCAGCACGACGTGGGTCAGGCTGACCAACGCCGCGGGGCGCACCAACGGCACCTTCGCGGCAGAGATCTGGGACGACAACAACAACAACACGAGGCGTACCGCGAACTTCTATCGCGACTACGATCTCGCCGGGTTCACGAGCGCGACCCTGAGCTTCTCGAGCAACATCTCGGCGTTGAGCAGCGGTGCCGACTACGCTCGCGTCGAGTACTCCACCAACAACGGGACGAGCTGGACGCAGCTCGAGAACCGGGCAGGGGCATCCGTCGCGACGGGATGGCGGGAACGTGAGTACGCGCTGCCGGCTGGCGGCACCGTACGCGTCAGGTTCACCGGGTCGGTGAACCGCACGGACGAGTACGTGAACTGGGACGACATCACCGTCTTGGGCTTCACGAGCACGACGAGCGTGGAGCTCAGCACGAGCACGACGGCTGAGCTCGCCGACGGGATGTGGTACTTCAACCTGCGCTCGGTCGACAACGCCGACAACTGGTCGGCGCCCACGTCCCTGGGTCGCTTCCTCATCGACACCGTCGCGCCGGTCACGACCGACGATGCGCCACCGGGTTGGAGTACGACGCCGGTGCTGGTGACGCTGACTCCGGTCGATGCGGGTGTGGTCGCCTACACCCAGTACGCCGTCAACGGTGCGGCGTGGTCCACCTACACCGGCCCGGTCAGCGTATCGACCGAGGGCACGAACACGCTCGAGTACCGTTCGGCCGATGAGGCCGGGCACGTCGAGGTCACCAGGTCCGCCACGGTGCGCGTCGACACCCAGCCACCCACCGTGCCTGCGGGCGTCTCGGCCAGCGCGGTGAGCACGGCCGCGATCGAGGTGACGTGGGAACCTTCGACCGATGCGGTCTCGGGCCTGGCGTACTACGCGGTCTACCGAGATGGCGTCTTCATCGACACCTCGGCCGGCACGACCTACGTGGATGAGGGGCTCACTCCGGGGGAGACGTACGTCTACGAGGTGAGCGCGCATCGACGTCGCGGGTAACGAGTCGGCTCTGAGCGACAGCGCGAGCGAGACGTTGCCCAACGCCGCCCTCTGGATATCGGTGGCTCCCTCGGCCGTGGACCTGGGTGGCACCGATCCCGGCGATTCGTACGCGGTGGCCGACGCCACGACCGTCGCGGTCGGTGGGGTCGGCGGCTTCGACTACGAACTGCTGTGCAGCGCACAGGACTTCGTCAACACCGACAGCGGTGCACCGATGCAGACGCTGCCGGCCTCCGCCTTGAGCTTCACGACGGGGGGCTTCGTCACCGTGCCGACGCAACCGTTCTCCACGGCCCCCATCGTCTTGCACGCGGCGACGGGCAGTGGCTACCTCTGGAGCCACGAGTACGTGTTCGACTACCTGTTCGTCGTTCCCTGGTCGTTCGAGGCGGGCACGTACATCACGACCGTCACGTACACCGCGGTCTCCGAGTAGCGCAGGCGCCGCCGCCCGTGCGTACGGGCTAGTTCTTCAGCGACTGCAGCGGCGCAGGCAGCCGGCCGCCGCGTCGCGCGAAGACGGTGCCCGCCCACTGGTTGACGGCCATCACCGGCGCCTCGCCGAGAAGCCCGCCGAACGAGACCCGGTCGCCCACCTGCTTGCCGATGGCCGGGATGAGGCGCACGGCGGTCGTCTTCGAGTTGACCATACCGATGGCGCACTCATCGGCGATGATGCCGGCGATCGTCTCGGTGGTGGTGTCTCCCGGGATCGCGATCATGTCGAGCCCCACCGAGCACACCGCTGTCATCGCCTCGAGCTTCTCGATCGACAGCGCTCCGGACTCCGCGGCCCGGATCATGCCCTGGTCCTCGGAGACGGGGATGAACGCGCCCGACAGGCCCCCGGTGCTCGACGTGCCCATCGCGCCGCCCTTCTTGACCGCGTCGTTGAGCAGGGCGAGCGCGGCCGTGGTGCCGGGTCCGCCGCAGCGGCCCACACCCATCGCCTCGATGATCTCGGCCACCGAGTCGCCCTCGGCGGGCGTGGGAGCCAGCGAGAGGTCCACGATGCCCATCTGGACGCCCAGGCGTTTCGCGGCCTCGCGCGCGACGAGCTCGCCCGCGCGCGTGATCTTGAACGCGGTGCCCTTGATCGCCTCGGCGATGGCGGTGAGGTCGGCATCTTTGGGCAGCGAATCGACCACCGCGCGCACGACGCCCGGGCCGGAGATGCCCACGTTGATGACCTCGTCGGGTTCGCCGGTGCCGTGGACCGCGCCCGCCATGAAGGGGTTGTCCTCGACCATGTTGGCGAAGACCACGAGCTTGGCGCAGCCGATGCAGTCGCGATCGGCGGTCTTCTCGGCGGCGGTGCGTATCGTCTCGGCCATCAGCAGGACGGCGTCCATGTTGATGCCGGCACGCGTCGTGGCGACGTTGACCGAGGCGCAGACGCGCTGGGTGGTCGCGAGTGCGTCGGGGATCGAAGCGATCAGGCGCCGGTCGCCGTCTCCGATGCCCTTCTGAACGAGCGCCGAGAACCCGCCGATGAAGTCGACGCCCACCTCGTGGGCCGCGCGGTCGAGCGCCATCGCGAACGGGGTCGCGTCCTCGGCCGAGCACGCGGCGACGAGCTCGGCGATGGGGGTGACGGAGATGCGGCGGTTCACGATCGGGATGCCGTACTCGGCCTCGAGCTGGCGTGCGACCGGCACGAGGCGCTCGGCGGCGCTGGTGACGCGGTCGTAGACGCGCCCGGCGGCGACCGAGACGTCCTCGTGGGCGCAGCCGCGCAGCGACAGTCCAAGCGTGACGGTGCGGATGTCGAGGCTCTGCTGCTGAACCATGAGCAGCGTTTCGACTATCTCCTCGGGATCGATGTGCACGAGGCGACCTTTCGGTGGTGGGACGGGTGCGGTGGCGTGCGGGCGGCCGGGGTGGCGCTAGATGCGGTGCATGTAGCGGAAGACGTCCTCGCGCTGCAGGGTGATCTGCAGGCCGAGATCCGTGGAGATGGCCTTGAGGCGCTCCTGCAGCGCCTCGAACGACGACGCCTCTTCGTCGACGGTCACGAGCATCGTCATCGAGAAGATGCCGCCGATGATGCTTTGGCGGATGTCTTCGATGTTTGCGTGCGACTCGGCGAGCACGCGTGAGACCGCGGCGACGATGCCCACGCGGTCTTCGCCCAGAACCGAGAGGATGGCGGGGGTGCGCATGGCAAGACTCCTTCGTCTGTGATCGGCAGCGCCGCTCGTGCTGACGGCTATACTCCCTTATACCGCACCCGCACGGTACCCACCGGGCATTTCTTGGCCGAGAAGGACTCACGCATGGCGCTTCCCATCACACCCGTGCACATCGGCGACGTCGTGAAGCTCAAGAAGCCGCATCCGTGCGGCGCCAACGAGTGGGAGGTCACGCGCATCGGTGCCGACATCAAGCTGCGCTGCCGAGGGTGCGACCGCTCGGTCATGCTCGAGCGCTACGAGTTCGACCGGCGCTTCCGCGGCTTCATCGAGCGAGGACCGACCGGACGCGACACCCTGTAGGCGGATACCGACGCGCAGCGCGAGGAGCTACTGCGCCGACCGCTGCGGAGCGACGGGGGTCGCAGGCACGGTGATCGCGCCTTTGAGCCCCTTGTACTCGGGGTGGGTGGCGTCGTTGATCTGCAGGTGCGTGTGGTGCCCGCCGTTATCGGTGTAGGACCTGAGCTGAGGCCGCACTCGTTTGTCGAGCTTGCGCACTGCCGCGATGCGGGTGACTCCCGCCGCGACTCTGTCGCCGGGAGCGCAGCTGAGGTCGTCGACGTGGATCAGGACGAGGTCGAGACCCGGGTAGCCCGCGGGCTGGATGTGGATCTCGTAGTCGGGGTACTTCCCGTAGAGATCGAACTCCTTGACCTTCACCACGGTGCCGTCGACCGGAGAGAACACGTCGCTGCCGGGGTCTGCGCCCACGTCTGCCGCCGAGTCCGGCTTACCGGGACGCGAACGCCACATCACGAGCGCCTCACCGACCAGCTCGGCATCGGCCGCACTGCTCTGGGCGGTGAGGTCGCGCTTGGTCGAGCGGGCCTTCTTGGCGTCGCCGTTGTCGGCCTCCGACAGGTGCGTGTCCAGGTGGCGCGCGTAGGCGTACGAGGCCTGGTGGAACCCGACTTCGGTGAGGTCGGCGACGGCGACGGGCAGACGGAGCTTGAGCTTCTTGTAGCTCGCGAAGTACGGCGTGGGCGCGGGCGCGGGATTGGCGGCCCGAACGACCGCGCCGCCGGGTGCGCCGGGTCGGTCTTCGGCGGACACGGCTTCCGCGACGGTCGACCCGGACGCGCGCTGGCCCGAGGTGAACTGCCACCCCACCGCAAGCGCACCCAAAGCGACGATGACGACGGTCGCGCCGACGATGCGGCTGCGCCGACGAGCGGCCCGCCTGCGCGCTTCCCGGTTTCTTCTGCCGTCGATCGCATGTGACATGTCGCGCGCCGAATCCGGCGCGACCCCGGACGCGCTCGCGTGTTCGCTATCGTTGTGGAGATCGGGCTGCATGGTGTCCTGTCGGAGCAAACGGCGTTCCGCCCGCGCGGGAGTCGTCCTTCGCAGGCGATTATACGCGCCCGGAATGACGACGGACCGCATCGAAACGCTATACTAACCCCCGCGCGCGCTCACCCGAGCCGCGAGCGAGTCGATCGATCAACGATCCGGGGGCTGGACGAGTCAGATGCAGAAGCTCGAAGAGGTGCTCCGCGCCGAGGAGGAAGCCCGGCATGCGGAGAGCAGCGCTCGCGACCTCAGCGCCGCCCGCATCCGCGAGGCCGAGGTCGAGGCGAAGCGCATCATCGCGAGTGCTCGCGACGATGCTGCGACGCAGGCCGGCCGGCTGAGAGATGAGGGCCTGGCCCGTGCAGCCGAGCAGGCCGCCGAGATCGGTGCAGCCTCTGCCGCGACGCTCGAATCGACGGACGCGCGCGGCCGCGAGCGCATCGCGGGTGCCGCCCAGGCCGCCTTGGAAGAGTTGCTGAGCTAGCCGTGGCCGTCGCCCCCATGCTCAAGGTCACCGTCATCGGGCATCGCACGGCGATGGACGACGTGGTCCTCACGTTGCAGCGGGCCGGTGCGCTTGAGATCGAGCAGTCGCCGTTCGAGGAACTCGACAACGCGACGCTCGCTCCGGACGATGCACGCGTACGGGCCTACGAGGAGCATCTCGCGCAGATGCAGTTCGTGCGCGACTTCCTGGGCCGCTACCACAAGAACGAGCAGCCCTTCTCGACGTTCGTGAGCGAGAAGTTCCACATCGGGCAGGACCAGTACCATGCGCTCGCCTTCGGCGCGCACCACAACCGCCTCTACCACGAGTGCGTCGATCTCGCCGACACGCTCGCCCACGGCGAACGGGAGCGGCTGAGGCTGACCCAGCTCGTCGCCGATCTCGAGCCCTGGGAAGCTCTGCGCCTGCAGATCTCCGAGTGGGAGGGCACCGCCAACACGGTCCTGTTCACGGGTACCGTGCCTGCCTCGGAGGGGCCCGAGATCCGCCAGCGCCTGCGCGACGAGGTCGCGAACGTCACCGTCGAGGAGCTCGGCCCCAAGGGGCTCGACCAGGCGTGGGTCGTCATCGCGCACCGCTCCTGCGTCGACGAGGTTCGGACAGTGCTCGCGTCCACGCGCTTCACCGAGATCCAGTTCCCCGGCCTGGAGGACTATCCCGCCGAGGAGATGGCCAACGCGCGAGATCAGATCGCCGAGCTCGACCGGGCCACCGCGGTGGCCGAGCAGCGCGCGCAAGAGATATCCGACGTCGAGTTCCACGATGCGGTCACGATCGTGCTGGCGCTGGAGTCACAGCACGAGCGCGTCGCGATCAGGGGCGACATCGCCGAGACGGAGGCCGCGTTCCTGATCTCGGGGTGGCTGCCGGAGTCGGAGGCGGCGACCGTTCGCGAGATGCTCTCACGGTTCGAGGGCGACCTCGACGTCACGCTTTCAGAGCCTGCCGATGAGGACGAACCGCCGGTCCAGCTGACGAACCCCCGCTTCTTGCAGCCGTTCGAGATCCTCACCGACCTGTACGGCCGGCCCCGCTACCGCGACGCCGACCCCACGCCGGTGCTCGCGCCGTTCTTCCTGCTCTTCTTCTCGATCTGCATCGGCGACTTCGGCTATGGAGCGATGTTGATCGCGGGCGCGTGGCTGATCAAGAAGCGCCTCGATATCGCGCCGGGCGTCAAGAAGTTCATGGACCTGCTGATACTGGGCGGGGCCGGGGCGATGGTGGTCGGCGTCGCGCTGGGAGGGTACTTCGCCATTCCGGTCGACCGGCTGCCTCAGGTGCTGCAGGACCTCCAGGTGATCGACCCGATCGAGGACATCCAACTCTTTCTCGTGGCGGCGCTCGTTCTCGGTGTCGTCCAGGTCTTCTTCGGCGTCATCCTCGCCGCGGTCCACGCGTTCAAGCGCGGGGATGCGGCGTCGGCGTTCTTCGACCACATCTCGGTCCTCATCCTCTTCGGCTCCATCACCGTCGCGGTGGTCACCGGTCAGATGGTGTGGCTCGTGGGCGGTCTCGTGTTCACCATGCTCGCGCAGGGCAGGGCGATCACCACCGCGCTGGGTGACCCCGAGGCGCCGCTGTGGGACCGCGCGCTGGGCTGGTTGTGGCTGGGGCTCGCGGTGTGGTTCGTGGTGTCGTTCGCGCTGGGCAGTGTCACCTACGCGCTCTCGGCGTTCGTGGGACTGAGCGTCGCCGGACCCTTCTTCTCGCCCACGCTGCGCCGCGCGGTGTTCGGTATGCTCGGCGGGGCGTACAGCGTCTACGGCATGACGAGCTACGCGGGCGACATCCTCTCGTATCTGCGGCTCGCGGCACTGGGGCTGTCGAGCACGCTCGTGGGATGGGTCTTCAACATCCTCGCGGGCCTCGTGTGGGGCGCCGCGGAGCCCTTGTGGTCGAGCGGGGGACTCGCGATCGCGGCCGCGGTGCTCATCTCGGTGGGCGCCATCGCGGTGTTCGCGGTGGGGCACGTCTTCAACGTCGTCATCAACCTGCTGGGCGCCTTCGTCCATCCGGCGCGCCTGCAGTTCGTCGAGTTCTTCAGCAAGTTCTACGAGGCGGGCGGGCGACCGTACAAGCCTTTCGCGTACCGATCAGAGAACCTGGTACTCGGTGCATCCGGCGCCGAGAAGGAAGGAGGCAGTTCGTGAACGAAACGCTGCTCGGGTTGGGCGGGGTCGAGTGGGCCCTGTTCGGAGCGGGCGTGGCGGCGATCTTGGCAGGCATCGGCTCTGCCATCGGGATCACCGCCGCCGCGCAGACGGCCAGTGGCATCCTCTCTGAGGACGACACCAAGTTCGGCCAGCTGCTTCCGCTCGCCGCGATGCCCGGCACGCAGGGCATCTACGGCTTCATCGTGGCCGTCCTCGTGATGGTCTTCTTCAACCTGCTGGGCGGGCGCACCGACCTGCCGCTCAACGCAGGGGTCGCCATCTTCCTCGCCTGCCTGCCCACGGGCTTCCTCGGGCTGGTCACCGCGATCTACCAGGGCCGCACCGCGGCCGGCGCTGCAGGCATCGTCGCCGCCGGCAAGCGCGCTCCGGCACTGGTGTTCCCGGCGCTCGTCGAGACGTACGCGATCTTCGCGCTCATCGTGACGATCCTGATGCTGATCGGCCTGCAGGCCGCCTACGCAGGGTAGGAGATCACCGGTGGCACTCGCCGACATCATCACCCGCATCGGCTCGGACGCTTCGGAGAAGGCCGCCGGCATCGTCGCCGAGGCCGAGGCGAAGGCGGCCCGCATCGTCGAGACCGCGCGCGCCACGGCCGAGCGCGACAGCGCCCGCACGTTGGACGACGCCCGCACTCAGGCCGCGCGTGACGCCGAGACGATCGTGGTCAAGGCGCGGCTCGCTGCGCGCGACGCGCTGGTGACCAGGCAGCGCGAGCTCATCGGTGAGGCGCTTACGGCCACCGCCGAAGCTCTCGCCGCGCTCCCCGACGAGCGCTACGTGCCCTGGCTCGCCGGGCGCATCGCCGCCGTGGCGCGCGGTGGTGAGACGTTGTCGCTCGGCACCCTGGAGCGCGGCCGCGAGGCCGCCATCCGAGAGGAGCTCGGCCGCATCGCGCCGGAGCTGACGTTACCGTGGCGGACACACCGGCGCCGTTCGAGCGCGGCGCGTTGCTGCAAGGCGATCGCGTGCGGGCCGACCTCTCGCTCGAGACGCTCGTGGCCGACCGTCGCGACGAGCTCGAACTCGTGGCGGCCCACATCCTCTTCGCCGAGGAGGCCTAGAGAGACGATGTCGCTGCTCTACGACGAGATCCGGCTCACGCGCGACTCGATACGCTACGGCTTCGCCGTGGGCAAGATCCGCGTGCTCGAGACCCGCGTCATCGATCGGGGCGCTCTCGAACGGCTGCTCGACGCCAGCACGTTCGCCGAGCAGAAGCGGCTCCTCTCCGAGACACCCTATGGGCGCTTCCTCGAGGGGGCCGAGACACCCGAGGCGGTCGAGCGCTCGCTCGACGAGGCGCTCGAGTCGTGGTTCCGCTTCCTGGGCGAGGCCGAGCTGCCCGCCGAGGTCGCGAGCTTCTTCCTCGTGCAGTACGACTACGACAATCTGCGCGCCGCCGCGAAGGCCCGCGTTCTCTCGGCGCCGACCGACGGACTCCTCACCGGGCACGGTGAGGTGCCGCTCGAGTCCTTCTCGGCGGATCTGGGCGCGCTGCCGGGCGCGCTGGGCGAGATCGCCCGGGCGCTGCCGGATATGGAGAGCGACGAAGCGCCATCTCCTGCCGAGGCGATCCTGGCGGTCGACGACGCGGTCGACGCCGGGATGTTCGCGGAGATGCTGCTGCTCGCGCGGGCATCGCGCAGCCGCTTCCTGGTGGAGTACACGCGGCTTCGCATCGACCTGGCCAACGTCCGCACGCTGGTGCGCGGATCGATCGCGGGCCTGAGCGCGGCACGGGTCACCGGATCGCTCGTCGACGGCGGCGCGATCGACCTCACGGTCATGAAGTCGCTCGCGGGGGCGCCGAAGGACGACATCGTCGCGGCACTGCGCGCGAGGCCTGAGCTGCGGATGCTTCCCGATGTGGACCTCGCCGATCCCAGCGTCCTCGACGTCGCGGTCGAGTCGCTTGCGCTGGGTGCCATCGAGAGAGGTCGGCGCGGCCCGATAGGCCCCGAGCCGGTCATCGCCTACGTACTCGCCCGCCAGGTGGAGGTCTCGCTGTTGCGCGTGCTGT
Source organism: uncultured Actinomycetes bacterium (assembly GCA_963770765.1). Taxonomy (GTDB): domain Bacteria; phylum Actinomycetota; class Coriobacteriia; order Anaerosomatales; family PHET01; genus CAVPCY01. The sequence goes on along the minus strand of CAVYQS010000013.1, from coordinate 22,404 downwards.
TGCTGGGTCAGTTGGCGGGAACCGACCCCGAGACGCTCCGCGTGCGCGTGCACGCGATCAAGGGATAGGGGAGACGTGGCAGGAGTCGCGATAGTGGGTGACGCGGTGAGTGTGGCCGGATTCAGGCCGCTCGGCTTCGCCACGTTCCCGCTCGAGGACCCCCGCGAGGTGCGCGATCTGTGGGCGCGCCTCTCCGGCGGTGACTTCGCGGTGGTGCTGGTCACCGAGCCGGTCTACGAGGCACTCGGCGAACTCGTGCTCGAGACCGCCGACAAGCCCGTCCCGGCGGTGACGGTCATCCCGGGGATCGGGAGTGCCGGCGGGGTGGGAGGCGCGAAGATCGAGCGGGCTATCGAGCGCGCGTTGGGCACGAAGGTCGCGTTCGGAGACGATCAGCCGTAGCGCGGCACAGAGTAACGCAACCGGACCGCGGGCTCTCGAAGACTCCCGCACCTGAGTAGAAGGACGAGATCGAAGATGGAGCAGGGACGCATCGTCAAAGTCGCAGGCCCGCTGGTCGTCGCCAACGGCTTGGGTGGCGCTCGGATGTTCGACCTCGTGAAGGTCGGTACCGAGGGCCTGATGGGTGAGATCATCGAGATGAGGGGCAAGACCGCCTCGATCCAGGTCTACGAGGAGACCGAGGGCATCGGCCCCGGCGACCCCGTGGTACCCACCGGCGCGCCCCTCTCGGTGGAGTTGGGCCCGGGCATGCTCGGCGCGGTGTACGACGGCGTCCAACGCCCTCTCGACGCGCTCGAGAAGATCGCCGGTTCGTTCCTCGCTCGCGGCATCGACGCCCCCGGTCTGTCGCGCGACGCCGTGTGGGAGTTCCAGGCCACGGCCGCCGCCGGCGATCAGGTGGGTCCCGGCGACGTCGTGGGCGTCGTGCAGGAGAACGCCGTCATCGAGCACCGCATCATGGTGCCTCCGGGAGTCCACGGACGGATCACGCGGATATCGAGTGGCTCCTACACCGTCGAGCAGCCCGTGGGCGCGCTCGTGACCGATGCGGGCGATGAGGTACCGCTGCTCATGATGCAACGGTGGCCCGTGCGCATCCCGCGGCCCTACGCACGCAAGGTGAGCTCCAGCGAGCCGCTCGTGACGGGCACGCGCGTGATCGACACGTTCTTCCCCATGGTCAAGGGCGGCGCCGGGTGTATCCCGGGGCCGTTCGGAGCCGGCAAGACCGTCACGCAGCACCAGGTGGCCAAGTGGAGCAACGCGCAGATCGTCATCTTCATCGGCTGCGGCGAGCGCGGCAACGAGATGACCGACGTGCTCATGGAGTTCCCCGAGCTCGTCGACCCGTACTCCGGCGAGCCGCTGATGAAGCGCACGGTGCTGGTCGCCAACACGTCGAACATGCCGGTGGCCGCCCGCGAGGCGAGCGTCTACACGGGCATCACGATGGCCGAGTACTTCCGCGACATGGGCTACGAGGTCGTGCTCCAGGCCGACTCGACCTCGCGCTGGGCCGAGGCGATGCGCGAGATATCCGGCCGCCTCGAGGAGATGCCCGGCGAGGAAGGCTACCCTGCGTATCTGGGCACCAGGCTCGCGGCGTTCTACGAGCGCGCCGGCACCGTCCAGGCGCTGGGTGGCAGCTTGCCGGGGGCGAGCGTCGCAGCCGCCGGGTCGCCGGACGTGACAGGCGGGGCCGAGGACCATCTGGAGGGCGAGTGCGTCCCGAGCTCGGCCACGTGCGAGCTCGACGGCACGTGCCGCTTCGGGTCCGTCTCGGTGATCGGGTCGGTCTCGCCTCCGGGCGGCGACCTCTCCGAGCCGGTCGTGCAGAACACGCTGCGCGTGGTCAAGGTGTTCTGGGCGTTGCAAGACACCCTTGCCTACCAGCGTCACTTCCCCGCGATCGACTGGCTCACGAGCTACTCGCTGTTCCTCGACAAGGTCACGCCCATGTGGAACGAGCTGGTCTCGCTGCAGTTCCGGGACAGGCGCGATCGCGCGATGTCGATCCTGCAGCGCGAGAGCGAGCTCGCCGAGATCGTGCGGCTCGTGGGACTCGAGGCGCTCAGCCCCGAGGAGCAGATCCTCATGGAGACGGCCAAGTCGCTTCGCGAGGACTTCTTGCAGCAGAACGCGTTTCGCGATGATGACCAGTTCACCTCGCTCAAGCAGCAAGACTCCCTGCTCCATCTGATCCTGCACTTCCACGAGCGCGCGTTGCTGGCACAGTCCCAAGGCGGGGCGCTCAAGGCGATCTTCGAGTCGCCGGTCCGAGAAGAGATCGCCCGGGCGAAGTACCTGCCCGAGGAACGCGCTGCCGAGTTCGAGCGCATGATGTCCGAGATCGACACGCAGCTCGTCGGCGACATGCCCAGCCCGGGCCACTCGCACGAGCGCGCGGAGGTGAGCGCGTAGCATGAGCCGCGAATACATGACCACTCGCGATATCGTCGGGCCGCTCCTCCTGGTCGAGGGCGTCGAGGGTGTCACCTACGGCGAACTCGTCGAGCTGGAGTTCCCCGACGGGACGCGCTCGCTGGGTAACGTGCTCGAAGTGAACGGCGACCTCGCGCTCGTGCAGGCGTTCCAGGGCACGCGCGGATCGAACCCCTCGGAGACCAAGGTCCAGTTCCTGGGACGCGGCCTCGAGCTGGGCGTCTCACGCGACATGCTCGGCCGTGCGTTCGACGGCTTGGGCCGTCCCCGTGACAACGGACCCGAGATCATCCCGGAGAAGCGCGTGCCGGTCTACGGCCAGCCGATCAACCCGGTGAGCCGCGACTTCCCCGACGACTTCATCCAGACCGGCATCAGCTCCATCGACGGGCTCAACCCGCTGGTGCGCGGCCAGAAGCTGCCGATCTTCTCGGGATCGGGCCTGCCGCACAACGAGCTCGCGGCGCAGATCGCCCGGCAGGCGGCCGTGCTCGAGCGCAGCGACGACCCGACCAAGGTGGGGCCGCCGATGGAGGGCGAGTTCGCCGTGGTCTTCGCCGCGATGGGCATCACCTTCGAAGACGCCGACTTCTTCATGACCGAGTTCCGCTCCACCTCGGCCATCGAGCGCGCGGTGCTCTTCCTCAACCTCGCCGACGACCCCGCGGTCGAGCGCATCGCGACTCCGAGGATGGCGCTCACGGCCGCGGAGTACCTCGCGTTCGAGTGCGACATGCACGTGCTCGTCATCTACACCGACATGACCTACTACTGCGAGGCGCTGCGCGAGGTCTCCGCCGCCCGCAAGGAAGTGCCGGGCCGCCGCGGCTACCCCGGCTACCTCTACACCGACCTCGCCTCGATGTACGAGCGCGCGGGCCGCGTGAAGGGCAAGTCGGGATCGATCACCCAGGTGCCGATCCTGTCGATGCCCGATGACGACAAGACGCACCCGATCCCCGACCTCACCGGCTACATCACCGAGGGGCAGATCATCCTCGACCGCAACCTGCACCGCTCGGGCGTCTATCCGCCGGTCGCGGTGCTCCCCAGCCTCTCGCGGCTCAAGCAGAAGGGCATCGGCCCGGGCAAGACACGCGAGGACCACGCCGACCTGTCGAACCAGCTCTTCGGAGCCTACGCCCGCGGCATCCAGGCCAAGGAGCTCGCGGTGATCCTGGGCGAGGCCGCGCTCTCCGATACCGACCAGGCGTACGTGAAGTTCGCCGACTCCTTCGAGCGACAGTTCATCCAGCAGGGCAGGCACGAGGACCGCAGCGTGGAAGAGACGCTGGCGCTGGGGTGGGACCTGCTGTCGCTCCTGCCGCGCAACGAGCTCAAGCGCATCAAAGACGAGTTCATCGACCGCTACCTGCCGACACAGCCGCGCGACTACCATCCGGGCGAGACCGACGTGAACATGACGCCGGGTATGCCTGCGGGTCGCGACGACAGCGGCGGCGGAATGGTGGGAGTCCGCGCGTGACGATCGCCCTGATCGCGATAGCCGCGCTGCTCGGCGTGGCGCTTGTCGTCCAGGTCGTCTACGCGCGCGCCTACTGGCCCAATTCGACCCGAGCGGTGCGCATCGTGTGGGGCGTCAACATCGGGCTGCTCACGGTGGTCGCCATCGGGCTGCTGTACTACGCGTTCGCGGCGGGGGTGAGCTGACGTGGCGAAGCTGCGCGTGAACCCCAACCGCATGGAGCTGCTCAAGCTACGCAGGCGTGCCGAGACCGCCCGGCGCGGCCACAAGCTGCTCAAAGACAAGCTCGACGAGCTGCTCAAGGAGTTCATGGCGCGGATCAGCGCGAACCGGCGCCTGCGTGCCGACGTCGAGACCGAGCTGTTCTCGGGATACGGCCAGCTCGCGCTGGCCCGGGCCGAGGCGGGCTCTCCCGTCATCGCCCAAGCGCTCCTGTCCGGTGAACCCGCAGACCTCGTGACCGCCACCGAGAAGAACGTCATGAGCGTGCGCGTGCCGGTCTTCGCCGTGGGCACGATCGCGACGCACGAGGGCGGCTACTCGCTCGCAACGACACCGGCGGTCCTCGACGGGGCTCTCGAGCAGTTGGGTGCTGTCGCGGCACGCCTGGTGGAGCTCGCCGAGCGCGAGAAGGCGATCGAGCTGCTCGCGGCCGAGATCGAGACCACCCGCAGGCGCGTGAACGCGCTCGAGTACGTGCTCATCCCGCAGCTCGACGACGCCGTGCGCGAGATCCGCATGAAGCTCGAAGAGTCCGAGCGAAGCGAACGCACGCGCCTCATGAAGGTCAAGGAGATGCTCGAGGAGTAGTCCCTCGATTTCGGGAACCTTCTGCAGGAAGGCCACCGTGAGGGAGGAAGCGTGACGTTCGGCTATCTGACGGGTGCGGGTCTTGCCGGCGTGCCGTCGAGCAGGGGGCCCTTCGACGCGGTGGTGGTCGGGGCGTCTTTCGGGGGGCCGGCGGCGGTCGAGCGCATCGCGCGCGAGCTCCCCGACGACTTTCCGCTGCCGGTGGGGGTGTGCCAGCACATCAGCTCGGGCATGACCGGGCTGTGGAGCGAGCGCCTCTCGGGACTGTGTTCGCTGCGTGTCCGCGAGGCTTCACACAAGATGGCCTTCGAACCGGGCTCCATCTACATCGCTCCCACCGGGCTGCAGACGCGCCTGAAGCGCAGCGCCGGTGGCTACCTGCTTCACGTCACGCCCGACGGGGCCACGCCGCTGTATGCGCCTTCGATCGACGAGCTGTTCGCCTCAGCCGCCCAGGTCTACGGCAGCCGCACGCTCGCGGTTCTGCTCACGGGGCTGGGGGCCGACGGAGCCGAGGGGATGCTCGCGGTACGGATGGCCGGCGGCTACACGATCGCCGAGAGCGCCGACACCGCGGCCTCGTACAGCATGCCCGGCGCCGCGGTCGAGCTGGGGGCGGTGGTCGAGGAGCTGCCCCTCGGCAGGATCGCCCCGCGCGTGCTCGAACTCGCGTCCATCGGCCGGCAGGCTACGACGTCTGCCCGGTGAAGTTGAAGCGCTCGAGCAAGACCCCCGGCACGAGCGACGCGCCCTCCTCGGTTCCCACGAACACACGCTCGGCGGTCACGCCGGCGCAGTAGTCGAGCGCCTCGACCGCGCTTTGGGTGAAGCGCAGGTTCTTGAGCGGCGTGGTGAGCGCGCCGTCCTCGATGAGGAACGTCCCGTCGCGCGTCATGCCGGTGAGCGTGACGGGAACCGGGTCTTCGACGTTGACGTAGTGGAACCGGGTGACGTACACGCCCCGCGAGACGCGCCCGATCAGCTCGTCGAGCGTCGAGTCGCCCGGGAGCATCTCCATGTTGAGCGGCATCGGCCCCCACTGGTTGGGCGCGGGCAAGGCGTGACCGGTGTTGCGCCAGCCGGTCTTGGCCGCCCAGTACGAGTCGGTCACGGGCATGAGCCCTACGCCGTACTCGATCATGGGCACGCGCCGTTTGGGGACGCCCTCGTAGTCGAAGGTCAGGCCGAGCGCGTGGGGCGAGATCGCGTCATCGACGATGTTGACCTCGGTGCTCATCACCTGTGCTTCGAGCTGGTTGCTGAGAAACGAGCGCCCTTCCTCGTAGGACTTCGCCGAGAACCCCACATAGGCGAGGAAGTCCATGATGTCGGCGACCGCTTCGGGCGCCAGCACGACCGTGTAGACACCGGGGTCCAGGTCCACCGGGTTCGCCGACCGGATCGCGAGCTCGGCGGCCCGTCGGCCGAGATCCGCCGGGTCCATCTCCACCTGGTCGCGCCCCAGGTAGCTCGCCCAGCCGCTGCCGGTCTCGCCCATCGACAAGACGGTCGCCTGCGCGCCGGTGACGGGCATGCCCACGTCGATCCCGAGGCTGTTGGCGACCGCGACGACGTGCTCGCTCACGCGCACCTTGCCCGCGCAGGTCAGGCCCCGGGAACGCGACTGGTCGACGATCGAGGCGACCGCGCCGGCGCGCGCTTGCGCGTCGAAGTCACGGGCGGCCTGGGTGGCGCGCTCGGCCTCGAGGACGGTCTCGGGTTCCGGCAGGCCGGGAAAGACCGGGTCTTCGGGCGCGATGCGAGCCGCGGAGACAGCCGCCTCGCAGCACGCCGCGAGCGACGCGTCGTCGAGCCGGTTGGTGCTGGCGACGCCGATACGGGTACCGAGAACGGCGCGCACGCTCACGAGTGCGTTGTCCTCGGCGACGTTTTGGTTGATGCGGTTGTTGGCGAAGCGGGTGAGTGCGCTCGACTCGGCCGCCACGACGGCCTCGGCCTGGTCGGCGTCGGTGAGCGAGACGGCCCGCTTGGCGAGTTCGCGCGCTTCTTCGGCGGTGATCATCAGCGACCGACCCCCACCGACACGCCTCGGAACCGGGCGGGCGATGCGCCGTGCGCCACGTGGGCGACCTGCATGGGCTCTCCCTTGCCGCAGTTGGGCAGGCCCCAGACCTGCCAGTGGTCTGCCGAGCACACCGCGTCACACGAGGCCCAGAAGTCCGGTGTGATCCCGGTGTAGTTGGGCATGCGGACCATGCGGCCCAGCTCGCCGCCCTTGATCTCCCAGCCCACCTCGCAGCCGAACTGGAAGTTCAGGCGCTTGTCGTCGATCGACCACGAGTTGTTGGTCGCGACGAAGAGCCCGGTCTCGGTATCGGCCACGAGGTCGTCGAAGCTCCAGGTGCCGGGCTCGAGCGACACGGTGGTCATCCTCACGAGCGGCGTGCGGTTCCACCCGTCGGCGCGCATGCACGCGTTGCTCGTGCGGCCGATCGCCGGAGCGGTCTCGCGCGACGTGAGCAGGCCGGTGAGCAGCCCCTCGGTGACGATGTAGTCGCGCTGCGCGGGCACGCCCTCGTCGTCCCAGCCGAAGCTGCCGAGAGAACCGGGCACGGTGGAGTCGGCGGTGACGGTCACGTGCCCGGAGCCGTAGACGAGGGAGCCCACGTCGTCGACTCCCACCCAGCTCGTGCCGGCGAACGCCGCTTCCTCACCGAGCACGCGGTCGAGCTCGGCGGGATGGCCGATCGATTCGTGTACCTGCAGGGCCATCTGGCTTCCGTCGATGATGAGGTCGACGGTACCGCTGTCGACCTCGGGCGCCGTCAGGAGCTCCGCGGCCTGCTCGGCTGTCAGGTGCGCGTTGCCCACGAGATCGAGGCCCTGCACGAACTCCCAGCCCGCCTGCTGCCAGGCGCCGCCGTGGCTCGTGGGATACGAACGGCTCACGACCTCGCCGTCCTTGACGGCATAGGCCACCAACCCCGCGCCGGACTCGAAGAACGACTGCTCGGTGAAGGCACCCTCGGTCGACCCGAACCACTTGCGCTCCCGGTAGAAGCCGCAGTGGGCCTTGGTGACGGTCACGGCGTCTTGCGAGCGCAAGACCTCATCGGCGGCGACCAGCAGCGCCAGCTTGTCTTCGAGCGGAATGGTGAACGGGTCGATCTCACACGGACCCGCCCACGTGCCCTGCGCCGGTTCGACGGGCGACAGGACGACCGGGCCGTTGGCGACGAGCGCGGATGCTTTGGCGATCGCGACCGCGTGTCGGGCCACCTGCGCGGCGGCCGAGGTGCTCACGTCGCGACCCGCGGCGAACCCCCATGCACCCCGGTACAGCACGCGCACGCCGATGCCGAAGCTGTCCGAGCGCTCGACGGCTTCGACACGCCCGGTGGCGATCTGGATCTCCTCGCGCGACGAGTCGACGACGCGCGCGTCAGCGTAGTCGGCGCCTGCGAGACGAGCGGCTTCGAGCGCCGCTTCGATGACCTCTCTCAACGTCCCCCCACTTCACGATGGCCACAGCGTGCGGAGTCATAAGGGGAACACACGGTCAGGCAGAGTGCCCACGTGCGGTGAATCCCCCTGTGCCCCCGCGTTTCCCACTCCCGCAGGCGAATCTCCGAACCCACCCCCACGGTGGCTCGGGACCTAGCGCCTCACGGAGCTCAGTGCGTCTGACGTGCTCTTGACGGCGTTCTTGGGCGCGCCCACCCGGTACTGCCAGGCGTAGCGGCGGGCACCCGCGAAGTCGCTGCGGCCGGAGAGGCTCGAGATCTTGACGAAGTCACCGGTGCGCGGCGCATGGATGTAGTAGCCGCCGCCGATGTACATGCCCACGTGGTGGATCGGCGAGCCGAAGAAGACCGCATCGCCCGGCGCGAGCGAGCCGGCATCGACCTTCACGCCGGCCTGGAACTGGTGACCGGAGTAGCGCGGAAGGTTCACGCCGTGCTGACGGAAGACGTAGAGCATCAGGCCGGAGCAGTCGAACCCGGACGGCTTCTCTCCGCCCCACAGGTACGGGATGCCGTGGTAGGCGAGAGCGGTCTCGACGGGGCCGCCGGCCTGGACCACGATGCCCTTGGCGTTGGCACCGGAGAGCACCTCGGCGAGCAGCGCCGACTCCTCGGTGGAGCGGCGGGCGGCTTCGGCGTCGAGCAGCTGGACGATGTCGGTCTGAGCGTCCTTGATCAGGTCCTGGCGCTCCTGGATGCGAAGCATGACCTCGATCTGGCGGGCCTTGAGCTCGAACTCGAGCGACTCGGCCACGGCCTCGGTGTTCTTGATGTCGTCGACCCGCTTCTCGAGCAGCTGCTTCTGCTCCTCGAGCGATGCGGCGATGTCCGCGTCGGCGATCCCGATGGTGTTGAGGAACTTGACGCGTGAGACGAAGTCGGAGACCGACTTGGAGTCGAGGAGGATCTCGACCGAGGCGAGCGAACCGTCGCGGTACATCGAGCTTGCGCGCTCGCCCAGGATGGCGGATTGCATCTCGTAGGCTTCCTGGGCCTTGTCGAGGTCGCCTTGCACGGTGACGACGCGCTGCTTCATCTGCGCGAGCTTGTCGACCGCCGCGTTGTACTGCTCGGAGGCGATCTCCAGCTCACGATCGAGAGCGTCGAGCTGGGCCATGAACTCGTCGACGCGCTTCTGCTTCTCGGCCAGCTTCTTGCGGAAGGCCTCGGTCTTGGCGTCGGTCTCGACGTCGATCTCGGAGCTGGTCGACGGAGGCTTGCGCGTCGTCGTCGTTGTGGACGTCGACTTCTTCTTGGTGGTGGGCTTGGTGGTCGTGGTGGTGCCGGTGTCTTTGGGAGTGCTCGGAGTGCTCGGCGCGACCGGAGCGACCGGGGTGACCGTCTCGGTCGAGGCGACCGAGGCCGCGTCGGCGATCGCGGGCGTAGTCATCAGAAGCGACGCCACGAGGGCGAGCGCTCCAGCTCTGCGCACAGACCGTGCGAGAGAACCGATGCCCATGTACCACCTTCCATGCCGGACGGACCCGTTGTACGTGACTTCGCTTCTAGCCTTACCCCAGGTTGTCGCGAAAGGCGAGTCCAGCACTAGATTCTACACTGAATCTCTAGCAATCGCGACCAGGGGCGGCCATGCACGCACCTCCCATTGGTATGCAAACGTGATGCCGATGTTGTCACCCCTGTCATCGGCAGGCGTGCGTATGTTCTGGAGCGTGCGGGGACGCTCGAGGGCGGCCCCTCCGGGCGTCGCCGTGACGCTCGTTTCGCACCCGCGCGTCTGAGGGTGTCGGCGCGGGCGGCTCGGGCGCCGGAGCAGGGGGCGGAATCGGCGTGGGCGGCGGCAGCGGCCGGGTGGGAAACGGGATGCTGATCCACCCGTTCGCGCCCGTGCTGAGCTCCCTGTGCCGACACGGACGTGGTGCGGTTCTATGCGTCGTGCTGCTGTGAGTATCCATGGATGACACGGTACTCGGGGGGCCTTACCAGAACCTTACCGTTTTCGTGTTTCGACGGGCCATGCACCGTCTCGTTCGGGAGGGGGAGACGGCGACAGTGCGGACTCTCGGGCGTCTGAGAGGCGTTGGGCGGCCACGGTGAGCGGCTCGGTCGTATGCAGGTACCGCAGCGCGGTCTGCATCTGGCTCCAGCCGAAGATCTCCATGACCTCGCGCACGGTCGCGCCCGACTGCAGGTACAGCGAGGCCGCGGTGTGCCGCAGGTCGTGGATGCGCAGAGAGGCGGGCAGGCCCGCTCGCACCACCGCCGGCTTGAAGACGCGCGCGCGGAAGACGTCGAGGTCGAGCACGCCGCCGCGGAGGCTCGGGAACACGAGGTTCTCGGCCGAGGAGGGGCAGCGCTCGCGCCACTGGGTCAGCGTCGCGGTCACGTGCGGCGGCAATGGCACCACCCGGTCTCGGCCGGTCTTGGTCGATCGTTGCAGGGTGTCTCGGTAGTAGGTCTTGGTGATCGACGCGGTGCGGGCGAGAAGATCGATGTCGTCCCAGGTCAACGCCCGCTGTTCGCCCGCCCGGGTGCCCACGTAGGCGGCGAACTCGACGAAGGGGCGGTGGTGGAGGGGCAGCGCGCCGATGAGGGCTTCGACCTGAGGCGGCGTGAGGATGCGGCGCTCGTCGGCCGCGCGCGACGGGGTGTCGAACCACGCGCTCGGGTCGCGATCGAGGCTGCCGATGCGGTGGTGCCAGCGCAGACACGCTCGCAGCGGGACGAGGACGTTGGAGAGACGCTTGGGCGAGACGCCCGCGGCGGTCGCCGTGATGGTGAAGCGGGCGATCGCGGCTCCGTCGATGTCTGACAGGCGCAGGGTGCCGAACGCCGGCCCGAGGTGGCGGCGGTAGATGCTCTCGTAGTCGGCGAGCGTGGAGGCGCGAAGCGGGTGCGTGCCGTGCCGGCGGTAGGCGAGCCACAGTTGCCAGGCCTCAGCGAACAAGGGACTCGGGGGCGGAGGTGTCTCGGCTGCAGGCTGCATGCACGCGACGCTACCGCCCGCAGCCTACCGAGGGCTTACCAGCGGCTGAACCGAACGTGGGCCCGCAGCTACTCGCTGCTGCCGTAGCGCTTGAGTGCCTCGGCGGCCGCGTACTCGAAGGCCGCCTTCTGCTCTTCCTCGGCCGACTTGACCGGGGTGATGGTGAGCGAGCGGCCGTCGGTGGTGATGGAGAAGTCGCTGTCCTCGGTGGCACCGAGTATCTCGAGGATGGGCTTGTCGATGATGAGTGCGCGGCTGTTTCCGTGGCGTACGAGCTTCTTGATCATGGTGGGCCTCCCGGCCGGATGCGGCGTGCGGTATCACGATGGTGATACAGAGAGTATACCTCGTATGACCGACAGGGCGCTGCGGGCCTCGTGAGCGGAGTACACATCAATACACACTCATGGTACGATGGTGCCATGTACAAGCGGATCAACATCACGCTTTCCGAGGAGGTCCTCGCGCGCGCGGACGAGTTCGCCGCCCGGGAGCGCTACACCCGCAGCGGCCTCATCGCAGAGGCGCTCGAGGCGTTTGTCGCGGCTGAGGCGGCTCCATCGGCAGTGCGAGGCGGGCCGGCGCTTGGCGGCGCTTCGGTGGCGGCCGATGCTCCGGCAGCGTTCGGCGCGCTCGCGATGCCGACCGAGGGCGTCACGCTCGAGCGCGCGAGCGAGCTGCTACGGGCGTTCTTCTCGGCACGCGACGATGTCGAGGCGGCCTGGGTGTTCGGGAGCGTGGCTCGGGGCAACGCGGGTCCGATGTCGGACGTGGACATCGCGATCCTGCCGGCGCCCGGGGTCGCGCGCGAGACGTGGTGGGACCTGCGGCTCGATCTGATGTCGCGGCTACCGGGGGTGCTGGGGACGCGTGAGGTCGACGTGGTGGCGGTGCCTGACATGGGCGCGGTCATGGGGCATCGCGCGCTCATCGATGGTGTCCGAGTCCACGGTGAGTCGAGTCGTGCTGCTGCTGAAGCTGAGATTCGGGCGCTGGGGGAGTATTGCGACTTCGAGCCGGTATCTCGGGCACTGGATGATCGGCTGAGCGAGAAGGTGAAACCTTATGGTTCGCGTTGATCGACACGTGGTGCGCGAGCGCCTGGAGCGGATGCTGTCTGAGGTGGAGGCCATCGAGTTAGACATGCCTCTGAGCGGCGAGGACTTCAGCCATCCGGATAACGAGACCCTCCGATACGCGATCGAGCACCGTCTCTACATCGCGCTGCAAGCGGCTCTCGACACGGCCTCACACATCGCGGTCGTGGGCGGGTATCGGCCCATCACTTCGTACCGAGATGCGATGGCCGCGATGCTGAAGATGGGCGTCGCCGGTCCCGAGTTGCAGGAGTTTCTCGACGGCGCGCCCGGGCTACGGAACGCGCTTGCCCACGAGTACCTGGATCTCGACTGCGAGCGGGTCTACAGCGCGCTGCAGCGGCTCGACGACGTGAAGCGCTTCGCCGCCGCGGTGTGGGAGTGGGTCGAGGGGCAGTAGGGCGAGTGGGCGAGGGGTGGAGTTATACGCAGAGTAGGAGTAAACTGCGTATAACGTGATGCGGATGAGTTGCAGTACGCCGCTCACCGCGGTCCCGAGCCGAATCTACCTCTCACGCGGCGTATTCACTGCTCGATCCACCTGTTAGATTCATCCAGCCCGTCGACGGTCACGCCAGTAGTGAGGCCTCCGCCGCTGATGCGCCACAGCGAGAATCAGCACGGTATCGTCGGCAGCCTCATAGATCAGGTTGTAGGGGAACTTCGCGAGGACGAGTTTCCGGATGCCGGAGTCGATCTCAGGCGCGGCGTACGGGCTGTCAAGGATTCTGTCGTAGCCATCCTCGAGCTGGTCAAGAAACACGGTGCCAAGCCCGGGGCTTTCTGCATCGTAGTAGTCCGCGGCATCGTTGAGTTCGCGGTCAGCGTCCTCGTGGATGTTCAGAATCACGAGGCCTGCCGGTTGGCGCGGGCTCTCTCCAACGATTCGCGCGCCGGGATGGTTGTAGCCAGACCGGCCTTCACCTCGGCGCTGCGGCGCCTGGCCTCATCAACCCAGAGACGCTCGACCTCAGCTTCCGACAGCGACTCGAGGCTGCTCAGCAACTCGTGCGCGATTGAAGCACGCGTCTCCGCGTCCAACGCCATTGCCTCTCGCATGATCTCGTCGACCGTCATGATGACCACCTCGCGGAACCGGGAACATGATGCACCCTGATTGTACCCGCGCGGTCCGACATCAGGGGAACCGAGATCGAAACTGACTCCCGAGGAGAAGGCGAAGTGATTGACGTGTGTCACGTGACACGTTACATTTGGTGAAATGATCAAGACGTTCGCTGACAAGCGCAGCCAAGACCTGTATGTAACGGGGCGTGCAAAGCGATTCCCGCCCGATGTCGCTACGCGGGCCGCGCGCAAGCTGGAGTACGTCGATCTGGCATCGAGACTCGATGATCTCAAAGTCCCTCCGGGCAATCGTCTTCATGCACTCGAAGGCGATCGCAAGGGACAGCACTCGATCTCGATCAACGATCAGTGGCGGATCTGCTTTCGGTTTGAGGGCGGCGATGCTTACGACGTCGAGGTCTGCGACTACCACTGAAGATGAGGTGACACGAGATGAGCATCGCCAACACACAACGAATGAAGCGTCGTCCCACCCACCCGGGCGAGATGCTGCGCGAGGACTTCATGCCTGACTACGGGCTCACCGTCTCTGGCCTTGCGGGTGGCTTGGGTGTCTCTCGGCAGTCGGTCAACGAGCTGCTCCGCGGTCGTCGCGGAGTCAGCCCCGAGATGGCACTACGGCTGTCGAGGCTGTTCGGCAACTCACCAGAGTTCTGGCTCAACGCGCAGCGTGCGGTCGACCTATGGGACGCAGCGCAGGCCATCGGCGCTGATGTGGAGCGCATTGAGCCGCTGAGCGTCGTGTGACGCAAGCTCTCGGCACTTGGCCTTGGCGGATCTGACGAGTAGAATTAACTCAACGTATTGAGATAACGCCAAAACCGCAGGTGAGGTCAGGAGTCTAAGTCCCCTGACCGACCTTCGCGGCGCTGTTTGAGATGCCTGACCGGACGTAAGGACCGTCCTTGTCGGGCAAGGCGGGTTTCCCGCATAGAATCTGCTCGAGCGCAACATGACGGCCCTCTGATTTGCACGCTTCGGAGTGGGTATGCTAACTTATGCGTCCGCCGTCGAGGCGAACTGAACATTGCGGGGTGGAGCAGTCTGGTAGCTCGTCGGGCTCATAACCCGAAGGTCACAGGTTCAAATCCTGTCCCCGCGACCAGTAAATACGCAGGTCAGACATGGTAAACGTGTCTGGCCTGTTTTGTTTGTCAGAGCCGCTGTCTAACACTTGTCTAACACTTGGGTGCGAATGCGTCTCGGCTACAATGCGCAAGGGTGCCTAAGGACGAGCCATTGGAGTCAAGGCCGTGAGCGTTCGATGAGCCTAGTCAAGTCGAGAGAGCGCATGGCCGACCACGGCGAGGTGTTTACGCCATCGTGGTTGGTTGAGGCGATGCTCGACCTCGTGAAGGGCGAGACTGCGCGTATCGACTCTCGTTTTCTTGAGCCGGCATGTGGGAGCGGCAACTTCCTCGTCCTGATCCTTCAGCGCAAGCTCGCTGCGGTCGAGCTCAAGTTCGACAAGTCCGACTTTGAGCGACGCCACTACGCGCTTCTCGGGCTTATGTGTTGCTACGGTATTGAACTACTAGAGGACAACATCGCCGAGTGTCGCTGCGAACATGCTCGAAGTCCTGGCTGATTATCTGGCGCTCGAGGCGACGGACCGAATCTATGAGGCCGCCTTCTACGTGTTGTCACAGAATCTGGTCCACGGTGACGCCCTGACGATGCGCACAAGTGACGATCAGGCAATCGTCTTCGCCGAGTGGGGCTACTTGGGCAAGGGGAAGTACCAACGTCGCGACTTCCGCTTGGACGCGCTGGCGCAAATGTCGACTCTGCACGACGAGGGCAGGCTCGTCGCGGATCGAGGAAAGCACGAGGTCTTCGTCGCAACGAAGACGTACCCGCCGCTGACAGTGAGCAATCTTGCGCTCGCGGGTGCGGACGATGCTGCAGGGGGGACAAGATGAGCGGACAGGCGCCATTCTCGCTTCGAGGTCGCAACCCGGACGTGTTGACGTGTATCGCGAACCTCTCGAACGACGAGGTGTTTACGCCACCGGAGTTCGCCAACAGCATGCTGGACGCCCTGGCTGAGGCATGGGCGGAGGATCACAACGGAGCTGACATCTGGTCAGACAGTTCTGTGAAGTTCCTGGATCCGTTCACGAAGTCGGGGGTCTTTCTTCGTGAAGTCACCAGCCGGCTCACTATCGGCTTGGCCGACGAGTTCCCGAACCTCGAGCGGCGAGTCGATCACATACTGACCAGCCAGGTCTTCGGCATAGCAATTACGCAGGTCACCAGCCTCCTCGCGCGTCGAAGCCTGTATTGCTCCAAGCACGCACGAGGCGAGCATTCCATCGCGAAGTCTTTCGAGAACGACCAAGGCAATGTCTGGTTTGAGCGCACTGAACACACATGGGCGAGCGGCAGATGCAAGTACTGCGGCGCGAGCAAGAAGACCCTCAGTCGTGGCGATGACCTCGAAACTCACGCATACGCGTTCATCCACGCTGACAACATCCAAGCTCGGTTGGCCGAGCTCTTTGGAGGAGAAATGCAGTTCGACGTGATAATCGGCAATCCGCCTTACCAGCTGAGGGATGACGGCTACGGCACGAGCGCAGCACCCATCTATCACCACTTCATAGAGCAGGCGAAGGCGTTGGAGCCGCGTTACCTGTCGATGGTCATTCCTGCCCGTTGGTTTGCGGGTGGCAAAGGGTTGGATGAGTTCAGAGACTCGATGCTATCCGACGACCGTCTGCGCTCAATTGATGACTACCTCAGCGCATCGGACGTCTTTCCGGGTGTTGGATTGAAGGGCGGTATCTGCTACTTCCTCTGGGACCGGGACAACCCCGGCTCCTGTCGCGTTAGCACCCACTTCAAAGACGCGCCTGTTTCGACAGCCAGTCGCTCTCTCCGTGAAGAGGGCTTGGACGTGTTCATCCGGTTCAATGAAGGGCTATCAATCCTCAAGAAGGTGGTTGCCGTCGAGTGCGGGCAGACTCAGTCGCTGTCACTGCCCGAAGACAAGCGTTTCGACCAACTGGTCAGCTCAAGCAAGCCGTTCGGCCTCCGAACCTTCTTCCAGGGCAGCACCGTCAAGTCCACCGGCGACGTGCTGGTGTATCAGAACGGTGGCACGGCTTACATCGACAGGACTTCCATCCCTACAGGTGCGCACCTTGTCGACAAATGGAAGGTCTACGTCGGCGCGGCTGCGCCAGGAACTGGCAACAAAGACACCTACCCGCACCGGATCCTGAGCACACCATTCCTTGGGGAACCAGGTTCGATTTCGACGGAGACCTATCTCTGCATCGGACCCCTCGACTCGCGGGACCAGGCTGAGAGCGTCTTGTCGTATCTCTCCTGCCGGCTCACTCGTCTCTTGATTCTTCTGCACAAGCCGTCGCAACACACCACGCGCAAGGTCTATGCATTTGTGCCAGCCCAGAAGTGGACGAGGCGATGGACGGACGAGGACCTATACGCGAAATACGGCATCTCGGCCAGTGAGATCGCGTTCATCGAGACGATGGTTCGTCCGATGGAGATCAGTGGAGCGTCCGACCATGAGTAGGAGTATCGAGGAAATCGTCGAGCCAAAGCCGACGGCACGACCACGTATTTATGCGTGGACTCCGAACGATCCACCGGCGCTGTATGTCGGCCTTGTCAAGGTCGGACAGACAACGAGGACAGATGTGAACGAGCGCATCCGGCAATCCCAGGGACAGGTGCAGCAGGCCTACACCTTGCACGTGGATGCCCTTGCCGAGTGCGAAGACGGCACGATCTTTCGTGACAGTGACGTGCGTCGGCGCCTCACTGGCAAAGGCCATGAGAACGTCGTCGTCGGTAGCTCTCGCGAGTGGATGCGGTGCTCGCCGGACGATGTGAAGACTGCCGTCACCGAATTGCAGAAGGGCCTGCGTCTCACCGGGACACATCATCAGACATTCCAGATGCGCTCCGAGCAGGTTGAGGCCGTGAACAAGACTCATGCCTATTTCCACTCCGTCTGGAATGAGGACATGCGTGCGGTCCCTCGCTTCCTATGGAACGCGAAGATGCGCTTCGGCAAGACGTTCACCGCATACCAGCTCGCCAAGAGACTCGGTGCCAGGAGGGTCCTTGTTCTGACCTTCAAGCCTGCTGTTGAGGACGCTTGGCAGTCAGACCTGGAATCGCATGTGGACTTCGATGGCTGGCAGTACCTCTCGCGCAATTCAGACACGGATCCGACCAAGATCGGTGCGAAGAAGCCGGTCGTGTACTTTGGCTCCTTCCAGGACCTGCTCGGACGCGACGAGGCGGGCAACATCAAGCCGAGGAACGAATGGATTCACAAGGTGGAGTGGGACCTCGTCGTATTCGACGAATACCACTTTGGCGCTTGGCGTGAGACCGCGAAGGAGCTGTTCGAGGGCGAGGACGATGCGGTCGCAAAGAAGGAGGCCAAACTCGAATACGCCGCTGTTCTCGAGGGCGTGAATGAGGACCTCGCCGTGCTGTCGGAGAAAGAGACGGAATTCCTTCCGATCACGACGAAAGCGTACCTCTATCTGTCCGGGACCCCGTTCAGAGCGTTGGCTACTGGCGAGTTCATCGAGGAGCAGATATTCAACTGGACCTACACCGATGAGCAGCGTGCGAAGCGGCAGTTCGCCAGTGGGAACCCGCACTCGTGAACCCCTACGGTGCGCTTCCTCAGATGTGCCTACTCACCTACCAGATGCCGGATGAGCTTCTCGCTGTCGCCAGCGCGGGTGAGTTCGATGAGTTCGACCTCAACGAGTTCTTTGCCGCTGAGGACACCGGTAATCGGGCGCAATTCAAGCACAAGAGCGATGTGCAGAAGTGGCTGGACATCATCCGTGGTGCCTATGCGCCACAAGCTGTCGAGAGCCTGAAAACCGGAACGCGACCGCCGTTCCCCTACTCCGACGTCAGTCTACTACCCTACCTTCAGCATTCATTCTGGTTCTTGCCGAAGGTCGCCGCCTGTCATGCGATGGCGAACCTGCTGGCGGAGAGACACAACACATTCTGGCGCGACTACAAGGTCGTCGTCGCGGCAGGCGCGTCGGCGGGAATCGGTCTGGAAGCCTTACCGCCGGTGCGCACTGCCATCGGGAGCGGATTCGACACGAAGACGATCACGCTGTCATGCGGAAAGCTCACTACGGGTGTGACCGTATCGCAGTGGTGCTCGATTCTGATGCTGCGCAATCTCGTGTCGCCCGAGACCTACTTTCAAGCGGCGTTCCGAGTGCAATCGCCGTGGTCGATCATGAACCCAAATGGTGATGACCTACCGAAGAGGAAATTCTCAAACCCGGTGCTTAGTCTTCGACTTCGCCCCGACTCGGGCCCTGCGCCAACTGTCTGAATACGGGATCGGTCTTTCGCCAGACGAGCTGAACCCGGAGAACGCAGTCAAGGACCTCGTTCGTTCCTTCCCGTACTGGCCTACGACGGTGCGAACATGACGCAAATCGATGCGGGCGGGATTCTCGACATCGCGATGGCTGGCACGTCGGCGACACTTCTTGCCCGCAAATGGGAAAGTCTGCACTGCTAGTAAACGTCGACAACGACACCCTGCGTCGCATCATGGACAATGCCGAAGCCATGGCTGCAGTCGAGCGCATCGAAGGCTGGCGCGCGCTTGGCGACAATGTGCTGGAAACCATCATCAACAAGAGCAACCGCATCAAAGCACTGAAGAATAAGGCGAAGGAGAAGAAGCTCACGAGCAGAGAGAAGAAAGAACTCAGCGACGAGGAGAAAGAATTCAAATCCAAGCGCAAGCTGGTGCAGGAAAAACTAATCAAGTTCGCGACCCGAATCCCAGCATTCATGTATTTAACGGATTTTCGTGAAAACACCTTACAGCAGGTTATCACAAAGATTGAGCCGGAACTGTTTGAAATCGTCACTGGCCTCACGGTGAAGGATTTCCACCTGCTGCTACGGCTCAATGTATTCAACACTGAGCAGATGAACCAAGCGGTGTTCGCCTTCCGCCGTTACGAGGATGCTTCTTTGTGTTACACGGGCATCGAGAGCCACAAGGGACTGAGGCACTACGGTCTACACGACACAGTCATAGCGAGGGAAGAATAGCGTTCGAGGTGATCGGTGTCAGTCGCTTCCAGCCAAATCTCATTGAGCTCGCGTTCTAGCCTCGGCGCGTCTTCTGCGCTTTTAGCGCGTCGGTGATGCTCCTCAGGACGGCGTACACGTTCACCAGGGTCTCCGGGGAGAGGTTCTTCGGATCAAAGTCGCCTTTCGCCACCGCTGCGTAGAACTGCGCCGCGAGGAGACCCTTGGACTTCCGGGCGTGCTTCACGTAGTCGCCGTTGCTCTCGGTGTAGTCGAGCGTCGGGTCGAGGAGCACCCAGCGCTTGAAGTCATCGAGGGTGAAGACGTCCTCGATGGTCCCGGCGGGAGCATCAGCAGGTCATTCTTCGCCAGGTCGTCGCGGCCCGCGAAGAGGGACCTCTTGATGCCACGGATTGCCTTCTTGCCGCCCTCGTCGTTATCCACGAGGACGATGTAGCCCAGACCCAGCCGTGAAGAGGTTGGCGACATGGGCGCTGTCGTGTTGGCGCCGCTGCCGGGAATCAGGTGTGCCCTATACTTCTCGGCGTCGAGCTTCCAGAACGCCCGGAGGTAGTGGTAGGCCGAAATCTCCTCCAGCAGCACGTTGTCGGTGCGCTCCACGAGGCGCTGGTGGCTGAGGTCCGCGCCGATGGCGGCGTAGATGGAGAAGAGCGCCGCCTCGTTGTCGCCGCGAAGCGGTCGGACGTCCTTCACAACGTGGGATGCTCTCGTCCTCGTCGTCGCTGCGCTCGGATGCGCAGCCTTCCGAGCTCCTCGACGTCGATGAGAACGGCGAGTGCGTCGTGTAGATGACTTCGATGCGATCCCTCAGATCCTCCAGCACCCGGAGGACGTTCTCCTGGGCCTTCGCATGGAGACTCCCGCCGGGTTCGTCGATGAGGAAGAGGGTTCGTTCTGTGTAGACCTCGTTCTGCTTCGCATTCGCCTGGAGCTGGAAGGAGAACGAGAGGAACCACTGGAGGCCCTTGCTGCGCTGCCGTAGGTGGAGCTTCTCCCGGTTGTCGTTGACCAGGAACTCCAGGTAGGGCTGGCCACCCTTCCCCGACTCGGGGTCGTGCCTCTTGAGCATGCACTCGAAGGAGACCTTGGATTCCTTGCCCACGGTCTGCTCCCAGAAGCCCTGGAAGTACTCGGTGATGCGCTTGCTCGCATCGCGGAGTCGTCGCTCCTCCTGCGGCTGCTTCGTCGGATTACCGAGGTTGCTGACCGTCAGGCCGGCCACCGAGATGAAGTTGCGGACGGCGTGGATGCCCTCAGCGGCGGACTCCAGCGAACCTCGGCGAGGTCAATGTGGTCGGGTAGCAGGCTGGCCTCATCGCTGAAGAGCGCGAAGTCTGGCGTGTGGTCGAACAGCTCCTGCGCGAACTGCGCCGCCGAGACGGTCTGAGGATGAGTCCGCTCTCGCTCACCTCATCGGCGTCCTCCTCGGGTAGGAGCTCCGCGAGGCCCTGCTCCGGATCCAGCATCGGGTCAATGGCTTCGAGCTGCGCATTCCAGAGGCGCAGGAGCTTCACCCGCATGCCCCACTCCTTGACCTCGCGGTCCAGGTCGCCGGGTAGCTCCAGGTTCTTGAACATCGTTGAGGGCGGAGCTTCGAGCTCGAAGCTGAGGTAGACCTCGGGGAGCGTGTCATCGCTGCGCTGGTCATCGGGGGTGATGCTTCCGCCCTTGAATGCCTCGATTGCGCGGAGCACCGAGGTCTTGCCCGCCTCGTTCTGTCCCACCAGCGCGGTGATGCCGTCGGGGGAGAGGTCCACCCAGCCGGTGTCCACGATGCTGCGGAAGTTCTTGATGCGGAAGGCGGCGACTCTCATCGTCAGATCCCCTCGTTCCATCCCCCGGTAGTGCGCACCCATAGCATAGGCTACCGACCCGACATTGTTCGGGTGTTTAACCCGAAGGTCATTGGCGTGCTGCTCGCAAGCCGATGCCGCGATTGCCGACGCAGTACGCGATGCCTCTGCGGGGACGATTAACGACTCGGTCGCGGCGGCAGACGAACAGAAGGCGACTACGCACGAACGTGAGAACTGATCCCCACGTCCGCGTGAAGTGCGTCAGTACCGCCTCCCGAGGATAGCGGGTGCTATTCAGAGCCCGACTCCGGGGGTTTGGCGCGCGGAAGGGGAGAGACCTCCATTCAGGTGTTTCACGGCGCGGGGCAGTAAGAACACTGAGCTAAGCTACTTGCCAATGTCTGAGAAGATTATCGGGGGAGAAGAATGGCGATTGATGACCTAGAAGTGCTGAGACACGAAATGCCGGAGGTCTTTGAAGAAAGGCCTGTGCCGAGCAGTTGGGAAGATGATTGGGTCTTCGTTCCCGTTGATCGGCCCGAAGCGCCCTTCGACGAGCTGAGTGAAAGACTCGCTGACCCCAACTGTGGCGACTGGCAACAGGATGGGCTCGCTCCGCATCAAGGAGCCTGGCGGTGGACACCCGGTTCTGTGCCGGTCTTCGAAGGTGAAGGGCACCCCGGCGTGACAGTCCCTTTTTCCCACCTCTATGCAGGTCCCGCCGCCTGATTGTCTCGGCTTCTACTTGCCGTTTCATCACTACTATCCAACGTGGTGGGGAATCTATCTGCTCGCAGAGGGGGTAGAGGGTTTGGCGGGGTTCGTGAACGACTACGCTCCCGGTGAGTTGGATTGGGGCGGAGTGCTTGGTGGTGGCCAGGATCTTCATCTACGGCCACGAGTCCTTTCATCACGCAGTCGAATCCTTCGCCACACGTCTTGAAGTGACGCATCGCATGCCCCTAAGAGTGGGTTCCGGCGGCTCGACAATTCGCGAAGGGGAACCGATGACTGGATGGAAGAGGCGCTCGCCGGAGCACATGGCGTGCGCAAAGTGGAACGTCTCCTGTTCGGCAAGGACAAGATGAAGACGTCGGCCGCAGTGAGCGCGCTCGGCACCTATCTCGAGATGTGCCCGGCGGGGTATCGACGGGCCCCGGGGTTCTTCCGCAACAGCGCATTTACAGATGCCCGA
>CAVYQS010000012.1:337500-549203 GCA_963770765.1 uncultured Actinomycetes bacterium | reverse complement strand
CCAGCGCGCTCGACTCGGAGTCTGAGGGCTACATCCAGAAGGCGCTCGCGAAGCTGCATGGCTCCAAGACCATCATCGTGATTGCGCACCGGCTCGCCACGGTGATTCAGTCAGATCAACTGCTCGTGATGGACGAAGGGCACATCGTCGAACGTGGCACGCACGCCGAGCTCATGGCGAAGGGCGATGCGTACCAGAAGCTGTTCGAGAGCCAGTTGATGTAGGGCCCAGAAGGCCGAACGCTTGCACCCACCCCGCGTGAGAGGATCGTCTGACTGTGACCGCATACGTACATCCCACGGCCGTCGTAGGCGACAACTTCAAGCCCGCGCCCTTCACCGTCATCGACGACGAGGTGCGCATCGGCGACAACGTCATCTCCGGACCGGGGCTGCACGTGCGGCACGGAGCTGTCATCGCCCATAACGTGCTTATCGGCGACAACGTCACGATCCAGGACGAGGCGGTGATCGGGCAGGGCACCGTGATCGCAGATGGAGCGGTAGTGGGCAAGCGTCCCATGCTCTCACCCACGTCGACGGCGAAGCGCGACCCGCTCCCAGGCGTGATCGTCGGCGAGCGCTGCATGATCGGCACGCACGCGATCGTCATGGCCGGCACCACGATCGGCGACGGTACGATCGTGGGCGACGGCGCGGTGGTGCGCGAGCGCTGCACGATCGGCGAGCGCGTGGTCGTGGGCCGAGCGGTCACCGTCGAGAACGACACCACGATCGGCGCCCGCACCAAGATCCAGGCGGGCGCCTACGTGACCGCCTACATGACCATCGAAGAGGACGTCTTCATCGCTCCGATGGTCGTGACCACCAATGACAACTACATGGGCCGCACCGAGAAGCGGCTGACCGAGATGCGCGGCGCGACGATACGCCGAGGAGCACGCGTGGGCGGAGGAGTGCACATCTTGCCCGGCATCGAGATCGGCGAAGAGGCGTTCGTGGCGACCGCGTCGGTCGTGACGCGAGACGTCCCCGCGCGTAGTGTGGTCATGGGCACGCCCGCCCGCGTCGTGCGCGATGTCCCCGAAGAGGAACTGCTCGAGAACCAGTAGTATCGCGGTCTGCGTGACCGCTGCGTCCACGAAGGAGAACCTACCAGATGGCCATACCCCTGCTCGACCTCAAAGCGCAGTACCAAGACCTGAAGACCGAGCTCGACGCCGTGTGGGACGAGACCATGACGGGTGCTGGCTTCATCGGCGGCCCCAATGTGGCCGAACTCGAGCGTGCCATCGCCGAGTACTGTGGCACCACGCACGCGGTCGCCTGCGCCAACGGCACCGATGCGCTGTTCCTCATCCTCGCCGCTGCCGGAATCGGCAAGGGCGACGAGGTCATCACCACGCCCTTCACGTTCTGGGCCACCGTCGAGGCGATCCAGCACGTTGGCGCCAAGCCGGTCTTCGTCGACATCGAGCCTGGCACCTACAACATCGACGTCACCAAGCTCGAGGCCGCGATCACCCCCCAGACCAAGGCGATCATGCCGGTCCACATCTTCGGGCAGTGTGTGGACATGGACGCCGTGCATGCGATCGCCCGGAAGCATGGGCTCGAGGTCTTCGAGGACGCCTGCCAGGCGATCGGCGCGACCTACAACGGTAAGCGAGCGGGTTCACTCGCACGAGCCGCCGCCTTCAGCTTCTTCCCCAGCAAGAACCTGGGGTGCGCCGGCGACGGCGGCATCATCACCACCGACGACGCCGAGCTCGCGGCCAAGGCCAAGCTGCTCGCGAGCCACGGGTCGAGCCGCAAGTACTTCTACGATGCATTTGGCACCAACTCGCGTCTCGACGCGCTGCAGGCGGCGATCCTGCTCGTGAAGCTGCCGCACCTCGATGCGTGGAACCAACAGCGCCGTGACGCCGCCGCCTTCTACAACGAGGCGCTCGCGGGCGTAACGGGCGTTGAGCTGCCGTTTACCCGCGACTACGGTGACGCCGTGTTCCACCTCTACATCCTCAAGGCCGACAGCGCCGAGCGCGCCGACACGGTCATGGCGGCGCTGTCCGCGGCCGGCATCGGCACCGCGAAGTACTACCCGCTCGCGCTTCACGAGCAGCCTGCGATGACTGCTGTTGCAGGATACACGCAGCCGAGCCTGCCGGTCGCTGAGGCGTGCGACGGGCGCACCTTCGCCCTGCCCGCGTTCCCGGGCATCACGCGCGAGCAGCAGGATGAGGTCGTGGCAGTCGTCAGGCAGGCACTGCTGTGAGCGCACCTGTGCGAGTGGGCCTCGTTGGCTTCGGGTACTGGGGACCGAACCTTGCTCGCAACATCGACAAGCTCGCCGACGCCGAGTTCGTGGTCGCCTACGATGCCTCCGAGAAGAACCTCGCCAAGCTGCGAGACGCCTACCCACACGTGGCGTGCGCCGCGTCGCTCGATGAACTTCTCTCCGAGCGCTACAGCCTCGATGCGGTGATGATTGCGACGTCGGTTCCGTCGCACTTCGAGCTCGCCAAGGCCGCCATCGAGGCTGGCAAGCACACCTACGTCGAGAAGCCGCTCACGCTCACCTCGGCTCACGCCGAAGAGCTTGTTCGACTGGCCCAGGAGCACGACGTGAGACTCATCGTGGGCCACCTGATGGTCTACCACTCGGCGGTGCGCTGGGTGCGCGACTACATCGAGAGCGGCGAGCTGGGAGACGTGCTCTACCTGTACGCTCAGCGCCTCAACCTGGGAAGGTGCGCCGCGAGGAGAACGCGTTCTGGTCGTTGGCGCCTCACGACGTGTCGGTCGCGCTCTACCTTCTGGGCGAGGCGCCCACGCAGGTCTCGGCCACCGGTGCGGCCTACCTCAACGACGGGGTGCACGACACGGTCTTTGCGAATCTTCAGTTCGCCAGCGGCAAGATGGCCAACATCCACGTGAGCTGGCTCGACCCGCACAAGACGCGGAAGTTCACCGTGGTGGGCACCAAGAAGATGCTCGTCTTCGACGACATGCAGGCCACCGAGAAGATCTGGATCTACGACAAGGGTGTCGCTCCGGCTGATGCGATGTCCTACGGCGAGGACCTGACTCTGCGGTTCGGCGACATCACGGCGCCGTTCCTGAAGATGCAGGAGCCGCTCGCGGTCGAGGTCCAAAGCTTCCTCGATGTGTGCCGCGGGTTTGCAGAGTCGCCCAGCGACGGGCAGGCCGGTCTCGACGTGGTTCGCGTGCTTGAAGCGGTTGATGCGTCAATCATGGCAGGTGGCGCGCCTGTCAAGACCGCGCGGCCAGAGTGAGGGATGCGCGAGATCGGACTTAGGGGCCGTGCGCGGGCTTATCCGCGAGGAGCGCGACAGACTCTCTCGAGGCCAGCCTGTCCTTGGCGGGGCTGTTCAAGAGGAGGAACTGCGTGAATGCGTTAGTGACAGGTGGAGCCGGGTTCATAGGAAGCAGCCTCGTGGAGTTGTTGTTGGCCGAGGGGCATTCAGTCGTGGTCCTCGACGACCTTTCGTCCGCATACCGAGAGAACTTGCTGCCCGGAGCCGACTTCATTCAGGGCGACGTCTCACACGCAGGCGTCGTCGACAACGCCGCAATCGACTGCGATGTGATCTTTCACCTTGCTGCGAGCGTGGGGAATACCCGGTCGATTGAGAATCCCGTCCGCGATTCTGAGGTCAACGTTCTGGGCACGCTCCACGTGTTGCAGGCAGCCCGCGCCCACGGCATCGACCGGGTAGTCATGTCGTCGTCGGCCGGCATCTTTGGAGAGCTGAAGACGCTGCCAATCCCCGAGGACCATCCTCAGGATCCTGACTCACCCTACGGAGCGAGCAAGCTCGCCGCCGAGAAGATGTGTCTTGTCTACAACAAGCTCTACGGGATGAAGAATGTGTGCCTGCGGTACTTCAACGTCTATGGCATTCGGCAGCGCTACGACGCGTACGGCAACGTCATACCGATAATTGCGGAACGCATGTTGCGCGGGCAAGACGTCGTCATATTCGGCGATGGCGAACAGACGCGTGATTTCGTACATGTGTCGGACGTCGCTCGCGCCAACTTCTGCGCGGGAATCTCGGAAACGGCCGTGGGGTCGTTCAACATTGGCAGCGGATCTCGAATCGCCATCAACGAGCTGGCGCGCATGATGACCGACGAGGCTGCCGTGCGGACGCGCATAGTGCACGGACCCCCCCGGCCAGGCGATGTCAGAGACAGCCTTGCGGCAATCGATGCGGCACAGGCTGCGTTCGGATTCCGGCCGACCATGGACCTTCGTGACGGCCTGAGAGAGTACCTCGAATGGTTGCGCAGCGATCTGGTTACTGCGGCCCGGTGGAACTCGAGCGAGTAGCGATCACAATGAAAGTCGCTCTCATTATTGAGGCTGCGGGTTCGCCGCACAGCATGGCTAGCACCGCGTTTGCCGGTGCGCTCATGGACGGCTTCAGGAATACCGGGACCGACGCGAAGGTGTTCGGCCTCGCACGTGATGAGGCCTACTGGCTACCTGAAACCCTCGGAGACTGTCCTTCGGCAGCACCTTGGCTCTCGCCACCGGCACCGCGCCTTGCGGATGGGCATGCCGCGATGCGAATGGGTGTCTTTGACGATTGCTCGTGCGGAGAGAGTACGGACCCGATTGCCACCCCGGACTGGTACCTTGAGCTGCTTCTGCAGAAGGAGATGGAGGCTTTCGCCGGAGGCGATGGCGACGGAGTAGTCATGGTCTATCCACGGTCTTGTGCATGCTTCACCGCGTCTTCCCGGATTGCGGGCCGCATGGGGTGGCGGATACTGGCATTCTCGACCGAAGCCCTTACCGATGTGCAAATCGACGCAAGAACGAGAACGGACTACATCCGTCGCGTTAGCAGCTGTTCGGATGCCATTTGGGCGGTCTCTACGCATCTTGCCGGGTTTTGGAATGAGCATGGTGTCCCGAATGAGCGAGTGATCACCATTCCCCCGATGGTGCGTGCTGGAAACTTCGCAGATATGCAGGTCGTCCCCAAGCGGCAGTCGGCTATCTACATCGGGAGCCTCGCGCATCGCGAGATTGACTACTTGTTGGATATCGCGGCGATGATTCGCAGCCAGCTTCCAAGTTTCAGCTTGACGATCTACGGAGACGCGCCTGAGGCGCGGCGACAGGCACTTGAATCCGAGATTGCGGCCAGGGACCTCACTGCGACGGTCAGCGTTGAGGGTGCCGTCGCTCCAACGATGGTGCCTCAGATACTCAAGCATGCTCAGGCGCTCCTGCTTCCACGCGCACGCGGCGAGTTCTCGTCGGCGGGATTTCCGAACAAGCTGGGTGAGTACTTGGCAAGTGGGCGACCCGTGGTTGTGACTGGTGTCGGGGATATTCCGCACTACCTCACACATGGCAAGGACGCCTTCATCGTACGACCCGACGATTGTCGCGCGTTTGCCGATGAGACCGTTCGCGTCCTCGTCGGCCCAGGACTCTCTGATCAGGTAGGCGCTTGTGGTCGCCGGTTCGCCGAGCAGCATTTGTGCGCCGACCTGGTCGCCTCTCGCATCTTGGAGTTCGTACAGGCGGTGCCCAGGAACGAACGGTGCCGCCCGTTACCGACGAGGCAGTGGGTACGCTTGTCCAGGCTGCTTCAGGCAACAATCGACGTCGATAGCGGCAAGCGAGCGGTTGTTCGGGTGCTTCGGGCGCTGCGTCTCAAGCCCCCAGCGCCCAGTTCTGGGGGCGGCTAGAGAACCTGCTTGGCGAGGAGCGACTCAAGAAGACGCTGGCAAGGATTCGCTCGCGACAGCCCTTGGCTAGCCAGCACTCCCTGACGGCGAGTCCAGCCTATCGAGGGCCGGTGCCTGGGCTATAATCTGCGCGACACGCTCCCGGAATTGGAAACACATGAGACAAACGACCGTTCTCGTCACCGGCGGAGCCGGGTTCATCGGCTCGCACCTCGTGGACGCGCTGCTGGCCGATGGCGGCTACCGCGTCCGCGTGCTCGACAACTTCTCAACCGGCCGACGCGAGAACCTCGCGCATTGCCTCCCGGCAATCGAACTGATCGAGGGCGACATCCGCGACATGGAGATCGTGGAAGATGCCGTTGCGGGAGTCGACTGCATACTCCATGAAGCTGCGTTGCCGAGCGTCCCGCGCTCCATCAAGGCGCCGGTCACCAGCAACGACGTCAACGTCGGCGGCACTCTCAAGCTTATGAGTGCCGCACACAAGGCAGGAGTTCGCCGCGTCGTCTTTGCCTCGTCGTCCTCCATCTACGGAGACACAGAGGTCTTGCCCAAACACGAAGGGATGATGCCGAAGCCGATGTCCCCCTACGCGGTCAGCAAGTTGACCGGCGAGCATTACGTGCGGGTCTTCGCGGACATCTATGGTATGGAGACCCTCGCAATCCGCTACTTCAACGTCTTTGGGCCTCGACAGGATCCGACGTCGCAGTACTCCGGCGTGATCGCGAAGTACATGACTGCCGCCGTCACTGGCGGCGGTTACGTTGTGAACGGCGATGGCTCACAGGCGCGCGACTTCACGTACGTCGAGAACGTCGTAGCTGCCAATCTTCTCGCGCTCAAGGCACCCGAGCTCGCCGGCCAGGTTGTCAACGTGGCCTGCGGTATGCGCTACACGCTGCTTGACCTGATCGCCGCCATCAACAAGGCGGCCGGCGTTGATCTGCCCGTTGAGTTCCGAGATGCTCGGGTCGGCGACGTGAAGTACTCCCAAGCGGCCATCGCTGAGGCCGAGCGGGTCATCGGCTATCGACCGCACGTGGAGTTCGCCGAGGGAATCCGCAGGACGCTGGCATGGTACGCGGCGAGCACGTAGCGATGTCGAAGACGACGGTCTGTTTCGTCCATGACGACGCGCTTGATCTCTTCCGAGGGCACAACGGCGCTCGCTTTGGAGGGGCTGAGACGCAGGTCTTTCTGCTTGCGAATCTATTGGCCCGCGACCCCGAGTTCGGCGTGCAAATAGTCGGGCAGCGAGATGCGTCAGACATCGCGCATGACGGCATCGAGTTCCGATCGCAGAAACCACCGATCCAGCACGGAGTGCCTGTCCTGTCACGGTTCATCAACCAAGCTAGGCTGCAGAGTCCATTCCAAGGTCTGAATGACGGGATTCTGATTCAGACGATAGCGGGCGGTTCAACGATCCAGTCATCGAAGTTGGCTCGGAGGATCGGGCTCAAGTTCGTCTACCGAATGTCGTGTGATGCTGACGTCGACGGAAGCCTCGTGTCCACGGTGATACGATCCCAGTACCTGAGCGCGCTGCAGGATGCTGACGGGGTGATAGCACAGACGCAGCTCCAGCAGACCCGATTGCGTTCGGAACTGGGAGTGGAGTCAACGGTGATTCCGAACATCGTTGTCGTTCCCGAGAAGCCCGTGTCACTGCGAGGGTCGAGTGTGCTTTGGGTCGGAAGGGCGGCTCCGATCAAGCGGCCTTGGATCTTCGTCGAGACAGCTCGCGCGATGCCCCAGCATCGATTCGTGATGGTGATGCCCAAGGAGGATCCGCTCTTCTGGATGAGCGTGGTAAGAGAAGCGGAGAGCGTTCCGAACCTCACCCTCATTCCGGGGCTGCCCTACTTCGATATGGACGCCCAGTATCAGGATGCCACCCTGCTTGTGAGCACCTCGCTCATGGAGGGCTTCCCGAACGTCTTCCTACAAGCCGCGGCGCAGAGTACGCCGATTATCTCGCTCGATGTTGATCCCGGAGGCATGCTGGAAGCGCAAGGCTGCGGTCGCTGCGCAGAAGGCGATATCGAGCGCTTCCGCGCCCTGATAGCCGATACGCTCTCCGACCCTGAGACCTTGGGCAGGATGGGCGAAGCGGCGCACGCATATGTTGCCGCCACGCACAGCCAAGAAGCGGTCACGCCAATACTTACCGAGTTTCTGCGTACCGTCGCATCCAAGTAGTCGAGCGCGTATCCTAGCGTAGGCACCATGAAAGTCCATCTGGATTGTACTCGGAGGTTCTCGTGTCAGGGCTCTTTGAAGGCAAGCGCATACTCGTCACCGGTGGCACCGGCTCGCTGGGCCAGGTGCTCGTCAAGCGGCTCATGTCCGGCGCGGAGGGCACGCCCGAGAGCGTGACCGTCTTCTCTCGTGACGAGGCCAAGCAGCACTACATGCGCCTCGACTTCATGCACAAGCATGCGGCGACCGACGAGGTCATCTTCGAGAACTGCAAGCAGCGCCTCAAGTTCGTCATCGGCGACGTGCGCGACTACTCGAGCGTGCTCCGCGTCGCCCGCAACAAAGACATCATCTTCGCCGCCGCGGCCCTCAAGCAGGTGCCCAGCTGCGAGTACTTCCCGTGGGAGGCCGTGCGCACCAACATCGAGGGCGCCGAGAACCTCGTGCGCGCAATCGCTCAACAGGATCTCCCCGTCGAGACGGTCATGGGGATCTCCACCGACAAAGCGTGCAAGCCGGTCAACGTCATGGGCATGACGAAGTCGATCCAGGAGCGCGTCTACATCGAAGGCAACCTGCGCGCCCCGCAGACCCGCTTCATCTGCTGCGCGCTATGGTAACGTGCTCGCTTCGCGCGGCTCGGTGGTCCCGCTGTTCCTCGACCAGATTG
Source organism: uncultured Actinomycetes bacterium (assembly GCA_963770765.1). Classification (GTDB taxonomy): domain Bacteria; phylum Actinomycetota; class Coriobacteriia; order Anaerosomatales; family PHET01; genus CAVPCY01. The sequence goes on along the minus strand of CAVYQS010000012.1, from coordinate 540,632 downwards.
CAGCGGGCGGCCCGGTGACCATCACCACGGCCGACATGACGCGCTTCCTGCTGACGCTCGAGGACGCGGTAGACACCATCTTTGCCGCGGTGCGCTCGGCAGCGCCTGGTGAGACCTACATCCCGCAGTGCCCCAGCGCCAAGATGACCGATCTGGCCCGCTATCTCATCGGTGATCGCGACATCGAGATGGTGATCACCGGCATCCGCCCCGGCGAGAAGATCCACGAGATCCTGCTCTCGGAAGAAGAGGCCACCCGCACGATCTTCGGTCACGAGGGCTACTACGCGTTGCGTCCGATGCTCCCCGAGCTGGCAGGCCCGGTCGCTGTCCCGGCGCTCGTGGGCGACTACAGCTCGGCAGCACGCGCTCATGAGCCACGCCGAGCTCGCGACGTTCCTCGAGACAAGGATTCCGGACGTCATCGGCGCGGGCTACCTGGAGGCGTAAGTGACCAAAGTCATCACCTTGCTCGGGACCCGTCCCGAGATCATCCGCCTGTCGCGCGTGATCGACGTGCTCGATCAGTCGTGCGACCACCTGCTGGTACACACGGGCCAGAACTACGACGACCGACTCTCCGGCATGTTCTTCCGCGAGCTGGGCGTGCGCGACCCCGACGTCTTCATGGGAGTGCGCGGTGCGGGCTTCGCCGACCAGATCGGCCAGATGCTCGCCAAGTGCGAGGAGCTCTTCAGAGCCGAGAAGCCCGACTCCGTACTCATCTTGGGCGACACCAACACCGGCCTCGCCGCGTTCGTGGCCAAGCGCATGGGCATCCGCGTGTGCCACATGGAAGCCGGCAACCGCTGCTTCGACGACTCGCGTGCCCGAAGAGGTCAACCGTCGCGTCATCGACCACTCGAGCTCGGTGCTCATGCCCTACACCTACCGCAGCGCCGAGAACCTCGTGCGCGAGGGCATCGAACGCCAGCGCATCTACGTCACCGGCAACCCCATCAAAGAGGTCCTCGACTTCTACGCGCCGCAGATCGACGCCGCCGACCCGTTCACCGAGTTCGGCGTCGAGTCGGGCAAGTACTTCCTCGTCACCGCGCACCGTGCGGAGATGACAGACGTCCCTGAGCGGCTCGCCTCGCTTGTCTCGGCACTCAACGACACGGCGGCCAAGTACGACATGCCGGTGCTCGCCTCGCTGCACCCGCGCACCGCCGACAAGATGAAGGCGTTCGGCGTGGCCGAGGGCGCTGTGAAGTTCGTGCCGCCCATGGGCCTGTTCGACTTCGTGCGCCTCGAGAAGGAAGCGTTCTGCGTGCTCTGCGACTCGGGCACCGTGCAAGAGGAGTGCTGCATCTTCGGCGTTCCCACCGTGACCATGCGTGACGTGACCGAGCGGCCCGAGACCATCGAGTGCGGGAGCAACCTGCTCGCCGGCGTCGAGGCCGAGCGGATCCTGCCCGCGATAGACCTTGCCGTGCGCAGTGCCGGCACGTGGACTCCGCCCGCCGAGTACCTGGCCAGCAACGTGAGCGACGTCGTTGCGAGGATCGTGCTGGGGATCGCATGAGTGACACCGCGATACTCGTCGTAGGTGCCAGCGGCATGCTGGGCCATGAAGCGATTCGCGTGCTCGCGCCCGACTTCGAGGTCTGGGGCGTGTGCCGCAACCCCGAGCAGCTCCCCGACCTGGGCATCCCGCGTGAGCGGATTCTTGGCGGTCTGGACGCGACCGACGCCGGCTCGGCGTACGCGCTGATCGAGACGGTCAACCCCGACGTGGTGATCAACGCCGTTGGCATCGTGAAGCAGCGGCCCGACGCCAAGGCCGCGATTCCCTCCATCGAGGTCAACAGCCTGTGGCCCCATGTGCTCGGCGACGCCTGCGAGCGCTGTGATGCTCGGATGGTGCACGTGAGCACCGACTGCGTCTTCTCGGGAGACCGCGGCGGCTACACAGAAGCCGACGTGCCCGACGCGTTCGATCTCTACGGCCGCTCCAAGCTGCTTGGCGAGGTGACCGACCGAGACAACACGGTCACGCTGCGCACCTCGATCATCGGGTGGCAGCTGGGAGACCCCACCGGACTGGTGGGCTGGTTCGCCGCGCACCGCAACGAGTCGCTCAGGGCTTCACGCGCGCGGTGTTCAGCGGGCTGACGACGCGTGCGCTCACCGAGGTCGTGCGCGATGTCGTGATTCCGGACGCGACGCTGAGTGGCTTGTGGCACATCTCGGTGGATCCGATCGACAAGTACACGCTGCTGACAAAGCTCGCCGCCTACTTGGGCTGGAGCCTCGACATCACGCCTGTCGACGATACCCGCGATCGACCGCTCGCTGGACAGCACGCGGTTCCGCGAGCGCACGGGCTGGACGCCGCCCAGTTGGGACGAGATGCTTGAGGCGCTGGCGAGCGAGTACTCCAACTATGGCTGAGGCATCCCCGGTGCCCCGCTTCTCCGTGGTTGTGCCTGCCTACAACGCGGCGGAGACTCTTGGCGAGACTCTAGAGGCTGTCCTGATTCAGACCTTCGAGGACTGGGATCTCGTCGTAGTAGACGACGGATCGAGCGATTCGACAGCGGCGATAGCCGCATCGTATGCGGCAAGTGACACCCGTATCCATCTCGTGAGCCAACCAAACCAAGGCTCGGCAGGCGCGTACAACACGGGCGTGAGTGCGACGCGCGGTGAATTTGTCACCGTGTGCTCGGCAGACGACATGTTGTTGCCCGATCATCTTCACGAAATCGAGAGGCTGTCCAGTGCTCACCCTGGTGAGAGTATGTACTCATGCAACGGCTACTTTCTGCTGGAGAACGGCGATCAGGAGGTAGTCTACGAGGGCGATGAGTGGCAGCGGGAGAGAGAGTTGACTCTCGCCGAAGTGGCCAATGCCTGCTTCTTCAGCGTCGGGGCGACATATCGACGCAGCGTCTTCGAGAAGGTGGGCGGCTACCGGCTGGGCCAGTTCGCGGAGGACTACGATTTCTGGCTGAGGGCGATGGCATTCGGGGCGAGCCATTGGTACGGGCCTGCAAGAACCGCCATCCACAGGATAAGCAGAACACAGAAGTCGGCGGACAGGCTGCAGGCATTGCAGGCGGACGTGTTGATACTCCAGGATCTGCTCGAGACGAGTACCCTAGGCCACGCCGACGTCATGGCGGTCCGCGCCTCGCTTGCAGCTAGGCGAGAGAAGCTGGCCGATGTGCAGGCCAGTATCTCGATGGAGCAAGGTGCTCAGAAGCTGCAACGATTCGTTGACAGACTGTTCGGCCCGCACCTCGGGAACCGAGTCCTTAGAATCATCCACCGAGCTACGGGAGTCATCCGTTCCACACGCGAAACGCTGGCAAGACGTCGGGGGATGAGGCTCTGATGAGTGCGGGCGGCCGTTGCGAATGAGGCTCCTGGTGTCGACACCCTGGTTCCCTACCGAGGACCAACCTCATTCTGGCATCTTCGTGGCGCAGCAAGTCGAAGCACTGAGAAAGCGGTTCGATGTCGCGGTTCTGCATCTGGATATCGGCTCAGAGGGCTCAAGGCCACAAATCGGATTGCACGGCGACATGCCAGTCGTACGCGCCACGGCGCGGGTCGGCACAGATCTGCCGGGGAAGCTCGGCGACATTCAGGTATTCCGCCAGCTCATGAGCGGTATCGAGAGGGCTGCACTCCAGTCGGCGCACGTGCTCGAGTCGGTTTGGGGGCGACCCGACTTGACACATGCCCACGTGATCTTTCCGTCCGCCATCGTTGCGAACTCGATCGCCCGTTGTGCTGCGGTTCCCTATGTGGTCACCGAGCACTCGGCGAGCTTCATGTCGGGCTTCACCGACTGGGCATGGGCGGGAAAGAGGGTGGATCGGATGATTCATCAGTCGGTCGCGGGGGCCTCAAGACTCATTTCAGTCAGTTCAGCGCAAGCAAGGGCCCTGTCTGATTTCGGTTTTGGTGATGGGTGCACAGTCGTGCCCAATGTCATCCCCGTGACCGGAGACGCAAGCCCCTATCCGGAGACCACGCCGAAGCGAATCTTGCATGTTTCGCTGATGCGTGAAGTCCACAAGAACATCGACATGCTACTGCATGCGGTTGCCTTCCTCCGCCTAGGTCGGGCGGACTTCGAACTCGTGCTGGTGGGCGACGGACCCGACCGGCGCATGCTTGAAGGTAGGGCAAAGAGCATGGGGCTGCTCGATACGGCGGTGAGGTTCGCCGGGAGCGTCGAAAATGAGCGACTTCTCGGCATGTTCGCGGGAAGCTGCTTCTCAGTGGTGAGCAGTCGCGTCGAAACGTTCTGCGTTGCTGCTGCCGAGTCACTCGCTTGCGGCCGCCCTGTGGTTTCGACGCGATGTGGAGGACCGGAGGACTACTTGGATGACACCACCGGACGTCTCATCGCCAATGATGATGCGCATGCCATGAAGGCGGGGCTTGAATGGATGCTCGACAACTACGTCACCTTTGCGCCCGATCTCTTGCAGGCACGAGCCCGCGAGCTCTTCTCTGAGCAATCGGTCATGGATCAGCTGGCATCCATATATGCGGCGGCCAGCGATCCTCCAGAGCGGAGCTGAGTGGTGGGGTCCGTGATATCATTGCGATTCCCAAGTTTGCTAAGCTGCGTGAAGCCTGCCGACTGGATCAGACTCGGTCGTCGAGCAGGAACGATACACGCTGGCGGTTTCGCCGCCACGCATTCGCGAGCGGTACACGAATGACTCAATCGAGGCGTCCCGTCGCGCTGGTCCTGGCCCTCAACGGCCTCGACTTCGATCGCCGCGCAGCCAACGAGGCGCTCTCTCTGACGGATACTGGACTCGACGTAGTGCGCGTGGGCGTTCGAACCGAATACGCTCAGTTGCTCGACGAGCGGACGGGTTTCGACCGCATAGTCCGGATCGCACCGGTCTGGTACCCCGTCGCGCAGGCTGTCGACGATCAGGAGACCATCCGGGCCGTCGAGGAGCACGCCCTTCTCAAGAGGCAGTGGCGCTGGAAGCTAGCACTCGCATCACTAGTTCGTCGATACCTTCCTAGGACTATGCTGAGCCTCGATCTTTACCGACAGTGGCTAAGGTGGAATCAGGAGCTCACCGCAGCGTGTGAAGGGTTTGAACCGGATCTTGTCCTGGCCACTGACCTCGACACGCTTCTGACGGGCCATCGCATCAAGCGTCGCACAGGCTGCGTGCTGATCTACGATGCCCACGAGTTGTGGATCGACATGCCCAATCATACCTACCTTACGAGGAGCTTCCGTGTGTTATTCGTTGGAATCGAACGCTACCTGAGTCGCCGAGCTGACATGCGCATGACGGTCGGCGACGGACTCGCCTCAGTGCTGGCCAGGCGCAGCGGAACCGGACGCCCGCTCGTCGTCTACAACGGGCCTGAGCTTGTCGTGGAGACGCGCGGTCAACTAGAAGCGGGACGCCTTCAGGCCTATTTCCAAGGCAACTTGCAGCAAGGCAGGGGGCTGGAGCAGGCGGTACGAGCCATGGTTTCTCTCCGAGGCAAGGTGGTACTCACAATACAGGGCGCTGGTGGCGAGGAAGACGAACTACGGTCTCTCGCGCACAAGCTCGGACTCGATGATGATGGAACGGTGAGGTTCCTGCCGCCCTGCCCGATGGAAGAGGTCGTGATCTGCGCGAGTCGTTATGACGTAGGACTCAACTCGATCGAAGCGAACTGCCTCAACAGCGTGATGAGCATGCCTAACAAGCTATTCACGTACTTAGGAGGCTCACTCGCGGTCGTGACAACTGCGGAGGCACCCGAGACCGCGAACCTTCTGCTGGACAGAGGGTGCGGTGTGGTCGTGGAGCAGTGGGAGGCGCCCATGATCGCCAATGCGCTCGATTCGCTCGCCTCGGATCGGGATGCGCTTCACGCGATGCGTCTGCGCGCTCATGAAGCCGCAATGGAACTGCAGTGGGATCGGCAGTTTGCGCGCGTGGTCGAATGGCTGCAAGGTGAAGGGATCGTGCGGGGCTCTGTCGAGAGCAGCCTGAGTTGGCCGCCGTGACTTCTGACAGAATGAACGCATGAACGCTCCGTCCCCCAATCGCATCTCAATCGCGATTCCCGCCTACAACGCGGCCGCGACCCTCCCCGCGACCCTCGGCTCGATTCTGTCCCAGGGCTACGAGGAGTGGGATGCATCGGTCGTCGACGATGGCTCCACCGACGCCACGGTGTCGGTTCTTCAGGAATACGCGGAGCGCGACCCGCGCGTCCACTTCATCTCGCAGGCGAACGCTGGAACGGGTGCTGCGATGAACGCAGCCTTCGACAACGCGCGAGGTGACTTCATCGCCCAGTTCGGGGCCGACGATGAACTGATGCCTGGCTACATGTCAACGATGGTTGCATTCATCGACGAACATCCCGGTTTCGACATCTACAGCTGCAATGCATGGATCCAGTACCCAGATGGGACTCGGCAGACATGCTCAACTGCACCCACTGGACCGACCCTGGGTATCGATGAGCTTCGAGGACACGCTGCTGGGACTGCCGTATCTCTTCGCTGGGGGCGCCCTGATCTCAAGGACTCTCTATCGGCGTGTCGGCGGCTTTCGCACGGAGTTCTTCGCGGAAGACGTCGACTTCTGGCGACGCGCCCTGGCATTCGGTGCAAGACACATCACTGTCCGGTTCCTCTCGTCATCTACAACAAGGGAATCGCTGGTCAGAAGTCAGCGGACAGACGTCGCATACTCGAGAGTGTGCTCGCCAGCGACCTCGATACCTCCAGGCAGCGGCGGCTTGAGAAGTCATGACGCGCTCTTCTTGAGCAGGCCATCGAGCGCGACAGGCAGCGGCTGGAATACGGCGGTACAGTAGACGAGCTCGCGGCCGCGAGGCTGGAAGCGCAGGCCCGCGCGTTCAGGATCGCGATCGTGAGGCTCGCCGGCGAGCGAGGGCGGGGAGCGTGCTCTCAGCGCGCTGCACCATGTCACGCGACTCTTCCGTCCTGCGCGCCCGGCAATGGCGCGAACGTTGGCAAGGGCCTCTCGAGCTGGAAGAGGTGAGTGTGACGGAGCCGCTGGCGCTCAGCCGCAACCACGGCTCAAGGTCTTGATCGTCGCTGGCTGGTATCCGAGCGAGCGAGCACCATGCGAGCGGGGTCTTCGTTCGCGATCAGGCCGAGGCGCTTAGTTCCTTGTCCGAGGTGGCGGTGCTGTACGTCGCCTTCAGTCCGATATCGTCGCCCCCTGTGTTCGCGATGGAGGACGGCCTGCCGGTGGTTCGAGCCGTAGCAGCCGTACCGCAACGCCGCTCGCGAATCGGCGAGACCATCTGCGCAGGCTGCACGCTCTGACGTCGGGCTACAGGCGGGCCGTCTGCGCGGTGCTACTCGCCGTACTTCGTGACTGAGTGGGGCAGGCCCGACGTCATTCACGGACACGTCCTCTTCCCCGGTGGCTGCGGGGCAGCGCACCTAGCCAGGCAGCGGGCGTGCCGTACTTCATCACGGAGCACTCGACTGACTACCTGCCCGAGAGCGGGGCCGTGTGGCGGAACACAGGGCGAAGCCTGCGAGGCTGGATGAAGCGGTCCGCGGATGGCGCGCAGGGCATGATCGTACGTCGGTAGCTACCTCGGCGAGGCGATGGTCGATGGAGGTTTCGCTCGGGACCCGATTGTCATCCCCAATGTTGTGAGGCCTTTGGGAGAAGTCACCTCGTACCCCGACACAAGCGTCAAGCGAATAGTCAACGTGTCGATGATGTCGGACTCCAGCAAGGACATCAGCGGCTTGCTTGCCGCCGCGGCGAGGGTCTCGAGCACCGCCGAGACTTCGTCGTCGAACTCATCGGCGATGGGCCTGATCGGCAGTCGCTGGAAGGCCGTGCCCGTGAGATGGGGATTGTCGGGCGTGGTCGAGTTCTCCGGCCGTGTGTCACCTGTACAGATCGGGGCCCGTTTCGCGTCCGGGCACTTCAGCGTGATCAGCTCGCGCTATGAGACCTTCAGTGTTGCCGCGGCTGAGTCTCTGGTGAGCGGCCGCCCCGTCGTTTCCACAAGATGCGGTGGCCCTGAGGACTTCATCGATGACAGTAACGGCCTGCTTGTCCCGAAGGAGTGTCCCGCGAAGCTGGCGGATGCAATGGATTGGATGCTCGACAACTACGAGCAGTTCTCCCCGCCGGTCTTGAGCGCTGCAGCACGAGCGCGATTCTCGGGAGCAACAGTGGCGGGCCGCCTGCTATCGCTCTACCGTGGCGAAGGTTCGCAATCCCCTGCGGAGAGGGCCTGACGTGGAGCAGCCACTGCGAGTCCTTGTCTCGCCCGTCAATATCGCCAATGACCCCTGGGCGTTGACCCGAGCGCTGCGCGGCCTCGGCGTCGAGGCCGATCTTGCCACTGTGAACTCGCGTGTCTACCTGGAGACAGGGGACTACGATCTCGAGTTTCCCGGTCAGGGCACCCTGACGAAGGCCTTCAAGAAGGCGCGCTTTGTCGCGTGGGCATCTCGACACTACGACGTCTTCCACTACGTGTTCGCCCACAGCATCCTCGAGTACTCGTTACCCGGCGCTATGCTACTGGACGTGAGACTGATGCGGGCATTGGGAAAGCCGATCCTGATGTCGTTTCGAGGATGCGAAGCCCGCAACGCCTTCACTGATAAGTGCCGGCTTGGTTGTCCGGAGTGCGACCGCAGCGTGGCCAAGCGTCGGAGGATGGAGCTCGCTCTCAGGTTGGCGGATCATGCCTTCGTCTCGACCCCCGACCTGCTACTCGATGTTCCTTCTGCACAATGGATGCCGCAGTGTGTGGAAACCGCGGGGCACTCGGCATCGGTTCCGCCTTCCGTGTCCGGCCCACTTCGCGTTCTTCACGCCCCATCGCATCGGGGGATCAAGGGAACCGAACACGTCCTGGCTGCATGCCAACAGCTTGAGTCCGAGGGCCTCGGTGTCGAGCTGCGACTGGTTGAAGACACTTCACACGCCGAAGCTCTCAGCCTGTACGAGTGGGCCGATGTGGCCGTGGACCAGCTGCTTCTCGGCTGGTATGGCGTGTTCGCGGTTGAACTGATGGCGATGGGAAAGCCGGTCGTATGCCGGATCGATCCGGAGTTCGTGAGGCTCTCCGGACTGCCAGAGCCTCCGCTCATTGGTGCCGATCCGGGGACGCTGGTCGCGGTGCTGCGAAAGTGCCATCAGAATCGAGTGTCGCTGCGTCGACATCGGCGAACAGTCTCGGGCCTATGCCGCGAGAACGCACTGCCCTGAGGTGGTGGCCGGTCGCTACGTGAGCGCGTACGAGGAGATGCTCGGACAGCGCGATGAGGGCGGCAGCGATGACTGACCACTCAAGAGCCTCAAGCTCCGCGACCGATGTGCTCATCTTCGCGACGAACGACCTGCGTACTGAGACGAGGGCGAAGAAGGAGGCAACGGCGCTCGCCCGTGCGGGCTACCGCGTGCAGCTCGTTGGACTGGGTGGCGAGAGCCTGCCGCTCATCGAGCAGCTCGAGGACGTGGCTGTTCGTCGTATCGCCTCAGTGAAGGAGACGACGTGGCGTCGACCGCTCGAGAAGATCGCAGCCGCGCGTCGCAGGAAGTCGGCGCTTGATGAGCTCGTCTCAGAGCTCCGGCCACGGGCAATTCACGCCGTCAACGCCGACGGCCTCGTGGCCGCTGCTTCTGTCGCCACCAAGTACCGAGCAGCACTCGTCTACGACGCGTTCGAGATCTTCGACGAAATGCTCAAGGGCGTAGGGCGACCGATGGTCAGTTGGCGATACTGGCGCTGGGCGGAGAGGCGGGCGATGCGCCATGTGGACCTCGCCCTGACTGTCAGCGAGGCACTGGCAATCGAGCTTGAGCGGCGACTGGGGCGCCCGTTCGAGGTCATCCATAATGTCCCGCCGCTGGTGCCCCTCGGTGAGCCCGGCCGTCTCCGCGCGGAGTTGGGCTTAGGTGACTCGACGACGATTGTGCTCTACCAAGGGGGCCTTACCCCGGGGCGGGCCCTCGGCCGCTTGGTGGATGCGATGTCTCAGGTCGAGAGTTCCGTGCTGGTCGTCCAGGGAGACGGTCCGGAACGCGTGACCATGGAGAGCGTGGCGGCGTCCAAGGGATTGAGCGACCGCGTGTTCTTCATGGGATTCAAGCCCGAGGAATCGCTGCACTCGTATGCTCGCGATGCGGACGTTGGCGTCGTCATCTACGAACCCACCGATCTGAACAACATGTCCGCGTCCCCCAACAAGCTCTTCTCCTACATGATGGCCGCCCTGCCCATGGCTTGTAGCAACTTCCCCGGCCTCGAGTCGGTCGTGCTGGGGAATGACATCGGGGTCAGTTTCGATCCGCTGAGCAGCGACTCGATAGCCGCTGCTATCAACCGGCTTCTGGTGGATCCCGAGCGAACGGAGAAGGGGGCGCGCGCCAGGCAGCTCGCCGAGGAGCGCTACAACTGGGACCGTGAGAGCGTGAAGCTCGTGTCGCTCTATGACAAGATGCTCGGGAGCCCCGCCGCTGAGTGAGTCAGGAGTCGTTTCCGTGAAGCATCGCGCACTCGTCGTATTCGGTACGAGGCCGGAAGCCATCAAGATCGCGCCGGTCATTCTGGCACTGCGTGCCCACCCGGGTTTCGAGCCGATCGTATGCGTGACTGCGCAACACCGTCGCATGCTGGACGAGGTTCTCGGCGTCTTCAAGATCGCCTCCGACTTCGACTTGGATGTGATGCAGGAGGGCCAGACACTCACATCGATCACGACGCGTGCACTAGAGCGTCTCGCCCCGGTGCTGGAGCAGTCCGAGCCTGACGTTCTGGTGGTTCAAGGTGACACGACCAGCACGTTCGCCGGCGCCCTATCGGCCTTCTATCACGGGGTGCCGATCGCGCACGTTGAGGCGGGGTATCGCACCCAGGATCTTCACCAGCCGTTCCCCGAGGAGGCGAACAGACGGCTTGTGAGCGAGCTGGCCGACTGGCATTTCGCGGCCAATGAGGGATGTCGCATGAACCTTCTTCGGGAAGGGCACGATGACGCGAGAATCCGAGTAGTGGGCAACACGGGGATCGATGCCCTGTTCTCGGTGCGCGACCTCCCGATCGAGAACATCGATTCCGGGGTGCGTTCCCTGCTTGAATCCGACAAGAAGATCGTACTGATGACGATGCATCGGCGAGAGAATTGGGGCGTCCCCATCGAGTCCGCATGCCGGGCGGCACGTGAGCTTGCGGCCGAGCGTCCGGACATTCAGATCCTGTTTGCCGTTCATCTGAACCCCTTGGTCCAGAAGACGGCGCGAGAAGTTCTTGGAGATGCCGAGCGCGTTCATCTACTCCCGGCGCTCGACTACGTGACCTTCTCAAAGCTGCTGTCTGCGGCGGTGCTGGTTCTCTCGGATTCCGGCGGTGTTCACGAGGAGGCGCTTGCGCTGGGCAAGCCGCTTCTGATGCTTCGGCAGGTCAGTGAATGGCCGGAAGCAGTGCAGAGCGGACAGACGATGCTAGTCGGTTGCGATGCAGCGGCCATCCGCAAGTCGGCACTCCGCATTCTTGACGCTCTAGACCGCGGAGAAGCGTTGCCGAAGCTCGCGAACAAGTTGGCGGATGGCTGTGCAGCGCAGAGAGTCGTTGATGGGCTAGCGGAGCTCCTCGGCTAGCTCTTGCTCGCAGCCTGCTCCACCTCGTAGGCGAGCCGCACCGCGTTGATGCCGGCCTGCCCGTCCACAAGCGGGCTGCGATCTTCACGGATCGCGCTGATGAGATCGCCGAGTTCCCGCGCAAGCGGCTCGCCACTGCGGTCCAGGTAGGGGACTTCGACCACGTTCGCCTGGCGGTACATGCCGTTCTCTTCGAACTCCACGGTCGTCTCCTGCTTGATGCTCACGTCCTGTCGCACGGTGTCCGCGAGGATGAATCGGTTGCGCTCTGAGACCGAGATCCTGCGCACTTTGTCCTGCGTCGCGCGGGAGGTCTGCAGCGTCACGATGCACCCGTTCTCGAACTCGAGCACAGCGCTCGCCACATCGAGCGAATCGGAGAAGACCGTCGCGCCCACGGCCTCCACCCGAACGGGGTAGCCACCGGCGATCCAGCATGCGAGATCGAGGTCGTGGACCATGAGGTCGAAGACCACGCTGTCGGCGATCCGGGGCGTGTACGGAGACAGGCGCTCGAATGAGACCATCACGGGGTCCTTGGTCAGGCCGGCCAGCACGCTCACTGCAGCGTTGAAGCGCTCGACGTGACCCACCGCAAGCTTGACGCCGGCTGCCTCTGCCGCGTCGGCGATTCGTTGCGCGTCTTCAGGCGTGCCGGCAAGCGGCTTCTCGATGAGCAGGTGGACACCACGCCGGATCAGCTCGAGAGCGACTTCCACGTGGTACTGAGTGGGAGTGGCCACGACGGCGAAGTCGATCTCAGGAAGCTCGTCGAGGCTGGGGAAGACCCGGGTGTGCGCGGCATCGGCATGCGGCTGTGCTCTGTCGACGTCAGGGTCGACGATGCCTACCAGATCGATGTCGCGCATGGCTCCGAGGATGCGAACGTGATGCCGCCCCATGTTGCCTGCGCCGATCACGGCTGCACGAAGTGTCTTCATCTGTGTGCTCCTGGGTTCTCAGCGGGCCACGCCCCCGGGTGGACGTGCCGGCACGATATACTTGGAGTGACTTCGCGCATGAGAGTAGCACTCGAAGTCGTCCCTATCGACCGAAAGGAACCCGTTGGCGGCGCAGGACATCCGGTTCTCCATCGTGATGCCGGCCTACAACGCCGAGTCCACGATCGAATCTTCGATTCGTTCCGTCCTCGAGCAAGACATGGACGTCTGGGAGCTGGTCATCACAGACGACGGCTCCACGGATCGAACGCGTGAGATCTGCGATGGCCACGCCCAGGCCGACCCCAGAGTTCGCGTCTACTCTCAGGCCAACGCAGGCACAGGGGCCGCCATCAGCGCAGCGATCGAGCGGTCTGTGGGGGAGTTCGTGGTGCAGTTGGGGGCAGACGACGAGCTGCTGCCCGAGTACTGCTCGGCCACGTCGGCGTTCATCGAGGCTCACCCGGGTTTCGACATCTACGCTTCGAATGCGTTTCGGCTGCTGCCCGACGGGCGGCGAGAGCTCTATCACGCTTCGGCGAGGTTCACCCGAGAGCTCGAGTTGACAGTCGACGACCTGCTCGAGGAGCCCCTCATATACGTCACCGCGGCGTTTCGCCGCGAGCTGTTCGCGCGAGTGGGCGGCTTCCGCACCGACTACTACAACGAGGACTACGACTTCTGGCTGCGCGCGCTCATGGCGGGGGCCCGACACATCTATCAACCCGTACCGCTGGCGCTGTACCGCGTGACCCCGGGGCAGAAGACCGAAGACGGTGCCTTGATGCGTGAAGAGGACATCCGCATCTTGCTCAGCGCCATCGAGAGCGGGAGTCTCTCGCAGGATCAGGTCGACCACGCCCGTCGCACCATCGCGCTGCTTGAGAAGAACGTCGCGTTCCGCCGGCGCGTCTCAGCCTTGGTCGGCCCTCGACTCGCGCAGCCGGTCTTCCGAGCGGCCCACAAGGCGGCCTGGCTCGTCCGGCCGCATCGGCGCGCACGATGAGTGCCGCGCCTCGCGTGCTCATGGTCGCCGCTGCACATGCCACGAGTGGGGGCGGCGAGAAGCACGTCGCCGACCTGCTGCGTGAGCTGAGCGGTGCGGGATACGCGCTGGGACTGGCTGCGCCGTCCGGGGGAGACCTCGGTGCGCTCGCGGGCGCGCTCGGCGTGCCCACATTCGCGTCGCCGATCGATGCAGGCTTCTCGGTGGGCCGTGTCCGAGGAGTTCGTGAGGCGATTCGCGAGTTCCAGCCGGACATAGTGCATGCGCACGGATCCCGCGCTGCACTCTTCGCGCGCCTCGCCGATCCGCGAGCGTCGGAGCGCGTGGTCTACACGGTGCACGGCATTCACGTCGATCGCTCCGGTGGCGCGATGCGGCGTACGGTCCTGCTCAATACTGAGCGCCTGTTGCGTACCAAGACGGCGCGGTTCGTGACGGTGTGTGAGGCCGATCTTCGCCGGGGCGTCGCACTGAGGATTCTGGACCACGCGCTCTCACGGGTGGTCTACAACGGTATCGCACTGCCGCAGCCGCCCGGCGCATCGGGCGCGTTCCGCAGCGAGCTGGGCATCGGCCCGGACGCTCCGCTGATCTTGTGCGTGGGACGACTCGAGGCTCAGAAGGACCATGCCACGCTGATAGCCGCGTTCGAACGGGTGCATGCCCAACGTCCCGATGCCGTACTCGTGCTTGTGGGGTCGGGTGCGCTTGAAGACCAGGTGCGCGCGCAGGTCGGCTCACTCGGACTCTCCGACTGCGTTCGGATCGCTCCGCCCCGGTCAAGAATCGCCGATGCGTACACCGACGCAACGGTTGTCGCGCTGTCTTCTCGGTGGGAGGGGTTGCCCTACACGGTGGTCGAGGCGATGGCGTACGGCAAGCCGGTCGTCGCCACGTGCGTGGATGGCATACCCGAAGCCGTCGAGTCCGGCGTGACCGGGCTGCTGGTCGATCCCGGAGATTCCGAGGCGCTCGCGGTCGCGCTTGGTGACGTGTTGGGTGATCCGGCGAAGGCGGCTCGGATGGGCGCGGCCGGTTCAGCGCGCGTTGTGGAGCGCTTCTCGGTGGAGCAGATGGTCGAGTCACTTCGCAGTGTCTACGCGGAGGTGATGGGCCAATGAGATCGTGGTCCGATTCCACCTTCATCTTCATCTCCACCAACCCTCGCCACGACGAGGGCGGGGTGGAGGACCGCTGGCTCGCGGTCATGAGCGAGCTGCGCAGCAAAGGCGCGAACGTGCGCTTCCTGTGCGTGATGCGGAGCCCCGCCGGGGAGCGCGCCCGAGCGGCGGGCATCGAGGTCGACCCCTACATCCTCGACACCTGGAACGTGATCCGTTCCCGCTCGCGCCTGCGCAAGTACTTCAAGCGCTACGTGCCCGTGGCGGTGCACTCCACCGGCCTCGAAGCCGACCTGCTCACGCGGTGGGCTGCTCGGAAGGTGCCGAAGGTCGCGGTCGTTCACACGCTGTCGGTCGTCTCGCAGGCCACGCGGCGCAAGCGCCCCATCGACGCGCTGTTCCGGCGCTTCGACGAGCTGGGGATGCGCCGTTCGGTAGCGGTGTTCGTGCCCGATGAGGCGATCGCCGCCGAGGTTCGAGGGGCGGGCGTCGACGAGGCGCGGATCGTGATCGATGGTCCGGCCGCAGACGCGGCCCAGAGCATCGAAGCCCACATCAGGCTCTATGGACGCTTGATGAAGGAGCGCGGGTCGGGGTAGACCTGTGCGACAATCGGAGCACACACTTCGCACGCAACCACCGGGGGGATTCCCATGGCCGCTCACACCGCCATCAAGTTCGGAACCGACGGCTGGCGCGCCGTTATCGGCGAGGACTTCACCTACGAGAGCCTGCGCCGCGTGGCGGATGCCGCGGGCAGGGTCTTCTCGGCAGACAAGCCCGGCGGGCTCGTGCTCGTGGGCTACGACACGCGCTTCGAGGCTGCCAGCTTCGCGGCTGCTGCGGCCGAGGTGCTCGCGTCGCACGGGCTGCGCGTGCGCGTCTCGGATGCGTACCTGCCCACGCCCGGGCTGTGCTGGTCGGTCGCGCGCGACCCCGAGGCCATCGGGGGCGTCATGCTCACCGCGAGCCACAACCCCTCCGAGTACCTGGGCTTCAAGCTGCGCATGGAAGACGGCGGCGCGTCTCCGGTCTCGTTCACCGACCGCGTCGAGGCCGCCTTGCAGGCCGAGGCCCCGGCTGCGCGCGGCGAGTTCGAGCTTGTCGACCTCGCCGGGCCGTACCTCGAGGCGCTGGGTTCGCTCGTCGATGGCGACGCGATCCGCGCCGCCAAGCTGCGCGTGGTGGTCGACCCGCTCTACGGCGCCGGTCAGACCTACCTCGCCGATACGCTGCGCTCCTTTGGCGTCGAGGTCCACGAGCTGCACGCGCAGCGCAACCCCGGCTTTGGCGGGCTGCACCCCGAGCCCATCCCACCGTGGATCGACGAGGCTGCGGCCGCGGTGCGCGACGGCGGCTTCGACGCCGGCTTCGTGACCGACGGCGACGCCGACCGCATCGGCGCCATCGACGCGCACGGCGAGTTCGTGAACCCGCACCGCATCATCGCACTGGTGACCCGCCACCTCGTGGAGGACAAGGGCCTCACCGGCAAGGTGGTCAAGACACTCTCGACCTCGGTGATCGTGGACCGCTTGGCTGCTCGGCTGGGCCTCGACGTCGTCACCACGCCGGTGGGCTTCAAGTGGATCTACGAGGAGATGGTCAAGGGCGGCGTGCTCATCGGCGGCGAGGAGAGCGGCGGGATCGGCATCCCCAGCCACGTGCGCGAGCGCGACGGTCTGCTCATGGCGATGCTGCTCGCCGAGATGATGGCGCAGCGCGGTGCCGGACTGGGCGAGCTCGTCGAGGACCTGTTCGCGCTCACCGGCCCCATGGAGTACGGCCGGGTGGACCTGCGCCTGACCCCCGAGGCCAAGGAAGCGTTCGTCGCGACGTGGCCGGGGCTCGCGCCTGCGCAGGTGGGCGGCGTCGAGGTGCGCGAGATCGTGCGCGCCGACGGCATCAAGTTCCTGCTCGCCGACGACGCGTGGCTGCTCATGCGCACCAGCGGCACCGAGCCGCTCGTACGCATCTACGCCGAGGCCTCCTCGGCAGGCGTGGTCGATGACCTGCTCGCCGCCGGCCGCACGATGGCCCAGGGAGCGTAATGGCAGCACGCCCGCTGCGCGTCACGATGGTGAACAAGTACTACCCGCCGCATCTGGGAGGGATCGAGTTCCACCTGCGCGATCTGGCCGAGGGGCTCGTCGAGCACGCTGGCGCCCAGGTGCGCGCGATCGTGTGCAACGGAGAGAACACGCGGGCCCAAGACGAGATCAACGGCGTCGACGTGGTGCGCCTGCCGCGTGCGACCGAGTTCTCCTCGACTCCCATCTCGTGGGGCTTCGCCGCCGAGCTGCGCGCCGAGGCTCGGCGCACACCGCCGCCCGACATCCTCCACTGCCACTTCCCGTACCCGTGGGGCGAGCTGGCGTGGCTGCAGGCGAAGACCGGAATCCCCACCGTGGTCACGTACCACAGCGACATCGTGCGGCAGAAGGTGGCAGGGCGGGCCTACCAGCCGTTCATGGAGCGCTTCCTCGACCGGGCCGACCTCATCATCGCCTCGTCACCCAACATGATCGAGCACTCGCCGTTCCTTTCCGCCCGCGCAGACAAGTGCCGCCACGTGAACTTCGGCCTCAACGTCGAGATGATCGCGCACGACCCCGAGGCGCCCGCCCGGGCGGCTCAGCTGCGCGAGGCGCACGGCGGGCGCAAGATCGTGCTGTTCGTGGGCAGGCTCATCTACTACAAAGGTGCCGACGTGCTCGTTCGCGCGATGTCGGGCGTCGATGCCGACCTCGTGATGATCGGCTCCGGTCCGCTCGAAGAGGAGCTGCGAGACATCGCCGCCGAGGCGGGGATCGCCGATCGCGTGACCTTCCTCGCGCCGGTCGACACCGCCGAGCTCACGGCGTGGTACCACGCCGCCGACGTCTTCGCGCTTCCCAGCGTAGCGCGCAGCGAGGCGTTCGGGCTCGTCCAGATCGAGGCGCACGCGGCCGGCACGCCGGTCGTGTCCACGAACCTGACCACCGGCGTGCCGTATGCGAACCTCGACGGCGTGACCGGGCTCACGGTCCCGGTGGGCGACGTCGAGGCCTTCTCGGCGGCTCTGAGCACGCTGCTTGCTGATGACGAGCTCAGGTCGCGCTTGGGTGCTCAGGCCCAGACCCGTGCGCTCTCGGAGTTCACGATCCCGCGGATGGTCGACAACACCGTCGCGGTCTACGACGAGGCCATCGCCCTGCACGCGAAGAAGACGGGAGTCTAGGAAGCCGTGTCACGCAGACGATTCATCGCGCTGTCGGTGATCCTCGACGCCGTGTTCGTGTTCGCGGGCTTCGTCGCCGCGTTCCTGCTGCGCTTCGGTGGCAACCTGCCCGCGTTCAACTTCAACGCCTTCCTGCTCATCTCGCCGGTGCTGGTGCTCGTCTACCTGGGCACCGCGTGGACCTACGGCCTCTACGACGCCGAGCGCACCGAGACCGCGTGGACGGTCATCCGCACGGTCACCGTCTCGGTCACGGTGGGCATCATCGTTGTGGCCGCCGTCGCGTTCTTCATCGGCCCGAGGGCTGAGAGCTGGGCACGCCTGACGATCCCGATCGGCTGGGCGCTCGTCATCTCGCTGCTCGTCTCCTGGCGGTTGCTCTTCCTCCACTTCGGGCGTATCCGCTGGCCCGAGCAGCGGGTGCTGCTCGTTGGCACCGGCCCTGTATCGGTGGAACTCGCGCACGAGCTGTCCAACCGCTCGCAGTGGGGATGGCGCGTCAAGGGCCTGCTCGACACCAGGACCGCCCAAGACGGCACGTTGGCTCACGACGCCGGCGGCTTTCCGGTGCTCGGCCGTGCGAGCGACGTGGCCACCATCGCGCGCGAGCAGCGTGCGAACCGCGTGATCGTGGTGAGCCCGGTCGCGTTGCGCGAGCTCGTGGAGTCGCTCGTGCTCGCCGACGAGCTCAACGTCCGCATCGATGTCGTGCCCGAGCTCTACGAGATCTTCATCGGAAGCGTCGACGCGCTGATCGGCGACATCCCGCTCATGCAGATCACGAGCACGTCGGTGCCCCGCTACTACGCCGCGGCCAAACGCGCGATCGACCTCATCGGCGGTGTGTTCCTGCTCGTGCTGCTGAGCCCGGTGCTGCTCGTCGCCGGGCTCGCGATCGCGCTTCACGACGGCTTCCCCGTCATCTTCAAGCAAGAGCGCGTGGGCAAGGACCTCAAGCCGTTCGACGTCTACAAGCTGCGCACCATGGTCAAAGACGCCGAGAAGCTCTCCGGTCCCGTGCTCGCCGAGGACAACGACCCGCGCGTCACCTCGGTGGGCCGCTTCTTGCGCAGCTACCGGATCGACGAGCTCCCGCAACTGGTCAACATCGTGCGCGGGGAGATGAGCTTCGTGGGTCCCCGGCCCGAGCGCATGTACTTCGTCGAGTCGTTCCTCGAAGAGATCCCCGGCTACCGCGAGCGCTTTCGCGTCAAGCCGGGCGTCACGGGTCTCGCGCAGGTCTCGGGCGGCTACGCGACCACCCCTGAGCGCAAGCTCAAGTACGATCTCATCTACATGTTCCATCAGAACCTCGCGATGGACGTGCAAATCGTGCTAGAAACCCTCAGAGTCGTTCTCACGGGCCGAGGCGCCCGCTAGCCGTATCCGACAGGAGCACCCTCCCGATGGCCAAACGCAAGAAGTCCGCCGCACCTGCCGCTGTCTCAGGATCCGCGGGCGGCGGCGGCCGCCGCAGAGTGGAGCATCTATCGGCAGGTGTCGTGGTGGGCGCTGCTCGCGATGGTGTTCGTGACCCCCATCGTCATCTCGAACTGGTCGTTCCTCGGGATGACGACCCCCATCACCTACGACCAGTTCGACATCATCAAGGTGTTCGTGCAGCGGGTCTTGGGCCTGATCGCGCTGGGCGCATGGGTGTGGGACATGGCCCTTCGCGGCGGCAAGATCCGCCACACGCCCATCGACTGGGCGATCCTCGCGTTTCTCGCCTGGGTCACGGTGTCGACCATCTTCTCGATCCACCCGCCCACGGCGTTCTTCGGCAAGTACCGCAGGTTCGAGGGCCTGCTGTCGTTCATCAACTACGCCGTCATCTACTTCCTCGTGGTCCAGATGGCCGACCGGCCGTCGCGCATCAGGCAGATGGCCCAGGCGCTCTTCTGGTCGGGGCTCGTGGTCGCCGGCTATGGCGTGCTGCAGAGCCTGGGCGCAGACCCGCTGACCTGGGGGCAGCTGCCGTTCGAGGCGAACCGCTCGTTCTCGACGTACGGTAACCCCGACCTTCTGGGCGGGTTCCTCATGTTCTCGACGTTCATCTCGCTGGGTCTGGCGCTTGCCGAACCCCGGATGAACTGGCGGATCCTCTACTGGTCCGGCTTCCTGCTCAACTCCTGGGTGGTCATCGCCGCGTTCACCCGCAGCGCGTGGGTCGGCTCGGTGGTGGGCCTGTTCTTCATCGTGCTCTTCGCCGTGCGCCAGCGCGCTCCGTGGGGCACGGTCGATTGGGGCTTCTCGGCGGCGGTCGCGGCGGTCGCGAGCGTCGTCATCGGCAGGAGCATGTCCAACCCCAACGAGGTCATGAACTTCGGCAAGCGCGTGGTGTCGATCTTCAAGTTCAACGAGGGCAGCGCCCTCACCCGCTTCCAGATCTGGAGTGCCGCAGGGCGCGCGATCGAGGACCGGCCGATCTTCGGGTTCGGGCCCGACACGTTCCGCCTGCTGTTCCCGCAGTACAAGCCGGTCGAGTACGTGGCCGCGGCCGGGTACCTCTCGGTAGCCGACAACGTCCACAACTACCCGCTGCAGCTCGCCAGCGGCATCGGCATCCCCGGGATGCTCGGCTTCTACAGCATCGCGGGATGGGCGGCGGTTCGCTCGTGGCCGCTCGTGTGGGCACGCGGCAAGGACGCCAACCGGATGATCCTGGCCGGGATCTGGGCGGCGTGCGCGGCCTACATCGTGCACCTGTTCTTCGGCCTCTCGGTGACCGGTTCGTCGTTCCTCTTCTGGACGTTCATGGCGATACTCGTCGCGCCCACGGCGGTCTCGATCGAGGTGCCGCGTCCCCGCTGGGGCGTGGCGGTGGCGGTCGTCGTGAGCATCCTCGCGGTGGTGGGAATCGGCTACCAGTTCGTCTTCATGGCCGCCGACAACGCCTACCTGCAGTCCCGCATCAGCGCTCAGGGCGCCGAGCGAACGGCCTTGCCCGCAGAGCCGCCCGGCTCAACCCGTTCAACGACATCTACCGCGCCGAGGTGGGCGTGGCCTCGACCGACGAGTTCATCGCCGCCATCAACGGTGGCGCGACACGCGAGCAAGCCGAGGTGATCTTCCGCGCCGCCGAGGAGGCCTTGCGAGACACCATCGCATTCGTGCCGGCCGAGTACGACAACTACGTGTTCCTGTCGAACCTCTACAACATCGGCGGCGACGTGCTCGACACGAGCTACTACGACAAGGCCGTCGAGGTGGCGCTCGACGGAGTGGCCGTCGAGCCGTACGGGCCGGCGGTCCGGGTCCAGCTCGCACGTGCCCTGATCGCGCAAGGACGCTTCCGCGCCGCCGAGATGCATCTGGCCTACGCGCTCAAGATGGATCCGCGTATCACCCAGGCGGTCGTGCCCCTCGCGAAGGTCTACGTGATCCAGGGACGCACCGACGAGGCACTCGAGTTGCTACAACGCTATCCGGACTCTGCCGAAGCCGTAGCCGAGGCGGAGAAGATCAGAGCCGAGGCCGCGTCTGCGACCACGCAGCCGTGAGAGCGACGCGCGACGACGGTCCGCGAGGATAGCCCGCATGAGCGAAGAGAACAGCTCCACCCCCACGATCGCCGATAGCGGCGCGGATACCGGGCAGTCGCACCGGCGACGCCACCGTGCCGTTGTGGGTCGCGGTCTGCGTGCTCGGCGCGGTGTTCCTGGCCGCCGGGTCTTGGCGGCTACTATCTGCGTGGCTTCATCGGCGAGCGGCCCACCGCGGTCGCCGAGGTCGCCAACGCCGAGGTCGAGCGATGGACCGCTGCCGTGCGCAGGGACCCCGAAGACATCCGCGCGCGCATGAGCCTGGGCTACGCGTACCAGGTCGCTCGGCAGTGGGACCTGGCGCTCAACCAGTACGCCTTCGTGATCCGCAAGGACCCGACCAACACCGGAGCGCTCTACCAGCAAGGCATCATCTATCGCGATCTTGGCCTGGGCAAGGAGGCCGAGGTCTCGCTGTGGAAGGTGCTCGAGATCGAGCCCGAGCACGTGCTTGGCGGCCACCGCGCTGGGCCGCTACTACGCAGGCCTGGAACAGTACACGACCATGGTCACCGCGGTTCGTCCGGCTGTCGACGCTCATCCCGACTCGGCGGAGCTTCAGTACCTCCTTGGGCTCGCCTTCGAGAACCTCGGACGAGCGCCAGCCCGCGATCGACCGCTACCGGCTCGCCCTGCAGGCCGCGCCCGACTTCACCGAGGCGCACGCGGGGCTGCTCAGACTCGGGGCACTCACCACCGAGTGAGCCGATAAGGGTGGTTCAGCCTTACACATGCGCGTGTTAGACTTCACGTGGTGTATCTCGCCACGGACAGGGCCGCCACAACGGCGCCTGAGTGGCGCCAAGGAGGGTCGTTGACCGAGCCCGACGTCGTCACCGACGACATCGAAACCGACTCCGAAGAACGGGATGTCGAGCGCGGGCGCCGCTGGTGGGGTCTCGTGGTCGCAATCGTTCTCCTCGTGCTGCTCCTGTTCTGCTGCGTGACCTCGGTCGAAGTGTGGCTCAGCGGAGGCCAGCAGCAGGCCCGCTTCGTTGCGCGCAACATCGAGTGCCTCCAGTGCCACACCGAACTGATTCCCGATCTCACGAGAGCGACGGTCCACGATCCGTTCGCGCGTGAGGAATGCACGACGTGTCACACGCCGCACGGCAAGAAGGTCACGGTGAGCGTGACCACGGCGTCGTCCCAGTTGCTCGAACGGACTCGCACGATGCTGCAGTGGCTGCCGCTTCGGTGGTGGTTCACTCTCACGCAAAGTGAGACCACGAGCGCCGGTACTCAGCCCGGAAGCGTCAAGGTGGCAGGCACGACGGAAGTCAAGGGCGTCGAGTCGAAGCTGGTGCTACCCGAGAACGAGCTGTGCTGGACGTGTCACGGGAGCATGGGCCTCAAGCTCGGCGACCTCTTCCAGCACCAGCCGTTCGAGGCCGGGCGATGCACGAGCTGTCACAGTCCCCACGCATCGAACTACCGCGGCTTGCTGTCGCAGGCTCCCAACAAGCTGTGCTTCACCTGCCATCCCATCGGCATGGAGATCAACCGCACGCAGGCGCATCCGCCGGCGGCGAACGGCTTCTGCATCGACTGCCACGACCCTCACGCGTCGGACCACCGGGGCATCCTGGTGGCCGGCCAGCGCGAGCTGTGCTTCCGGTGCCACCCCACGGTCGCCGTGAAGAGCGGCATGGCCGTGCAGCATGCGCCGTTCCTGAACGACGACTGCACGGGCTGCCACGAGCCCCACGGTTCGGACTACCGGCCGTTGCTCAACGACGAGCAGCCCGACCTGTGCTACGAGTGCCACCCGGGGGTCAGCAACGAGTTCGCTCAGCCGAGCGTGCACCCGGTGGGGCTCGAGCTCGAATGCAGCAGCTGCCACGACCCGCACGCGGCGCAGTATCGCGGGCTGATCGACGCGCAGAACAACGCGTTCTGCTACAAGTGCCACTCGGGTGTCCGTGAGACCTTCTCGGACTCCGATCATGGCGATCGTCTGTGTATTCGGTGTCACACGCCGCATGGCTCGAACTTCGCGCCGATGCTCGTCGACCGCAACCCCGACCTGTGCCTCCAGTGTCATCCGGAGTCCCAGTACGGCGGACCCACCCGCACCGTCTACAACAACAAGCATCCGGTGCAACCCAACAACTATGATGTGAACGACGAATCGCCACTCACCTGCAGCTCTTCGTGCCACAATCCGCACGGAAGCGACAAGGCAGCACATGCTTCGCTACTTCGACTCGTTCTATGATGGCGGGTGTCTGATGTGCCACGCGGTGACCAAGGGTAGCCGCGTCGGGATCGACTACTAGAGGACGGCTCATGCCCCGAATCTCGTTTGCTGGCTTCAAGGACCCGGTACGGCGCCCGCGCTACATCCTGTGGGGGATCGTGGCCGTGTTGGTGCTGGCCGCGGTCATGATCGCCGCGCTCGGCATCACGTCGACGCGCTGGTTCTGCGCCGAGGGGTGCCACAAGGTCCAAGACGACACCATCACCGCCTACGAGCACTCGGTTCACAGCGAGATCAGCTGCATGGCGTGTCACATGCCCGCGGGTGCGGGCCCGGTCACCTTCATCCTGCACAAGGCCGAGGCGCTCGGCGAGCTCTATCTGACGGTCACCAACAACTTCGAGCTGCCTCTCAACGCCGAGAGCCACGTCGCCTCGGTCATGCCCTCCGAGCAGTGCACGCAATGCCACAATCTGGACAAGCGGGTCGTGACGCCCTCGCCGGGCATCCTCATCGATCACGAGGTGCACGGCGAGGAAGAGGTCACGTGCGGCATCTGCCACAACCGGACCGCGCACGTCGAGGACTTCGAGCTCACGTTGACCGACCCCGCCACGGGCAAGCCCAACCAGCCGCACGAGGACTTCATGGAGATGACGGCGTGCTTCCGCTGCCACTCGCAGGGCGAGACGCCCGAAGGTGGACTCGAGGCGCCCGGCGAATGTGCGGCGTGCCACCCGGCGAACTTCGAACTCAAGCCGGAGAGCCACCTCGCGGAGGGATTCTATCCCGAGGGGCACGCGGATCTCGCGTCGGTCGAGACCTCACGCGTGCGCACGTACGAAGCCGCGCACGACACGACCGCACAGGTGGACGCCGCCGAGCGAAGCCACGGCGAGAGCACGGGCGTTGGCGAGGAGTTGCCCAAGGTCGAGTCGATCAACGAGTGCAACACCTGCCACAGCGAGCAGTTCTGTTCCGACTGTCACGGCGTGCCCATGCCGCACCCCGCGGACTTCATGGAAGACCACGGGACCACCGGCCAGGAGAACCCGACGGTCTGCGCGAACTGTCACGGCAACGCCGATCGCTTCTGCGACGAGTGCCATCACGGCGCGAGCCTGGACGTGCCCTACACGGCGACCGACTGGCGCATGCAGCATCCGGCGACCGTCTCACAGACGGGTGCGAGCGCGTGCTTCGAGTGTCACAGCCCCACCTACTGCGCAGAATGCCACGTGAGGGGCGGGATCGAGTAGACCCGCTCCACGCTTGAGATCGGGCGGGATCGCTCACCCGGAACCCGTGCTCGTGGTGGCCCCGCCGGCCGCCTGAGCGCGGGGGAGCGGTCCACAGATCCGATGCTATACTCGGTGCTCGCTTCTGCCGGTCGTGAGACCGCCGGAGCGAAGGGAGGACGGCGTGCCGTCCTAGGGGTCCGGACATATCTGGACCGAAAGGAACTGCCACTACATGTCGCGAGTCGACCTTGTGCTCCTGCACGCTCCGGCCGTATACGATTTCCGCGAGCGCTCCATCATGTTCGGGCCTGTCTCAGACATGGTCCCGTCGACCCCGATCTTCGAGATGTATC
This sequence comes from uncultured Actinomycetes bacterium, assembly GCA_963770765.1. Classification (GTDB taxonomy): domain Bacteria; phylum Actinomycetota; class Coriobacteriia; order Anaerosomatales; family PHET01; genus CAVPCY01. Next base: position 515,396 of record CAVYQS010000012.1, on the reverse strand, counting down.
CGATCGGGCTCACCACGATCGCCGAGTATCTCGAGCGTCACGGCATCCGCGTGCGCATCGTCAACCTCGCGGTCCTGATGCTCATGAAGCCGAACTTCGACGTCGAGGCGTACATCCGCGGCCTCGACGCGCGCATGTTCGGCGTGGACCTGCACTGGCTGCCGCACGCCCACGGTTCCGTGGAGATCGCCAAGCTCGTCAAGAAGGCGCACCCGACCAAGCCGGTGATCTTCGGCGGCCTGTCGTCGACGTACTTCCATGAGGAGCTCATCGGCTACGACTGCGTCGACTTCGTCATGCGCGGGGACTCCACCGAGGAGCCCATCCGCATGCTGCTCGACGTCCTCAAAGGCGGCGGCGACCTCTCCGAGGTCCCCAACCTCACCTGGAAGGACGCCACCGGCGACGTGCACGTCAACCCGCTCGCGTGGGTCCCGCCCGACATGGACTCCATCTCGCTCGACTACTCGTTCAACATGAAGTCGGTCATCCGCTACCGCGACCTGATGGGCGTCGTGCCGTTCAAGGAGTGGCTCAAGTACCCGGTGTGCGCGTCGCTGATCTGTCGCGGCTGCACGCACGACTGTGTGACGTGCGGAGGCTCGGCGTACTCGTTCCGCGAGCACTTCGGGCGCGACAAGGTCGCCTTCCGCGATCCGAGCCTGCTGGTGCGCGACATCGAGCACATCCAGCGCTACATCCCGGGCCCCATCTTCGTGCTCAACGACTTCTTGCAGGCCGGCCGAGAGTACACGCGCGATTTCGTGCGTGGACTCAAAGACATCAACCTCAAGAACCCCATCGGCTTCGAGTTCTTCAAACCGCCGCACGAGGAGTTCTACGAGTTCCTCGACTCCAACCTGCCCGACTGGTCGGTCGAGATCAGCGTCGAGAGTCACGATGACGGCGTGCGCGCCGCCTTCGGCAAGAGCCACTACACGATCGACCAGGTCGAAGAGACCGTGAAGGCCGCGCTGAGGAACGGGTGCAGCCGCTTCGACCTCTACTTCATGACCGGCATTCCCACCCAGACCGCCGAGTCGGTCCGCGAGACCGCCGAGTACGTCAAGCACCTCTACGAGGTCACGGGCAACGACCCGCGCCTGCTGTGCTTCGTCAGCCCGATGGCGCCGTTCCTCGATCCGGGCTCGCGTGTCTTCGACGATCCCGACAAGTACGGATACAAGCTCCGCGCCCGGACACTCGAGGAGCACCGCGAGCGGCTCGTCATGCCGTCGTGGAAGCACATCATGAACTACGAGAGCGACGCCATGACGCCCGACGAGATGGTCGATGCGACGTACGAGGCGGGTCTCGCGATCAACCGCATCAAGGGCGAGGCCGGCATCGTCGACGCCGCTACCGTGGCGATCACCGAGAAACGGATCGGCGAGGCGAGACAGGCGATGCGCCGGATCGACCAGATCATGGAAGAGCCGCTCGTGACGCGCGACGCATCGCTGCTCGCCCTCAAGACCGAGTTCGAGCGCCTCTCGGAGTCGACGGTCTGTGAGAAGTCCGAGCTCAACTGGCCGGCATCCGCCGGCGTCTCACATGTCGCCGCCGCCGCCGGGTTGTTCGTGCGCGAGAACGTCGCTAACCTGTTCGGGCGCAACAAGGGCGACTACCCGCCCGCGCACTCAGACCAGCATCCCAAGCCGCCCGTGCGCAGCGTGCCCGACACCCCGAAGGTGTGAAGCATCACGTGACCGACCACACTCCGGCACCCGGCGAGGCGACGACCGACCGCGTTCGCGGCATCTTCTCCCGCATCGCGAACCGCTACGACACGTTCAACGCCCTCGCGAGCCTGGGCATCGACCGGCTCTGGCGCCGAAAGCTCGTCAAGGCGTGTGGGATCTCCGGTCCCGAGAAGGTCCTCGACCTGTGCGCCGGCACCGGCGACGTGTCGTTCGCCATCGCCGACCAGGCGCATCCGGCGAGCATCATGGTCACCGACTTCACCCCTGAGATGCTCGCGGTGGCCGAGCGCAAGGCCGCCGATCACCGCGGCTCGACCGAACTCGCGTTCGAACTCGCCGACGCTCAACGGCTTCCCTTCGAAGACGAGACCTACGACGTGGTCACGGTCGCGTTCGGGGTACGTAATCTGCCGGAGCGAGAGCGCAACTTCGCCGAGGTCATGCGCGTGCTCAAGCCCGGCGGCCGCTACGTGATCCTCGAGTTCTCACGACCGCCCTTCGCACCGTGGCGCGGTCTCTACCACGTCTACCTGCGTTACGCGATCCCGGCCATCGGAGGCATCCTCACCGGCGACCGGGCGAGCTTCGTCTACCTCAACGACTCGATCCGACGCTTCCCCGCGCAGACCGAACTCGCAGACGAGCTGCGCGGTGCGGGCTTCTCGGCGGTCGAGTGGACCAACATGACGGGCGGCATCGTCGCGCTGCACACCGCCACGAAGTAGGTCGTGCGCTGTCGGCCGTGCGGTAGAATCGGATCCAGGTCGAATCTCGCAGAGGGGACGTCATGATTCTCACCGCGCGCTACGTGCTCCCGATCGCGGCACCGCACATCGAGAACGGCGCAGTGCTCGTGCGCGGCAGCGAGATCGTCGAGATCGGCGACCTCGAACATCTCAAGGCGCTGCACCCCGATGAGCCGGTCAAGGACTTCGGCCTGGCAGCGCTGCTGCCCGGCTTCATCGACCTCCACACCCATCTCGAGTACACGGCCATGCGCGGGCTCGTCGACGACCTGCCGTACTCGAGCTGGAAGTACCAACTCCTGCAGAAAGAGAAGCTCTTCTCGGCCCAGGACTGGGAGGATTCGGCGCTGCTGGGCGCCCTTGAGGCGCTCCAGTCGGGGATCACCACGGTCGCCGACGTGACCGAGACCGGCGCATCCGGACGCGCGGCGCACGCGGCGGGGCTCAGGGGCTTCATCTACCGCGAACTCTCGACGATGGACAAGCGCGAGGTCGAGAGCGTGATGGCCGGTGCGATCGAGGATATCGGCGCTTGGAGGCAGGCGACCGACCCCGACCGCATCACGGTGGGCATCGCACCCCACGCCCCCTACTCGTGTCACCCCGAGCTGTTCAAGCGCGTCGCCGATTATGCGCAGGACGGGACGCCCGTCTCGCTTCACCTCGCCGGCAGCCGCGCGGAAGTCCAGTTCGTCAAGTACGGATCCTCGATGCTCGCCAACGACGTGCGCGAGATCTTCGACGCCAACGCTCCGTTGTGGCTACCCACCGGCGTGAGCCCGGTTCGCTACGTCTTGCAGTGGGGGATCCTCGACGCTCCCAACATCATGGCGGTGCACTGCACGCAGGTCGACGACTCCGACATCGAGGTGCTCGCGCAGCACGACGTCGCGATAGCGCACTGCCCGCGTTGCAACGCGAAGCTCGGTATGGGGATCGCGCCCATCGCCACGTTCCTGAAGGCGGGGCTGCGGGTGGGCCTGGGGACCGACTCACCGGCGGCGTCGAACTCGATGGATGTCTTCGAGGAGATGCGCATCGGACTGCTGTTGCAGAGGGCTGTGCTCGGCGACGAACACTTCATGATCGGCAGGCAGTTCGTGAAGATGGCGACGCTCGACGCCGCGCGAGCGCTGGGGATCGACGACCGCGTGGGCTCACTGGAGCCGGGCAAGCAGGCCGACATCATCGCGGTGGACCTGTCGAAGTCACACCAGATCCCCACGCACTATCCGTACAGCACGCTCGTGCACACCGCAAACCAGGAGAACGTGCTGTGGACCATGATCGGCGGCACCGTCGTCTACGAGAGTCGCGAATGGCCGCAGCTCGATCCGGGGCGCATCTTCGCGCGCGCCGAAGAGATGCGGATGAAGCTGCGCTCGTAGTCGTCTTGTGTGGTTCGCGCGCTTGGCGCGCGGGTTGCTCATCGGTGCGCGTAACGTCCCTAAGGCAGAATAATCTGTCTGCTATACTACGCGGGTTCAGGCAGGCACAGGCGGGCGCATCGGCGCTCCCGCCCCACGACACGGAGGATTGCCACAGTGAGCGACCAGGACTTCTTCTTCGACGAGGACGAGCAGCCTACCAAGACCGGTGAGAAGTCGGCTCCGGCGAAGAAGGGCAGCTCAGGCGGCTCTTCTCCCAAGCCCGCCAGCGGTTCCGAGCAGAGCGTCACGATGACGGTCACCGCGCTCGTCGCCGTGGTCGCAGCGCTGCTTGGCGTCATCATCGGCCTGTTCATCGGCCGCAGCATGGTACCGGCGGCGGTAGTGTCTCCGGCGGCGACCGGCGGTGCGACGCAGCAGCAGGCGGCTCCGCAGCTCAGCCCCGAGCAGCTGGAGGGCGGCGAGCTTCCCCAGGGCCACCCCGACATCAGCGGCGGCGGCGCAGCACCCGAGGGGATGCCCGGCGCTGAGGGTTCTGACGAAGCGACCGGTAACTAGTCCGCACGAGAACCGAGACGGGCCCGGTGTCCGGCTATCCGGCCGAACCCCGGGCCCGCTTTTCGTTGAGTACAGGGAGGTAGCACGTGGCAATCAACAAGGCGAACTCGCCCGCGTGGGTCAAGGTGACCCTGATCGTGCTGATCGTTGCGTTCGCGTTGTCGTTCGTGGTGATCGCGTCGAACCCGTTCGCGGCCGATCCGAACGCCGCGTCCGAGACGACATCGACCGTGTCGGCCGCCGACACCCAGTTCCAGGGCCAGGTCGCAGCGGTCACCGCACAGCTCCAAGGCGATCCCGAGAACTTCGACCTGCTCGTCCAGCTCGGTAACTCGTACTTCGACTGGGCCGCCGCCAAGCAGCAGGAAGCGCAGACCAACGCCGCCCTGGCCGGTGCGGACTTGCCGCTGTGGGCCGCCGCGAAGGACGCCTACGGGCGCGCTGTTGCTATCAAGAGCACCGTTTCACCGGTGCAGATCGACTACGCGATCGTCCTGTTCTACACGGGCGAGACGACTCGGGCGATCGAGACGGCTGAGGCGGTTGTCGTTGCCGATCCCGAGTTCAGCCCGGCGCCGTTCAACCTGGGCATCTTCTACTCGGGTCTCGGAGATACGGCGAAGGCGATCGCGGCCTTCGAGCGCTACCTCGAGATCGACCCCGAGGGCGCGAAGGGTGGCAACCCGGACTTCGCCAAGGAGCAGATCACGAACCTCAAGGCCTCGGCGACCACCACGTCGACTCCGTAGTCTCTGGTCGATACGAACGCATCACGGGCGCCCCTCGGGGCGCCCGTTGTCTTGTGCGGAATCGCCGAGCCTGGCTCGCTATGGTGTGGCGTCGCCAGCCATCTGCTGAGCCTCCTCCAGGGAGACAGCAGTGGAGAAGATGCCGTTGAGACGCGTGAGCGACAGGATGTTGTCGACCGTCTCGTTGGTGACGAGCACGAGGGTGCCGCCCTGTGCCTGGTACTCCTTGGAGAGCGACAGGAGCAGACCGAGCCCCGAGCTGTCGAGATACTCCAGCTCCGACAGATCGACGATGGTCGCCGGTGGTGATGACTTGAGCACCCGGTCGATGTTCATGCGAAACGCCGAACACTCGCCGTAGTCGAGGTCGCCGTGAAGCGTGAGCACCCAGACCGCGGGCTCCTGCGCGAGATCGATTGTGAGCGCCATGGTGTCCTTCCTGAGACCGGAATCGTAGAGTAGGTACCCCGTTGTGCCTCTGCCTGCACGCACCGACGGGCTCGGCCGCGGCAAGTGGTCACAACCCCCGCCGAGCGGTACAATCCGTCTCACTCGTCCTCATAGTCGCTAGGAGTCGATGTAGGCATGGAGCTGGACATCAAAGTCGACCGCGCGCAGTCGGTGTGTACGATGACGCTCGTCGGCGAGGTCGACGTCTACACTGCGCCGAAGGTGAAAGAGGAGCTTGTCTCGGCCATCGAGGGCGGATGCAGCAACGTCATCATCGACATGCAAGGCGTGGGCTTCATCGACAGTTCGGGGCTGGGCGTGCTCGTCTCGGCTCTCAGGCGTGCCCGCGAGCGTGACGGTGCCGTCCGTATCGTCTGTACTCGCGACAACATCCTCAAGATCTTCCGGATCACCGGGCTCGACAAGGTGTTCCCCATCTTCAGCGATGTGGCTGAAGCGGCCCGGTTCTAACGAGTTCGCCCAGCGTCGCGGCGGTTCTGAGAGCTGAGAACCGCGCAGCGGTGAGGATCCATACGACCGGCAGCGTATCGGAGTAGGGAACACACGTGTTCGGCATAGGCGGTACCGAGCTAGCGATCATAGCGGTCTTCGCGTTCATCATATTCGGGCCCGACAAGGTGCCCGAGCTTGCACGCACCCTCGGCAAGGCGATGCGCACGTTCAAGCGCGCGCAAGAGGACATGGAGCGCGTGATCCGCGCAGAGGTCTACGCTCCCACGGCGAAGAACGATGAGCCTGCGGCCGACGCCCCCGCCGAGCCCTCGGTCGACGATCAGATGGCCAAGGCGACAGCGGCTTCCAGCATCTGGGCGGCCACCGAGGAAGACGACGAGGAGGAGGACGAGGAGTAGTCCTCGTCTGCCGCGATGCCCATCGGACCCAAGCGCCTTCCATTCTTCGAACATCTCGCTGAGCTGCGCCAGCGGTTGATCGTCATCTTCCTCACGGTCTCCGTGGTCTCCCTCGCGATGTACACGTGGGCGTGGGACGTCTACCGCTTCGTTCTCGAGCCCGTCTGGCCGTACCTCCAGCCCACGCTTCCCAACGGGCAGCTCGGGGTTCTCGGCCCGTTCGAGGGCTTCACGCTGCGCTTCCGCGTGTCGCTCTACGCCGCGCTCGCGATCGCGAGTCCCATCATCATCTGGCAGGTGATGGCCTTCTTCCTGCCGGCCCTCAGACCGCGCGAGCGCCGGTACGTGATCCCTACGTTCCTCATGATGCTGATTCTGTTCGTGGGCGGCATCGTGTTCGCGTATCTCGTCGTCGCGCCGGTGGGCTTCGACTGGATGCTCGACCAGACCGCGGGATCGATCGTGGGTCAGATCGGTGCCGCCGACAAGTGGTTCGGCGGCGTGGTGCTGCTGCTCTTCGCGTTCGGTATCGGATTCCAGCTGCCGGTCGTGGTGTTCTACCTGATGATCTTCAACATCGTGCCCTACGCCAAGCTGCGCAAGAACTGGCGAGTGTCGTACGTGGTCATCATGGTCGTGGCGGCGGTCGCGACGCCCGACTGGTCGCCGGTGACGATGGGCGCGCTGTTCGGCGCCCTGGTCTTGCTCTACGAGGGCAGCATGTTCCTGGCCCGGATGGTGCTCAGCAAGCGCATCGCCGAGCAGAAGCGCCTCGAAGCGGCAGAGGCCTAGGGGGCGCTTGGTGCACGAGATGGGAATCACCCAAGGCATCCTCGATGCGTCGTTCCAAGCGGCGCGCGAGGCCGGGGCGACTCAGATCACCGAGATCCGCATCACCGTGGGTGAGCTCACCGAGGTCGTGGAGTTCGCGCTCCAGTTCGCCTTCGAGGCTCTGACCCCCGACACGATGGCCGAGGGCGCGACGCTCGTCGTCACGCACCTGGGCGCGAAGTCGCACTGCAACGCCTGTGGCGCCGACTTCGAGCACGACCGCTTCCAGATGCTGTGCTCGCAGTGCCAGTCGTTCGATGTCACGTTGCTGCAGGGCAGAGAGTTGCAGATCGACTCGATCGAGACCCGCGACGATGACGATGAGCCGGCGTTGGCCGGTCTCGAGGACCAGGAGTAGCCGATGGCCACGATCGACGTCTCGAAGCCCATCCTCGACCTCAACGAGAAGCTCGCCGCGGCCAACCGCGCGCGCTTCGACGCGGCGGGAGTGTTCGTACTCGACCTCATGGCATCGCCCGGTGCGGGGAAGACCTCCACGATCCTGGCGACCATCGCGGCACTGCGCGAGCGGTACGGCATCGCGGTCATCGAGGGCGACATCGCGAGCAAGGTCGACGCCGAGAAGGTCAAGGCGCACGGGATCCCCGCCGTGCAGATCAACACCGGCGGCGCATGCCACCTCGAATCCGACATGATCAAGCGCGCCATCGACACCCTCGATCTCGACACGCTCGACCTCATCATCATCGAGAACGTGGGCAATCTGGTGTGTCCCACGGAGTTCTACCTGGGCGAGCATGCGAAGGTCATGATCCTCTCGGTACCCGAAGGGCACGACAAACCGTACAAGTACCCGGGGATCTTCCAGATCTCCGAGGCGGTCATCTTGAACAAGGTCGACACGATGCCGGTCTTCGACTTCGATGTGGCCGAGTTCGAGGGCGTCGTGCGCGGGCTCAACCCTCAGGCCCCGATCTTCCACGTCGCGGCGACCAAGGGCGACGGCGTCGAGGCGTGGGCCGCGTGGCTCGCCGCACGCATCGAAACGGTCCGCCTCGCGGCCGGGAAGGAACCCCGATGATCGCGCGCGAAGAGGCGTACGCGCTCGTCACCGAACGCATCCCGCAACCCAACCTCGTGTCGCACTGCGTCGCCACCGAGATCATCATGGAGGCGCTCGCCGTTCGTCTGGGGCAGAGCTCGCCCGATGTGGAGCGCTGGGCGCTCACCGGCCTGCTGCACGACCTCGACTACGCCGAGACCGCCGATGACCCCGAGAAGCACGGCCTGATCAGCGCCGAGCAGCTTTCGGGTGTCGTCGACGAGGAGATGGTCCACGCCATCCTCGCTCATGCGGGTCATGCCGAGCGCGAGACACAGCTGGACCACGCCCTGTGGTGCGCCGACCCCACGACCGGCTTCATCGTCGCCGCCGCGCTGGTGCGCCCCGAGAAGGACCTCTCGGGAGTCGGGCTCAAGAGCCTGAAGAAGCGCTGGAAGGAAAGCGCGTTCGCGCGCGGGGCGAACCGCGAGCAGATGGCCGGCCACGAGCAGCTCGGGCTCGAGCGTGACGAGTTCCTCGCGCTGGCCCTCGAGGCGATGCAGGCGCGCGCCGGCGAGATCGGCTTCTAGCGCTCTCGCGCAGTCAGAGCACCGCAGCTCACCGTCGTGCCCGCGTCCCGCCACGCCGTGCGGTCCGACGCAGCCGGGAAGGTTGCGGCAAGGTGCCGCTTGACGACCGTGTGTATACTCGGCACCAAAACCCTGCTGCCCGAAAGGCGCCTTCGTGAGACTCGTCGTCACCGAGAAGAACATCGCGGCCAAGAAGCTCGCCGAGATACTGGCCGTTGGCAAGCCCAAGACCGACAAGGTCTACAGCACCCCCGTCTACACCTTCAGGCGCGACGGCGAGGACTGGGTCTCCGTGGGCCTGAAGGGCCACATCCTCGGCGTGGACTTCCCGCGCCAGCTCGTGCACGACGGCGGGTGGAAGGCGGTATGGGAGGACGAGTCGGTCACCGCCGCGCCCATCCCCGACGCGCTGGCCACCCCGCCCTGGCCCAAGAAGAAGCCGTTCACCGCCGACGGCGTCGATCTCAAGACGTGGAAGCTGCTGTCCCTTCCGTATCTGGTGTGGGCGCCGGTGGGCAAGGTCCCGGCCGAGCGTGAGCTGATCCGCGCGCTCAAGAACCTCGCGAAGAAGGCCGACGAGATCGTGATCGCGACCGACTTCGACCGCGAGGGCGAGCTCATCGGCAGCGACGCCCTCTCATTGGTACGCGAGGTCAACAAGAAGGCGCCCGTGCACCGCGCGCGCTTCTCGGCGATCACCAAAGAGGAGATCGAGCGGGCGTTCGACGAGCTCACCGAGGTCGACGACTGCCTCGCGCAGGCCGGCGAGTCGCGCCAGGACATCGACCTCGTGTGGGGTGCCGTGCTCACGCGCTACCTCACCATGGCGAAGTACTCGGGCTTCGGCAACGTCAAGAGCGCCGGGCGCGTTCAGACCCCCACGCTGGCGCTGATCGTGGAGCGCGAGCGGGAGCGCGAGGCGTTCGACCCCGAGACGTACTGGCAGATCAAGGCCGGCTTCCGCGCCGGCGCAGACGAAGACGGCGAGTTCAGCGCGGGTCATGCGACCGACCGCTTCAAAGACGAGGCGACCGCCACCGCGGCGATGGCGGCGATCGAGGGCGCCACGAGCGGCACCGTATCGGCGGCCGAGAAGAAGCGCCGCCAGGTCAAGCCGCCGACACCGTTCAACACCACCGCGCTGCAGGCCGCTGCCGCGTCCGAGGGCATCAGCCCGGCACGCACCATGCGCATCGCCGAGTCGCTCTATATGAACGGCCTGATCAGCTACCCGCGTGTCGACAACACCGTCTACCCCAAGTCGCTCGACATCCCCGCGATCCTCAAGACGCTCCACGAGGTGCCGGTCTACCGCGAGCAGGTCAAGCGGATCCAGGGCGGTCCGCTGCACCCCACGCGTGGCGCCAAGGAGACGACCGACCACCCGCCCATCCACCCCACCGGTGCCGGCGACACCGACAAGATGAAGCCCGAGGAGTGGAAGCTCTACAACCTCGTGGCGCGCCGCTTCCTCGCGACGTTGTCCGATGCTGCCGTCATCGAGGGCACCAAGGTCACCATCGACGTCGCCGGCCAGCCGTTCGTGGCGCGGGGCGACATCCTCGCGACACCGGGCTTCCGGGCGATCTACCCGTACGGGCTCAAGAAGGACGAGCAGCTGCCCGCCCTGCACGAGGGCGACGTCGTGGACTTCCTCGGCGCCGAACTCGCCGAGAAGCAGACCGAACCGCCGTCGCGCTACAGCCAGGGCAAGCTCATCCAGGAGATGGAGAAGCGCGGTCTGGGCACCAAGGCCACGCGCCACGCCATCATCGAGCGCCTCTACGAGGTCAAGTACGCCGAGAACGACCCGGTGGAGCCCACGTGTCTGGGCCGCGCGGTGATCGACGCTCTCTCGGCGTTCGCGCCGCGCATCACCACCCCCGACATGACCGCCGAGCTCGAGGCCGAGATGGACGACATCGCCAACGGGCGCGTCACGCGCACCAAGGTCGTCGACCATTCGCGAGCTCTTCTCGGCAAGGTCATGGACGAGCTCATTCCCAAGGCCGTCGAGGTGGGGGAGAGCCTCAAGGACGCCACAGCCGCGGACGCCAAGGTGGGCGTGTGCCTCAAGAGCGGTCACGACCTGCTCGTGAAGAGCTCGCCCAAGACGCGCGGCCAGTTCGTCGGTTGCTCCGGCTGGCCCGACTGCGATGTGACCTACCCGCTGCCGCAGGGCAAGATCGAGTCGGTCGACGAGGTGTGCCCCGAGTGCGGCACGGCGCAGGTGCGCGTGATCCAGTTCAAGCAGAAGCCGCTCGTGCGCTGCCTCGACCCGCAGTGCAAGACCAACCACGTTCCCCAGGTCGATGTGGGAGCGTGCCCCACGTGCCTGAAGGACGGGCGCGAAGGCGGCCGCTTGCTGACGCGGCAGTCGAAGAACCTGAAGCGCTTCGTCCGGTGCACCAACTACGACGAGTGCCAGACGAGCTACCCGCTGCCGCAGAGAGGCGACCTCGAGCCGACGGGCGAGATGTGCGAGCCGTGCGGCGCACCGGTCGTCATCATCCACACCGGGCGGGGGCCGTGGCGCGTGTGCATCGATCCGGAGTGCCCGGGCAAGGCCGAGCAGGCCGCCAAGAAGACGACCAAGAAGGCGACCGGCAAGAAGAAGGCGACCGGCAAGAAGAAGCCTCCTGCCAAGAAGTAGCCTGCTTCCCAGAGGGCGTTCTTCGAATCCGCCATCTTCGGGCCGCCATCGGTGGTGAACTGCGCGTTGCCGCGGGGCAAGAACTCATCAGTGCCGCCTCGTGAGGGAGATGCCGTGAAGATCGCCGTGGTCCAGCACCGCCTGCGGGAGTCCGGTACCGCCGACGCGGAGATGCTCCGCAGGGCGGCACGTCGAGCCCGCGAAGACGGGGCCGACATGGTCATAGCACCGGAGCTTCTCTCGCCGCACGCCGATCCGCACGATCCGGCGACGGCGTTCTCCTCACAGCTGGGACCCGATGCGAGGGCGTTCGCAGGCGTGGTGAGCGCGCCACAGGGCGCCGAGGAGATCGGCCGTGTCGGGTTGCTCGTGGGAGACGCGTGCATGGATCCCGAGGAGCTGCAGTGCATGGCCGCCGAGAAGCCCGACGTGACCGTGCTGCTGCCGCGCTCGGAAAGCGATCTGCAGGCCGAGGCGGTACTCGAGGTCGCACTCGCACTGTCGGACTCGTTGTCCGGACTCGTGCTGGTGGCGGACGCCGTGGGTGCCGAGCCCGGCCACGCGGGCCATGGAGGCAGCGCCATCATCTTCCTCGGCGATATGGTCGCCGAGGCCGGCGACGGCGATGACGTGCTCTTCGCTGAGATAGCGACGCCGGTCGCTCAGCCGGAACCTCGGGAGCCGATCCCACCGATCCCGCCGATACTCCTTCAGCGTCTCGCGAACCATCGCGGGACCCGTCCCGAGATGGGGTATCTGGCCGACCTGACCGACGGCGCCGGACCCGCCTGACGACGCTTGAGGCCCCCCTCGGCATGCTAGAATCGCGGGTGGTGCGCGCCGATGGAAGGCGCGCTTGTCGCACGCACGCGAAAGAGGGGCTCCATGCATCTTCCCAAGGTCACGGTGGTCGGCGCCGGTCAGGTTGGCGCGACGACCGCCGAGCTGCTGCTGCTCCACGGCCTGGCCGATGTCGTCATGATCGATGTCGCCGAAGGGCTTCCCCAGGGCAAGGCACTCGACCTGATGCATCTGCGCTCCGTCGAGCGGTTCATGTCCGGCATCACCGGCACCAACGACTATGCCGACACCGCGGGCTCCGACGTCGTGGTGATCACCGCCGGCCTGCCGCGCAAACCCGGCATGACCCGTGACGACCTGCTCGCTGCCAACAGCGCGATCATGCGCAGCGTCATCGCGAGCGCCGTCGCGGCATCGCCCGACGCGGTCTTCATCTGCGTGACCAACCCGCTCGACATCATGACGTACCTCGCGTGGATGGAATCGGGGTTGCCGCACTCCCGCGTGCTCGGTATGGGCGGCGTTCTCGACTCTGCACGCTTCGCCTTCGCCGTCGCCGAGAAGACCGGCGCTCCGATCGGCGAGATCGACGCGCTCGCGATGGGGGCGCACGGAGACGCGATGGTGCCGATGCCGCGCTTCACGACCGTGAACGGGGTGCCCATCTCGCAGCTCATGCCGGCATCCGAGGTCGACGACCTCGTTCAGCGCACCATCTTCGGCGGCGCGGAGGTCGTGGGCCTGCTCAAGACCGGCTCGGCGTTCTACGCGCCGGCCGGAAGCATCGTCTCGATGGTGCGAGCCGTCCTCGGCGATCACGGAGCGACGCTGCCGAGCTGTGTCTACCTCACGGGCCAGTACGGCATCGAGGACGTCTACCTGAGCGTTCCGGCATCTCTCGGACGCTCCGGCGTCACCGCCATTCCCGAGATACCCCTCAACGACACCGAGCTCGACGCGCTTCAGGCCTCCGCCGAGACGGTCGCCGAGTCGCTCGATGCACTCGGCCTGCGGGGGTAGGGTGCTCTCGGCCGCAGATATCGCTCGGGCGGTACGCGATGCCATACCGCGCGCCGCCTGTGAGTTGCGCCCCGACGTCGAACAGGCGATCCGGGCCGCCGTCCTCTCAGAACGCTCCGAGCGGGGGAAGGCGGTTCTCGAGCAGCTCGTGGAGAACGCCGGGATCGCCGCTCGCGACCGTGTCCCTCTGTGCCAGGACACGGGGACGGTCTGGGTACGCATCGAGCTGGGCGCCGATGAGTGCCTGACCGGCGACCTGCCCGCTCTCATAGACGAAGCGGTGGCCGAGGCATACCGGGATGGAGCGTTGAGGATGTCGGTCGTGCGCGACGCGCTGGTCGACCGCACCAACACCGGTGACAACACCCCCGCCTTCGTCGAGATCGGGTTCAGGCCCGGCGCCGGGGCCACGGTCCGGGTGATGCTCAAGGGCGGCGGCAGCGACAACGCGAGCCGGGTCGAGATGCTTTCGCCCGACGCCGGCTTCGAGGGCGTCCGGCGCGTCGTGCTCGAGACCGTCGAGGCGAAGGCGACCGGGGCGTGCCCGCCGCTGGTCATCGGCGTCGGCGTGGGCGCGACCTTCGATAAGGTGGGCGGGCTCGCGAAGAGGGCGCTTCTGCGCCCTGTGGGCGAACCGGCGGCGGACCCCGCGATCGCGGCGTTCGAGGCCGAGCTGCTGTTCGCGGTCAATGCGACCGGGATCGGACCGGCGGGGCTTGGCGGGGACACCACGGCGCTCGCGGTCCACGTGCTGAGCGCGCCGTGCCACATCGCCGCACTTCCCGTCGCCGTCAACATGGGCTGCTGCGCGATGCGTTCGGCCACCATCGAGGTGGGCGGATGACCGACCTCGGAGCGCGGGAGCAGCCCGTCGCAGTAGAGAGCAACGGGGGCAAGACCGGAGCGTATCGTCGCCTGATGAGGACCAGGAACTTCCGCAGGCTGTGGTACGCCCAGTTCGTGAGCGGGATCGGCGACTGGCTCGTCATCGGCTTTCTGATGCCGCTCGTCACCAAGCTCAGCGGAGGGTCCTCGTTCGCCGTCGCGGGCATCCTGATCGCCAAGCTCATCCCCGCGCTCGTCTTGAGCTCGTTCACGGGTGTGCTCGTCGACCGGTTCGACCGCCGCAGGGTCATGATCGCAGCCGACCTCACGCGGGCCGCTCTCGTGGTCGTACTCGTGTTCACCAACTCACTCGCGATCATCTACCTCGCGGTCCTGCTCATGGAGACCGCGTCGTTGTTCTTCTGGCCGGCGCGGAACGCGCTGATCCCGTACCTGGTCGAAGAAGACGACATCACCGCAGCGAATGGTCTGGCCTACACCACGCAGCAGGCGTCGATGCTCATCGGGCTCACCGCAGCCGCAGGTATCCTCGCCGGGTTCGAGGCGATCGTTCGTGGGGTGATGACCGCCGACCTGCCGATCGTGAACGATCTGGTGGGGCTCGCGGCGCCGGCACTCCTCGGTCCGCGAGCAGGCGTCATCTTGGACATCTTCACGTTCCTGATCTCGGCGGCTCTGATCTCCACCATCCGCGTTGACGCGAGGCCGGCCCAAGCCGGGCAGCCCCTGTCGGTGGGCCTCATCGGCAAGGATGTCATCGAGTCGTTCCGCTTCCTGGGTGAGCACAAGGAGCTGCGGGCGCTGCTGGTGACGATCGGCCTCGCGATCCTGGGTGGTGGCGCGATCATTCCCGTGGGGACCACCTACGTGCAGGAGAACCTGACGGGCGCACTGCCCTTCTCGGACCGGTTCGTCCAGCTCCAACAGCTCACGGCGACACCCACGACGTTCATGCTCGTGTTCATGGCGTTCGGCATGGTGGCGGGTGCACTCGTGGTCCCTCGGTTCGAGGGCCGCGTGAGGCTCCAGCTTCTGTTCGCGGGCAGCGTTGCGGCGTTCGGTGGCTCGCTGCTCGGCTTCGCCAGCGTGAACACGTACTGGATCGCGAGCATCTTCGCGGCGCTGGCCGGTGCGTGCATCGCGACGGTGACCGTTGCCGGGAACAGCTATATCGTCAAGACGACCGCCGACGAGTTGCGCGGTCGGGTGTTCACGGCGATGGAGTCGGTGGTGAAGGTGTCGCTGCTGGTCTCGATGGTCGTCATGGCTCCACTGGCCGACTTCATCGGGTCCATCGTCGAAGACATCATCGTGCGAAACGGGCTGGCTCCATCGTCGGTGACGCTCACGGGCTCGCGCATCACGCTGCAGTTGTCTGCGCTCCTCGTGATCGGAGCGGCCGTCTATGGGTTCCGCGCTCTGAGCTGGCGCGAATGCGAAGCGGATGCCGGGTCGGGCGCCGAATCGTGCGAGGAGGTCGCTCGTGTCTGATCCGATCCGAGTCGATCTGCCTGTCGACCCGGCGGTATCGGCCGCTCTGCGAGCCGGCGACGAGGTGCGCCTCTACGGACCCGTCTTCACCGCGCGCGACGCGACACACACGCGGCTCCTGGCGGCGGTCGACGCGACCGGTGAGCTGCCGTTCGGACTGGCCGGCCAGACGCTGTTCTATGCGGGCCCCACGCCGGCCGCTGCGGGCCGTCCCGCAGGAGCGGTAGGACCCACCACCGCCAAGCGCATGGATGCGGCGACTCCGCGGTTGCTCGCTTCGGGCATCGCCGCGACGATCGGCAAGGGCTCGCGATCCGAGAGCGTCAGGGTCGCGTGTGCGCAGTACGGCGCGGTCTACTTCGCCGCCGTGGGTGGAGCCGCCGCGCTCCTGGCGACCTACGTCACAGAAGCGGTACCGGTGGCGTGGGAAGACCTCGGGACCGAGGCGCTCGTGAGGATGACCCTCGATGGCTTTCCGGCGTTCGTCGCCATCGACGTGACCGGTACCGACCTCTACTCGCAGGCGCCGGCACAGTGGCGCACGCAGACAGGTGATGCGCTGTGACCGAGCGTGGCGTGTTCGTGACCTTCGAGGGGCCCGAGGGGTCGGGGAAGTCGACCCAGATCGCCTCGCTCGCCCGCGATCTCAGTGCCGGGGGACTCGCTGTCAGGGTGTTGCGCGAACCGGGCGGCACCGAGATCGGCGAGGCCATCCGTGCGATCCTGCTGGACCCGGAGAACTCGGGCCTCGACGCACGCGCCGAGCTCCTGCTCTACGAGGCGGCACGGGCCCAGCTGGTCGCCGAGGTCATAGGGCCGGCACTCGATGCCGGGGAGGTCGTGCTCTGCGACCGCTTCTTCGATTCGTCCGTCGCGTATCAAGGCTTTGGCCGCGGACTGCCGACCGGCGAGATCGACCAGCTCAATACGGCGGCGACGGGAGGGCTGCGGCCCGACCGCACACTGGTGCTCGACATCGACCCCGCGCTCGGGATCGGCCGGGCCACAAGCCAGGGGGCCGACCGGCTCGAAAGCGAGGATCTCGCGTTTCACGAGCGCGTGCGCAGCGGGTTCCTCGCGATCGCGCTCGAGCACCCGGAGCGGGTTCGGGTCGTGGATGCGAGCGGCGGTGTGGACGAGGTCGCTTCGGCGGTCCGCGCGGCGCTTCGCGACATCCCGGCAGTGCGCCGCGCCATGGGTGACAGCGCATGACGCGCTGTGTATGGGATGACATGGTGGGCCAGGACCGGGTGGCGCAGTTCCTCAAGACGGTCACGTCGGCAGGTCGAGTGGGCCATGCCTACCTGTTCGTCGGGCCTCCCGGTGCGGGCAAGAAGACCGCCGCGGTAGCGATGGCGTGCGCGCTCTACTGCGACGACGACGGCTGCGGGGTGTGTGCGGCCTGTACCCGCGTGCGCCGGCGGACCCATCCCGATCTTCACATCATCTCGCCGGAGGGGGCGGCCGGCTATCTCGCCGATCAGATCCGTGACGTGATCCGCGACACGTCTCTGGCTCCGGTCGAGGGACCGTACAAGGTCTACATCTTCGAGAGCGCGGACCTGTTCAACGACTCGTCGGCCAACGCCTTCCTGAAGACGCTCGAAGAGCCCCCCGACGACGTCGTGATCGTGCTGCTGTCGCACTCCTACGACCGGGTTCTCCCCACGATCGCCTCGCGCTGTCAGGTCGTACGGTTCCGTCGCATCCCGCCGTCCGAGGCGACCGCGGTGCTGGTGAGCCAGACCGGGGCCGACCCGGTCGAGGCCGCGACGGCGCTCGCCGCCGCAGGAGGCGTCACGGCTCGAGCGCGCGACTTTCTCAGCAGCCCTTCTCGGCGGGCTGCGCGGGCCACGATCCTGCGGGTGCTCAAGGACCTGACGGCGATGGACGACTACGATGTCCTCGTAGGTGCGCGGGACCTGCTCACGGCGGTGAAGGCACCGCTGGAGGACGTGAAGACGCTACAAGCCGCCGAGATCGCGTCGAACGCGGACTTCCTGGGCAAGGGCGCGATGAAGTCCATCGAGGACCGCAACAAGCGCGAACTGACGGCTCGAGAGCGCGAAGGCGTCGCCGAGGTGCTCAACGTCGCCGAGAGCTGGCTTCGGGATTGCTTGGTGATATCGCAAGGAGTGGCCGATCTGGTCGTGAACGCCGACGCCGCCGACGCCATGGAAGAGGTCGGTGCGGTCATCACTCCGGCCGCCGCGGCAGCGGCACTTGGCGCCGTGAACGAGGCAAGACGGCGCATCTCGTATAATGTGAGCCCCCAGTTGGCCATCGAGGCCATGCTGTTCGATCTCCGGGAGGTCATGCGATGCCCACGGTAGTGGGGGTCCGTCTCCGGTTCTCGAAGACTCTGTGGTTCGATCCTGCTGGCTCTGTGCCCGCAGAGGGAGACCTCGTGATCGTCGAGACCGAGCGTGGAACTGAAATCGGCACGGTCGTTCAGCCGCCCCACGAGGTGCGCAACGACCAGTTGCCTGCGCCCTTGAAGCCTGTCGCGCGAGTGGCGAACGAGGAGGACTTGACGCGCATCGCCGAGCTCGAGGATCGTGAGCTCGAGGCGCTGCCGGTCTTCCGTTCGCTCGTCGAGGAGTACGGGCTCGACATGAAGCCTATCGACGTCGAGTACCTCCTCGGCGGCGACAAGATCATCTTCTACTTCTCCGCCGAGGAGCGCGTGGACTTCCGCGAGCTGGTCAAAGAGCTCGCGGCGAGGTTCCACGCACGCATCGACATGCGGCAGGTGGGAGTGCGTGACGAGGCGCGCGCCGTGGGCGGTGTGGGTCATTGCGGACAGGTGCTGTGCTGCGTGCGCTTCGGCGGCGACTTCCAGCCCGTGTCGATCCGGATGGCCAAGGAGCAGGATCTGCCGCTCAACCCCTTGAAAATCTCGGGACTCTGCGGCAGACTCATGTGCTGTTTGCGCTATGAGTTCGATGCGTACAAGGACTTCAAGGGCAGGGCGCCCAAGAAGGGTGCGATCATCGATACGGCTGTTGGCCTCGCCAAGGTCACTGAGCTCAACACGCCGCGCGAGATGGTCGGGATGCGCTTCGAGGACGGCAGCAGGGTCACGGTCCCGCTCAGCGGCATGACGTGCGCCAAGGGTAGCGGGTGTCCGTGCCAGGTGAGCCGAGAGACCCTGGAGCAGGTCGGTAACGCCGCTGCGATCGCGCTGGCGACGGAGTCGGAGCCGGCCTTGATGCCCGAGCCGAAGATGCGTTCGGAGCGGTCGAGCCAACCGGCGCGGCCGCAGCCGGCCGAGAAGCCGGCTCAGAAGCAGAGTGACAAGCAAGGCGAGAAGCCGAGCGGCGGCGGGCGCAAGCGCCGGCGTCGCGGAGGTGGCAAGTCGGGCGGCGAAGCGCCGGGCGAGGGCCAGGCGAAGCAGTCCGGCGCAGCGGCTCAACCGCAGACGGCGGCCAAGCCGGGCGGCGGTTCCGAACCGGCAGCGGGCGCCGGCGACGCGAGCGGCGGACAGCCCGCCGTGCGCCGCAGGCGCAGGCGGCGCAGGCCCGGCGGTGGCGGGCGGCGGCGCGAGCGCCGAGTAGGCTTTGACAACGCACGACCAGATGCCGACGTAGCTCAGCTGGTAGAGCAGCGCACTCGTAATGCGCAGGTCAGCGGTTCGAATCCGCTCGTCGGCTCCACGACACCATGACGACCCCCACCTTCGGGATCACCCCGAGACAGGTGGGGGTCGCTTCTTTGGGGTCACGGTGCCTCGCCCTGATGGGGAATACTCCTGTCACCCCTTGGCTGTAGGAGGAACCTGCACATGAGGCGTGTCGCGGTCATTCTGCTGGCGTCGCTGCTTCTCGCGTCGGGATGTGCGGTCGAAGCGGCCCACGGCCCCGAGTCGGCCCGGACCCCGCAGCCCTCCGCGGCGGGAACGGGCTTCCCGTTCGAAGAAGTCGTGCGAGGCCCGATCACCTCCGTCGAGTACAAGCCCGGATCCTCGATGGCGATTCTGCCGTCCGACGGCGCCGAGCCCGCACCCTGCGTCGTCATTCTGCACGGCTACAATGCCGAGACGGCCGTCTACCAGAAGCTGGCCGAATCCGTTTCCGAGGAGGGCACCGCGGTCTTCCTGCCGGAGTGGGGCGACGCTCTGCCGTCAGGGGAGGACCCCCGACAGACGACGGTCACGAACGGGCTGGACGACATCGCCGACGCCATGCGATTCGTCCGGCTGCACGCGGAACGGTACGGAGGGGATCCGGAGCGTGTGGTGATCGTGGGCCATTCACTCGGTGGCACATTCGCGATGACCACGATGCTCGCGGGGGACCGGTTCGGGACCGGCGCGTTCCCCCGCGAGGTGAACGCGATGCCCGATGCCTATGTCTCGCTGGATGGCGTGGTGCCCTTCAGGGAGCTGCTCTGGACCGAGGAGCTTCGTCGGCGCTACGACAAGGACCCCGCCACCTGGGACAAGATCAACCCGGAGACCTACTTGAGCAGCGCGAAGGTTCGCGCGGATGCCCCGTACCGGTTCTTCGTCGCGACTCTGGACTTCGACGAGACCAGCTCGCTGGCCGCGCGGATGAACAGCCTCGGCCACGACGCGAGCGTGGAGAGGCTCGAAGTGGGCCACATGCAGGCCGGTGAGCCACAGACCGCGACCGTGGAGGCGATCACCGATCTGGCGTATCCCGACTGATCGGAAGCGATCCGCCGCCGCGAGCGGGGTTCGGGTCCAGCGGCTCCGCGCCTACCCCTCAGGGCCAGGCCCGCTCCGATCGGTGTGGCAATAATACCCGCGCGGGTATCGCACTACCGCCCACCGCCGAGCAGACGCCGTTCACCGACGGAAACCCCCGCTCGCTGGCGAGCGTCGCTTAGGCGTATGGTACTGTCCGACAACGCCTCGACCCTCTGACTTTCTCGGCGGTGTCGATGCGCCGTCGAGCGGTCCTCTAGGGGCCACACCCGGACGAAGGGCACTCAGGAGCGTGGAGCTCGAGCGGATGGTCATCGCAGGGTTCGTCGTTGTGGGCGCGCTGTTCGTTGCAGCCACCCTGACAGCGTCGTGGCTGCTCTCTCCGAAGAAGCCCTCTCGCGCCAAGGGTGAGACCTACGAATGCGGCGTCGAGCCGATCGGCGGGCCTTGGGTGCAGTTCCGCTCGGGGTACTACGTGTACGCCCTCCTCTACGTGATCTTCGATATCGAGACGGTCTTCCTCTACCCGTGGGCGGTCACGTTCGGCCAGCCTGGCGTGGGGTGGTTCGTGTTCATCGAGATGATCATCTTCGTCACCATCCTCCTGGGCGGCCTCGCATACGCGTGGAAGGAGGGGGCACTCAAGTGGCGCTAGACAAGCTCACCGGCGAGAACTCCCTTCTGTTCATCCGCAGCGAGCAGCTCTTCGACTGGGCGCGCCGCCGCTCGCTGTGGTACATGGCGTTCGGCATCGCGTGCTGTGCCATCGAAGGCCTCATGCACGCCTCGGGTCCGCGCTTCGACTTCGACCGCCACGGGGTCTTCTTCCGGGCGAGTCCGCGCCAGGCCGACGTCATGATCGTGGCCGGGACGGTCAACCACAAGATGGCCGAGACGGTCAAACGGCTCTACGACCAGATGCCCGAACCCAAGTGGGTCATCGCGATGGGCGCGTGCGCGAGTACGGGAGGCCCCTTCCGCGAGTACCCCAACGTGGTCCTGGGCGTCGACAAGATCGTTCCGGTCGATGTCTACATCCCCGGGTGCCCGCCGCGGCCCGAGTCGGTGCAGTACGCGTTCTTGCAGCTGATGGAGAAGATCAAGGACCAGACGGAGCACAGGCTTGAAGCCAGACGCGACGCACATAGCTAAGGCACTCGAGCGCGCGGGTGCGCCGGTCGAGACGGTCTCCGACGCCGATGGGCTCGGGATCGTCGTTCGTGTGCTGCCGGAGAACGCGTGCGCGACTCTCGAGGCTCTGCGCGACTCCGACCACAACTACACCTACCTGGTCGACATGTTCGGCATCGACACCGGCGAAGCGGTGGATGCGGTCTACCACCTGCGCTCGTTCTCGCGCGACGAAGAGGTCTATGTGAAGGCCTCGCACGCCTATGGATCGAACCTCGCCAGCGTCTGGCGCGTCTATCCTGCGGTGCTGATGCCTGAGCGGGAGCTCGCCGAGATGTTCGGGCTGACGCTATCCGGGCATCCCAACCCCAAGTACCTCCTGCTCACCGAGGGCATCGAGCCGCTCCTGCTCAAGCGCATCGCCATCCGCACGCCGGAGGAGGTGCGCAACCGGTGAGAGCCGACCCGCGCTCCTTCGTGAAGCACGCCGGGTGGCTCACCGCCGGCGAGCCCGACCTCCCCAACGAGCTGCCCTTGTCGGCGTATGGCAGTGTCACGGGCGTGGATTCGCTCGCCACCGACCGCCTCGTGGTCAACATGGGCCCTCAGCACCCCTCGACCCACGGCGTGCTCCGCGTGCTGCTCGAGCTCGACGGTGAAGAGGTCACCGCGGGTGAGGCGGTCATCGGCTACCTGCACCGTGGCATCGAGAAGCTCGCTGAGTCGCGCCGGTACAGCGCGGTCGGGACGCTCATGGACCGCGGGGACTACGTCTCCGGCATCCATAACGAACTCGCCTTCGCCCTCGCTGCCGAGAAGATCGCCGGCATCGAGGTCCCGCGCCGAGCCAACTGGCTGCGCGTCCTGATGGGTGAGATCAACCGGATCGCGAGTCACCTCGTCTGGTACGGCACGATGGGACTCGACACCGGAGCGATGGGGCAGTTCCTCTACGCGGTCCGCGACCGTGAGAATCTGCTCGACATCCTCGAGGACGTCACCGGCCAGCGCATGATGTTCAACTACGTGCGACCGGGCGGCGTCGTGGCCGACATCACCACGACCGCCGAGAAGAAGATCCGTGACTTCCTCGCCACGATCGATGGCTACCTCGATGAGCACGAAGCACTGCTCGGCGGTAACGAGATCTTCCAAGGCCGCATGCGTGGCGTGGGCGTGATCGACAAGAACATGGCGGTGGCCTTCGGGCTCAGCGGCGCCAACCTCCGCGCGAGCGGCGTGAGTTTCGACGTTCGGCGGGACCTGCCCTACGCGGCCTACGACGAGATGGAGTTCTCGGTTCCGATGTCGGAGGTCGGTGACTGTTACGCGCGCTACCTCGTGCGGATGTCGGAGCTGCGGCAGGCCGTGAGGATGGTGCGGCAGTGCATGGACGGGCTTCCCGAGGGCGACTTCACCGCCAAGGTGCCCAAGGTGCTGCGCCCGCCCGCCGGCGAGGCGTACGCGTCGGTCGAGTCGCCGCGCGGTGAGCTGGGCGTGCACCTGGTCTCCGACGGTACCGAGCACCCGTACCGCATGCGCTACAACCCGCCGGCGCTCTACGCGCTGCAGGTGGGCGAGTCGATCCTGCCGGGCAACCTGCTCGCCGACTCGGTGGTCATCTTGGGCAGCCTCGACGTGGTGCTGGGGGAGATCGACCGATGAACCCCGTCCTCGTCGTGGTCCTCAGAGTGCTGGCGGCCGTGGGCCTCATGCTGGTCAACGGTGTCGTGCTCATCTACATGCTGCGAAAGGTGCTCGGCCACCTGCACGTGCGTCTTGGCCCGACCGAGCTCGGCCCGGCCGGCATGTTCCAGACCACCGCAGACGTGCTCAAGCTCCTCACCAAGGAAGACATCACGCCCACCAACGTGGACAAGGTGCTCTACTTCCTCGCTCCGGCGATCGTGTTCGTGCCGTCCCTCGCGGCGTACGCGGCGATCCCGTTCGCGGGTGACATGGCGGCCGCCGATCTCGACCTGGGGCTGCTCTACACGCTCGCCGTCGTCTCCCTCGTTCCGCTCGGTATCGTCGCGGCGGGATGGGCGAGTTCGAACAAGTGGTCGCTGCTGGGCGGTATGCGTGCGGTGGCGCAGCAGATCACCTACGAGGTGCCGCTGCTTCTCGCCGCTCTGCCGCCGGTCATGATCGCAGGGTCGCTCAACATGGGTGAGATCGTTCGGGCGCAAGATCCCCTGTGGTTCTGGCTGCCGTGCCTGCCGGCGTTCGTCCTCTTCCTGATCGCGGGGCTCATCGAGATCAACCAGACTCCGTTCGACATGTCCGAGGCCGAATCCGAGCTCGTCGCGGGCTTCGCCACGGAGTACTCGTCGATGAAGTTCGGCCTGCTGTTCCTGGCCGAGTTCAGCAACATGTTCATCTTCTGCGCGCTCATGGTGACGCTGTTCTTCGGCGGCTGGCGCATCCCGTTCGTGCCCGTCGATGCGCTGGGCAACTGGGCGGCCCTGGTCTTCATGCTCAAGACCTACCTCATGATCGCCTTCCTCATGTGGGTTCGCGGCACGCTTCCGCGCGTGCGCATCGACCAGCTGCTGTCGCTTGGCTGGAAGGTGCTGCTCCCTGTGTCGCTGGCGTGGGTCATGATCACCGGTGTCGGCGTGAAGATCTGGCCGCTGCTGTTCGGGGGTGGCCAGTGAGCATCTGGGGCACCGGCATCCTGCGCGGCATGGGCATCTCGATGCGCAACATGCTGCGCGGCCCGATCACTGTTCAGTACCCGCACGAGAAGATCACGCTGCCCGAGCGGGCCCGCTGGGCCGTCCAGATCAAGCTCGCCGAGGACGGCGCTCACAAGTGCACGGCGTGCCTCGCGTGCGAGAAGGCGTGTCCCGACTACATCATCGAGATCGACGTCAGAAGCGACGAGGCGCGCAACAAGAACATCGACCGGTGGCACTACGAGATCGGCGCCTGCATGATGTGCGGCCTGTGCGTGGAGGCGTGCCCGTTCGACGCGATCGAGATGGGCCACGACTACGAGCTGGCCCGCTACACGCCCGAGGAGCTCGCGTGCGACCTGCTCACCGACACGCCTGCGGCCAAGCCGAAGCGGGCCGAGCGGCCCGCGGCTCCTGCACAGCCGGCCGGAGTGGAGGGAGGCGGTAATGACTGAGACCGTGAGCGGGATCGCCTTCGCCGTCCTCGCCGTCGCGACCGTCGGCGGTTCGGTGGCCATGCTCGCTTCCCGCAACGTCGTCCACGCCGCGTTCTGGCTGCTCGAGGTGTCTGTGGCGGGTGCCGGCATCTACCTGCTTCTCGAGGCCGACTACATCGCCATCGTCCAGCTGCTCATCTACGCGGGCGCTCTGGCGATCCTGCTCATCTTCACGATCATGATCACCTTGCGCAGTCGAGAAGACGCGGTACGCCCGGCGGACTTCTCGGCGCTGGGCGCTGCCCTGGCGGTGGTGTTCTTCGCAGTCGTCGCGATCGCGATCGCCGGCTGGGAGCCCGAGGTCGTGCGCATGCCCGAGCAAGCTCCCGACCTGGTCGCCTTCGGCATGCTGCTGTTCAGTCCCGACCGGATGGGCCGCACCCTTCGAGATAGCCTCACTCGTGCTCACGGCGGCGCTGGTGGCGGCCGTACTGTGGTCGAGGGAGGGTGAGGAGTGATGCGCGTGGGTCTCGAAGCCTTCCTGATGCTCGGCGCAGCGCTCTTCGCGCTCGGTCTCTACGGCGCCGTATCCAAGAAGGGCGCCGTGCAGGTGCTCATGTCGCTCGAGCTGATGTCGATCGCTGTCGGCATCAACCTGATCGCGTTCTCGCGCTTCCAGACGCCCACCGAGATGACGGGCTGGTACTTCACCGTGTTCACGATGGTGATCTCGGCAGCCGAGGTGGGGCTGGGGCTCGCTTTGATCCTGGCGATCTACCGCAGGTCACGTTCGAGCGAAGTCACCGGCCTGTCGGATCTGAAGGGCTAGGGCATGGACTGGGTTCTGCTCATACCCGCTCTTCCGGCCGCGGCGTTCTTCATCCTGCTGCCGCTTCCGCGCTCCCTTCGCAACAGGCTGATCGCGCTGCCGGTCGCCGCGATGGCGGCTTCGTTCGCGCTCGCCCTCGCAGCCTTCGCCCGCATCTGGCCGGGCGGTCAGCACGAGCCTGTATGGAGCGCGAGCTGGACCTTCGCCCGCATGGGGACGCAGACCTTCGATGCGGCGGTGGCGTTGGACCCGCTCGCCGCCGCCACGCTCGTCACCGTCACGTTGGTGGCCACGTGCGTCCAGGTGTACTCGCTCGGATACATGCACAAAGACGAGCGCATCGGCTGGTACTACGCGGTGCTGTCGCTGTTCACGACCGCCATGCTCGTGCTCGTCCTCTCGGCGAACCTGCTGTTCACGTTCGCCATGTGGGAGCTCATGGGCCTGTGCTCGTACCTGCTCATCGGCTTCTGGTACGAGCTCGAGGCGCCTCGCAAGGCGTCGCAGAAGGCGTTTCTGACAACGCGCGTGGGAGACCTCGGCTTCCTCATCGCGCTGTTCGTGATCTTCGTCAACGCCGGGACGTTCGACCTGCACGTCGTGCTCGAGACGCTGCCCGGATGGGCGCCGGGTGCCGCGCTCATCGCGGCGGTCGGGCTCCTGTGGGCCGCGATGGGCAAGTCGGCCCAGGTGCCTCTCCACGTGTGGCTCCCGGACGCGATGGCCGGCCCCACGCCTGCGTCAGCGCTGATCCACGCGGCCACGATGGTCGCCGCCGGCGTCTTCGTCGTCGCGCGGACACTGCCGATCTTCGAGCAGGCGCCCGGTGTCATGACGGCGATGCTCGTCATCGGCGCCGTGACCGCCCTTCTCGGCGGGTTGCTTGCGGCGGTGCAGCACGATGTCAAGAAGGTGCTCGCGTACTCGACGATCAGCCAGCTGGGCCTGATGTTCGTCGCGCTGGGCGCCGGGAGCGCGACGGCGGCGCTGTTCCACCTGACCACCCACGCGTTCTTCAAGTCGCTGCTCTTCCTGGGCGCGGGTGTCATCATCCACTCGGCGCACACGCAAGACATGCGCGAGATGGGCGGCCTGGCCAAGCGCATGCCGATAACCACGGCGACGTTCGCTGTGGGAGCGCTCGCTCTGGCGGGCGTACCTCCGCTGGCCGGCTTCTTCAGCAAAGACGAGATCCTCGCCGTGCTGCTGCACGAACACCACTACGCGACCTTCGCCGCGGTGATCGTC
Organism: uncultured Actinomycetes bacterium; assembly: GCA_963770765.1. Classification (GTDB taxonomy): domain Bacteria; phylum Actinomycetota; class Coriobacteriia; order Anaerosomatales; family PHET01; genus CAVPCY01. The sequence goes on along the minus strand of CAVYQS010000012.1, from coordinate 488,703 downwards.
GCCTCGGGCCTCACCGCGTTCTACGTCACCCGGCTGTGGTTCCGGGTGTTCACCGGGCCCGAGCAGTCCGAGCACCTCAAGGACGGGCACCGCTCGATGCTCGCACCGATGGTGGTGCTCGCGGTCGATCACCGTGGTGCTGGGCTTCGGCACGACCCTCTACGCGGCCTTCCTCGGCCACGAGGGCGCGTGGCCGAGCATGCTGATGCTCGCGATCTCGATCGCCGTCGCCGGAACCGGCATCGGAGTCGGATGGTGGGTCTACGGGCGGCGTTCGGTGGTCGTCAACACGCAGGTATGGAAGCAGCGTTTCGGCTACTTCTACGCCATGCTCACCTCGAAGTTCTACTTCGACCTCACCTACGACGCGCTGTTCGTGCGCGGTTTCGCACGGTTCGCGAACTCGATGACCCTGTTCGACCAGCGCGTGGTCGATGGCGCCGTGAACGGCGCCGGCAAGGGGTGGGTCGCGTTCTCATCGGGAGCCTGGTCGCTTCGACGGCAGCGGTCATCGACGGCGCGGTCAACGGCCTCGCCGGGCTCTCGCGTTCCGCAGGCCGCGCGTTCCGCCGTCTGCAGACGGGACGCCTGCAAAGCTATCAGCGCCTCGTCATCGGCGCGGTCGTCGTGCTCATGCTCATCCTCGTCGTCACAAGGGGGGCCTAGCGTGCTCAGCCTGATCATCTTCCTGCCGCTCGTAGGTGTACTCGCCTGCGCGCTGCTGCCCAAGAGCCGAGGTGAACTCGCGAAATGGATCGCGCTCGCCGTCACCGGCGCTGACCTCGCACTCGCGGTGGTGATGGTGGCGCGCTTCGACCCCGCCGGCGGGATGCAGTTCGCCGAGCAGTTCCCGTGGGTGCCTCAGGTCGGCATCCAGTACTACCTCGCGGTCGACGGCATCTCCATGCCGCTGATCGCGCTGTCGGCGCTGCTCACCTTCCTCGCCGTCATCGCGAGCTGGAAGATCGACAAGAAGCCGGCGTTCTACTTCGCGATGCTGCTGCTCCTGCAGGTGGGGATGAACGGCGTGTTCGCGGCGCTCGATTTCGTGCTCTTCTACGTGTTCTGGGAACTCGTGCTCGTGCCCATGTACTTCCTGATCGCTCAGTGGGGCGGCCCGCGTCGGGAGTACGCCTCGATCAAGTTCTTCCTCTACACGTTGCTGGGCTCGGTGTTCATGCTCGTGGGCGTGGTCGCGCTGTTCCTCCAGACCGGGACGTTCGACCTCGTCGAGCTCGCCAAGGTCGGACCGATGCTGCCCTCCGGCTTCCAGTGGTGGGTCTTCCTCGCGTTCTTCCTCGGCTTCGCCGTGAAGGTGCCTGTCTTCCCGCTGCACACGTGGCTGCCCGACGCGCACGTCGAGGCGCCCACCGCGGCTTCGGTGCTGCTCGCCGGCATCATGCTCAAGATGGGGACCTACGGCTTCTTGCGGATATCGCTTCCCATCCTGCCGCAGGGCTTCGCCGACTGGCAGGTGTTCATCGCGGTCCTCGCCGTCATCTCGATCATCTACGGCGCGGCCACAGCCTTCGCCCAGACCGACGTCAAGAAGCTCGTCGCGTACTCGTCGGTCTCGCACATGGGCTTCGCGATGCTCGGCATCGCGTGCGGGAACCGCTGCGGGACTCAACGGGGCGATGGCCGTCAACATCAGCCACGGGCTCATCACCGGCATGCTCTTCCTGATGGTGGGAATGGTCTACGAGCGCACCCACACACGCCAGATCGCCGACCTGTCCGGGCTCGCCGGCCAGGTGCCCGTGATCGCCGGGCTCTTCGCGTTCGCGTCGTTCGCGAGCATGGGCCTGCCGGGGTTGTCGGGCTTCGTGGGAGAGTTCCTGTCGTTGCTCGGCGCATGGCAGTCCACGGTGATCGCACCGTGGCTGGTGGTCCTGGGTTCGGTGGGAGTGCTTCTGGGCGCCGCGTACATGCTGTGGATGCTGCAGCGGGTGGTGCTGGGCCAGCCGAGCCAGATCGTCGCCGATCAGCCCGATATCACCGTGCGCGAGATCATCACGGTCGCGCCGCTCATCGTGCTGATCGCCGTCATCGGCATCTACTGGTCTGCACTGCTGCAGTACACCGATCCCGTCATGCAGGCACTGTCGAAAGTGCTGGGTGCCTAAGTGGCCGACTATCTCCTCATAGTCCCGGAGCTCCTGCTCCTCGCGGCTGTGGCGTGGGCACTGTTCGCGGAGCGCCTTCCCGGGGGTGACCGCGGTTCGGCCTACGTCGGTACCGCGTTCGCGCTGGCGTCGGCGGCATACGCCGCGTTGCTGCCCGCCGGTGGATCGCTCTTCGGCGGTCTGCTCGTCTACGACGGACCCGCCCGCTTCGTCAGGACCGCGATCGCGGTGCTGGCAGCGGTGTGGCTGCTGTGGACCGCCGGCCGGGGCGAGGGCCGCATCCGCGAGGCGGTGGCTCTGGCGCTCTTCTCGGCGATCGGCGCGATGCTGATGGCCGAGGCCGCCGAGATGGTCACGCTCGTTCTCGCGCTCGAACTCGCCACGATGCCCGCCTACGTGCTCATCGGCTATCGCCGCATGCGGCTCAATGGCCTCGAGGGTGCGCTCAAGTACTTCCTGCTGTCGATGCTCACGTCGCTCGTGATGCTCTACGGCATGTCGTTCCTGTACGGGGTGTCCGGCACCACGCGCTTCGACGCCATCGACCTCAGCGCGGCCGGAACGCTGGGGCTGCTGGCGGTCATCCTCACGTTCGTGGGCCTCTTCGCGAAGCTGTCGGCCGCGCCCTTCCACTACTGGGCGCCGGATGCCTACGAGGGCGCCGAGCCGTGGACCGTCGCGTTCGTGTCCACCGTCCCCAAGGTCGCCGGTGCGGTCGCCATCGTGCGCCTCACGATCGCGGTCGCTCCCACGGCTCCGGTCGTCGCACCGCTGTTGCTCATCGCTGCCGTGGCCTCGATGGTGCTGGGTAACCTCGCCGCGCTCACTCAGACCGATGTGCGCCGCATGATGGCGTACTCGGGTGTGGCACACACGGGCTACCTGCTCCTGGCCGTGTCGGCTCTCAGCCCGGCGGGCTACCTTGCCGCGGTGTTCTACTCGGTGGCCTACGCCGTGCCGTCGATGGGGATCATGCTGGTCGCCGCCGAGCAGGGCCCGGCACTGTCGGACTTCGCCGGGCTCGCCAAGCGCCGCATCGCTTCCGCGTGGATGATGGTCGTCATGCTGATGTCGCTCGTGGGGATCCCTCCGCTCGCCGGCTTCTTCGGCAAGTTGTACCTGTTCGCCGCGGCGATCACCGCCGGCCAGGTCACCTGGGTGATCGTCGCCGTGCTGATGAGCGTCGTGTCGGCCGGCTACTACCTCCGCATCGTGCGCGCAGCGTTCTTCGACGAGCCTGAGGGCGTCGAAGTCACCGAGACGTCCTTCGAGCCGCGCTCGGCCGTCGCCGTGGCGGTCGTGGTGGCCATCACGGTCGCACTGGGTGTCGCAGGCGGCCCCGCCCTGGCCTGGCTCGGCGTCCAGTAGCTTCGCTCGGCACTCCGCATTCGCGCTCACTGACGTGGTGTTTTCGTGGACGCTGTATCACTCTGAGGTCGGCGGCAGTACCGTTGCTTATGGGAGCGGTAGATGTAACGCTACGCAGGCATGATTCAGAGGTGAGAGAGCAGATGGTCGACGAATCCAGTGACGCCGTGACGCCCGGGCAGCCCTCGGGCGCGCCGATGTCCCCTGAAGCCGAGCGCGCGGCACGGGTCTCGGCGGAGGTCGAAGCGACGGATTGGCACGTCCACGACGAACCGGAGCCCGCGGGTGTCGAGGGCGAGGCGGTCGCGTGGACCGCGGATCCCGACACGCACCTCAGCGACATCGAGGCCCACCTCCCGGATATCACCACCACCGAGGGCGTCTTGCCCGTCTGCGATTACACGGGCGATGGCGACGAACCGTGCGAGGAGCCGGCGGTCCAACGTCGCTGGTCCAGCGCGATGGTCGTCACGTCGGCCGCGATCGGAGCGGTCGTCGGCGGGATCTTCGTCGCGGTGGGAGTCATCTGGTCGCTCGGCCTACTTCCCGGCTCGCAGCCGATCAGGCCCATCGCCGAGTCGACCGCAACGACCGTCGCGGACCGCCCCATCACCATCAACACCGGCAACAACATGGCCGAGGTCTCCGAGGCGGTCGCGTCGAAGGTGGTGCCGTCGGTCGCGAACATCACCATCCGCCAGGAGGGTTTCGACCCCTTCACCGGCCAGTCGTTCGTGCGCGAAGTGGGCAACGGCTCGGGCGTGATCATACGCGAGGACGGTTACATCATCACGAACAACCACGTGATCGAAGGAGCCGACCAGATCGTCGTCACGGTGGGGGTGACCGACGTGCCCGCGACCGTCGTGGGGACCGACCCCTCGAGTGACCTCGCGGTGCTCAAGATCGAAGGCTCGGGGTATCCCGCAGCCGACATCGGCACCTCGAAGGGGCTGCGTGTCGGGCAGTACGTCATGGCGGTGGGCAGCCCGTTCGGCCTCGAGAAGACCGTCACCGTGGGCATCATCTCGGCGCTCAACCGCTCCTCGCTCGTCGACGACGGTCAGACCGCCGACCTGACCACGTACACGAACCTGATCCAGACCGATGCGGCGATCAACCCGGGCAACTCGGGCGGCGCGCTCGTCGATGCGACCGGCAAGCTGGTGGGGATCAACACGCTCATTCAGTCGACCTCGGGCTCCTCGGCGGGTGTCGGCTTCGCGATACCGGTCGACTTCGCCATCGACATCGCCGGTCAGCTCATAGACACGGGGCGGGCGTCGCACCCCTATATCGGTGTGAGCACCGAGACGGTCGACGAGAACATCGCCGCGCAGTTCGGCCTGCCGGTCAAGAGCGGCGCCCTCGTACGCTTCGTGCAGCCGGCGTCGCCGGCCGAGACAGCCGGGATGGAGCGCGGCGACATCATCGTGCGCGTCGGCGAACGCGAGATCACGGGCGTCGAGGACGTCTTCGCGGCGGTGCGCGAGAACAAGGTCGGCGATGCGGTCACCGTCGAGGTCGTGCGCGACGACACGCGGCGCACCTTCGAAGTGACGCTCGGCTCAGACGCCGACCGGCAGTAGAGCGCGCGTGCGCATCACCGTCATCGCGGTGGGTCGCCTCAAGGAGCGCTTCTGGCGCGAAGCCGCCGATGAGTACCTCAAGCGGCTGGGCGCCTACGCGGATGTCCGCGTCGTCGAGATAGCCGACCGCGACCCCGGTAGAGGTGGCGAGGCCAAAGCCGTCGCCGATGAGGGCGCCGACATCTGCAAGGCATTGCCGCCCGGCGCGCACGTCGTGACGCTCGAGATCGGCGGCCGACAGCTCTCGAGCGAGGCCTTCTCGGCGCGGCTCTCGGCGCTCGGGCTCGAGGGCACCAGCAGTGTCGCGTTCGTGATCGGCGGCTCTCACGGCTTGTCGGCCGAGGCGCTCGCGCGCGCCCACGAGCGGCTGTCGCTGGGCGCGATGACGCTGCCCCACAACCTCGCGCGCGTCGTGCTGCTCGAGCAGGTCTACCGGGCCTTCCGGATCGCTCGCAACGAGCCGTACCACAAGTAGACGTCGCGGCGCGATCGTGACGGGCGGGTGACGCCACGTCCTCGGCGGGCTACCGCAGGGTAACGAAGGCGCCCGCGCGACTCCCTGGGAGACGATGCTGGATCAGGCGTGGCGGGTGTCGTGCGTCGCACCGGCCGTTTCGCCGAGAAGACCGTCTCGAAGGGGAGTCGCCATGTCGGGCAAGAAGCTGTTCGCGATCGCCGTGATCCTCACGCTCGCCACCGTCGCGTGGTTCGCGCTCGCGGGGTCGGTCCAGATCCGCACCGACAGCTTCTCGGGCAGACTGGGGGATGAGGTGAGCGGCCTGTGGGGCGCCCCGCAGACCCAGCTCGCACCCACGTTCACGGTGAGAAACGGCGGGCAGGACTCCACGGTCGATCTCGTGGGGAGCGATGTCACCGCCGACCTCGAACTCGATCAGCGCCGAAAGGGACTGATGTGGTACTCGACCTACGTGGTCGACTTCTCGGCGACGTACCGGCTCTCGAACACCACCGAGACATCGCAGACGGTCACGCTGACGTTCCCGTTCCCGGAACCGGACGGCATCTACGACGGGTTCGTCGTCAGGGTCGACGGTCGTGAGGCTGACATCTCCTATGCCGGCGGTAGCGCGATCGCGCGCTTCGACCTGCCCGCGCAGGGCCGTGCCTCGGTCGAGACGGCGTACCGGACCAACGGTATGGACTCGTGGGCGTACCGCCCCAGCCCCGACGGCGTGGGCGTGGTGCGGGACTTCACGCTGACGATGACGACCGACTTCGAGGACATCGACTACCCGCAGGACGGCGCGTCGCCCACCAGCACCGAGCGTACCGGCTCGGGCTGGAAGCTGGTGTGGGCCTACGACAGCGTGGTGAGTGGTCGCAGCATCGGCATCGTGATGCCCACGCCGCTCAATCCCGGTCCGCTCGTATCTCGGATCACCTTCTTCGCTCCGGTGTCGCTGCTGTTCTTCTTCGCGGCACTCGTGCTGCTCACGGCGACGCGAGGCGTGCGCTTGCACCCGGTCCACTACGGCTTCCTCGCGGCCGCGTTCTTCGCGTTCGACCTGCTGCTCGCGTACCTGGCCGACCGCGTGGACATCAATCTGGCCTTCGTGATCGCGTCGCTCACGTCGATCGCGCTCGTCGTCGGCTACTTGCGGGTCGTGGTCGGACGCAGCCGAGCGCTCCTTGAGATCGCCGTCAGCCAGCTCGTGTTCCTGATCCTGTTCGCGTACTCGTTCTTCTTCGAGGGCTACACCGGCCTGGCGATCACGATAGGCTCGGTGCTCACCTTGGCGTACTTCATGTTCAAGACCGCGCACGTCGACTGGGAGACGGTCTTCGCGCCCAAGCCACCTACCGACGCTTGAGGTCGCGCGCTACCGCCATCGCGGCACGGGCGCCTTGGCCAGCGGCGGTGATGATCTGCTTGCCGAACTCATCGGTGACGTCGCCCGCCGCGTAGACGCCGGGCGTGCTCGTGGCGCCTGACTTGTCGATCACGATCTCGCCGCGGTCGTTGACCTCCACGAGTCCCATCGCGAACTCGTCGGCGGTGATCGATCCCATCTCGATGAAGACGCCTTCGGCTTCGATGCGCCGCTCTCCGCCTGCCGATGAGACCACGAGCGCCTCAACATGCGCCGAGCCCTCGATGCGCACCGGTGTGACGGCGTGCAGCGTTTCGATCCCGTCGTCGGCGGCCATCTTGTCGAGCACCGGTTGAGGCGCGACGACCGGGCGCCGGTTGACGAGCGTCACTCGGCCACTGCCGAGAGCACGCAGCTGCAGCGCGGCGTCTGCGGCGGCCTCGCCCGGACCGATCACGACGACGTCCTTGTCGGTGAAGAACGCGGCATCGCAGGTCGCGCAGTACGAGACGCCTTTGCCCACGAGTTCCTGCTCGCCCGGGATCGAGAGGCGGTTGGGAGCCTTGCCGGTCGCGATGATGACGGCGCGGGCCGGAAGCGATAGCCCTTCTCGGGAGAACACGGTGAAGCCGTCGGCTTCGGGGACGATGGCGTTGACGAGGTTGCCTTCGTGACATTCGACGTCGAAACGGCTCACGTGCTCCCGGAACTTCACGAGCAGGTCGGCACCGCTGATGGGGTTCCAGCCGATGAAGTTCTCGACCCGGTGCGCCCACAGCATCTGCCCGCCGATCGACCCGGCGACGACCGCCGCCCTGAGCCCCTGGCGCCCGGCGTACATGGCTGCGGTCAGGCCCGCCGGGCCCGCTCCGATGATGGCGACGTCGTAGATGGGCGAGGTGGGGGTCGTGTCGTTCACGGAGGCTCCTGTTCGGGGTGTCGAGTGTACGGAGATGATTCCCTTCGCCCGCCTCTTTGCCCGCCAAACCGCGCATCAGGTATCCTTGCTGGTCACACTTCGCACGTATCGCCGAAGGGTTTCATCCAGTGAGAGACGCCATCTCCGCGCTCGTGTCCGCAGCGATCCAGCAGGCCATCGACGCGGGCGAACTGCCGCTTTCCGAGACGCCCGATCCCGGGCTCGAGCGCCCGCGCGACCCCGCTCACGGCGACTGGGCGACCACGGTGGCCCTGCGCAGCGCCAAGATGGCGGGCATGCAGCCGCGCCAGGTCGCCGAGGTCGTGGCGGCGCGCATCGCCGACAGCTCCGACATCGCGGGCGTCGAGATCGCCGGCCCCGGCTTCATCAACCTGCGGCTCGCGCCGCCCGCGCTCCAGCGCATCCTGCGCGAGGCCCGCGAGGCGGACCTCGGTTTCGGTGCGAGCGACATCGGCGGTGGCAAGCGCGTGCAGGTCGAGTTCGTCTCGGCGAACCCCGTGGGGCCGATGCACGTGGGTCACGGCAGGTGGGCGGCGCTGGGCGACTCCATGGCGCGCATCCTGGCGCACACCGGCTGGAGCGTGGAGCGTGAGTTCTACGTCAACGATGCCGGCGTGCAGATGGACATCTTCGCGAAGTCGGTGGCCGCCCGCTATCTGGAGCTGTGCGGCCTGACCGTGACGTTCGAGGACAACTGGTACCAGGGCGCCTACATCGCCGAGATCGCTCGCGAGATCTTCGTCGACGAAGGCGACGTGTGGCGCGACAGCGATGCCGCCAAGCGCGAGGCGCATTTCATGGAGCGCGCCTACGCGCAGGTGCTCGCGCATCTCAAGCGGGTGCTGCATGACTTCGGCGTCGACTTCGACGTCTGGTTCTCCGAGCGCACACTGCATGCGTCCGGACCTGACGGGGGTCCCACCGAGGTCGAGCAGGGGATCGCTGCACTGCGCGACGCCGGCTACATCTACGAACTCGACGGGGCGTTGTGGTTCCGCTCCACCGACTTCGGCGACGACAAGGACCGCGTGCTCATCAAGGCCGACGGAGAGTACACGTACTTCGCGGCCGACATCGCGTACCACAAGGACAAGTTCGATCGCGGCTTCGACCGCGTCATCAACATCTGGGGCGCCGACCACCACGGCTATGTGGCTCGCATGAAGGCCGCGGTCGCCGCACTGGGGCACGAGGGTCAGCTCGACGTGGTCATCGGCCAGCTCGTGAACCTCTTCCGCAACGGCGAGGCCGTGCGGATGAGCAAGCGCACCGGCGAGATGGTGACGTTCGAGGAGCTCGTCGACGAGGTGGGCGCCGACGCCGCGCGCTACTGGTTCCTGCGCCGTTCCACCGATCAGCAGGTCGACTTCGACATCGAACTCGCTCGCCAGCAGTCTGCCGACAACCCCGTCTACTACGTGCAGTACGCCCACGCCCGTATCTGCTCGATCCTGGCCAAGGCCGCCGGTGATGCCGAGCAGACGGGTGCGGACGCACTGGCCGAGTCGCTGGTAGCGCCTGACACCGATCTCTCACCACTCACGGCCGACGCCGAGCTCGCGCTCATGCGGCTGCTCGGCGAGTTCGGCGAGGTGGTCGAGATCGCATCGCGCGACCTGGCGCCGTACAAGCTCACGCGCTACGCCGAGGATCTCGCTTCGGCGTTCCACCAGTTCTACACGCAGTGCCGTGTCATGACCGATGAGCCCGAGCTGCGGGCTGCTCGGCTCTACGCGGTCGATGCGACGAGGCGGGCGCTGCGCTGCGTGCTGGCGCTTCTCGGCGTGGGAGCGCCTGAGCGGATGTAGAGAGCTTGACCGTGCACGGAATCGAGAAGTAGGCTGTGCTAAGCACTATGCTTAGCATACGCGAAGCTCCACCGATCACGAGGGGACACGATGGGTAAGCCAGCCGCACCGCGGCCGCCGGCAGTCGCGGATCTCAAGACAGGGCACGACCTGATGTCCGTACTTCCCATGACCGCTCAGGTTCACGACGGCCACCTGTGGATCGGTGGCGTGGATACCGTCGAGCTCGCGCGCGAGACCGGGACCGCCGTCTACGTGATGGACGAGGCGACGATCCGCCGTCAGCTCTCCGAGTACGTGAAGTGGACGCAGTTCCACTGGAAGGACGTCGACGTCGTCTATGCCGGTAAGGCGTTCATGTCACTCGCGATGCTCAAGATCGTCGCCGAGGAGGGCTGCTGCCTTGACGTCTCGAGCGGCGGCGAGCTCGCATTCGCGCGCCGTGCGCGCTTCCCCATGGAGCGCATCTACGTGCACGGCAACAACAAGACGCCCGCCGAGCTCGTCGAATGCCTCGAGGCAGGCGTGGGCCGCGTCGTGGTCGACAGCTTCGAAGAGATGGACCGCCTCAGCGCGTTGGCGGTGGAGCGCGGCATGTCGCAGAAGGTGCTCCTGCGCGTCACGCCCGGGGTCGAGGCGGACACTCACGACTTCATCATGACCGGCGCGGAGGATTCGAAGTTCGGTTTCGGCCGCAACCAGGGCCTGGCGATGGCGGCGGTCAAGCGCGCCATCGAGTTGCCGGGCATCGACTTCGACGGGCTGCACATGCACATCGGCAGCCAGATCTTCGCCTTGCAGAGCTTCTCGAAGGCCATCGAGGTCATCGTCGAGTTCATGCGCGAGATCAAGGCCGAGACCGGAGTGGAGGTCCGCATGCTCGATACCGGTGGCGGACTCGGCATCGCCTACGGACTTCCCGACGAGCCCTCCACGATCAAGGACTACGGCAAGGTCGTCGTCGACGGCATCAAGGAGGAGTGCGAGAAGCACGGCCTCACGGTGCCGGCGATGGCGGTCGAGCCGGGACGCAGCATCGTGGCCAACGCAGGCGTCACTCTCTACACCGTGGGGTCGATCAAGGAGATCCCCAACATCCGCACCTACGTCGCGGTCGACGGCGGCATGTCAGACAACATCCGCACGTCGCTCTACGACGCACACTACGAAGCGCTCATCGCCAACAAGGCCCACCAGCCCCGCGAGATGGTCGCGACCGTTGCCGGCAAGCACTGTGAGAGCGGCGACATCGTCGTGAACGACGCACCGCTGCAGTGCCCTGAGGTCGGCGACATCCTGTGCGTCTGCGCGACCGGCGCCTACTGCCAGTCGATGAGCAGCAACTACAACAAGCAGGTCCGCCCCGGCGTGGTCTTCGTGCGCGACGGCGAGTGGCGATGGGCCGTACGCCGCGAGACCTACGACGACCTCATGAAGTGCGAAGTCGAGTAGGTTCGTGAGCGACGCCCGCCCGCCCCGCGACGAGATCGCCGAGAAGCGCGTCTACTGGACCTCGTCGGTGGTCGATGCGCGACTGCGACGGGGTCTTCTCGGCCGATGAGGTCTACGCGGCGTCTGTCCTGCTCGCGGGGCTCGCACCCGACCCGGACTGCCCGCCCGAGGCCGACGAGACCGCCTGCCGCCTGATGCTCGCGGCCCTGCGTGCGAGCGAGGGCGACCTCGCGAAGCTGGCGCTGTGGGTCGAGGCAGGCCGCAGCGACCCCCGCGACCTGATCGCCGTGGCGGAGTATCGCCGCGAGCTGGTGGACGAAGCGCCGCACCTGCGCGACGATGATCTGGACGCCTATCTGGTATGGGTGAGCGGGGCGCCCCCGCGCTGAGGGAGGCGCCCGAGTGCGCCAGCTGGCACCGCGATTGCGAGGGTACTGTCGACCGGTGCGGTCGACCCGTGAGGAGTGTCTCGGAGATGCGCGCGGCGTGGCGGTACGTGCTCATAGCGATCGGCAGTTTCGCCCTCGTGATGGGCGTCATCGGCATCTTCGTGCCCATGTGGCCGACCACGCCGTTCCTCCTGCTCTCGGCGGCCTGTTACATCCGCAGCTCGGAGCGCCTCTACCGGTGGCTGCTCGAGCACCGTCACCTGGGCAAGTACGTGCGCGACTTCGTCTCGGGCAGGGGCGTTCCTCGCAAAGCGAAGGTGGCGTCGCTCGTGGCCATGTGGGTCACCACCCTGCTGTCCTCGGCGATCGTGCTCACGAGATTCGGTGTGCGCCCGTGGACAGCCGTCTACGCCATCGGGCTGACGCTGGTGGGTGTCGGCGTGCACTACTACATCGGCTACTACGTCCCCACGTGCCCCCCCGACGAGCCGTGCGACGTCGGGGCCGACGCCTAGCTCCGGCGGTCGAGCTCCCCGAGCGGGACCGCGTCGCGTTCGGCTGCCGTCAACACGAGGTCTCGCAGCGCCGAGATGAAGAGCGGGTCATCGTTGAGCGTCTCGCTCCTCACAAAGACCTCGATTCCCGCTGACCGAGCGGTCTCGGCGAGTTCCCGGTCGATCTCGACGAGCGTCTCGATATGGTCCGAGACGAATGTCACCGGTACCACCGCGAGCGCCTTCACGCCGCTCGCTCCCAGTCGCCTCACCGCGTCCACCACGTTGGGTTCGAGCCACTTCTGCCGGCCCACACGGCTCTGATACGCGACGGAGTGCGCCGGAAGCACGTCGCCGAGCGCGGCGACGACAGCGGTCACCGTCTGGTCGATCTGCCGGGCGTAGGGATCGCCGCACGCGATGATGCTTTCGGGCACCCCGTGTGCCGAGAAGAGCACGTGGGCAGGGGCGCCGGCGAGCCGGGGGAGCACCTGACGGACCTTGGCGGCCAACGCCGCGACGAAGGCGGGGTCGTCGGGGTAGGCGCGCACCACCGAGGCGGCGAGCGGGCTGTCGATCGCGCGGGCGGCGCGCGCGAGGTCGTTGAGGCTCGACTGGGTCGTCGCGGTGCAGTACTGCGGGAACAGCGGCACGATCACGACGCTGTCCACGCCGTCGCGCGACATCGCCTCGAGCGCCTCTCCGGCGAACGGGTGCCAGTAGCGCATCGCGGTGTAGACGCGCCAGTCGCCCGAGCTCGCGAGCTGCTCCTCGAGGGCGGCGCGCTGCGCTTCGGTGAGCGGGTTGAGCGGCGAAGCGCCGCCCATCTGCGCGTAGCGAGGGGCGACCTTCTCGGCACGCTTGGCCGACACATAAGAGGCGAAGAGCGGCTGCGTGAGCGGCGCCAGCGGCAGCTTGATGATGTCGCTGTCGGAGAAGAGGTTGCGCAGGTAGGGCCGGATGGCCTCAAGCGAGTCCGGCCCGCCCATCTGAAGCAGTACCACACCGCGGGTCACAGGCGGGCCCTCCCTGGTCCGTAGCTGTCTTGGCGTGAGGATACCGTTTCACTCGAGCGTCGGCTTCACTCTCGGGGAAACGACGAAGGCCGGCCCATGGCCGGGCCGGCCTTCGGAACGTCGCTCAATGCGGAGGGACGATCCGCTCGGTGTGCGAGCCGGAACGCTGACTACTTGGCCAGCCTCACCTTGACCAGCACTTTGGTCTTCGTCACCTTCACCGTCTTCGAGTACTTCTTGCCCTTCGCTTTGAAGGTGAGCTTGTAGGTGCCGTAGGGAACCTTCTTGAACTCGGCCTTGCCGCTCTTGGTCGTTCTGAGGGTCAGCTTGGTCTTGGTCTTGGCGTCGTAGAGCTTGATGGTGTACCTACGATTGTTGTTGCGCTGCAGCTGTACTTTCACCTTGCCGGTCTTGACGACGGGCGCGGGAGGTGTGACCGGGGCGACCACAGGGGGAGTGACGACCGGGGGAGTCACCACGGGGGGAGTGACGACCGGCGGGACGACCGGCGGGGCAGCCACCGGGTTGATCGTGACCGACGAAGCACCCTCATTGCCGCCCACGCTCGCGCCCCACACGGTGTAGGTCGCGCCAACGGGAACGGTGAACGTGCCGGTCGTGGCGGTGCCACGAGCAAGGTTGGTGCTACCGGACAGAACGGCCCAGCCGGCAGTGCCGTTCGGGTTCGCGACGGTCACGCCGTAGGTAGCGGTGGTGCCGGTGTTCGCGGTCTGCGCGACGGTCACGGCGACCGAGGGATCCGATCCGTGGCAGTTCGCACATGCCGAGGTCTTACTCGGCGACGCGTAGGCCGCAGACGCTGAGCCCAGCATCAACGCGGTGATCGCGGCTGCCGCAATCAGGACGGGTTTGAACGATCTATTCATGCAGGTACCTCCGTGCCTTCGGTTGCGCCGCCCGGTCAGGGTGCAGGAGCGGCTCCGCATCAACTATCGGTTCGTCGCGTTAGAGTCCGGTTACCGCGACATGTGACCTCCCTCATGAAGTCGGCGCGGAACTGGCGCAACGGCGAAGGCCGGCCACCCTGTCGGATGATCCGGCCTTCTGCACGTGTGATGAGTGCTGCGACAACTAGTCGTTATGCTTCGAGTCGTTACGCTTCGACGAGGACTTCTTGGACTCTCTGGACTCCTTCGAAGCCTTGGACTCGTCAGAGTTCGCCGACTCCTTGACCTCGTTCTTGTGCACCTTCTTGAACTTGTCGAGCTTGATCTTGACCTCGACCTTCTTCTTGGCGACGTTCACGGTCTGCGTGTACGTCTTGCCACCAGCGACCACGGTCAGAGTGTAGGTGCCGTAGGGGACCTTCTTGAACTCTGCCTTGCCGCCCTTGTTGCCCTTGGCGGTCAGCGTGGCCTGGGTCTCGGTGTCGGTCAGCGTGACGGTGTACTTGCGACCCTTGTTGGGCGACAACTTCACCTTCACCTTGCCGGTCTGGGTGGCCGGCTCGCTGGGGGCGGTGGGCGTCACCACCGGGGGCGCCGTGGGTTCCGTAGGCGTCACGACCGGCGGCACGACCACCGGAGGATCGACTACCGGCGGCACGACGACTGGAGGATCGACTACGGGGGGAACAACCACAGGGGGATCGACTACCGGCGGCACGACGACCGGGGGATCGACAACCGGCGGCACGACGACAGGCGGGGTCACCGGGTTGATCGTGACCGAGGAAGCGCCCTCATTGCCGCCCACGCTCGCGCCCCACACGGTGTAGGTCGCGCCAACGGGAACGGTGAACGTGCCGGTCGTGGCGGTGCCACGAGCAAGGTTGGTGCTACCGGACAGAACGGCCCAGCCGGCAGTGCCGTTCGGGTTCGCGACGGTCACTCGGTAGGTGGCGGTAGTGCCGGTGTTCGCGGTCTGCGCGACGGTCACGGCGACCGAGGGGTCAGAACCGTGGCAGTTCGCACACGCGGACGTCTTGTTTGGCCCGGCGTAGGCCGCAGATGCTGAACCCAGCATCAGCGCGGTGATCGCGCCGGCCGCGATCAAGAGCCGTTTGAACGATCTACTCATGCAGGTACCTCCGTGCTCTCGGGTGCGCCGCTCGGTCACGTTACGCTTGAACGGCTCCGCTCACACTGTGCCAGCGCGGCGTTAGAGCCTCGTTATCGGTTCGTGTGGTCTCTCTCATGGAGTCACTCGGGCGTTCTTCCTGTGACCGAGGCCACACTCGCCGCAGCGGCCGCCCGTGGCGCGGGTTCCACGGCAGTGCGCTCGGTCTTATGCTGCGGCTGGCTCGGGTACAATGAGCGCGCTGCACGGGTCGTGCGGCGCTGACTTGGAGGTAGCTTCATGCGCACCATTCGTGTGGGACTCATCGGTCTCGGGACCGTGGGCAGCGGCGTCATCGACATCCTGCGTCGTCATCGCAAGGACTTCGTCAGTCGCGCCGGCGTGGACATCGAGATCGCCCGCTTCGCCGACCGCGCCGATCAGCGCTTCACCGAGTTGGGGCTCGACCCTGCCACATGCACCACCGACGCCTTCGCACTCATCGACGACCCTTCGCTCGACGTCGTGATAGAACTGATCGGAGGCACCGGGGTCGCTCGAGATGTCGTGCTCACCGCCCTGGGTTCCGGCAAGAGCGTCGTCACCGCGAACAAGGCACTGATGGCAACGTCGGGCGAAGAGGTCATGGAGGCCGCCGAGGCGAACGGTGTCGATGTGCGCTTCGAAGCCAGCGTGGGCGGGGGCATCCCGATCATCGAGCCGCTCAAGCACTCGCTCACCAGCAACGAGATCACCGCCGTGATGGGAATCGTCAACGGCACCACGAACTACATGCTCACGCGCATGGCCGACAACGGGCTGGACTACGCAACGGCCCTCTCGGAGGCTCAGGCCAAGGGATTCGCCGAGGCCGATCCCACCGCAGATGTGGACGGCCACGACGCGGCGGCCAAGATCGCGATCCTCGCATCGATCGCCTTCAACAGTCGCGTGGTCATGAGTCAGGTCCCAGCCGAGGGGATCCGCACGCTGTCGCCTGCCGATATCGCCTATGCCACCGAGATGGGTCACACGATCAAGCTGCTGGCGATCGCGCGCCGCACCGAGACCGGCGTCGACATCCGCGTCCATCCGACCATGATCCCCAACAGCCACCCGCTCGCCAGCGTGAACGGTGTCTACAACGCCATCTACGTCGTAGGTGACTCGGTGGGAGAGACGATGTTCTTCGGCGAGGGTGCGGGCTCGTTGCCCGCTGCGTCTGCGGTCGTCGGCGATCTGATCGAGGTCGCCCGCCGGCTTCAGAGCGGCTGCGCGCCCACCGTGGGTTGCACCTGCACCGAGAAGCTGCCGGTGCGCGACATAGCCGATCTCGAGACCGGGTACTACATCCGCCTCGAGGTCGCCGACAAGCCCGGCGTGCTCGCGGCGGTGGCAAGCGTCTTCGGAGAGCATGAGGTCTCGATCGCCTCGGTCATACAGAAGCGTGCAGACGCCGGAGTGGCCGAGATCGTCTACGTGACACATGCTGCCCGCGAGTCGGCCGTGCGCGCGGCCCTCGACGAGATCGGCGCGCTCGACACCGTCGACCACATCGCATCGATCATCCGCGTGGAAGCGCTCTAAGCGCGATGGGTGCCGCGATCCTGGTCCCGGCGACCTCGGCCAATCTCGGCCCTGGGTTCGACAGCTTCGGGCTGGCGCTGGACCTGCACAACCGATTCGAGGCGGAGCTCGCGCCCGAGTGGGCCGTCGAGGTCGAGGGTGCGGGAGCCGGCGTGCTCGCGACCGACGGAACCAACCTGGCCGCCGTCTCGATGGCCAGGGCGTTTGCCGAAGCGGGCCATCCCGAACTGCGTGCCTGGATAGGGTGCATCAACAACGTCCCCACCGGCAGCGGGCTCGGCTCGTCGTCGGCGGCGATCGTGGGCGGGCTTCTGCTGGGCGAAGCGCTCGTGGGGGCCGATTTCGGTCACGAGCGGCGCATCGAGCTCGCCGCCGAGATGGAAGGGCATCCCGACAACGTGGCCGCCGCCATCCTCGGCGGCTTCACCGTGTGTTGGACCGACGCCGGCCTCGCGCGGTGTGCCCGGTTCGAGCCGGCGAGAGGCCTCGCGGCTGTCGTGGTGCCCGCGCGACACGAGATGGCCACCCGGGCAGCGCGGGCCATGCTGCCCGACGCCGTTCCTCACGCGGATGCCGCGTTCAATGTCGCCCACGCCGGCCTGCTCGCGGCGTCGATCGCGACCGGACGCCCCGAGCTCTTCGGCGCCGCGCTCGCCGATCGGCTGCACGAGCCCTACCGTGCGGCAGCGGTGGGTGACCTTCCCGCGGTGTTCGAGGCGTTGCGCGAGGCGGGTGCTCCGGGAGTCGCGCTCTCAGGTGCCGGCCCCACCGTGATAGGCCTTGTGGCGGGCGACACCGACGAGATCGCCCATGGCTTGGCCGAGCAGGTGGCTGCCAGAGCGGCCGATGCCATCCGGGCGCTGGGCACGCGCCGTCCCCCACGGGCCCACCGAGTCGATCGAGCAGGAGCGCGGCTGCTCTGAGGCGACCGCGCATGTTCGGTGTTGACCCTGAGAGTCCGCTGGGGAAGAATCCTTGAGTATCCCCCTGCGCGCACGTCGTGCGCGGCATCCAGTCTCCATGGAGAGGCACCCATGTCTGATCAGGTCCCCGGTCCAGCTTCGCCCCAGCCGCCGGTAGCGCCTCCTTCGGCAGTCCCGCCGGCAGCGCCCGTCTCCGTCGACCAACGCCCGCCACGCAGTCGCGCGTGGATCTGGTGGACGCTCGCGATCGTGGTGGTCACCGGCGCGCTGATGACGAGCTGCATCGTCCCCGTTCTGTTCATGCGCTCCGGCACGCCTCGCGCCGCGAGTTTCGGCTCAGCGGTCGGCGTCATCCGCGTCGACGGCATCATCGCCGGAACGGGATCGGGTTTCGACGGCTACGTCACGCCCGAGGCCTTCCGCGCCCTGCTCAACCAGGCGGAGGAGAACGGTTCGGTCAAGGCAGTGGTGCTGCGTGTCGACTCGCCGGGCGGCACCGTCGCCGCGAGCGAGGAGATAGCCGCCTACGCGAAGGAGTTCGACAAGCCGATCGTCGTGTCCATCGGTGACGTCGGTGCATCGGGCGCCTACATGCTGGCGTCGCAGGCCGATGAGATCTGGGCGATGCCCGGCTCGGCGGTCGGCAGCATCGGAGTCATCGCCGAGATACCCAACGTCGCGGGCCTGCTCGACAAGGTGGGCGTCGAGTTTCAAGTGGTCACGGCCGGAGAGTACAAGGACGCCGGTAGCCCGTACCGCGAGATGACCCCCGAGGAGCGCGCGCTCATCCAGGGCGAAGTCGACGACGCGTACGACCAGTTCGTGGGTATCGTTGCGGAAGGACGCGGCATGCCCGAGTCCGAGGTCGCGAGTCTCGCCACCGGCTGGGCATGGAACGGCGAACGGGCCAAGGAACTCGGACTCATCGATGAGATCGGCACGTTCGATCAGGCGCTCGATTCAGCGGCCAAGCGCGGCGGGATCGACGGCGACTACGACGTCATCGAGATCGAGGATGACCAGTTCGACCAGCTCTTCGGGTCTCTGCTGGGCGTCATGCGAGGTCTCGACCGTCTGGGCGCGCTCGTCGAGTCGCGCGAGGCCACGATGCGCAGGACGCTTCCGCGATAGGGCACGGCAGCCGCTCGAAGAGGGGGGCCCATGGGTCAGCCGACGGTCATCGCTCACATCTCCGATCTGCACTGCGGATCGCGCTACCACATCCCGTCGCTCGCCAAGCGTGTCATCGATGAGCTGAACCTGCTGTGCCCCGACATCGTCGTCGTGACCGGCGATCTGACCGACATGGGGTTCCGCCACGAGTTCGAGCAGGCGCGCCACCTCCTCGACCGGATAGCCTGCGACAGGCGTGTCGTGTTGCTGGGTAACCACGATGCCCGCAATGTGGGCGACGAGCACTATGCCGAGCTCTTCGGCGCGCGCAGCGTGGAGCTCGCCCACCGCGGTACGAGGGTCGTCGGCATCGACTCGTCGGAGCCCGATCTCGACACCGGCCGAGTGGGACGCGAGCGCCATCGTCTGGATCGAGGACCGGTTCGCAGACGACCCCGACGAGTTCAAGGTCGTCGCGATGCACCACCACTTGGTCCCGGTTCCCGGCACCGGCCGCGAACGCAACATCGTCCACGACGCGGGCGACCTGCTGCGCGTCCTCGCGAACTGCGGAGTCGACCTCGTGCTGTGCGGTCACAAGCACGTCCCCAACGTCTGGCGGCTCGAAGACATGCTCATCGTCAACGCCGGGACCTGCTGCACGCATCGCCTGCGCGGCAAGGTGCGTCCCTGCTACAACGTCATCGAGATACACGAGCGCACCCATGTGCGCGTCTTGCTCAAGGAGCCCTACGTCGACGCTGAGGTCGTCGCCGACTTCCGCGACGTCAACAAGCGTTACTGCCGATGGCGCCCACACGAAGGCCCCCCGTCGGCCGGCTTCGAGTACGTCGAGGATCCCCTGTGATGCGCGCGATCGCCCTGATCGACGGCGAGCACTACCCACCGGTGGTGCGGTTCGCCCTCGACGGCCTGCGCGCCGAGTACGAGGTCGTGGGCGCGGCGTTCATCGGCGGAACCGAGAAGGTGGACCTCGATCGCGGACCGGCGACCTACGGAGTCGACGTCGTAGCCGCCGGCTCGCCGGTGGAGTCGCTGGTCGCCGCGATCGAGCGGCATAGGCCCGACGTGGCGGTCGACCTCTCAGACGAACCGGTCCTGAGCGCAGCGGGCAGGTTCGAGCTCGCATCGGTGGCTCTGGCTCGTGGGGTCGCCTATCGGGGTGCCGATTTCAGCTTCACCCCGCCCGGCAGCGCGCTGATGACCACGACCCCGACGCTCGGCATCATCGGCACCGGCAAGCGCGTGGGCAAGACCGCGCTGTCGGCCTACATCGCTCGAGCGCTCAAGTGCGCCGGTCGCGACATCGTGGTCCTCGCGATGGGCCGAGGAGGCCCTGCTGAACCCGAGCTGATCGAGGGCGACACCGTCCGGCTGACGACTCCCGACCTGCTCGCGCTCGCACGGCGGGGCGTTCATGCCTCGAGCGACAACTACGAAGACGCGGTGATGAGCAGGGTCACCACGGTGGGATGTCGGCGGTGCGGTGGCGGTATGGCGGGCGAGACGTTCTTCAGCAACGTCCCCGAGGGGGCGCGGCTCGCGGACTCGCTGGAGAAGGAGCTCCTGATCCTCGAGGGCTCGGGATCGGCGATCCCGCCGGTCCATGCGGACGCCTCGGTGCTGGTGATCGGAGCGGGTCGCGGCGTCGGGTACGTTCGCGACTACTTCGGTCCCTATCGTGTCTCCCGCGCCGATCTCGCGATCATCGCTTCTGCCGAGGAGCCGCTCGCGACTCACGACGACGTGCTCGCGTTGCGGGCGGAGATCGAACGGCTCTCGCCCGGGCTGCCCGTCGTCGCCACGTCCTTTCGACCGGAGCCGCTCGAGCCGATCGTCGGACGCAGGATCCTCTTCGCGACGACCGCCCCCGAGGGCGTGGTGCCCCAGCTTGTGGCGCATCTGAGCGAGCACCACGGCGCCGAGGTCGTGGCGGTCAGCACTCACCTGAGCGACCGCGCTCGGTTGCGAGCCGACCTGGCCCGATACCGCGGCAGGTACGACACGCTGGTGACCGAGCTCAAGGCGGCTGCGATCGACGTCGTCGCTGCGGCGGGGGAGGAGTCGGACGTGCCCACGGTGCTGTGCGACAACGTCCCGATGGCACTCGACGGGCAGGACCTTGACGCGCTGGTGGCGCAGGTCGCGGCCCTGGCGGTCTCGCGCGGACTCGACCGGAGAGAGGGGCCACGCTGATGCCCGATCGCCAGCCAGCCATCACGATCACCGACAAGGCCCACGGTCTGCCGTTCAGCAAGGGATTGCTCGCCCAGTCGCTCACGGCGACCGGACTGCCCCCCAGCAAGGCCTACGAGATAGCGCAGGCCATCCAAGACGACCTCCGAGACAGGCACGAACTCGCCGTCTCGAGCGATCGGCTGCGCGAGATCGTCTCGGAGAGCCTGGAGACGATGGTCAGCAGCCAGTTCGCCTCCCGCTACGACCGGCTGCGTGACGTGAGCCGTCTCGACCGGCCGCTCGTCGTCCTCATCGGCGGTACGACCGGCGTGGGCAAGTCGACGATCGCCACCGAGGTCGCCCACCGGCTGGGCATCACCCGTATCTCTTCGACCGATTCCATCCGAGAGGTCATGCGTGGTATATTCAGCGAAGACCTGATGCCGGCTGTCTACCGGAGTGCATTCAATGCATGGAAGGGTCTGAGAGTCCCGGTGCCGCATGGCGCCAATCCCGTCATCGTAGGCTTCCGCGAGCAGACTGCGGTCGTGACGTCAGGCGTACAGTCCCTGATAGACCGCGCGGTGCTCGAGGGCACGTCGATGGTGATCGAGGGGATCCACCTCGTACCGGGATACCTTGACCCCCGAAGGTTCGAGAACGCGCGGGTGGTCCAGCTCGTTATCGGCGTCGATGACGAGCAGTCGCACCTCAGCCATTTCTACATCCGAGAGATCCAGACCGAGGGAAGCCGACCTCTCGAGCGCTACCGGGCGGGATTCGAGAGCATTCGGGAGCTGGGGACGTACATCGAAGAGCTTGCTCGGGAGCACGGGATCCCGGTCATCTACAGCCACCAGCTGGACCAGACCGTCGCAGATGTACTCGAACACGTCGTGGCAGCGGCGATAGAGGAATAGACAAGCTCGCCGGCAACGACGCCGTGCGAGAGGACGATCGAAAGGAACGGATACGTGAAGTTCTTCCTGGACACGGCGGACATCGCCGAGATCGAGGAGGCCGCGAGCTGGGGGGTACTGGCTGGCGTGACCACCAACCCCACACTCTACGCCCGCGTCGGTGGAAAGCTCGCCGACTTCCACTCGCATCTCAAGCGCATCTGCGAGATCGTCGACGGCCCCGTCAGCGGAGAGACGGTCGGCCTTCAGCGCGACGAGATCGTTCGCGAGGGTCTGGAACTCGCGGAGATCGCGCCGAACCTGGTCGTCAAGGTCCCGACGATGCCGGAAGGCCTCGCCGCGACGAAGACGCTCTACGAGCGGGGCATCAAGGTCAACATGACCCTGTGCTTCACCGTTCCGCAGGCGATGCTTGCCGCGCGCTCAGGCGCTGCGTACGTGTCGCCGTTCGTGGGCCGCTTCGACGACATCAGCGAGGACGGCATCGCCCAGCTCGCCGACGTCGTGGTCGCGCTGAGCAACTACGACTTCGGCCACGAGGTCGAGGTCATCGCAGCGTCGATCCGCTCGGCGAACCACGTGACGCAGTCCGCGCTCATGGGTGCGGACATCGCGACGGTTCCGTTCGCGGTACTCAAGAACCTCGTCAAGCACCCTCTGACCGATCGTGGCCTCGAGTCGTTCTTGGCCGACTGGGAGAAGGTGAAGAACGCGTGAGTGCTCGTCCTCGCAAGCGGGGCCGCCGGGGCGGCGGAGCTCCACAGGAAGTCGTCCCCTCCATCACCCGCGCAGACCTTGAAGCCAAGACCGTCACCGAACTCAAGGCGATGGCGACCGAGCTGGGGCTCGACTCCAAGGCCCTCAAGAAGAAAGACGCCCTGATCGACGCCGTTCTCGAAGCCAGAGCGAAGGCCGAGGGCTTCGTCGAGGTCTCAGGGATCATCGACGTGCTTCCCGAGGGCTACGGCTTCATCCGCACGAGCGGATACCTGCCCGGCGACAGCGACGTCTACGTCTCGATGTCAGCAGTGCGCCGCAACGAGCTTCGCCGCGGCGACATGGTCGTCGGCCAGGTGCGCCCGGCGCGCGAGAGCGAGAAGTACCCGGCGCTTCACCGCCTCGACCTGATCAACGGGCTCGACCCGCAGGCCGCAAAGGGGCGTCCGCGCTTCGCAGACCTCACGCCGGTCTATCCCGATGAGCGACTCCGCATGGAGCACGGCCCGCAGTTCATGACCGCGCGCACCATCGACATGGTGGCGCCGATCGGCAAGGGCCAGCGTGGGCTCATCGTCTCGCCCCCCAAGGCCGGCAAGACCACGGTGCTCAAGGACATCGCAGCGGCGATCAGCGACAACAACCCTGAGGTCTACCTCATGTGCCTCCTCGTCGACGAGCGCCCCGAAGAGGTCACCGACATGGAACGCTCGATCCACGGCGAGGTCGTGTCCTCGACGTTCGACATGCCGTCAGATCAGCATATCGCCGTCGCCGAGCTTGTGATGGAGCGAGCCAAGCGTCTGGTCGAGAGCGGGCGCGACGTCGTCATCCTTCTCGACTCGATCACCCGACTCGCTCGTGCTTACAACCTCGCGCAGCCGGCATCGGGTCGCATCCTGTCGGGTGGCGTCGATTCGACCGCGCTCTACCCGCCCAAGAAGTTCTTCGGCGCGGCGCGCAACATCGAGTTCGGCGGTTCGATGACGATCCTCGCCACCGCGCTCGTGGACACCGGATCCAAGATGGACGAGGTGATCTTCGAGGAGTTCAAAGGCACCGGCAACATGGAGCTCCGCCTCGACCGCGGCCTGGCCGACCGGCGCATCTTCCCGGCGATCGATGTCATCACCTCGGGCACGCGCAAAGAAGAGCTGCTGCTCGATCCGCAAGAGGCGCCGTTCGTCTGGGGTGTGCGACGCATCCTGCACGGCGTCAACAGCCCGGAGCGTGCGATGGACATGCTGCTCAAGGGCCTCAAGCAGACCCAGAGCAACATGGAGTTCCTCGGCAAGATGGCGCGCAAAGCGTCCGAGAAGAGCAATGGCGTCGAGTTCTGATGGTTCGTTGCCGCGTGACCCGCACGGTGCTACACTACGCGGGCTGTCCTGAGGTCTGGTCGGAAACCAGGCCGCCATTCGGAGGTGTACGTACGTGAAGCAAGACATCCATCCCGACTACGTTGAGACGACGGTCGTCTGCTCGTGCGGGAACCGTTTCCAGACCAATTCGACCGCTGGCGGCGAGCTGCACCTCGAGCTGTGCAACCAGTGTCACCCCTTCTTCACCGGTCAGCAGAAGTTCGTCGACACCGGTGGACGTGTCCAGCGCTTCTCAGACAAGTTCGGCTCTGCCGCGAACGCCGTGCTCGAGAAGGAAGCCGCCGAGAAGGACGCCCGCCGCAAGGCAGGCGAAGAGGCTGCTCTGGCTGCGAAGCAGGAGCGCGAGGCCAAGGCTGCCGAGAAGGCCGCCAAGGCAGCGAAGTTCGAGGTCAAAGCCGCTCGCGAACAGGCCAAGGCCGAGGTCGTCGAAGAGGCTCCCGCAGCTGAGGAGACCGCTGAGGCTCCTGCCGACGCTCCCGCCGAGGAGACCGCCGAGTAGCTCGCACGCACGCGCATGAACGGGGCGGCTCGCGCGGGTGCGGGCCGCCCTTCTTGTTGAGCCGGGTCGCCCTCCCGGTGGCCCGGGGTGGCCGGTGGCTGAATGCTAGAATGAACGCCGCTGCGCTCGGCGCGGCACGGCTCGAAGTGAACCAGTCTGCGAGGACTTCCGCATGGACGTGCGCCTGCTCTATCACACCCCCGACCCCGAGCGAGCCGTCGCGGCTGCCGCGCGGCTGTGCTACGCACCGGTCGGCGCTGCCGAGTTGCTGGAGACGATGGACGACGCCGCCGTGCGGCGCGTGCTCCGGACGATCGTCACGAGCGGTCATACCTCGACCCTCGAGCACGCGAGCTACACCTTCGCCATCGACGGCGTCTCTCGCGCGATGACCCACCAGCTCGTGCGACACCGCCTCGCCAGCTACAACCAGCAGTCGCAACGCTACGTCTCGTTCGCCGAGGAGCCCGAGTTCATCGTTCCGCCTGCTGTGGCGGCCGACCCGGACGCCGCTGCACTGTTCGACGCGGCCACCCGAGACGCCTTCTCCGCGTATCGGCGACTGATCGAATCCGGCGTCGCCGCCGAAGACGCCCGCTACGTGCTACCCAACGCCACCGAGACCAAGATCGCGGTCACGATGAACATCCGCGAACTGCTCCACTTCTTCGAGCTGCGTTGCTGCAAGCGCGCTCAGTGGGAGATTCGAGAGGTGGCGTGCCGGATGCTTGAACTGGCAGAACCCACGGCACCCTACATCTTCATGGATGCCGGCGCGTCGTGCCGGCGTGGGCCGTGCAAAGAAGGAAAGATGACATGCGGCGAGCCATACCCTCGCGCGCCGAAGCGGGAGGACTCGTGAGCGACATAGCAGTTCAGCGTGTGGAAGCTCCGCTCAAGCATACTCACATCGGGGGCCAAGCGGTCCTCGAGGGCATCATGATGCGCGGCAAGTTCAACTGGGCGGTTGCGGTGCGCGCCGCCGATGGCACGATACACACCGAGGAGCACGACCTCCACTCCGCGGCGGCCAGTCGAAGCTGGATGCGCAAGCCGATCATCCGCGGAGTCGTCGCTCTCGTAGAGACGCTCGCGCTCGCGATGAAGGCGTTCACGATCTCCGCGTCGCTCGCCGGCGAGACCGAGGAGGAGCAGCTCTCGGGCAAGGAGATCAGCATGGCCCTGGTGGGCGGTGCCGGCCTGGCGATCCTGCTGTTCATCGTGTTGCCGGCCGTGATCACCAACTTCATGGTGTCGGCCACCGAGCAGCCCTTCACCTGGAACATCGTGGACGGCATCCTGCGGGTCGCGGCGTTCTTCATCTACATCTGGGCGATCAGTCGGATGCAGGACATCCAGCGGGTCTTCGCCTACCACGGTGCGGAGCACAAGACGATCCATGCCTACGAGCATGGTTTGCCCCTCGAGCCCTCGGTGATCCAGAGCTTCAGCACCAAGCACATGCGTTGCGGAACGTCGTTCCTGCTCATGGTCATGGTCATCGCGATACTGGTGTTCTCGCTGTTCCCGGTCAAGGCGATCGCGGCTCAGCTCGGCTGGACGGACCCCATCGCGATCCTCGGCCTTCTGATCCTGTCGCGTCTGCTGCTCATCCCCCTCGTGGCCGGGCTCGCGTACGAGATCACGGTGAAGTGGGCGGGTAACCACTCGAGCAACCCCGTGGTCAAAGCGATCCTGTGGCCCGGCCTGCAGCTCCAGCGGATGACCACCCGCGAACCCGACGAGTCGATGATCGAGGTGGCCGTCGCCGCCATGCAGCCCATCATCGAGCGAGAAGAGCGTGAGACCGGGGCCGCGTCGGCATAGCGATAGCGGTTCTACCATGTTGAGGCACTGCCCGTCCGTCACGGCCTTCATCGAGGGATCTGAACAACCATGCGCGACAAACTAACGAGACTACTCGCCTCATTCGACGAGCTCACCGCGAAACTCGGTGACCCTGCGCTCCTGTCCGACCAGAAGGAGTACACGCGCCTGGCCAAAGAGCAGCGTGCGCAGACACCGCTTGCCGAGAAGGCCCGCGAGTACCTCGGCGTGCTCGACCAGCTCGACGAGGTCAAAGAGGTGCTTCACACCGAGAGCGACCCCGAGATGAAGGAGTTCGCTGCCGACGAGGCCAAGGAGCTGGAGGCCCGCGTCCCGGCCCTTGAGGACGAGCTGCGGGTGATGATGCTTCCCGCCGACCCGAACGACGACAAGGACATCATCATCGAGGTTCGTGCCGGCGCGGGCGGCGACGAGGCCGCCATCTTCGCGGGCGATCTGTACCGCATGTACACCCGCTATGCGGAGCTCCAGAAGTGGAAGGTCGAGGAGATCGACGCGAGCGAGTCGGACACCGGCGGCTTCAAGGAGGTCTCCGTCCGGGTCAAGGGCGACAAGGTCTACTCGAAGATGAAGTTCGAGTCGGGCGTCCACCGCGTGCAGCGGGTCCCTGTGACCGAGTCCCAGGGTCGGATCCACACCTCGACCGCGACGGTCGCCGTTCTTCCCGAGGTCGAGGACGTCGAGGTCGAGATCAACGCCAACGACCTGCGCATCGACGTCTATCGTTCGTCCGGCCCCGGCGGTCAGTCGGTCAACACGACCGACTCGGCGGTTCGCATCACCCATCTGCCCACCGGGCTGGTCGTACAGTCGCAGAACCAGAAGTCACAGCTGCAGAACCGGGAGGCCGCGATGAGGGTCTTGCGTGCCCGCCTCTACGAGCAGGAGCTCGAGAAGCAGCAGGCCGAGCTCGGCGCACAGCGGCGCAGCCAGATAGGCTCGGGCGACCGCTCGGAGAAGATCCGCACCTACAACTACCCGCAGGACCGGGTGACCGACCATCGGATCGGCCTCACGGTCCACAACATGCCGGCGATCATGGCCGGCGAGATCAACGAGCTCGTCGAAGGACTCGCCGCCGCCGATCGCGCCGAGCGCCTCGCGGCCTTCAACGCCGGTTAGGCAGGGGAGCGGTGGCCGAGCACGTCTGGACGGTCCGGACCGCTCTCGACTGGACGCGGGGCTATCTCGCCGACAAGGGCGACGAGCATCCACGCCGTAGCGCCGAGTGGCTGCTGTCTGCTGCGACCGGGCTCTCGCGCGTCGAACTCTACGCCTACCACGACCGCCCGTTGGCGCCGGAGGAACGCGCCACGCTCCGAGAAGCGGTGAAGCGCCGCGCCGCCGGAGAGCCGCTGCAGTACGTCACCGGCGAGGTCGCGTTTCGACACATCGTGGTCAAGGTCCGCCCGGGCGTGCTCATCCCGCGACCGGAAACCGAGGTCCTCACCGGTGAGGTGCTCGCCGCGATTCGGCCCCTGCTCGCTCCCAAGGTCGCAGACGTCTGCACCGGCTCAGGCTGCGTGGGTCTCGCGATCGCGCACGAGCACCCGACCGCGGAGGTGTGGGCGTGTGACATCTCCCCGGTGTCGACAGCGACAGCCGTGGGCAACGCCGAGCGGCTCGGGCTCGACGATCGTGTCCACGTCTCGCAAGGCGATCTTCTCGGCGCGCTGCCCTCAGAGCTGCGGGGCGCGCTCGACGCCATCGTCTCGAATCCTCCCTACATCCCCACTGCCGACATGCCTGACCTGCCCGCTGAAGTCGCGGGCTTCGAGCCGCATCTCGCGCTCGACGGCGGGGAGGACGGCTTGGACATCTACCGCCGCCTCCTGTGCGACGCGACGCAGTGGCTCACGGCCGGGAGGTTTCCTCGTTGTCGAACTCGATGAAAGAAGGGTCGCAACGGCGGCGAAAGAAGCACTAGAGTGGTATGAAGAGGTCAGGGTCATCACCGATCTCGCCGGGCGCGACAGGATCGTCTCGGGCAAGCTGAGGGGATGACCCGCCCGTTCCGTAGAGCAGCGGATACAGGAGGCGGTCAACTATGCCAAAGCACCACCATATCGATCCGGAGAACCCCTCGGCCGAAGTGATCAATCTCGCCGCCACGGTACTTCGTGACGGCGGGATCGTCGTCTTCCCCACGGAGACGGTCTACGGGCTCGGCGCGCTCGCAGACTCCAAGTTCGGCCCGCACGAGATATTCGAAGTCAAGGTCAGACCCGCCGACCTGCCCATCCCGCTGCTCGTCGAGACCGAAGACGCGCTCGACACCTGGGGGACTCACGTCCCGGAGTACGCACACCGGCTTGCGCACGCTTTCTGGCCCGGCGCCGTGACGCTCGTGGTCAAGGCGAGCGACCGCGTACCTCGTGACTTCCGGGCACCCGACGGCACGATCGGCCTGCGCAGTCCCGACCACGAGGTCGTGCTCGAGCTGCTCGCCGCCTCCGGCGGACCGATCTTCGCCACCTCCGCCAACACGCACGGCAATCCCGCACCGGGCACGTTCGACGAGGTCGAGCCGCGCATCATCGCAGCCGCCGACATGGTCCTCGATGGTGGCGAGACCGAGCATCAGATGGCCTCCACGGTCGTACTCTGCACCGGCGCCGAGCCACAGATCGTGCGCGAAGGTGCCGTGCCGTCCGAGAAGGTCCTTGCCGTCGCGCACGGGGAGTCTGTCGACAACTGAGCTGGCCGATGGCACCGCGAGCGTGAGGTACAATCACGTGGCTTTCGCCAGCTCGATCGAGGGGGTCTGCTTTCCATGCGCATCGCGATCGGTTCAGACCACGCCGGCTACGAGCAGAAGGAGCGGCTGCGGCAGCACCTCGCCGACAAGGGCTATGAGGTCGATGACCTGGGCACCGATTCGGCGGATTCATCCGTCGACTACCCTGACTACGCCGTGGCGGTCGGGCGCAGCGTCGCCGCCGGGGATGCTGAGATGGGCGTGCTCGTCTGTGGCACCGGCCTCGGCATGGCCATAGCCGCCAACAAGGTCGACGGCGTGCGCGCGGTCAATGTGACCGACCCCGAGTTCGCCAAGCTCGCTCGCGAGCACAACAACGCCAACGTCGTCGCCGTTTCCGGACGCTTCATCCCGGCCGGCGTCAACGAGCAGATCGTCGACGCCTTCCTCGAGACCGCTTTCGCCGGGGGTCGGCACGAGATGCGGGTCGACAAGATCACCGAGGCGGAAGGCTCGAACGGACGGTAGGACGAACGCGAGGCGGCACCCACCCGTGCGGACCTCACTGCGAAAGGACATGGTCGAAGAAGATGTCACTGAACCACATCCCGCGTCAGGACCCCGAGGTAGCCGCCGCGATCGATGCCGAGCTTGCTCGCCAACGGGGCACCATCGAGCTCATCGCCTCCGAGAACTTCGTCTCGCTCGCCGTCCTGGAGGCGGCGGGCACCGTCCTGACGAACAAGTACGCTGAGGGGCTCCCCGGCAAGCGCTACTACGGCGGCTGCGAAGTCGTCGACGTGGTCGAGGACCTCGCCCGGGACCGCGCATGCGAGCTGTTCGGAGCCGATCACGCCAATGTGCAGCCGCACGCGGGCGCCCAGGCCAACATGGCCGTCTACTATGCCGCGCTGACGCCCGGCGACACGGTGCTCGGGATGAGTCTCGCCCATGGCGGGCACCTGACGCACGGCTCCCCGGTGAACTTCTCGGGGAAGTGGTTCGACATCGTGGCCTACGGGCTCGACCCGGAGACCGAGACGATCGACTACGACGAGGTGGAAAGCCTCGCCAAGGAGCATCGTCCCAAGATGATCATCGCAGGCGCCTCGGCGTATCCGCGCGTCATCGACTTCGAGCGCTTCGGAGCGATCGCCAAGGAGATCGGTGCGGTGCTGATGGTCGACATGGCGCACATCGCCGGCCTGGTGGCCACGGGTGCGCACCCGTCGCCGGTCCCGTATGCCGACTTCGTGACCTCGACGTCGCACAAGACGCTGCGCGGTCCGCGCTCCGGCTTCGTGCTGTGTAAGGAGGAGTGGGCGACCGCGCTCGACAAGGCGGTCTTCCCCGGGCTGCAAGGCGGCCCGCTCGAGCACATCATCGCCGCCAAGGCGGTGGCGTTCAAAGAGGCGCAGCAGCCTGAGTTCAAGACCTACATCGACCAGGTGGTCATCAACGCCAAGGCGATGGGTGCGGCAATGGTCGAGTGCGGGCTTCGCCTCATCTCGGGCGGTACCGACAACCACCTGATGCTCGTCGACCTGCGTCCGGCCTCCATCACCGGCAAGGATGCCGAGAAGCTCCTCGAAGAGGTCGGCTTCACGGTCAACAAGAACGCCATCCCCAACGACCCGGAGGGTCCCTTCGTCACCAGCGGTATCCGCGTGGGCTCCGCGGCGATGACCACGCGCGGCTTCACGGAGGGCGAGGCGCACACCGTGGGTTGCCTGCTCGCCAACGCGATCTTCAAGCGTGAGGACGCGGCCGCGCTCGAGAGCATCAGCACGGAGGTCGAAGCACTTCTGGCAAAGCACCCGCTCTATCCTGAGCTCTAGACCCGAAAGCCCCGCCCTGGAAGGAACGAACGCGATGACCGATGTTCGCCGCTTCCCGAGCAACGTGGTCGTGATCGACCATCCACTCGTCCAGCACAAGCTCTCCATCCTGCGCGACATCGGTACCGGCGCCAAGGAGTTCCGGGAGCTCGTCAAGGAGCTCGCGATGCTCGAGGCCTATGAGGCCACACGCGACTTCCAGCTCGCCGACACCACCGTCACGACGCCCATCACCACGACCACCACCAAGGTCCTCGCGGGCAAGAAGGTCGCGGTCGTCCCCATCCTGCGGGCGGGGCTCGGGATGGTCGACGGGATCCTCGAGCTCATCCCCGCGGCTAAGGTCGGCCACGTGGGCCTGTATCGTGACCCCGAGACCCTCAAGCCCGTGTCGTACTACCACAAGCTGCCCGAGGACATCGCCGAGCGCGACGTGCTCGTCGTCGATCCCATGCTGGCGACGGGAGGGTCCGCCGCCGCAGCCGTCGAGTTCCTGCGCGAGAAGGGCGCTCGGCACATCAACCTGCTCGTGCTGCTCGCCGCTCCGGAGGGCATCCAGGAGGTCGTCGAGTGCTGCGACGACATCAAGATCTACACATGCGCCGTCGACAGCCACCTCAACGACCACGGCTACATCGTGCCCGGCCTGGGCGATGCCGGCGACCGCCTGTTCGGCACGAAATAGTCGGGGAGAGAGCCCGGATGCCACGCCCTTCCTGGGACGAGTACTTCATGTCCATAGCCGAGCAGGTCTCGGGCAGGTCCACCTGCCTGCGGCGTGCCACGGGCGCCGTGCTGGTGAAGGACAAACGCATCCTGGCGACCGGCTACAACGGAGTGCCGAAGGGGCTCGCACACTGCGAGGCGGTCGGTTGTATCCGGGAGCAGCGCAACATCCCCTCGGGCAGCCACCACGAGCTGTGTCGCGGCATCCATGCCGAGCAGAACGCGGTTATCCAGGCTGCCAAGCACGGGATCGCCATGGACGGCGCGATCGCCTACTGCACGCACCAGCCGTGCGTGCTGTGCGCGAAGATCCTGCTCAATGCCGGGGTCGTCGACATCGTCTTTCGGGACTCGTATCCTGACCCGCTCTCGGAAGAGATCCTCGCCGAGGCGGGAGTCGTACCACGCAGGGTGGCGCCCGCCGTCTCTCAGGACATCACCGGGTGAGCCCCCTCCACTACGCAGCACTCATCGCCGTTGCGGCCGCCATCACGTTGGTCGTCACTCCGGGGGTGCGTGCTCTCTCGGTGCGGTATGGGCTCGTAGACCAGCCGGGCGGACGCAAGGTTCACTCCACACCCATCTCACGCTTGGGCGGCGTCGCCATCTTCGCCGGAGTGGCCGGTGCGGTCCTGCTGCAGATCGTCGGTGAGGCGCGATTCGGGTGGAGCGAGGTCTTCCTCGGTGTCGGCGGCGGGCGTGCGAACATGCTGGGCGTGGGCGCGGGGCTGTCGTTGATGTTTCTCGTCGGGCTCGCCGACGACATCTTCGACCTGACGTGGCTCGCCAAACTGGTCGGCCAGATCCTGGCCGCGGGGGTCGTCGTGGCCTCGGGGCTCCGCATCGATTACGTGGGCGATCCTTTCGGCGGCGGACTCATCTTGCTCGGCCTGCTCTCGATCCCGGTGACCGTCGTCTACCTCGTGGGCTTCGCCAACGTCATGAACCTGATCGACGGCCTCGACGGCCTGGCGGCAGGACTGAGCGCGATAGCCGCGACGACCCTGCTGGTGCTCGCCGCGCCCGCCAACCGGCTCGATGCCGCCGCACTCGCAGCAGCGGTCATCGGGGCGTGTCTCGGATTCCTGCGATACAACTTCAATCCAGCCTCGATCTTCATGGGCGATTCGGGTGCGATGTTTCTGGGGTTCACCCTCGCGACCATCTCTCTGCTCGGAGTGATGAAGACCACCGCGGCGATCGCCTTGGCGGTCCCCCTCATCATCATCGGCGTGCCGATCTTCGACACGGCGTCCGCGATCGTCCGGCGCTTGAAGCACAACCGGCCCATCCAAGAGGCGGATCGCGGCCACATCCACCACCGGCTGATGACGCGCGGCTTCAGCCAGCGGCAGACCGTGCTGATCATCTACGTATGGTCGATCGCGCTCGCGGTGGGTGCCTACGCGGTGCGCTACGCGACAGGCTCGCTTCGCTTCGCCGCGGTCGCCTTGCTGCTCTCGGTCAGCGGGGTCATGGCGTACTGGCTCGGGTTGTTCGAGGCTGCTCACCGCCATGATTCAGGGGACGATCCATCACCGAACGAGTGAGCTTGGACGCACGCCACCGACCGCTGTCGGATAGCGGCTGAAAGCTCCTTGCCCCTCAGAGGGCATTCGGCTACGATGTTCGCGCGCTCCGAGGAGCCGGAAGACCCGTCGCTCGTTGCTCACGTTCCATTCGCGATGCGGTCGCCGTTCATGCACGCCAGCGGAGCAGTCACCTGCATTCCATGCACGACGTTGCCCACGCAAGAGGGGAAGCGCAACTGAGCACGGTACTGGCCCATATCATCGCTGCACTCGGTAACCCGGTTGTTGGTGGCGTTCTCGGTCTTGTGTGTGCTGCAGGCCTCTTTCTTATCTCACGCTCCAGTTTTCGACTTGTCACGCCCGAGTCCTCCTCGGCGGGTCTCATGCTCGCCACTTTGTTGCTCATCGGCCGGCTCGCCGCCGTGACGCTGGCGTTCTGGGCCTACAAGAGCGTCGCCCCCTCAGGGTTCAAGCCGTTCGCGATCTGTCTCGCGGGCGGTTTTCTCGTTCTGTACACGTTCGAAGTGGTCCGGTATTCGGGTTTGCTCCGGCCGAGCAGACCTGTCGGGACTCGACAGTAAGAAGGGAGTCGGTCGCGTGGATTTTCAGGAGTTGCTGTCTGTAAAGATCGAGCACCTGCTGCATGAGCTCTCCGTGCTGCCGTTCGACGACATGTACGGCGGGGTGGTGACCGGCGTCGGCGTCCTGACCAACTACACCACGTGGCTGATCATCGCCGCCATCGTGGTCACCATCTCGTTCACGGTGGCGGCCAACGCTTCCAAGCGCAGGATGGCGCTCGCGGCCCAGAGCGGCGACGTGACCGACCTGGCGCCCGCCAGCCGGTTCGTGGCGGTGATCGAGGCCGGGGTCCAGTTCATCCGCGATATGGCCAGCGATGTCATCGGTGAGAAGGACGGACCCAAGTACGTGGGCCTGCTCTCGACGTTCTTCTTCCTGATCCTCACGTCGAACCTTCTCGGGCTGATTCCCGGGGGCAAGTCGTTCGCCGGCAGCATGGGCGGCACGACGGCCCTCGCGCTCGCGGCCTGGTTCATCTTCGTGTGGGTGGGCTTCAAGAAGAACGGGTTCGTCGGCTACTTCAAGAGCCTGATCCCCTCCGGTGTGCGCGAGATGGGGCTCGGCGGCCGCATTCTTCTCGGCGGGTTCCTCTTCATCCTCGAGTTCATCTCGACGTTCCTGGTCCGGCCGCTCACGCTGGCCGTACGACTCTTCGCCAACATGTTCGCCGGGCACATCGTTCTCGGCATCTTCACAGCGTTCGTGATGGTCTTCTGGCCGGTCGTTCAGCCGGCGTTGCAGGCGAGCATCGGTGGCTTCTTCGCCGGAGCGGTCTCGATGCTGTTCCTGATCATCATGTACGCGTTCGAGCTGTTCGTGGCGTTCATCCAGGCCTACGTGTTCACGATCCTCACGGCGGTCTACATTCAGAGCTCGGTGCACGCATCCGAGCACTAGGAACCGGTATCTGAGCCCCACGGCCGATGTCGTCGGGCTTGTGACAGTGAAGTCTGTGCCTGCGAAACAGGCGTAGAACGTTAAAGGAGGAAGTGCAGTGGAAGCAGGTCTCATCGCTATCGGTAAGGGTATCGCGTACGGTCTGGCCGCCATCGGCCCGGGCCTCGGCATCGGTATCATCGGTGGCAAGGCTCTCGAGTCCATGGCCCGTCAGCCCGAGATGGCCGGCAAGCTCCAGACGACGATGTTCATCGCGATCGCCTTCACCGAGGCTCTCGCGCTGCTCGGCTTCGTCCTCACGTTCCTGATGTAGTCGGAAGCGACCGAGAAGGACGGAGGTAAGTCGTGTTCTTTCCTGAGATAGCGTACGCATCCGAGGCAGGCGGGGCCGCTGAAGGTAGCGCGCTCCAGCAGATGCTCGGGTCCGTCTACCCGGATCCCGCCAACATCTGGCCGGCATGGGTTGCGTTCATCATCCTGTTCATCCTGCTCTACAAGTTCGCGCTGCCGGCGATCATCGGCATGCTCGACGAGCGCACCGCCAAGATCCGCGAGTCCCTTGAGAAGGCCGAAGGGACCAAGGTCGAGGCCGAGCGTCTGCTCGACGAGTACAAGCAGCAGATGGCCGAGGCTCGCGGAGACGCCGCAAAGGTCATCGAGCAGGGCCGCAAGGTCGCGGAGACGATGAAGGAAGAGATCGTCGCCAAGGCCAACGAAGAGGCCGCCCTGGTCGTCGCCAAGGCGCACGAGGCGATGGAGGCCGAGAAGAAGGCCGCCATCGCCGAGCTCCAGGGCGAGGTCGCCAGTCTGTCGGTGGCCGTCGCGGGCAAGCTCATCGGCGAGAAGCTCTCCGCTGATGACCACGCGAAGCTCATCGAGCAGTATGTCGCAGAGGTGGGCGGGCTGAATGACAACTAGCGAGAGCATCGGGACCTACGCACGGGTCCTCTTCGAGCTCGCCAACGCTGCCGGCGACGTCGACGCGGTCGACGCCGGTCTGCGCACGGTCGTCGAGACCGTTCGCGGCAGCGTGGAGCTGCGCGATGCGCTCGCCGACGAGTCGCTGCCCGCCGAGAAGAAGCGCGCCATCATGGGCGACCTCTTCTCAGGCAGCGTGGCACCCGAGGCGGTCGCCATCGCCACACTTGCGATCGAGCGGGGCATGGGCGGGTCACTCGACAAGATCGTCGCGCGTTTCGGTGAGATCGCCGAAGCCGAGCGCGGCATCATCGTCGCCGAAGTGACCACGGCCGTTCCGCTCACAGACGCACTTCGCGCGTCGCTCACCGAGAAGCTCGCCGCGTCTCTCGGCCGTCCCGTCACGCTGCGAGAGCTCGTGGACGGGTCGATTCTCGGTGGTATCCGCATCAACGTCGCCGGGCGTGTGCTCGACGGGAGCCTGTCCTCTCAGCTCGACGCAATGCGCACAACGCTCTCCAACGCATCGCAGGGAGGTGAGGCATAAGTGACTCAGATCAACGCAAGCGCAATCAACGAGGTGCTGCGAAAGCAGCTCGAGTCTTTCAAGCCTGAGGTCGACGTACGCGAGGTCGGTACCGTCATGCAGATCGGTGACGGTATCGCCCGCTGTGACGGGCTCAAGGGTGCTATGGCCGGCGAGCTCCTCGAGTTCGTGGGCGGCTCCGGCGAGACCGTGCTTCGGCATGGCTCTCAACCTCGACGAAGACGAGGTCGGCGCCGTTCTCATGGGCGACACCGCCCTCATCGGTGAGAACGACACCGTCCGCACCACCGGTCGAGTCGTGCAGGTGCCGTCCGGTCCGGCGCATGCTCGGCCGCATCGTCAACCCGCTGGGTGAGCCGATCGACGGCAAGGGCCCGATCCAGGCCGAGGGCTACCGCCCGGTCGAGTTCCGTGCTCCCGGCGTCATCGAGCGCCAGCCGGTGCACGAGCCGATGCAGACGGGCATCCTGGCCATCGACGCGATGATCCCGGTCGGCCGTGGCCAGCGCGAGCTGATCATCGGCGACCGCCAGACGGGCAAGACCGCCGTCGCGGTGGACACGATCATCAACCAGAAGGGCAAGGGCGTCATCTGCGTGTACGTCGCCGTCGGTCAGAAGGCTTCGACCGTCGCCGGCCTCGTTGAGACGCTCGTCGAGCACGGTGCGATGGAGTACACGATCGTCGTGGCCGCCAACGCGTCCGACCCGGCGCCGCTCCAGTACATCGCTCCCATGAGCGGCTGCGCGATCGGCGAGCACTTCATGTACAACGGCGCCGACGGCAAGCCGGCCTCGGCGGACAACCCCGGCCGTCACGTGCTGTGCATCTACGACGACCTCTCCAAGCAGGCCGTCGCCTACCGCCAGATGTCGCTCACGCTGCGCCGCCCGCCGGGCCGCGAGGCGTATCCGGGTGACGTGTTCTACCTGCACAGCCGGCTTCTCGAGCGCGCGGTCAAGCTGTCCGACGCCAACGGCGCCGGTTCGCTCACCGCGCTGCCGGTCATCGAGACTCAGGCCGGTGACGTGTCCGCGTACATCCCGACCAACGTCATCTCCATCACCGACGGTCAGATGTTCTTGCAGGCCGACCTGTTCTACCAGGGCGTACGCCCTGCGATCAACGTGGGTATCTCGGTGTCGCGAGTCGGTGGTAACGCCCAGATCAAGGCGATGAAGCAGGTCGCCGGTTCGATGCGCCTCGACCTCGCTCAGTACCGCGAGCTTGCGGCGTTCGCCCAGTTCGGCTCGGACCTCGACAAGTCGACGCAGAACACGCTCAACCGTGGCGCCCGGCTCGTGGAGCTCCTCAAGCAGGGTCAGCTACGTGCCCTACCCGGTCGAGCGCCAGGTCATGGTCATCTTCGCCGGTACCAAGGGCTACATCGACGACCTCGCGGTCGACGACGTACAGCGCTTCCGTGACGAGTTCGTCGAGTTCGTCGAGAACGCCTACCCCGAGATCGGCAAGACGATCGTCGCGGAGCAGAAGCTCTCCGACGAGACCGCTGAGGCCCTCGGCAAGGCTCTGACCGAGTTCAAGGCCCAGTTCGCGGTCGAGAGCTAGGGGAGAGTCGATGGCGAGCCTTCGCGACATCAAGAAGCGTATCGGCAGCGTGCAGTGCACGCGCCAGATCACGCGCACCATGGAGATGGTCTCGACGGCGAAGATCAAGCGTGCCCAGGAGCGCATCGAGTCCGCGCGACCGTATGCGCTGGCCATGATGG
The DNA here is from genome assembly GCA_963770765.1 of uncultured Actinomycetes bacterium. Taxonomy (GTDB): domain Bacteria; phylum Actinomycetota; class Coriobacteriia; order Anaerosomatales; family PHET01; genus CAVPCY01. Next base: position 451,014 of record CAVYQS010000012.1, on the reverse strand, counting down.
AGCTTCTCGGCAACGTGACCCGCTATGCGAGCGGCGCGGTGCACCCGCTCCTCGCCGAGAGAACCGAGCGTCGCCGCGTGGTCGCGATCGCGATCACGTCCGACCGCGGGCTGGCCGGGGCGTTCAACAGCAACATCCTTCGCATGACCGAGAACTACATGCGGGACATGCAGGCGGCAGGCGCCACCGTCGATCTGATCGCAGTGGGCAAGAAGGCGGCCGCGTACTTCATGTACCGGGGTGTTCAGCCCACCGCGACGTACCGTGACATCTCCGACAAGCCGACGTTCGCCGATGCGAAGTCGATTGCGAATCACGTGATCCGCGCTTACTCAGAGGCGGAGATCGACGAAGTGGTCATCATCTTCAACCGCTTCGTGAACGTCGCCGACCAGTCGCCCGAGAACCACCGCCTGCTGCCCATCGCGAGCACGGTGCTCGAGGATGCGGCTGAGGGGTCGGATGTGTCCGCGGAGTACCTGTTCGAGCCGGACGCCCCTGCGGTCCTCGACGATCTGCTCCCCACATACGTGGAGGCGCTGATCTTTCGTGCGCTGATGGAGTCCGCCGCTTCCGAACACGGAGCGCGCCGCAAGGCGATGAAATCAGCCACCGACAACGCATCGGACATGATCGTCACCCTGACCCGGAGCTACAACCGGGCCCGCCAGGCTGCGATCACCACCGAGATCGCCGAGATCGTCGGCGGCTCAGCGGCCATGGAGGAATAGATGGCAACGAACGAAAAGGACGCACCTATGAACGTAGGACGCATCGTCCGAGTGGTCGGACCGGTCATGGACGTCGAGTTCCCGGCGGACAGGATCCCGGCCATTCACAACGCGCTCAAGGTCGACGTCGAGACTCCTATCGGCCGCGTGGTCACCATCGCGGAGGTGCAGACGCACCTTCCGGGTAACCAGGTTCGCGCCGTGGCTATGTCTTCGACCGACGGCCTCCAGCGTGGCCTCGAGATCATCGATACCGGCGCTCCCATTCAGATGCCTGTCGGCCCGAGCACGCTGGGTCGTATCTGGAACGTGATGGGCGAGGTCGTCGACGGCGGCGAGATGCCGGTCGTGGAGGACTACTACCCGATTCACCGCGCCGCACCGGAGTACGAGGACCTCGAGCCCAAGACCGAGATCTTCGAGACCGGCATCAAGGTCATCGACCTGCTCGAGCCCTACATCAAGGGCGGCAAGACGGGCCTGTTCGGCGGCGCCGGCGTAGGCAAGACCGTCGTCATCATGGAGCTCATCAACAACCTGGCCCTCGCGCACGGTGGTACCTCGGTATTCACCGGCGTGGGGGAGCGCACCCGCGAGGGCACCGACCTCTTCCTTGAGATGAGCGAGTCGGGCGTCATCAACAAGACCGTGCTGGTCTACGGTCAGATGAACGAGCCTCCCGGAGCGCGCTTGCGTGTGGGCTTGGCCGGCCTCACCGCCGCCGAGTACTTCCGTGATCAGGGCCAGGACGTGCTCTTCTTCGTGGACAACATCTTCCGCTTCACCCAGGCGGGCTCTGAGGTCTCGGCGCTTCTCGGCCGCATGCCTTCCGCCGCCGGTTACCAGCCCACGCTGGCCACCGAGATGGGTGAGCTGCAGGAGCGCATCACGTCGACCAAGAACGGTTCGATCACCTCGGTGCAGGCGATCTACGTGCCCGCCGACGACCTGACCGACCCGGCGCCGGCCACCGCGTTCACCCACCTCGACGCCACGACAGTGCTGTCGCGCGCCATCTCCGAGCTCGGCATCTACCCTGCGGTCGATCCGCTCGAGTCCACCTCGCGCGCTCTCGTCCGTAGACGTCGTCGGCGAGGAGCACTACCGCGTCGCGCGTGCCGTCCAGCAGGTGCTGCAGCGCTACAAGGACCTCCAGGACATCATCGCGATCCTGGGCATGGACGAGCTCTCCGAAGAGGACAAGCTCACCGTGTCGCGCGCCCGCAAGATCCAGCAGTTCCTCTCGCAGCCGTTCTTCGTGGCCGAGCAGTTCACCGGCATGTCCGGCAAGTACGTCAAGCTCGAGGACACGATCCGTGGCTTCGCCGAGATCGTCGAGGGCAAGCACGACGACGTTCCCGAGCAGGCGTTCCGGTACGTCGGCACGATCGAAGAAGCCCTCGAAGCGGCCGAGCGCATGAAGGCGACGGTGTAAGGGGTCCTCATGGCCAGAACGCTCATATGCGAGATCGTGACTCCCGAGCGCATCGTGTACAGCAACGAAGTGCGCATGGCCGTTGCGATGACGACGACCGGAGAGATCGGCATCCTGCCGCTTCACGCGCCGCTCGTGTCCACGCTCGCGCCCGGCGAGATACGGCTGCAGCACGGCGACAACGCATCGGACTGGGAGACCTTCTCGGTATCGGGCGGCTACATCCAGGTGCACGAGGACAAGGTGCTCGTCCTCGCTGACGCCGCTGTCGAGGTCTCGCAGATCGATGCAGCTCGTGCGGTGGAGTCGAAAGCAGCTATCCAGCAGCGGCTTGATTCGCTGCCCGAGGATGCGACCGACGAGCGTGCGGAGTGTGTGCGCGACCTCGACTGGTGCGACCTGCAGATCGAGGCTGCCGAGAAGCACAAGTAGCGGTCCAGTCTCGCCCATAGGTGTCTGACGGAAGGGCCCGGCAAACCGGGCCCTTCCTTCGTGCCCACGTCTTGACCATCAACCTGCGTCCTCAGGGGCGACGGGTGGTCGCGTAGGTTATCCTGACACCATGGAATCGATCACAGTTCGCGGGGGTGCCCCCATCAGCGGAGAGGTCCGCGTCGAGGGGGCGAAGAACTCGGCGCTCAAGCTCATGGCCGCCGCGCTCATGGCGCCCGGCGTGACCCATCTGTCCAACGTCCCCGATATCGCCGATGTCGACATCATGTCGCAGGTGCTTCGCGCGCTGGGCGCTCAGGTGACGCGTGAGGATCATGCGCTCACCATCGACGCTACCGTACTGACCGGGTACGAGGCACCGTACGAGTTCGTTGCCCAGATGCGCGCCTCGACCGCGGTGTTGGGGCCACTGATCTCCCGGCTTGGCGAGGCGAACGTCGCGATGCCCGGCGGCTGCAACATAGGCTCGCGCAAGATCGACATGCACCTCCGCGGTCTGCAGGCCCTCGGCGTCGAGATCGAGTTCGGACACGGCTACATCCACGCGACCGCGCCGGCAGGCGGTCCGCGTGCCGCACACGTGACTCTGGACTTCGCGAGCGTGGGGGCCACGGAGAACCTTCTCATGGCCTCTGTGCTGGCTCAGGGCGAGACGGTGATCGAGAACGCCGCGCGCGAGCCCGAGATAGTCGACCTGATCGAGTTTCTGAACGCGATGGGGGCACGGATCAGCGGAGGCGGGACACCGACGGTCACGGTGCGGGGGGTTGAGGCGTTGTCGCCGACCTCACATCGGGTGGTGGGCGACCGGATCGAGGCGGGCACCTACCTGGTCGCCGGCGCCATCGCCGGTGGGCCGGTGTGCGTGCGTGGGTTCGATCCGCACCATCTGGAGCTTGTGCTGCAGAAGCTCACCCAGGCAGGCTGCTCGGTCGAAGTGCTGCCCGACGGCGCGATCGTCTCGCGCTCCGGTCCCGTTCTCCCGGTGGACATACAGACGCTGCCGTTCCCCGGGTTCCCCACCGACATGCAGGCGCAGTTCATGGCGCTCATGGCTCTCGCGCAAGGCGGGTCGATCATCACCGAGAACGTCTTCGAGAACCGCTTCATGTTCGCCGACGAGCTGATGCGAATGGGCGCCGACGTACGTATCGAAGGGCACCACGCGCTCGTCAAGGGCGTGAGCGAGCTCTCGGGAGCGCCTGTGCGCAGCACCGATCTGCGTGGGGGCGCCGCGCTCGTGCTTGCTGCGCTCGTGGCCGAAGGCGAGACCGTGATAGCCGACGTCTTCCACATCGACCGGGGCTACGAGCGGTTCTGCGAGAAGCTCGCGGCGCTCGGAGCGGATATCCGACGCTCACCTTCCGAGACGGAGCCGGCCGCGCCGCGCTGCTGACCCGGAGCGCACACCACCACCGACCGATAGGAGCTTCCCGTGCTCGACCGAAGCGGCATCGAAGCGATCATCCCGCACAGGCCCCCGTTTCTCCTCGTGGACCGCGTAGAGGAGTTCACTCCCGGAGAAGGAGCGGTCGGCCTTCTTGAGGTGAGGAACGATATGTTCTGGGTTCCCGGGCACTTCCCCGAGTATGCGGTCATGCCGGGTGTCCTGATCGTCGAAGCGCTCGCGCAGGTCGGTGCGGTGGCGCTGTTGTCGTTGCCTGCCAACCATGGCAAGCTGGCGTTCTTCGCCGGGATCGACAAGGTCCGGTTCAAGCGGCAGGTCGTGCCCGGCGACACGATCCGCCTCGACTGCAGGATCACGCGCTCGCGCGGGCCGATCGGGTGGGGGCAGGCCACAGCGACGGTGAACGGCGAAGTGGCGTGCACCGGAGAGCTGATGTTCGCCATCAAGTAGCATCATGAGGCCATTCCAGGGAACCGGTCCTCGCATCCGCGGTGACTGCACGAACGTCCGACGCTGAAGGGAACACGAATCATCATGGGGCTAGCAGAGAGACTCGATGAGGGAACCGCGGTCTTCGGTGTCGTGGGCTTGGGGTATGTGGGGCTTCCACTGGTCGTCGAGATGGCGAGCTCGCGCAACCGCGTGATCGGCTTCGACATCTCCGCCGACAAGGTGGCCCAGATCAACGACGGAGCCAGCTACATCCCCGACGTACCCTCGGATCTCCTCGCGCCGCTCGTCTCGGGGGGTCTCGTAGAGGCGACCACCGACTTCAGCCGTGTCGCCTACTGCGACACCGTCGTGATCTGCGTGCCTACGCCGCTCGACAAGGCCAAGGAACCGGACGTCTCGTTCATGGTCGCCGCGACCGAGGCGATCGCTCCACATATCACACCGGACACTCTCGTGACCCTCGAGTCGACCACCTACCCGGGCACCACCGAGGAGATCGTGCAGCCCATCCTCGAGCGCACCGGACTCAAGGTAGGGACCGACATCTACCTGGCGTTCTCTCCCGAGCGAGTCGATCCCGGCAACCCCGTCTACCAGACCAAGAACACCCCCAAGGTCGTAGGCGGAGTGACTCCGCGCTGCACCGAACTGGCGGTCGCGTTCTACAAGCGATTCCTCGACGAGATCGTGCCGGTGTCGTCGACCAGGACCGCGGAGATGAGCAAGCTTCTCGAGAACATCTTCCGCTGCGTGAACATCGCGCTCGTCAACGAGCTGCTGATGCTGTGCGAGCGGATGGACATCAACGTGTGGGAAGTGGTCGACGCCGCCAAGACCAAGCCGTTCGGCTTCATGCCGTTCTACCCGGGTCCGGGTCTTGGGGGCCACTGCATCCCGATCGACCCCTTCTATCTGTCGTGGAAGGCGCGTGAGTACGACTTCCACACGGAGTTCATCGAGCTCGCCGGCAAGGTGAACGAGAACATGCCGTATTACGTGGTCCGCCGGCTCATGGACACGCTCAACACGAGGCAGAAGTCGCTCGCAGGCAGCCGCATCCTCGTACTGGGCGTCGCGTACAAGAACGATATCGACGACATGCGCGAGAGTCCCGCGATCAAGGTGGCCGCGCTTCTGAGGGCGAAGGGGGCCGAGCTCGTGTACCACGACCCCTACGTCGAGGAGTTCTCGGTCGAAGGTACGCCGGTGCCCTCGTGCGCGCTGGACAGGCACGAATGCGAGAAGGCCGATGCGGTCGTCGTGATAACCGCGCACAGCAACGTTGACTACGACCTCGTCGTGGATGCGTCGGACATCATCCTCGACACGCGCAACGTGCTCGACTCCTTCGGGAGCGACAAGGTCATTCGGCTCTGATCCCTTGTGCCGGTCGCGAAGCGATTGGTATCGGCTCGTACACGGTGTAGGCGCGGTGCCGCCTCGGGCGGCACACTACGTGCTATAAACGCTCGAAACTCGGGCATCGCATTCGGAGGGTCATGGGCAAGCATTCGGCAAACAACAAGGGTCCCTTTGGCTCGGGGTCGGGCAACGGCGGCGCGCCGCGCCCGGCCAAACGCCGCGCACCATCCCGAACCGCGGGCAAGAAGCCGCTGACCGTGGATGACGTGAAGCGCGCGCGAGCGGGCGAGGCAAGCTCGATATCGGACCCCGCGAAGCGTCGCCGCGGAGCGCTTGAGAGCGCCCCGGAGCGGCTGAAGGCCGAGCGCGACCGACGGCGCAACCGCACCAAGCGGGTCGCAGCTGTCGCCGGAGTCTCGGTGCTCGCGCTGGTCCTCATCGGTGCCGGAAGCCTGTTCGCGTACGCGAAGTACATCGAGCAGACGATGCAGCGCACCGTATACAAGCAGAAGAAGCTCGACATCGACCTCGCCAAGGCGAAGCCGCAAGAGCCGTACAACATGCTGATACTCGGCGTCGATCGCAGGCCCAAGGAGACCGCGTATCGCTCTGACACGATCGTGCTCGCGCGTATCGACCCGAAGACCAAGCAGGTCTGGATGGTCTCGATCCCTCGTGACATGCGCGCGCAGATTCCCGGGCACGGCACTGCGAAGATCAACTCGGCGTATGCACTGGGTGAAGAGCAACTCGCCATCGACAGCGTCGAGAAGCTCACCGGCGTGCCCATCAACCACTTCATGGCGATCGACTTCTCGGGCTTCGAGAAGGTCGTGGACTCCATGGGCGGCGTGTGGATCGACGTGCCCGTCGCGATCAACGACAAAGAGGCGGATCGCTCGAAGGGCGACAAGGCCTCGCGCATCGATGCGGGCTACCAGCTCCTGGACGGCGCCCACGCCCTCACGTTCGTCAGGGCGCGCCACCAGTTCGCCGACCAGGACTTCTCCCGCATGAAGAACCAGCAGCTGTTCGTGAAGGCGATCGCCGAGCAGATGGCGACCAAGACGAGCGTGGCCAAGCTTCCCGGGATCGTCTCGGCGGTTGCTCCCCACGTGTCCACGGACATGTCGCTCATGGACATGCTGCGCTCCGCGCAGGCCCTCAAAGGCTCCGGTAGCGAGAACGTCTACACCACTACGCTGCCGGGTTCGTGGAAGTCCCCCTACATCTGGCCCGATGAAGAGGGTGTGGACAAGATCATCGCCAAGCTCGAAGCGGGCGAGCCCTTCAAGGCGAAGAAGAAGAAGCCGACCGCGACCGAGTCAGACGCCGACGCTTCTGCCGCGGATCCGGACGCCGCTGACAAACCGAGCGTGAAGCCTTCCGAGATCACCGTCGCGGTGCGCAACGGCGCCGGCATCGCGGGCTGTGCCTCGCAGGCCTCCTCGATCCTCAAGGCGCGCGCCTTCAAGGTCAACGAGGTGGGCAACGCCAACCAGTTCGTCTACGACAAGACGCTCGTGATCTATAAGGGCGAAGACAAGCCACTTGCCGAGCAGGTGGTCTCGGCGCTGCCTCCGGGTGCCAAGGTCGTGGACAGCCGCAGCATGTACAGCTTCGAGACAGACGTCTTGGTCGTCGTTGGCAAGGATTGGGACATCGCCAAGGTGCCGGTCACCCCGATCAACACGAACTAGCCCGTACCTGCCGGTCTAGGGGCGAAGAGGCCTCCCGGCGACCTTGAACGCATCGACGCCCACGACCCTGCCCTTCGAGGCCGACCTCTTGGTGCCGAGAGCGCGAATCTCGAGCGTGTGTTTCTTCGGCGTGAGCCGGCCCGACTTCCACAGTGTCCTACCCCAGCTGCTCTTCGACGCGTACTGGTCGATCGTCGCGACGCGCTTGCCATCCAGGTACACGGCCGACTTACCGTATTGCGGCGCTCGTTTGTCCACCCAGGTCACGTGCGTTCCCTCGAAGGTGAACCGGACAGACGAACCGGACTTCGATGCCCACTTGTGGGTCTTGCCGATGAACCGAGAGCTCCTGCTCGTGGCCCACTTCCCTTTCCATGCGACCGACTTGTCCGTGTGGTCCACGGTCGAGTAGGGGATAGCCGCCGAAAGCAGCCAGCCTCCCCGCACGTCGATGGCGTCGACCGCCGTGAGCCCCTCCGTGCCCCCGGACCCCTTACCCAGCGCCTCGATCATGATGGTATGCGCCCGGTCCTGTGAGAGCCCAGAAGCGGTGAAGAGCGTCGTGCGATAGCGCGTGGCTCCCGAGGTGATCTCGATCTCCTTAGCGGGGCCGCCGTCTATCGAGACGCGTGCCTTGCCGTAGCTATCGGCGGCTGTACCGATCCAGCGCACCTCTGAGCCGTAGAACGTCGCGTAGAACCGGGCGCTCTTGGAGGATGTGCGGAGCGCCGAGCCGTCCGAGTACGAAGAGCCGCCCACCGCGGTCCACGATCCCAGTGTCGCGTTCTTGGCGTTGCTCTGCTCGTAGCGCTTGAGCCCCGCCGTGGTCGCGGACAGCGCGCCGCCACCAACGAGAAGCGAGTCGACCCCGACGGCGCTGCCCTTGCTCTTCGAGTTCTTCTTGCCGAGTGTCTTGACTTCGATGGTATGGGTGCCGGCGCCCAGCCCGGATGCGGTGAAGACCTTCACCTTGCGGCTCGTCTTGGTGGCATAGAGATCGACGGTCTTGGCGAGCTTGCCATCGACGTAGACCGCGGCCTTCCCGTTGCTGGGTCCCCTGCTGGCCACCCAGCTGACGCTTGAGCCGGTGAAGGTCGCTTTGACGAGAGATCCGGCGGTCGATGACCACTTCTGGCTGCCGCCGTAGTACCCCGAGTTCTTCGAGGTCTTCCACAGCCCCGTCCACGCGAGCTTGGAGTTCGTGTCCGAGTAGCGCGTGGAGGCGACGTTTCCGGTCACCGAGAACTTGGTCGACTTGAGCCCCACGGCGCTTCTGAACGTGTCTCCGCTGATCCGATAGGTCTGTCCGTTCGACCACAGGAGACTCACGTAGCGCGCGTGGCCGGATGCGGCCTTCTCCACCGAGACGCCCGTCACCGTCGCCGGCGCGGCCACCGAGTAGTGCAGCGGATCGGTGTTCGAGGTGCCGTTGTCCTTGTCGCGGATCCTCTCGGCAAGGCTCGAGCCGCTGATCGGCCCGCTTGTCCAGGCGAAGTTGGGGTTGTCCTGATCGGCGTCGGTCACGCCCTTGTAGTAGGGCTTGGCCGTCGAGCCCACCCAGACGTCGTGGATGCTGGCGGTATGCCCTCCGCTGCTCGACGAGAAGTACGTCTTGACGGGTCTGGTCTCCGAGCCGTACCAGACCACGATCCCCTTGGTCCGGTCGACTGCGGCATTCGTCGTCGACGACTCGCCGCCCTTGGGTCCCCTGTAGCCGTTGTAGACCTGCGAGGACGTGGTGCACTGCAGGATCTTGCCGTCGGCGGCATCTTGGTAGGCGTACGAGCGGGCGACGACGGCCTGCGCCTGGAGGGCGGCAGCCGGCCACCCGGCAGGGCTCTCCCTTGGAACAACGCCGTACAGGTACTGCTCCAGATCGACATAGTTGATGGCCCGTGATGTGTTGGCGGTGGCGCTCGTGGGACGGAAATGGATCGTGCCCCGCCAGATCACGCCGGAGTGGGAGTAGGGGCCGCTCGTGCCCACGACCTGCACGAATCCGCCAGCGGTCGCATAGCACTCTCCCGAGAAGGTCTTGAGCACGCTTCCCGGTTCGTGCCTGGTGCCGGTGACCTTGTCCGAGTGGACGCGCGTCGTGCCGTTCGCCGTCGTGATCCAGTACGACTTCGTGGTGTCGAGCACGATCGTGTTCGCGGTGTCAGCCGCCAGCTTGACGCTCAGGGCGGTGGTGCTCCCTGCCTTGATCCACCATTGGGACCGTGAGCCGTTGGCGGCGTCGATGTTGACCTTGACCTTCTGTGTGGGTTTGGCGACGAGTCTCGTGCCTTGGAAGTAGTGCGTGACGATCCGGTCGTAGGTCCAGCCTTTGAGCGCGTAACCGCGCGCCCCGTACTGGCTCAGGCCGATGCCGTGGCCCCAGCCGCCGCCGCGGATCGTGTACTCGGTGTCGGCAGCAGAGGCGGGGACGGGCGCGGCACACAGCACGACAGAGGCGACGGTGCCTGCGACGATGAGTGACCGGATCCGGTCGTGAAGTCGCGTTCTCATGGTGGGCCTCTCCGCTGGTATGTTTGGACGACGAATTGGAGCGCGCGTCTTCGGCCTCGGAACGGCCTTCGAACGAGCGTTGGCAACCATATCCATCCTACCATCCTCCGTACGAGGGACTTGTGGAGGGGTAGTAACAGTCCTGTGACGTGCGGCACCGCACGCGCGTGTATCCGATGGGAGATCGCCATGCTTGAGATCGCCGTTCCTGCTCGCTTGTCGGACCTGGACGTGACAGATGGCGTCGCGGTGGTTCTCGGTTCAGGTTTCGGGGGGCTCGCGGCGGCAGTGCAGGAGCCGACTGTCGTGCCCTACTCGGAGATAGAGGGCTTCCCGCGTCCGTCTGCCAGCTTGGCGGGTCATGCGGGCAAGCTGGTCGTCGGTTCCGTCGGCGACGTGCGCGTCGTGGCCTTCTCGGGTCGCGTTCACCGGTACCAGGGAGTCTCCGCTCAAGACGCGGCGTACCCCGCACGGCTCGCTCAGGCGATGGGGTGTCGGACGCTGATAGTGACCAACGCGGCCGGTGGCGTGAACCCCGACCTCCAGGTCGGCGATGTGGTGCTGATCGCCGACCACATCAATCTGACCGGCGACAGCCCCCTCGTTGGGTGGCCCGGTCCGGAGGGCGGCGTGCCGTTCGTTCCCATGCGCGACGCCTACGATCCCGAGCTGCGTGAGATCGCGCAGTCGGTTGCCGCCGAGCAGCACCTGCCACTCGTCGACGGCGTCTACGCGGGCCTGCTCGGTCCCGCGTTCGAAACGCCGGCCGAAGTCCGCTACCTGCGCGCGGTCGGTGCCGACGTCGTGGGCATGTCGACGGTGCCGGAGGTCATCGCAGCGCGCGCCCTGGGCCTGCGGGTTCTGGGCTTCTCGCTGTGTACCAACGCGGCCGCCGGCCACGGCCTGTCGCACGAAGAAGTCCTCGAGGCGGGGGAGCGTGCGCAGCTCGCGCTCGCGCGTCTGCTGGTTGCTATACTTCACAGGTTGTAGAGAACCGCCATCCGCTGCGGCGGCGCGCAGAAGGCGCCTGCCGCTCGTTGACTGTAAGGAGTGCACACATGGAGTACGACGTGAAGGATCTTGCACTTGCCGACGCCGGCAAGGCACGCATCGAGTGGGCCGACGCCGACATGCCGGTCCTGGCCAGCATCCGCGAGCGTTTCGAGGCCGAGAAGCCCTTGGACGGCATCCGCATCGCCGCGTGTCTGCACGTCACCACCGAGACCGCGAACCTGATGCGCACGCTGAAGGCCGGCGGTGCCGAGATCGTGCTGTGCGCGAGCAACCCGCTCTCCACGCAAGATGACGTGGCCGCCGCGCTGGTGGAGCATTACGGCATCAGGACCTACGCCATCAAGGGCGAGGACACCGAGACCTACTACGCGCACATCGACGCCGCCATCGCGTTCAAACCGCAGATGACGATGGACGATGGCGCGGACGTCGTGGGCCGCATCCACGCCGAGTTCCCCGAGATGCTCGAGTACATCATCGGCGGGACCGAGGAGACCACCACCGGTGTCATCCGCCTGGCGGCCATGGCCGACGACGGCGCGCTCAAGTACCCGATCATGGCGGTCAACGAGGCCAAGACCAAGCACCTGTTCGACAACCGCTACGGCACCGGCCAGTCCACCTTGGACGGCGTCATTCGCGCCACCAACCGTCTGCTCGCCGGTCGCACGCTCGTCGTGTCGGGCTACGGCTGGTGCGGTCGCGGCGTGGCGATGCGCGCGAGCGGCATGGGAGCCAACGTCGTGGTGTGCGAGGTCGACCCGCTCAAGGCGCTCGAGGCCGTCATGGACGGCTACCGGGTGATGCCGGCCGTCGAGGCCGCCGCAGTGTGCGACATCTGGATCACGGTGACCGGCGACATCAACGTCATCGACGTCGCGATGTTCGAGGCGATGAAGGACGGCGCCATCATCTGCAACTCCGGCCACTTCAACGCCGAGATCAACATCCCGGCCTTGCGCGAGTCGGCCGTGAGCGTGCGCGAGGTTCGTCCGCTGGTCGAGGAGTTCGTCGTGGCGGGCGGCAAGAGGATCTACCTGCTCGCCGACGGCCGTCTGGTGAACCTCTCGTGTGCCGAGGGCCATCCGGCCAACGTCATGGACATGAGCTTCGCGAACCAGGCTCTGTGCGCCGAGCACATGGTCGCCAACGCCGCCTCGCTCGAGCCCGGCGTCTACGACGTGCCCGAGGACATCGACGCCGGCATCGCCAAGCTCAAGCTCGCCACGATGGGCGTCAGGATCGACGAGCTCACCGAGCAGCAGGCGGCCTACCTGTGCTCGTGGCAGGAAGGGACCTGCTAGCGATGGCAGTATCCGACATCCCCAAGACCCTGTGGTGGGGCGAGTCCGAAGTCGACGCCGACCGTCCCGCGGTCTTCCTGATAGACCAGACCCGTCTGCCACTTCAAGGTGACGTGCTGATGTGCAACACCTACGACGGTGTCTGCACCGCCATCCAGACGCTCGCCGTTCGCGGTGCGCCGGCGTTGGGAGTCGCCGCCGCCTTCGCCATCGCGCTGTGGAGCGAGACGGAAGGCGCCGAGATCGTCGGCACCGACGAGTACCTGTTTCGTCTGAGCGAGGTCGTCGACGAGGTCGTCGCGACCCGCCCCACCGCGGTCAACCTCGCGTGGGGCGCAGAACGGATCCGGTCGCTGGCGATCGGTAACGGTGCTTTGCCGGTGGAGGAACTCCGCGCCCTCGTACTCAAAGAGGCACTCGAAATGGCCACCGAGGACGAGGATCGCAACCGGATCCTCGGCCAGTTCGGTGCCGAGCTGCTCGGCGAGAACTCGAAGGTGCTCACCCACTGCAACGCCGGTTCATTGGCCACGGCGTTCTTCGGGACCGCTCTGGGCGTGATCTTCACCGCGCACGAGCAGGGCAAGATCGAGCACGTGTGGGTGGACGAGACCCGGCCGGTCAATCAGGGTGGGCGACTGACCGCGTGGGAGCTGCGGGTCGCCGGGGTTCCCTCGGCACTCATCGCTGACAGCATGGCTGCGAGCGTGATGCGCAACGGTTGGGTGGACGCGGTCATCGTTGGCGCCGACCGCATCTGCGCCAATGGCGACACCGCCAACAAGATCGGAACCTACGGCCTCGCGGTTCTGGCGAAAGAGCACGGCATCCCGTTCTATGTGGCGGCTCCCAGCTCCACGATAGACCTCACGTTGGGTGATGGATCGCAGATTCCCATCGAGGAGCGCGATCCGCGCGAGCTCGAGGGCGTGACGGTGTCCGGGTTCTTCGAGCCGGACAGCGCCGAGGCGTCGCGGGCTTTCGACCTCCTCACCGCTCAAGGTCCCTACACGGTGCCGCTCACAAAGGGCCACCAGATGGTGCTCGATCGCAAGGGCGGCGCCTACAGCTTCGACGCGTGGTTCAAGATGACGCCCCCGGGTGTCGAGATCTACAATCCCGCGTTCGACGTGACGCCTGCGGAGTACATAACGGCCTTCATCACCGAGCGCGGCGTGATCAGGCCGGAGCCCGACTTCGAGACGGGTCTGGCTCTCAAGTGCATGGGCAGCGGCGCGATGCACGAGCTCGACATCCAGAGGTAGAGCACGATGAGCGCCGGCGTCCTCGCCGAGACGATTCTCACGTTCTCGGCGATCGTGGGCATCGGCGCCATCCTGCGCGCGGTCGGGCTGCTCTCGCCCGCGGATGCTCGCCCGCTCAACACCGTGATCATCTACGTCGGTCTGCCGGCCTTCGTCTTCCAAGCGGTTCACGGGGCGCCACTGTCGACTGCGATCGCAGGGGTGGTCGCGGTCTCTTGGGCGGTGTTCGCTGTGCTTCTGGGGATCGCCTATGTCGCGCAGCGGCTGATGCGGCTTCCCCGGGACCGTGCGGGCGGGTTCATGCTCGCTGCCGCCCTCGGCAACACGGGCTACCTGGGCTATCCGCTCACCGCCGCGCTGCTGGGCTCCACAGCCGTTTCGGCGGCGGTGTTCTCGGATGTGTTCGGAACCGTCTTCGCATTGGTGCTGGTGGGCCTGCCGCTCGCCGCGCGGTTCGGGGAGCACGCCGAAGGCTCACCCAACGCGCTGAAGGAGCTGCTGTCGTTTCCGGCGGTGATAGCGCTGGGGCTGGCGTTGGTGTTGCGGCCGTTCGCGATGCCAGAAGCGGTAAGCGCCGGGTTAGATGTGCTCGCTAGAGTGGTGTCGCCCCTGATCATGATCTCGGTGGGCCTGTCGCTGAGGCCTCGGACCGTCTTGCGGGCCGGTGGGGCGCTGGTCGTGGTCGTCGCGCTGAAACTGGTTCTCGCACCGCTGTTCGCGTTCGCGGCCGGCTACGCGTTTCTGCCTGAGCTGCCGCTGAGGGTCGCGGTTCTGGAGGCAGGCATGCCCAGCATGATGCTGACGTTCGTGGTGGGGGAACGGTACGGGCTCGACACCGACTTCATCGCAGCGGCGATCTTCGTGACCACGGTGGCCTCGGCACTCACCTTGCCGGCGATCCAGGCCCTTGTGTTCTGAGCGGGGCGCCGCGTCGAGGGTGGGACGTCTCGATGTGGCTCCTCGAGGGAATTGCAGAACTGATCGCGCCGACCCGGTGCGCAGGATGTGAGCTGCCGGGCAGCGTCCTGTGCGAGGCCTGCACCACTTCTCTGCCACGCGTGAATCCTGTGCGCGCCTGCCCGCGTTGCGCCGCACCCTACGGGGCGCTCGTGTGCACGGAATGCTGGGACACGGTGTATGCCTTCGAATCGGCGATCTGCCTGGGGGAGCTCCGGGCGCAGCTGGCCCGCGCCGTCGTGCTCCACAAGGACGCCGGCGAACGACGGCTCGGCGCGACGCTCGGCGGGCTTCTGGGCGTCGAGGTGAGAGAGGCCTGGGGCGCGTGGGGGGACGCGGTGTGCTGGATCCCCCCCACGCACGCGGCCATCGTGCGGCGCGGATTCGATCACGGCAGATCGATAGCCGAACCGGTCGCTCGAGCGCTTGCGCTTGCCGCCGAGGGCCTGCTGGTCCGTCCGCACGCTCGTGACCAGAGAGCGCTGGGACGATCAGCGCGAAAGACCAGCGCGAGGGGCAGCTTCTCCGTCGGTGGACCGGTTCCGGCGAGAGTGGTGGTCGTCGACGACGTGATGACCACCGGAGCCACGCTCGACGCTGCGGCGCAGGTGCTTCTTGCAGCGGGGGCGGAGGCGGTTCGTGTGGCGGTGGTCAGCCGAGCATGGTAGTGCGGGCGGCGTGCTAGAATCACTTTCGCTTCCGTCCGGGTCTGTGGTTGCGGGTGCGCAAGCGCCCTAGTCCATGGTAGACGCGGCCGAAAGGACCCACGTAAGCCGGTGGCCCTCGGGTCATCGCGCGAGCATGGCGCGTCTTAGGGGTAAGTCGTACCGCCCGATTACGACCGCATTCCGCGGTCTCGGGCGAGAGGGCCGGTAGTGAGATAACATCAAGCGGAAGCCCCGGTGCGCGAGTGTGGGGCCAAAGACCAGGTCAGCCGGACGGAAGCACTTTCAAGCTGGCACAGGAGGAGCGCGAATGACCCGTTTTTCACGCGGTGTGATGCTTGTGATCATGTCTGTGGCCATAGCCGCTGGTGTCGGATGCGCCAAGAAGCCGGAGCAGGTTGCGGAGCCGAAGGTCGCACCACCCGCCGTCGCGACGGCGGGCGTGCTGGCGGCCGGCGTCGACTTGTCGATGCCTCCGTTCGCAGGTACCGATGGGGGCAAGCAAGCCGGAATAGACGTGGATGTCGCCTCGGCGCTTGCGGAGCGCCTCGGAGTCACCGTGAAGCTGGTCGACGTGAAGCCGTCCGAGGCCGCGACAGCGCTCGCCGACGGCACCGCCGACATCGTCTTGTCGGTCCCGCTCGCCAGCAGCGACCTTTCGCAGCTCAGTCTGGCCGGGTCGTACCTGGCCAACGGTCCGGGCTTCTTCACCGCCGCCGAGGGAACCGCATCGGTCGAGCCATCCATGACGCTTTCAAACGTGACCGTCCGGCCGATCGGCGTCCAGGCTGAGTCCGAATCGTACTGGCTGGTCCGCCAGCAGATCGACGAGGCGGTGGCGCAACCGTACCCGTCGCTCAGGGAAGCGCTCGAGGCGTTGTCGAAGGGCGAGGTCCCGCTGGTCGCGGGCGACACCGTGATCGCCTCGTACATCGCGAGGGACTTTCCGACCGTGCGTTACGCGGGGGCGCTCGGTGGGGGCACTCCGCTCGCCGTAGCGGTGGCACCGGAGAACACGCTGTTGGGCGACGCCATCAGAAGCGAGCTCGATGCGCTGGCCGCCGACGGGGTGCTCGAGACCATCAGGCGCAAGTGGGTCGGAGACCTTCCCGAGATCGAGGTCGAGTCGAGCACGGCGCCCACGTCAACTCCTTAGCGCCACGAGATTCCGTATCGCATAGAGCGGCCGTCGAGCATGAATCGGCGGCCGTTCTGCATATCGGCGATCGAGTACGGAATACTCTTAGCGGCGCGCTTCCTGTTGCAGAACAGGTGTATGATTATGCAGTGTGATTCGATGCGCTATGGGAGCGCAGGGGAGTGTCTCATCGATGCTAGGAGGAACGATGTTGAAGGGTCGCAAGCTTCTGTCGATCTTGCTGGCGCTGTCTCTGGTCGTGGGCATGTTCGCCCTCACCGGTTGTGGCGCTCAGGAAGAGCCGGCACCCGAGCCCATGGCTGAAGAGCCCGCCGCGTTCACCACGCTGACCGATGGTGTCATCATCGTCGGCTCCGACACGGCGTTCCCGCCGTTCGAGAATGTCGTGGACGGGGAGACCGTCGGTTTCGACGTGGACCTGATGAAGGCCATCGGCGAGCGCTTGGGCTACGAAGTCCAGTTCAAGACCTACAAGTTCGACGCGCTGATCACCGGCCTGCAGTCCGGTACCGAGTTCGACATGGTCGCCTCGGCCATGACGATCACCGATGAGCGCAAGCAGCAGATCGACTTCTCGGATCCCTACATCAACTCGAACCAGTCGCTGGCCGTGACCAATGACTCGCCGATCACCTCTGTCGACGACCTCAAGTCGGGCGATAAGGTGGGCGTGCAGTCCGGTACGACCGGCGAGATCTGGGCCAAGGAGAACCTTGAGCCCAAGGGCGTCGTCGTGACTCCCTACGACGACATTCTGGCCGCCTTCGGCGCGCTGGGCGCCGGCGACATCCAGGGCGTCATCAACGACGCACCGATCTCTCAGGACGTCGTGAAGGACCCGGCCCGCAATGCCAAGGTCGTCGCCGAGATTCCGACCGGCGAGCAGTACGGCTTCGCCTTCTCCAAGGAGAGCAGCGCTCTTCGCGACGCGATCAACGGCGCGCTCCAGGAGGTCAAGGACGACGGCACCTACACCGAGATCTACAAGACATGGTTCGGCGCCGAGCCGCTCTCGATTCCGTAGGGTAACCGCACGGCTTGTACGCTACGTGACGAATGATGGGGCCGGCGGCGGACCAGCCGCCGGCCCGATTCGTCGGCCCGGCTGACTGCAAGGGGTAAGCGCGTGGACGCATTCCTGCAATGGTGGGAGACCTTCCCCATAACGAGGCTGTTCCTGTCGTTCGAGGTGATGGGTCAGGCGCTCCCGATCATCTTGAAGGCATTTCCGGTCTCGATCGCCTTCGGTGTCTTCGCCTTCTTGATCGGTATTCCGCTCGGACTCACGCTCGCGTTCATGAAGATGTCGCGGCGCCGGCTGATCAGGTGGCCAGCGACCGCGTACATCGACGTGGTTCGTGGAACGCCGCTGTTCCTCCAGATACTGATCGTGTACTTCGGCCTGACGCTGCTGCCGTTCTACCGCGAGATGGTTCAAGCCAACCTGTGGATGAAGCAGCCGGGCTTCCTCGGCATCGACTTCACGGTGTGGTTTCGAGGTCTGTTCGTCCTGAGCCTCAACTCGGCTGCCTACATGGCCGAGATCTTCCGTGCCGGCATCCAATCGATCCCCAAGGGCCAGATGGAAGCCGCGCGCTCACTGGGTATGACTACTCCGCAGTCCATGGCATTCGTCATCATCCCGCAGACGATTCGAAGGATCCTGCCTACGCTGATGAGCGAATTCATCCTGCTGTTCAAGGACACCGCACTTCTGGCCGCTGTGGGCGTCGCAGAGATGACGTTGCGTGCCCGCGAGGTCACCGCGAGCACCTACAACCAGTCGGCCTACATCGTGGCCGCAGGATTCTACCTGCTTGTCACGATTCCGCTGGGCAGGTTCGTGGCCAACCTTGAGGACCGTCTGGCCGCCGCTGAAGGCGGAGGCGGGGGTCCGAAGCGCCCGGCGGACGCCCTTGAGGTCGTCGATCCCGAGCAAGCAGCCGCTCCCGCACAGAATGCGATCAGCTAGTGGAGGCGACAATGAGCACAGAAAGCAACGCCTCCGAGGTCATCGTTCAGATCAAGGGGCTCGAGAAGGCGTTCGGCGATCTTGAGGTCCTCAAGGGCGTCGACATGCAGATCAGGAAGGGCGAGGTCGTCGTCGTCCTCGGTCCATCGGGCTCCGGTAAGTCCACGCTGTTGAGGTGTGTGAACCGCCTTGAGGAGCCCACCGGCGGCGAGGTGTGGTTCGAGGACATCCAGGTCAACACTCCCAAGACGAACATCAACAAGGTTCGCGAGCGTATCGGCATGGTGTTCCAGTCGTTCAACCTCTTCCCGCACCTCACCGCTAAGGCGAACGTCATGCTCGCACAGCGCAAGGTGCTTGGTCGCTCGAAGGACGAAGCCGAGAAGAACGCCATCGAGCAGCTCACGCGTGTGGGCTTGGCTGACAAGATGGACAACTTCCCGGCGCAGCTTTCCGGGGGCCAGCAGCAGCGTGTCGCCATCGCGCGTGCGCTCGCGATGGATCCTCACGTGATGCTCTTCGACGAGGTCACATCGGCGCTCGATCCGGAGCTGGTGCGCGGCGTGCTCGACGTCATGAAGGAGCTCGCGAAGGCCGGCATGACGATGATGGTCGTCACGCACGAGATGGGTTTCGCTCGCGATGTGGGCTCTCGTGTCGTCTTCATGGATGGCGGCGTGATCGTGGAAGAGGGGAGTCCCGACGAGGTCTTCGACAACCCTCAGTCCGAGAGGACGAAGGACTTCCTCGGCCACATCACCTAGAACGGCACCTTCGGTGTGACACCAGTGGCGGTCCCTTTGGGCCGCCACTGGTGTTTGCTCGAGCGATGCTTCGCGTTAATCCACGCGGTGAGCCGGTTCAACGGGTATGTTCACAAGTGTCAGGACAACAGGCAAAGAGGAGCGTGTGGCGATGCAGATCAAGATCACCGGACGTCGAATGCCCGTTACCGATCCGATCCGCTCGTATGCCGAGGAGAAGATATCGAAGGTCGCAAAGATCCACGATCGCGATGACATGTCGGTCGATGTCGTGCTGCATGTCGAGAAGAACCCGTCGAACAAGAACAAGGACGTGGCAGAGGTAACCGCATACATGAAAGGAATGGTCGTTCGCGCGGAGGAAGCCGCGCCGGACATGTACCAGGCGATCGACCTTGTCTCCGAGAAACTCGAGCGCCAGATGCGCAAGTACAAGACCAAGCTGGTCGATCGTCGCAACGGCAAGACCGCTGTTCGGACCGCGCCTGGCGACAGCGAACTCCCTTCTACGATCCCCGAGGAGCCCGCAGGCGCGCTGGTTCGGACCAAGATGATCGATGCGAAGTCCATGACCGAAGACGAGGCGATCTTGCAGCTCGAGCTACTGGGTCACGACTTCTTCGTGTTCACCCACGCCGACGCGGGCACCGTCAACGTGATCTACCGGCGCAACGACGGTGACTACGGGCTGATACAGCCTGCGGTCTAGCCGTGATCGGGCCCAACGAAGCCGAAGGGCGCCTCGCCGAGGCGCCCTTCTTGTTTGGCCCCAGAGTGTGCACTTGCCCACGTGTGGTTGACATAGTGGAGCGCTCACACCTACGCTAACCCATGGACCGAGTGCGAGGGCGCTCATCGTTGCTGGTCAGGAGACGTTCGCAGCACACGTCGTAGCAGGGGGCTCCCAATGGACCAGAGCATATCCCGAGTGCGAGCCGAGGACATCGAGGCTGCGCTCTCTCAGGTGGGTGAGATCAAGGCCGCACGAGTCGTGGTCGGTCTCGACGGCCAGATCGCCGAGATCCACGTGCTGGCGCTCCCCACCAAGCCCCCGAAGCAGCTCGTGCGCGATATCGAGTCCACGCTCATGGCGCGGTTCGGCATTCCGATCGACCATCGCAAGATATCGATTGCTCAACTCGGACGAGACTCTGTCCCTGAGACGCCAGAAGAGGCGCGTTCGACGGCTGCGCGCCCGCGGATACTTGGCATCAACGCCTCGGTCTCGGGGTTGCAGGCCGCCGCATCGGTGACATTGGAGATCGACGGTACCGAGTACGTCGGGATGGCATCGGGCCCTGCGAGTCAGACCGGCCGAGCCAGGCATGTTGCACTCGCCACTCTCGATGCCGTGAGCCAGTACATCTCAGAAGGCACCACGTTCGCACTCGAGGACGTCGCCGTCGTTCAGCTGGGACGCGAGAAGGTCTCGGTAGCCTGTATCAGTCTCGTGACGCCCTTTGGCGAGCAGTCGTTCTCGGGTTCTGCGCTGATGCGTCAGAACGACAGCGATTCGATCGTGAGGGCCACACTCGATGCGATCAACAGACGCATCGGGCTTCTGACAACCGAATAGTTTCTTCGTCTTGGACCGGCACAGTGATCTATAGGTTGGAAACTGTCAGCACTAGATTGAGCGGAGCGGACAGCGTTCCTCCATCACTAGCGGGATGGGAGGAGACCAAAGTGAACCCAAAAAGGGGGTCTTCTCACCATGAAGCGTATCGTTCTTCTTCTTGCTTCGCTGTCAGCACTTGTACTCTCCAGCGGCGCCTGGATGAAAGTCCGTTAGGCACCTTGCCGGTCCACTTAGTACGACGTAGAGGTGGGGGTGCGCTTCGTGACTGATCGTGGAATGCGCACTCCCCGCCTCTACGCGTTTTCAATCGTGGTCTTCGCCTTCGGCCTGGCTGCACTCGTACTCTGTGCGCAGGTCTACCCGCCAGCCCTGGATGTGCGGCTTGTGCTGGTAATGGCAGGGGCTGCATTCTCGGAGGCGTTCCGTTTGGCTCTGCCGGGCTACACGCTCGGTCTGGCGTACCCCCTGTCTATGGCAGCCGCGGTCTTCGGGGGGCCTGCCGCCGCGTGTCTGGTTTCGCTAGTTTCAGCAGTAGGAATTGGGGAGATTCGTGAGAAGGTCCCAGTAACCATCATGCTGTTCAACGCGGGGCAGCTGCTGCTCGGAAGCGCTGCTGGTGGATACGTTTACGTCGCCATGGGTGGGCGGATTCTGCTGTCGAGCAGCGGCGAGTACGTGCCTCTCGGCTTGTCGGACTTCCCCGCGGCGTTGATCGGGATGACGGCGGCGGCCGTCGCCTCGTGGGGCGTGAACATGGTCCTTACTGCGGCGGGGGTCGCTGAGTTCCGCGGGGCCTCATTCAGGGAAGTCGCCGTCTCTGGTCTTCAGATAGCGCCTTCGCAGATTGCATTGGCGTTCGTCGGCTATCTGATGGCACAAGTACTCGCGATCGCTGCCGTTGCACTTCCCCTCTTCGTCTTCCCGCTGGTCGTCGCAAGAGAATTCTATCAACGCTATGTGAGCCTGCGAGACGCATACAGTGACACCATAAAATCCCTGGTTGGCGCCCTGGAGGCTAAGGATTCGTACACACGGGGTCATTCAGTCAGGGTGGCCGAGTACTCTGCCCAGATCGGGGCCGAAATGGGACTCAGCGCCGCGCAGCTCGAGAGCTTGGAGTACGCGGCGCTCCTGCACGATCTAGGCAAGCTCTCACTGTCCAGTGAGATCCTCACTAAGCCCTCGGTCCTCACGGTCGAGGAGATGAGCGCGATGCGCAATCATCCGACCGCTGGCGCCCAGATGGTAGAGCGGATCCCGTTCCTCAAGGGACTCGTTGTCCACATCGCGGCTCATCACGAATGGTACAACGGGAATGGGTATCCCAAGGGCGTTCACGAGCAGGACATTCCGGATCTGGCGAGAATCCTGTCGGTTGCCGATGCATTTGACGCCATGACGACGAACCGTGCATATCGCGACGCGCTTGCCGAGGAAAAGGCCATTGATGAGATTCTCGGCGGTCGCGGGAGCCAGTTCGACCCGTCAGTCGTGGACGCCTTCTTCAGCTCACGGGATGCGGTCAACGCTGTGCGCCAAGCTGAACCCGCTGTGCTGGAGCAAGTGACGGGCGCCGCGCCGGCCTCTGACACGAGGCCATCATGATTGGTCAGTCTGCAACGTGGCTATCTGGCTCCCCCCCGGAGCTGGTCGCGGCTCTGTGGTTCGCCATGGCCATTATTGTCATGGACCGGTTCGACATCCTCTTGCCTCGCGGCGACAGCATGGGAGTGAGTGGCGCGCTCGTGGCCGCGGGACTGCTTGTCGCGGGCCCTGCCTACCTCGCACCTCTCGCGATCCTGTCTCTTGTGTTCGCACACGTGGGCAGAGGCCCACTGCATGTCGAGCGTTTGGTCGGAGCGGTCATCACGCGCCTAGCAGCGATGTCGGTCGCCGTGGCGCTGATCTGGCTATGGGGTGTGACGCCCGGCAACGATGTTGTCTCGGTCCTCAAGCTCGTGATGGTGTCGGGGGCGTTCCTGGCGACAGAAGTTATTGCTGCTCAGGCGATTCTCTCCATGCTTTCAGGCCGGCCCCTCAAGCGTCTCGTAGTCGGCAACTTCCAGCGACAGGCGCCGTTGATTGGCGCTCAGGTGTCTGCCGCGACTCTGGCGGCCATTACCTATCCCCAGATGGAATCATGGAGTCTCGTACTGGTTGTCGCCCTACTCCTGCTGATTAGGCAGTCGCTGGCCTCACTGCTGGAGATTCGAGAGACGTACAGAGCAACCGTCGAGGTGCTTGTCGAAGTGGCGGAGAGCCAAGATGAGCGCCTGCGGGGGCATGCTGACAGAACCGCTCACATCGCGCGCTCAATCGGCTCGCGGATGGGCCTTAGTTCGAGCGACATAGAGAAGGCGAGTTACGCCGCGCTGCTGCACGATCTGGATGCTCTTGCCGGAGTCCCAGCCGACGATACTCGCCCGAATCGCGGATCCTCATCTGATGTCTTCGCGGACACGGCGTTCTTCGATGATGTCCTGCCCGTGCTGCGGCTCTGCGACGGTCAGGCCAGGGAGAGTGACGTCACCGACGACAACCTCATGACTGCGATGATCGTGGCGCTCAGTAGCGACATCGACACGACCGGCAACACTCTCGCGGCGCGCGCACACTCATCCAGTGCGGTGGCCCGCGTGTCGGCTCAAGTGCCGGGCCCGCTTAAGGCCCGGGTTGTCGCAGCCGCGCTCGAGCTTGGCTACAGGACACCGGCGGTGAGCTAGGTGCCGGTGCTGCTCGCGATTGTCGCGGCGTTGCTCCTTGGCTGGGCGTCCGGGGGCTCAGTGAACGGCCTCCAGAGCGCGTCCGTTCCTCGCCCGTACGCGATACTCGCCCTATTCGTCCTGCAGGGTCTTGTTCGCGGTCGGTTAGGGACCTCGGAGTGGTTGGGGTGGGGACTACTCGTCTGGGCGTTTCTGTCTGCCGCGCTTCTGATTGTTATTGCTCTGACTTGGTCTGAGGTGGGAATGCGGATTGTTGCCGTCGGAATAGGGCTGAACCTGCTGGTCGTCTTGGCTAACGGGTTCATGCCCGTGGCCGTGCCGGGGGATCGGGCCACCACAACCGCCTTGACGCTGGCATCTGGCTTCTACGGTCCGGGCGGCCGAGATGCCGTCCTCGCTTGGCTCGGTGATGTGCTTCTGTTGCCGCTATTTGGTGCCACCTACGCACTGAGTGCCGGAGACGTCTTGCTCATGGTCGGGATCATTTGTCTAATCGTGAAGCTCATGCAGGAGGGCTCGAAGACTTCTGCGCTACGCTCCTGAAGGGCGCTTCGGCCATGCGACGTCGTGTGGCGGCGCAGCATGGGCACTTGCTTTCGTCGGCTGGGCGATAGTAGTCTCGCAGTTAGGCAGTTGGGCACCCCTCGCCCCTCTTGATGGTTTGGAGGCAGAAGTGTGTGCTCAGTTCCTGTCGGGTCCGCCGTCGGCGCAAGGTGCGCTTCGACGAAGTCACCTGGTATCTCAGCTCAACAACTCGCAGGCGGCCACCAATCTCATCGTCGCTCCATCGGGGTGTGGCAAGACGACGCTCGCGTCGCAGTATGCGTCGGACTTTGAGCGGGCCTGCTGGCTCAACTGCATGGGCGATGAGCCAGATCTCGATCTAGTGGTTTCTGGCGCATTGGGCTTGCTCGGAGTAGGCGAAATCGCCTCAGCAAGCATCGCCGGCTCCGTTCTCCACATGCTCCCGGAGCTCGCAGCTGCCGTTGCCTCCGTCGCGCCCAAGGCTGAGAAGTGTCTGATTGTGATAGACGATGCGGGACTGGGCTGCGACGGAGCTGTCTTGGAGCAGATCTGGCTGCTGGCGCAGGCCTTGTCCCAAGCCAACAGCGTTGTTCTGGTGACTGCACGCTCCATCCCTGGAGAAGGGCAGTCGGTGCTCCGGCGATACGGTCTCATCGACCGAGAGGATCTTCGACTGAGCCGTGTCGAGGCACGTCACCTTGCTCGGGAGGTCATGCACCTGCCAATCGGCATCGAAGAAGTCGATGAGACATGGGAGGAGACTCTTGGCCACGCGGCCTTCTTCGTTGTGATGGCGCAAGCCAGAGGGCAGGGTGTCGCTGCAGGCGGATCCGGACACCGCCTTTCTGCCTGGATCGACTATCTACTGGAGACTCAAGTGGCGTCTGTTGACTTGGACGCGCTGATGTTCGCTGCTTTGCTAGGTCGTGGTCGGCTACCGGACATCTCGGACACGCTTGGTGCCGATGGCGTTGAGGCCCTCCGTAGATGTGCAGACGCCATCCCCTTGGTGCGCGTGGAGATGTCCAACAGCGCGGGTCTTCTGTCACGGTCACCGTTTACGGTTCACGATCTCCTCGCAGATCATTTGGTCCGAGGCACATCCTTCGTGGGGGTTGTACCGTCATACCTTGTGGCGCGCGCCTTGTCAGTTCTGACTGAGCGCAGCGATCTTGTGAGGGCCGCGCGGGTTGCCTTGCTGGCCGATGTCGAGAACGCCGCGGAGTTCATCGACAGGTTCGGATTCGATTGTCTTCGGGCCGGGGGAGCGGAAACACTGTTGCCCCTGATAGAGTCGGTGCCAATCTCAAGGATGATGACAAGCCCAGCACTCATGTTGCTGTGGGCCGAAGTCCTGCTGGACCGCGATGAGTACGCGGAGTCCCTGCTGAAGGCTCGCGCCGCGAGGGTACTAGCCGAGCATCAGGGCGATGCGGCGGTGGTCGCCCAAGCTGTCGCGACTGCACTCGTTGCGCTTCGTCTGGCAAATCGATGGAGCGAAGCGGGAACGCTGCTCTCCGAGGCCCGAGAGCTCGCGACAAGGGCTTCATCGTCGACGGCCAGAATGGCGCTCTATCGCGCCGCCGCCGGTTCACTGGTGCTGGCAGGCTCCTACGTTGAGGCGGAGAAGATGCTCGCTGCGGTGTGTGCGGCGGGCAGTACGGGTGACGCACGCGACGCGTCATGGGCACGTGAGGCGCAGGCGACGACGGCGCTGCTCCCCGCGCTGGCCGTCGGAGACTTCGGCAGCTCGGTGCAGGCGCTGGCCAACCTCGTCGCGGAAGACGCGGGGAGCGTCTCCCAGCGAGTTGATACGCGTGGAAACTTGGCAACCTGTCTATTTGAGATGGGCCGGATCAGCCGGGCCAAGAGCCTGTTTCAGAACATCATATCGATTGCGGGGCCTGCCAGCCTCAGCCATTTCCTTCCATCCTGGGGTGCGGTGCTCTACTGTGACGGCGACGAGGTGCGGGGCATCGAGGTTGTTTCCAAAGGCGTCCTACACTCTCAGGAGGAGGGGTCTCACGAGGTCACCGCGCAAGCACGCGTATATGAGGCCATCCTGCTGCGTGCAGATGGCCGCCTGAGTGAGTCGTTGACAAGTGCCGAATGCGCTTATGAGACGCTTTGCGCTGAGGATGTTGTTGACTTTCGCCGGCTTGCCGCGCTGGAGATTGCGGCATCACTGCTTGCGTTGGGTGACCCGGTCGCGGCTCGTGCGTGGGTTGAGCCGGTTGTCGCGGCGGGCTTCGGCCAGAACGAGCATCACGAGTTCCGAGCGGTCATGATTCTGGCTGAGTGTGACCGTGTTGACGGAGACGTTGCACGCGCAGTCGAGCGGATCGCCTCAAAGGCGGAGCACCTTCGTTCCGAGAACTCCAACTTCCAAGCGGCGATGTACTGCCGCGCATTCCCAAGCATGCTCGGCATGATCGCCGCCGCCATCGGACCCGCCGAGATTCCGGTTCACTTGCTCCGACTGCTGCCTGCTGAATCCAGTGAACGTGCGCTTCGCGCGTCTAGGGACCTGCTGTCCGCCCCCGATTGGGAAGCATTGGGGAGCAGGCTGATGGGCCCGGACCAGTTCCGTGTGTTCGTTGAACGCAAGGGAAGCCCTTTGTGCCGAGTCAGGCTCTTCGGAGGGCTTGAGGTCGTAGTGGGAGACCGTGCGGTTCGCGAAAAGGACTGGCGGAAGCGCAAGGCCCGGATGCTCTTCGCGATCCTCGTTCTGGAGCGTGGTCGTCAACTATCGCGCGAGCAGCTACTCACCCACGTGTGGCCCGATCTCCCGGAGGACCGGGCCAAGAACAACTTCTACGTCGCTTGGAGCAGCATGAAGACAGCCCTCACCGAGGGCACGCCCGGGCCCTGCCCGTACGTGGACAACACCGGCGGGCTGTGCAGCATCGTCCGAGATGCCGTCCGATCGGATGTGGACGAGTTCGAGGAGTACCTGTCGTCCGCGAGACAAGCGGAGGCCGAAGGCGATCCTGCCAAGGCGATCGAAGCGTACGAGCGTCTGGCGAGTGTCTATCGCGGAGAGCTGCTCCCGGGCGACCTCTACGATGAATGGTTCACTCCCATCAGGGACCGATACCGCCTGGACTTCGTTGCAGCGATGCTGCGCGCCGTCGAACTGCTTCTCGAGAAGGATGACCCCTGCGAGGCCGTCGTGTACGCGCGCAGGGCGCTCGCAATCGACCCTTTCCGAGAGGATCTCTACCAGTCGCTGCTGCGCTGTCAGATCGCCGCCGGACAGCGAAGTGCGGCGATCGAGACGTTCGTCGCGTGCAAGACTCAGATCGCCGAGGAGCTCGGTCTCGATCCTTCGCCGGAAACCGTAGCCCTCTACCAGCAGATTCTCTGCATGGAGAAGCGTCCGCGCTACGACGATTTCGGTCTTAACGCGGGTCGCTAGGATTTGGCAATCTCGCGGTAAGGTCTGGGTAAGGACCTCGAGCTACGCTGTCATCGACCCATTGAGGTGGGTCGACGCAGGACTCGTCGGGCTCTCGATTGTCGAGCGAAGCGGGGACGGCTTGCCGAGGTTCACGTTGGTGTGGAGTGGGAGACTCTGAGGGGCATCGACCGAACTGAAGCAGCCCGATCCGGGCCCGAGGGGCCCTGCGGAGCGGAGCATCGCGGACCGGGGCCGAACGGCGCCGGTCCGCGCGTCGCGTCGAGCGGTAACAGGAGCATGTCGGCCGATTCCCGAGCCCATGGTCTGCACACCCTGCTGTGCTAGAATCGGTGGGCTTTCAGCACGCCATTTCCGCCTCAAGAAGGTGTAGATTCCTCCATGGTGAACATCCTCCAGAAGCTCCTCACGCTGGGTGAGGGCAAACAGCTCCGCGCCTACGAATCACTCGTGACGCGCATCGGCGAACTCGAGCCCGCTATGCAGGGGCTTTCGGACCAGGAGCTCGCGGCAAAGACGGTCGAGTACCGCTCTCGCATCGAGCGCGGCGAGGACGTGAAGTCCCTTCTGCCCGAGTCGTTCGCCGCGGCTCGCGAGGCAAGCGTGCGGACACTGGGTATGCGGCACTTCGATGTGCAGCTCATCGGCGGTATGGTCCTCAATGACGGCATGATCGCCGAGATGAAGACCGGCGAGGGCAAGACGCTCGTCTCGACACTGTCGGGATACCTCAACGCGCTGCCGGGTGATGGGGTCCACGTGGTCACAGTCAACGACTACCTGGCCAAACGTGACAGCGAGTGGATGGGCCGCATCTACCGCTTCATGGGCATGGACGTGGGAATCATCCAGTCGCAGATGGAGCCGTCCAAGCGCGTGCCCGCATACCGGGCCGACATCACCTACGGCACCAACTCGGAGTTCGGCTTCGACTACCTGCGCGACAACATGTGCGTGCGCCCGCAGGATCGCGTGCAGCGCGGCCATGCCTACGCGATCGTCGACGAGGTCGACTCCATCCTGATCGACGAGGCCCGCACGCCGCTCATCATCAGCGGTGCCGGCACCAAGTCCAGCGACATATACAAGCAGTTCGCGAAGGTCATCCCTCGGCTCAAGCGTGACGAGGACTTCGAGCTCGACGAGGCCAAGCGCACCATCGCCCCCAACGAGTCCGGCATCCGCAAGGTCGAGAAGGCTCTGGGCATCGAGGATATCTACATGGACCCCTCGGGCCAGATGGTCAATCACCTCCAGCAGTCGCTCAAGGCCGAGTACCTGTTCAAGCGCGACGTCGACTACGTGGTCACCGACGGCGAGGTCATGATCGTGGACGAGTTCACCGGCCGCTTGATGTACGGGCGTCGTTACTCGGAGGGTTTGCATCAGGCGATCGAGGCCAAGGAGCGCGTGCACGTCCAGGAGGAGAACCAGACCCTCGCGACCATCACGCTGCAGAACTACTTCCGCATGTACGACAAGCTCTCAGGCATGACCGGTACCGCCGTGACCGAGGACAAGGAGTTCCGGGAGATCTACAAGCTTCCGGTCATGGTCATTCCGACCAACCGCCCCATGGTCCGCGACGACCGCAACGATCTCGTCTACCGCTCGGTGCCGGCCAAGTTCAACGCCGTGGCCGAAGACATCGTCTCTCGTTCCGAGAACGGCCAGCCGTGCCTCGTGGGCACGATCTCGATCGAGAACTCCGAGAAGCTCAGCCGCCTGCTCACCAAACGGGGCGTGAAGCACAACGTCCTCAACGCCAAGTTCCACGAGCAGGAGGCGCACATCATCGCACAGGCGGGCCGATTGGCTGCGGTCACGATAGCGACCAACATGGCCGGTCGAGGTACCGACATCATCTTGGGCGGCAACCCTGAGTTCCTATGGGAGGACCTGCTGCGCGAAAAGGGCGTCGATCCTGCCGAGGCCACCGAACAGCAGCAAGCTGATGCGCTGGCTGAAGCCACTCGGATCTGCAAGGCGGAGCACGTCAACGTCGTCGAAGCGGGCGGTCTTGCGGTCATCGGCACCGAGCGCCATGAGTCGCGGCGCATCGACAACCAGCTCAGAGGCCGCTCCGGGCGACAGGGCGACCCCGGTGTCTCGCAGTTCTACCTCTCGCTCGAAGACGACCTGATGCGCCTCTTCGGCGGGGATCGGATGGACAAGATCTCGGCGTTCATGGAGCGTACCCAGATCCCGGACGACATGCCGATCCAAGCGGGTCTGGTCTCCAAGGCGGTCGAGAACGCGCAGCACCAGATCGAAGCGATGAACTTCAGCGCGAGAAAGCACGTCCTCGAGTACGACGATGTGATGAACAAGCAGCGCGAGGTGATCTACGGCGAGCGTCAGCGGGTGCTCGACGGCAAGGACATCCACGACCGCGTCGAGGAGATGCTCTCCGATGTGGTCGCAGGTAACGTCCTCACCTTCTGCCCCGAACGCGTCTACTCGGAGGAATGGGACTGGGACGGCCTCGCGCAGTGGTACCACGACCTGACCGGCATCAGCGGCACGGTCGAGGAACTCCAGACTGAGGCTCAGAACCCCCACGAACTGGCCCAACAGCTCGCCGACAAGGCGCTCGAGGTCTACTCGGCGAAGGAGGCCGAGGTGGGCGCCGAGAACCTTCGCGATCTGGAGCGCGGCGTGATGCTGCGCATCATCGACACGCGCTGGATGGACCACCTCCAGGAGATGGACTACCTGAAGGAGGGCATCGGGCTGCGTGCGATGGGGCAGCGCGATCCCATCACCGAGTACAAGAACGAGGCGTACGACATGTTCTCCGGGCTGGTGCAGTCGGTGAACGAGGACTTCCTACGCACGCTGATGCACATACAAGTCGTGGTCGAGACGGAGCCGGAGCAAACGCCGTTGCTGCGTAACGTGAACTACTCGGCACCCAGCGAGTCGTCGATCTTCGCGGGGGCGACCGAAGCGGTCGCTGCAGCGGGGATCGGCGGCCCCTCTCCTGACGCCATCGCGGCTGCCGCTGCGGCCGCCGGCTCGGGAAAGGCGGCGCCGATGGTCAAGGACAAAGAGGACCCCTACGCGAACGTGGGCCGCAACGACCCGTGCCCCTGCGGCAGCGGGAAGAAGTACAAGAAGTGCCACGGAGCGGACGCGTAGCCTGAGATGATCGAGAACCGCTCGGCAGACATAGAGCGCCTTCGGGCCCGTGTGATCGAGATGGGCGAGTACCTGCACGTCGAGGCGAAGCGCGGAGACCTCGGTACGCTCGACGCCAGGTCGGCTGAGCCGGGGTTCTGGGACGACCAAGCCACGGCCCAGTCGGTCATGGCGCAGGCGGCAGGTCTGCGCGACGAGATCGAGACCTATGAGGAGATCCTCGCAGCTCTCGACGACGCCGAGGTCGCCAACGAGTTCGCGCTCGCCGAGGAGGACCAGGAGCTCGCAGACGAAGTGTCTGAGGCGCTTTCCGATATGGTCAAGCGCGTCGACGGCCTTGAGGTCGCGTCGTGGTTCACGGGCGAGTTCGACCCCGGCGACGCGATCGTGACCATCACGCCTGGGCAAGGCGGTCTCGAGGCACAGGACTGGTCGGAGATGCTGCTGCGGATGTACATGAAGTACGCCGAGCGCAAGAAGTGGAAACTCGATCTGCATGACGCTCCGGCCGGGGTGGAGTTGGGCATCGACCGGGCTGTGTTCACCGTGCACGGCCGGAACGCCTACGGCATGTTGATGTCTGAGATGGGAGTCCACCGGCTCGTCAGAATCAGCCCCACCGATGAGAAGAAGCGCCGCCAGACGACCTTCGCCGGCGTTGAGGTGCTCCCCGTACTCCCCGACGACGTCGCCGTCGAGATCCGCGACGAGGACGTCCGGGTCGACGTCTACCGCTCGAGCGGTCCGGGTGGGCAGTCGGTGAACACGACCGACTCGGCGGTCCGACTGACTCACATCCCCTCTGGGATCGTGGTGACGTGCCAGAACGAGAAGTCGCAGCACAAGAACAAGGACGCCGCGATGAAGATCCTCCGTTCCCGGCTCTACGAGATCGAGAAGGAGCGGCGTGACGCCGAGCTCGACGAGCTGAGGGGCCCGAAGCGAGAGATTACCTTCGGTAGCCAGATTCGAAACTACGTCTTGTACCCATACCAGCTCGTCAAGGACGTTCGGACCGGTCATGAGTCCGGCAATGTCGACGCCGTGCTCGATGGCGATATCGATGACTTCGTCGTGGGGTACCACCGCTGGAGGGTCTCCAACGAGCAGGCGGCCGAGGTGGGATCGGCCTCTGGGCGCGAAGGCTAGCATGAGACCACTCGCGGATCTCCACACCCACACGATCGCCTCGGGGCACGCCTATTCGACCGTGACAGAGCTCGCACTCGCCGCCGCCGTCCGGGGCCTCGAACTCATCGCCGTGACCGATCACGGCCCCAGCGTTCCGCAGGGCGCGCACCCCTGGTACTTCTGGAATGCCAAGGTCATCCCGAGCACCTTGAACGGAGTCCGCATCCTCAAGGGGTGCGAGGCGACCCCGTCGACCACCGAGGAGAACGGCATCGACTTGCCCGACATCCTCCTTGAGCTGCTCGACTTCGTCGCGGTGGGATTCCATCCGCTCACCGGCTTCGACGACAAGGATCGGGTCAAGAACACCGAGGTCCTGCTCAGAGTCATGGCGAACCCCAACGTCGACATGATCAGTCATCCCGGCAACGAGGACGAGTTCCCCGTCGAGCTCGATTCGATCGTCGAAGCCGCGGTTCGGCACAACGTGATCCTCGAGCTCAACGATCACTCCTTCGCCCCCACGAGCGCGAGGTCGGCCAGCGCACATCGCGAGCGGGAGTTCGCGATCGCCGCCCTCGAGGCGGGTGCGCCGATGGCCATAGGATCCGACGCCCACTACGCGCTGCACGTGGGCCGGTTCGACGCCGCGCTCGAGGTCGCCGAGCAGATCGGTGTGGATCCCGTCCGGCTGGTCAATCGCGATGCCAAGACCGCCTTGGGCCACCTGCTTGCGAAGCGGCCGCGGCCCCGGCTTGATGTGGGCGGCGAGTGGGAGTGGCCAGCGGGCTCCTCTCCCGGTTCGGCTGGGAGGTGAGCGCATGGTAGTCGAGCGAGTACTCAAGAGTCGGCGGCTGAGGTCGTTCGCGCTCATGACCGTGGGCATTCTGATGACGGCGTGGGCTCTCGACGCGTTTCTGATCCCCAACAAGATCGCGGCAGGCGGAGTCTCGGGCCTTGCAACGGTTCTCTACTACTGGGGGCTTGAGACCTTCGGCGTGAGCGTCTCGGTCGGCGTTCAGATGCTCATCTTCAACGGCATCCTGCTGATCATCGCGTGGCGTCTCCGCGGCGTGGCGTACCTTGCCAAGACCCTCTACGGGGCGGTTGCGCTCTCGGTCGCCGTCGATGTCCTCGGGGCGGTGACGCCTCGTCTGGCCTCTGACGACCTGTTGCTGGCGGCATTGTACGGCGGTGCGATAACGGGCCTGGGGATGGGGCTGGTCTTCAAGGCGGGCGGCAACACCGGCGGAACGGATATCGTCGCCCAGCTGCTCTCGACGGCGCGTCCCGTTCGGCGTGGGCCAGATCATGCTCGTCGTCGATGCGGGTGTGACGGTTCTTGCGGCCCTGCAGTTCGGGCCCAAGCTCGCCCTCTACGGCGTCGTAGCCATCTTCGTGGCCACCATGACCATCGACTTGGTGCTCGAGGGCATATCGGTCGAGAAGGCGGTGTGGATCATCTCGGATGAGGCCGATCGCATCGGCGAATCCGTCACTCAGGAACTGGGCCGCGGCGCCACGCGGCTGGAGGCCACCGGGGTGTGGACCGGAGAACGGCGCGGGACGCTGCTGGTGGTGCTCGCACGCAACGAGCTCGACGACCTCAAGGCTATCGTCGCTGCGCACGACCCGACGGCGATGGTGATCATCTCGAACGTGCATGAAGCCATCGGCGAGGGTTTCAAGGAGCTGTCAAGGTAGCTCCCGGGGCCGTTCGTGAACCGCAGTGGGGAGCGGCGTGAGTGGTATCCTTTCCGGGCGCCGTACCGACCTTCGGCGCGGCGCGCCTGTGTCCGCCGACCACCGAATGGAGCACCGTATGTGGGATCGCGCTCGTGTCGAGGCGAAGGCCGCGACGATGAGGATCGATATCGTCGAGATGATCGCCGAGGCGGGAAGCGGCCACCCGGGTGGATCGCTCTCGTCGGCCGACATAGTCGCCACGCTGTACTTCGGCGACGTGCTCCGACACGATCCGGCGAATCCGCTGTGGCCTGAGCGCGACCGGTTCGTGTTGTCCAAGGGTCATGCCGCACCTGTCCTGTACGCCGCGCTGGCTGAGGCGGGGTACTTCGGCCGCGATCACCTCGCGACGCTTCGTAAGCTGGGCTCGATGCTCCAAGGACACCCCGACTGCAAGAAGACGCCCGGGGTCGAGGTCTCAACGGGGTCTCTCGGGCAGGGGCTCTCGATCGCGAGCGGTCTTGCAGCGGGAATGGGTATCGAGGCAGCTGACGATCGCACTGTCTTCTGCCTGATGGGCGACGGCGAGCTGCAAGAGGGTCAGGTGTGGGAGGCGGCGATGTTCGCCGCGCACCACGGGCTCGAGAATCTCGTGGCCATCGTCGACGAGAACGGTCTGCAGATCGACGGGGCGTGCACGGAGGTCATGTGCCTGGGCGGCATCGCACAGAAGTTCTCGGCGTTCGGCTGGCGGACCTTCGAATGTGACGGCCACGACGTCGAGCAGCTTCGCGAAGCGATCGTCGCCGCCCGCGAGCACCGTGGAGGCCCCGCGGTGGTCGTGGCCAGGACGGTCAAGGGCAAGGGAGTGTCGTTCATGGAGGACGACGCCGGGTGGCACGGCAAGGCGCCGAGCGCCACGGAGCGTGCCGGTGCCGTCGCCGAACTCGCTTCGCTGACCGAAGGGAGCGCCTCATGAGCAAGGCGACACGCGAGGCGTTCGGAGAGACCCTGGTGGAGCTCGCCCGTGAAGGGGTGGACGTGGTCGCCGTCGAGGCGGACCTGTCCAAGTCGACGACGACCAGCAAGCTCGAGGACGCATTCCCCGAGCGCTTCTTCAACGTCGGTATCGCCGAGCAGAACATGGTCGACGTCGCCGCCGGCCTCGCGGTGAGCGGGAAGGTCGCTTTCACGGGATCGTTCGCGGTGTTCGCCACCGGCCGTGCCTACGATCAGGTGCGCAATACGGTGTGCTACTCATCGTTGAACGTGAAGCTCGCTCCGACGCACTCGGGAATCACCGTGGGCCCGGATGGCGGCAGTCACCAGATGATCGAAGACATCGCGCTCATGCGGGTCCTTCCGGGGATGACGGTGCTCGTTCCCGCCGACTATCATGCGGCCAAAGCCGCCCTTCGCGTTGCAGCGCAGACGCCGGGGCCGTTCTACGTTCGGCTCGGACGGGCGGGTGTACCTGAGGTATACCCTGAGGGTTTCGTGCTGGAAGTCGGACGCGCATACGTCCTTCGCCAGGGTTCCGACGTCACGCTTGCCGCGTGCGGGATCGAAGTCGGAGAGGCGCTCAGCGCCGCGGAGCTGCTGGCCGCAGAGGGTGTCTCGGCAGAGGTCATCGACGTGGCGACGGTCAAGCCGATCGACGTCGATACCCTCGTCGCCAGCGTCGCCAAGACGGGTCGTATCGTCACCTGCGAAGAGCATAGCGTTCTGTGCGGCATGGGTTCGGCCGTCTCGGAGGTGCTCTCTGAGGTCTGTCCGGTCCCCACGCGGCGTGTCGGCATCGACGATCGTTTCGGCACATCCGGCGAGCCGGCCGAGTTGATGGAGCACTTCGGCCTCACCGCATCGCATATCGCCGCAGCCGCACGCGAGCTGCTGGCCTGACCTGCCGCCTCCGTCCTCCACACAACATCTACGCATTCGTGCGGTGGGCGTGGCGGCACGTTTGCTACACTCTCCTGCGGGAATCGTTGCATCGAATTGGAGTATCCCTTGAGTGATGTCACTGACGCGCAGCCGCGCGTAGAGCCTGAGAAGACCGAATCGGCACCGCCTCGAGCAGGTGCATCGATGATCAGTCTGCGCGGCGTGAGCAAGTTCTACGTCCCGGAGGCGGCGGCGCTGGCCGACTGCAACGTGGAGATCGGTGCCGGCGAGTTCGTCTTCATCGTGGGCCACTCGGGTTCGGGCAAGTCGACCTTCATCCGCCTTCTGCTGAGAGAGCTGCTGCCGTCGCGCGGTCAGATCATCGTCGCCGGGCAGGACCTCGTGAAGCTGAAGAACTGGAAGGTGCCGTACCTGCGCCGCAATATCGGCTGCGTGTTCCAGGACTTCAAGCTGCTGCCCAACAAGACGTCTTTCGAGAACGTGGCTTTCGCGCTCGAGGTCATCGGCAAGTCGAAGCACGTGATCCGCACGCAGGTCCCCGAGGTGCTTCGCCTTGTGGGACTCGAGGACAAGATCGACAGCTATCCCGACGAGCTCTCCGGTGGTGAACAGCAGCGCGTCTCGATTGCGCGCGCCTTCGTGAACAGGCCGCCGCTGTTGCTGTGCGACGAGCCCACCGGCAACTTGGACCCCCAGACCTCGCTCGGCATCATGAAGCTGCTCGAGCGTATCAACAAGACAGGCACCACGGTGCTCGTCGCAACGCACGACCGTGACATGGTCGACAACATGCGTCGGCGCGTCATCGCCCTCGAGGGCGGCCGCGTGATCCGCGACCAGGACCGAGGGGTGTACGGCTATGTCGATTAATATCGGTTACTTCGTTCGAGAGTCGGCTCAGAACTTCCGTCGCAACTGGGTGATGAGCCTGGGTGCCGTGATCACGATCTATCTCTCGCTGCTGCTGGTGGGGATCTTCATCGCCACCGGTTTCGTGGTCAACAGCGTGGTCGAGAGCGTCGAGGACAAGGTCACGATCCAAGTCTTCATCAAGGACGGTGCAGCCACCGAGGACGTCAACGCGCTCCAGGAGCAGCTGCTGGCGGACGCACTCGTCGAAGGAGTGGACTACACCACCAAAGACGAAGCCCTGCAGAAGTTCAAAGAGGACATGGAGCAGTCGCCTGAGATCATCGATCAGCTCGAGGGCAACCCGCTTCCCGCATCGCTCGACGTGACACTCAAGGATCCCCGCACCGTCGAGCAGATGGTGTCCACGATCAAGAAGAACGCGATCTTCATGAACGTCGCCGATCGACCTGACAGCCCCGAGGAGTCGCTCAAGTACGGGCAGCAGATCGTGAACAAGCTGTTCGCCTTCACGCGCGTGATCCGCATCATCGAGGTCGTGTTCGTGGTGATGCTCGGTGTGGTCAGCTTGATCTTCATCAACAACACGATCCGCCTTGCGATCTATGCTCGACGCAAGGAGATCGGCATCATGCGTCTGGTGGGAGCCAGCAACTGGTTCATCCGCACGCCGTTCCTGCTCGAGGGAGTCTTCCAGTCACTGATCGGGGCGTCACTCGCGATCCTCTCGGTCGTCGCGCTTCAGGCGGCCATCCTGCCGCGCCTCAAAGACGCGCTGCCGTTCATGGCGGTCACCCTTTCTGGCACGGCGACTGCTCAGATAGCTGTCGCGCTCATCGTAGCGGGCACAGCGATCGGCCTCGCCGGTTCGTGGCTCGCGATGACGCGGTACCTGAAGGTCTGATCCGATCCGCGGGTCGTCTCACTCAAAGAACTCGGACATCCACATGAGCAACGCACTCAAGATCGTCGCTGTCGTCGCTGTCGTGGCGATCATCGGTGCCAGCGGCTTCATCGGCGGCTTCGTCGCGGCCAAGACCGACGGTGGCGTAGCGGTCGCCGGCAGCTCGCCGTTCGGCTCCAACGACCCCGTGGCCGATCACGTCGAGGAGGTCCGCGAGCTCCTCGAGTCCGAGGCGTTAGAGCCCCCCACCGAGACGTCGGCTACAGCCGGGGCCGTGCAGGGGCTGCTCGAAAGCGGGGGAGACAAGTACGGTGTCTTCTTCGACGCCGAGCATTTCGAGTTCTTCAACGAAGACATGGCCGGCGAGTTCGGTGGCATCGGCGTGCTCCTGGCCGAGAAGGACGGAACCGCCTACGTCGTCGAGGTCTACAAGGACACGCCCGCCGACAAGGGCGGCATCAAGGCGGGCGACATCTTCTCGGCGATCGACGGCATCACTCGCGACAAGTGGACGAGCGACGAGGTCGTCAAGAGGGTCCGCGGCAAGGAAGGAACCGACGTCGAGCTGACGATGTTCCGGCCACCGAAGGGCGACGCCAAGGACGGCGAGAACCCGCACAAGCCCTACACGGTGACCCTCACCCGCGCAATCATCGAGTTCCCCAACGTCGAAAGCCGCATGGAGCCCGGAGATGTCGGCTACATCCGCCTGGGCCAGTTCAACGGACAGGCCACCGAGGACATCACGACCGAGATCGAGAAGCTCGAGAAGGAGGGTGCGCGCTCGTTCGTGCTCGATCTGCGCGACAACCCCGGCGGAGCGCTCGATCAAGCGGTGAAGGTGTCATCGCTGTTCATAGACGACGGGGTCGT
Source organism: uncultured Actinomycetes bacterium (assembly GCA_963770765.1). Taxonomy (GTDB): domain Bacteria; phylum Actinomycetota; class Coriobacteriia; order Anaerosomatales; family PHET01; genus CAVPCY01. The sequence continues at coordinate 413,109 of CAVYQS010000012.1, read as the reverse complement.
AGTCAGAGTCGATGAGCGCAACAGGCCCGAGACCGAGTACCGGACCGACGGGGACAAGATCACCGACGCGCCGCTGGTCGTCCTCATCAACGGCAACTCCGCGTCTGCGAGCGAGATCGTTGGCGGCGCGCTCCAAGACTACGGCCGTGCGAAGCTGGTCGGCGAGAAGAGCTTCGGCAAAGGGAGCGTCCAGACCGTGAAGGAGCTGTCCTTCGGCGGCGCGGTGAAGTTCACGACCGCGCACTATCTGACGCCCAAGAAGCGGGTCATCGACGGAAAGGGTCTCACGCCGGACGTCGAGGTCAAGATGGAAATGGCCGATCAGGCGGACCCCAAGACCGATACCCAGCTCAAGCGCGCGATCGTCGAGGCGAAGAAGGCCGCTCGCTAGTCCTCGTCGTCCTCGTCGTCGAGAAGGATGAGGCTCTCGAAGTCGGGAACCTCCTCTTCGAGCAACAGGTTGGGCCGGCCGCCCTCTGAGTCCTCGCTCGTGTCCGGGACGTGGATGAGCTCGAGCGTGGCGTCGTCTCCGTGCAGCACGAAGCACCAACGATTCTCCGCGTCCTGGTCGAAGTCCAGGAAGCGGTAGGACGCCACGTTGAGGAAGAGGCACCCATTGACCACGAGCGTCGCCGACTCCTGGTCCGCCATCAGTTTGACCAGGGCCGCCGTACCCTCGCTCACGAGCTCTCCGTGCGCGACGAAGCGGTACTCCACGTTCTCGAGAGTCTCGAGCGCGCGTAGCATGTCTCGGTAGTTCGAGAGTGTGCCCCGGCCTATCAGCGCGGGTGCGAGCGGACGCTTCTGGTCCATGAGGGCGGCTCCGAAAGGTACGAACGGGCAGTGCTTTTCGAGGATTCTACCACCGTCGGGTGACATCGAACGATGCCGTTTCGCCGTGCGGTAGACTCGGTGCGACGGACGGCTGAAAGCGAGACGAGACGTGGCAAAGCCCAAGAAGACCTCCAAGGCGCACAGAAGCGGGACGGTGACCGGGCGCATCTCCATGACACGACGCGGCTACGGTTTCGTGTCGGCGCCCGACGGGGACTTCTACGTCTCGGCTCGCGACACCAGCGGTGCGATGCACGGCGACACCGTTGCGTTGCGTCCGGACGCGAAGCGCGGTCGGCAGGGCAGAAGCGGGGTCGTCACCCGGGTGATCGAACGGGCCAACACGCAGGTCGTGGGGCGCTTCGAGAGGCACGGCGCCATCGGGATCGTCATTCCGGCGGACCGTCGGATCAAGCACGACGTGTTCGTCGCATCCGCCGCGGTGGGTGGCGCAGTGACCGGAGATGTCGTCGTTGCGCGCTTGATCGGCTACCCGAGCCGCACGCACTCCGCTCAGGGCGTGGTCGAGGAGATCGTCGGTCACGAGGGCGACGAGGGCATCGAGATCGAGATCATCATTCGCGAGCACGGCCTGGCGACCGAGTTCTCGGCCGGTGCTGAGGCACAGGCGGCCGACATTCGGCTTGATGTGGAGCAGGCCCTCGCCTCAGAGACACAGCGTCGTGACATCCGCGAGCGGTTCACCTTCACCATCGACCCGGCCGACGCGCGTGACTTCGACGATGCCATCTCGATCGATCACATCGACGGCCTGACGCGTCTGGGCGTGCATATCGCCGACGTGAGTCACTACGTGGCGTGGGACTCCGCGATCGACGTGGATGCTCGGCAGCGAGCGACGAGCGTCTACTTGGTCGACCGTGTGCTGCCGATGCTGCCCGAGGAGTTGAGCAACGGGATCTGCTCGCTCAACCCCGACGAGGATCGGCTCTCGTTCACCGCGGACATCTGGCTCGACAACGATGCGGTGATACAGCGCTACGAGCTGTATCCCAGCGCGATGAGGTCTGATCGGCGGTTCGACTACGACCAGGTCCAGCGCATGCTCGATGGAGAAGATCCGTTCTCTGATGCCGACAGCGAGCGCGCATTGCGGGACTTCGCGCGAGTCGCCGAGAAGATCCAGCATCACCGGGTCGCTCGCGGCGGGCTGGACTTCGAGACCGTCGAAGCCAAGATCAGGCTCGCCGAGGACGGGACGCCGCTGGAGGTCGTCATCAGGGAGCGCACGCAGGCGACCAATATGATCGAAGAGGCCATGATCCTGGCAAACGAGGTCGTCGCCCGTCACATGCGCGATGCCAAGGCGCCGATGATCTACCGGATCCACGAGAACCCCGACCCTGACGCCCTGGGCCACGTCGCGGTCGTGCTCAAGGAGTTCGACTACCCGATCAAGGACATACACGGCGCCAGCCCCGCCACCTTCCAGCGCATCATCAGGTTCGCCCACACGCGCCCCGAGAAGCGCCTGATCAACTCGCTGTTGCTCCGGGCGCTCGAGCGTGCGCGCTACGTGGACTACCTGGGTGGGCATTTCGGCCTTGCAAGTGAGGCCTACACGCACTTCACCTCTCCGATCAGGCGCTATCCCGACCTCATCGTGCACCGGCTTCTGCGCGCGCAGCTCGCAGGACGGCTCGAGGCCGACCCGAACAGCGCGGGCATGGTTCCCGAACTCGAATGGCTCGCAGAGCACTCGTCGCTGATGGAGCGCGAGGCCGAGATGGCCGAGGACGACAGCGTCCGCTTCAAGCTCGCCCAACTCATGGCCGAGCACGTGGGCGAGGTCTTCTCGGCGGTCGTGAGCGGGGTCACGACCTTCGGGCTGTTCGTTCAGCTCGACAATACCGCCGAGGGGCTCGTGCACGTGGATACGATGGCAGACGACCACTACCGGTTCGATCCCCAGCGCTTCACCCTCGCCGGAGAGAAGCGAGACAACAGCTATCGGCTGGGACAGCCACTGACGGTGCGTCTGACGGCGGTGTCGGTATCTGAAGCACGTCTCGATTTCGAGCTGGCAGAAGGTGTCCGGCGGCAAAGCGGCGGGTAACGCGCGACCAACGCTTCGGCACCCACAGTCAACGTGTGGCTCGCCATCGTATTCGAAGGCGCGATGATGGTTCTCCGGACACCTGCGAACGGAGAGCCGCATGTACGACGTCTGCATCATCGGGGCCGGTCCGGCCGGTGCCACTCTGGCGCGAATGCTCGATCCGGCGTATCGCGTACTGCTCGTGGACCGAAGGTCGCTCGACCGGCCGTGGGCGCCGGGTCGACTCGAGCAAGCCGTGTGGAGGGCTGCTCGCACCTCGGGCTCAAGCCGAGCTGGCCCGCCAGGGTCTCGGAGTACCGTCCGAGGTGATCGGAGGTCCGCAGCTCTTCGCGGTCAGGACATCCGATCTACCCTCAGGGCTCGAGCGACTCTACCAGCGTTTCTACGTCAACGTCGACCGGGAGGCATTCGACCGCTGGCTGGTGTCGCTGGTGGGAAGTCATGTGGATGTCGCCACGGGTTGGCGGGCGCTTGCATGCGAACCCGACGCGGGCGGCGTGACGGTGCGGTTCGAGACCAGCGGGGGTGGGAGCGCGAGCATCAGGACAGGGCTCGTGGTAGGCGCCGACGGTGCCGGTTCACTCGTCCGGCGCGCTGTTCTGCCTGCCTGGCGACAGGGCCGCCGGTACACCGCGATCCAGGCGCGCTTTCGCGCGAGGGACGACGCATCCCACTACGGCGCGATCTTCGACGAGACAGTCACCGACTTCTACGGCTGGACGATCCCCAAAGGGGACACCGTGATCGCCGGCGCGGCCTTTCGTCACGGGAGGGGGTCTGTCGGTGCGTTCGAGGAGTTCGTGCTGAAGGCACGTCGCGCCGGTCTGCTTGCCGGAGAAGAGGTCAGCCGCGAGGCCGCCCCGATGATGCGTCCCGTGTCGCCGCTGGACGTCTCGGCGGGCTACGGCCGCGTGGCTCTACTGGGCGAGGCTGCCGGGATGATCAGTCCATCGTCGGGAGAGGGGATCTCGTTCGCGCTACGAAGCGCGTCTGCGCTCGCCGCCGCGACGGAATCGGGACTCGACGGAGCGCTGGAACGCTATCGGGACAACGCGGCTCCCCTCGGATTCGAGGTGACGGCGAAGCTGGCGAAGGCGGCCGTCATTCATGGTCCGGTGATGAGGAGGGTGGCGCTCGCCACGGGAGCGGGCGCTATCCGCGAACGCAGGGATCCGCTCGGCCACGCGCTCGCGGGTCCGGCGTAGCCACCCGCTGGCGCGGGCAGACCGCTCGCCCGGCCGCCGCATCGGGTATCCTCTCCTAATCGCTGATTCGATTCGGAGGCCGCTTGATGCAGAAGAAAGACCTTCAGTTCCTGACCGACCTCGTTGAGGCACCTTCGCCTTCCGGCTTCGAGCAGCCGGCCGCCGCCGTGTTCCGCTCGCGACTGACCGGCGTGGCCGATGAGATCGAGACGAACGTGATGGGCTCGGTCCACGCGACGCTCAAGGGCGCCAAGAAGAGCGGGGTCTCGGTCATGTTGGCCGGGCATATCGACGAGATCGGGCTGATGGTCAACTACATCACGCCCGAGGGCTTCCTGGCCTTCTCGGCGATCGGCGGCGTCGATGCCGCCATCCTCCCCGGGATGCGTGTGCGCGTCCACACCGCCGACGGTGAGCTGCTCGGCATCATGGGGCGCAAGCCGATCCACCTGATAGAGGAAGACGAGCGCAAGAGCATCACGAAGCTCGAGAAGCTCTTCATCGACCTTGGTTTGGGCGCGGAAGACGTCAAGAAGCGCGTGCGCGTGGGCGACCCCATCACCTTCGACGTCGGGCTCGAGACCTTCGGCGATGACATGGCCGTCTCGCGGGCGTTCGACGACAAGATGGGTGCATGGATCGCGGCGCGCGTGCTCGAAGAGGTGAAGAGGGCGGGTGGCGCTCCCGGCGACCTCATCGCGGCTGCGACCGTGCAGGAGGAGATCGGGATGCGCGGTGGCATCACGAGCGCCTGGTGCTGCGACCCGGTCGTCGGCATCGCGGTAGAGGTGGGCCACGCGACAGACTACCCAGACATCGACAAGCGCAAGCACGGCGAGGCGACGTGCGGCGCCGGCCCGATCATCGCGCGCGGGGCCAACATCAATCCGGTGGTGTTCGAGGGCCTGGTGGCCGCGGCGGAGAAGGCGAAGGTCCCGTACCAGATCGGGGCCGAGCCGCGTGGAACGGGCACCGACGCCAACGCGATACAGCTTTCGCGCGGAGGCAAGGCCGCGGCGCTCATCTCGGTACCCTTGCGCTACATGCACACGCCCACCGAGGTGCTGTCACTGGCGGACCTGGAGTTCTCGGTGAAGCTTCTGACGCGCTACGTTCTCGACCTCAAGCCGGGCACCGACTTCACACCGTAGGGAGCACCACCGCACGTGACCAGAGACGACCGCAGCATCGCCACGAACAAGAAGGCGTATCACGACTACTTCATCGACGAGACCTTCGAGACCGGCATCGAACTCACCGGTACCGAGGTCAAGTCGCTGCGGCAGAATCGTGCCGCCCTCAGAGACTCGTTCGCGACGGTCAGAGCCGGCGAGGTGTGGCTCCACGGGGTCCACATCTCGCCCTACAGCCATGGGAACCGGGCCAATGTCGAGCCCGATCGCAAGCGCAAGCTTCTGTTGCACAAGAAGGAGATCCGCTATCTCATCGGGAAGACCAAGGAGAAGGGCTACACGCTCGTACCCCTGAAGCTGTACTTCTCGGAGCGCAACATGGTCAAAGTCGAGCTGGGGCTCGCGAGGGGCAAGAAGAACTACGACAAACGGGACTCGATCGCAGCACGCGACCAGAAGCGCGACGTGGAACGCGCGCTTCGGGAGCGGCAGAAGGGCACGTGACCGTGGCGCGCGTGGGCCTGAGTGAGACCGTCGTCTGCGCTGCAGCGTTCATGGCCGGGACCTTGGTGGGGTTCCTCGGCGCCGGACCGGCGCTCTTCGCCGATGGCCCCATGGACGAGCGAGTCCAGATCCTTGCCGCCACCGCGCTGATCTACGGCGTGCTCGGAATCGCGGTGGGGGCGCTGGCGCCGCACATGTGGAAGGCCGGCTCGATCAGTCTCGTAGTGCCGCTCTTTCCGATCGCCGCGCTCTTCGGCGATGAGGCGATGTCGGACCCATCGATGACGATGCTGATGGTCGGCTTCATCTTGGGGGACACCGCGGCGGCGCTGTTCGGTGGCCTGCTGGGAGCGCGGCTGCGTCTCAGGAGGAGCGCCGCGTAGGGATCGTCCGGGAGCGATGCAGGGCACGGCGATTGCTACGCATACTGGTGGGGCCTCCGCGACAGCGTATACTGACTGCTCGCGGCTCACGCCGGCCGCAGGTGCACCTTGATACGTCGAAGTGCCCACACTCACACGTGGGGGTGACTGGTTTCGACATGATAGTTTCGACGGAGGAAGCAGGCCGAGGTCTCCTCGCCTCGTTAAACAGGGGTAAAGACGCTCAAGCGTCGACACTGATTACGCCTTCGCTGCCTAAATAGTCAGCGACGCCGACCCGGTAGATGTCCCCGCTACCGGCAAGGCGCAACTCAGGGGACTGCCACAGCGATCGTGGGCGGTATAGCGCTGTGAAAGATGGAACCGCCATGGCACCGGCGCAGCGGGTCACCGGACAACGCTACGTGCCGAGACTCATCCGGTGACTGAGCCTGGAGATGCCTCCCGGGGGGCTATTGTGGACGCGAGTTCGATTCTCGCCACCTCCACCAGTCTTCGACACGTCCGAGCCCGATTCTCGAGGGCCGGGCGCTTACCGACCCGCAGCGGTTCTTCCGTTTGCGGGTCGTTTTCGTTGCCGAGTGGGATACTGCACTTCGGGAGCGCTACTCCGGCGGAGAGGCATGATCGCGGTGGCGGTACGACGCACATGGGGCATGACGCTCGTCGAGTGGGATCGAGGCCAAGAGGCGCCTGCTCGCCGTGCTCCTCGATGCAGCATCCTCGCGCACGACGGTGACGTACGGCGAAGCGGCTCGCGTCGCTTTCGAGGGCAGGTTCTCGGCTCGCTCCGGCGCACTGATGGACCTGCTCGCCGAGGTCGACTCCGATCAGGAAGCCTCCAAGGGCGTGATGATCGCCTCGCTCGTCGTTCGCAAGGACACAGGCATGCCGGGGGAGGGCTACTTCGCGTTCGCCGCCGAGGAGCTCGGTCGAGACGTGACGGACCGCGCCCGATTCTGGCGCGACGAGGTCTCCGCGGTGTGGAATGCGTACGAACCGGCGGTGAGATGATGGGTCTGGGCCGTGCACTCTCGGTGCTCAAGGGGCTGACTCGGGAGCGCGCCTACGCGCTCACGTGGGTACCCAGCGAGGCGTTGCGAGTGCTGACGTGGCAGGAGCGCGATGCCGACGCCGCTGAGACGCTCGCGGCGGTAGCGGTCGCACTTCGGCTCGATGCCGTGGTGGTTCCCGCAGCATCGCCGTGGGCGGAGGCCGCGGTCGCGCAGTTGCTCGCCGCCGACGTCGCGGCATTGTGGGCGGTCGACGGCGTGCTCGGCCGCGCGGCCCGGCACCTGGGATGGACCGAGGCGCTCCGCCTTTCCGCGGCTTCGCCCGGGACGCTCGCGGTCACGATCGCCGAGTCGCTGCACGACGCTCTTGACGAGACCCGCGCGGGCGTCGCGGCGGGAGCCTCGGGACTGCTGCTCGCCGACGAGCTCGCAAGCGACGCGGGGTGGCTCGTGTCGCCCGACTTCGCTCTCGAGGCGCTCGTACCGTGCTACCGCCAGCTCGATGGGGTAGGCGAGTGGCCCGCGGTGTTCCACTCCGACGGCGACGTGCGCGCGCTCTATCCTGCGCTCGCCCACGCGGGGTTCTCGGCGGTGCACGTGGCCCTCGGCGGTGCCGGTCAGACCGCGGCCGCATTCCAAGCCGCCCGCGCTGTCGGGCTGGTACCGATGGGCGGGATCACCACGCGAGCGCTCTTCGCCGACGGAGCCCGCGCCACCGGGTCCAGCGCGGCCCAGCTCGCCGCCGGCGGACCGGCCGTGGTGTGCGACGACGGCGGGATGACGAGCGCGGAGGAGCTCGCGGCGTACTCATCGGCGCTCGACGCGGCGCGCAAGTTCGAGACGTGATCGCGTTCCTGGTGCCGGTAACGCCCCAACACCCGGCCTCTTCCTCGCACAGGGGATTCGTCTGACGTTCATCGCGTGTTCACACCGCTTCTCGACACTCGGTTCACAAGGATTCGTGGGCTGACCGAGGAGAAGTGATGTCGTCGTACACCGATGAGACCGAGAACGGTCGTCAAGACCAGCACGGGTCAGAACAAGACCCTGCGGCGCCCGGCGTTCGCAGCGACCGTGTCGCGCAGAGGCGCAGCCGAATGATCCGGCTCGCGATCCTTGCGGTGAGTCTGCTGGGCATCACCGCTATCGGCATACTCCATCAGGTGGGCGGCATCGCCAAGCCGGTGGGAGTCGACGCCCTGTGTCCTTTCGGCGGGATAGAGACGCTGTGGTCGCTGCTCTCGGGAGGCGGGTATCTGAAGCGGATCGCCGCATCGAGTGTGATCCTGCTGATGGGCACGGTGGTCCTCGGCGTTGTCTTCGGCCGCGCATTCTGCGGCTACCTGTGCCCGCTCGGGGCGCTCCAGGAGTTCTTCGGGATGATCGGCAAGGCGATCTGGCCTCGCAAGCGGCCAACGATGCCCGCGGCACTCGACCGACCGGCGCGGTATCTGAAGTACGTGGTGCTTGCCTTCTTCACGATCTGGACGTTCCAGGCAGCCGAGCTCGTCATCCGGCCCTACGACCCGTGGGTCGCATGGATGCACCTGACCTCCGATGAACTCCTCGTCGAGTTCGCGCTCGGAACCGCGGTTCTGGGAATCTCGCTCGCCGGTTCGGTCGTCTATGAACGCTTCTTCTGTAAGTACCTGTGCCCGATGGGCGCCACGCTGGGGATCGTCTCGAAGGTGTCGCTGTTCAAGGTCCGCCGCTCGGCCGAAACGTGCACGAGCTGCGGCAGCTGTGACAAGGCGTGCCCGGTGAACATCACCGTATCGACCGTCGACTCCGTGCGTAGCGCGGAGTGTCTGGCCTGCAACGAGTGCGTCAACGCCTGCCCGGTGGCCGACACCCTCACGCTGGCCTCGTCCACTCAGGCAGCGCCCGGCCGCTCGATCTCACCCGGCGTGATGATCGGCGCCACGCTTGCGATCTTCGTGGCCATCGTGGGGACGACCACGGTCGCTGGTGCGTTCAGCTGGACGATGCCGTCGCTGGCCGACTCTGCCGGTGCCGCCACCGGCGCGGGGGTCGCGATCAACGTCGAAGACATCCGGGGCTCGATGTCCTTCTCGGAGGTCTCGGCCGCGACCGGTATCCCCGCTCAGGCCTTCGAGCAGCAGTTCGGCATCCAGCCCTCCGAGATGGACCTGCGCATCAAGGATCTCGCATCCACGTACGGCTTCGATGTCCACACCGACGTTCGCGAGTGGGTGCAGGCCCAGATCGATGCGGGTGCGACGCCCGCATCAGGCGCGGCTGCTCCCGCTGGCAGCTCCACGCCCCCGGCCGAGGGGGCCGAGGATTGAGGGAGCTGCGAACCCGCCCCGTAGGGGTGGGATGAGGGAGCGAGTGGGGCCGGCTGTCAGGCTGAGCGCGGGAGTGTGAAGCCGACGGTCGTGCCTTCGCCCGGGACGCTCGTGGCGAAGACGTCGCCACCGTGGTCCCGAACGATGCTTCTCGATATGGCCAGCCCAAGCCCGGCGCCGCCCGTGTGACTCGCGCGGGCGGCGTCTGCACGGAAGAACCGCTCGAAGATGTGGGGCAGCTCCGTCTGCGGGAATCCCCTCGCCGGTGTCGGTCACCGAGACGCGCACGACTCCATCTCCTTGTGAGACAGCGACCTCTATCGAGCCGCTGGTCGTGTGGCGCAGCGAGTTCGACAGCAGGTTCCTGAGCACCTGCGCGATCCGGCGCTCGTCGGCGCGGACGGTCACCGGCTGATCCACACCGACAGCGAACAGCTTCACGGACTCGGGCGCCGTCGAACGAGCGCGGTTCACCTCGCGCTCTGTGACCTCGGAGATATCGATGTCGTGCATCTGGTACGAGAGTCGGCCGGCCTCGGCCACGGCGAGCTCCTGCAGATCATCCACAAGCGCCGAGAGGTGCACCAGGTCCTCGACGAGTGAGTCCATCCGGGCAGGGTCCGCCACCAGCACGCCCTCGGCCATCCCCTCAGCCTGCAGGCGCGCCGCGGCGATGGGGTTGCGCAGCTCGTGGGCGACGTCGGCCACGAGCCGGCGGCGCAGGGCCTCTGCCTCTTCGAGGGAGTCGGCCATGCGGTTGAATGCGTCGCCGATCGCTGCCACCTCGGCAGGTCCGTTGGAGTCGACCCGGTGCGACAGGTCGCCGCTCGCGATCGACTCGGCAGCGTGCTCGAGCCGGCGCAGCGGGCGGTTCAGGTAGGCCGCCAGCACCAGTGCCACCGCCGTCGCGACCAGTACCGCGACCACCGACGCGACAACGACGCTCTGGTCGACGCTCGCGACGAAGGTCTGCTCGGCGGCGCCGAGCATCATGCGCCCGCGCCCCATGCCGCCGGGGGCGGGCAGGCTCGCCAGGTACCGGTCGAACGCCGAAGACAGCGCGGAGCGTGCGAACAGGCCCACCATCAGCGCCGTACCCAGCGCGACAAGCAGGATCGACAGGAAGACTTGCAGTGAGAGCGAGACCCTGCGCATCAGCCGTTCGCCTCCAGCTTGTAACCCACACCGATGACGGTCCTGATGTGCCGCGGGTCCTTCGAGTTCTCGCCGAGTTTGCGCCGGATGTTCTTCACATGGGCGTCGATGGTGCGCTCGTAGCCGTCGAAGGCGTCACCCGAGCTCGCCTCAAGCAGCTGCAGCCGGGTGTAGACGCGCCCGGGATGCGTCGCCATCGTGAGCAGGATGTCGAACTCGGTGCGCGTGAGCTCGACCGGCTCGTCGCCCACGAGCACTTCTCGGCGATCTCGGTCGAGGGTGATGTCGCCGGCGCGGACCACCGCGACTGCCTCCTGTTCTCGGGAACACCGGCGCAGCACCGCTTTGACGCGGGCCACGACCTCGCGTGCCGAGAAGGGCTTGGTCACGTAGTCGTCCGCACCGATCTCGAGTCCCACCAGGCGGTCCACCTCGTCGCTTCGAGCGGTCACGAGGATGACGGGGATGCCCAGCGCCTGGAAACGGCGCGTGAGTTCCAGTCCATCGATGCCGGGCAGCATGATGTCGACGAGCGCGATGTCGGGACGCTGCTCGGTGGCTCGCGCGAGAGCGGTCACACCGTCTCCTGCGCTCAGTGGAGTGTGACCGTCGGCCTTCAAGTACTCCGAGAGGACCTCGACGATCTTCGGGTTGTCGTCGACTACCAGTACCGTTGCCACGAGGTGACCTCCTTCGCGCTGCGCGTCCATGAGCGTAACGCATAGGTGCGATCGGCGACACGAACCCCCCTGGGATGCCCGAAAGGACGGGCGCGCCTCCGCGCCCGTCCTTCGTTGCGATCCGATGAGGGATGTTCTACTGCGTCGCGCACGCTCCGCCGCATCCCGCTCCACGGCCGCCGCCTTGGCCGCGGCCCCCACCTTTGCCGCCGCCCATGCCGCCGCCACGGCCGCCGCCGGCACCGTCACAGCTGGCGTCGGTGGACTCCACGCGGTCGGTGAGGCGAACCTGCATGCGGTCGAGTGCCGCGTCGGCCTGGTCCTGCGTGACCGAGCCGTCCTTGACGCGAGCGGTGAGCACTTCCTCGCGGACCTCGAGGGCCTCGTCGACGACCTTCTCGGCGCTGACGTCCTTGGTGGCGGCGATGTCTGCGAACGAGGCTCCCGCCTCACGCTTCTCCTGCACGTCCTCGACGCTCATCCCGGTGAGCTTCGCGACGATGTCGCTGAGCCTCGCACCGGCATCACGCATCGCACCGCCCAGCCGCAGCCCCATGCCTGAGGCGGTCGTGCCGGACGCGGGCGCGGTCTCGGTGGCGGCGAACCCGCTCACGACGTTGCCACTCACGACACCCGCGACCAGCGCGGCTGCCACCAGCGAGGCGATCCTTCGTCTGTTCATGGTCGAGCCTCCTTCGTTGTCGTGCGGTCTCTTGACCACACCGACTATCGCCCCGCGGTTCGAAGACCGTGTGAACGCAGGGCGCTCACACGGTGAACGACTCGGCCACCTCCCGGACCCTTCGCGGAACACGGCGGCAACTCCCACGATCTGCGCGAGGTTTGCGTGCGTGCCGACACGATGGCCACGTATTCGGGTACGGGTGTAGTGCAGGTCGGTTCACCCGGGGAGTCACTGCGAGACCTGGGAACTCCTCAGATGCGCCGCCTGCTGAACGCAGTGGACGTGCAGGACGGGCTCTCGGGTCCGCAACTGAGATGAAGGGAAGTCGAATCATGAAGCTATCCGCTCGCAACCAACTCAAGGGAACCGTCGTCTCGGTGGTCCGCGGTCCGGTGAGCGCATTGGTCAAGATCGATCTTGGCGGCGGCCACCACATCAGCGCCACGCTGACGACCGAGGCGGTCGACGACCTGGGTATCGTCGAGGGCAAGGAAGCAACGGCGGTCTTCAAGGCGTCGGCGGTCATCGTCGGTGTCGACTGACTCGTCGCGGTTCAATCGAGCGGTCAAGTGCGCTAGGCTCGGGGCTCCGTTGGTGCTCACCAGAAGGAGCCTCGAGCCATGCCGCACCACATGCGTCGCAGCGACCGCGCCATCACCGATCCGCTCGTCATCTCTCGCATCTTCGCTGAGGGGCGCTACGCCACCATCGGGCTGTCCGGTGCCAGACGGCCCGTACGTGGTCACGCTCTCGTACGGTCACGACGTCGAGTCATCTCGCCTGTACTTTCACGTCGCACACGACGGTCGGAAGCTCGATCTGATCGCCGCGGACCCGCGCGCGTGCGCGACGATCGTCGCCGAGAACGGCTACAACCATGGCGAGTGCGAGCACCCGTTCGAGTCACTGGTGCTCTTCGGGCGGATGCGGGTGGTCGACTCTCCCGAGGAGAAGCTCCGGGCCATCCACTGCCTGGTCGACCATCTCGAGCGCGACCCCGAGGGCTACTGGGAATCGCGACCATGGAAGCTTGAGGGCCGAGTGGCCGCGTTCACTGCCCTGGCGTTGGAGATCGAAGAGGTCACCGCCAAGGTCGGCAAGTAGCGCGAGGAGGCGCTGGGGCCTAGTCCTCAGGAGAGAAGCACTCTTCGTAGGTGTCGCATTCGCCGCAGGATGGCGCGCGGCACGCATCGAACCCGTCCCAGCGGCACAGGCGACGGTAGATGTACTTCTTCCAGCGCATATCGCGGTGGTTGCCCTGCGCGAAGGGCGCGAAGTAGGCTTCGAGCAGCTCGCGAAGCGTCGCGCGGTCAGGGAGACCCATGTCCCGCCACAGGTGCTGCTCACCGAAGCACCCGGCCGCGACCGCACCCGCAACGCGCTCGGCGACCCGCGAATCGATGCCCGGTGTCCGCTCGCGAACCATGAGCTCGACGATGGCTTGGTACTCGACGCGACGCTCCTCGACCTCGAATCGGACCTCGGGCCCGTCTGGACCGGTGAGCTGTTCGACGAGGGCGTCCATGTGTCCTGGGATACTGATGCCGGTCTCCACGGTGCCTCAGGTTCGGATGTGGTACCTGCGCATTCTACCGCCATGGTGTCGCGCCGTGATACCAGCTCTCGGGCCACTCGTGCCTACCCGTGAGCACGTCCGCGTGCTCGCCGGGGTGGTCGGGGGTTTCGTGCTCGGGGATGTCTGCCGATACTCTCATCGGTGACACTGTCCACGCTGGCGTCTCGACTGCGTCAGGCGTCGATTTCATCAGCAGTCAGATGTCGCCCTGAACCGCGTTCGTCCCGATTGAAGGCCGTGCTAGGATTGGCGCGACATCGGCCGGGTGAGTATGAGGATCACGGGTATCGAGAGTCGCGATGGAGGTCGCTGTGGCACTGGAGGGCAACCTCACAGATTTCTCACTTGCCGACATGTTCCGGCTGCTGCAGTCAGGGGCCAAGACCGGCATTCTGCACGTCCGGCGTGACGACGCGACCGCGGTGGTGTGTTTCCGAGACGGGCTCGTCTACTTCGCCGGCGACACGGGGACCGTAGAGCCTGCCGGAAAGCGGCTCGTCCACGCGGGAGTGATCTCGGAGAAGCAGCTGCGGCAGGCGCGCGGTCTGATGAAGATCCAGAAGCGCGATAAGGCGGGCCGCAGGCTCGGGCAGATCCTCGCCGACGAGGGCTACGTCGAGGCGTCGATGCTCGAGCAGTTCGTGCGCGATCAGGTCTCCGACACGTTGTTCGATCTTCTGCGCTGGGAGACCGGGGAGTTGCGGTTCGAGCCCGGTAAGGAGATCGCCGACGCCGACATAGGTATCGCGATCGCCGTGGACGATGCTCTCGAGGACGCCGAAAGACGGCTCGAGATGTGGGAGCGGATACGGGAGAAGATCCCCTCGATGGACACCCGGTTCGCGATGGCATCGGGTCCCGGCGCCAAGTCGGGGGATATCCACCTCAAGCCACGCGAGTGGCTGCTGCTGTGCCACCTTCACGGTGGCCGCAGCGTCGCTGAACTCTCAGAACTGACGGGCTACAACGACTTCGAAGTGGCGCGTGTGCTCTACGGCATGTACGCGAGCGGTCTGATCACCAAGATGGACACCGCGGGCGAGACGTTCCTCGACGGTTAGCCGATGACCACCGATGGCGAGATCAGGAAGGATCTGACGACGGAGGAGTTCGGGCTCTTCCGCGACTGGATCCACAAGCACTCAGGCATCTTCCTCGAGGACATCAAGGTCGACAGTCTGCGGATCTCGCTTGTCACCCGAGCGACCGGGCACGACATCCACGACTACAGAGACTACTTCGAGCTCCTGTCGCACGACGAAGACGAGTTCAAGGCTCTCATGAACCTCGTGACGATCAACGAGACGAGCTTCTTCCGCTTCCCCCAGCAGTTCGAGGCCCTTCGCGACAAGGTGATTCCGCGGATCCTGTCCGACCGCCCGGAGAGCGCGGCATCTCGCTTCAGGGTGTGGTCGGCGGGCTGCTCGACCGGCGAGGAACCGTACACGATCGGCATGACCCTGCTCGGCTCGGAGCTCCCCCGGCTCGGGTACGAGTGCGAGATCTTGGGAACCGATGTCTCGACCAACGCCCTCGAGCGGGCGCGTGAGGGTGTCTATCCGGCACGCGCGCTTGCGAACCTGTCCCAGAACACCATCCAGCAGTGGTTTGAGCCGGCAGCGCAGGGTCACCGCCCGGTATCGGACGTTCGTGGTCTGTGCGAGTTCCACTACCACAACCTGATCAAGGAGCCGTACCCGCTCGCGTTCATGAGCGGCTGGGACGTCATCTTCTGCAGGAACGTGACGATCTACTTCCGGATGGAGTCGACGCGGCGAGTGGTGGACCACTTCTTCGACGCGCTGAACCCGGGCGGTTTTCTCTTCATCGGACACTCGGAGACGCTGACCTCGATCTCCGAGCGGTTCGAGCTGGTGGAGATCGACGGCGTCTACCTGTATCGGAAGCCGCTTCCCAAGCGGCCCCTCACCTTCAGCGAAGCAGTGGCGCAGCGCAAGGTGCGGGCGACGTCCACGACTCGCAGGCCGACAGCGTCACCGCGAGCTGACGCGGCGCAGCCGACGCCCCCCCGAAGGCCGCCTCGACCGGCCCGTTCCGCGGAGCCGGTCGTAGTAGAAGGCAGCGACGCGGACCAGCTCGTGGCGCGTGCACACGGGTTGCTGGAATCCGCGCAGGCGGGCGAGGCGCTGGAGCTGGCCACCGAGGCGCTCGCCCTGGAGCCCGCCAACGTGGATGCGCATCTCGTCGCCGCGTTCGCCCATGCCGACATGGGGCATCTCGACGACGCGGTCGCACAGGCGCATACGGTGCTGGCCGATCATCCCCTGACCGCCGGTGCGCGCTACATCCTCGGAATCATCCACCAGCAGCGGGGCGACATGGATGCGGCGCTGCTGGAGTTCAAGCGCACGGTCTACATCGATCGCGACTTCGTACTGGCGCACTTCGCGATAGCGAACATACACCGGGCGCGCGGCGAGACGGCGGATGCGTGCCGCGAGTACCAGAACACGCTCCGCGCGCTGTACCTCAAGCCCGACGGGCAGTGGACGGCGTTTCTCGGCGGTTTCAGGCCCGATCTGCTGGCGCGGACATGCGAACGGAGTCTGCTAGAGTGTGGCCGCGGCATCTGAGGCTAAAGAACCCCTGCTAACTAGGCGATAACACCTTAGACGTGTACGGACGAGGGGAGCTAGTGAAGATGGCGACAGCGCGAATCCTCGCGGTCGACGACAGCCCTACCATTCTCGAGATGATCAAGGCGATCCTCGTTTCTGGCGGGTATGAGGTCATCACCGCAGCCGACGGGGCTGAGGCGCTGGAGACAGCGCGCGCTGAAGTCCCGGACCTGATCCTGCTCGATGTGATGCTGCCCAAGCTCGACGGGTATCGCGTCTGCCGGCTGCTGAAGTTCGACCAGAAGTACAAGCATATCCCGATCATCATGCTCACGGCCAAGACCGAGGAGCAGTCGATGGCGACGGGTATCCGAACGGGCGCCAACCAGTACCTGACCAAGCCCATCGAGCCCGAGAAGCTGCTGTCCGCAGTCGCCGAAGAGCTCTCGCGTCTCCAGGGTTAGGGGCTGAGACGATCCGATGACCGAAACCATGACAGTCGCCGTTCGCGTTCTCGAGACGCTCATCAGCTCAGGTGCGGTCACAGCCGACCAGGTCGAGGCTCTGCGCTTCAGCGGGCTCAACGACGCAGAGGCGGGGCGCGCCCTTGTGGAGCGTCAGCTCGTCACCGAGGCGCAGCTCACCATGATGCTCGAAGAAGAGCTCGGGTACCCCCGTGTCGATCTTGAGAGCTATGCACCCGACGACGAAGCGCTCGAGATCGTCCCGGGGCGCATCGCGCGTGAGCGCGGCTTCTTGCCGCTGTTCGAGATCGAAGGCACACTCACCGTCGCGATCGGTGACCCCTTGGACATCTTCTCGCTCGACGCGATCGGTGTGGAACTCGGCTACAGCATCGACGCCGTGCTGGCCGACGCCCCCGCAGTCCTGCTCGCGATCGACCACTACTACCCGGCGGAGATGATCTCCGAGCCGGTCGACATGGTGGCGCTGCCCGCAGACGACCTGGACATATCCGCCGGGGACTTCTTCGAGCTCGCCGAGGGCCCCGAAGTGATCGAGGCGCCCTCGGCCTACGCCGAGGAACTGCCGGCCGACGAGGCCGACGCAGCCCCGGTGCCTGCCAGTGCCGAACCGCTGCCCGCCGACGAGGGCGAGATTCCTCCGGCCCCGGTGGCCGACGCCGGTGAGCCCATGGCCGATCTGGCTGCCGAGCAGCCCGGACCGGTCGCCGGAGCGATCGACCTCGATGTCTTGGCCGTCGCCGACGAGCGGACCGTGGCGGTACTGGTCTCCGACATCCTCGAGGAGGCGGTGACGCGCGGTGCGAGCCGCATTCACCTGCTGCCTTACAAGACGGACTTCTTCCTCGTCTTCCGTGTGAAGGGGAGGCTGGAGAGGATCGCCAGTGCGCCGCTTTCGATGCAACAGGCGCTGATCACCGGCTTCAAGAACTTCGCCAAGCTCTCATCGGTGGCGTCGAACCGGCCGGCGCTCAGGCGCATGCATGCGGAGATCGGCGGCAAGACCGTGGTGCTCACCGTGTCGGTGGTGCCGACGGTCTCGGGTCAGCGGCTGGTCATGGGTGTCGCCCCCGTGCGGCCTCAGCCACGTGGCCTCTCGGAACTCGGCATGCCCGAGGCGGAGAGCCGGGCGCTGCACGCCATGGTCGAGCGGGGTCGAGGGCTGGTATTGGTTGCAGCGCCGGTCACCGGCGGGCGCTCGACCACCTACTACTCGCTGCTACAGGAGGCTGCGGTTGCAGGGCGCACGGTCTACTCGGTGGAGCGTTCCATCGACTACGAGATCCCGGCTGTCGCGCAGGTGCTCGTCAACCCCGGCGAGGCCGTGGGCGCTGCGGCGTACTTCGCCGCAGGTATGCAGCAGGACACCGACGTGATGGCGATCGACTCCCTGCAGTCGGTGGAGGAGCTGCACCTGGCCATCGAGGCGGCCGGGATGGGCAAGCTGGTGATCGCGACGTTCGCGGGTGCCGATATCGTCTCGGCGGTTCGCCGGTTGCTCGACATGGGCGCCGAGCCGGTGTCGCTGGCCAGCGCGCTGACCCTCGGCGTCGGCCAGCGAGTGCTGCGCACGAACTGCCCCAACTGCTCGGTCGAGGTCTCGACGCCGCTCGTGGACCTGATTCCCGGGGTCGAGCCCGGTACGACGGCTCGGCGAGGCTCGGGCTGCCCCAACTGCGGCAAGTCAGGCTTCTCCGGTGTGACCGGGATATTCGAGGTGCTGCCCTTCACCGAGCCTGTCCGCGCGGCCATCGCACGCGGCGGTTCCGCGTCGGACATAGCGTCGGCTGCGCGCGCTGCGGGCATGCGTCCGATGATCGCTTCAGGCGTCTCGCTCGTGCGCGATGGCGCTGTCAGCCCTGAAGAACTCGACCGCGTCTTGCGGTTCTCCTAAGGCGGCCGAGGAGAGATCATGACGACCCAGACGCCCATCGAGGCCGACGTGCACCACGCCCGGGAAGGCACGTGCGTACTTGTCGACCTCGTCGTGGGCTTCTACCTCGCGGGGCAGCGCTATGCGTTGCCGATCGACCGTGTTCAGGAGATCCAGCAGATCGTCGCGTTCTCAGAGGTGCCTGCGGGTTCCGGAGGCGTAGTCGGCATGGTGAATCTGAGAGGTGAGGTCATCCCCGCGGTCGACGTCCGTATCCTTGTCGGGCTCGCACCGCAGGAGTACTCGCTCGAAACGCCGATGATCATCGCCCGCGCGGGAGGCGGACTGGTGGCGCTGCTCGTCGACGAGGTGCAAGACGTCCTGTCGCTGCCGGCGGACTGTCTTCAGGACCCGCCCGCACTACACACGATGGCGGATCGCATGATCGGCGTTGCGCGCATGGATGACGGCCTGGTCAACGTGCTCGATCTGGACAGGTTGCTCCCCCTCGAGGCACGCGAGGGAGGTGTCTTGTGAGTGACTCGGACCGCCGTCTCGGCGAGCGCGGACTCTCAGAGGACATCGCCGTGCTGCAGCGGCGCGCGGACGCGCTGGCCGTGCGAGACGACGAGCAGGAGCTGCTCGACACCGTTGCGACGCTGCGCTTTCGCCTGGGTGCCGAGTGGTACGCGGTGCGGGTGAGCGAGGTGCGCGAGATCTTCCACGACTACGAGATCACGACGATACCGTGCGTGCCCGGATACATACTCGGCGTGGTCAACGTGCGCGGCGAGATCCTCTCGGTCACCGATCCGGCACGCCTGATGGGCATCGGCGGTATCGAATTCGACAAGAACGCTTTGCCGCCGGCGGTCGTGGTGGCTCATGATGATCTGGCCACGGCCCTCGTCGTCGATGAGATCGGCGACATCACCGAGGTGGATGCAGCGGCAGTCGAACCGCCCATCAGCACGATCGATCGCAAGCAGGCGGAGTTCATCGCCGGAACGATTCACGATGCGAGCACGTTGATCGGACTCGTGAGCATCGACAAGGTCCTGGAGCCCGTGGTCACGGGCGCGCGGCACGAGCGATAGTAGGGGAGCACAGGGGCAATGGGAATCTGGAAGACCATCAAGAGCAAGTTCCTTTATCGACTGTTGCTGGTGACACTGCTGATACAGATCGCCTATCAGGCGATCCTGTACCTGGTGTTCTGGGGCGCTTTCGGCGAGGAACTCGCCGACGTGCCCAATCTGGTCGCCGACATCGCGATCATCGGTGGGCTGGGCGTGGTGTTACTCCTTGGCTGGGTCTTCATCCTGGTGCTGATCGCTCGCCGCTTCACCGGCCCACTCGATGAGGTCGTCGAGTCGGTCCGTGCAGCGTGCCAGGGCGAGATCGGGCGCAAGGTCGAGGTGAGGAGCGAAGACGAGATCGGCGTGCTCGCATCCTCGTACAACCAGATGCTCGACCTGATCGTCTACCTGATCCGCCAGACCCAGGAGTCGTCACGCCGCTTGCAGGAGGCGTCGAACGACATCCTCTCCGCGACGGAGCAGCAGGCCTCAGGCGCAGCCGAGCAGGCCGCGTCGATCTCCCAGACCACCGCCACGATGGAGGAGCTCGCCAGCACGTATCGGCAGATCGCCGAGAACGCCGACCAGGTGGTCACGATGGCCGAGGCCTCGCTCTCGAACGCCGAGTCGGGCCAGCATGCCGTCATGAACACACTCTCGGCCATGGAGGACATCAAGAGCCGCACACAGTCGAGCGCGAACCGGATCCTCGCGCTGGGCGAGCGCAGCCAGCAGATCGGCCAGGTGCTCACGATCATCAACTCGATCGCCGACCAGACCAAGATCCTCGCGCTCAACGCGGCCATCGAGGCTGCGCGTGCCGGCGAGGCCGGCAAGGGCTTCTCGGTGGTCGCCATCGAGATCCGCAAGCTCGCCGAGTCGGTCGTCGAGTCGACGGGTGAGATCGGCACCATCATGACCGAGATCCAGGCTGCGGCGAACGAACTGGTCATGTCCACCGAGCAGGAGCTCAAGCAGGTCCAGGGCGGCGTCGACCTCGCCCACATGACCGGCGAGTCGCTCGATCAGATCCTCGAGATGGTGGAGCAGACCACCGTGGCCGCCAAGGAGATCTCGGCCGCGACTCAGCAGCAGAAGTCCGCGACCGACCAGGTGGTCAAGGCGATGCGTGAAGTCGCGGCGGTGGCTCAGCAGACGGCCGCCGGTTCGCGCCAGGTCGCCAGCTCCGCAGAGACCCTCTCGTCGATGGCCAGCGAGTCGAGCCAGGTCGGCTCGGCCTTCACGCTCGTCGAAGGCGCGTAACGCCGACTTCCGCTCCGCGGGTGCATCCAACAGCCAGGAAGGCCACCCAATGGCCGAGTTCGACCGCAGCGCGTTCATAGTGAAGTTCCAAGAGGAGGCTCAAGACCTGCTCCAGCGGCTCAACGAGGGCGTCATCACGCTCGAGGCTGAGCCGGGGAACCGCGAGCTGATAGACCAGATGCTGCGCGATGCCCATACCCTGAAGGGCTCGTCGCGCATGGTCGGACTCATCGAGATATCCGACGTTGCGCACCGGCTTGAAGACATCATGGTGCTCGTAAGAGACGGTCAGATGGTCTACACGCACAAGCTCTCCGACTCCTTCTTCGAGGCGTTGGACGCGATCGTCTATCTTGCCGACAACAAAGGCGTGAACGAGGGCGACTTCCTCGACCTTGAGGGGCTGCAGAAACGCCTCTCGGCACTGGCGGCCGAGGGAGCCGGCGGCGCGGATGACGACGCCCTTCAGGCAGAAGGATCCGAGTCCTCACCCGCGTCGATGCCCGACGAGCGGAGTCACGACGCGAGCGACCCGTTCGCGCTGAACGCCGAGGAGGGAGCGGACGGCTGCGACGGCGCCATCGGGGTGTCCTCCGATGTCGACCCTGCGGCGCCCCTCCACAAGGTCCTTCACGCCGACAACGAGCTCAAGAGCAAGGTCCAGGCGACGATCCGCGTCCGCACGAACCAGCTCGACGGATTGCTCAACCTCGTCAGTGAAGTCGTCATCGCTCAGATCAAGTCGGAACAGCGCGTCCACGACATGAGGGTCATGTATTCGCGCGACACCGAGATCCTGCAGACATGGTCACGTGTCAGGTCCGCACTGACCGCAGACGGGCTCTTGGCGAAGGACCCCGACCTGGCCGATGAGGTCGCCTATCTCGACAGTATCGTGGCCGAGAGCCACCGCACGCTCGCTGCCTTCTCGAAGGAGTATGCCGAGGACGTGAGTCGGTCCGGCATGGTCGTCAACGACCTCCAAGAAGAGGGCATGCGAATGCGCATGCTGCCGGTCAACACGATCTTTCAGGCCTTTCCCCGGGCCGTCCGGGACCTGGCCAAGCAGTTTCACAAGGAGATCGAGCTGCACATCGAGGGCGGCGACACCGAACTCGACAAGAAGGTGCTCGAGGAGATCAACGACCCGCTGGTCCACATCATCCGTAACGCGGTCGATCACGGCATAGAGGACCCGGACACGCGCGAGAAGATGGGCAAGCCACGCGCGGGAACGATCGAGCTCTCCGCCCGGCAAGAGGGCGATCGGATCATCATCGAGATCAAGGACGACGGCGCAGGTATCGATCCCGAGCGCGTGCGCGCATCTGCGGTGCGGAAGGGCTACATCACGGCCGCCGAGGCCTCAGGGATGTCCGACCGCAAGGCGATGTACCTCATCTTCGAGGCGGGCTTCTCCACGGCAGCCATCATCACTGAGATATCGGGGCGCGGCGTCGGCATGGACGTGGTGCGCGAATTCGTGGTCGAACGGCTCAAAGGTTCGCTCGACGTGCGGTCGA
This sequence comes from uncultured Actinomycetes bacterium, assembly GCA_963770765.1. GTDB lineage: Bacteria > Actinomycetota > Coriobacteriia > Anaerosomatales > PHET01 > CAVPCY01. Next base: position 390,750 of record CAVYQS010000012.1, on the reverse strand, counting down.
AGGTGGGCGAGGGCACGACGTTCATGCTCACCATCCCGCTGACCCTCGCGATCATCCGCGCGTTGATGCTGCGTGTCGGCGATGAAGTGTTCGCGCTACCGACCGGCAGCATCGAGGAGACGCTGCAGGTGGATCAGAGCGACATCATCAAGGTCGAAGGCCGAGAGGTCATCAAGCGGCAGCTGCGCACATTCCCGCTCACGCCCCTCTCGGATGTGCTCGGGGTTCCCGGCTCAACCACCGATGGCGACAAGGTGTCGATCGTGACGATCGGCTACTCGGGTAACCGCCTCGGTTTCATCGTCGACGAGTTCGTGGGCGAGCAACAGATCGTGATCAAGCCGCTGGGAAGTCACCTGAAGAAGATCGACAACGTCGCCGGTGTCACCATCCTGGGAGCCGGCGATGTCGTGCCGATCCTTCACGTGCCTGACCTGGTGGCCAACGCGCGACAGCGCACGCGTCAGCAGATGGGCATCACGCCGAGTGAAGAGGCCACCGGCGTGCGCACGATCCTCATCTGCGAGGACTCGTTCACGACGCGGGAGCTTGAGCGTTCTATCTTCGAGGCCGCCGGCTATGACGTCGAGACTGCGGTCGACGGGGCGGCGGGACTCGCCAGGCTCAAGGACGGACTTGCGGTCGACGCCGTCGTGACCGACGTGCAGATGCCCAACATGACGGGCTTTCAGCTCACCCGCGCGATCAAGACCGACCCCACCCTCTCGCGCATTCCCGTGATCATCGTGACGTCGCTCGAGCGCGACGAGGAGAAAGAAGAGGGTATCGACGCCGGTGCAGACGCTTACATCACCAAGTCGGTCTTCAATCAAGACACCCTGCTTGAGACCGTCGAACAGCTGGTCAGGTAGGTCGTGATGAATCGCAGCCGCCGTGCGATCAGGGTCGTGGTCGCAGACGACTCACTCGTTGCGAGAGAGATGCTGACCCAGATTCTCGAGAGTGACGAGGGAATCGAGGTCGTAGGTGTGGCAGGAAACGGCACCGAGGCGGTGGCCCTCACTGCAAGCCTGAGACCGGACTTGGTCACGATGGACATCCACATGCCCAAGCTCGATGGACTCGGTGCCATCGAGCAGATCATGGCCTACAATCCCACGCCGATCCTGGTCGTCTCGTCTTCGGTCCATGGCGAGGGCATCGGCAAGGCGTTCGACGCCCTCGATCTCGGTGCGCTCGAAGTGATCAAGAAACCGGAGCCGCGTGACTGGGCAGACCTCGACCGCATCGGTCGCGAGGTGATTCGCAAGGTGCGGATACTCTCCAACGTCCGCGTGATCACGCACATCCGGGGCCGTCAGCGTCCCCCCGCCACGCCGCTTCCGTCTGTCGATCCGAAGACCGCGTCACGTACCGTCGTCGCGATCGGCTCCTCGACCGGCGGCCCGTCGGCGCTGCTCGGCGTGCTCGCCCGGCTTCCGGGCGACTTCCCCGTGCCGATCGTGATCGCTCAACACATCGCCGATGGCTTCGTTCCGGGTCTCGTGAGTTGGCTCGACGCGGGGTGCAAGATCAAGATCGTCGCCGGGGCCGAAGGCGCGGTGCTGCGGCCGGCGACGGCCTACTTCGCGCCAACAGGGGCGAACATGGTCGTCGAGGGTTCCACACTCCATCTCGTGGCTCCGGGCAAGGGCCAGGTCCACGTGCCCAGTGCGGACTCGCTCTTCGAGTCGGTTGCGCGCACGCACCGCTCACGAGCCATCGGCGTGATCATGACCGGAATGGGTGCCGACGGCGCGGAGGGGCTCAAGCTCATGCGTAACGAAGGAGCGGCGACTCTGGCGCAAGATGAGGCGTCGTGCACGGTGTTCGGCATGCCTCGAGCCGCCATCGAGATCGGTGCCGCGCAGCAGATCGTGCCACTGGCGTCGATCGCCGAGCGAATCGAGGAACTCGTGGCGCACGCTCGTTAGGGCGGGTGTCGGTATACTCCCGCTATGGAACCCTCAGCAATAGGAGTCTTCGATTCGGGTCTCGGCGGGCTCACCGTCGCGCGAGAGATAGCTCGCGTCCTGCCGGCCGAGTCGCTCGTGTATCTCGGCGACACTTCGCGGTGCCCGTATGGCCCCCGAGACCTCGATGAAGTCCGCCGCTTCGTGCTCGAGATCGGCACGTGGCTCGAGGCCCGCGAGGTCAAGCTGATCGTCATCGCGTGCAACACCGCGACCGCCGCCGGGCTCGCGCTGGCGCAGCAGCACTTCTCGGTGCCGGTGATCGGGGTGGTCGAGCCGGGGGCTCGTGCGGCTGTCATGGCCACGCGCAACCGGCGGGTCGGCGTGATCGGCACCACGGGTACGGTAGAGAGCGGCGCCTACAGCCAGGCGGTGCGCGCGCTCGACGCGGGTGTCACCGTCTTCTCGGCGGCCACCCCCCGGTTCGTGGATATCGTCGAGGAGGGGCTGCGCCGTGACAGCGGGGCGGTAGAGGACCTGCTGGCCGCATCGACCGAGGTCTTCATCAGGCCGTCCTTCTACGAGCTCGCGCGCGACTATCTCGACCCGCTCAGGCGCAACGACGTCGACACCCTGGTGCTGGGCTGCACCCACTTCCCGATGCTCTCCGCTGCGATCAGCCAGGTGATGGGCTCGCGTGTTGAGATCATCAGCTCGGCCCGGGAGACGGCACATGAGGTGGCTGAGCTGCTCGCTCGCAAAGACAGGCTCGCGCCTGCGGACACGCGACCGGAGCACCGTTTCGTCACGACAGGCGACGCCGACGAGTTCAGACGGCTCGGGAGCCGGGTGTTCGGACGCGACACCGGACCGGTCGAGTACGTATCGCTCGAGCGGCTGGCTTCAGCGACCGACCCACGAGCCTCGGTGGGAGTCCCATCGCAGAATCGGGAGACATCATGCGCCTGACAGTGCTCGGATCGGCTGCAAGCCACGCCGGTGAGGGGCAGGCCTGCTCGGGCCATCTCGTGGAGAGTGGTGACTCGAGCGTCCTGTTCGACTGCGGGAACGGGGTCATCGCGAATCTCTACAAGGTGGCCGACCCGTACTCGATCGATGCGGTGTTCGTGACACACAACCACCCCGACCACTTCGCCGACATCTACTCGCTGCAGGCGATGCTGCGCTACGCACCGCAGGGGCCCGCAGACCGCATGATCCTGTTCGCGCCGGAGCCGTTGTTCTCGCGAATGCAGGCCATCCTCTCCAGGCGAGGTGCCGAGGAGTTCCGAGAGGCGTTCGAGTTTCGTATCCTGCGCCCGGGCGCGAGCGTTCAGGTCGGCTCGCTGACCGTGACGCCCTACGAGGTCGATCACACCGATCCGACATACGGGCTCCTCGCCACCGACGGGACCTCGAAGCTGTTCTACACTGCGGATACGGCGCCCGGCGAGCGCGTGCTGAACGCGGCATGCGGCGCCGACCTCATCTTGGCCGAGGCGACGCTGCCCGAGAGCTTCGCCGGAGTCTCGCCGCATCTCACGCCTACGCAAGCAGGACAGCTCGCTCGGGATGCCGGGGCGAAGTCGCTCGTGCTGACACACGTCTGGCCCACCAACGACCGCAGCGCCATGGAGCGGGAAGCCGCCACCGTCTTCGGCGGCTCCGTGAGCGTGGCCGAAGAGCTCGACACCTACGACATCTGACGAAAGGACCACCACCCGATATGAGATCCCGCAGCGAAGGACGAACAGCTTCCGAGAACCGCCCCATCCGAGTCACCCGCCACTACCTCAAGCACGCCATGGGAAGCTGCATCATCGAGATGGGCGACACCCGAGTGCTGTGCGCTGCGTCGGTCGATGAAGGCGTGAGTTCGTGGCGCCGGGGCTCCGGCCAGGGATGGCTCACCGCCGAGTACTCGATGCTGCCCGCCTCCACCCACACGCGGTCTCGCCGGGAGACGATGTCGGGGCCCAAGGGTCGCACCCACGAGATACAGCGGCTCATCGGCAGGGCACTGCGTACCGTCGTCGACATGGGTGCTCTCGGGGAAGTCACCGTGAACGTGGACTGCGACGTCATACAGGCAGACGGTGGCACCCGCACCGCGGCGATCACCGGTGCGTGGATAGCGGTCCACGACGCGCTGTCGGTGTGGCGCGATGCGGGCAAGGTGTCGTCGCTGCCGCTGTTGGGTCAGGTCGCCGCCACGAGTGTGGGCCTGGTCGATGGCGAGCTCCTGCTCGACCTCGACTACTCTGAGGACTCGGTGGCCGAGGTGGACATGAACGTGGTCATGGACGACCGGGGACGGTTCATCGAGGTCCAGGGCACCGGCGAGAAGATCCCATTCGACAGGGCTCGGCTCGACACGATGCTCGATATGGCCTCGGCGGGCATCGACCGTCTCATCGAGGTTCAGCGGGAGATCGTGGACGGGGAGTTGTCGACGTATGGCTTCTGACGACAGCGCTCCCGTGCGGGTCGTGGTGGCCAGCAACAACCACGGCAAGCTCGCCGAGATCCGCTCGGCGCTCGCGGTACCGGGTCTGGAGTTCGTCTCGGCCGGAGATCTGGATGCCGAGTGGCCGAGTCCCGATGAAGACGGCGAGACGTTCGAGGACAACGCCCGGATCAAGGCCGTGTCGGCGCGAGAGCGCTTCGGGCTGGCGGCACTGGCCGACGACTCAGGTCTGGAGGTCGACGCGCTCGATGGCGCGCCGGGCGTCTACTCGAGCCGATTCGCGGGCCCGTGCGCGACCGATGCGCAGAACAACGAACGGCTTCTCACGGCTCTCTCCGGGGTCGGATCGTCGGAGCGCACCGCGCGTTTCCGCTGCACCATCGTGCTGCAGGACGCCGACGGCATCGAACTGGTCGCAACGGGCGTGTGCGAGGGCCGCATCGGCTTCGAGCCGCGTGGCGAGCACGGATTCGGGTACGACCCGCTGTTCGAGCCGGACGCCGCGGCCGGTCGCACGATGGCCGAGCTGACCCTGGCCGAGAAGAACGCGATCAGCCACCGCGGCGCCGCGCTGGCGAATCTCAGAACGATGCTCGCCGGGGAGTAGCGCGCCCGCGATTCGACGCTATACTGTTCCCTGCTCATCTCGCGTGCGAGTGGGTGGGGCGTAACCGGATCGGGCTGTAGCGCAGCTTGGTAGCGCATCTGCTTTGGGAGCAGAGGGTCGCAGGTTCGAATCCTGTCAGCCCGACCATCCGCGGCCGTAGTTCAATTGGTAGAGCATCAGCCTTCCAAGCTGACTGTTGCGGGTTCGAGTCCCGTCGGCCGCTCCATTGACAATCCACGTCGCCGGAAGGTACCGTACCGCTTCGCGGCACGAAGCCTTGACGATGCGACGTCTCATGCGCCCGTAGCTCAGCTGGATAGAGCGGGAGACTTCTAATCTCTAGGTCGGGGGTTCGAATCCCTCCGGGCGTGCCAAGCCACTCATGGTGGGTGTAGCTCAGTTGGTTAGAGCGTCGGACTGTGGCTCCGAAGGTCGCGGGTTCGAGCCCCGTTACCCACCCCATGTGACTTCATCGAAGCCCCGCCTCCCTCAGAGCCGGGGCTTCGAATCCTCTCGGCGGGAGTTGTCTGCGGTTGCGCTTGCAATCCTCGGCCGAGTGCGTAGAATATCGCCTTGCGTTTGGGCCGTTAGCTCAGCTGGCAGAGCAGGGGACTCTTAATCCCAAGGTCGTCCCGAAGTGCTCCGTGACCAGCTGGTAGATGTCCGGATCAGGCTTGCCGTGTTTGACGTCATCGCCCGAGGCGATGAAGTCGAACGCATCGCTCAGGCGCAGCGCATCGAGCACCTCATCGATTCGTCTAGTCGTCGACATGCTCGCGAGCGCCGTCCTGCACCCCGTGTCCCGCGCCATCCTCAGGAGTGCGACGTTGTGCGGCCACGCGGCGGCCCGCAGGTCGTCCGGACTGCACGCAAGCTGATCGTAGTACTTCAGTCGCACCTGAATCAACGCTTGCCATGGCGTGTCGACCCCGAGGTCGGCCATCTGGACCGAGGCCTTGCCGGTGAGCTCGAACTTGTCGACCAGGTACTCTGCCACTCTCTGTCTGGACTTACCGACCACATCGCGGTACCCATCTATCGCTTCGGCCTCACTAACGGAGAAGGGACACAGCTCGACAATCGCTTTGGCGTAGGACTCGGCTTTGAGGCGCTCCGTCTGAACGAGCGTGCCGTCAAGATCGAACGCGAAGAGGTGTATCACCGATCGTCTCCGTCCTAGTAGCGGCCGGTCAGGTAGTTGATGTCGTAGGCCAGCGTCGGATACGACCAAGTGACCGCCTTGAGGTCTTCAACGGTGATGTCGAAGCGGATGGCGAGTGCGAAGACGTTGATGATCTCCTCGACCTCAACGCCCAGAAGGTGAGCGCCCTTGACCGTGCCGGATTCGCGATCGATCACGAGCCGTGCTCCTGAAGCCGTGTTGCCCACTCGAGTCTGCGTGAACCAACCGCTCATGTCGAAGGCACGGACCTCAAGCCGCTCGTCGGCCGCCACTTCCTCGGCACCCATGCCCACGCGAGCAAGGGGAGGATCGCTGAACACCACGCTGGGCGTTGAGCTGTCATCGAAGACGGCCTGCTTCCCGAGTATGCCAGCGGCAACGACCTCTCCCTGTGCGCCCGCCACGGGGGTGAGCGGTGCTCCGATGGCAGCGGCATCTCCCGCAGACCACACCCTTGGATTGCTGGTGCTGCGAAGGCTGGCGTCGACGGTGACACCGCGATGCGTGTGATCGACACCGCCGGCATCAAGGTCAAGGTCATCCAGATCCGGCATACGGCCGGCTCCGTGGAACGCCTCATCCACTTCGATGGCTCCGTCTGCCTTCACGACTGAGATTCGTCCGCCTACGGTGCGTTCCACACGCTCGACCGGTGAATCGAGCACGATGCCTATCCCGAGTGAGCGGTACCGGTCCGCAAGCATGTCGGCCAGGTTGGGGTCGAATCCCTTGAGCACCTGGCTCGACCGGTGCACGATCGTGACTTTGGCTCCCGCAAGCTGAGCGAGCCGAGCGAACTCGAAGGAGATGTAGCCGCCTCCGATGAAGGCGACCTCGGCTGGCATGCGCTCGAGCGACAGGAAGTCGGTGCTTGTCTTCACCAGCTCCTGACCTGCGAAGCCAAGCTCGATGGGGCGTGCTCCCGAGGCGACCACAATGGACGTCGCATGGATCGATGAGCCATCCACGTCGACGGTCTCGGGCGAGGTGAAGCGAGCGGTGCCGGATAGAGTGTCGATGCCCATTGCCTTCATCCACGACAGCGTCTTCTCAGGGGTTGCGTCGATGTAGTCCCGCTTGCGCTGCATCAGAGCGGGCCAGTCTACGGTCGCTGAGCCGCTGACCCCACTGCCGGCGAGTCCGTCAACACGAGAGATGGCCTCCACGGCAGCCAACAGGACCTTCTTCGGCTGGCACCCTCGCAGAGCGCAGGTCCCTCCGAACGGGAGTCTGTCGACGACGGCCACGGTCTTGCCGGCCTTGGCGCACTCGGCTGCGACGGTCTGTCCTGCCGATCCGCTGCCGATGATGAGGACGTCGTATTGGCGCATGTCATGTGCCTCTCGGAGCCGGGGGATGGGAAGTTCTTGCATCATGCCTGCTAGGGGTATCTACCCTTAGACCCCGACGACGAAGGTGGATCATATGCGAGACGACATGGTCTCGGGCGCCCGGTTCCCCGACTACGAGCTGCGAGATCACAAGAACAAGCCGCACAAGCTGTCAGATCTCCAGGGCGACGATCCGTTGGTGCTCACCCTGCTGCGTGGGCACTACTGCCCGAAGGACCGGCGGCAGCTCCAGGAGCTGGTCTGGTTCCACGACCGCCTCGATGTCGGCTACGCGAGAATCGTGACGATCACGTGCGACAACATCGTGCAGCTGAACGAACTCCGACTTGGCGTTGGCGCTCACTGGACGTTCTTGCACGACCCGGGTCGAATCATCCAGAAAGACCTCGAGATCAAGGAGTACACGGACCCGGTCAACGACGTGATGATCCCGCACACGATCGTATTGGGGCCGGGGCTCACCATCTACAAGATCTACAACGGCTACTGGTACTGGGGCAGGCCGACTCGCGGGGAGCTCCATCAGGATCTACGCGAGGTCAGCTCGCGGATCAGACCTGACTGGCAGATCGACACTCCCGAGATGCGTGCCGCATGGGACAGGGGGGAACGAGACCTGTTCTATCCCTACGGCCGCAGCATGCGGGAGATCATGGAGAGGTCCGAATAGCATGGATGATCTGGCGGACCTGCTCCGTGCGGTGGCCGAGGAGCACCACGCGGCTTTCGCGGCGACCGACGGCGTCGACCCCGAGTGGGCCGAGTGGTACGCACATCGTCTGGTACCTCGCCTGTCCCGGGCTTCGGTTCCCGGGACCGTCGACCCGGCGGTACTCGCGTGGCTGACCGTGGAGCAGATGGTCGAGGCCGACAAGTTGGCGATTGACGACTTCGGCATCTCGCTCCTTCAGATGATGGAGCACGCCGGGTCGGCGCTTGCCGATATGGTGCGGCTGCTGGCCCCTGTCGGCAGGATCACCGTGCTTGCGGGTGCGGGCAACAATGGCGGAGGCGGGCTGTGCGCCGCACGGCACCTTGCCAACCGGGGTCGCGACGTCGAGATCGTCCTGGCTTCCGACACGCCGGGCGATTCGGTTCGCCATCACCTGCGCACGTTGTCGGCGATGGGGATCGAACCGTCGCCACGAACCCACTGGCCAAGTCGTTGTGGACGCACTCGTGGGTTACGGCTTGGAAGGTCCACTGCGAGGGCGAGCGGCCGAACTAGCCGCCTGGTCATCCGAGCGTACCGTGATCTCGTTGGATTTCCCCTCAGGGCACGGGTTCTCAGGCGCCGTGACACCGAGCGCAACCCTGACGCTCGCGTTGCCGAAGGCTGCGCTTCGCGACGTCCGACCCTTGTACCTGGCGGACCTAGGCCTGCCGGAAGCGCTGTGGCAGCGAATGGGCGTGAAGAGCTGCCATCCGTTCACCTCTGGACGCATCGTGCAGGTCGGACCGTGAGTTCGGTCGACGACGCCAAGCGGGCAACAGCTCACGCAGCCGTGGATTTCGTGCGCTCCGGCTCGGGACTTGGAGTCGGAAGCGGGTCGACGGTCGAGCGCTTCATCGATGCACTCGGCGAGTCCACCACGCGTCCCGCTTTCGTCGTGCCGACATCCGACAGGAGTGAGTCGCTCCTGCGGGGCATCGGCCTTTCGGTAGTCGAGCTCGGTGGCAGCACCAGACCGATTGAGATCTACGTTGACGGAGCCGACGAGATCGACCGCCATGGTCGTGCGATCAAGGGTGGCGGAGGAGCTCACACCAGAGAAAAGCTCGTTGCTGCAGCATCTGAGACCTGGGTCTGCATCGTGGACGAGAGCAAAGTCGTCTCGCGTCTTGGTCGGGCGGCCGTTCCACTTGAGGTGGAGGACGCTGCCCTTCGGGACGTTCAGGCCACCCTGCTTGGTTGGGGAGTGTCTTCTCGCGTCCGTGGGCAGTGGAACGCCAACCCGGGTCACGTTCTTCTTGACCTCACTGGACTGGACCTTGCCGATCCGTCGAACACTGAGTCTCGATTGGAGTCGCTGCCCGGTGTGGTCGCGTGCGGGATCTTCGCCCACCGGACTGCAGACATCATCCTCGTCGGTCATCCAGACGGGCGTGTCGACACCCTTCGACCCGAGAAGTAGAGGACAGAGCGCATGAAGTCGAAAACGGAATCCCGACAAGGACCGGTCACGATAGCGGTGTCGAGGCATGTGTCTCCGGGGCGGGAGGCGGACTTCGCCCAGTGGGCTCACGACATCGGCGAGGCGGCGGCACGCTTCCCCGGACACCTGGGTGCCGGGTACATCCGTCCGGCGGACTCAGCAGGCGAGCACACCATCGTCTACCGGTTCGACACGCAAGCGCACTTCGACGCCTGGCAGGATTCGGACGAGAGGTCCGGCTGGATCGAGCGGTCCAGAGAGCTGATCTCCGGTGAGCCCAGAGTGCAGATGGCGACCGGGCTTGAGTACTGGTTCCACGATCCGAGTTGCTCGTACGGCACGCCGCCGCCGGTCTGGAAGCAAGCTCTGCTCACGTGGCTCGGGCTCTACCCGACGGTGCTTCTCGTCGCATACACCGTGGGACTGCTCATCACCGAATGGGCCGTCCCTCTCCGCTCGATACTGACGACCGCACTCTCGGTACTCATCATGACGTGGGCGGTCATGCCTGTGGTCACCAGGGTCTTTCGCCGGTTCCTGCACCCGACCGCTTCGTGAGACTGGTTCGACTGTGCCGGACGCCTGACCGAGCTAAGAGCTGACCGTCTTGGCCTCGGCGTCGAGCGCCTTCAAGTTCGTGTCGATCGGGCTTGCCTTCAACGTCCTGGCCCCCCACACGAGGTTGTGCGCCATGTAGCGTGCGGTGCGGTTGGTGTAGAGGTGCTTGTCACCGCCGGCGGCAAGGTAGCTCGGTCCCGGACCGGCATCGCCGACCCAGTAGCAGTCGACGTTCGGCGGGACCATGCACCCGAGGTGAGTGAGATTGAACAGCGTGTTTGCGCAGCAGTCATGCGCCCCGTCCTCGTTGCCGGTGACGATGACGCCACCGACCTTGCCGTAGAGCGGATACTGGCCGGTGATCGGGTCACCTTCTGAGTAGGTGCCATCCAGCCGTTCCATCACGAGCTGTGCGACCGACGAACGGACTCCGAACCAGATCGGCATCGCGATCACGAGGATGTCGCACGCCTTGACACGCTCAAGGATGGCGGGCCATTCGTCGCCCTCGCCCTCATCCGATGACACGCCGAAGGCGACCTTGTAGTCGGTGACGCGAATCGTCTCGCTCTTGACGTCGAGACCGGCCATCAGGTCAGCGACCTTGTCTATGAGTGCCTGGGTGTTGGACACCTCAGGTGACTGTTTGAGAGTGCAGTTCAGGAAGAGTGCCGAGAGGTTCATAAGACTGTCCCTTCTGTGCAGGTGTGATGTGCGCCGTTCGAGACTGCGTGGATAATGAGGCACCTAGCCGGAGAACGACATGCAGCGGGGGTGCGGCGATGTCTAGATGGAATACTTCCCCAAACCGCAATCGTGAAGTCCTGGAGCGGTTCATGGGCATGATGCGCAGCGGTGAACTCGATGAACTCGCCGAGGTATTGGATCCGGAGTATGTCCAGGTGATTCCGCAGTGCGGTGAGGTCGTTCGTGGCATCGACAACGTGCGGGGTATCGCCCTGGGACAGAGGCAAGGCGGCGGAGGTGCTCCGATGGAGGTCACGATGATGATCGAGTCGCCGCCGGAAGACATCTTGATTCCGGGATTTGCGCCCGGCATGACCATGAGCAGCGTCGTGCGTGCCCGCGAGGAGGGCGAGACGATCACGCTGTACGGCAGGACGACGTACCCCGATGGCTCCGAGTGGCACGTTGTCTCGATTGTCGCCTTTCGGCACCACAAGATCGTTCGCCAGACGGACTTCTTCGCACCGAAGCTGATATCGCCCGCATGGCGGGCTGAGTTCAGCGAGCCGCTGTCAGAGGAAGAGGGAACGGCGTAGTTGGCATGTGCATGCCCTTCGCTCTGCGACCAACTGTCGCGGATTCAACCGTGTCCAGGAGAACCGACCTGCTTCTTTCTTGGAAGGAGTGCAGTTAGTGAAGCAGCCCATCTGTCTGATCACCGGGGGCAACGCAGGTTCGACCCCTACACGGCCCACCATCGAACACCCGGAAGCCCTCGGTCACTCCGACCGGGGGCTTCTGACGTGGTCACCCCCTCTGCTATCATATGGAGCCGCTTTTCCCGCGGGCGTGGCGGAACTGGCAGACGCGCTGGATTTAGGTTCCAGTGGGGAAACTCGTGGAGGTTCGAGTCCTCTCGCCCGCACCACCTGATGAAGCACCGGCCGGTCCGGCGCCGGTCGTAGACTGTCCGTCGAAAGGAACCACATCGTGCTCACCACTTCTGTCGAGCGCCTCGAAGGCATCTCGGTCAAGCTCACCGTCACCGTTCCCGCCCAGGAGGTCGACGCTGCCATCGAGCGCGCCTACAAGGCCGTGAGCGGCAAGGTCAAGATCCCCGGCTTCCGACCGGGCAAGGCGCCGCGCCCCATGATCGATTCGATGATCGGTCGCGAGTACGTGTTGCAGGAGGCCACCGAGGATGTGGTCAACACCTCGTACCCTCAGGCGCTCGACATCGAGCTGCTGAGGCCCATCGAAGCGCCCGAGATGGAGGAACTCGCCTCCGTCGAACCCGGTGAGGACTACACGTTCGTCGCTGAGATCGACGTGCGCCCGGAGCTGACGCTCTCGGACAGTGAGACCTTCGTGCTGCCGCTTCCTTCGCCTGAGGTGGCCCAGGCCGATATCGACACGCAGATCGACGCCGCGCGCGAGCGCTACGCGACTCTCGAGCCCGTCGAGGACCGCGGAATCGAGGCCGGCGACTTCGTCTTGCTGTCGTTCGTCGGCACGGTCGATGGCGAGCCGTATGAGGGCAACGAGGTCGACAAGTACCTCTACGAGATGGGTCAGGGCATGATGCCGCGCGAGTTCGACGACGGCATCATCGGAGCGACGCCGGGCGAGGAGCGAACCGTCGAGTTCGAGATACCCGCCACTTCGTCGAACGAGGACTACGTCGGCAAGACCGCAGGGTTCGCGATCACCGTGCACGAGATCAAGGCGAAGCGGCTTCCTGAGGTCGACGACGAGTTCGCGTCGAACATGGGCTTCGAGTCGGTCGTCGAGATGCAGGAGGACCTGAGGACCAGGCTCGGCCACCAGGCACAGATCAACCACCTGCGGTCCAAGGAGAGCGGGCTGCGCGAGCTCGCCGCATCGCGCCTTGAGGGCGATGTGCCCGAGGCCATGACCACCTCGCGCGCGGCCAGCATGATGCGCGACTTCCTCTCCATGCTCGAGTCCCGCGAGATCACCGTTGAAGGCTATCTGACCGGCAGCGGCATCACCATGGACATGCTCGAGGCCGATATCGCACGACAGGCCGAGCAGACCGTGCGGGAGGACCTCGCGCTTGAGGCGCTCTTCCGGTCCAAGGGCATGGAGATCACCGATGAGGACCTCGACGTCGAGCTCAAGGAAGTGGCTGACACCACCAAGAGCACGCTTGAGGAAGCTCGCAAGCGGTGGGAGGACGCCGGCCTGATGGCCGTGCTGCGCGAGCAGGTCATGCACCGCCGCGCCACCGGCTGGCTCATGGAGAACGCCGAGGTCATCGTCGCCGAGCCCGAGAGCGGTGATGACGAGCCCGCCGAGGGTACGAAGAAGTCGGCCCCCAAGAAGAAGGCTCCTGCGAAGAAGAAGGCCGAGAAGGCCACCGAGACCACCGAGGAGTAGGCGACCATGCTTCCTGACGCCAACGCACTGGTACCGATAGTCATCGAGCAGACATCCCGAGGCGAGCGCAGCTTCGACATCTACTCCCGCCTGCTCAACGAGCGCGTGATCTTCCTCGGTAGCGCGATAGACGATCATGTCGCGAACCTGGTCATCGCGCAGCTGCTCCACTTGGAGAGCGCCGATCCCGACAAGGAGATCAACCTCTACATCAACTCGCCCGGCGGCTCGGTCACCGACGGTCTGGCGATCTACGACACCATGCAGTTCATCAAGCCTCCGGTCTCGACGATCTGCATCGGCCAGTGCGCGAGCATGGGCGCGGTCCTGCTCGCGGCCGGTGCGCCGGGCAAGCGTTTCGCGCTGCCGCACTCGCGCGTGCTCATCCACCAGCCGTGGGGGGGCACGCAAGGCCAGGTCACCGACATCGAGATCCAGGCCAAAGAGATGCTTCGGATGCGCGCACAGCTCGACGAGATCCTGGCCAAGCACACCGGCCAGCCGTGCGACAAGATCCACCTGGATACCGAGCGCGACAACATCATGATGGCCGAGGAGGCCAAGGCCTACGGGCTCGTCGACGACGTGCTCGAGAGCCGCAAGGCGACGGAAGGCGAGTAGCGTGCCACGCAGTACCGACGGCCAGAGCGGCCCCGAGCAGCTCAAGTGCTCGTTCTGCGGCAAGAGCCAGCGCCACGTGCGCAAGCTCATCGCCGGACCGGGCGTCTACATCTGCGACGAGTGCATCGAGCTGTGCAACGACATCGTCGAAGACGAACTCGCTGAAGACGCCGTTGAGCGTCCCGTTCTCGAGGACCTGCCCACGCCCGTCGAGATCCACGAGGCGTTGGACGGCTATGTCATCGGGCAGGATCGGGCCAAGAAGGTCCTGTCGGTGGCGGTCTACAACCACTACAAGCGAGTGACGCTGCCGGCCAGCGTCCGCGACGACGAGGTCGAGCTCGCGAAGAGCAACATCCTGATGCTCGGCCCCACCGGGTGCGGCAAGACGCTGCTCGCTCAGACGCTCGCTCGCGTGCTCAAGGTGCCGTTCGCGATCGCGGACGCCACCGCACTCACCGAGGCGGGCTACGTGGGCGAGGATGTCGAGAACATCTTGCTCAAACTCATCACCGCCGCCGACTTCGACACGAAGCGCGCCGAGGTCGGCATCATCTACATCGACGAGATCGACAAGGTGGCCCGCAAGGCGGAGAACCTGTCCATCACGCGCGATGTGAGCGGCGAAGGGGTGCAGCAGGCGCTGCTCAAGATCCTCGAGGGCACCGAGGCTTCTGTGCCGCCCCAGGGCGGTCGCAAGCATCCCCAGCAAGAGCTGATCAAGATCGACACCACGAACATCCTGTTCATCTTGGGCGGTGCGTTCGTGGGCCTCGACAAGATCGTGGCCGACCGTATCGGCAAGCGGGGAGTCGGCTTTCAGGCGGAGCTCTCCGACGCCTCGCGAGACACCGAAAGCCAGCTTCTCTCGCAGGTGCTGCCCGAGGACTTGAACCGGTTCGGGATGATCCCCGAGTTCGTCGGCCGTCTGCCGGTGGTCTCCAGCGTCGCCGAACTGACCGAAGACGACCTCGTCGAGATCCTCACCCAGCCCAAGAACGCGCTCGTGAAGCAGTATCAGCGCCTCTTCGGTCTCGAGGACGCCAAGCTCGAGTTCACGCCGGATGCCCTTCGCGCTATCGCGCGGCAGGCCATCAAGCACGGAACCGGCGCGCGCGGGCTTCGTTCGATCTGCGAGGGCATCCTGCTCGACACGATGTACGAGCTGCCCGGCAGCACCGACATCGAGAAGGTCGTGGTGACCGAGGAGACCGTGGACGGCGCAGCGGGCCCCACCGTCGTGCGGCGAGGCGCCGCCGAGGCATCCGCCTAGCGGCGACGCCACCCCATCGCTACTTCGCGGGCCGCCTTCGGGCGGCCCGCTGCCGTCGTGCTGCGAGTGTGGTCGCCGGACTCCGCCGGACACGTGGGACGGACTGCTAGAATCGACCCCGTCACGTTGTCTGCTGCCACCACATGCGAAAGGACACGTCCTGTGAGCGAGATGCCCAGTGCCTACGATCCACAAGCGGTCGAAGGCCCGATCTTCGCATCGTGGCAGGAGGGCGGATACTTCAGCCAGGCGATCATCGAGGGTGAGCGCCCCTACACCGTGGTCATACCGCCCCCGAACGTGACCGGCTCGCTTCACATGGGGCACGCGCTCAACAACACCATTCAGGATGTCGTCGTCAGGCGCCAGCGGATGACCGGCAGGCCGACGCGCTGGGTGGTCGGTACCGATCACGCGGGTATCGCGACTCAGAACAAGGTCGAGCAGAAGCTCGCGGCTGAGGGCAAGAGCCGCCATGACGTCGGCCGGGAGGCCTTCGTCGACGCGTGCTGGGAGTGGCGCCACGAGCACGGCTCCACGATCATCGGCCAGCTCAAGGCGATGGGTTGCTCCTGTGACTACTCGGACGAGTGGTTCACGATGGACCCCACGTACCAGCTGGCCGTGCGCAAGGTCTTTGTCGACTGGTTCGAGAAGGGCCTCATCTACCGAGGAAAGCGCATCATCAACTGGTGTCCGCGCTGCTCGACGGCTCTGTCCGACATCGAGGTCGAGCACGAGGACGTCGACAGCCACCTGTGGCACCTGCGTTATCCGTTGAAGGAGCCGGTGAACGGCGTCGACCACGTGGTGGTCGCCACCACCCGTCCCGAGACCATGCTCGGCGACACCTGCGTCGCGGTGCACCCCGACGACGAACGCTACCGCGCACTGGTGGGCGCGACCGTCGTGCTTCCGCTCGTGGGACGCGAGATCCCCATCGTGGCCGATGACTACGTGGACCCGAGCTTCGGCTCGGGCGCGGTCAAGGTCACTCCGGCGCACGACCCCAACGACTTCGAGATCGGCGAGCGCCACGACTGCGCCAAGATCAACGTGATGAACGCCGATGCGACCATCACCGAGGCGGGTGGAGCATACGCAGGCCTCGACCGGCATGAGGCCCGCAAGCGGATCGTCGGCGACCTGGAAGCCCTCGGTCTGCTGGTCGGGATCGACGACCACGTCCACTCGGTGGGGCACTGTTATCGCTGCCACACCACCATCGAGCCGTGGCTCTCCGACCAGTGGTTCGTCGACATGCGCCCCTTGGCCGAGCCCGCGATCGAGGCGGTCAGGGACGGTCGCGTCACCTTCCATCCCAAGCGGTGGGAGAACGTCTACTTCCACTGGATGGAGAATATCCGCGACTGGTGTATCTCCCGGCAGTTGTGGTGGGGTCACCGCATCCCGGTGTTCTACTGCGACACCTGCGGTGCGACGCTTGCGAGCATGGAAGACATCACCGAATGCCCGAAGTGCGGTTCGGCGCGGGTGCGCCAAGACGAAGACGTGCTGGACACGTGGTTCTCGAGCCAGCTGTGGCCTTTTGCGACACTCGGGTGGCCGGAGGCTGACCCTCGCGTCGACTACTTCTATCCCACGAGCGTGCTGTCCACCGCCCGCGACATCCTGTTCCTGTGGGTGGCGCGCATGGTCATGAGCGGCATGTACTTCGTCGACGGCAAGGTACCCTTCGACGACGTCATCATCCACCCCACGGTCTTCAACGCCGAGGGCAAGCGGATGAGCAAGTCGCTTGGCACCGGCGTCGACCCACTCGACCTGATGGACCACTACGGCGCCGACGGCATGCGCTTCGGGCTGATGCTTCAGGTGACCGGCGCGCAAGACCTCAAGTTCAGCGAGGAGAAGCTCGTATCGAGCCGGAACTTCGCCAACAAGATCTGGAATGCGAGCCGGTTCGTCCTCATGAACCTCGAAGGTCACGTGCCGGGCGAACCGGTCGCCCACACGGTCGCCGACCGCTGGATCCTGTCACGGCTCGCTGAGCTGTCCGCACGCGTGGACGAGGGGCTCGATACCTACGAGTTCGGCGACGTGTCGCGCGCCCTGTACGACTTCTTCTGGAACGAGTTCTGCGACTGGTACATCGAGCTTGCGAAGGCGCGGCTCCAAGCGGGCGGGGAGGAGCGAGCGAGCGTGCAGCGCATCCTCGTGTTCGTGCTCGACCAGGCTCTGCGCTTGCTGCACCCCATGATGCCCTTCGTGACCGAGGCCATCTGGCGCAATCTGCCCCTCGCGGAGTCCGGCGAGCCTGCATCGCTCATGATCGCTGCGTGGCCCAGCGCCTCGGGGCTCTCGCGCTTCGCCGATGAGGGCGCCGAGCGATCGATCTCACGGCTGATCGACATCGTCACCGGCATTCGCGCAGTCCGCGCCCGCTACGCGATCCCTCCCAAGCAAGGAGTCGCGGTCGTGATCAGGACATCGGGCGACGCCGACGACCAATGGGTCAACTCCGAGTTCGGAGAGATGCACCGGCTCGCCGGGGTATCGGAGTTCTCGGCGGGTGTGGACGCGGTCAAGCCGGAGCACTCGGCCACGGTGATCGCGAGCGGGATGGAGGTCTACGTGCCTCTCGAGGGGCTCGTTGACTTCGTCGCGGAAGCGGCTCGCTTGGCCAAGGAGCGCGCGAAGCTGGCCGCGGACCTCGACCGGTTCGAGCGCAAACTCGCGAATCCGGGCTTCCTCGCTAAGGCCTCGCCGGATGTCGTCGAGAAGGACCGCGCCAAGGCCGCCCAGCTCACCGAGGCACTCGGGCTGGTCGATGCGCAGCTCGCCGAACTCGAGTAGCGGGGGCGTTCAGCGATGCCCGCGACCAGCTACGACGATGCGGTCGCCGCGCTTGTCGACGCGCTGGTGTTCGGCACCAACCCCTCGCTCGACGGAATAGTCGCACTGTGCGAGGCGCTGGGCCGCCCGCAGGACACGTTCGCTTCGGTGCAGGTGACGGGAACCAACGGCAAGACGTCGACCGCTCGGATGACACACGCGTTCCTGCGCGCCCACGGACGTGACGCCGGACTCTACACGAGTCCCGAGCTGGAGCGGGTGAACGAACGTGTCGAAGTCGGGACAGGACCCGTCAGTGACACCGAGTTCGCCGCTGCGGTGGGGGCCGTGCTCGCTGTGGCCGAGCGGTTGCGCCCGGGTGCCCAGGGCCAGGAGTCCGGCTTCACTGAGTTCGAACTCACCACCGCTGCCGCGCTGTGGCACTTCCGCGTGCGCGGTGTGGACACCGCGGTCCTCGAAGTGGGCCTGGGCGGACGCTGGGATGCGACAAGCGTCGTGGATCCCGCGGTCGCGGTGATCACCGGAGTCGGACTCGACCATACCTCGGTGCTCGGAGACACGCTGGAGAAGATCGCCGCCGAGAAGGCCGCGATCATCAAGCCGGCGAGCGCTCCGGTGCTCGGTCCCGGAACCGCAGGACTGGATTCAGTGTTCATCGACCGTTCCCGCGAGGTGGGCACGCACGCCCGCGCCGTACGCGAGGGCGACGACCACAGTCCCGTCGTCGAGGCCCTCACCGTCCGGTACGAGGTCACGGGCTGGCCCGACTCGCCCGGGGGGTTCACGACCTTCGACGTGCGCGGAGTCCACGGCGACTACTTCGGCCTGTCGATCGCCGCGCCGGCCTACCAGGCGGGTAACGTGGCGACAGCCATCGCCGCGACCGAGGCCACGCTCGGGCGGGGGCTCCGGACCGAGTGCCTGCGGCGTGCCTTGAAAGGCCTCACCATTCCCGGGCGATTCGAGATGCTTCGCGACAGGCCGCCACTGATCGTGGATGGCTCCCATAATCCACAGGCGGCGGCGTACCTCGCGAGGGCGATCGCCGCGGCGTGGCCGGATCGGACCCGCAGACCACTCGTCGTTCTCGGTGTGCTGGCCGACAAGGATGCGGCGGGGATCGTGCGCGCGCTGGCGCCGGTCGCCTCGGAGTTCATCGTGACCGCCCCTCGCTCTGTGCGTGCCCTGGACGCCGAGACACTCGCCGGGATCGTCGAACGCGAGACCGGGCGCGAGGCCCGCATCGCCGTGCCCCTGGTCAGGGCCGTCGACCAAGCCGTGCGCGACGGCGCATACGGAGTGGTCGTCACCGGCTCACTCACCACCGCGGGCCAGGCCCGAACCGCGCTCCGCGACGCTTCGGCAACGCCCTAGCCGGCAGTCGGGTCTGATTGGGAGCTTCTGCTAGAATCCACGCGTATGCCCGCGTGGGGCGACGGTCACGAAAGGGAGATGATGGGCGAGCTTCTCGATCCGATCCTCAAGAGTCCGGAGTTCCTGCTCTCTCGGAACCTGTGCGTGCTCTTCTTCATCGTCTTCGATATCGCACTGGTCTTCTGGACGTGGCGTGATGCCAACCGCCGAGGTGCCATGGGATGGTTCTGGGGACTCGCGGTGCTGGCGTTCTCGATCGCCGGATGGATCGTCTACCTGGTGGTCCGGCCTCCTGAGTTCGTCGACGATGCCCGGGAGCGCGACCTGGAGATCAAGGCGAAGGAGGCGGCGCTCGCGCGTGAGTACGAGAGCTGTCCTGCGTGCCACAAGCCGGTCGAGCAGGACTTCCTCATCTGTCCGAGCTGTATGAAGAAGCTTCGCAAGTCGTGCGTCGAGTGTGGGAAGGCTCTGCGGCTCAGCTGGGGAGTGTGCCCGTACTGCAAGACCAAGCAGTAGCCTGAGCGGCGGCGTGCGCCGTCGCTTCTCGCGACCCGTGATACGCTGAACACCGCCCCGCCGACCACCGCGGGGCGGTTGTGTAACTCAAAGGAGACACGTCCCATGCCACAGATCACCGTCACGCTGCCGGACGGCAGCGGCAAGCAGCTTCCCGAGGGCGCGAACGTCCTCGATCTCGCCGCTCAGATCGGTCCGCGACTCGCCCAGGCGGCCATCGCAGGAAGAGTCGATGGCGAACTCGTCGACGTGGAGGCCACGTTGCCCGACGGAGCCGCTGTGGAGATCATCACCGACAGGAGCCCCGAAGCGCTCCACATCCTGCGCCACTCCACCGCTCACGTGATGGCCGAGGCGGTCAAGCAGCTCTTCCCGCTCGCGAAGTTCGGCATCGGGCCGGCGATCGAGGACGGCTTCTACTACGACATGGAGATAGGACGCAGCTTCACCCCCGAGGACCTCGAGGCGATCGAGGAGCGCATGCGCCAGATCGTGGCCGAGGAGAAGCCGTTCACGCGAACCGTGCTCGATCGGCTCGAGGCGCTCGACGCATTCGAGGAGCAGCCGTACAAGCAGGAACTCATCGGCGAGCTGCCGGAAGGGGAGACGATCTCCACCTACACGCAGGGTGCGTTCACCGACCTGTGCCGGGGACCTCACGTCCCGTCGACCGCGCGTCTGGGAGCTTTCAAGCTGACCAAGATAGCGGGCGCGTACTGGCGCGGCGACTCGGACCGACCCATGCTGCAGCGCATCTACGGCACCGTGTGGTTCAGCCAGAAGGACCTCGACGCATACCTGACGCGCATCGAAGAGGCCGAGAAGCGCGATCACCGCAAGCTCGGCAAGGAGCTCGACCTGTTCAGCTTCCACGAGGAGGCCGGCGCCGGCCTGCCGCTGTACCACCCCAAGGGCGCGCGGGTGCTTCGGATCCTGCAGGAGTGGCTGCGCGGCGTCCTCTACGAGCGTGGCTACGTCGAAGCCATCACGCCGCACATCTACAAGGCCGACGTGTGGAAGATCTCGGGCCACTACGAGAACTACCGCGAGAACATGTACTTCTTCGAGGTGGACGAGGGCGACGGCAAGACGAGCGAGTACGGCATCAAGCCGATGAACTGCCCAGGGCACCTGATGATCTACGGGGACACGCTCAAGAGCTACCGAGACCTGCCGTTCCGGCTCTTCGAATTCGGCACGGTCTATCGCCACGAGCTCTCCGGTGTCGTGCACGGTCTCATGCGCGCCCGCAGCTTCACCCAAGACGACGCCCACATCTTCTGTACGCCCGAACAGGTGCACGACGAGGTCATGGGCATGCTCGATCTCGTGGACTACGTGGTGGGGGTCTTCGGTTTCGAGTACTCGGCCGAGGTCTCGACGCGTCCCGAGAAGTCCATCGGGGACCAGGAGTTCTGGGACATCTCGACCGATGCCCTGATCGAGGCCCTCAAGGAGCGCGGCGTCCCGTTCGAGATCAACGAGGGCGACGGCGCCTTCTACGGTCCCAAGATCGACATCAAGCTCAAAGATGCCATCGGCCGCACGTGGCAGACCGCCACCATCCAGGTCGACTTCAATCTGCCACAGCGGTTCGGACTGACCTACCGCACGGCCGACAACACCGAGGCGCAGCCCTACATGCTGCACCGAACCATCCTCGGCTCGATGGAGCGCTTCTTCGGGATCCTGATCGAGCACTATGCCGGTGCGTTCCCGGTGTGGCTCGCTCCCGTCCAGGCCTCGATCATCCCGATCTCCGACCGCCACTTGGAAGCGAGCGAGGCGTTCGCCAGACAGCTCAATGCCGCCGGTGTCCGCACCGAGGTCGTCGCCGACAGCGAGCCGATGCGCGTCAAGATCGCCAAGGCCCAGCAGTCGAAGGTCCCCTACATGCTGGTCGTGGGCGACAAGGAGATCGAGACCGGCACCGTCGGAGTCCGCGAGAGGACCGAGGGTGACATCGGCGCGATGAGTATCGAGGACTTCGTATCCCGCGTCCGAAGCGAGGCCGTCTAAACGCATGCGCCTCACGGTCAGACTCCTCGAACGACTGATCGTCTTCGCGCTGCTGTGGTGGGTGCTTGCCGAGGGCGATGGTTCGTCGTGGGTGTTCGGGGCTCCGTTCGCGCTCTTCGCGAGTGTCGCATCGCTCAGGTTGACTCCTGAGCGCGGGTGGCACCTGCGCCCGCTGAGCGCTGCGCGATTCGCAGGCTTCTTCGCGTATCACTCGGTGATCGGCGGAGTGGACGTCGCATGGCGTGCGGTGCGGCCTTCCATGCCGATCTCGCCGGGCTTCGTCACCTGTCCGATTCGGCTGCCGACCGAGTCGGCTCGCGTTCTGCTCGCCGACACGGTCAGCTTGCTGCCGGGAACGCTGAGCTCGGGCTTCGAAGGCGACACGCTGGTCCTGCACGTGCTCGACGACACGATGCCCATCCGCAGTGATGTCGAGCGGGTCGAGGAGCGCATCGCCTCAGCGCTCGGACTCGAGCTGGCGGCCACCACCCCGGACGCCAGCCCCGGAGGGGAGGGCGGCCATGACTGAGTCCATCTATGTGAGCTACGCCGTCGTGCTTCTCGGCACCATCGTGGTGGGGCTCATCCGGGTCGAGCGCGGGCCCTCTCCGGCGGACCGCATGCTCGCGGCGCAGTTGTTCGGCACGGCAGGCGTGGCGATGCTGCTCCTCCTTTCGTTCGGACTTGACGTTCCTTCTCTGCGTGACGTGGGGCTCGTCTTCGCCCTGCTGGCAGCGATGACGGTGGTCGCCTTCGTCAAACGGGCCTGGCACGGCATGGTCAGCGATCCGCCCGACGAGACCGAACCGGGGCCACCGAGATGAGCGCAGTGGACATCCTCACCATCGTGCTGCTCACGGCGGGCACATTCTTCTTCGCGGCCGGGTCCATCGGCGTGCTGCGTTTCCCTGATGTCTACACGAGACTTCATGCGCTCACCAAAGCCGACAACCTCGGTTTGGGGTTCATCGTCATCGCCTTGGTCATACAGAGCGAATCGGCGATCGTGGCGGCCAAACTGATCCTGACGTGGGCCCTCGTACTGGTCGCCGGAGCCACCGCGAGCCACATGGTCTCGACTGCGGCACGCCGGAGCGGCGTCAAACCGTGGAGCAGGCCATGACCCTGTCGAGCGCACTGCTGGACGTGGGGCTCCTTCTCACCATCGTCTGGCTGGCGGTCCGCGCGCTGGCCGAGGCCAAGATGTTCAAGTCCGTGGTCCTGTTCATCGCGCTTGGGTTGCTCACCGCACTCGCATGGGTGCGGTTGTCTGCACCCGACATCGCTTTGGCCGAGGCGGCGATCGGTGCCGGCATCACCGGTGCGCTGCTGCTCGACGCGGTCGGTCACCTCAGAGGGCGCGAGGTCCCGTTCCCGGTGCTCAGGGAATCCCCGCCGAAAGAGAAGCGCGATGAGTGACCGTGGCAGCAGGCCCTCGGGGCTGGAAGTGATCGTGGGCGTGATGTCGGCGGGGCTCTTCGTCTTGATAGCCCGCGGCGTCCTCGCTATTCCGGAGACCGAGGCCGGTCTTGCGCCCATCGTCGCCAAGAACCTGGCCGCGAGCGGCGTCAAGAGCCCTGTCACGGCGGTGCTGCTCAACTTCCGCGGTTACGACACGCTGCTCGAGATCGCGGTGTTGATGCTCGCGACGATCGGAGTGCTGTCGCTGCGCAAGGAGACAGCCGGCATCTGGGCTCCGCTCGCGCCTGCGGCCGACCCCGTGTTGTCGAGCATGACGCGACTTCTCGTCCCGGTGATGGTGCTCACGAGCGGCTATCTGCTGTGGGCTGGTGAGCACGCCCCGGGCGGCGCGTTCCAGGCGGGCGCCGTGCTCGGTGCCGCGGGCGTCTTGCTCGCGCTGTCGGGCTACGCACGACCCGGGTGGGTGACGCGCGCGGCACTGCGCGTCGCGATCGCGGTGGGCTTCATCGTCTTCCTCGTGATCGCCATGCTGCCCCTTTTTCTGGGCGGCACCCTCCTCGAGTATCCCGACGGAGCCGAGAAGCAGCTGATGATCGTCATCGAGTCATGGCTGACCTTCTCGATCGGCGTGATCCTCGTCAGCCTCTTCATCGCATCTGCGACCCCCGAGCGTCATGAGCGGGAGCTGTGATGTCCTCGGTGATCATCAGTCAGACCGACCTCTACGGAGTGGGCGGAGCGCTGCTGTTCTGCATCGGCCTGTACGGGCTCGCGACCAGGCCCCACCTGCTCCACAAGGTGCTGGCGCTCAACATCATGAGTTCGGGGGTCTTCCTCGTCATCGTCGCGATCGCGCGCCGAGTGCCCGGCGACGTCCCGGACCCGCTCCCCCATTCGATGGTCCTCACCGGGATCGTGGTCACGGTCTCCGCCACAGCTTTCGCGCTGGCGCTCGTCAAGCGGATTCACACCGAGACCGGATCGGTGACGCTCGATGAGGCGGTTGATGACCGATGAGCGCTTGGTTCGCGCAGCACGCCCCAGCGCTCACCATCGGTGTGCTCATTCTTGCCGCCCCGCTGGCATTCCTCGCCAACGCTCGTGGTGCGCGCGTGGTGTCGATGGTGGCCGCCTCTGTCGAGCTGATCTTCGCGCTGGCACTCGCCGGCGTCGTTCGCGCGAGCGGTCCCCTCAGCTACCAGGTCGGCGGTTGGGGTGCCCCGCTGGGGATCGACTTCCGGGTGGACGGCATCTCGGCGGTCATGATCGTGCTTGCCGCAGTCGTGGGGCTCGCGGTGACCATCTACGCCGCCTCCTACTTCGGTCGCGACGAGCGCTACCGACACTACTGGCCCCTGTGGCTCTTCTTGTGGGGATCACTCGTCGCGCTGTTCTGCACGAACGACATCTTCAACCTCTATGTCTGCCTCGAGCTCGTGAGCGTCTCCGCTGTCGCACTGGTCGCCGTCGGCGGTACCAAGACCGCGATCGTCGCCGCGATGCGCTACATGCTCGCGGCGATCGCGGGTTCGCTGTTCTACCTGCTGGGCGTGGCGATGATCTACGGTGCGGCAGGTGTGCTCGATCTGACGATCCTCGCCGAGAAGACGCTCTCGTCTCCCGCCGCTCAGGTCGGCTTGGGCGTAGCGGTCGTGGGACTCGTGATCAAGACCGCTCTGGTTCCCATGCATTTCTGGTTGCCGCCCGCGCACGCGAATGCGGCATCGCCGGTGAGCGCGGTCCTCTCGGCGCTGGTCGTGAAGGGGTCGTTCTACATCATCCTGCGATTCATGACCGTCATGGACGGGGGAGAGCTGATTCCCGGACTCCCGCTGGTCCTCGGTCTCCTCGGCGCCATCGCGATCGTCTGGGGTTCGGTTCAGGCGTTCACGCAGGCGCGTCTCAAGATGCTGGTCGCGTACTCGACGGTGGCGCAGATCGGCTACCTGTTCATCCTGTTCCCGCTCGTGGCCGCAGCCACTGAGCCGGCACAGATGTCGACCGCGATCAGCGCCGGGGTGTTCCACGCTGTGTCGCACGGGCTCGCGAAGGGCGCGATGTTCCTTGCCGCCGGCTCCATACTCGCGATCGTCGGGCACGATCGCATCGCAGACCTCGGCGGGCTCGCGCGTCGTGCGCCTGCCCAGGCGTTCGCATTCGGGATCGCCGGCGTGTCGATGATAGGACTGCCGCCGAGCGGCGGCTTCGTCTCGAAGTGGCTCTACGTCTCGGCGGCGATCGCCACCGGGGCATGGTGGTGGGCGGTCCCGGTGCTCGGCGGAGGACTGCTTGCGGGTGTCTACGTCTTTCGCGTGGTTGCGGTGTTCATGCGATCCGAACCGCCGTCGACCGCCGGGCGGTGACTCGCCGCAGCCGGGGCTGCACAGGCCGGTGCTGTCGTGGGTGCCACTCGTACTCGCCATCACGTCGTTGGTGCTGGGCATCTTCGGGCACCGAGTGCTGGAACTCATCGTTCCTGCGGCGACGGCCCTTGCCGCGGGGGTGACGCCGTGACGGCTCCTCAACTCGCCTTGACCGGCGCCGTGGGCGCCCCTTGGATCGCTGCGGTGGTCGTCTTCCTGCTGGGCGAGCGTCGGGGCAAGGCCCGCACCGTCGTGGGCCTTGTCGCGGGCGCGGTGGCGGTCGCGTGCTCGGTCCTCGTCGGGGTGTATGCCGCAGCCGGGGTAGAGGCGACGATCGGGACCCCGCTGCTCGGGTTCAGCCTCGGGCTCGCCATCGACAGGCTCGGTGCCCTGTTCGCGGTGGTCGCGGCCGGACTGTGGCTCGTGACCACCGTCTATGCGACGGGCTACCTGTCACACGGGAGCGAGAGGGCGCGGTTCTTCGGCTTCTTCGCGGTGTGTGTCGGCTCGGCCATCGGCATCGCGCTGTCCGCGAACCTGCTCACGCTGTTCGTCTTCTACGAGGCGCTGACGCTGGCGACCTACCCGCTTGTCGTGCACTCCGGCAGCCCGGCGGCACTGAAGGGGGGGCGTACCTACCTGCTCTATGCGCTCACCGGTGGCACCGTTCTGGCGTTGGGAGTCGTGTGGCTCTACGCGCTCGGCGGCGGGGGAGACTTCTCGGCAGGCGTGCTGCCGGCGGGCGTCGTCATGGCGCACCCCGCGCAGCTCACGGTCGTGTTCGCGCTTCTCATCGCCGGTTTCGGTGTCAAGGCGGCCTTGTTCCCGGTACACGGCTGGCTGCCCGCGGCGATGGTGGCTCCCGCTCCGGTGAGCGCGCTTCTGCATGCGGTTGCGGTCGTGAAGGCCGGCGTGTTCGGTATCGCGCGCGTCGTGCTCGACATCTACGGCTTCGACACCGGTCGCGCGCTGGGCGTGTTGACTCCGCTGGCGGCGCTCGCGGCGTTCACGATCGTGTTCGCATCGGTGAGAGCGCTCGCACAAGACGACATCAAGAAGCGACTGGCATACTCGACGATCGGGCAACTCTCCTACATCGTTCTGGGTCTGGCCATCGGCACGCCCGTAGCGGCAGCGGCGGCCGTGGCGCATCTCGCGCATCATGCGGTACTCAAGATCACCATGTTCTTCACCGCAGGCGTGCTCGCCGAGGAACTCAAGATCAACCGAGTGAGTCAGATGGACGGCGTGGGCCGTCGCATGCCCTTCACGATGCTGGCCTTCTCGGTGGCGGCACTGGGTATCACCGGAGTGCCCCCCATCGCGGGCTTCGTCTCCAAGTGGGGCCTGGGTACCGGGGCGCTCACGGGCGGCGAACTCTGGCCGGTCATCGTGCTCGGGGTCAGCACACTGCTCAACGCCGCGTACTTCATGCCCATGCTCGGGCGCGCGTGGTTCGGCACGCCCCGGCCGGAATGGGCCTCACGCGAGGATGGTGCCGACCCGGCTTCCCGGCGCTTCGAAGGCGATCGTCGCATGGTCATCCCCCTCGTCCTCACTGCGACGATGGGGCTCGCCTTGGGTCCGTTGGCCGGCGCCTCATGGGCACCCGCTTCATGGGCTGCCGCAACGACCGGCGCTCCTGTCGGCCTCGTCGTGCCATGGACACCCGGAAGCTTCGGGCTCGACACCTCGAGCGGACTGTTCCTGATCCTGGCCGTGGTGGTGTGGTGCGCCGCTGCGATCGCCACGTGGCGTCGAGGCGCCGTGGACCTCGGGAGGTTCTGGACGCTGTTCGTCCTTGCGGCCGCCGGTTCGGTCACACTCGCCTTCGCCCAGGGCCCGGCCGTCTTCTATGCGGCGTTCTCCGTGATGGCGCTCGCATCCTACGGACTCATCGTGCACGACGGTACCGAGCGGGCGCGCAGGGCGGGTCGCAGCTACCTGGCGTTCACGCTCTTCGCGGAGGTGATGCTGCTCACCGGACTGCTGGTCGGATCGACCGAGCCGGTGCCGTTCGCCTTGGCGCTCGCCGGTTCGGCTTGGCGCGATGCCGGGATCTTCGCGCTCGTGGTGGCTTTCGGGGTGAAGATCGGT
Organism: uncultured Actinomycetes bacterium; assembly: GCA_963770765.1. Taxonomy (GTDB): domain Bacteria; phylum Actinomycetota; class Coriobacteriia; order Anaerosomatales; family PHET01; genus CAVPCY01. Next base: position 362,925 of record CAVYQS010000012.1, on the reverse strand, counting down.
TCGCCCGGGCTCAGCGGCTGGATGCCCGGCGCCTACCGCGCTGTTCCTGCGGGGGCTGGTGCCGCGCTGGCGGGAGTCGTGTCATCGGCTGGCATCGTGGGGCTCATACGGTTCATGCCCGGCGGCGTGCTCGACCTGCCCGGATGGGGATCGGCTCTCATGGCGCTGGGGGTCCTCGCCGCGTTCTACGGGGCCTTCGTCGGCGTGGTGCAGAGTCAACCGCGTCACGTGCTCGCGTACTCAAGCATGAGTCAGTTCGGCCTGATGATGATCGGCATCGGCGCGGGGCTGTCAACAGCCGAGCTCTGGCCTGCGGCGGTCGCCGCCGTGGGCATCTACGTGGTGCACCACGGGTTCGCCAAAGGGACGCTGTTCATGGGCGGTGACACCGTCGGGATCCCCGGTTCTCGGAAGGGGATCTGGCTGGTCGCGCTGCCCGCGCTCGCGCTTGCAGGGCTGCCGCTCACGAGCGGGGCGATCTCCAAAGTCGCGCTCAAAGGCGTGACCGGCGAAGCGCCTGCACCGTGGGCGCACCTGCTCGAGACGGCGCTACCCCTTGCGGCAGTGGGGACGACCCTGTTGGTGGCACGCTTCATCGTCTTGTTGTGGCAGGGAGCCGGCGAGTTCGAACCGGCAACCGCTGCCAGCCGGCGCCGCTTGACGGTCGCCACCTGGATCCTGCTCGCGTTCACGGGCGGCCTGTTGTGGGTCGTGACCGATCAGGCTGTGAGGTATGCGGCGCGGGCATCCCTGACCGCGCACTACGTGTGGATCCTCGCATGGCCGGTGGTGGTGGGATGTGCTCTGGCTGCCACTGCGTACGCGCTGCGAGCCCGCCTGTCGTCGCTCGTGGGTATCGTGCCCGTGGGCGACATCTGGGCCGCCGCCATGCGGTGGGGTGACGAGGCGTGGGTTCGCTATCAGGACGGTCTCGCTACGGACGACCAGGGCATTGCGAAGAGCGCACCGCGCCCGAACGATTCACTGTTGGCTCCCATGCGCGAGTGGGCCACTGCGTTGGAGCGCGGATTACTCGGCTGGCCTGTCGCCTCGGCACTGGCTGTCGCGCTGGCGTTCGTCGTGTTGCTGCTGGCTCGATGAATCGACGGTACTTTCCGCGCGGTGATGCCCGGCTGCAGCCTGGCCGAGGATGGACGAGGGCAGGGCGCTGGACACGTGCTTCGGCGGCGAGTACAATCCCTGAGCTAATCGAATATCGCTGAAAAGAGGGACCCCGGCTGCCTGAGGCAGGCGAGACACACCGGTCCCCACCATCGCGGCGCCGCATGCGGTAGCTGCTTGGTCGATGAGAAGCACGGCGAAGGTCGCAGACGCACGTTGCAGTCCGCCCTTCTTGTTTCGTGCGTACTCCCGTCGGCCACCGCGCCGCGGGAGTTTTTTGTTTCGCATGGCGGCTTTGTGCCGCTCGACGGATAGACACGGAGGTGAGCTGCCTATCAGCAGCACCGAGTACAGGCTCAACGATCGCATTCGCGCCGCGAAGTGCCGTCTCATCGGCTTCGACGGCAGTCAACTCGGCATCTTCGCCATGAGTGACGCACTGCGGATCGCAGACGAGCAGGGCTTCGATCTGGTGGAGATCGCACCCGCCGCGGACCCGCCGGTCTGCAAGATCATGGACTACGGCAAGTTCAAGTACGAGCAGTCCATGAAGGACAAGGCGGCTCGCAAGAACCAGTCCAAGGTCGAGATCAAAGAGATGAAGTTCCGGCCCAAGGTCGACAAGCACGACTACGAGACCAAGAAGAAGCACATCCTGCGCTTCCTCGACGCCGGCGCCAAGGTGAAGGTCACGATCATGTTCCGAGGGCGCGAGATGGCCCATCCGGAACTCGGGCTCAACATCTTGGAGAGGCTGGCCGGGGAGTTGGCCGAGCTGGCCATCATCGAGACCCAGCCCAAGCTCGAGGGACGCAACATGCACATGTTGATCTCTCCGCTGAAGAAGGCCCCTGAGAAGGCGGCCAAGACCGACGAGACAGAGGCTGCCGAGCCGGCTGCCGAGAACGAACAGGGAGGTACGGCACAAGATGCCTAAGCAGAAGACCCACAAGTCGTCCGCGAAGCGGTTCCGTGTGACCGGCACTGGCAAGATCATGCGCGGCAAGGCGTTCAAGAGCCACATCCTCGAGCACAAGAGCCCCAAGCGTAGGCGCGGGTTCCGCCAGGAGACAGAGGTCGCTGCGTGCGACACGGCGGTCATCAAGAAGAATCTCGGCCTCGGCTAAGTCGCTGTGGCTCTCCCCTCGAAGTCAAGCAAGGAGTGATCGAGTATGCCTCGCGTAAAGCGTGCAGTGTCGGCCAAGAAGAAGCGCCGCACCGTACTTACTCGTGCCAAGGGCTATTACGGCAATAAGAGCCGCAGCTACAAGGCCGCCAAAGAGCAGGTCCAGCACTCGCTGCAGTACACGTACCGTGACCGACGCAACAAGAAGCGTGAGATCCGCCGCCTGTGGATCACCCGCATCAACGCCGGCGCGCGCCTGAACGGGATGTCGTACTCCGCGTTCATGCACGGGCTGAAGCTTGCCGGCATCACGCTCGATCGCAAGGTCCTCTCAGACATGGCGATCAACGACCCCGTTTCGTTCGCGAAGATCGCTGACCTTGCCAAGCAGGCTTCGGCGTAACGAGAACGACCACCAGTCGAATACGAGAGGCCCCGCCTTCAGCGGGGCTTCTTCGTATTCCGGCTTTCGGGCGGAGCGGCGTCCCGCACGGTAAGGCCGCGATAAGCGTCTGGTTCGATGCTCGCGCTACCGTGTGTCTGGGCCGGGCGGCGCCACCGGCCGACCATTCCACTACCGCCTCCCCTCGGCGGGACCGATCTACGAGGAGGAAGCGATGTTCAGAAGGATCCTTACGGCCCTGGTGGGTGCTGTGCTCGCCCTGTCCATAGGCGCTGCCGGTGCCTACTTCACCGCCCAGGTTCAGGTGCCCGAGAGCGTGATACGGGGAGGCACCGTCGCGCTTTCCACCGAGCCGACCAGCGCTCCGCTTGCCATCGAGTCGCTTGCGCCGGGCGCGACCGCGCTCAGGACGATGTCGGTGCTCAACGATGGCACCCTGCCGGCCGATGTCGTGGTCACGCCGTCGAAGAAGGCCGGCATCACCGAGTTCTACGAGGCGCTCACCTGTCGGGTCACGTGCGGCGGAGCGGAGCTCTATACCGGTCCGTTGTCGGCCATGAAGACCGCGGCGGTCCGCCTCGCACCGGGTGCTCGCGGTGACCTGCGCTTCGAGGTAGGACTCCCCGCCGGCGCAGGCAACAACCTCGCCGACGACTACGTGAAGCTGTCACTCTACGTGGATGCCGAGCAGGCCCACTGATGGTCCGACTGAGAGCATACCTGCCTCAGCTGATCGTCTACGCCGTGATCGCTGCGAGCCTGTTCGCGCTACACCAGCGCTACGCCCCGATCCGCGTCGCCGGAGGTTCGATGCGCCCGGCGCTCGAGCATGGCGATGTCGTCGTGGTCGAACGTGGTGCTGTACCTGCACGGGGGCACATCGTCTTGATCACATCCGGCCGGGGCTTGTTCCTGCACCGTGTCCGGGAGGTCAGGGAGGACGGGACGCTCGTCACGCGTGGTGACGCCAACCCCGTGGACGACTTCGCGGCCGCTTCGAAGACCGATGTCGTGGGGCGCGTCGTGTCGGTGTTACCAGTGGGCACGGTGCTTCAACGCTGGCGATAGGCCGGCGCGTTGCGATACACTGCCTGCGCAAACGCATAGTGCACGGCGATGACGGAGACGACGCTTTCGCTTCGCGCGACCGACCAGGGAAGGGCCCCACGACTGGAAGGGCCGAACGGTCGAGCTGAAGGCGGTTCACTCCACGAGCCGCGAGCTGAACGGTGCGAACGCACCTGGTAGGCGAGCCGGATCCCCCGATATCGGGACAGTTGCGGTGTGAAGCCGCAGTGCGATCGTCGTCGAACGAAGACGGCGAGCAGAGTGGGCCCGACGGCTATCTCGGGTCAACCAGGGTGGTACCGCGGGAGTCGGACTCTCGTCCTTGGGAAGGTAATCAAGGGCGGGGTCCGGCTCCTCGCTGTTTTCGCACACCGGTGGAGAAAGGGGCATCCCTGGTATGGGTGTCGTCGACGAACTCAAACAACAGCAGTCCCGAGGTCTCGCGGCCATCCAGGAGGCGTCGGATCTGGCGGCGCTCGATGCGGTTCGGGTCTTCTACCTCGGAAAGAAGGGCTCGCTGACGGGCGTCTTGCGTGGGCTTGGTGCACTGTCTCCCGAGGAGCGACCGGCGGTGGGCAAGACCGCCAACGAGGTGAGAGCGGCGCTCGAGAATGCGCTCGAAGCGCGGAAGTCCGAGCTCTCCTCGGCAGCGCTTGAAGCCCGGATCTCGGCCGGGTCCGTGGACGTGACGCTTCCGGGCAGGTCGCACCCGCTGGGCAGCAGGCACCTCATCAGCAGGATCACGAGTGAGATCGTCGACATCTTCCTCGGGCTCGGCTACACCATCGCAGAGGGTCCCGAGGTCGAGCTCGAGTACTACAACTTCACGGCGCTCAACCACCCGCCGCAGCATCCCGCTCGCGCCGCAACCGACACCTTCTACGTCAAGGACCTGTCGGGTGACCGGTTCGACGGTCCCGAGCCGAGCGGTGTGCTGCTCAGGACACACACCTCGCCGGTCCAGGTGCGCACGCTAGAGAAGCTCGAGCCGCCGGTCTACGTTCTCGCTCCGGGCAAGGTATACCGGCGCGACGTCGCCGACCCGAGTCACCTGCCGCAGTTCACGCAGGCCGAGGGGCTCGTCGTCGACGAGGGCATCACCTTCGCCGACCTCAAAGGCACGCTGGACCACTTCGTGCGCGAGATCTTCGGTCCGGATCGCAAGACGCGCTTCCGCCCGCACTTCTTTCCGTTCACGGAGCCCTCGGCGGAGGTCGACGTGTCGTGCGGGATCTGTGACGGGGCGGGGTGCCGGTTCTGCAAGAACACCGGATGGCTCGAGATCCTCGGCTGCGGGATGGTGGACCCCAATGTCTTCGGCCACGTCGGAATCGACTCGGAGCGCTACACGGGCTTCGCATTCGGTTTGGGGGTCGAGCGTATCGCCGCGCTCAAGTACAACGTGCCCGATCTTCGCATGCTCGTCGAGGGCGACATGCGCTTCCTACGCCAGTTCTAGACTGATCCGCGCTACATCCTGAGAGGACGCCCATCCATGCGTGTTTCCATGAAGTGGCTCAAGGAGCTCGTGCCCGTCACGCTGACGCCTGCCGAGCTGGCCGACAGGCTGGACATGACCGGTACGGCGGTCGAAGCGATCACCACCGCAGGCCAGGACCTCGATGGCGTCGTGGTAGGCCTCATCGCCGAGAAGGTCAAGCATCCCGAGGCCGACAAGCTGTGGGTGACCACCGTGGACGTCGGTGACGGCACTCCTCGGCAGATCGTCTGCGGAGCTCAGAACTTCGAGGCCGGTGACAAGGTCCCGGTCGCGCTCGTGGGCGCGGAGCTGCCCGGCGGGTTCGCGATCAAGAAGGCGAAGCTGCGAGGTGTCGTGAGCGAGGGCATGAACTGCTCGGCCCGAGAGCTGGGGCTGGGGGAGGACCATGAAGGTCTCATGGTCCTTCCGGCAGACGCCCCGGTCGGTGCGCGCTTCTCGGAGTGGTTCGGGCTTTCGGACACCGTCATCGAGCTCGAGATCACGCCCAACCGGCCAGACTGTCTCTCGGTTGCCGGTGTGGCGCGCGAGGTCGCGGCTGTGCTCGAGGAGCACGCGTCGATGCCTGCGAGCGTGCCTGTCGAGACCGGCGCTCCCATCGCCGAGCAGTGTGCCGTCGAGATCGCCGACGAGGACCTCTGTGCGCGGTACACGGCGCGGGTCATCCGCAACGTGAAGATCGGCCCGTCGCCCGCTTGGCTCGCCGAGAAGGTCGCGGCTGCGGGCGCGCGCCCCATCAACAACGTGGTGGACATCACGAACTATGTGATGTTCGAACTCGGCCAGCCCCTTCACGCGTTCGACTTCGACACCCTCGCCACCGACCCGCAGGGGCGCGCCGCTATCACGGTGCGGCGTGCTGCCCCTCAAGAGACGCTGCGAACGCTGGACGGGGTCGATCGCACGCTGGGTGATTCGACCCTGCTCATCTGTGATCCCACCGGACCGGTGGCGCTGGCCGGAGTGATGGGTGGAGAGTCCACCGAGGTCTCCGACACCACCGTCAACATCTTGCTCGAGTCCGCACGGTTCGATCCTGAGACGACGAGCCGCACGAGCCGCACCTTGGGTCTGATCTCAGAAGCGTCGCTGCGATTCGAGCGCGGTGTGGATCGCACCGCGTGCGTCGCCGCGCTCGACCGCGCGGCGGCGCTCATGCATGAGTTCGCCGACGGGGAGGTCGCGGAAGGGATCGTGGATGTCTATCCCCGCCCGCACGTCGCGACCCACCTCACGCTGCGCATCGCCCGGCTGCACAAGCTCCTGGGCGTCGAGATCGAGTGCGCTGAGGCAGCGAGCATCCTGGCGAGACTGGGTTGTGTCGTCGAAAGCCACCCCGACCGCCTCGAGGTCGAAGTGCCGAGCTACCGACCGGATCTCGAGCGTGAGGTCGATCTGATCGAGGAGGTCTTGCGGATCTGGGGCATGGAGCGCGTCGACGCGACGCTGCCGGGCGGCCGCACGCGCGTCGGTGCGCTGACTCCCGATCAGCGGTGGCGTGACCGGGTCGGTGTCACCCTGCGCGCCGCGGGGCTCAACGAGACGATGACCTACGCGTTCTCCGACCCCTCGGATCCCGAACGCTGCAGCATGCGACTGGCCGACGACGAGCTGCTCGTCGAGGTGGTCAACCCGATGTCGGGCGAGCAAGCGGTCCTGCGCCGCTCACTGCTGCCCGGCCTGCTGCGCAGTGTCTCGCTCAACCAGCGACGCGGTGTCGCAAACGTCCACCTCTACGAGGTCGGCACCACGTTCGTGACAGCCGAGGGTCGCAAGCAGCCCAAGGAACGCGCGGTGGTCGCAGGGGTTCTCGCAGGTTCGTGGCAGGAGCCCGGATGGAACGCGCCGTCCGAACCGCTCGGCTTCTTCGATGGCAAGGGCGTCCTCGAGAGCCTTGCGCACGAGATGGCGCTGCCGCGGTTCAAGGTCCGCGCAGCCGAGATCGGGTGGCTTCAGCCGGGGCGCGCCGCGGAGGTCATGGTGGGAGGGGAGGTGGTCGGGTGGCTCGGCGAGGTGCACCCGTTGGTTCTCGACCGCTTCGAAGTCGACGCGCCTGTCACGGTGTTCGAGGTCGATCTCGCCCGACTGAGCAGGGCGGCCCGACCCGCGAGGCCGTTCGTCGAACCTGCGCGGTTCCCGGGAGTTGAACTGGATGTGGCCATCGTCGTCGACGACTCCGTGAGTGCCGAGAGAGTCGAGCAGGCGTTGAACTCGGCGGGCGGAAGGCTCATGGAGCGCGCACGCCTGTTCGACGTCTACACGGGATCCGGTATTCCGGCGGGCAAGAAATCGCTCGCGTTCTCCTTGACCTACCGCGCTTCGGATCGCACGCTCACCACCGAGGAGGTCGACACCGCTCACGCCAAGTTGGTCAAGAAGGTCATGGGCGCTGTGGGTGGAGAGTTGCGGGGGTAGGCGGGATGCTGGAGGGGCGGCCGAACACCCGGCCCGGGCGATCGTGCCGGGTAGAAGGGGCCGATTGACGCACGGAAATGCAAAAATCCATCAGTCTATGTACGAAAAATGAATAGAGATTGACTGCTATGCGGCGAAACGGATATAGTCTCGCACAATACTCCTGTGGCGGATGAAACGGGGCACGCGTGATCGAAGTCGCGGTTGTTGGCGCTGCAGGCTATGCAGGAGTCGAGGTTGTCCGGTGGGTACTCGGCCACCCCGAACTCTCGCTCGCCCGCGCAACGTCGGCCGCCGATGCCGGCAGGCGGCTCGATGAGGTCTACCCGGCGCTCGCGGGGTCGACCGACGTCGAGCTGGTCGCTCCGGATACGGCCGATCTCATCGCAAGCGCCGACGTCGCCTTCTTGGCCGTGCCCCACACGGCGGCGATGTACCTCGTTCCGGAGCTGCTCGCCGCCGACGTGCGGGTGATCGACCTCTCTGCGGACTACCGTCTGACCGACGCGGGCGTCTACGAGGCGTGGTATGGGGTGGAGCACTCGTCGCCAGGCCTGCTCAGCGAGGCCGTCTACGGTCTACCCGAGCTCGATCGCGCTCGGCTTTTGGGCGCGCGCCTCGTTGCCGTCCCTGGGTGCTACCCCACGGCGACGGCCCTGGCCGCATTCCCGGCGCTCGAGTCGGGGGTGGCGCTTGGAACGCGGATCGTGGTGGACGCCAAGTCCGGCGTCTCCGGCGCCGGACGCACGCCCGCACCGGGCAGCCATTTCGTCCAGGCCAACGAGTCATGCTCGCCGTACAAGGTGGGCAACCATCGCCACACCCCCGAGATGGAACAGGCGCTCAGCGCCGTGGCCGGGCGCGAGGTGAGCGTCATGTTCACGCCCCACCTCGTGCCGATGTCTCGTGGGCTGCTGTCGACCGTGTACCTCGACGTCGAGAAGGGGCTGACCACGGTCGAGGCGGTCGAGCTCTATCGGGGCCGTTATCACGCCGAGCCCTTCGTGCACGTTCACGCTGCCGGCTCCATGCCCTCGACCGCCGAGGTCCGCGGGACCAACCGCGCGTCCATCGGTGTTCACGTCGACGAGCGCACGAGCACCCTCGTCGCCGTATGTGCGATAGACAATGTGGGCAAGGGCTCGGCGGGACAGGCGATACAGTGCCTGAACGCGGTTCTCGGCCTGGTCGAGACGACAGGTCTCGATGCAGCGGCACCGGTGGTGTGAGGTGGCAGTGACCGGACCGGATCACCCCGGTTTCTCGCTCGCGGAGGGAGGCGTCGTCGCCGCGACCGGCTTCACCGCCGCGGGAATCAGCTGCGGCCTCAAGCCGGACGGCCGCTTGGATCTCGCCTTGGTCGCTGCCGAGGGGAGCGTGCCTGCAGCAGCGGTGTTCACCAGGAACGCGATCGTGGCGGCGCCGGTGATCGTCTCGCGGGAGCACCTCGCCTCGGGCCGGGCGCGAGCCGTCATCATCAATGCCGGCAACGCGAACGCCTGCACCGGGGCGACGGGGCTGTCGGCCGCCCGTGAGACCGCCAGGTCGGTCGCAGCGGAACTCGGCTGCGCGCCCGAAGAGGTGCTCGTGTGCTCGACCGGTGTCATCGGCGTGCCGTTGCCGCTGCCACTCGTTGTGGCAGGCATCCCCGAAGCGGTATCTGCGCTCGACAGCCGGACCGGTGATGCGCCTGCCGAGGCGATCATGACGACAGACACGTTCGCCAAGCAGTGTGCGGTCTCGCTCGACGTGCAGGGGCGCGCGGTGACGGTCGGTGGGATGGCCAAGGGCAGCGGCATGATCGCGCCCAACATGGCGACGATGCTCGCGGTGGTGACGACCGACGCGCCGCTGAGCAGCACCGCGTGCTCGGACGTGCTCACGACCGCATGCGCGACCACGTTCAACCGCGTGACGGTGGACAGCGACACATCCACGAACGACACGTTGATCCTGATGGCCAGCGGCTCGGCGGGTGGACCTCAGATCGCCCCCGGGACCGAGGCCTACGCTCAACTCGGAGAGGCGGTCCGCGTCGTCTGCGCCGAGCTCGCGCGCATGGTGGCCCGCGACGGTGAAGGCGCGACGAAGCTCGTCTCGGTCAACATCGCGGGTGCGGCGACCGGAGGCGATGCGGAGCTCGCGGCATTCGCTGTGGCGAACTCGCCGCTCGTGAAGACCGCTCTGTTCGGAAACGACGCGAATTGGGGTCGGGTCGCGATGGCGGTGGGCAAGTCGGGCGCGAAGGTGTCGCCCGAGCGTCTGGCCATCCGGTTCGCCGGAGTCACGGTCTGCGAGCACGGTGAAGCGGTGGCATTCGACGAAGAACAGGCAAGCGCCGCGCTCGACCGCCCGGAGGTCTCGATCGATGTCGACCTGGGAGTCGGGAGCCACTCGGCGACGGTGCTCACCTGCGATCTCTCATACGAGTACGTCCGCATCAATGGGGAGTACCGAAGCTAGCGGCCGTCTGAGCGCCACGCACGAACGGCCGCCGCCCTGAACCGACCGGCGCGAACTGCCGCAAGCGCAGCTCGCACATCTGTGACTCGGAGGATGCGATGAAGGACCTGCTCGCCAAGGCAGAGACCCTGATGGAGGCCCTACCCTGGATCAAGCACGCGTGGGGCCGCACCGTGGTGATCAAGTACGGTGGGGCGGCGATGACCGACCGCTCGCTGCGCGATGCCGTGGCGGCCGACATCGTGCTGATGAAGCTCGTGGGCGTGAACCCTGTCGTCGTGCACGGCGGTGGGCCCGAGATCACCGGCTTCATGGACAGGCTCGGCATGGAGGTCGAATTCTACGACGGTCTTCGCGTCACGACACCCGACGCGATGGACGTCGTGAAGATGGTGTTGGTCGGTAAGGTCAACTCCGAGCTCGTCTCGGCGATCAACGCGCACGGACCCCGAGCGGTGGGGGTGTCGGGCGAGGACGGCAACATGGTGACGGCCACCGCGCGCAGCGAGCGCCTCGGACGCGTCGGCGAGGTCATCGGCATCGACACGACCGTGCTGGACAACCTCATCGAAGACGGGTTCATCCCGGTCGTCGCCACCGTTGCCGCCGGCGATGACGGCGGCAGCTTCAACGTCAACGCCGACCTCGTGGCCGGACAGCTGGCTGCCGCCCTCGGTGCCGATAAGTGCCTGTTCCTCACCGACGTCGACGGCCTCTACCGCGACTTCGCCGACAAGTCCTCGCTGATCAGTGCCCTGACCGTTGACGAGGCCGAAGAGATGATCGTGAGCGACCAGCTCGAGGGGGGCATGGTGCCCAAGGTGGCGGCCTGCGTCCATGCGCTGAGGGGGGGCGTGCGGCGTGCGCATATCCTCAATGGGACCGTTCCCCACGCGATCCTGCTCGAGGTCTACACCGATGAGGGCGTGGGCACCATGATCGCCGATGACCTCGCCGGGTCAGGTGATGCGTGATGGGTGACGCTCTCGAGATCGCGAAGTGGCACGACGCCACCTGCGTGATGCAGACGTATGCCCGCAAGCCCGTGTTGTTCGTCTCGGGAGCGGGCATGCGCCTCTACGATGATGAGGGTGCGGAGTACCTCGACTTCGTTTCCGGTATCGGCGCCGTGAACCTGGGCCACGCCGACCCCGTGGTCGCCCGCGCTGTGGCCGCACAGGCCGAGAAGCTCGTCCACGTGAGCAATCTGTTCTACGTGGAGCATCGTGCAGAACTCGCGTGCGATCTTGTTCGGCTTCTGGGCGGCGGCATGAAGGTGTTCTTCGCGAACTCCGGAGCCGAAGCCAACGAAGGTGCCATCAAGCTCGCCCGCAAATGGGCGACCCACGCCAAGCCCGGGGCGAGCGCTGTCGTCAGTGCGCTGCGATCGTTTCACGGGCGCACGCTCGCCACGCTCGCCGCGACCGGGCAACCGGGCAAGCAGGAAGCGTTCGCCCCCTTGCCCGAGGGTTTCGTGCACGTGCCCCTGAACGACATCCCCGCGCTGGAAGCCGCGATCGACGACTCCGTGGCCGCGGTACTGCTCGAGGTGGTTCAAGGTGAAGGCGGGGTCTGGGAGGCGGATCGTGAGTACCTGCAGGCGGCTGAGCGACTGTGTCGCGAGCGCGGCGCGCTCCTCATGATCGATGAGGTCCAGACGGGCTTCTTCCGCACGGGTCCGGCCTTCGCCCACCAGGCGTTCGGCATCTCGCCGGACGTGGTCACGATGGCCAAGGCGATGGCCAACGGCTTTCCGATCGGAGCGTTCGCTGCGCGCGACGAGGTGGCTGCCGCGCTCGTACCGGGAGACCACGGGTCGACGTTCGGCGGCGGCCCGGTGGTCTGTGCTGCCGCGCGAGCGACGATCTCCGAGCTCGAGTCGAGGCGGCTTGGAGCCAACGCTGTGGCGATGGGGGAGATGCTCAGGTCGGGACTGGTTGCGCTTGGCGATCGAAGCGGCGCGATCGATCAGGTGCGTGGCGTCGGCCTCATGGTCGGGTGCACGCTGAGCACTCCCGTCGGACCTGCGCTGGCCGAGGCCCTTCTCCGCGAAAGAATCGTCGTGAATCACATCGGGGCGGATATTTTGCGTTTCTTGCCTCCACTCGTGTGTGAAGCTTCGGAGATTGATACACTTCTTGCCGCACTCGAAAAGGGACTGGAGGAGCTATGAGCGTGAACGGCGAGGCACTCAAGGGGCGGGACCTTCTCACACTCGCGGACCTTTCGGGTCCTGAGATCTCGTACGTACTCGACGTCGCCGAGGCGCAGAAGCGGATGTGGGCGAGTCGCAAGCGGAGTACCCCTCTGGCCGGCAAGGCCGTTGCGATCGTGCTCCAGAAGCCGTCGATGCGCACGCGGATCTCGTTCGAGATCGCCTGTACGCGTCTGGGTGCTCATCCCGTGATCATGACCGGCCCTGACGGGGCATTCAGCCGGGGCGAGAGCGTTCACGACACCACCAAGGTCATGGAGCGTTATGTCGACGCGATCGTCATCCGCACGTTCGACCAGTCGCTGGTCGAACAGATGGCGGAGATATCCTCAGTCCCGGTCATCAACGCGCTGACCGACGACCACCACCCGTGCCAAGGACTCGCCGACCTGCTTACGATCCGAGAGCATCTCGGCCGGTTGGCGGGCGTTCGCCTCGCGTACGTGGGCGACGGCAACAACATGGCGCACACCTACCTTCTCGGTGGGGCGGCGGTCGGCATGGATGTCGTCGTGGCCACGCCGGAGGGCTTCGAGCCGAACGCCCGCATCGTGGAGCAGGCGCGTGCGGTCGCCGAGCTCAGCGGCGGCCGGGTCACCGTGACGACATCGCCGGACGAGGCCGTCACCGGGGCCGACGTGGTCGCGACGGATACGTGGGCGTCGATGGGACAGGAATCCGAGCACGGGGAGCGGGTCGCCGCGTTCGCACCGTTCTCCGTCGACGCTGAACTGATGAGTCGTGCGGCGAAGGGCGCACTCTTCATGCACTGTCTTCCCGCGCACCGGGGTGAAGAGGTCGCCGACGAGGTCATCGATCACCCGTGCTCGGTCGTCTTCGATGAAGCGGAGAACCGGCTGCACGCACAGAAGGCCTTGCTGTCCCTGGTGCTCGCGTAGCGTCAGGCAGGAGAGGGGAAGCATGAGGAAGCGCCGAGAACGCCAAGAGGCCATCCGCCGGATCGTACGCGCCGAGCGGGTGCGCACGCAGCGCGCGCTCGTCGACCGGCTCAAGGAGGCGGGGTTCGAGTGCACCCAGGCCACCGTCTCGAGAGACATCACCGAGATGGGGCTTCGCAAGCTCCCCGAGGGTGTCTACGTGCTTGCCGAGGATCTGCACCTGCAGCGCATGGTGCGCGACCTGGTCAAGGGAGTGGGGCGATCGGGCAATCTCGTGCTCGTCAAGGCTCAGTCGGGTACAGCACCCGGCGTCGCAGCTGCGCTCGACGCCGCGGAACTGCAAGGGATTCTCGGCAGCGTATCGGGTGACGACACCATTCTCGTCGTGATGACCGCCGAGGATGCCGGCGAGGCGCTGGTGGAGACGCTCGACAAGTTCCGGGGCGCGTAAGGCGCGGAGGCACGTCAGACGGAGGGCCGCGAGCCGGTGGTCCTTGCAGAATGAGAGGAACGGCATGGCCCGAGAGAAGTGCGTTCTGGCGTATTCCGGCGGGCTCGACACGTCGGTGGCGATCAGATGGATCCAGGAGAACTACGACCTCGACGTGATCGCTCTGGCGATCGATGTCGGTCAAGAACGGCAGGATCTCGAGTTCGTGCGCACCAAGGCGCTTGGAATCGGTGCGGTCGAGTCCGTCGTGAAAGACGTACGCGAAGAGTATGTCGAGGAGTTCCTCGCACGGGCGCTGAAGGCGAACGCGCTCTACGAGAACAAGTATCCACTGGTCAGCGCGATGTCGCGTCCGATCATCGTCAAGCATCTGGTCGAAGAGGCGCATCGGTGCCGTGCGAAGTACATCGCGCATGGCTGCACGGGCAAGGGCAACGACCAGGTCCGTTTCGAGGTGGGCATCTCCGCACTCGACCCCGACATCGAGGTGCTCGCACCCGTGCGTGAGTGGGAGCTCAAGACCCGCGAGCAGGAGATGGACTGGGCCGAGGAGCGCGGCATTCCCGTCCCCACGACGAAGGACAACCCCTACTCGATAGATGACAACCTGTGGGGCCGCGCGATCGAGTGCGGCGTACTCGAGGATCCGTGGGTCGAGCCGCCTGCGGACATCTACACGCTGACCAATGACGCGCGCGGTGACGCGTGCGGAGAGCCCGAGTATGTGGTGCTGAGCTTCGAACAGGGTCTTCCCGTCGCTCTTGATGGGGAGCTGTGCTCCTTCCAGTCGATAATCGAGAAGATGAACGACGTCGCCGGGCGCCACGGGTTCGGCCGCATCGACATGATCGAGAACCGCCTGATCGGCGTGAAGTCGCGTGAGATCTACGAGGTCCCCGGCGCGCTCGCGCTCATCACGGCCCATAAGGCGCTCGAGGACCTGTGTCTGGAGCGCGAGGTACTGCACTACAAACTGGGTATCGAGCAGAAGTGGGCCGAACTGGTCTACAACGGCATGTGGTTCTCGCCGCTGAAAGAGGCCCTCGACGGTTTCATCGAGACCACCCAGAAGCTGGTCACCGGCGACGTGCGTCTCCGCTTCTTCAAGGGCTCGTGCGTGCCGGTCGGTCGGCGGAGCCCCTACTCGCTCTACGACTACAATCTCGCGACCTACGATGAGGCGGACACCTTCGACCACAAGGCTGCCAAGGGATTCATCGACCTGCACGGCCTGCCCACCAAGGTCTGGGCACGCCAGCGCCGCAAGGTCGGCAAGGAAGGCGAGGTGTAGAGCGCAGTGCTCGGAATGGGCGTGGCAGAGCTGCTCATCCTCATCGCCATCGCGCTGATACTGTTCGGCGCGCCCGTGCTGACGTTCCTTGTCGGCTACGCGCTCGGCAAGAAGCGGGCGGGATCGGCACCCGCCGATCACGACACACCGGCCACACCTGCGTCGACAGAGGAGCACAGCGACCGATGAGCGATGCCAAGACACCGTGGGGCGGCAGGTTCGAGCGCTCTCCGGGCAGGTTCCTGACCGAGTTCGGGGCGTCTCTGCCGATCGACAAGCGCATGTGGGCAGAGGACATCCGCGGTTCGATCGCGCACGCCCGGATGCTCTCCCGTCAAGCCATCATCAGCGAGACGGACGCCGACGCCATCGAGGCAGGTCTCTCTGAGATCTACCGCGAGATCAAGGCCGGCGACTTCGAGTGGCAGATCGCCGATGAAGACGTGCACATGGCCATCGAGCGTGCACTCACCGAGAGGATCGGCCCCGCCGGCGCTCGTCTGCACACGGCTCGCAGCCGCAACGACCAGGTCGCGACCGATACGCGGCTGTATCTCAAGACCCGGTTGACCGATCTGGCCTTCAGGGTCCAGTGCGTACGCAAGGCGCTTGTCGGCCTCGCGGAGCGTCATCCCGACGCGGTCATGCCCGGCTACACCCACCTGCAGAAGGCGCAGCCGGTGCTCTTCAGCCACCACATGCTCGCCTACGCGTGGATGCTCACGCGCGACTTCACCCGGATCCGGCACGCGCACGAGGCCGCGGATGTGCTCCCCTTGGGCAGCGCCGCGCTGGCGGGTACGACCTTCCCACTCGACCGCGAGTACGTCGCCGGTCGGTTGGGCTTCTCGGCGGTGAGTGCCAACTCGATGGATGCCGTCAGCGATCGTGACTTCCTGGCCGATGCGGTCTACGCGGCCTCCGTCGCCCAAGTGCACCTCTCGCGCCTGGCCGAAGAGCTGATCCTGTGGTCGAGCGAGGAGTTCGGCTTCATCACGCTCGACGACGAGTTCTCGACCGGTTCGAGCATCATGCCGCAGAAGAAGAATCCCGACTTCGCCGAGCTCGTGCGCGGCAAGACCGGGCGGGTCATCGGAGACCTCACGGCGCTGCTGGTGACGCTCAAGGGGCTGCCGCTCGCGTACAACAAGGACATGCAGGAGGACAAGGAAGGTGCGTTCGACGCCTTGGACACGGTCGCGAACTCGCTGCGCGCCATGAGCGGCATGCTCGACTCGCTCAGCGTGAACACGGAACGCATGCGCGCCGGTGCGCTCGGCGGATTCATGGCCGCGACCGACCTTGCCGACCACCTCGTGGGTGCGGGCGTGCCCTTCCGAGAAGCTCATGAGGTCGTTGGCCGTCTGGTGCTCGCATGCGAACGCCAGGGGCGCACGCTCCAGGATCTCAGCGCCGCGGAGTATGCCGCCCACGACGCACGTTTCGGCTCCGACGTGCTCGATGCTGTCGACATCGACCGGGTCGTTGCCCGAAGGGTGAGCGCCGGCGGGACCGGACATGAAGCGGTGCGCGTTCAACTGCAGCAGCAGCTCGACGCGCTCGCCGCCGACGAAGCCTGGCTCGAGAGCCTCGCCGAGTAGGCGGGGCGACCTCGGTCAGACGAGGCCCAGTCCGACCAGGCTGCCCACGTGATAGGCGATCACGGCGGTGAAGGCAGCGGCAGCGAACAGGGACACGGCGAGCATGAGCCTGAACCGACGTCCGAACCATATGATCGCGCTCACCATCGCCACCGAGAAGACCTTGAAGCTGACCGCGGCGAGCGGGTGGGTCTCGAACAGCGATGCGAGCACCGGGTTGCCTTCGGTGGCGATTCCCGTGGTGATCTCGACGTAGGTCAGGAACCCGTCGAGCAGTGACAGCACATTCACGAGAGCCAGGACGGCGATCAGGAGCCACTCGTTGTCGCGGAGCGTGCCGAGGATCACGTAGCGGCGACGTCGGTCGAAGCCGGAACGGTCATCGCGGAACCGAAAGCGGCTCTCGGTCCGGCGGTCCTGTTCGCGACGCTCAGCGACGCTCGCATGGAGTTGTGCGCTCACGTGGTTCCTTTCGGCGCCGAATCGACTGTGCGACTGGGGCGGCGAACCCGATGACCAGACCCGTCTCGGCCAGACTATTGTACCCACTCGTCGGCGCGCCGCGGATCATCGCTGGAGTCCAGACGCCCCCGGAGTCTCGGCACGACAGCCCGGTCGGTGTAGCATGGCGACCGTCTACTGCAGAGCCAAAGGGAGGCCGCCGGTGAAGCTGCGCGACATATACCAGACGTGCGTCCGAGTGGGACGCGAGCGCGACGCGCGCGACGCCGACACGATCGAGGCGGCACTCGCCGAGGCCAAGCGCGCCTACGAGAAGCTGGACAACGTCGACAAAGCCTTCTTCGATACCGAGAAACTCACCAATCCGTACTCGGACACCAGGATCTGCGCGGGTGACCCCGATGGCGAGGTGAGGGGCATGATCGTCGGCGTCGACATGGAGACGGCCGAGGTCGTGCTCGCGGACCGACTTCGAGAGAAGGGCACGCCGATCGACCTCGTGTTCGCGCATCATCCCGAGGGGCCGGGCTACGCCAACCTTCACGAAGTCATGTACATGCAGGCCGATCTGTGGGCCGCACAGGGGGTGTCGATCGCTGCCGGCGATGCTCTGATAGCGCCGCGTGCGGCCGAGATAAGACGGCGCATCTCACCGGTGAACCACTTCCGCGCGATCCAGGCGGCCGAGCTTCTCGGTTTCGCATCGCTTTCCTGCCACACGCCTGCCGACAACTGCGTGAACTCGTTCGTCCAGGCGTTCCTGGAGGAGAGGTCGCCACGGACGCTCGAGAGGGTCGTGAAAGCGCTTCGAGAGATCCCTGAGTATGCGGACGGCGCCAGGAAGGGCTACGGACCCGAGATCATCGTGGGCGAACCCACAGCCCGCGCCGGAAGGCTCGTCGCGGACATGACGGGCGGCACCGAAGGCCCCACGGACGCGCTCAACCGGCTCTCTGCCGCGGGCGTGGGAACGCTCGTCGGGATGCACTACTCGGAGGAGCACAAGAAGCGCGCCGAGGAACTCAAGCTCAACTTGGTGATCGCGGGTCACATCTCAAGCGATGTGCTGGGTATGAACCTCGTTCTCGACGAGATCGAGAAGCTCGGTCCGGTCGAGATCGTCTGTGCAAGCGGCATGGTGCGCATGAAGCGCTAGGGGTTCGGGGTGCCGCTCGTTTCCTCGACAGGCGGGGGAGTAGGGGGAGGCGTGACGGGCGGGGGGGTCACGCCGGGAGCTGGCTCTTCAGCGACTGGTTTCGGCCCCTTCGAGACGATCAGCGTCAACTTGGTCCCCTTGACCTTCTGGCCGACGACGGTGCCCTTGGGCTTGTTCGAGTACGCGTAGTCCACCGTGTACGTGAACCCTCTCAGCTTCCCTTTGGCCTCTTCGAGGGTGAGGCCCGTGATCTTGGGAGGCTTGCTGACCGGGATCTTGAACTTGCTTGGGTTGTACTTGGGGGCCCCAGCGTGCGCGAAGTCCTTGGCCGGGACGCCCTTGAGAGCCTTCTTCATGTAGGCAGCCCAGATGGGGGCGGCAACGGTTCCACCGAACGCTCGGGAGCCGTTGACGTAGATCGTGCGCTCCTTGGGATAGCCGACCCATACCGAAGTGACCAGCTGCGGAGTGTATCCGACAAACCAGACGTCACGGTTCTCCTGGCTCGTTCCGGTCTTGCCCGCTGCGGGGCGGCCGATTCGAGCTCTGGTGGCCGTGCCGCCCGAGATCACGCCCTTGAGGATTCGAGTCGCCGCCCACGAGACCTGCTTGCTGACGATCCGCTTGCCCTTCTTCTTGGCCTTGAAGATGGTCTCGCCCTGGTGGTCCACGACCTCGGTGATCACGACGGGCTGGTGGTGCACGCCGCCCGTGGCCAAGGTTCCGTACGCCGACGCCATCTCCAGCGGTGAGACGTTGAGCGTACCGAGCGAGATGGAAGGATAGCTGGGGACGGGTGTCGTGATGCCCATCCTCTTGGCGGTCTTGGCGATCTTCTTCGCGCCCAGCTCCCAGGCGACGCGGGCGAAGACGGTGTTCACGGAAGAGCGGGTGGCGGCTTCGAGAGAGATCATCCCTCGGCCTCGTCCCTCGCTGTTCGACACGACCCACGGCTTCGGCTTGGTCTTGATGAACGCCGGAGACGAGGAGTCGACGTTGAACGACGGCGGCATTCCTTCATCGAGCGCGGTCACGAGCACGAAGGTCTTGAACGCCGAGCCGGCCTGGCGCTTGCCCTGCGTTGCCAGGTTGAACTTGCTCTTCTTGTAGTCGCGACCGCCCACGAGGGCTTTCACGTGGCCGTCGCGGGGGTCGATGCTGACCAAGGCAGCCGCAGGGTCGCCCTTGCTCGAAAGGCGGCTCTTGACCGCCGACTCAGCGTACTTCTGGAGCCGCGTGTCGAGTGTCGTCTTCACGACGAGCCCGCCCTTGAACACCACGGCGGGGCTGAACTTGCGCTGCAGCTCCTTCTTCACGTGGGCGACGAAGTACGGTGCCGCATAGATCCCGTCATTGGGGTCGGAGGCGCGCTTCAGCACGATCGCCTCTGCGATCGCCTCGTCGTACTGCGCCTTGTCGATGAAGCCGTTGCTGAGCATACGAGAGAGCACCTCGTCACGCCGGCGAACGGCACCCTCGAGGTTGTTCCATGGGTCGAGGCGGCTCGGCTGCTGTGGCAGGCCGGCGAGCAAGGCGGCTTCCGACAAGGTCAGCTTCTCGGCCTTCTTGCCGAAATACGTTCGCGACGCCGCCTGTGCGCCGTAGGCCCCGTCGCCGAAGTAGACCGCGTTGAGATACATCTCGAGGATCTGCTGCTTGTCGTAGCGCTTCTCGAGCTCCATGGCCAGATAGGCTTCGCGTACCTTCCTGGCGAGTGAGATGTCCGTGCGCTCGTCGAGCAGGATCGTATTGCGGATGTACTGCTGGGTGATGGTCGAGGCACCCTCCTCGCCGAAACCCTTCGTGAGGTTGACCACGACGGCGCGGCCCAGCCCGACGACATCCACGCCGTTGTGCCGGTAGTAGCGCTCGTCCTCGACCGCGACCACGGCGTCCGGAAGATACGATGACATCTTGTCGATCGGGATGACTTCGCGGTTCTCGAGGTAGAGGCGGGCGAGAAGCTTGCCGTCCGCCGAGTAGATGCGGGTAGCCTCGGCGACATCGAACGCGCCGGGCGTGTTCGGATCCGGAAGGTCCTCGAGCCACGACCTGATGACCGCGAACCCGCTTGCCGCACCCACGGCGCCCATGACGAACAGAGACGCTACGAGCGCCGCCACGATGGTCAGGGCGATGCTGAGTTTGCGTCCTCGCTGCTGCTTTCGGCGGATTCTGGTGCGTCGGGCGGTCATGAGCCTCCCAGTGAATGCGTCTGGTGATGTTACATTGTGCCGTAACATGGCGAAACCTATGCCAACCACCACCGATCCGTCATCCAGCCGTTCCCCTGTGAGGTCCCGAAGAACATGACTGATGTCTCCCGTCGCACGGTTCCCGAGCTCCTGTCGCCTGCGGGTGGCTTCGAGGCGCTGCGAGCAGCAGTCGCCGGCGGCGCCGATGCCGTGTATCTGGGCTTGGATCAACTGAACGCACGTCGGGGCGCGCCCAACTTCACGTTAGACACCCTCGGCGATGCGTGCAGGTTCGCGCACCTTCGTGGGGTGAAGGTGTATCTCACGGTCAACGTCGTGATCCTCCCTGCTGAGATCGAAGGCGCGCTGGACCTCGTCGACCGCGCCTGGTCGATGGGAGTCGACGCGGTCATCGTGCAGGACCTGGGACTTCTGAGGGTCCTTCGCGAGGCATTGCCTGAGGTCAGAGTGCACGGCTCGACCCAGATGAACGCACACAGCTCCGACACCGTCCGAGTGCTTGCGCAGCGCGGGATCACCCGCGTGACCCTCGCACGGGAGACCTCTCTGGAAGAGATCGGCAGGCTCGTTGGCGCCGCTCACGATGCCGGCGCTGAGGCGGAGTCGTTCGTACATGGCGCGATCTGTGTGTGCTACTCGGGGCAGTGTCTGCTGTCGTCGCTCGTGGGTGGGCGCTCGGCCAATCGGGGAGCGTGCGCCCAACCGTGCCGTCTGCCCTACGAACTCGTCGACGAGAAGAACAAGGTCATCGAGACGCCCGGCGCGCATCTGCTCTCACCGAAGGACCTGGCCGGACTGACGGTCCTCGACGGCCTTGTGGCGGCCGGGGTCTCCTCGGTCAAGATCGAGGGACGGATGAAGAGCGCCGAGTACGTCGCGCTCGTCACCGGTGTCTACCGCGCAGCCCTTGATCGTGCGGCCGATACGACGCATCCCTTCGAAGCGCGTGACGGTGAGACCGAGGTGCTCAACGAGGCGTTCAGCAGGGGCTTCACCGAGGCCTATCTGTCGAGCGAGCGCGGCAACGACATGATGAGCTACCGACGTCCCAACAACCGTGGCGTGTCGGTGGGACGTATCGTCGATGTCGCGCCGGGCCGCGCCACGATCGCGCTCGACGTCGGCCTCGATGCAGGCGACACGATCGAGGTGTGGACGTCGCGGGGCCGTTTCGCCCAGACGGTCGGGCCTCTGTCGCTCGGGAGCTCCGGTCAGCGGACCGCCCCGGGGGGTTCCAGAGCCGGTTTCGTTCCGGTTGAGCCCGTCGCCTCGGGCGATCGTGTGTTCCGCGTCCGTAACGCGTCCTTGTCCGAGGCGGCGGCCCGGATGTACGCCGATCCCGCAGGATCGGCGAGCATCGGGCTGTCGGTCCGTGTACGGATGACCGTGGGCGAACCTCTCGAGATCGCCGTCTCAGATGGCCAGGGCCGCTCCGGCAGTGCCCACGGCCCGGAGGTCGAGCCGGCCCGGACGCGCCCCGTGACTCCCGAAGACATCGTCGAGCACGTTGGCCGGCTCGGAGGCACCGCGTTTCTTGCAGAGTCGTGGGACATAGAGCTCTCACCGGATGCGGGCATCGGCTTCTCGGTGCTGCACCGCGTGAGGCGAGAGGCTATCGCGCGCTACGAGGATGTGCTCTTGGAGCCATGGGCCGCCCGGACGCCGACCTCACCGGCCGTGCCCTATCTCCCGCCGCCCGCGCGGCATCGTGATCCGGCACCGCGACTGGTCGCGATGGTCGGCAGCCTGCCGGCCGCGAAGGCGTGTCTGCAGGCGGGGTGCGAGTCGGTCTACGTGCCGGTCGACGTCCTCACCGAACGGGAACCGGGGGTCCCGGTGCCGCGGGGAGTGGTGCCCTCGCTGCCGAGGATCGCGCATGATGCGGAGAGAGGGACGATACAGGAGCAGGTCGGAGACACCGGACGTGTTCAGGCCGCCACACTCGGTCTTCTGGCGAGCTGCGCTGAACGCGGACTCGAGGTCGACGCCCACTGGTCGCTGAACGCTCTCAACAGCTACTCCGTCGCTGAGCTCGCTGAGCTCGGTGCCGGCTTCGTCTGGTTGTCGCCGGAACTGTCGTCTCGGCAGGTGACCGAGGTCGTGGCGGGCGCGGCGGTCCCGGTCGGCATCGCCATCGCCGGGCGCCAGGAGGTGATGGTGACCGAGCACTGCATACTCATGGCGCAAGGCCCGTGCAGCCAGCGCTGCGGGGGCTGCAAGCGGCGCCAAGGGTGGCACTTCCTGCGCGACCGGAAGGGGTACTCGTTTCCGGTTCGCACCGATGCGGCGGGCCGCTCGCACGTGTTCAACTCCGTGCCGCTCGATCTCACACACGCACTGGCCGAGGTGCTGGCCACGGGCGTCTCGGCACTTCGACTCGATCTCGAGACCGAGTCGGTGAACCGGGCGGCCGCCGAGGTGGCTCGCGTGCGGCAGGCGCTCCAGGACACGCTCGCCGGTCGTGAACCCGCCCGCAAAGACCGCGATCGGGTGACGTCGGGCCACTTCTTCCGCGGCGTCAGCTGACGCCGCGAGCGGGGCGGGTCGCTACTTGACTGCCACGGTCTTGGTGAGCGAGGCCTGCTGTCCCGCGTCATCGGTGACCCACAGCGTCACCTCGTAGGTGCCGGGCAGCTCGTAGGTGTGCGTGGTGGTCGCACCCGAGCCGGTGGATCCGTCGCCGAACTCCCAGTAGTACGTCGCTATCGAGCCGTCGTCGGTCGAGGCAGATCCGTCGAACGCGACGGACTTGCCGGCCTTCGCCTCGGCGGGGACGGTGAAGGTAGGCCTTGGCGGCTGGTTGGATGCGGCACCGGAGCTCACCGTGAGGGTGACCACCGATTCGGGTTCGACCTTACTGCCCGCGGCGGGCGTCTGCTCTGCGACCAGTCCCGCAGCCACACCCGGGATCGACTTCTCCACGACCTTCGCCTTCAGCTTGAGGGCATCGAGCTTGGTGAGCGCGTCCTCCTTGGCAAGCCCCACGAGCTTGGGCACCTTGACCTCCAGCGGCTCCGTGTGTACGTCGCACTCCCCGGGTGGATGCTTCGCGATCATGAGCGCCGAGATGGGCTTGGGGCAGTAGTCGGTCGCCAGCCCTCCCGACTCCGCGCAGACCTTCACCGTCGTCAGCCCCTCGGGCCGCGTGAAGCCGCGCTCCTCGATGCCCTTGTGAGCGGTCCTCATGAACGCGGCCCAGATCTGAGCGGGGAACGAACCGCCCGTGACGACGCGGCCGTGTACCGACTTCATCTCCTTCTGCGAGTCGGGATACCCGACCCACACCGCCGTCGCGATATCGGGCGTGTACCCCACGAACCACGCGTCGCGGTACTCCTGCGTCGTCCCGGTCTTGCCGGCCGCGGGGCGACCGATGCTCGCTGCTCGGCCCGTACCTCTCGTGATCACGCCCCTGAGCATGTCGGTGGTCAGGAACGCGACGTCTTGGGCCATCGCCCGCGTCGTCTTGGGGGCGTTCTCGACGATCACCTCTCCGTCAGGGCCTTCGATCGAGCTGATCGAGAGCACCTTCGCGCGGTCCCCTCCGGCCGCCAGCGTCGCGTAGGCGTTCGCCATCTCCAGAGGGGAGACCCCGGTCCGCAGACCTCCAAGCGCGATGGCGGGTACCGGTTCCACCTTCGTCGTGATGCCAAGATCCTTCGCGGTCTCCACGACCTTCTCGGCGCCGAACTTCATGATGAGCTGCGCGTACACGGAGTTGACCGACTGCTCGGTCGCCGGCCGAAGGCGCATGGTACCCGTCTTCGACGAGTGTCCGGTCACGCTCCATGTCTGATCGCCGACAGGCAGCTTCATCGAGCCGCTCTTGTAAGCTTGCTCGGGGTTCGCGCCTTCAGCAAGCGCCGTCGCAAGCACGAACGGCTTGAACGCGGACCCCGGCTGACGGCGGCCCTGGACCGCGACGTTGTACTGCTGCGTCTCGAAGTCCCTGCCGCCCACCATCGCAAGCACCTCGCCGGTGCCGGGCTTGATGGCGACCAGCGCGGCGGAAGGGTCGCCCTTCTTGTCGAGCGCTTTGGCTATCGCCTTCTCGGCAGCCGACTGGGCCTTCGGGTCGAGAGTCGTGTGCACGCGCAGTCCGCCGCGGTACACCGCGTGCTCCCCGTACTTCTCGACGAGCTGGCTCTTGATCCACTCGACGAAGTAGGGCGCCTTGGTTGACGCCGCCTTGAGGCCGCTGACCTCGACAGCCGAGTTCGAGGCCTCGGCGTGCTCGGACTCGTCAACGTAGCCTTGGGCCTTCATCTGCGCGAGCACGGTGTTTCGCCGCTGGAGCGCGTTCTCAGGCTCAAGATAGGGCGAGTAGCGGCCCGGCGACTTGATCACGCCCGCGATCATCGCAGACTCGGCCAAGGTCAGCTTCGTGACGCTCTTCCCGAAGTACACGCGCGCCGCAGCCTCTACGCCATAGGCCCCATGGCCGAAGTAGATGGTGTTGAGGTAGTTCTCGAGTATCTGATCCTTGGTGTAGCGCCGTTCCACACGCTGGGCGAGGATCGCCTCCTGGACCTTTCGCTTGAGGGTCTTCTCGGACGTGACGAAGGCCTGTTTCACGTACTGCTGTGTGATCGTGGAGCCGCCCTGCGCCTTCTCTCGGACCTTGATGTCCGTATAGATCGCGCGCGCGATGCCGAGAGGATCGACGCCCTTGTGCTCGTAGAAGCGGCGGTCTTCCGTGGCGATCACGGCCTGTTTCAGCTGCTCGGGCATGTCGGCCAGGGCCACGTCCTGGCGGTTCTCCTCGGCATAGAGCTTGGCGAGGATCTTGCCCGTTCGATCGTAGATCACCGTGGTCTGGTCGCGGCCGCGAGCCTTCGTGATGTCGGGGTCCGGGAGCTGCGACGACATCGACTGGTAGACGGCACAGCCCGTCACCCCTACCGCCACCACGAGCAGAGCGATCACGATCAGAAGCACCCTGACGAATCTGCCCACTCCGCCCCGGGAGGGTCCGCCAGGCGGGCGCTTACGCGCGCCGGTGGGGCCGCTCGTCCTCTTCCGAGTCTGCGGAGCGGCGG
>CAVYQS010000012.1:0-332500 GCA_963770765.1 uncultured Actinomycetes bacterium | reverse complement strand
AAATCCATGCTAAGTGGAAAAGGATGTGCGTTTGCTCAGACAACCAGGATGTTGGCTTAGAAGCAGCCATTCATTTAAAGAGTGCGTAATAGCTCACTGGTCAAGTGGACATGCGCCGACAATTCACGGGGCTCAAGCATGGTACCGAAGCGGCGGACTTCACTAAGTGGAGTGGTAGGGGAGCATTCTGTACGGGTCGAAGCAGGCGGGTGACCGTCTGTGGACTGTACAGAAGAGCGAATGCTGGCATGAGTAACGAGAGAAACGCGAGAAACGTTTCCGCCGTAAGCCTAAGGGTTCCTGGGCAAGGCTAATCCTCCCAGGGTCAGTCGGGAGCTAAGGCGAGGCCGCAAGGCGTAGTCGATGCACAACAGGTAGATATTCCTGTACCACTGGTAGCGCGTTATTACCGATGGGGTGACGGAGTAGGGTAGCTGAGCGCGGTTCTGGACGTCCGCGTGAAAGGCCGTAGGGCGTGAGATAGGCAAATCCGTCTCACATGATGCCTGAGAGCTGATGACGAAGCGATTGAGTGAAGTCAGTGATCCCATGCTTTCAAGAAAAACCTCTAGGGAGTTCTATCGGTGCCCGTACCAAAACCGACACAGGTAGGCAGGTAGAGAATACCAAGGCGATCGAGACAACTATGGTTAAGGAACTCGGCATAATGGCTCCGTAACTTCGGGAGAAGGAGCGCCCTGGCCGGTGATCACCCTCGCGGTGTGAGCTGACTGGGGCCGCAGTGAAACGGCCCAAGCGACTGTTTACTAAAAACACAGGACTCTGCTAAGTCGTAAGACGACGTATAGGGTCTGACGCCTGCCCGGTGCTGGAAGGTTACGTGGAGGGGTCAGCCTTCGGGCGAAGCTCTGAAACTAAGCCCCAGTAAACGGCGGCCGTAACTATAACGGTCCTAAGGTAGCGAAATTCCTTGTCGGGTAAGTTCCGACCTGCACGAATGGCGTAACGACTTGGGCGCTGTCTCAACCATAGACTCGGTGAAATTGTATTATTCGTGAAGATGCGAATTACCCGCGGAAGGACGGAAAGACCCCGTGAACCTTTACTACAGCTTGACATTGCTCGTTGGTTTGTCGTGTAGAGGATAGGTGGGAGGCTGTGAAGCCGGGACGCCAGTTTCGGTGGAGCCACCCTTGGAATACCACCCTCGGCAGATTGACGATCTAACCCCGTGCCGTGAATCCGGGCGGGGGACCGTGTCAGGTGGGTAGTTTGACTGGGGCGGTCGCCTCCTAAAATGTAACGGAGGCGCGCGTAAGGTCCGCTCAGATCGGTTGGCAATCGATCGTAGAGTGCAAGAGCATAAGCGGGCTTGACTGCGAGACCTACAAGTCGAGCAGATAGGAAACTAGGCTCTAGTGATCCGGCGGCTCAGAGTGGAATGGCCGTCGCTCAACGGATAAAAGGTACTCCGGGGATAACAGGCTGATCCTCCCCAAGAGTCCACATCGACGGGAGGGTTTGGCACCTCGATGTCGGCTCATCGCATCCTGGGGCTGGAGTAGGTCCCAAGGGTATGGCTGTTCGCCATTTAAAGCGGTACGCGAGCTGGGTTTAGAACGTCGTGAGACAGTTCGGTCCCTATCCTCCGTGGGCGTAGGTGAATTGAGGAAGGCTGCTCCTAGTACGAGAGGACCGGAGCGGACGAACCTCTGGTGTACCAGTTGTCGACCAACGGCACCGCTGGTTAGCTACGTTCGGTCGGGATAACCGCTGAAAGCATCTAAGCGGGAAGCCCATTCCAAGATGAGTTCACCCACTGGGTTAACCAGGTAAGGCTCGTCGTAGACTACGACGTTGATAGGCTGCAGGTGTAAGCACAGCAATGTGTTCAGCCGAGCAGTACTAATAGGCCGAGGTCTTGATCTCATTCGTGTGACTTTCAAGCGCTATGCAGCATTCAGGGTAGCCGGCGTGTCATATGCCGTGCGCCTTTGACATGGAGCATATTGAGCTCCGACGCCTTAGAGCCGTCGGATGCACTTAGTGGTTATGGCGGAGGGGGTACACCCGATCCCATTCCGAACTCGGTAGTTAAGCCCTCCAGCGCCGATGGTACTGGGCTGTAAAGGCCTGGGAGAGTAGGACGCCGCTAAGTGCATCCGACGGCTCTTGTGGTTTCGGAGCTTCGTGCGGCCGCGATCCGGGTCATCTTGCGCTGTAGGGGAACTCCTCTCCAATCTCTACCATAGAGGTAAGGATTGTGGTACGGTCTTCGCTGATAATGGTGAACCAAGTTCGGCGGCGGTCGCCCCGGACTGCCGTCTTCCGAGGAGGAACCATGGTTACCAAGGAGCGCGTACAGGAGGCCCTCGACCTCATCCGGCCCGCACTGCAGGCCGATGGCGGCGATGTCGAGCTCGTCGAGGTCGGCGACGACGGCGTCGTCAAGGTCGCGTTGCAGGGTGCCTGCCGAGGGTGTCCCATGTCCCAGCTCACGCTCGCGAACGGCGTCGAGAGGGTTCTCAAGGAGCAGATTCCTGAGGTAGTGCGGGTCGAACCCGTCTAGCGTCTGATCGATACGAAATAGAAGGCCGCCGGGAGGTATCTCGGCGGCCTTTTCGCGTCTCTGGGCGGCATCAACCCGTCGCCCTGCGCGCGGTCTTGGCCGCACAGCAGACCATCGCGCCGCTCGTCACAACTCGATTGACGCACAATATGTGCGCATCTACGATGGCACAGCCGCTATATATTGTGCTCGAGGGACTCCGCCGTTGTGGGTGGGCTCAACGGCTGATTCAAGGGAGAGGGGCCCGAATGACTGACACTGCAGGTAAGACGGGGTATTCACGCGCCATCGACGAGATCTTGAGTCCGAACTCACTCAAGGTGCTCCAGAAACGCTACCTCTCGAAGGACGATTCAGGCAACGCGTGCGAGAACCCGTCCGACATGTTCGTTCGCGTCGCTGAGAACATCGCGGCCGCCGAGCGCGTGTGGGGTGCCGATGAGTCACAGGTCGCGGAGGTCGCACGGGACTTCTATGACCTGATGACGTCGCTCGAGTTCCTCCCCAACTCCCCGACACTCATGAACGCCGGCCGCGAGCTCCAGCAGCTCTCAGCGTGCTTCGTGCTCCCCGTCGACGACTCGATGGAGTCCATCTTCGGCGCGGTGCGTGACACCGCGCTGATCCACAAGTCGGGCGGTGGAACAGGGTTCTCCTTCTCCCGCCTGCGGCCCGCCGGTGATCAGGTGCGATCGACTCAGGGCGTGTCCTCCGGCCCCGTATCCTTCATGCGCGTCTTCAACCAGGCGACTGAGGCTGTCAAGCAGGGCGGGACGCGGCGCGGGGCCAACATGGGGGTCCTGCGCATCGACCATCCGGACATCCTCAGCTTCATCCGATGCAAGGCCGACGGGGACTTTGCGAACTTCAACATCTCGGTGGCACTGACCGAGCAGTTCATGCAGGCGGTCAGGGCCGGCACGATGTACGACCTCTACAACCCGCGTTCGAAGGAGCCCGCCGGTCAGCTCGATGCTCGCGAGGTCTACGATCTCATCATCGAGATGGCGTGGGCCACCGGTGACCCCGGAATCATCTTCATCGACCGCATCAACCGCGATAACCCAACGCCTCATCTCGGCGAGATCGAGTCGACCAATCCCTGTGGTGAGCAGCCCCTACTGCCCTACGAGGCCTGCAACCTCGGTTCCATCAACCTGTCCAAGATGGTGATGATGACCGAGGCGGGACCTGAGGTCGCATGGGACCGGTTGGCCGACGTCGTTCACCGCGGCGTCCGTTTCCTTGATGATGTGATCGAGGTCAACGACTATCCGCTTCCTCAGATCGGCGACCTTGCACGTGGCAATCGCAAGGTGGGGCTGGGCGTCATGGGCTGGGCGGACATGCTGATCAAGATGGGGCTGGGTTACGACTCGGAAGAAGCTGTCGCCCTGGGCGAGAAGGTCATGGGATTCATCGATGCCGAGGCGAAGTCGGCATCGCGGGCCCTCGCCAAACAACGTGGTGCGTTCCCGAATTTCGAGGGCTCGGTCTATGACACGAACGGAAGCGGCCCTATTCGGAATGCGACGGTGACCACGATCGCTCCCACCGGCACGTTGTCGATCATCGCCAACTGCTCATCTGGCGTGGAGCCCCTCTTCGCTGTCAGCTACGTTCGCACCGTCATGGACAACGACCGTCTTGTCGAGGTCAACCCGTTGTTCGAGGAGATCGCCGTCAAGCGCGGTTTCTACAGTCGTGAACTCATGGCCCTCATCGCGGACCACGGGTCGGTCCACGGGATCGACGAGGTGCCGGCCGATGTCCAGATGGCCTTTGTGACGGCACACGACATCGCACCGGAATGGCACATCAAGATGCAGGCGGCGTTCCAGAAGTACTGCGACAACGCCGTGTCCAAAACGGTCAACTTCGGCAGCGATGCCAGCCCGGAGGATGTTCGCCACGTCTACGATCTCGCCGATGAGCTCGGCGTCAAAGGCGTGACGATCTACCGCGACGGCAGCAAGGAAGGGCAGGTGCTGACGACCGGCAAGACCGCCAAGGCGGCGGGCACTGCCGAGGTGGTCGCCGCACGAGCCGGTGAGATCGAGCCTCGTCCGCGTCCCTCGATCACCGTTGGTCGCACCGAGAAGATCCAGACAGGCTGCGGCAACCTGTACGTCACCGTGAACTGGGACGACGAGGGCATCTGCGAGGTCTTCACCCAGATGGGGAAGTCGGGCGGGTGCGCTGCATCGCAGTCCGAGGCGCTGTCGAGGCTGATCTCCGTGTCTCTGAGAGCCGGCGTCGACCCCGACGCGATCATCAAGCACCTCCGCGGCATAAGGTGCCCGTCTCCGTGCTGGGCAGAGGGCGGGAAGGTGCTGTCTTGTGCCGACGCGGTCGGCATCGTGATGGAGCACCAGCTCCAGTACATCGAGACCGGTGTGGCGGTCAGCGGCGTCTCCAAGCATGTGGACGTCCTCGACAACCTCTCCGGCGCCTGTCCGGAGTGCGGCGGGTCGCTCGAGCACGAGAGCGGTTGCGCGGTGTGCCGCAGCTGCGGATACAGCAAGTGCGCGTAGCGCGTGATCAGCCGAGTTCCGACCAACGCATGATCACCGAGCAGACCCGGCCGCACACGCGAGCCGGGTCTGTCGATGGAGGAGGCTGTCGTGGTTCTCTCAGACCGGACGATCAAACTGGAGATCGCCAAAGGGCGTATCTCGATCGCACCGCTGGATCCCGACGACATACAGCCCTCGAGCATCGACCTCCACCTGGGTGGTGACTTCCAGGTGTTCAGGAACTCTCGCTATCCTTACATCGACCCTGCCCGCGAGCAGCCGGGCTTGATGGAGCGGGCGACCGCGAGTGTCGAGGAGCCCTTCGTGCTTCACCCGGGGGAGTTCGCTCTGGGGACCACCGTGGAGCGCATCGCGCTGCCGGACGACCTTGTCGGCCGGCTTGAGGGGAAGAGCTCGCTGGGCAGACTGGGGCTCTTGATCCACTCGACGGCCGGCTACGTCGATCCGGGGTGGGAGGGGACGCTCACGTTGGAACTGTCCAACGTGGCCAACCTTCCGATTCTGCTCGTCCCCGGTATGAAGATCGGTCAGATATCGTTTGCGCAGATGACCACGGCGGTGGATCGCCCCTATGGGCACCCGGAACTCGGCAGCAGGTATCGCGGTCAGGACTCGGCGACGCCCAGCAAGATGTACCTCAACTGGGAGCGGCACGAGCGCTAGAGGCCCTTGGTCACCGCAGAGACGATTCCTGTGGGGACGAAACCCGCGAGGTACTTGCCGGTCCTGGACTCCATGAACGGAAGCCACTTGAGCTTGCGACGGATGTTGCCGCTGACGTGTGACGTCGCGGCGGCATAGGCGCGGAGGGAGTCGGACGGCGTGTTCTCGGCGACCGCCAGTCCTGCCAGTCGGCCCGTGTTGAGCGCGTAGGAGATCCCTTCGCCGCTCGTCGGCGACATGAAGCCCCCCGCCTCGCCGCACAGAAGGACACGTCCACGGCCCGGAACCACGTCTGACGCGTGCCGGACGGACAGTGCCACCCATGCCTCCCGCTTCATGCTTGCGCCGAGAGGGAGGGACCTGCGCAGCGTCTCGAGCACCTGGTCGTGCTTGAGATGCGGCCGTTTCGTCTTGGGGTAGAAGACAGACCCGACGATGGCGACGTCTCCCTTGGGGACCACGTAGGCGTAACCGAACGAATCTCCGATGTCACGGAAGTAGATGCAGTCGAAGTAGGGTTCTATCGGACCCTCGAGCTCGCAGAAATCCTGCAGCGTCACGTACGTCGACACGCTGCCCACACCAAGAGCGCGCCGCACCGATGAGCGCGGCCCGTCGCAGCCCACGAGGTTCTCGCAGTGCACCTCGTCGTGCGTGTCGGAACCGGTCCTGCAGCGAACCGTCACACCGTGGTCGTCTTGTTCGAAGCCGAGTACGGTGCACGAACCGACGACCGTGACGTTGTCGGGGAGAAGCGAGACCAACCAGTCATCGAACCCGCGCCGATCGACGTTGGCGAAGCGCAGCTCGGTCGGCTTGAGAATCCGCCTGTCCCAGTCGTGGTATCTGAAGTTGACCCAGCGCGGTTCCAGCCAGATCGAATCGGGCAGCTCACCGAACTCGGCCAGGAACGACTGAGTGTACTCGTTCAGCATCCCGCCGCAGCTCTTGTCTCGTGGCAGAGGCGACGAATCGATGAGGAGGACATCGCCACGACGGGCGGCGTGGACCGCGGCCATGACGCCCGCGGGTCCGGCTCCGACCACGACGGTGTCGACCGATTGCGGCATCTCGGGAGTATCAGTCATGGTTCGGCAGTCTACCGCATCACGCGGCGGCACGGACCCTTTTCAAGGGTGTGATTTCGCGCGGCACGCGAAATGCTGGGGTAGTAGAATCGATCGAATCATCATCCGGCGACACACGAGGGGCTCAGAGATGGCGAAGTGCTGGGAGCAGCGCGGGTGTGACGAAGAGATGCAGGCCGAGTGTCCTCACTCGGTCGAGTTCCACGACGAGTGTCCGACGAAGTGCGCCTTCGCGGCCTGCAGTCGGCCCACCTACGAACTCACCATAGACCCCGAGCTCATCTTCTCGCCCGATGTCGATCGCGGCGCCGCGATCAAGGAGAACTGCCGCTACTGCGCGTTCTTCCTCCTCAATGGCCCCCGCACCCGCTGATCCGTCGCAGATCCGATGAGCACCACGGTGCCAGCTGAGGCACGCCGGCAGGTAGGTGCTGCGTTGCTCGAGTTCGGCCGCGAGCTGGAATCGGCCGGGGCGGCCCAGGTGGGCGACTCGTTCACCGGGGATCCGGCCGCCGATGCTCTGCTCAGCGATCCGAACGCGTTCCTTCTTGGAGTGCTGTTCACCCAAGGCATTCCCGCCGAGCGCGCTTGGTCGGGGCCTTGGTTGCTTCTGCAGCGGCTGGGCACTCTCGACGTCGACTTCCTGGCCGTCAATGAGGCTCGTGTGCGCACCGCAGTCCAAGCGCACCCGATGCTCCACCGCTTCAAGGACACACTGCCGCGATGGATCGCAGAGGCCGCGCGCAAGGTGCGCGACGACTACGGTGGCGACGCCGGCGGTATCTGGTCGTCGGGGAGCACCGTGCCCCAGGTGACGGAGCGGCTGATGGGGTTCGCCGGTATCGGTCCCAAGAAGGCGGCGATGGCTACCGAGATACTCACCCGTCACTTCGCTGTGGAACTGACAGGCAGGGAGTTCGGCCGGATAGCCTACGACGTCCAGGTACGGCGCGTCTTCCTGCGATCCGGCCTCGTCGATGTCGATGCGCGCCCCGAGGTCGAACGTGCCGCTGCGCGGATCAGCCCCGAAGCACCCGGCCTTCTCG
Source organism: uncultured Actinomycetes bacterium (assembly GCA_963770765.1). GTDB lineage: Bacteria > Actinomycetota > Coriobacteriia > Anaerosomatales > PHET01 > CAVPCY01. The sequence goes on along the minus strand of CAVYQS010000012.1, from coordinate 324,636 downwards.
ATCTGCCCTCATGGTTGATCGGCCGGCAGACGTGCCGTCCTCGGTCGCCGTTGTGCGAGGAGTGTCGACTCGGCGGCGTCTGCCTCCGGCGCGTCTGGTTGACGCCTGTCGGCGTGGGCGCACGCCGGACGGGCATCTCTGATGCGGGCTACTCGGCTGAACGGAAGACGAGCCCTGAGAGCAGTTTGGGGTAGAAGTAGGTGCTCTTCTGCGGCATCGTCTCGCCCGACAGCGACACGGCCCGCAGCTGATCCAGGCGCGTTGGTCGCAAGACGAAGGCGACATCGTGCTCGCCGACCGCCTTGAACGCGGCGTGCGCATCTTTGGTGAACGACAAGCGCTCCAGGGTCTCTGGCCGGTCGGGGTGGACTCCCAGCAGTGGCCACAGCACGAGTTCCTGCAACACGGCGACGTCGAGTGACTTCCATGCTGGAGAATGGTCGCCCTCGATCGCCGAGGTGACGTCGACGTTCTCCCGAAGGACGGCGAGCAACGGGCGCTCATCGGCGGTGGTGCGCACGAGGAACGCGGGCCGGTCGTGGCCATCGAGCGCAGCGCCCGGGTGCCCGGGCGCGAGTTCGGACAGTTCGAAGTGCTCAGACAATGCCTGCTTGAACACGGCGGGGTCGAATCCGACCGGCCCATCGACGATGCGGTTGTACCCCAGGACGGCAAGGTCCGGATCGTCCATGTTGACGAGCGCCATCATGACCCAGTCGTACGCGGGGTCTGAAGGAGGCGTCTCGCCGGCAGACAGGGCCTTCTCGCGGCGATAGTCCCGATAGGCGAGCGCCGTGGTGTAGCGGTGATGGCCGTCGGCGATGAATATCCGCCGTGATGCCATGAACTCCGAAAGCTGCGCCGCGACGGCATCGTCGTCAAGGCGCCATACCGTGCTGACCACGCCGTCTGCGTCGGTCGCGACGGCCACGGGCTCGGTCGCCATCACGGCGTCGAAGGCTGCGTCGGTCTCGCATCCGACGTCGTCGAAGAGCCCGAAGACCTGGCTGAAGTTCGCGCCGGAGGCCTTGATGAGCTCGAAGCGGTCGCCGAGTGCCTTGGGCAGCGTGCGTTCGTGAGGAATGACGACGCCTGCGTCGAAGGGCTCGAGCCCCACCTCGACGACGAACGCACGTCGCGACACGGACGTGCCGGCGAGCTCGAAGCGCTGCTCGACAACGTAGAGTGACGCCGTCTCGTCGCGGACGAGCGTGCCGTCGGAAGTCCACCTCTGCCAGTTCGCTCGGCCGTTCTCGTAGCGGTTGTCGGGCTCGGATGTGTCAAGCGGCCCGGGCGGCAGTTCGAGCCCGACCACGTTGTGCGGGTCGAGAGCGGCGAGCGCTGCGCGCTGATCGGCCGATATGACATCGTAGGGCGGCGCGGTCAGCGCCGTGATGTCGATGGTGTCGGCGGCGTAGCGCCAGGCGTGAAACGTACGCACACGGGCCATGGGTGACTCCTCGATAGGGTGCGCGAGGTGGGCTTTCGACCTCGCGTGGGCGTTCAGTCTATCGCACCCGTCGACGCACGGGGTCGACGTCAGCCCATCAGGGTGCGTAAGGCGACGTACGCGACCATCCCCGAGACGGTCGCCCCGAGGAAGCTACGGGTGAAGCGGAAGACCAGTGCCGTGAGGACGGCCGCGTAGAGGCCCGGATTGTGCAGCGGCGGTTGCCACTGTCCGCCGGGTCGCAGCACTTCGCTCGCCACGAGGGCGCCCATGACCGAAACCGGTACGAAGGAGAGCCATCTGAGCACCGGTGCGGGCAGCTGCACTCGTGAGAGCACTGCGATGGGAGTGAAGCGGATGGCGAAGTTCGCAACGGCCATTCCGGCGATCACGGCGAGAATGGTGGCCTGGCTCACCTGGTCACTCACGGATCACCGCCGCCGCGACCGAGGCCGCCCCCATCGAGGCGATCACGACGTACCAGCTCGGTGAGACATCGAGTCCCACGCGCGACAACAACGGCAGAGTCAGGGCGATGGCGCCTGCGAGCAAGCCGATGACGACGTGCGAGCGGTCTTCGGCGAGTGCGACGAAAAGGGCGGCGAACATCGCAGGCATGGCGAAGTCGACTCCCCAGCGTGTGGGGTCGCCTATCCACTCCGCGCCCACAGCGCCCAATGCGGTGCCCGTCACCCAACCGGCCCACGCGATCGCGCCGACCCCGGCCATCGAAGCGGGCGTCGACAGGCCTTCACGTCTGTCCGCGATGTTCACGGCGAAAGTCTCGTCGGTGAGGGTGAAGGCGAGCCAGGACTGGCTCGTGAGCGACACGCCATGAAGATGAGGTGAAAGCGTGGTTCCGAAGAGCAGGTAGCGCAGGTTGACCACCGAGGTCGCGATGACGGTGGTGATCGCGCCGGCCCCGCCCGCCATGAGCGACAATGCGATGAACTGGCCCGCCCCCGCCAACGCCGTTGCGGAGCACAGGCAGGCCTCGAGGACCGTGAATCCCATCGTGCGCGCGAGCACCCCGAATGCCGCACCCACGGGGACGTAACCGAGGAAGATGGGGAGCCCGAGCTTGAGGCCGCGTCTGAAGCGGTGCGCGCGGGGGCCGTGGAGGGCCTGGTGCTCCTCGACGGCGCGGTGTTGTGATGTCGGTTGAGGTGTTGACACGGCGGCGAGTTTAGCACGGTGGCGTGCTTCTTGCGGTCGAACGTGCAGGCGCGAGGCGCTGGCACGCGGTGCCATATGAAGTACAATCGCAAGCAGGCGGAAGTCGTTAGGCGGTCACCGATGGAATTCACTATCACGTGCCCCATAGACGGCCCCATCGATGTCGGATTCGAGGACATCGACACCGTGGTGCTGCGGGAGCAGGATCGCGCCGACATCACCTTCGCATGTCCCCACTGCGGCACCGAGATAACCGTGACCGCCATCATCCCGTCCTTCCTGCTCGCTGCGATCCAGGCGCTTGCCGAGGAGGGCGGTTCCTCGGATACGGACGGCCTCGTCGTGCTCTCGTCGGAAGCCGGGGAGGACGAGCCTCTGTCGATGGGGAGCGAGAGCGACAGGGTCGACTCGTACTGCGAGTACTTCAGGCGCCAGCTGGCCTCAACCGACACCGTCGACGACGCGGTTGCAGAGATGGACTCGAAGAGCCACCGTTGATCGGTCCGGCTATCTCCTCGGGGATCGCGCCCGCGAGCGCCGAGTCGCTGCTGTGGCTGGCGCGGCGTCCACCCCCGCCAATCGGATGACGAGGGCGGCGCACATCCCAACACAGAAGCCCGTGATGTGCGCGGTCCACGCAACACCGGCCTGAGCGGTCTCTGGCGTCACCGCGGCCACACTCGAGGCGATCTGAGTGAGGAACCACAGGCCGATCACGAACGCCGTGGGAAGCGACGCGATCTCCAGCGAGACGACGGCGGGGATCAGAGTCGTGATTCGAGCACGGGGATCCAAGATCAGGTGGGCGCCGAGGACCCCTGCTATCGCCCCGCTCGCCCCGACGAGCGGCACGGTGGACTCAGGTTGGGTCCACGCGAAGACCAGCGCCGCTATCGTGCCCGACGCGATGAACAGCATCGTGAACGTGCGCCAGCCAAGTCGAGATTCGACTGCGGGGCCGAATACGGCCAAGAACAGCATGTTGCTCGCGAGGTGGAGCCAGCCGGCATGCAAGAGGCACGATGTCAGCAGCGTCAGCGGCTGGCCCTCGAGGATCGGGAGAGAGAAGAGCCGAGCGGGGACGACGGCAAGCTCGAGCATGATCCGAGAGGCGCGATCGGGCGGGAGAGTCGCCACTCGGAAGAGGATCGCGACGCATGTGACGACGATTCCCCATGTGGCGAGGACCCTGCGGCCACCGCTCGTCTGCGCTCGCAGGGGAATCAACGGTCGTCCCTTTCCTGGAGGCGCACATTCGGCGCGGGGTGGCGAGTGATACGATTTCGTTCGGACGAGAGTCTAACGCACCCGGCATGGAGCCGGACGAGGAGGGGCACATGAGTGGAGTCGGATTCTTCGGATGCCTGAGTCTGGGCGCCATCGTCGTGGTCATCGCGCTCGCGGTGATCGCGCTGTACAACCGGCTTGTGGTTCTGCGCAACAGGGTCGACAACGCTTGGGCCCAGATAGACGTGCAGCTCAAGCGCCGCTACGACCTGATCCCCAACATCGTCGAGACGGTGAAGGGCTACGCGTCTCATGAGAAGGGCACGTTCGAGGCCGTGATACAGGCCCGCAGCGCCGCGATGAACGCACAGGGTGTCGCCGCGCAGGGTGAGGCGGAGAACATGCTCACCGGCGCGCTGAAGTCACTCTTCGCACTCGCCGAGGCATACCCGGACCTCAAGGCGAACCAGAACTTCCTGCAGCTGCAAGAGGAGCTCACGAACACAGAGGGCAAGATCGCCTACGCGCGCCAGTTCTACAACGACTCGGTCATGAGCTTCAACACGGGTATCCAGACCTTCCCCGCGAATCTCCTTGCCGGGATGTTCGGCTTCATGGCCCGCGAGTACTTCGAGGTCGAGGCCGCCGCCGCCGAGGCCCCCCAGGTGCAGTTCTGATCGCCGGATCGCGCCTGTTGGCGGCCGTGCCGTTTCCCGAGATCGACCCGGTTGCAGTGAGGGTGGGTCCGCTCGTCGTGCACTGGTATGGGCTTGCGTATCTCGCTGGGTTCGTGGCGGCGGCGCTGCTGCTGCGCTACTTCGCGGTTCGCTGGCGGCTGGGTCTCACCGCGGATGATGTGCTCAATATCGTGCTCGCAGCGATCGTGGGCGTCCTCGTGGGCGGCCGTCTCGGCTATGTCGTGTTCTACGGATCCGACTACTACCTGGAGGAGCCGAGCCGGATCCTCCGAGTGTGGGACGGCGGCATGTCGTTTCACGGCGGGCTTGTCGGCATACTGGTGGCGGGTGTGATCATCGCGCGGGTGATCGGCATGCCGTTGCTGACACTGTGGGATCTTGGTGCTATCGGTGCCCCGATCGGGTTCGGATTGGGGCGCCTTGCGAACTTCGTCAACGGAGAGCTCTGGGGCCGGGTGACGTCATCGCCGTGGGGCGTCGTCTTTCCCTCAGGCGGCGCACTCGCCCGGCACCCTTCGCAACTCTACGAGGCGCTGCTCGAAGGGGCGGTGCTGTTCGTGGTGATGTTGCTGCTCGCGATGCGACTGCCGCCACGCCCTCGCGGCGAGCTCGTTGGGTGGTTGCTCGCGCTGTACGGGACGTTCCGCATCGGCGTCGAGTTCTTCAGAGAGCCCGACGCCCAACTCGGCTTCCTCGCCTCGGGGTGGCTCACGATGGGGATGGTGCTCAGCGTCCCGATGGTTCTCTCGGGCGTGGTGCTGATAGTGTGGGCCCGCCGCTCGGGGTTGCCCCAGCTCGGTCGGGCCGAGAGCGTCTGATCCGGTCAGTCCCCGCAGATCTTGTCGGCCGGCTTCCAGCACGGTACGTCGCGGTCGAGACACCGGACGCTCTCGCTGGGCTTCAGGCTCAAGGGCGGGTTGCAGTGTGCGCAGAAGAGGCGAGGGAACTGCCCGACAAGGTCCTTGAGGTCGGGATCATCGTACGGCTGGGCCTCGGGCATCTCGACCATGTGGAGCAGGTAGCACGGCACCGGTGTCGCCTTTCGTCGCGTGCAGTCATGGTACGCCGCGTCGAGACGCTGCGGCAAACACGCTGACGTTTCGAGAACGGATACGGTTCGACCGTCGCGACGCCCGCCGTGTTTGGGCTAGACTGCGGGCATGCAGACCAATGGAGGTACAGACGTATGCAGCGTTTCCGCATGAAGTACTTGGCGACGGCCGCGCTCGTCGCGCTCTCCGTGTTGGGAGTCGCGGGTTGCCAACCCGAGGCAGCCGTCGTGACGTCTCCGTGGCCGACGGCCAACGCCGAGCGAGTCGTTCCGGAGCCGCCGGTCCCGCCGAAGTGGCCCTTCACCGGCAAGGATGCTCTTGCCGATCAGGATGTCACCCGCCGGCCCTTGTCGGTCAAGATCGAGAACTCGGATGCTGCTCGACCTCAGATCGGGCTCAACGCGGCCGACGTCGTGTACGAGACCGTGGTCGAAGGCGGCATCACGCGATTCAACGCCATCTATCACAGCAAGGTACCGAAGAACCTGGGGCCCGTTCGCAGCGCCCGGCTCTCCGATCAGTGGATCGTGCCGCAGTACGACGGGTTGCTGTTCTTCTCCGGCCGGAGTAGATCCGTCGGAGCAGTGCTCGCCAAGCGGGACATCCCCGTCCTCGAGCATGGTCGCGTCCCGAGCGCGTACTACCGCGTGGGTAACCGGTCGGCACCCCACAATCTGCTGCTCGACACGAAGAAGGCCTTCAAGGTGGCCGAGGCAAAAGGTCACCGGATGACCAGCGAGGCGATTCCGCTCGAGTTCGACCGGCGCAGCGATGTGAGTACGCCCACGGTCGCGCGGATCGATATCCCGTTCTCCACGTCGAACAAGGTCCGGTGGGACTACGACGAGGACTCGGGGCTCTTCAAGCGTTGGAACGACGGCCGGGCGCATAAGGATCAGGCCACGGGCAAGCAGATCACCGCGAACAACGTCGTGGTCATGTGGGCCACGTACACCGAGGCCACACAAGACATGGTCGGCTCGGTCACGTGGGACATCGACATGGGTGGCGAGGGCGATGTCAGCGTCTTCAAGAACGGCAAGCGCTACGACGGCACGTGGAAGGCCGACCGCAAGACGCCGCCCAGGTTCGTCGACGATGAAGGCGACCCGATCAAGCTGCACGTCGGTCGCACGTGGTTCCAAGTGGTGCCCACGAGCGTGAAGATCAAGGTGCAGGAGCCCTAGCGGCCAATCCGCACCCTTTCTGCGGTTGTTCACGCTTCGCGTGCGCAGGTACAATCCTCGAATCGCATACACACCCTAGGAATAGCGGTCTCCGCACCAGACGCGGAGGCCTTTGAAAGGAGTCGTACCGCCGGTGTCAGACACTCAGCGCGAGATCGGGACCCTTCGAGTCAAGACCGGACTGGCCGAGATGCTCAAGGGCGGCGTGATCATGGACGTCGTGAACGCCGAGCAGGCCAAGATCGCCGAGGACGCCGGAGCGGTGGCGGTCATGGCCCTCGAGCGCGTTCCTGCCGACATCCGCGCTGCCGGCGGCGTCGCCCGCATGGCCGACCCGACGATCGTCGAGTCCATCGTGGGCTCAGTGTCCATCCCGGTCATGGCCAAGTGCCGTATCGGCCACTTCGCCGAGGCGCAGGTGTTGCAGACGCTTGGCGTCGACTACATCGACGAGTCCGAGGTCCTCACGCCGGTCGACGAGGAGCATCACGTCAACAAATGGGACTTCAGCGTCCCGTTCGTCTGCGGGTGTCGCAACTTGGGCGAGGCACTGCGCCGTATCGCAGAAGGCGCCTCGATGGTTCGCACCAAGGGCGAGCCGGGAACCGGCAACGTCGTAGAGGCGGTCCGTCATATCCGTGCGGTGACCGACGAGATCGCGTGGGTCAAGGGCCTGCGCCCCGAGCAGCTCTTCGCCGCCGCGAAGGACCTCCAGGCTCCCCACGAACTCGTGAAGTGGGTCGCCGAGAACGGCAAGCTCCCCGTGGTGAACTTCTCGGCGGGGGGGATCGCCACTCCGGCTGACGCCGCGCTCATGATGCAGCTGGGTTGTGACGGCGTGTTCGTGGGTTCGGGCATCTTCAAGAGCGGCGACCCCGCCAAGCGTGCCAAGGCGATCGTCGAAGCCACCACCCATTTCGACGACGCGGACATCATCGCCAGAGTCTCTCGGAATCTCGGCGAGGCGATGGTCGGCATCAACATCTCGGAGATTCCCGACGGCGAGCGCATGCAGGAGCGTGGCTGGTAGGTGAAGATAGGGGTCCTCGCTCTCCAAGGCGCCTTCCGCGAGCACATCTATGCGTTGGAGGCACTCGACGTCGGCGCGGTGGCCATCAGGCTTCCCGAGCAGCTCGATGAGGTGGCCGGCCTGATCATCCCGGGCGGGGAGTCGACCGCGATCTCCAAGCTCATGGAGAGCTACGGCTTCTACGAGACGATCGTCGCGCGACACTCGGATGGCATGGCTGTGTGGGGCACGTGTGCCGGCGCCATCCTGATCGCCCGCGATGTCGTCGACGGGATCGAGGGCCAGCGTTCCTTGGCCCTCATGGACGTGACCGTTCGAAGGAACGCTTACGGCCGCCAGGTCGACTCGTTCGAGGCGGACCTCCACTTCTCTCACATCGGCCAACCCTACCGCGGCGTCTTCATCAGAGCGCCGTGGCTCGAGTCCGTGGGCGACGGGGTCGAGGTCTTGGCACGGCACGAGTCGCAGATCGTCGCCGCGCGCCACGATCGCCTTCTGTCCACGACGTTTCACCCCGAGCTGACCGGAGACCCCCGGATTCACCGCTACTTCATCGAGAACGTGGTGGGCAGGTAAGTCAAGGCCGGTCGGGCCCCGGGGGGCGTGGTGGCGTTGCCGCTCGCGGGTGTCTTGTTCCCACCGCCGAAGCATCGAAATCGGGTATGCTCTGCGCGATGAATCCCGGGACGGTGCCGTCGCACCAGCCGCCCTCATCGCGGCGAAAGGAACCACGAGAGACATGTCAGGACACTCCAAGTGGGCAACCACAAAGCACCGCAAGGGCGCACAGGATGCCAAGCGGTCCGCGCTCTTCTCCAAGCTGACGCGCATCATCACGGTCGCCGCCAAGACCGGCGGGGACCCCAATCCCGAGAACAACGCGTCATTGGCAGCGGCCGTGGCCAAGGCGAAGACCTACTCACTTCCCAAGGACAAGATCCAGGCTGCGATCGACAAGGCGTTCGGCGCGGGCGCTGACGCGGCGAACTTCGAGGAGGTCATCTACGAGGGCTACGGCCCCGCGGGTGTAGCGCTCTACATCGAGGCGCTCACGGACAACCGCAACCGCACTGCCGCGGACGTCCGCGCCGCCTTCACGCGCGCGGGTGGAAACCTCGGCACATCCGGCTCGGTCGCGTTCATGTTCGAACGCCAGGGCGAGATCGTCGTCGAACCGTCGGCGGCGCTGGACCAAGACGAGATTCTGATGCTTGTTGCCGAAGCCGGCGGCGAGGACGTCGAGTTCGGAGATGAGGATGCCGTGGTCTACACGACCCCCGGCGAGCTGATCGCGGTCAGCCACGCGCTCGAGGAGGGCGGTCTGCGGGTCAAGGGAGCCGAACTCGTGATGGAGCCCGTCAACTCGACGGTGGTCTCGGTCGCAGACGCCAAGAAGGTCCTGCGGCTGGTCGATCGACTCGAGGAGAGCGACGACATCCAGAACGTCTACCACACGATGGAGCTCACGGACGAGATCGCGGCCGCTCTCGAGTAGAACTCGCGGGTGAAAGGCGATCGCGGTAGGCAGGCGCCTGCCCCCGGGCCTCCTCAGCTTTACGCTGTCGGAGCCTGCTGGTACCCTGAACATATGTTCGATTCGAGGTGCAGGGGGGGCGAAACGATGATCATCCTGGGCATCGACCCCGGCCTGGCGAACACCGGCTGGGGCGTGATCGAGCGATCCGGCGCGGGCTGCCGGGCTCTGGCCTACGGCTGCATCTCGAGTGGCCCGTCAGAACAGCTCGCCCATCGCCTCGCGCGCATCCACGATGACCTCAGGGCCGTGATAGGACGCTACGGCCCGTCGGAGTGCGCGGTGGAGAGCATCTTCTTCGGCACGAACGCCAAGAGCGCGTTTGCCACCGGACAGGCTCGTGGCGTGGCGCTTCTCGCGACCGCGGACACCGAGCTCGCGATCGCCGAGTACTCCCCGGTCCAGATCAAGAGCGTCGTTGCCGGCTCCGGAACGGCCGACAAGAGCCAGGTCACCTTCATGGTGAGAACCCAGCTCGGGCTCGATCACGACCCCCGGCCCGACCATGCTGCGGATGCTCTTGCGGTCGCGCTCACCCACGCCGCACTTCGTGACCACCGGGCACTCGAGGGGGCGAGCGTGTGATCGCGTTTCTCACCGGCCGGCTCGCCCGCAAGGGAGCCTCGTTCGCGTTGCTCGAGGTCGGTGGCGTGGGCTATCGACTTCACATGTCCACCCGGTCGCTCTCCGAGCTGCCGGCCGAGGGCGACGACGTGACGGTCTTCACGCACCTCCATGTGCGCGAAGACGAACTGTCGCTGTTCGGTTTCGAGAGTCTCGCCGAGCAGGAGGCGTTCGAGTTGCTGCTCACGGTGTCGGGAGTAGGCCCCAAGGTCGCGCTCGCGACACTCTCATCCCTGTCGACCGAGACGCTCGCACAGGCTGTTGCCGCCCAGGATGTGGCGCTCATCTCGAGCGTTCCGGGCATCGGCAAGAAGACCGCGCAACGAATCATCCTCGAACTCGCCGACAAGTTCGAGTCGAGTCAGGCGATCGGTTCCACCGGTCCCCGCGGGGACGGTGCTGCCAGTGCTGAGGCACGTGCGGCGCTGGTGGCGATGGGCTTCTCGGCGGCCGAGTCGACCGCTGCGCTCAACGGTGGGTCCGGAGACGCGCAGTCCTTGCTCCGGCACGCGCTGAAGCGACTGGGAAGCGCCTCATGAGCACCGTATGGGAGGCAGGCCACACGCCGGCAGACGAGCGACCGGACGCCGAGAGGCTGGTCGCTGCTGGACTGACCGAAGACGACCTCGAGATCGACCGGAGTCTGCGCCCGAGGCGCCTTCAGGACTACCTGGGCCAGCAGAGGGTCAAGGACAACCTGTCGGTGCTGATCGAGGCCGCGAGAGCGCGCGATGAGTCCCTCGACCATGTCTTGCTGTCCGGCCCTCCCGGGCTCGGAAAGACGACACTGGCGGCGGTCATCGCCACCGAGCTGGGTGTTCGCCTGAGGACCACAAGCGGTCCCGCGATCGAGCGCGCCGGCGACCTCGCCGCGATTCTCACCAATCTCGAGGAGCGCGACGTTCTGTTCATCGACGAGATACACCGTCTCAACCGCGCAGTCGAAGAGATCCTCTATCCGGCCATGGAGGACTACACGCTCGATATCGTGATCGGGAAGGGCCCCGCTGCGCGTTCGCTGAGACTCGAGTTGCCTCGTTTCACGCTCGTGGGAGCGACCACTCGCACGGGGCTTCTCACCGGACCGCTGCGCGACCGCTTCGGCATGGCGTTCCGGCTCGACTACTACACTCCGCCTGAGCTCACGAGCATCGTGCGTCGTAGCGCCGGTATCTTGGACGTCGCGATCGATGACGAAGGAGCCGAGGAGATCGCGCGCCGAAGTCGAGGCACCCCGCGACTCGCGAATCGACTGCTCAAGCGCGTGAGGGACTATGCGCAGGTCCGTCACTCGGGGTCCATCGATGAGGACATCGCGGCCGAAGCGCTCGCGTTCTTCGAGGTCGACCACCTAGGGCTCGACACGATGGACGTGCGCATCCTCACGACGCTCGCAGATACGTTCTGCGGTCGGCCGGTCGGCCTGAACACCCTCGCCAGCGCCACGGGCGAGGATCCGGACACGCTCGAGGATGTGTACGAACCCTTCCTGCTTCAGCTTGGCCTGCTCGTCCGCACGCCCAAGGGCCGTCAGGCGACCCAGCGCGCCTACGAACACCTCGGTATCACCCCGCCGGCATCCGCCCCCGACCAAGCTGGCCTGTTCTAGCATCTCCGCGAGAGATGCCACAGGCCTTGGAGAAACCCATTGAGCGATACTCCGCCAGAACGGAATCGCGCCGTCAACGAGGAACTTGACGAGGCGTTGTCCCGCGGCGAGCTGCCGACACTGCCCCCCAACCAGCCAAAGGGCATTCTTGGCGAGAAGGGGTTGGATATCTACAAGGTCGACACGTTCGAGCCCGATCTCAACGCGGGGGTTTCGCAGGAGAACGACGTGCCGGTCGTGCAGCTGGCGATCGTGCTCGCGTACCTGCTGTTCTTTCCCCTGGCGTTCTGGATGCTGTGGCGATCGCCCTTGTACACAGTCCGAAGCAAGGTCGTCCTGAGCATCGCCGGCGCAATCGGCATCGTCGCTGTCGCATGGTTGCTCGTGGTGCGCTAGTGCGTCGGGTCGGCGTGGGGCGGCGCCTGGACGCGAGCCGAAGCGGCCATCGGCACCGGGTGGGCCGAACGAGGTCCACGGTCCTTCCCATCACATCGTGCCGACAAGGGCGACTGCGACGGTGGCACCGGATTGATGGTCGCAGCTTCTCGTGCCGATACATATCGCGGAGGCCGGATCTCGGGCCAAACTGGGGCTTCGGAGGGGGCAGGGTGCGCTACCAAGATGACACGATAGTCCGCCTCATCGAACAGATGGGCGGCTTGCTTCGCAAGGCTCAGGAGCGCATGAGGGAAGGCGACTACCAGGAGTCGTACGAACTGGCCAGCGAAGCGGTGGGGCACGCTCTCGGTATGGATCCCGGCCTGGTCGCTCGGCTCTCGCCGCAGGCGCTGACCTCCGCGCTTGAGATCACCGCCCATGACGATCGGGTGGTGCTCTTGCTCGCTGAGGCGTTGGAGATGGAATCGCGCGCGTGTGAGAGTCGCGGTGATCTCATCGAGGCCAAGCTGCATGCCGACCAGGCAGTCGCGCTGAGGAATCTGCTCGACCCGGCGCGCGCGAACTGAGCTCTTCTCAGGAAGAAGGCCGACGCCGCCCGAAGGTGGGCGGCGTCGTTTCGCGACGATGTGACTGCTGCCGGATGGCATCAGCCGGCCGGGTCGGAGCGCTACGGCGCGACGGCCTCGGCGACCCACAGTCCGTGCAGGTTGCAGCTCTCCATCGCCGCGAGCGCTGTGCCGGGCGCGACGTTCAACACGCAGGTGATCGTGGGATCCACGGCAACCGCCGAGAGGTCGAACCTGGCGACAGGCGCGCCGGCGGCGTGAACCTCGATCCACTCGATGTAGTGATCTGGCTGGTTCGGATGAGAGACCCAGTGGCCGACCCTCACCGTAACATGCAGCTTGTCGCCATCGCGGACGCATTCGATGGCAGGGGTGTGCTTCTTCTCGAAGTCGCCGGCGGCCTCCAGATCCTGGACCTTGTTGATGCCGGCAAGTACGGGAGCGTCGCTCATGGGTACCTCCATGTCGTTGGCGGATGTGAGCCGGCCGTTCGCCGGCGCACAGGTTTATACCCTCAGTCCCCACCGCTAGAATCAACCGGAGTCATCACATGCGGTCGAATCCGCCGATTTCGAGGAGCAGGGTCATGGAGCGAGGCGGCAGCACCCTTCAGCGTGAGTCCGCCGTCTTGATCATCATCGACGTGCAGGAGCGGCTCGCCGCCGCGATGGCGTTCCAAGATCGCGTGGTCGGGCGAACCCGACTGCTCGCCGCAGCTGCCGGGATAACCGGGTGCCCGATCGTGGTCACCCGGCAGTATCCCCAGGGACTCGGCGACGTGGTTGCTCCGGTCCTCGACGTGCTTGAACAGACTCGGGCTGAGGGCACCGACGTCTCGACGGTGGACAAGGTGACGTTCGACTGTTTCGCCGAGCCGGGTTTTGAGACGCTCGTCGACCGGATCGGCAGGCGTCAGCTGTTGATCGCCGGCATGGAGTCGCACATCTGCATCGCGCAGACCGCCTTGTCAGCCCTTGAGCGAGGATTCGACGTCCACGTCGCCGCCGATGCCTGTTGCTCCCGCGAGTCCGAGGTCCACGATCTCGCCATGATGCGACTGAGCCGTGCGGGGGTGGTCGCGACGACTGCCGAGTCGGCGGCGTACGAACTCGTCGCGCGAGCGGGGACACCCGAGTTCAAAGCCCTCTTGCGAGCAGTCAAGGAGTAGGCAGCTCGAGCCGGGCGAGGAGCGGTCGCAGTGGTACACTGCCCGCGTTCAATGCGGCGAAAGGAACGAGCACTCGTGACAACGATCATCGACGGGATCCGCGTGGCCGCCAAGGTGCGACGTGAGGCGGCCGAGTTGGTCGAACGCGTGAAGGCCGAGAAGGGCGTCGTCGCCGGTCTTGCAGTGGTGCTGGTGGGAGACGACCCCGCGTCGCACTCGTACGTGCGAATGAAGGAGAGAGACTGCGCCGAGGTGGGCATCAGGTCGTTCGACCTTCGGCGACCGGCCGACATCTCCCAAGCGGAACTGAACTCCATCATCGATGAATGCAACTCCGACCCGACCGTCCACGGGATACTCGTTCAGATGCCCATTCCCGAGCATCTGGATGCCGAGCAGGTGATCGAGCGCATCGACCCGATCAAGGACGTTGACGGCTTCCACGCCGAGAACCTCGGTCTGCTCGTACGCGGCGTTCCGGCCCCGCGCGCCTGCACGCCGTGGGGTGTGATGCGTATGCTCGACGAGTACGGAGTCGAACTGTCCGGCAAACATGCGGTGGTTGTCGGTCGATCCACCATCGTCGGAAAGCCTCAGGCATTGATGCTGCTTGAGCGAAACGCGACCGTCACGATCTGTCACTCGCGCACCACGGACCTGCCCGCAGTCTGCAGGACGGCGGACGTCCTCGTCGCAGCTGTCGGGCGACCGCGGATGATCACTGCGGAGTACATCGCCCCGGGTGCAGTGGTGATCGATGTGGGCATCAACCGTACCGACGAGGGCCTTGTGGGCGATGTCGACTATGAGTCGGTGGCGCCGATCGCCTCGATGATCACGCCCGTGCCCGGCGGAGTAGGCCCCATGACACGCGCCATGCTCGTGCTCAACACGGCTCAAGCGGCAGCCCGTGCCACGGGCGTGAAGGAGTGATCGCCATGACCGGTCGACGGTATGCGCTCGCCGCGCTCTTCGTCGCAGCAGTGTGGTTGGCGCCCGCAGGAGCGCGTGCTGCCGAGTCATCTCCGGCAACGCCGACCGCCCCGGTCGCGACCGGGGTGACCGAGGTGCAGTTCTGGATGGCCGCGAAGCCCAGCGAGGCCGTCGCCATCGTCTCTCTCAGCGTGCCGGAGTCGGTGCAGCTTCCTGCGACGGTCCGCTTGCCCTTGGTCGAAGGAATGATCGTCGACTGGGCCGGCGAGATCTCCGGCGGCGATGCCAGCCAGGACATTCAGCGAGCCCACGTGACGAAGAAGGGCAGCGGGGGTTCCTACGCCGAGTTCGTGCTCTCCGAGTTCCGTACCGCGCAGGTGGACCTGTCGGGGAAGGCTCACACGCAGCAGGGCGACGAGATATCAGCCGTCTTCGAGTTCGTGCAGTCAACGGTGTCGAGCGAGACCGTCATCTCGGTGAGGACGCCTGCGCTCGCGACCGACGTGCGGATAGACCCCGAACCTGTGGGCGAACCGGCCACGAGCGAGCTCGGCGAGAGCCTCTACGTGCTGCCGGCACTCGAGATGAAGCCGGGTGACAGCACGACGGTCGAAGTGAAGTACTCGATGCAGCTGCCGGGTGTCTCCGGTTCGGGCGATGCGATCAACACGCTGATCGGCGTCTTGGCGGCGATCGCGGTTGCGGCGCTTGTCGCTCTCTTCTTCGTCTCGCGTCGCTCTTCGTCCCGGCGCAACGAGCCGCAGGAGTAACGCGCGACGTTCGCGGGAGGCGGTTGCCACCCTTTGAAGCGTCGGGCTAGACTTGTTCTCGGCGGGCTTTCAGACGGCTCGTCAGATTGCGACGAGGTGGGTCGGCTTCGCAGCGCTGTTGATGTCCGGTGGGGGAAGCCGGCCGCAGCGGGCGGTACCCTTCGAGTCGCCAGAGTGGGAGCCCGGAGACGGGCGGAAGGACGGTTAGGCATGGCTGAAGGTACTGTCAAGTGGTTCAACCCCGACAAAGGCTACGGCTTCATCTCGCAGGAGGGTGGCGACGATCTGTTCGTCCACTTCAGTGAGATCCAGGTCGACGGCTTCAAGACCCTCGATGAGGGCCAGGCAGTCACGTTCGACGTGACCGTCGGAAACAACGGCAAGCAGCAGGCGAGCAACGTTCGCAAAGCGTAGCCATAGACCAGACGACCGATGGAGGCGGCCCGATTCGGGTCGCCTCCTTCTTGTTGACCATGACGACAGGCGAGCGATAGACTGGCGCGGTCGAAGGGGAGTAGCGATCCTGCATGCGCAGGAGGCCGCGTCGACACACTGGACCCGAGCGGTCCCGGTGCGGCCAGGTTCACGGAACACGACCCCACGCGAGACCTTCGGCGGATGTAGATGAGGCGCGCCGCTTCCTGCGGACGTCCTCCGTCCGCCGGGGTCACGATGTCTCCCGGCGGTGAGCCGGCCGGGAGGGTCCATGCTGTACGTGTTCGCAGTGTCGTTCGTGTTGATCATGATCGGCGAGCTGGCCGACAAGTCCCAGCTGCTCGCGCTTTTGCTCGCGACTCGCTACCGCGCGTGGCAGGTGCTCGTCGGAATCTTCATCGCGACGCTCGTCGTTCACATGGCCTCCACGCTCGTCGGGCAGACGCTCGGCAGCTTCATCCCGCGCGGGATACTGCCTTGGGTATCGGGCGCCATGTTCGTCGGGTTCGGGATATGGACGCTCAAAGGTGACAGCGTCGATGAGTCCGACGCCGATCGCGGTCGCGGGACACTCGGGCCGATCATGGCTACCGCCGTGGCCTTCTTCTTCGCCGAGCTCGGCGACAAGACTCAGATCATGACGATCGCCATCGCCGCCGACCCCGGCGAGGCGCTGATTCGCCTGGCGACGGGAGCGGGACTCACGCTGCCCGCGTGGGCCCTGGCCGCGGGGTCAGGAGTCGACGCCCTGTCTGGGGTGGAGCGGTTCTGGATGGTGACCATGGGATCGACGCTCGGGATGGTCGTGGCGGACGCTGTGGCCATCGTGCTTGGCAGCATGCTCGGAAAGCGGCTCCCCGAGGAGCTCCTGCGCAGAGTATCCGGGATCGTCTTCATCCTGTTCGGCGTCGTGTCGGTCGGCTCTGCCCTGTTCGGGGCATGAGGGGTATCCTCGGTGCCATGAGCGGAACCGGATCGACACCCACCAGGCGCCCGACATTGGCACTCCACGCGTGCTGTGGTCCGTGCTTGATCGAGCCGTACGACGCGTTCGTACGCGACGGGCACGCTGTCACGGTGATCTACTACAACCCCAACATCCATCCTGCCGAGGAGTACCTGCGGCGCCTCGCGACCCTGCGTGACTACGCCGTCGGCCATGGGGTGACCGTGGTCGAGCTCGCCTACGACCCTGATGCGTGGACAAGCGCCGTCGCCGGCGCCAGCACGCGCGACGACCGATGCCGCGCGTGCCACCAACTGAGGCTCAGCGTCGTATCCGACTGGGCGGCGGCGCACGGGTACGACTCCGTGAGCACGACACTCTCCGTGAGCCCCTACCAGAACGTCGAGGCATTGGCGGCCGCGGGCGAGAGCTGTTCGGCCGCGGCGGGAGTCGCGTACCTGCACAGGGACTTTCGGGATCGCTACGGCGACACGACGCGCCGCTCGCGCGAGGAGGGGATGTACCGCCAGAACTACTGCGGCTGCTCGCCGAGCGCAGAGGAGGCCCGGGTCGAACGCGTCGAGCGCAAGGCCGCCCGCCAGGCCCAACGTGCGAAGCCGCAGAGCGGACTCTAGCGGCGTCGATCGCTCGAGCTGGAACCGCAGCGCCGGTGCGCGCAGACGCTGCGGTACACTCGCCGGCGGAGACGAAACGACCACCAGAAGAGGATGCGTCACACCCAATGCACACCGACGACTTCGACTACGAGCTACCCACGGGACTGATCGCCCAGTCACCCGCTGAGCCGCGCGACAGCTGCCGGCTGCTTGTTCTCGACCGCATGAGCGGCCAGATCGACCACCGCACCTTCTCCGACCTTCCCGACTATCTGCACCCAGGCGACCTGCTCGTGGTCAACGAGACCCGCGTCCTGCCCGCCCGCCTTCCGGGGGTCAAAGACGAGAGCGGCGGAGCGGTCGAGGTACTGCTGCTTCGCGAACGCTATGAGAACGCGTGGGAGTGCCTCGTCAAGCCGGGGCGCCGTTTGAAGCCGGGTGCGCGCATGGTGTTTGGCGACGGGGCCATGACAGGGCTCGTCGTCGACGTGCTCGACGAGGGCGGCAGCAGACTCGTGCAGTTCACTCCGCGCGGAGAAAGCTTCCTTGACGTGGTCCGCCGGATCGGGGAGGTGCCGTTGCCTCCCTACATCACGCGTCCGTTGGCCGACCCCGAGTCCTACCAGACGATCTTCGCGCGCGATGAGAGAAGTGCAGCAGCGCCGACAGCGGGGCTCCACTTCACCACCGATCTTATCGGGAGGTGTGTGTCCGCTGGCGCGCGCCTTGAGAGCGTCGAGCTCGATGTCGGGCTGGACACCTTTCGGCCGGTCTCCGCGGACGACCCGCGCGACCATCACATACACACAGAGCACTTCCGCGTGGGCGAATCGGTGTCACAAGCGTTCTCGCAGACACGCGCGAACGGCGGTCGGGTGATCGCGGTGGGGACGACCACCGTACGTGCGCTCGAGAGTGCCTATGACCCTGAGGAAGCGGGCGTGGTCCCCACAGAGGGCTCGACCAGCCTGTTCATCCTTCCCGGTCACCGTTTCCAGGCTGTCGATGCGATGGTCACGAACTTCCACGTGCCGCGATCGACACTGCTGATGATGGTGAGCGCCTTCGCGGGTCGTGAACTCGTGATGCGCGCGTACCGAGAAGCGATCGACGAGCGGTACCGCTTCCTCAGCTTGGGCGATGCGATGCTCATCGTGTAGCTCAGCGCGCGGGGATCCACCACGTCCACCCCGGATTACCCGCTGCGGGATCGCTCGCGGGTGTCCCGGGTGCCACCGCGAAGCCCGAGTCGGTGCCGCCGGCCGTTGGTCGGAACACTTCGACACCCAACTCGTCGGTGCCTGCCGAGACGTACTCGGGCATACCGTTGGGATTCGTCGGCTGATCCACTCCGGCAGGCAGGGTGGCCCAGAGCCCGTAGGTGAGCAGCTCGGCGCTCGACAGCGCGTAGGTCGCGTTGCGGTAGCTGCGTGTCACTCGGTCGAAGCCGAGGAGCTCACCGGTATCGTTGACGATGTAGACGCGGGCAGGGTCGCCGAGCCCCAACACCGCTCGGCTCGTCGGAGCACCGCCGACGCTGAGCGAACTCCGTGTCGATCCCGCCGGGCTGAGTGTGCTGGTCTCCACTCCTGAGATCGGCCCGGTCGCCACGTATACGACTCCACTCACCACGATGTAGTCCGGAACAGCCGAGACGGGCTCCGATGCGACACTCCCACCGATTGCGTCTTGGGATGTGCTCTCGGGGGCTGCATTCATGTCGGAGAGGTCGCTGCTCTTGGTCTGCTCGGCTGCTTGGCGCGACGCCGTCGGGTCGGCAGTGATCTGCCTGAGACCGCCGATCGCGGTCACCGAAGCCACGATGAAGAGCGTGGCTGCTGCTGCACCCCAGATGGTGACCGTGCGCCGGTTCCGGGGGGCGGTCACATACCCGAGGAGAGATGCTCCGAAGGTGGGCGACGCTGGTGCTTCGGGCAGGGGGACTTCCGGTTGTTCCTCCTCTGCGGGCACCACCGCGACACGAGATGCTTCAGCACGAACCGCGGCCATGACGCGGTCGGGAAGATCCGCCGGTGGCCGGGGGAGAGGCGAGCGCTGAACCTGGACCAGCGCACGAACGTACGCGCTGCAATCCTGGCACGCGCGGCAGTGCTTCTTCGCGAGCGCGAGCTGCTCGGAGTCGAGATACTCGTCATCGAGCCTTTCGGAGATGATGCGCTGGGCCTCGTTGCAGTCCATCAGGCACCTCCCTGACCCATGCACAAAGTGGCCGCCAACGACCGTCTGGCACGGAAGACGCGGGACTTGACCGTGCCGGCAGGAACGCCGAGCGCAGTTGCCGCCTCGGCATACGTCAGGCCGAACACCGCGACGGCGGATAGCGCGTCACGGTCCTCGGGCGGTAGAGCACGGGTGGCGAGCTCGATGGCTGCGCCGAGGACGACTTCATCTGCGAAGTCGGCTGTCGGCACGCACACGTCGACGGGGTCGATCGGGGCCGGGCGACGCTTGCCCGCCCGGACTTCGTCGAGGCACGCGTTCCGGGTGACCCGATAGAGCCAGGTCGAGAAGCGGGCTCGCTCGTCGAAGCCGTCGATCGAGCGGTACACCTTGAGGAACACCTCCTGAGACACGTCGTCTGCGGCCGTCGAGTCGCCGAAGAAGCGCAGCGCATGCGCGTAGACGGAGCGCGAATGACGGCGCACGAGCGCCTCGAACGCGCTGAGGTCGCCGTCCTGTGCCGCCGTCACGAGCGTGGCGTCTTCGGCTGTCTCGTAGTTCATCGTGCTCCGTATGACGTTCGCGCGGTGGGCGGAGTTCGCACGTATTCTACCTGTTGGGTACGCGACCGCCCTGAGGGCTCGGTTACAATCGCGCACATGACACTCTTCGACTTCACCATCCTGGCGAACGACACATCCACCCGGGCGCGTCGGGGCCGTCTCCAAACCGCGCACGGGGCGGTCGACACGCCGGTGTTCATGCCGGTGGGCACCCGGGCCACTGTCAAGGGCATCACACCCGAGCAGCTCCACGAGCTCGATGCGCAGATCGTGCTGGCGAACGCCTATCACCTGTTTCTGCGCCCGGGGGCGGACCTGGTGGAAGAAGCAGGCGGCCTCCACTCGTTCATGAACTGGGACCGGGCGATCCTCACGGACTCCGGCGGGTTCCAGATATTCTCGCTTGCCGACACCCTCAAGCTGAGCGACGAGGGGGTGCGGTTCCGTTCGATCGTCGACGGGGCTTGGCACTTCTGGTCCCCCGAGGACAACATGCGCATCCAGCAGCAGCTGGGCGCCGACATCGTCATGCAGCTCGACCAGTGTCCGCCGTACCCCGCGGAGCGCGCGCTGATCGCCACGGCGGTCGCCCGAAGTGCCGCGTGGGCCGAGCGCTGCAAGAAGGCCCACCTCCGAGAAGATCAGGCCCTCTTCGGGATCGTGCAAGGCGGTGTACATCTCGACCTGCGGCTGGAAAGCGTCGACCGCCTGGTGCAGATCGGGTTTCCCGGGTACGGGATCGGGGGTTACTCGGTGGGAGAGCCTCACGAGCTGATGCTCGAATCGCTGGGTCCGGTCTGCGATGCGCTTCCCGCCGATCGGCCCCGCTACCTGATGGGCGTGGGCAATCCCACGACGCTCCTTGAGGCCATCGCCCTCGGCGTGGACATGTTCGACTGCGTGCTTCCGACCCGAACCGCGCGTCTGGGGACTGCGTTCTCGAGCGAAGGTCGCCTCAACCTGAAGAACGCCCGCTTCACCCGCGACTTCGGTGCGCTCGACCCCGCGTGCACCTGCTCCACCTGCTCCCAGTACAGCCGGGCCTACCTGAGGCATCTCGTGAACACCAAGGAGATGCTCGGCGCCATCTTGCTCACGATTCACAACCTCCACTTCCTGCTCGCACTGATGCGGCGCGCCCGGGCTGCACTCGAGGCCGGCGAGTACGCGCAGTTCCTTGATGCCTGGCGATCGTCGCCAGCGTGCGACGATTTCTAGGTTCTTGGAGCGAATCGGAGCCTGGACGCTTTCGCCGCGTGCGCGGGCACTGTAAGATGACCCGTTGATGCCCGCGCACAGAGCGGCATCGTCAGACGGACTCCGAGAGGTGCAACAGATGGGCGCAGGACAGTATTCGCAGCTATTCTTCATCGCCATCATCATCGGCGTGTTCTACCTGCTGGTGATCAAGCCGCAGCAGAAGCGCGCCAAGCAGCAGAAGGAGATGGTCTCGAGCATCAAGCCCGGCGACGAGATCGTCACTATCGGCGGCATCTTCGGAACCGTGGTCGAGGCCGGCGAGAGACTTCGCATCCGGGTCGCCAGCGGCGCCGAGATGGAGATCGCGAAGCAGGCCGTCGGTCAGGTTGTCCCAGACAAGCAAGCTGCCGACAAGGATGAGAGCGACGACTCGGGGGCCACGCCGGCTGACGACGTCGACACCGGGGAGTGATCCTCCCGGGGATGTAGCCGCCGTACCGGGGCGCGAGCACGTGGCGACGCGCCGCAGCGGGGCAACGGGTCACAGCGCTTCAGGCAAGCAATCGATATCGCACTGCACGGAAGGCAGGGGCATGGACCAGAAGCAACAGAACATCCTATTGCTGGCGATCGCCATGGTGCTCGTCGTAGGCTCGTGGGCCTTCTTGTGGCCCCCAGCCGAGAAGATCACTCAGGGGCTCGATCTGCAAGGCGGCCTGTCCGTCATCTTGACGGCGCAGGAGTCCACCACCACGCCGGTGACCGCGTCGGTCATGGACCGTGCGGAGCTCATCGTGCGCAACCGTGTCGACCGTCTGGGAGTCCGCGAGGCCTCCATCCAGCGTCAGGGGAACGACTCGCTGCTCGTGCAGATTCCCGGAATCAGCAACGCGCAAGAGGCGCTCGCCGTGCTGGGAAGCACCGGTCAGCTCGAGTTCGTCGACGTGGCATCGATCACAGACTCCGCTACCGTCACGGCGATCACGACCGGTGACGACAACGTGAAGCTCCCCGAGGGTTCCTACGAGGCCTTCATGACCGGCGAGGTCGTGCGCACGGCCGCCGTCTCGCAGAACCCCACGACGGGACAGATCGAAGTCAACGTCACCATGGACTCCGAGGGCACCCAGACCTGGGGCGAGTACACGACCGCGAACGTCGGCAAGCTCGTAGCCATCGTGTTGGACGGCACGGTGCAGTCCGCTCCAGTCGTCAATGAGCCCATCACCGACGGACAGACGGCGATTTCGGGCAGCTTCACTGCTGAGACCGCCAAGCAGCTCAAGACCGTCTTGGAGACAGGTGCGCTTCCCGTGAGCCTGGAGTTCTCGGAGTCGCGGGTCGTCGGTCCCACCCTCGGGCAGGATTCGTTGCGCCAGGGTGTGCTCGCGGCGCTCATCGGACTTGCGCTGGTCGCGGTGTATGTGGTCGCCTTCTACCGCGGTCTCGGCCTGATCACCGTGGGCGCGCTCTTGACCTTTGCCTCGCTGTTCATGGGCATCCTCGCCGTGCTGTCGCAGTTGGGGTTCTTCGCGCTCACCTTGCCGGGCATCGCCGGTATCGTGCTCACGATCGGTCTGGCGGCCGACTCCTCGATCCTCATCTTGGAACGGTTCAAAGAAGAGGTCAGGATGGGCAAGACGATTCGCTCCGCTGCGAACTCAGGTTCGCGACACGGCATGCTGACGAGTATCGATGCCGACCTCGTGACCCTGGTGTCGGCGCTGGTGCTCTACCTCGTCGCCATCGGCCCAGTTCGCGGCTTCGCTCTGACGCTCATGATCGGAATCGTGTGCGACATCGTCATGATGGTCCTGTTCAAGCGTCCGGTGCTCGTCTTGCTTGCTGAATCCGTGATCGGCAAGGCCCCTGCGTTCTGGGGCGTCGACAAGGAGCAGGCGACCGCACCACAAGCGAAGGTGAAGAAGGGGGGTGTCGCCGGTGTCTAGGTTCAACATCGACTTCCTTGGCCACCGCAACATCATGTTCGCCATCTCAGGAGTGCTTCTGGCGATCTCCATCGGGTCTCTCGTGATCGGCGGACTCACCTTCGGCATCGAGTTCCAAGGCGGCACCTCCATCACGATCACCGACTCCAAAGACGTCACGATCGAGCAGATGCGCGAGGCGTTCAGGGAAGCGGGGGTCAACAACCCCAACATCCAGACAACAGAAGCGCAGGGCGTCAAGGGCTTCATCATCCGTACCGAGGTGACCGATCCGGACGAGGCCAACCAGAATGCCACCGCGGTCGCTGCCGCCGTCCAGCTCCCCGACGGTGACTTCCTCGTCACGACGATCGGCCCCGGATGGGGTAGGAATATCACCGACCGTGCGCTTCTGGCCCTCGGTCTCTCGATTGCAGCGATCCTCCTGTACATCTCCGTCCGGTTCGAGTACAAGATGTCGGTGACCGCGGTTCTCGCGTTGATTCACGATATCGTGATAACCCTCGGCATCTACTCGCTCGTGGGCGCTGAGGTCACGCCGAACACCGTGGCGGCGCTCCTCACCATTCTCGGCTACTCGCTCTACGACACCGTCGTGGTGTTCCACCGCATGAAGGAGAACTCGCAACACCTGGTGAAGCAGAGTTTCATGCAGATGGCCAACGAGTCGATCAACGAGGTCTTCGTGCGCTCTCTCAACACGTCGATCACCTCGCTCATTCCGGTGCTCGTGCTGTTGTTCTTCGGTGGCGTCGACGCTCTACGATTTCGCGCTCGCTCTGTCGATCGGCATCCTGATCGGAACTTACTCCTCGATCGGCGTCGCTTCGCCGATCTACGCCATGTGGAAAGAGACCGAGCCCAAGTTCGCCGCTCTCAAGAAGAAGTACGCGAACGTCTGACGAGGCCACACAGGAGACTCTCGACAGGGCTGGCACCGATCCCTCGGTGTCGGCCCTGTCGGCTAGGATCTGCAGATGAACCCTGAGCACCGTAATGCGCCATGGCGGCTTGCCTCACCTGACGAGACGTTGGTCGCAAGCCTGTCCGCCGAGATGGGCCTCTCCGCCATTCTGTCGCGGATCCTCGTTGCCCGGGGAGTCAGTACTCCCGAGGCGGCCCGCGCGTTCTTCGAGCCTTCGTTGGACCGAGAATGGTGCGACCCATCGGCCATCCCGGGGATGGACGATGCGGCGGAACGGGTGGCCACCGCGATACGCGGCCACGAACGCATCCTGGTCTTCGGCGACTTCGATCTCGATGGCGTGAGCGCTGCGGCTGTCGCGACTCGCGGTCTGCGTGCGCTCGGCGGAGAAGTCGAAGCCATGGTGCCGCATCGGTTTCGTGAGGGATATGGCCTCACGCCCGCCGCGCTCGGTCGTGTGCGTGGTCGATCTCCGCAGCTGGTCGTGACCGTCGACTGCGGGATATCGGGTCGTGACGAGGTAGCGTCGCTGCGCTCAGACGGCATCGACGTCGTCATCACCGACCACCACGAACCCGGCGGTAAGGTCCCGGAAGGGGTGCCGGTCGCTAACCCCAAATTGAGTGCGGGGTGTCCCTCTCGCGACCTCGCCGGTGCAGGGGTGTCCCTGAAGCTGGTCCACGCGACCGGACGGCTTCTTGGACTCGAGAATGTCTGGCGTGACCTGACCGATCTCGCGACATTGGGCACCGTGGCCGACGTGGTCCCGCTCACAGGAGAGAACCGCGCGCTCGTCGATCACGGCATTCAGCGAGTCCGGAGCGCCCCGCGCACATCGATCTCCGCGTTGTGCGCGGTCGCAGCCGTGTCACCGGTGACCTTCGGAAGCGACACGGTCGCCTACTCACTCGCCCCACGGCTCAACGCGGCGGGCCGTATGGCCGACCCCCAAGCGGCCCTGGATCTTCTCCTGACCGACGACCCCGTGGCCGCCGAGTCACTCGCGCGTTCACTCGACGAGCACAACCGTCTGCGACAGGCGGCAGAGGCGGACCTCACGCGCGCCGCAGAGTCGCTCGCCGGGCGTGTCTACCGAGGTGAGAGGGCCCTGGTGCTGGCCGGTGAAGGCTGGCACGAGGGAGTGAAGGGTATCGTCGCCTCTCGGCTCACGCAGCGCTATGGCGTGCCCGCCTTCCTGTTCGCGATCGAAGATGGCGTGGCGCGCGGCTCCGCCCGGTCGGTGGGTACGGTCGATCTGTACTCTGCCGTGAGCGCTTGCGAAGCGGTGATCGAACGGTTCGGCGGTCACGAGGCGGCGGTGGGGCTGACGGTCGACGAGTGTCGACTCGACGAGTTCCGCGACTGCTTGTTGGCGCATCTGGAGACGCTTCCCGCCGAGCGCTTCGAAGTGGCGCTCTCGATCGACGCCGAGGTCGGTCTCGGCGATCTGGGAATCGAGCTGGGGGCCGAACTCGCGACGCTCGAACCATTCGGTCACAGCAATCCGCGTCCCTTGCTCGCGGTTCGTTCGGTGTTCATGAACGACCGCACCCGGGTGGGCAAGGACGGCAATCACCTCAAGTTCGTCGCGTATGACGGCGCGGCATCGATACCCGCGATCGCCTTCAGGTGTTCGGACATCGAAACGCGTGTCGCTCAAGACCTGCCGGTGGACATCGCATTCGAGTTCGAGGTCGATGAGTGGCGCGGAAGGCGACGTGCGCAGCTTGTCGTGCGCGATGTGCGCGACAGTGTGATCAGGGAGGGAGGTCCCGCAGCCGAGCTGCTCGAGGAGCTGTTCGCGCACGCAGACGAGACGCTCGCTCGCGAGGAGTACTCCGGCATCTGCGATGCGCCATCCTTCCACACCAAGCTCGCGGGCGTGACCTTCGACGGTCGTCAGGATGTCTTGGTGCACCTCGGGCCAGGTTCGCCCTTGCGACTGGTTCGTGAGCCCGACAACCCGTACGACGCGAACGCCTGCGCCCTGTTCGATGTCAAGGGCGCTCAGGTCGGGTTCCTCAACCGACGTCTCGCTGCGGCGCTTGCGCCCGCGATCGATGCCGGCATCGGCTACGAGGTCGAGGTCACCGAGATCACCGGGGGAGTCGACGGTCAGCCGCGAGGCGTGAACGTGCTGGTATCTCGGCGCGATGCGATCATCGCCGCCGAGGAGACAGACGCGCATCGCATCGGGAGGCGAGCCGAGCTCGCTTCGCTGCCCGCCGAGCTACTCGAGGCGGAACTCGTGCAGTGCTTCATAGGAGATCGAACCTTGCACGCGGCCCAGTCGGAGGCGCTGGCGAGTCTGGAGAGCGGGAACAACACGCTGGCCGTGATGGCGACGGGCCGCGGGAAGTCCCTCATCTTCCACCTCCACGCCGCGCGGACGGCCCTCCGGGCGGGGGGCGCGAGCGTGTTCATCTATCCGCTGCGCGCGCTGGTGGCCGACCAAGCGTTCCACCTCGAGGAAGCGTTCGCGGACGTGGGTCTTGTCGTCCGGACGATCACCGGAGAGACCTCCCACGGCGAACGCGATGTGGCGTTCGGGGCGCTTGCGGACGCCGAGCTGGATGTGGTCCTGACGACCCCCGAGTTCTTCCACTTTCACCGCGATCGCTTCGCCCGCGCGGGCCGAGTGCGTTTCGTCGTGGTCGACGAGGCGCACCACGTGGGGCTCTCCCGGGCAGGAAACCGCCCCGCATATGCGCTTCTTGGCGAGGCGATCTCCGCGCTCGGGGAAACGACGGTACTGGCGGTCACCGCCACTGCTTCGGACGATGTCGCCCGCATGATCCGCTCCACACTCTCCATCGACTCACTTGTGCTCGACCCTACGGTCCGAGACAACCTGGCGATCGAGGATCGCCGGGCGACGACCGACAAGGACGCGGTGGTCGCGGCTCTCGCCGCGTCGGGCCACAAGATGGTCGTCTACGTCAACTCGCGCGATGCGTCGGTCAGGATCGCACGGATGCTGCGTAAGCGAGATCCGGAGCTGGCGTGGAAGACGGCGTTCTACAACGGCGGCCTGTCGCGGTCTGTGCGGCATGCGGTGGAGCGTGCCTTCCGAAATGGAGAGGTGCGCGTCGTGGTCGCGACGAGCGCGTTCGGAGAGGGTGTCAACATCCCCGACATACGAGACGTGGTGCTCTACCACCTGCCCTTCAACGACGTCGAGTTCAACCAGATGTCCGGCCGGGGCGGTCGGGACGGCGCGCTCGCACGTATCCACCTGCTGTTCGGCGACAAGGATGCGCGGATCAACGAGAGGATACTGTCGTCGGGTGCCCCGAGCCGCGACGAGCTGGCGGCTCGTCTATCGTGTCCTGCGCGGTATCGCTGAATCCGAGGGTGCGGGATTCGAGATCACGAACGGTGAGATCGCAGAGCGGGCTGCGAAGTCGATGCGAGGATTCTCGCTTGACGAACGCGGTGTCTCCAGTGCGGTCGGCATCTTCCGCGAACTCGGCCTGGTGACCGGCGAGGGCCATGGCTCCTTACGACGTCTCACCGTCGTGCCAGGGGCTCAAAGGGTCGAGTTGAGCTCGAGCGTACGCTATGCCGAGGCACTCGATGAGATCGAGGAGTTCCAAGCGTTCCGCGCGTGGGTCATGACGGCGACCGCCGACGAGTTGCTCGCCCGCTTCAACCGTCCCATACTGCCCGTTAGTGGATAGCGGCGCTGGGTCCTCGGTCGTCGTGATGCTGACCGACCGGCGAAGGGCTACTTCGAGGCTTCTCGCAGACCACTGAAGATCCACTCCCGAAGGGCACGCATGGCAGCGACTCTCGAACAGATAGAAGCCCGGGTTCGAGCGTACAACCCCGATGCCGACCTCACCGGTCTCGATGAGGCATACGAGTTTGCTGTGCGATCGCACTCAGGACAGCTGCGCAAGAGCGGCGAGCCGTTCGTGAACCACCCGATCGAGGTCGCGCTCATCCTCGCCGAGCTGCATCTGGATACCGCCACGCTCAAGGCAGCGCTACTCCACGATA
Source organism: uncultured Actinomycetes bacterium (assembly GCA_963770765.1). Taxonomy (GTDB): domain Bacteria; phylum Actinomycetota; class Coriobacteriia; order Anaerosomatales; family PHET01; genus CAVPCY01. Next base: position 296,395 of record CAVYQS010000012.1, on the reverse strand, counting down.
CGGTCGAAGACTCCGAGGTCACGCTCGAGGAAGTGCGCGAGACGTTCGGATCCGAGGTCGCCGAGCTCGTCGACGGCGTGACCAAGCTCGGCCGCATCGAGTTCGAATCGCTTTCCGAGCAGCAGAGCAACAATCTGCGCAAGATGCTCATCGCGATGGCGAAGGACATCCGCGTCATATTGATCAAGCTCGCGGACAGGCTGCACAACATGCGCACGCTTGCCGCGTTGCCTCCCGAGCGCCGGATCGACAAGGCGCGCGAGACCATGGAGATCTACGCACCGCTCGCACACCGGCTGGGAATCAGCCAGGTCAAGTGGGAGCTCGAGGACTTGGCGTTCTTCTACCTCGAGCCCGTGAAGTTCCACCAGGTCAGCCGCATGGTCGCGGAAAGCCGTACCGAGCGGGAGTCCTACGCGGATCAGGTCATCCACCAGCTCGAAGACGAGCTGTCACAGATAGGCATCTCAGCCGAGATCGCCGGTCGGCCCAAGCACCTCTACAGCATCTACCAGAAGATGGCGGGCAAAGGTAAGGACTTCAACGAGATCTACGACCTCATCGCGCTGCGAGTGATCGTCGACTCGGTGAAGGACGTCTATGGCGCGCTCGGTACGGTTCACAGCATCTGGAAGCCGGTTCCGGGCCGGTTCAAAGACTATGTCGCGATGCCCAAGTTCAACATGTACCAGTCGCTCCACACGACCGTCATCGGTCCGACCGGCCGCCCGCTCGAGATTCAGATTCGCACCGAGGAGATGCACCGCACGGCCGAGTACGGAGTAGCGGCCCATTGGCGCTACAAGGAAGGCGGACGCGGGGACGAGACGTTCGACGAACGCTTGGCGTGGCTCCGCCAGATGCTCGAGTGGCAGACTGAGATGAAGGACCCCCGAGAGTTCATGGAGGCCCTCAAGATCGACCTGTTCGAAGAGGAGGTCTTCGTCTTCACCCCGAAAGGCGACGTGATCTCGCTCAAGCGCGGCTCGACACCGATCGACTTCGCCTACGCCATCCATACCGAGGTCGGCAACAGGTGCGTCGGCGCGAAGGTCAACGGCTCGATCGTCTCGCTCGGCTACGAACTTCAGATGGGTGACCGGGTCGACGTCCTCACGAACAAGAACGCGAGCCCCAGCCGCGACTGGCTCAACATCGTCAAGACCTCGTCGGCACGCTCGAAGATACGCAACTACTTCTCCAAGGCGAACAGGGAAGACGACCTGCAGCGCGGGCGTGACGAACTGGCCAAGGTCATGCGCAAGCACGGGCTGGGCATCGGCAGCAAGTCCGCCGAGAAGGCGCTCGACGCCGTCGCCACCGAGATGAACTACGCGAAGGGTGAGGACCTGTTCGCTCAGATCGGAGGCGGCAAACTCTCGGCCAAACTCGTGGGCACCAGGCTTCTCAAGCTCATGAGCAAGGACGGCGAGGAGGTCGCTCCGCCCAAGCCCGAGGGGCTGCCGCTGTCGCAGCCGATGACGCCCCCCAAGCGTGCCCGGCGGCGGCCCGGCGGAGGTGTCCTCGTGAAGGGCATCGACGATGTGCTGATCCGTCTGGCCCGCTGCTGCAATCCAGTCCCCGGCGATGACATCATCGGCTTCGTCACACGAGGCAGGGGAGTGAGTGTCCACCGCACGAGCTGCCCGAACGCCACGGAGCTTCTCTCGTCGCCGGAGCGGATCATCGAGGTGGAGTGGGACAGCGGGAGCAAGGCGACGTATCAGGTGGAGATCTTCGTGGAAGCGCTCGACCGCCTGCGATTGCTCCAGGAGGTCACTCTTGCCATCGCCGAGTCGGGCGTCAACATCCTGTCGTCGTCGACCGTCACTCACAAGGACGGTCTGGTTGATATGCGCTTCCTTTTCGAGATCGGAGAGATGAACCGGCTCGACGCGCTGCTGCGTGACGTACGTCAGGTCGAAGGGGTGTTCGAGGCGCGACGAATGCTGCCGGGCGAAGCGACGACCAAGAAGAAGGGCGATCACTAGATGCGCATCGATCGCGTGACGGTCGGGCCGCTCGACACGAACTGCTGGATCGTCTCCGATGACGAGGGTGGTCCGGCCATCGTCATCGACCCGGGCGACGATGCGCAGGCCATCATCGCGACGCTCGGTGATCGCGAGCTCTCGATGGTCGTCCTCACGCACGGGCACTTCGACCACGTCGGGGCCGTCGGGGATCTGGTCGCCGCCGCACCGGCGCCGATCGCGATCCACGAAGCCGACGCCGCAGTCGATCACGACCGCCGCGGGCACAGGCGGGGCGCTGTTCGGGTTCGAGAACCACGTGTCGCCGCCGGCCGACCGGCTTCTTGCGGACGGCGATAGGCTCGCCGCGGGCCGAGTGGAGCTTCATGTGCTGCACACTCCGGGACACACGCCCGGGGGCATCTGCGTGCTTGCCACCGACCGCCCGGATGCGCCGGCGCACCTGTTCTCGGGAGACACGCTGTTCGCCGGAAGCGTAGGTCGCAGCGACTTCCCCGGAGGTGACGGGCGACAGCTGGCATCGTCACTCGCCGAGAAGATCGTCGCCTTGCCGCCGGACACCGTGGTCCACCCCGGGCACGGTCCCGAGACGACCATCGGGCGCGAGTCCAGAGTGAACCCCTTCTGGCCGCGGGCCTAGGCCCGGCGATTTCGCTCCTGAACGGAGTTCTGACGGTTGTTGAGTTTGTGTGTATCTGACGATCGCGGAGTGTTCGCGGACCCCCCACGGTGCTAAAATATGCTGAACGGCAAACTCGCCGGGCCGAGCGCCCTGTGAGGTTGCCCTTTGTTGTCGTTCCATCCGCAACGTAGTCATGGCGAGATCAACTCCAATTACCAGGTGGGTGCGGATTGCTGGGTCGGGCACTGGATGCGTTCAGCAGACCCTTCCGAACCGTCGTCCTGTTAGCGCTTCTGACGGCCGGCGTCGTTTTGGTTCCCGTGATCGCCCTGGCGTTTCGGGGCGAGACTCCCCGGTCGGCCTGGTTGCGACTCCTGGAGCAGAGAAGCCGGTGCTCGCGAGCCTCAGTTGGGAGCCTCCGGCCGAGGGGGAGGTCGCCTCGTATCGCGTCTATGCCTCCAGTTCGATGTCCACGCCATTCCAGATGGTGGGGGAGTCCACCGGCGTCACCTTCGACTTCACGGATGGGCTGGCCGGATTGCCGTACTTCTTCAAGGTGACGGCTGTCGATCCGGAGGGCGATCGAGTCGGACTACTCGGATGTTGCTGGTCCCGTGTCCTCGCTCTGGTCGGAATCACCCCACCAGGGAGTCTCGACCGCGTCCTCGACGTGCTTCAAGTGCCACTCCGCCCACGCCGCGACGAGTTCGCTGCTGCAGCGGTCTGAGGCTCCCACAGAGACCCCTCCGGCCGTCGCCATCTGCTACACGTGCCACGACGGCAATCTCGCAGGCGCGGGAAACATCGCCACCGGACCGAAGGGGTTCTCTCAGCCCAGCGGGCATGTTGTTGAAGGTACGACCACGGTCGCCGCTGATCTGACCAACACCTGCTCAAGTTGCCACGGGAACCATCGCGATGCGGATGAGTTCCCGATGATTCCGCGGGCCAAGGTCAACGGAGTGACCGTCTCCGCATCCGGAAAGACCTGGTGCTACGCCTGCCATGGCTCAGAACGGCGGGGACTATCCGCAGAGTCCTCCGAGAGGGACGAGTTCGGCTATCCCGTCGCCGGTACCTGGCCGGGCGAGGCCTCCTACGAGTCGACCGCGAACGCTCATCGTCTGATTCCCGAGACCACGCAGACCGTTGAGACCGGCGCTGTTCGTCGCGATCAGGGCGACTGCCTGTACTGCCACTCCGCGCACGGTAGCGAGAACGCCTACGACGGTCTGCTCGGCACGTATCGACCTCCTTCGGCCTCCACGCTGGCATCGGACCAGGCGTCCGGCACCTACGCGGACGCGTGCTTCCGCTGCCACGGCGGCGTCGTGCCCAGCGGATTGCCGACAGACACCGTCAACATCAAGCAGTTCGTCACGGCGGGCGGCCAGAACTCCGGACACCGCATTCGGACGGCCGGCGGTCTGCTCCCCGTGGGGTCTCCGCTGCCCTGTTACGAATGCCACGGACCTCACGGCTCGACTCGCGAGAACAAGTCGCTCCTTCGCGACAGTCTCGGGAGGGAACTGAACACGGGCGACGCGATGTCGGTGCGTCGATTCTGCTTCTCATGTCACACCACGGGCGACACCGGTCTCGGCTGGGACAGTGTCGATGCAGTCTTCGAGTCCGTCGCAGGTGACCTTGTCGTCGGTCTGTCGCGCGATGCGACGTCGACCGCCTTGAGGCTTCCCGCGATTTCGGGCCATCGAGAGGCAGACGGCGCAAAGCTGCTATGTGTGTCACGGCAGCAGCTACGCACAGGGCGGCTCAAACGTTCACAACCCGGGGTCGGGTGCCGCAAGCGAAGAACAGCACACCGCAGCGGCTCCGATGTGCTTCGGATCGGGTTGCCACGCAACTTCGAGGCTGCTTACCGACGTGCACGCCGAATTCGTCGGCTCCGGCGGCGAAGTTCTCGCAGTACCCATCCACCTGCGCTCTGTGCCACGACAACGATGATGCCGATCGCATCGACTGGTCAGCGGCAACGGCGAGTTGCATGTCGTGTCATCCGGGCTACCACGCCACGTCCCGTTGGGCGAGCCCGTACCGCACCAGGACGAGATGTCCTCCACACACCCTCGGAGGCCAGTGATGTCTGCATCGGGTGTCATTCCGCGACGCTGCCTAGATCCACGGCGTCAGGACTTCCCACGGTTTGTGGCGGCTGCCACATCCCCCACGCGGGCTCGAACCAGAACGCCTCATGCGACACGTGCCATGCGTCGGTGGATGTGTGGAGCAAGTCAGCCGACTGCTCCAGCTGCCACGGCGACAAGTTCGATGGTCTAGGCGGTGCAATCCCGCACTCCGGGACAGCTCACGTGTTCGCACCGAGTGATTTCGACGCCGCATCGAGCACAGGTTGCACGAACTCGGGTGCTGGGTGTCACGGCTCCGAGCTCACTAACGGGGACTTCACGATGTACCACCCGAACTCAGGCTGCACGACCGGGGCGTGTCATACGAGCGCCAGCAAGGCGGCGTTCGCGGCTACGTATGACGGCGATTCCACGTGCGCCAGTTGCCACGACTCCAACTACGCGGGCGCCCCCGACGTCGTAGCTCTGGTCTCCGCCGTGCCGAATGGACACTACGACGAGACTTCGCACGAAGCATCGGCCACGAGCGACGCAGGTGAGCGCGGGCGGCACCGCGAGCGCCACGTGCGTGGACTGCCATGCCGCAGGCTCACCGACTGGCATGGGACAGCTCTACGGCCAGCATCAAGGGCTTGGCTGCACCGTACGGGGACACGACGTGTGGCGAGTGTCACAACGCCAGTGAATCGGTCTCGGCGGTGGTGAAGGCCGGATGGACCGACAGGAGCTGTTCGGCCTGTCACGCGACCGGCGTACTGCCGGGTCTTGAGCAGCATGCCGCAATCGCTCCGAGCATCGAGGCTACGGGAATCGGCCAGATTTCGGGGTTGAGCTGTGTCAGTGCGGGCTGTCATCCGACAGCCGATCTCCACGCGCTTCACAAGGACGCCGCCGCCGGTTGCTCCCTGACGGGTTGTCACGACTTCGCTGTGCAGGGCGCACGACCGGTGACAAGGAGCTGCGGTGTCGACGGTGCCTGCCACACGGGCAACCTGCATCCGGAGGCTGACCACACAAGCTCGGTCACGTGCGACGCGTGCCACAGCATCACGAACATCGTGACGATCCACGGCGACGACTGTGCGACATGCCACGCCGAGCCTGTCGGCTCGATGGGTGCTTGGAACCAGACGTGCGAGCAGTCCGGCTGCCACGCGGCACCGCTGCACCCCGACCAGGAGTTCTGGGGGCACGACTATCACAACGACGGCGAGAACTGCTGGCCGTGCCATGATCCTGACCCAGGGCTCTCCAACTGCATCGACTGCCACGGGATCATCTACGACCGCACTCCGCCGACCACGACATCGGATGTCCAGGCGTCGTATGCCGCCGTCGCCGTCATCACCCTCACCCCGTACGACCCGCCGTCGGCTGACAACATCCCGCCGGGCGGCTGGGGCGTGAAGACGACCTACTACCAGGTCGACGGTGGCCCCTTGCAGCAGGGCACGACCATCACGGTGATCGGACCTGACACCGGGACCGAGACCCATACGATCGAGTACTGGTCTCTCGACAATCGCGGCAACACCGAGACACCACACAAGAAGGCGATGTTCACCGTCTCCGAGCCGGAGCACATCCCACCGGTGACCACATCGAACGCGCAGACCTCCTACGTCGGTACCGCCGTGATCACCGTTGTTCCCGACCGATGAGGGCGGTTCCGGCGTCGCCGCCACGAAGTACAGGGTCGACGGCGGCCCCGAGCAGACCGGCACCACGGTCACCATCCCGAGCGGTCCCTACGGCTCGGTCGTTGCGCACACCGTCGAGTTCTGGTCGGTCGATGCAAGCGGGAACGAGGAGACACCGCACACTACGGTCGACTTCACCGTCGCCGGGGCGCCGGACAGCACAGCGCCGAGCACGGGATCGGACGTCCAGGTCTCGTACATCGGCGCCGCCACCATCCAGCTGACGCCGACCGACACCGGAGGCTCCGGCGTGGCCACCACGTACTACCGCCTCGACGGCGGCGCACAGCAGGCGGGCACGACGATCAGCGTGCCGGCGCCCTCGAGCGGTTCGGTAGCCGCACACGATCGAGTTCTGGTCCATCGATGTCGCCGGCAACATCGAACTGCCGCACAAGACCGCCAGCTTCACGGTCGCGGCCAACGCACCCGTGGGCACCGGCACCATCACCCTCATGTGGAACGCACCGGACGGTGCCTGGGCCGAGTACTGGATCTACGACGGGCTGGGGCAACTTGTCGCCCACGCGGATGCCGACACGATCCCCGGCTGGTATGGCTGGTACACCGTGAGCGTGCCCGTCAGCGCAGCTCCCTATCGCTGGTACACCGAATGGTACGACCCCGAGTGGGAGATGTGGGGCGCCGACGATCCGTGGAGCAGCACAGAAGGTTACGCGACCATCGGATCCGACGGAGCGACGTATTCGTCGTGGTACTAGACGTGGGTGCAGGCATGTGGCTACGCAGCCCTCGCCCACTCTCCGTTCGCAACTTGCGCGGGTGAGACTCGAGCGAGACTGACGAGGAGGTCGCCGACCCGTGCGCCACTGGCCATTGCCGTCGTTCTGACTCCCGCTACTCCGGTCGTAGACTGATCGCCAGATGTGGAGGCGGCCCACGCTGTGAGGGCCGTCAGGCTCCCTTCGTCACGGATCACCGAAAGCCACCTTGGTGTTTCCTCATCCGCGGTTCGCTGGGCCACTTTTGCGCTACAGTATGGACTCGCTCGAATCCTCCCTGACCATGGAGTCGCACGGTATGAACGCACGCGCCCCCAAAGGCACCTCAGACATGCTCCCCGACGTAGGACGCGCTTGGGAGTATCTGCAGCGCACCGCCCAGGAGCTCTTCGCCCGATACGGCTACGAGCCGATCTACACCCCGTTGTTCGAGCACACGGAGGTCTTCACGCGCGGCATCGGTGAGGCGACCGACATCGTCTCGAAGGAGATGTACACCTTCGAGGACAAGGGCGGCCGCTCGATCACCTTGCGTCCTGAGGGTACTGCGAGCGTGGTTCGCTCGGCACTCGAGCACAATCTCACCGCCAACGGCCAGGGCTCCAAGCTCTACTACTCCGGGCCCATGTTCCGCTACGAGCGTCCGCAGAAGGGTCGAATGCGGCAGTTCTGGCAGATAGGCGCAGAGGCGCTGAATATGCCAGAGCCCGGCTGTGACGCTGAAGTCATCGCGTTGCTGTGGAGGTTCTTCGAGGCAGTCGGCATTCCGGCGAGCAACATGCGGATGCTGGTCAACTCCATGGGTGACGAGCAGTGCAGGCCGGCCTACCGAGACAGGGTGGCCGCGTTCATCGGCTCGCACGACACCGAGCTATGCGATGAGTGCAACCGCCGTGCGGAAACGAATCCGCTGCGGGCCTTCGACTGCAAGAACCCTGAGTGCCAGCGCGTCATGGCAGACGCTCCTCTTCTTCGGGACGAGCTCTGTGACGACTGCGCCGCTCACTACTCGGCGGTGAAGCTCCTTCTCGACGAGCTGGGAATCCCCTACATCGAGGACCCCAAATTGGTTCGCGGCCTCGACTACTACACACGCACCGTCTTCGAAGTCCAGGCCGATGCGGGCCTGGGATCTCAAAACGCGATCGGTGGCGGCGGTCGCTATGACCGCCTGATGGAGCAGTATGGTGGCGCGCCGACTCCCGGCCTGGGCTTCGCACTCGGCTTCGAGCGCACGCTTCTGGCCATGCGGGCGACCGGGGCAGTCGTTCCCGCTCCGCCTCGCGCGCAGGTATTCGTCGCCCGGGTCGATGCGGCGGTGGCACGCGAGACGTTCCTGATCGCGGCCGCACTGCGAGACGCCGGGATCGCCGCCGAGATGGACCATCAGGCCAGAAGCCTCAAGTCGCAGTTCAAGCAGGCCGATCGGCTGGGCGCTCGGTTCGTGGTGGTCGTAGGCCCCGATGAGATCGCGGGCGGGCAGGTCACCGTGCGCGACATGGGAACGAAAGAAGAGAGACGGGTGAGCATCGAAGAGCTACCGCAGTCGATGGCTCTCGCCCTCGGATAGGCCACGAATGGCGGCGCCTGCGCCGCGTCAGCGAAACGGAAAGGTCCACCATGTTCGATGCACGCTACTCGATGCGTTCGCATACCGCAGGCTCGCTCAGCGCCGCGTCGGTCGGTGAGGTCGTACGGCTTGCCGGATGGGTTGGCAAGCGCCGCGATCACGGCGGGCTCATCTTCCTCGACCTACGCGACCGGAGCGGGATCGTCCAGTGCACGTTCGACCCTGAGGCGTCCGGTGCGGCGTTCGTCACCGCCGAGCAGGTGCGCCCGGAATGGGTCGTCCTGCTCGACGGCACCGTCCGGCTCCGACCCGAGGGCACCGAGAACCCCAACATGCCCACGGGGCAGATCGAGATCGTCGTGACCTCCGCGACGGTTCTGAACAAGGCCGAGACGCCGCCGTTCGAGATCGAGGCCGGAATCGACACCGATGAGCTCACGCGTCTCAAATGGCGCTATCTCGATATCCGCCGTCCCGAGGTGTTCGCCGCACTCCAGCTGCGCGATCGAGTGACGCAGCGCTTCCGTAAGTCGCTCGAGCATCGCGGTTTCATGGAGGTCGAGACGCCGATCCTCACGAAGTCGACGCCCGAGGGCGCGCGGGACTTCATCGTGCCGAGCCGCATGAACGCCGGCAAGTTCTACGCACTGCCCCAATCGCCCCAGCTGTTCAAGCAGATGCTCATGGTCGGGGGGATCGAGCGCTACTACCAGATCGCGCGATGCTTCCGCGACGAGGACCTGCGGGCGGATCGCCAGCCGGAGTTCACCCAGGTCGACATCGAGATGAGTTTCGTCGAGGCCGATGACGTCATGACGATGATGGAAGAGGTCATGCGCGAGGTCATGCACGAGGCCGGGCATGACCTGCCGGTCCCGCTCAGGCGGATCACCTGGACCGAGGCGATGGAGCGCTACGGCTCCGATCGCCCCGATACGCGCTTCGGTCTGGAACTGGTCGATGCTTCGGCGGTCTTCTCGGACAGCGAGTTCAAGGTCTTCGCGGGAGCCCTCGCAAGCGGCGGGGCGATCAAGGGCATCAACGCGAAGGGCGTCGGCGACTGGAGTCGCGGCAAGATCGACGCTCTCAATCAGGCCGCGATCGACGCTGGCGCCAAGGGTCTTGCGTGGGTCGCGTTCACGACCGCCGGTGAGATCAAGTCGCCGGTGGCGAAGTTCTTCACTGAGGCCGAGATGGCGTCGCTCCGCGAGGTCTTCGCGGCGGAGCCAGGCGACCTCGTCTGTATGGTCGCCGACAAGCGCGCGCTCGCCAACGAGGTGCTGGGAGTGCTGCGCCTCAAGCTCGCCGACGAGCTCGGAATCGAGCGTCATGGCTTCGATACGCTGTGGGTCGTGGACTTCCCGCTGTTCAAGTACGACGAGGAGGAGGAGCGGTGGGCGGCTAATCATCATCCGTTCACGCTGCCGTTCGTCGAGCACGAGCCGCTCGTGGACACCGATCCCGGAGCGGTGTTGAGCTACGCCTACGACCTTGTGATGAATGGACTCGAGATCGGCGGAGGCACCCTGCGTATCCACGACCCCGAGTTGCAGATGCGCGTCCTCAAGCGGCTCGGCCACACAGAGGCAGAAGCTGCACGTCAGTTCGGATTCCTTCTCGAGGCGCTCGCCTTCGGCGCTCCACCGCACGGTGGCATCGCGCTGGGCCTCGATCGGCTCATCATGCTTCTCGCCGGCGCCCAGTCGATCCGAGACGTGATCGCGTTTCCCAAGACATCCTCCGGCGGCGATCCGATGACTCAGTCGCCCGACGTCGTGTCACCGCGCCAGCTCAAGGACGTTCATCTTCGGACTGACTGACATCTGCTCTGCAGGCATGGATTCGACACGGCCCGAGTCACCACCGCCTGTTCAGCGGTGGTGACTCGGGCCGCTGTTTGGACTGTGCGGTTGTTGCCTTTGCGTGCGGCGCGCTACACTGAAAGCAGGCTTCGCCTTGCCAGTGGCTCGGCCTTGACGGTCGAACCAACACTTCTTTACCGGGAGTCCCATATACCTAGGCGGACAGGTATCCCTCTCGCAGGGAAGCTGGAACCCACGGTGCGGACACCCACCTGCTGAGGCAGGTTCACCTGCCGGGCCGCGGCAGGGCGAGGCATATACGGGAACACTCGGGAGGCATCAGCATGCGCAGGTTCGTCGTCGTACTGCTCGGAGCACTGCTCGCTGTCGCGCTGACCGGTTGCGGGGGAGACGAGCCCGAGCCCGCTCCTGTGCCCGATGCAGGTGTCACAACGCCGGCAGACCCGGCGTCGACTGCGGCGAGCACGACGGCCGCTCCCGAGGGTGCTGTCTTCGAGCCGTTTCCCGTCGGCGAACAGACGCCTCCGGCGATCACCGAGGCTCTCGCCGACAACCAACCTTTCGTGCTCTTCTTCTTCGACGAAACCCAGAAGACCACCAACGACGTGCGCCAGCAGATCGATCAGGTCATGAAGGACAACAGCGAACTCGTCGATCTGTATGCATACAATCTCGGTCAGTATGCGACCGTCGACTCGGAGGGTGTGGTCGAGGTCGACGAGGAGGCTTTGAAGGATGACGCCGCCGGTGCCGCCACCGTGGCGCTCGCTTCGGACCTCGGGGTCGGGTTCACCCCCTACGTCGTCGTCGTCGATTCACAGGGATACGTCATCTACCGGCACAGCGGCTACATCGACGCCGAGATGCTCGAACCCCAGGTGCAGCTGGCCGCTGAGTAGTGCCGATGGAGTCCCTGTTCGACCAAGGCGCGAGAGAGGCTCGCGCTGAAGTCGCCCCCCTGGCGGTTCGCGTTCGACCGCGTGATCTCGATGAGTTCGTGGGCCAAGAGGCCGCAGTCGGGGAAGGCACGTGGCTTCGCCGGGCGATAGAGACAGATGCCCTGTCCTCGGTGATCCTCTTCGGGCCGGCAGGAACGGGCAAGACGAGCCTCGCGCGCATCATAGCGGCGCGCACGAAGGCGTACTTCGACGAGATATCCGCCGTCACCTCGGGGGTCGCGGACATTCGTCGCTCCATCGAGGCCGCATCCGACAGACTCTCGCTCTCGGGACAGCGCACGATACTCTTCATCGACGAGATCCACCGGTTCAGCAAGTCGCAGCAAGACGCGCTGTTGCACGCCGTCGAGGACCGCGTGGTCGTCCTGATCGGCGCGACCACCGAGAACCCCTTCTTCGAAGTGAACTCCCCGCTGGTCAGCAGGTCGCGTGTCGTGGAGCTTGAGCCGCTGACCGACGCCCATGTCGCGCGGATCGTCGAGGCGTCGGTCATCGATGAGCGCGGGCTGGGCGGCACGGTGTCACTGACTCCCGAGGCGCTCTCCGCGATCGTGCTCACCTCGGGCGGTGACGCTCGCACGGCCCTCAACACGCTCGAGATCGCGGCCGCAAGCTGCACGAACGTGCCGCACGAGGGCACTCACGCGATCACGGTCGACGAGGTCCGTGATGCGTTGCCCTCGCGGATCCTCCCTTACGACAAGCAGGGCGACATCCACTACGACGTGACCAGCGCGTTCATCAAGTCGATGCGGGGCAGCGACCCCGACGCCGCCGTGTACTGGCTCGCGCGCATGATCCATGGCGGCGAAGACCCCAAGTTCATCGCTCGGCGAATGATGATCCTCGCGTCAGAGGATGTGGGCAACGCCGATCCCCGGGCACTGCTCATCGCCCACGCAGCCTTCAAGGCCGCCGAGTCGATCGGCTGGCCGGAGTGCCGTATCAATCTCGCCCAGGCGGCTGTGTATCTGTCGCTGGCTCCCAAGAGCAACGCTTCGTACGTGGCCATCGACGCTGCACTGGCCGAGGTGCGAAACGGTCCCGCCCGCGCCGTGCCGCGGCCTCTTCGCGACCGACATCGGCCCGGCGCCGAGCACTACGGCCCGTACCTGTACCCCCACGACTACCCCGACGCTGTCGCGGCACAGCGGTATCTGCCCGAGGGCCTGGACGCCGGGAGCCTGTTCACACCGAGTTCCAGAGGCTGGGAGGCGCAGCGTGCCGCTTGGCTGCGAGAGCGATCGCCCGGACAGCCGGGGGATGAGCCGAACCGCTCCTGACGTGCCGTTACGGCGCCCGTTTCCACCCCTTGCTCTGATACAATCAGTCGGCACACACGCTTGCCATGGAGGGTCTGTGGAACCCGTCAGCGTACTAGTCGTCATTGCCCTTGTCGCGGCGACGACCCTGTGTTGTGTCGGTGTGTGGGCAGCGATCGAGCTCGCTCGCACCGCGCGCGAGGCGAGGGCGTCGATCGGTGAGACCAGCACCCGCCTCATACCGCTGCTCGACAAGGCGGACGTGACGGTCGATGCGGTGAACGCCGAGCTACTCAGGATCGATGCCATCATCACGCAGTTCGAGGATGCGGGCACCAAGGTCTCACAGGCGTCCGGGACCCTGTCCGAGATAGTCAACGCCCCGGCCGAGATCGTCTCGGAAGTCGCGGATCGGGTGCGCAGGGCGTGGAAGGACCGCAAGCGAACGGCCGAGGCCGCTGCTGCGCTCCCGCCGGTCGAATCGGCAGAAGACCGATCATCCGCGGACACACAGGGGCCGGAACCGCAGTACCAGACGGAGGACTGAATGCCCAACGACATCATCACGCTCACCGTCCCCGCTCGGGGAGAGTACGCCAAGACCGTCAGGATGACCGCCGCATCGATAGTGGGGCGCATGGGCATGGCCTACGATGAGGTCGATGACGTGCGCATCGCGGCCGAAGAGGCGTTCGTGTACGCGTCTGACACCGTGGGCGAAGGCCAACCCATCTCCTTCACGTTCGAACTCGGGGACGACTGGATCGCGATCACCGTTCGGCTTGGCGATCAGACCCAGCTGAGCGACGAGGAGTTCGAGCGCAGGGCCTCGTACGCCACGTTCATCCTCGAGTCGGTGTGCGACAGCTTCGAACTCGTGAGTGACGAAGCGGGACACTCGTCGCTGCGTCTTCTGAAGCGCTCGGGGATCATCGATGCCCTCTAGTCGCAGACCAGAGAAGCAGACTCGCAAGCTGTCGTGGGACAAGCGCTACACGCGCGAGCTCTTTCGACGCTACCGGCTCGAGGACGACGAGGCGGCCAGAGACGAGCTCATCACGATGTACTTGAATCTCGTGAAGTACCTGGCGAGTCGTTTTCGTCATCGGGGTGAGCCCATCGACGACCTCGTGCAGGTCGGTACGATCGGATTGATCAAGGCCATCGACCGGTTCGATATCGAACGACAGGTCGAGTTCACCACGTACGCGACTCCGACCATCACGGGCGAGCTCAAGCGGTACTTCCGCGACAAGGGCTGGGCGATCAAGGTCCCTCGCCGCCTGCAGGAGCTCTCCTTCAAGGTGAATCAGGCGGTCGACGCCCTCACGCAGCGGCTCCAACGCTCGCCGAGTATCCCCGAGATCGCCGAGTACCTCGAGGTCACGCCCGACGAGGTGCTCGAGGCGATGGAGACGTCGGAGGCCTACAACTTCGTTTCGCTGGAGAGCGATCGGGGCGGGGACGGCTCTGAGTCGTTCAGCATCCTCGAGTACATCGGCAAAGACGACGTGCTCATGGCCGCAGTCGACGACCGCACCACGCTGCAGGCGGCATTCAAGCACCTCACTCCTCAAGAACAGCGCGTGCTCTATCTCAGGTTCTTCGAGGGGCTCACTCAGACGGAGATCGCGAGGCAACTCGAGATCTCCCAGATGCAGGTATCGCGGCTACTTCGCCGCACGCTGAAGGTACTTCGAGAGAACATCGTCAGGGAGTAGGGTGCGGCAGTGAATCCTGAGTCGCGGCTGATGAGGTGGCGCACGACCGCCAACGCGGTCTGGGCCATCATCGGGATTCTGATTCTGGTGGCGGTCGCCGGCTACGTTGTGGGCCAGGTTTCCGGTGCCCTCATCCCGTTTCTCATCGCGTTCGTGATCGTCTTCCTGTCGCAAGGCGCAGTCGCCTCTCTCGAACGCCGCGGGCTGTCGCGGGCGTGGGCGGTCATCGCCTGCTTCTTCGTGGGCTTCATCCTGTTCTCGATCGTTGCCGTGTTCTTGCTGCCGCCCGTGGGCAGACAGATCGTCGACTTCGCGGACACGGTGTCACGGTACGTTCAGGAAGGCGAGTCCCTTGCCCTGAGCCTCCAGACGCGCTTCAGCGATCTGGTCGTCCCCGAGTGGCTGCGTGCGACCGTCGAGTCCGTGGTGCAGTCACTCTCCGAGATCATCGTTCGACTGGGCCGCGGGATGGCCGAAGGGATCCTGAGCGCCGGGTCGGGACTGGCGACATCGGTCTTCAATCTGTTTCTCGCATTGGTCGTGGCCTTCTGGACGCTCAAGGACCTGCCCAAGATCCGAGAGGAACTGGCGACGCTCGCTGGTGAGAAGTACGAAGCGGACCTCGAGAACCTGCTCGGCACGGTGGTGCACGTGGTCGGCGGGTACCTCAAGGGGCAGTTGATCGTATCGTTCGTCACAGGTGCGCTTGCGGGAATAGGACTCGCCATTCTGGGGGTCCCGTACGCGCTCGTCCTGGCGATCACCGTGTTCATCCTCAACTGGGTGCCCTACATCGGTCCGTTCTTCTCCGGACTGCTGGCAGGGGTCGTGGGGTTCTTCGTGAGCCCCCTGATCGGGCTTCTCGCGATAGGCGTGGTGATCGCCGCGCAGCAGGTGACCGACCTGCTGATCACGCCCCGTGTGATGTCAGAGCAGGTCGACCTCCATCCGATCCTCGTGGTATTCTCGCTGCTCGTCGGTGGCGCGCTGTTCGGCCTCGCGGGCATGATCCTCGCGATTCCCGTCGCCGCCACCGTCAAGGGTCTGTTCGTGTACTACTACGAACGCAGAACCGACCGTTCGCTTGCGAGCGAGGATGGGGCGTTGTTCCGCACCGCGCAGTGTGACGAAACCGACTCCGCTGCCGCCTGCGAAGATGAGGTCGGTGTCGATTCCCAGAGCGTCTCCGGCACGCCCGATGCTGCGAAGAGGAGCAGGTAAGTGAATTCCGCAGAGATCCGTGAGAGCTTCCTCTCATTCTTCGAGAGCAAGGGGTCTCGCCGCTGGCCCAGCTCTTCGCTCATCCCGGACGATCCTTCGCTGCTCTTGACCACGGCGGGAATGGTCCAGTTCAAGCCGGTGTTCCTCGGCGTCCAGGACTTGGGCTTCACTCGTGCCACCACCGTGCAGAAGTGCGTTCGCACCACCGACATCGACATCATCGGCACCACGGGTCGCCATCACAGTTTCTTCGAGATGCTGGGCAACTTCAGTTTCGGCGATTACTTCAAACGTGAAGCCATCCGCTGGTCCTGGGAGTACTCCGCCGATGTTCTCGGTCTCGACACCGACAGGATCTGGGCCTCCATCTACGAGGACGACGATGAGGCCGAAGCGCTCTGGCTCGAGGAGTCCGGCGTGCCTGCCGAGCGGATCGTGCGTATGGGGGCCAAGGACAACTTCTGGAGTGCGGGTCCGACCGGCCCGTGCGGACCGTGCTCGGAGCTCTACTACGATCAGGGCCCCGAACTCGGCTGCGGTTCGGCCGACTGCGCCCCGGGATGCGACTGCGACCGGTACCTCGAGTACTGGAACCTCGTGTTCATGCAATACGACCGTCAGGCCGACGGCGAGCTGCTCCCGCTCCCGAAGCAGAACATCGACACGGGCATGGGTCTTGAGCGCATCGCCGCGATCCTTCAAGGCGTGCAGTCCAACTTCGAGACCGACATCCTGCGCGGACTCATGGCTCTGGCCGAGGGAATCACCGGTGTCTCGTACGGGCACGGCGGCCGCAACGACACTTCATTGCGGATCATCGCCGATCACGCCCGCGCGGTGACGTTCATGATCGCCGACGGAATCCTGCCCTCCAACGAAGGTCGCGGCTACGTGCTCAGACGGCTGCTGCGCCGCGCCGTGAGGCACGGGCGGCTGCTCGGCGTCGAAGACCCGTTCCTGAACCGGCTCGTCGACTTCGTGATCGAGAACATGGGTCAGGCCTATCCTGAGATCGTCGAGCACAGCGATCTCATCGGCCGTATCGTCTCGAGCGAAGAGGAGCGCTTCGGCGTGACCCTCAAGACGGGGATGAGCTTCCTCGAGACCGAGCTCGCCGGGCTACAGGCTACGGGCACCCTCGACGGCCGCGTCGCGTTCGCCCTGCACGACACGTACGGCTTTCCCTTCGAGCTGACCGCCGAGATAGCCGCCGAGAAGGGCTTCTCGGTAGATGAGAGCTCGTTCCACACCGAGATGGAGGCGCAGCGAACGCGCGCGCGCTCGCATGTCAAAGACGACTCGTGGAAGGCGTACGGCGGGGCGCTCTCCGATATCGCGCAGGCATTCGGGGCCACGGAGTTCGTCGGCTACGAGTCGGATGTCTCGGACAGCGTCGTGATCGGCCTTGTGATCGGCGGCGCGCGCGCCGACGTCGCCACCGAGGGAGTCGCGGTGGAGGTCGTGCTCGACAGCACCCCCTTCTATGGCGAGCAGGGCGGCCAGGTCGGTGACACCGGAGTCATGGAGTCATCGAACGGAGCCCGGCTGCGGGTGACCGACACCCGCATACCCGAGCCCGGCCTGTACGTCCACAGCGCGGTCGTTGAAGCGGGCGAGCTTCGTGTGGGTGACGAGGTTCGCGCCGCTATCGACGTGAACCGGCGCGAGCGCATCCGCCGCAACCACACGGCGACCCACCTGCTTCACTGGGCGCTTCGGCTGGTGCTGGGGGAGCACGCCACCCAGGCGGGATCGAGCGTCTCGCCGGAGCGGCTGCGTTTCGACTTCACCAACTTCGAGGCGATGACTCGCGATCAGATCGACAAGGTCGAGCGGATGGTCAACGCCAAGATCTTCGAGAATCATCCGGTGCGCGCTTACGAGACCTCGATCGCGACGGCCCGCGAGTCGGGCGTGACCGCTCTGTTCGGTGAGAAGTACGGGGACTTCGTACGCGTGCTCGAGGTCGGCAACTTCTCGAAAGAGCTGTGTGGTGGGACGCACATCGCGGCGACCACCGAGATCGGCCTGCTCAAGATCGTCTCGGAGAGCTCCGTCGGTGCGAACCTGCGGCGCATCGAGGCCGTCACCAGCTACGGAGCGTACGAGCTGATCAGGGCCGAGGAGACCGAGCTGTCGCAGGCTGCCGACGTGATGCGCGTGCCACCCAGGGACGTCGCCGAGAGGTCCGCGATGCTGGTCAGGCGAGTCAAGGAACTCGAAGGCTCGGCCGACAGGGTCAAGGAGGCCGTCTCGGGTAACGAGATCGCCGCCCTCGTCGACCATCTCGTCGAGGTCGCAGGTTACAAGGTGCTTGTGGACACAGCACCGAACCTGCGCGCGTCGGGACTGAGAGGTGTCTGGGACATTCTGCGTGCGCGTGGAGCGGACGCGGTCGTCCTCGTGGCGACCGACGTGGAAACGGGCAAGCCGATCTTCATCGCTGCGGGCTCCGATACCGCTGTCGCGGCCGGGTTCGACGCTGGTGCGATCGTGCGGGGGATCGCTCCGGTGCTCGCGGGGCGCGGCGGTGGGAAGCCAGCGATGGCTCAGGGTGGCGGAGAAGACGCCACCCGCATCGATGAGGCCCTCGGGACGGCGCGGGGTCTTCTTGGTATCGAGTAGGCCCTGACGTGAGGGTGCTGGCTCTGGACATCGGCGAGAAGCGCGTCGGCGTGGCGATCTCGGATCCGGCCGGGCGGGTGGCGACGCCGCTGGCGGTGATCGATTCGACGGCGGCGCAGCGGGACGGCGTCGAACTCGCCCGGATCGTTGCGGAGTACGAGGTCGGACTCGTGGTCGTGGGATTGCCGCTCACGCTCGAGGGCGAACGGGGCCCCCAGGCCCGTCGCGTACTCGCCTTGGCTCAGCGCATGACAAGCCACCTCGACGTGCCCATCGACTTCGCAGACGAACGGCTCTCCTCGGCTGAGGCCAAGAGGCGCATGCGAGAGTCGGGCGAGACCGAGAGGGCGATGCGCGGTTCGGTGGACATGATCGCCGCCTCCCTGTTCCTCCAGACCTACATCGATGAGAGGGCCTCCAGACCGCGACAGGGGTAGTGCAGCGGATGCAGCACCACCGAGACATGCGCTCGCGAGGGGCGCGGCCACCCGGTCCGATCTCGAACCCGGAGACCGTATCGCTGAAGACGGCGGGCCCGCCTGCCGATACCGATTGCATCTACTACGTGCTGACAGGCGAGGATGGAAGTCAGACATACGCCGCGAACACGGCCGATTTCCTCAATGCCACGAAGGAGTCCAAGGAGGTCTTCGGTAGATGAGCGACGAATCCGCGCGGTCCTCCGGATCGCCGGCCCTGCTGATAGAGCATGCGCGCAAGGCGTACGGAAACACCGCGGTTGGCCGCCCCGAGGCGGTCTCGGATGTCTCGCTGTCCGTGTCCGTCGGCGCGATACACGGCCTTCTCGGTCCCAACGGAGCAGGTAAGACGACCACCCTGAAGATGCTGCTGGGACTCGTGAGTCCCAGCGCGGGCAGGTTCGAGATCCTCGGAACGCCGGCGAACCGGCCAGGCGCTCGCGCTGCTCTCGGCTTCCTTCCCGAGCAACCCTATTTTCCGACACAGCTCACCGCCGGTGAGGCGATGAGGCTGTACGGACGGCTCGCCGGGATGCCACGCGCCCAGATCGCCGATCAGACGCCCGCTTTGCTCGAGAGTGTCGGGCTTGAGGGCCGTTCGAGAGACCTGCTCTCGCGCTTCTCGCGCGGCATGCTCCAACGCCTCGGATTGGCGCAGGCACTTCTCGGCCAGCCCAGGGTCGTGGTCCTCGATGAGCCGGCGTCCGGACTCGATCCGGTGGGGCAAAGAGACGTGCGGAACCTGATGCTGGGCCTGCGAGAACGGGGGACCACGATCCTGTTGTCGTCTCACCAACTCTCAGAGGTCGAGGCCGTCTGTGACGAGGTGACCATCCTCAACAGAGGACGAGTCGCGGCGCTCGGCCACATCGACGACCTGCTCAACGTCCGCGGCCAGGTGAACGTCAAGCTGCGCGGCGAAGGCGAGCTTCCCGCACAGATCAGGCAGATTGCGACTGACATGATGCAGCTGGATGGATCGTGGACCTTGAGCGTCGGAGAGGGCGATGTCCGGCGGGTGGTCGAGGCGATCGACGATGCGGGCTGGAGGCTCGATTCGCTTGCGCCCAAGCGCGACAGCCTTGAGGACTACTTCGCGCGGTTGCTCGACGCGGGTACTGAAGCGGGTGGGCGCCCATGAGGCCTCTGCTGACAATCGCTTCGTCGGTCGTGCTCGACGCGATTCGGCGCAAGGTCGTCTGGGTCGTGATCTTGTTCGCCGGCTTGATGGCGCTGGTCATTCCCTCGTTGCCCAGCTACGGCGTGGGCGTGGTGGGCTCGGTGTTCCGGGAGGTCTCGATCGCGCTCATGTTCGTGGCGGCGTTCGTCGTCGCCCTGGCATTGTCTGCCACGAGGGTTCCGATCGAAGTCGAGCGACGAACGGTGTTCAACGTGCTCGCGCGGGATGTGCGCCGGTGGCATTACATCGTAGGTACATGGCTCGGTATGTGTGTGGTCGTGGGAGTCTCGGTGTTCGTGTTCTCACTCACGGTCATCGCGGTAGGTGCTTTCGTGTATCGAGAGGCGATGCCCCAGGTGCTTCAGGCCGGGCTCGCGATCTGGCTCGAGATGGGCGTGCTCATGGCGTTCGCGGTGATGGTCTCGACACGGGTCGGTGTGGTCACCACCATCGCCGCATCGCTCGCGTTCACGTTCGTCGGTCACTCGGTGGGTTCGCTCTTCACCAGTGGGAGCAGTGACGCAGCGGCGCCATGGTACGTACCTTCTCTCGATGTCTTCAACGTGATCAACCCCGTCGCGCATGGAGACGGTTACGGCCTGGCGTACGCCCTTTCGATGCTGCTCGTCTTCGCGGCATGGTCCGTTCTGCTGCTCGGTGCGGGGTCTGTGGCGTTCATGAGGCGGGATCTGTGATGGCGGCCGACACGTCGGTGAACCGATGGGTCGCCGTCACAGCGGTGTTCGTGGTAGCGATTCTGCTGGCAGGGCAGTGGGTTGCTGCCGCCACCGCCCCCTCGGCAGGGGTCGCAGACACGGGACGCGTGATCGGGCGGACGGGTTTCGCCTACCTCAGCGGCATCAGGACGTTCGCAGCCGCAGCATTGTGGAACCGGCTGGACCCGCAGTTCCACGAGTACTACCACGACAGGCAGCTCAAGGACCTGGACTTCATGATGCCGACGATGCGGCTCGTCGTCGCACTCGACCCGCAGTTCACACAGGCCTATCAGGTATCCTCCTACATCATCTTTCGGAAGGTGGGGGAGGAACAGGGACTCGAGATCGCGAGAGAGGGCACCGCAAACAACCCGAACTCCGGGATCATGCACTCGAACCTCGCACAGCTCCTCCTCATACATGATCCGGAGGGCAGCCGGCTCGAGGCGCTTCAGAGCGTCAGCAACGGTCTTGCCCCCGGCACGGTCTGGCCGAACGAGGAGGTCGAGTACGAGGGCCTGGCGACGATGCGGGGCGTCTTGGTTGCGTTGGAGGCCCCTCAGGCAGTCCCTGCCATAGAGGCGCGACTGGCGCAGCTGCGTTCGCACGGGTCCGAGATCGGTGATCATGACCACGATGGTGACGGAAAGCAGGACCACTAGTGCTCTCGCCTGACTACTACTATGAGTCGGTCGCCTCCATCGACCTCGCCGATCTGCGAGAACGCGGGGTCGACACGCTGCTCGTGGATCTGGACAACACGTTGCTGCCTCGAAACTCAGAGACGGTGACCGAGTCAGCACGAGCATGGGCAAGCCTGCTCGATGATCACGGCTTTCGAGTGTGCATTGTCTCCAACAACTGGCATGAGCGCGTTGCGGGCGTGGCCAAGGAACTCGGTTTCGCCTTGGTCGCAAAGGCCGTGAAGCCTCTGCCGTTCGCGTTCTGGATAGCACTGAAGCGGTTGGGGTCGACCCGCAAACGAGCTGCCGTCGTCGGTGACCAGATGTTCACGGACATCGCCGGGGGCAAGCTGCTGGGACTGACAACGATCCTGGTGACGCCGATCTCGAAATCGGACCTTCCGCACACGCTCGTACTGCGCAGGCTCGAGCGACGGTTGCTGGCTGGGCGCGAACCGGTGGCATAGACTCGATACGTCGGACGACCAGGAGAGCCGCCTGATGATCACGATCAAGGGCACGACACGACTCGCTGCGGTGATCGGCAATCCACTTGCCCACACGCTCTCGCCGGCGATGCATAACGCCGCCTATGAGGAGCTGGGCCTCGACTGGGTCTACGTGCCGCTGCAGGTGGAGGACGAGGCGGGTCTGCGTCGCCTGGTGGCGGCTGCGCCCTCGCTTTCCATCGTGGGATTCAATGTCACCATGCCGTACAAGGTGGCCGTCTTGGACCTTTGTGACCAGGTGGCAGCCGCTGCGAGCATGGCGGGTGCCGTGAACACCATCCACATCTCGGAGGGCACCATCGTCGGGTACAACACCGACGGCAGGGGTCTGCTCGAGGCGCTCGAGCGCGAGGCCGGGCTCAACGTCGCGGGCACCGAGGTGGTGATCCTCGGGTCGGGAGGCGCCGCAGGCGCAGCGTTCGTCGCGTTCATCCTCGCGAGAGCGGCAAAGATAACCCTTGTGAGCCGCAACGTCGCTTCCGCTGCAGCACTCATCGACCGCATGGCGTCGCACCTGTGCGCGGTCGAGGCCCAGGCCTGCGCGTTCGAGGATGCCACAGGCGCGATCGCCTCTGCGTCCTTGGTCGTCAATACGACTCCGCTGGGGATGTCCGCCGGCGACCCGAGCCCGATTCCCGCCCACGTCGTCGGCCCGGGTCAAGTCGTCTACGACATGGTCTATGGCCGGGCACAGCCGACCGCGCTCGTGAGCGAGTCTTTGGCAGCCGGGGCCCTCGCATTGGATGGGCTGGGGATGCTCGTCGCCCAAGGCGCCATCACCATAGACATCTGGGACCCGAACACCCAACGCCACGCCCCTCGAGATGTCATGCGCGCGGCAGCCGAGGTCGAACTCGCCGCTCGCGCAGCGGGGAGGTTCTGATGTCCGTCGCATCGATGCAGCGACTCGGGCGCATGCTGCTCAGAGCCGACCTCATCACAGAGGAGCAGCTCGTCGAAGCGATGGATCAGGCCGCCGGCCGCACGCTGCCGGGCGTTCTCGAGGACCTCGGCTACGTGAGCGGCAACCAGGTGGCCCAGGTGGTGGCGGAGCAGATGGGACTCGCGTTCGTCGACGTCGCCTCATACGACATCGACCCCAACGCCGCGACGCTCGTTCCGATGGAGCTGATGCGCAAGCACGTCGTCCTTCCGGTCAAGGTCGAGAACAGCGAACTCATCGTCGCGATGGCGGACCCCGCGAACATCTTCGCTATCGACGACCTGCGCATCGTCACGCGTCTGGACATCAGGGCCGTGGTGGCGACGGAGAGTGACATCCTCGCAGCAATCGACCGCTTCACGACGAGCCAGACGAACGTCGAGGACATGCTCGGTGATCTCGAGGGAGTGTCGCGAGACGAGGGCGACGCTGACGGTGAAGAGGTCGGAGAGGACTCAACCGTCGCCAAGCTCATGAACCAGATCGTGACCGATGCCATCCGGCAAGGCGCGGGCGACATCTACATCGAGCCACACGAACACGAGATGCGGGTCCGCTACCGGATCGACGGGGTGTGCCGCGAGATCCTGACGGCACCCAAGAACCTCCACCGGCAGCTCATCAGCCGACTCAAGATCAACTCGGGCATGGACATCGCCGAGAGGCGCATCCCCCTCGACGGGCGCTTCGGGGTCGTGCTCGACGGCAAGTCGGTCGACTTTCGCGTGGCCACCCTACCGCTGGTCCATGGCGAGCTCGCCGTCATGCGTCTGCTTCGGAAAGACTCCATCATGATGTCGCTGAAGGATCTCGGCTTCCTCGAGCAGAACATGCAGTTGCTGTTGGGAGCGCTGGCCCTGCCGTACGGGGCCATCCTGGTCACCGGCCCCACCGGCTCCGGCAAGTCCACGACCCTGTATGCGGCGATCAACGAGACCAACGATCCACGGGCGAACCTGATCACGGTCGAAGACCCTGTGGAGTACCGTCTCGGGGGCTTGTCCCAGGTGCACGTCAACGAGAAGGCGGGGCTGACTTTCGCCGCTGCGCTGCGCTCGATCCTGCGCCAGGACCCTGACAAGGTGATGATCGGCGAGATCCGTGACCGGGAGACCGGAACGATCGCCATCGAAGCCGCGCTCACGGGACACCTGGTGCTCTCGACGCTGCATACCAACGATGCACCGTCGGCGATCACCCGGCTCACCGAGATGGGCATCGAGCCGTTCCTGACTGCTTCAGCCGTGACGTTGGTCGTCGCCCAGCGGCTGGCTCGGCGCCTGTGCGGCGACTGCAAGGAGTCGTACACACCGGAACCCGCGGCTCTCGATCGTATCGGATTCCCCTACAGCGAGGCCCGCATGCCCAAGCTCTATCGCGCGCGTGGGTGCAAGAAGTGCGGGGGTATCGGTTACAAGGGGCGGATGGGCATACACGAGGTCCTGTCGATGTCCGATGAGCTCGAGCGCTTGACGGTAGAGCGGGCGTCGGCGGATCGGCTGGCTGCGAAGGCCGCGTCGGAGGGCATGCTCTCGTTGCGCGACGACGGTTTCGCGAAGGTGCTGCTCGGTCAGACATCGATCGAGGAGATTCTCAGAGTCGTCGTGTGATCATGCGCACGTGAGTATCGGTCAACACGTGTCACTGTGCTGTTCGCCGTGTTGTGTCACCTGGGCCTTCGTGAGAGTATTGTCTGGCTCGTCAGGGGCGCGTTCACAAGGGAACGTGAACGGTGAGCGGGCACGGTGCGGGGATCGTCGAGAGGTGTCTGAGGCATGGCGGAAAACGCGTTCGGCGACTTCTTTCTGGGTGATTCTGACGACGAGCTGCTCGACGAAACGGGGGGAGACGTCACCGCTCCGGTAGTCGTGCCGGTCGCGCCCGAGCCTACACCTGTCCCGTCTGCGGTCGCCGCGCCTGCGCCGGTCTACGACGAACTCCCCACGACCACACCGGTATCGGTTCCCGAGAGGACCGCGAGCCGAGAAGAGCGACTCGCCCAGGCCCTCAATCAGCTCATGCTCGACAGCCAGGAGATCCAAGCCGCCGCACTCGTGTCGCTCGACGGCTTCACCATGGCGTCAGCGTTGCCGGAGGGCATGCAAGAGGATCGCGTCGGCGCGATGTCTGCGGCCATTCTCGGCCTTGGCGAACGCGCAGCTACCGAGCTGGGTCGAGGTCAGTTGACGCAGGTGTTCATCGAAGGTGACGGCGGGTACGTGATGCTTATCGCCGCAGGGAACCGCGCGGTTCTCACGTGTCTCGCGGATACTGACGCGAAGTTGGGACTCGTCCTTTACGATATGCGCGAGGCGGCCGGCACGATCGCTCAGATTCTCGGCTAGCACCGTCCACACGACCACAGAACGGATTCGGATCGCGCGATGGCGCTGCGTGGGAACCTCAAGGACTTCAGTCTTCCGGACGTCTTCCAGCTGATCACGTTCAGTCGGAAGACGGGCGTCTTGCGCATCGTTCGCAGCGATGCCGCCCACGGGAGCGTCTGGTTCCGCGACGGGGACGTGTTCTTCGCATCCTCGAACTGGCACACGCAGCCGCTCGGCGAGCGCCTCGTGAGTTCGCAGCGCATCACTCCTCAGGCGCTTGAACGGGCGCTGGAGCTCCGGGCCGGCGAGCCTGAAGCCGGCCGTCGTCTCGGGCAGATCCTCGTTGATGAGGCATACATCACCGAGAAGGTCCTCGAGGGATTCGTTCAAGAGCAGATACAGGACACCATATTCGACCTGATGCGCTGGGACGACGGCGAGTTCGACTTCGAGCCCATGCCCACGGTCGTCGAGGAGGATATCGGTCTCGCCGTCTCCATCGAGAACGTCGTGATGGAGGGCTCACGGCGACTCGAGGAGTGGGCTCGCATCCGAAAGAAGATCCCGTCGATGGACGTCGTCTTCAAGATGGCGACCGCACCGGGCGAGGGCACCTTCGAGATATCTCTCAAGCCGATGGAGTGGCAGCTACTGGTGTTGGTCGATGGTTCGATGTCCGTCGCCGAGCTCGCCGCCGCCACTCATCGCACCGACTTCGAGGTGGCCCGAGTCGTGTACGGGCTGTTCAGCGCCGGTCTGCTCGAGTTCGCCACCGACGACGAGGTCACTCGTAATCGGGCCGAACGCCTCCAGCGAGAGGCGCGCCTGTCGAGTCTCGAGGCCCAGCGGGTGCAGCCGGTCGAGAAGCCTGCGCCCATGCCGTTTCGGGACGCGGACGAGATCGCTCCCGAAGTCGCAGCGGCCCCTCAGGCTGCCGGCCAGCCGGTGGCAGAGGTCGAGGGTGTTGAGCTGCCGCTGATCCCTGTGGTGTCGGCTCCCCTCGAGCCCGCCTACGAGGGGCCTGCCGAGATACCCGAGTTCCTGGGCGCTCAAGGCGATGCGCCCACCGACGAGGATCAGGTCGTTCTCGAGGAGTTCATGGGGGCGATCCTCGGGGTGCCTGCGGAGGTCCCGGAGCCCGTTGCGGTACAGCCTGCCCCGAGGCAGGCGCACGTACCGGCCGAGGAGCCGGCGTTCATCACGCATCAACCGCAAGACACGGTCGAGGCCGATCTGGTTGGCGTGCAGTCGGTCGAGGAGATGCTCGGCATCTCCGCGCCCGCGCCCGTCGAATACCCCACCGAGCCCCCGCTGGCCGCGATCGATACGGAGCTCGCGGAAGTCGAGCCGGCAGCAACCGAAGCCGTTGCCGCCGATCTCGAGGCGAGCATGGTCTCGCAGCCGGCCGATCTCACTGATGTCGAGGACGACACGCGGACGTCCGCCGCGTCGGGAGAGTCGTTCGCCTCCGAGTACGACGAGAGCGCGACGGAGTCCGTCGCCGACGAGCCACCGTTGGCGGATGGCTTCGCCCGTGAACTGATGGCACTCGGTCTTGGTGAACTCGACAGTGGTGCCGAGATCGAGCATGAGCCGGGCTTCGAGGCGGTGCCGGAGTCTGAGGCGACGGACGTGCTTGAGTCCGCATCGGCGGTCGTGGACTCCGGGCCGGAGGTCCCTTCAGTTGGAGACGCTCAGCCTGTATCGGACTCGATCGATGAGGACGTGGAATGGCTCGGCGAGATCGTCTCCACCGAGCTCACGATAGAGGCGGTCCCCACGGCATCGGAGCCCGCGCCCGCCACGTTCGAAGACGGGTCTCGGTTGGCCGAGGAGACCGCGAGTTCCGATATGGACTTCTCGGGTCTGATCGAGTCGTTGGAGGTGGGCGACGAAGACGAGTTGCCGGTGCGAGAGCCGGCCAGCCAGGCCGTCGAGGGTTTCGACGACGAACTGCTGCGCGATGCCGAGTCGGAGCGAGGATCCGGTGTCATCTCGACGGATGCCTACCTGTCGGACATCAGCATCGACGACTTGGGATTCTCGGGTGGGCTCAACGATGAGCTGTCGGCACTCACGGGCGCAGAACGTCGCGGCGCGCCCGTCAGGCCGACCGCGAGCGTGAACCCGTTGCCTGAAGAGGGTGCGGGCTTGCACCGGGACCTCAGGGTAGACCGCGAGACGCTGCTCAGAATCATCGACGGCATCGAAAGACTCTAGAGGGAGCGGTCCATGCAGTCTGTGAAAGTAGTCGTCACGGGACCGTTCAATGCGGGCAAGACCACGTTCATCAGGTCTGTCAGCGAGATCACGGTGCTTTCGACGGAACGTCAGGTCAGTGACGTGTCCGGCGAGGGCAAAGGCGAAACCACCGTCGCCATGGACTTTGGACGCATCACCGTCTCGGATGACGTGGTCCTCTACCTGTTCGGCACTCCCGGGCAAGCCCGGTTCTCCTTCATGTGGGAGACGTTGTCTGAGGGCATGCTCGGCTTCGTCGTCCTTGTGGACGCGGCGGAACCGAGTGCGCTTGCGGACGCACGCGAGATGATCACCTTCTTCACCGAGATGTCAGATGTCCCCTTCGTGGTGGCCGCCAACAAGGTCGACGCCGACGACACGGACTCCTTGCTGCAGGTGAGGGAGGATCTTGAGTTGCCCGCTGGCGTGCCCTTGCTGCCGATGGATGCGCGTGACAGAGAATCCGTGAAGGCCGTCTTGCTCGCGCTGCTTCGCAGGATCCTCGAGAGCATGAGCTGAGCTGGTGACGGTTTCGTCTGAGATCATTCTGGGCGCCGCACTCGCGGTGTTCGCAGTCACGGCTATCGTCTTCGTCGTCGCGCTGGTGCGGTCCATGCGTGAGGAGCGAGTCGAGGCGGCGCAAGCCCGAATGGACGAGGCTGCCGCACAGACGCCGGTGGACCGCCCGGTGGATGCGAGTCTCGACGGGCTCGATGAGGCGCTCTCGCAGGAGCTGCCCACCGCCGCTCTGCTCGCACCGCTCGGGCCGACTCAATGGACTCCTCCCGAGGAACCCGCACCCTCCGGCGATCTCGACAGCGTCTCACTCGACCGCCGCATCTCGTCGTACGAGCCGTCACCGTCGGCGCAGGTGCCACACGAGCCGCATGATTCGTGGGTGGTGGAGCCCCAAGGACTCGCCGAGCTCGAGCCCGGAGCGCGAGTTGGCGAAGTCGTGGCGCCGTGGGCAGGACTCGTGCCCGAGGTGCATCCCTCGGGTTCCGCGCCCGTCGCGATCGTGGCTCCTTCTGAGCCTCCTGCGATCCCGGATGTGCCGCCGGTGATCGAGGACGTGGAACTCGCTGAGACGCTGGCTCGGCTCGAGCAGGCTTCGGTCGGTGACGTCGCCGAATCAGATGCCGCACTCGTTTCCGAGCCTGAACCTGAAATCGCCCCGATGCCGGAGCCGCTACCCGAGCCGGAGCCGGAGCCGCTACCCGAGCCGGAGCCACTGCCCGAACCCGAGCCGCTACCCGAGCCACTACCCGCACCGGAGCCGCTACCCGAGCCGGAGCCGGAGCCACTGCCCGAGCCGGAGCCGGAGCCACTGCCCGAACCCGAGCCGCTACCCGAGCCACTACCCGCACCGGAGCCGCTGCCCGCACCGGAGCCGCTACCCGAACCACTACCCGAGCTGGTGCCGGAGCCCGCAGCACCACTCGCGAGCCTCACCGCGCCACCGAGGGTGGAGACAGTGCCGATGCCGGTCGGGCGCCCCGCAGTTCGGGTCGCCGGCCCTCTGGACACCTCGACCGCTCCGGCGACCGCGCCGGCACCGCAGCACCCATCGAAGCCGAGGCCCGTTGCACACGTCAGACCGGAAGCGCTCGTGGCGCTGCACGCGAGCGATCGCTCACTGGAGCCTGTTGAGAAGGAACTGGCGGAACCTCGCAGGGGCGGCAGGGAATCGGCCCCAGACGTGGTCCTGGCCGCTCCGGTCGAGATGTGGTTCGGGGAGTCCCGGGTCGGGGTACGAGCCGGGAGCGCCACGTATGACCGATTCCGCAAGTACGCCGACGCGCTTCTCATTGACCTTAACGCCACGCGCGACACAAGCCGATAACTCCCTTGTGGTACGCATGATCGCCGATCATGCACGGGCGATGGATGCGTCATGCGCATCTGGGAGCTGAAGGATTACACGTGGCGGAGACGGTTCAACGGCTAGGCCAGCTTCTCATGCGGGCCGGCATCATCACCGATCGGCAGCTCAACGACGCGCTCGAGGTCAATGCGGCCACCGGCA
This sequence comes from uncultured Actinomycetes bacterium, assembly GCA_963770765.1. Taxonomy (GTDB): domain Bacteria; phylum Actinomycetota; class Coriobacteriia; order Anaerosomatales; family PHET01; genus CAVPCY01. The sequence continues at coordinate 266,940 of CAVYQS010000012.1, read as the reverse complement.
GTCCGCTCGGTCGCGTCTTGGTCGATCTCGGCTATGCGTCTCAGGGTGCGATCCTGTCGGTGATGGCCAAGCAGATCGGGATCGAGTACATCGACTTCTCGGAACGTCACCCCGACGCGACCGCTGTTGCCGTTATCCCCAAGGACCTCGCCGAGCGATACACGCTCATGCCCATGTCGGTCGAAGCGGGTACGCTCCTGGTTGCGATGGCCGATCCGCAGAACGTCTTGGCGCTCGATGATCTGAGGATCATCAGCGGCCTCGAGGTTCGGCCGGCGATATCGACGAAAGACGACATCATCGCCGCCATCGAGGAGTACTACAAGGTCGCCGAGCACCGGGACATCGACGGGTTCTTGGGAACAGACGACCTGTCGGCCGACGATCTCGCCGAGATGACCAACATCGAGTCCGAGGCCCCCGCGGTCAAGCTCGTCAACTACATCATCCAGAAGGCGGTCACCGACCGCGCCTCCGACATCCACATCGAACCGCAAGAGACCGACCTGCGCGTTCGTTTTCGAGTGGACGGCGTCCTTCACGAGGTGATGCGCAGCCCCAAGAGCGCGCAGCAGGCGATGATCTCCCGCTTCAAGATCATGGCCGATATGGACATCGCTGACTCACGTCGGCCCCAAGACGGTCACTGTGCCGTCTCGGTAGGCGTCCACCGCATGGACTTCCGCGTCTCGACGCTTCCGACGGTCTACGGGGAGCGCATCGTCCTGCGAATCCTGCGCAAGGACTCGATCCTGCTGCAACTGTCCGACCTGGGGTTTCTTCCCGCGACTCTGGACCGCTTTCAGGCGTCATTCACCAAGCCTTACGGCGCCATCCTCGTCACGGGTCCCACCGGATCCGGCAAGTCCACGTCGCTCTATGCTGCGATCAACGTCCTCAACGACCCGGCTCGCCACATCCTGACCGCCGAGGATCCCGTGGAGTACCGGCTGCCTGGCGTGAACCAGTGCCAGGTCAACCACAAGGCGGGGCTGACCTTCGCCCGCGCACTCCGCTCGTTCCTGCGCTGCTCCCCCGACGTGATCCTCGTCGGTGAGATCCGCGACCAAGAGACCGCGCACATCGCGATCGAGTCGGCGCTCACCGGGCACCTGGTGCTCTCCACATTGCACACCAACGACGCCTCCAGTGCCGTGTCCCGTCTCATCGAGATGGGCGTCGAGCCCTTCCTGGTCTCATCGGCGGTCGACTGCGTGCTCGCCCAGCGCCTTGCACGCAAGCTGTGTCCCGACTGCAAGCAAGAGATCCGCCCCAAGCGAAACGTGCTCATCGACGCTGGCTTCTCTGCCGATAACCTACCCGAGTCGGTGTTTCGGGCGGTCGGCTGCAAGAAGTGCGGCGGTACCGGCTACCGCGGTCGGGTGGGAGTGCACGAGGTGCTCATGATGACCGAGGAGATATCGAAACTCTGCGTCGAGAACGCCACGGCGGAGAACGTCAAGAAGCTGGCGATCGAACAAGGAATGCTGACGTTGAGGCAAGACGGGCTCGAGAAGGTACGCATGGGACAGACGTCGATCGAAGAGGTCGTTCGAGTGATCGTGTGATCCGCGGTGTTCGAAAGTGAGGTCAGGGAGCGACCATGGCTACGTTCAACTACTCAGTGCGTGACAGGATGGGCCGGATCCTCAAGGGGAAGCTGGACGGCGATAGCAAGGATGCCGTTCAGGCTCGGCTCACGCAGATGGGCTACATCATCGTCCAGCTTGATCAGCAGGGCGGCCTCGCCGCGCTCAACGAGATCAAGTTCGGTACGGGCGTCAATCCCAAGGACGTGTCGATCTTCGCACGGCAGTTCTCCACGATGATCGACGCCGGCCTGTCACTGACCAAGTGTCTGACGATCCTCTCGGCACAGACCGAGAGCGCCGGCCTTCGCGATGTCATCCAGAGCATAGGCAAGGACGTCGAGTCCGGTCAGTCGCTGTCGGACGCCCTGGGTCGGCACCCCAAGGTGTTCCCGCCGATCTTCGTGAACATGGTTCGCGCAGGTGAGACAGGCGGTGTCCTCGACGAAGTGCTCAACCGGGTCGCCGACCACCTCGAGGCGGAACTCGCCCTCAAGGCCAAGATCAAGTCGGCGATGACCTATCCCATCGCCATGGGTGGACTCGTACTCATCGTGTTGGCCGCGATGATGGTGTTCGTCGTTCCCACGTTCGAGAAGATGTTCGCAGACATGGGAGGCGAGCTTCCGTTCGCGACCCAGCTGCTCGTGGACATATCGAACTTCGTGGCGGGATGGGGGGGCGCCATCGCCCTGGTCTCGTTCATCACCGCGATCTTCGTGTTCAAGTGGTGGTCGAAAGGTCCCGGCAAGCTGATCTGGGACGGGGCCAAGTTGCAGATGCCGGTCTTCGGTTCGCTCGTGCGCAAGATCGCGCTCGCCCGGTTCACCCGGACCTTCGGAACCCTGGTCGCGGCCGGTGTGCCGATCCTCTCGGCGCTCGACATCGTCGCCGATACCGCCGGCAACGAGGTCATCGCGATCGCGGTGCGCAAGGCGCGCTCGGCGATCAAAGAGGGCGAGACGATCGCGAAGCCGCTCTCTGAGAGCAAGGTGTTCCCTTCGATGCTCGTGCAGATGATCGCCGTTGGTGAAGAGACCGGCGCTCTCGACCAGATGCTCAACAAGGTCGCGGCGTTCTACGACGAAGAGGTCTCCACGGCCACCGACGGTCTCACCTCGCTGATCGAGCCGCTGATGATGGCGTCGCTCGGTGTGATCGTCGGTGGCATCGTCATCGCCCTGTATCTGCCGATGTTCCAGGTCATCACGCTGGTGAACTGATCCGGCGCCAGACACGTGCGCTGCGGCGGCCCGAGACACGCATCTCGGGCCGCCGCTCTGCGTCTTCTGAGAAATTCCTCATCCAAACGCTAAAGCCTCGAGCGCATCGGCCGATACATAGGGTGTCCAAGAGTGGCGGCAATGGGCCGCCCAGGTACCCCGAAAGGGGAGAGGAGGTGCGACACGCATGAAGCTGTTCCGTAAGGAAGAGGGATTCACCCTCGTCGAGCTCATGGTCGTCGTTCTCATTATCGGTATCCTTGTCGCCATCGCTATCCCGGTCTTCAACGCTGCCAAGGCAAAGGCTCAGGAGCGTACGTGCTTCGCGAACCAGCGCACGATCGAAGGTGCTTTCCAGACCTACAACGCCGAGCAGGACGCGGTGCCGGCCGACGTGGACGATCTCGTACCCACGTTCATCAAGACCGCCCCGACGTGCCCTGACACTGCTGCCGGCTACACGTTCGACGCCGCAGGCACTGTTGCGGACTGCGCCACCCACGGCTACTTCGGCGACTAAGACTGAAGCAACCATCTGCTCGAATCGAGAGGCCGGCGGGATCACCCGCCGGCCTCTTGCTATCCCGCTGCGGACTTCGGCTATGCTTCGCTCGACAGTTCCCGTCGCACTTGGAGGCCCACGCTGGACACTCTCTACCTCGTCGCGCTGTTCGCCTTCGGGCTCGCTTTCGGTTCCTTCGCCAACGTCGTCATCTGGCGATTCCCGCGCGGCGAGTCCGTCTCGCATCCGCCGTCGGCGTGCCCGCACTGCCATACTCCCATCACGTGGCGGGACAACATCCCCGTGCTGTCCTGGGTCCTGCTGCGCGGCCGGTGCCGGGAGTGTCACGAGCCGATCTCGCGGCGATACCCCACGGTGGAGCTGCTGTCGGGCGCGCTGTGGGTCGCCGCCGGCGTGCACTTCGGCATGACTGCGCAGGCGGTGTGGGCGATCGTGATGTTCTACCTGCTCCTGTTGCTCGCCTTCATCGACCTGGACACGATGCGCCTGCCCAACCCGCTCGTGGGGGGACTATTCGCCTGTGGATTGATCGGAGCCGCATTCAGCCAGGTGAGCGGCGTCGCCGCCGTGCCGCTCGTGCCCCTCGGAACCGGCCTGCTCTCGTATCCGCTGGCGGTGTCGGTTCTTGGCGCGCTGGCATCCGCAGGAGTGGCGCTCGCGATCGCGGGCGGCTATGCGCTCATGCGCAAGCGCGAGGGTTTCGGCATGGGCGACGTCAAGCTTCTGGGCGCCATCGGCGTCTACCTGGGCCTGTACGGCATGCTCGTTCTCTTCGTGGGCAGCATCATCGGTGCGCTGTACGGCGTGTTCGCCTCGCGCCGCACCGGGGGATCGCTCGCATTCAAGTTCCCGTTCGGCCCCTTCCTCGCGCTCGCTGCAGTCATCGTGACGATCTGGGGACCCGCGGCGTGGGAGTGGTACGTCGGTCTCATCATGTGAAAAGTGACATCAATCACAAAAAGTGGGCCGCGGCTCTTCAGTTGTGGGCCACTTCGTTCGATAAGTAGGGTGAGCATGCGATCACAAGCGCGCGTGCGAGGGTTCGCGGCCCATGAGCAGGGGACTTGAGCGGGGTTGACATTCTCCGTTTGTGATATTCTCAGCGCAGAGCCGACAAAGCAGTCACATTTGTAGCCGCAGTTGCAGTAGCAGTCGAGGGAGGGACCTGTTGGCACCCGTATCGTTCGGTGCGCCCCCGCCGCCCGTGGGGCTCGATATCGGGACAGACCTCATCCGCGTGGCGCAGGTGCGCCAGACCGGCTCCGGTCCCCAGCTCACGGCATACAGCTCCGTTCCCATGCCGTCGGGCGCCGTTGTCGAAGGCGAGATCGTCGACCCGGTCGCCGTCACGAGCGCGCTCAGGGACCTGTGGCGTCAAGCCGGCCTCAAGTCGCGCGAGGTCGCCATCGGCGTCTCCAACCACAAGGTGGTCGTGCGCCTCATCGAGCTGCCCTTCATGGAGCGCAACGAGCTTGCGGGCGCGATCCAGTTCCAGGCCCAAGACTACATCCCGATCCCTGTCGAGGAAGCGATCATCGACTTCCATGTGATCGGCGAATACGTCACCCCCGCCGACGAGCACATGATGGAAGTCATGCTGGTGGCGGCAGAGCGCGACATGATCTCGTCTGTCGTTGCTGCCGTTGAAGGCGCGGGACTCAAGCTCGTCCAAGTGGACGTGACCGCCTTCGCTCTCGTCCGTTCGCTGCTCGGTACCACGCAGGCGTGGATTCCCGACGAGGGCGAAGAGCCCAACAGCGCCACGGGCATCGTTCATATGAGCTCAGGGATCACCAATATCGCCGTGGTCGAGAACGGCATCCCGCGGTTCACGCGCGTCTCGTCGCTGGCCGGGAACCACTTCACCCAGGCGCTCGTCAACACACTCAACATCACGTTCGATGAAGCAGAAGAGCTCAAGACGCGGGCCGGTCTGCCCGCCGTCGATGGGTCCGCCCTGCAGCCCGATACGCCGGACGGTCAGAGGATCCTCACCGCCCAAGAGGTTCTCGAGCGTGAGGCGAACAAGTTCATCGCCGAGGTGCGCCGTTCGCTCGACTACTACCTGACCCAAGTCACCCAGGTCCGGACCATCAAGCGGATCGTCCTCTCCGGGCTCAGTTCCGAGATCCCCAACCTGGCCGGCTACCTCGAGAAGGGTCTTCAGACCCAGGTCGTCATCGGCGACCCGCTCTCGTTCGTGTCGGCCACCGGTGCGTGCGAACAGGCCGTCATGGCGGATCGTGCCGGCAGTGCACCCGCGATCGGGCTGGCCCTCGGAGGTGTCTCGTAGATGCTGCGGATCAACCTCCTTCCACCTGAAGTCCTCGAGCGGCGGCGCTGGGAGAAGTGGTACCAGTACGTCTTCTTCGCCTTCTTCGTGCTTCTCGTGCTTGCGCTGCTCGCAGCGGCGTGGCTGTGGCTCATGACGCAGACCAAGGAAGACGAACTCCAGGGACTCAAGGAACAGAGTGCTCAGTATCAGTCCCAGGCAGCGGCATTCTCGGTGTTCGAGAAGAAGCAGCAGGAGCTCGCCGACCGCGAGGCGGTCGTGAACACCGCCTTGGCAGGACGGGTCAACATGGGCCGCCTCGCAGACGACATCTCGCTGATCCTTCCCGAGGAAGTCTGGATGGAGCAGCTGCTCGTCGGGCAAGACACGGGCCTGTCACTCGATGGCTACACGCCGCTCACAAGCAGTCGCTCTTCCGACGTGGGCTACAAGTCGGTCGCCAAGACGCTGGTCCGCCTCGACTCGCTCGACGATCTTCAGGACGTCTGGTTGGCGGCGGCCTCGTCGACGGAGTTCGGCGACTGGCAGGTGGAGCCGCCCTCTGCGGTACCGACCACCAGTGCCGACGTGGTTCGCTTCCAAGTGAGTGGTGAGGTCAAACGCGACGTCGACGCCCCTGCGGGGGCTGCCGGGCAGGCAGTCACGCCCACCGGCGGAGCGGACTAGGTGGACACGTGAAGATATCGATGAGAGACCAGCTCGTCCTGACCGCGGTCGCCTTGGTCGTCGTCTTGGGCATCGTCGTCGGCTTCCTGGTCGTCCCCCAGTTCAGCAAGCTGGCGGGCCTCGATCAGGAGATCCAGGACGCCGAGGCCGATGTCGCGGTCCAGCAAGCGCTGCTCGAACAGCGCGAGGGGATGAAGGACCAAGCCGCCGAGACGGATGCCAAGGCGCTCAAGCTCGGTGGCCTCGTGCCTGATAGCCCCGATCTTCCGTCACTCATCATCGAGCTGCAGGACATCGCCTTCGCCTCAGGCGTGAAGCTGACGGCCATAACCCCCAGTGAGCCCGTGATCGCGCCCACCGGGACCTATCTCGCGATCCCGCTCGATCTCACCGTGCAGGGCACGTGGACGGACTCTGTCGACTACCTGCAGCGCATACCTCGGCTCACGCGTGGGATTCGGACCGTGGAGTTCTCATCCAACGTGCTCGACGCCAACGATCTTGACGATGTCTCACCCTACTCGGTCCAGACGCTGATCAAGCTCGAAGCGTACGCGACTCCGTCAGTAGCCACGTCCGGCACAACGCCGCCGGCTCCGGCTCCGGCTCAGTAGAGGAGGCAGCTGTGGTCGACACCGCACCCCAGATCGAGTCCGAGCAGACCCCGGCAGCCCTGCCGGAGGAGCCGAAGAGTCCGTCGTTCTTCTCCACCGACACCGGCAAGGCCGTCGTGGCGGTCATCGCCGTGTTCATGCTGGTCATCGTCGCTGGCGTCGCGCTGTTCATGCTCTTCCTGCGCGATACGGGGACGACAGTCACGCCCGTCACCGAACCCGCTCCGGTGACATCGTCTGAGACCACACCGGGTGTCACGCCCGTCGATCCTGCCGAGGTACCGCTCTCGAACACGTTCGTCTTCCGCAACATCTTCGCGCCGAGCATCAAAGCGCCTGCCCCGCCTACGGAGAGCGCAAGCGAGGATGCTGATGCTGACGGTAACGGTACGTCGAGTGGGACGACAGCCGGCTCGAACGAGCTGATGCTCATGAGCATCCAGACCGTCGACGGCGAACCGACGGCGACCATGTCGTGGAACGGGGAGACCTACGTCCTGGTCAAGGGCGAGGAGATACCGGGCACGCCATGGAAGGTCGTCGACATCGGTTCGGACTCGGTGACGGTCATCTATGGCGATAGTTCGCCGATCGAGCTGACCGTGGGGTCGAGCGTCACCAAGTGACCGCGCGCTCGCGGTACCCGCACCTGAGGTCAGGAAGAGACGATGCGCTACGTAACCGCCGGTGAATCACACGGCCGAGTCCTGACCGCCATCGTGACCGGCGTTCCCGCGGGTGTGGTCGTGAACGTCGACCAGATCAACGCGGACCTTGCGCGGCGCCAGTCGGGTCACGGGCGCGGTGGCCGACAGCGCATCGAGACCGACAAGGCGTCGGTACTCTCGGGTGTGCGGTTCGGCATGACGCTCGGCACGCCGGTCGCGCTCGCGGTGGCGAATCGCGACTGGGACAACTGGACCGACGTGATGGCGACCTCCGGAGACAAGCCCGAAGGCGTACGCGTCACCCGCCCTCGACCGGGGCACGCGGATCTGCCGGGCACGCTCAAGATCGGCTCGAACGACACACGCGACGTCCTCGAACGTGCGAGTGCCCGCGAGACTGCGGCACGCGTCGCGGCCGGCGGCATCGCGAAGGCGTTCCTCTCGGCCGTGGGCGTGCGGATCGGCTCGTACGTGAGCGCCATAGGCTCGGTCGAGCTTGCGGCCGTTCCCGACGCGAGCGCGGTGGACCCTTCGGCGGTCGAGTCGAGTGACGTGAGGTGTCCCGATCCCGCGGTATCCGAGCTCATGATTCGCGAGATCGATGCGGCACGCGCGGCCGGTGAGTCTCTGGGTGGCGTGTTCGTCGTCACGGCGACAGGCCTCGTTCCCGGTGTTGGCGGCTACGCCGAGCCGGAGGACCGACTCGACGGGCGGCTCGCGGGCGCTCTGATCTCGATTCCCGCGATCAAGGGCGTGGAGATTGGCGACGGGTTCGCCTTGGCGCACGCGCTTGGCAGCGCCGCACACGACGAGATCTTGGCTGACCCTGCGGGGCGCATCTACCGGTCGACCAATCATGCCGGGGGCATCGAAGGTGGCATGACCAACGGCGAGCCGATCGTCGTCCGCGCGGCGATGAAGCCGATACCGACTCTGATGAAGCCGCTGCGAAGCATCGACCTGGACACCCGCGAGGCCATCGAGGCGAGCACGGAGCGAAGCGATGTCTGTGCCGTACCCGCGGCAGCGGTTGTGGCCGAGGCTGAGGTGGCGTTCGTCCTCGCGCGTGCCTACCTTGAGAAGTTCGGTCACGACACGATGAGCGACATCGGTTCTGCGCTGGCCGCGTACGTCGATCGGATCGACGGATGAACCATGTCTTGCTCATCGGCTTCATGGGCGCCGGGAAGAGCACCGTCGGCGCGCTCGTGGCCGACGAGCTCGGCGTGCCGCTGATCGATCTCGATCGCCTGATCGAGCAGAGGGAAGGCCGCACCATCCGCGAGATCTTCGATGCGGACGGTGAATCCGCTTTCCGAGCGCTTGAATCCGCGGCCCTGACGTCGCTGGTCGATGCTGAGCGCAGCGTGGTCGCGTGCGGGGGAGGCATCGTGCTCGCCGATGAGAACCGCGCGATCATGGCCGGGCTTGGAATGGTGGTGTACCTGATCGTGACGGCCGGCGAGACCATCGCCCGGGTGGGACCCGATCCGGCCCGCCCGCTACTGCAGCGCGGCGCCCTGTCCGCGAGCCAGCTTCTGGCGTCGCGCGAGTCGCTGTACGCCGCGACCGCTGACGTGTGCATCGACACCGTCGGAAGCACGCCAGAGCAGGTCGCGGCACGTGTCATCGAGGCCGTGAAGGCGCGGGGGCCCCGATGAAGCCGGCTCGCGTGCAAGTACGTACGGACTCCCGGGGTTACGAAGTGGTCATCGGCGCCGGGCTGATCGACCAGGCCGGTGCTCTGCTCGCGGCGGTCACCTCGGCCCGTCGCGTGGCTCTGCTCACTGATGAGACCGTGGGCGAGCTGTATGGTGATAGAGTCACCGCTCAGATAGCACGCGGCGGCTTCGAGGTCTTCCCCCTGTCGTTCCCGGCTGGGGAGGCGTCGAAGAACTGGCGCGTGGCAGGAGAGATACTCGAATCGCTGGCGTCGTCCGGGCTCGATCGGGACGACCTGGTCGTCGCCCTGGGCGGGGGAGTGGTCGGGGATCTTGCGGGCTTCGCCGCCGCCACGTACCTGCGGGGTGTCTCGTTCGCGCAGATTCCGACCACGCTGCTCGCGCAGGTGGACTCCTCGGTGGGCGGCAAGACGGGTGTCGACCTGAGGGCCGGGAAGAACCTCGCAGGAGCATTCAAGCAACCACTCCTCGTCATCGCGGACACAGCGGTCCTGGACGGCCTTCCCAGCGCCGAATGGGCGAGCGGTCTCGCCGAGGTCGCGAAGAGCGCGATCATCGACTCGGAGGGCTTCACGGCGTGGCTGGAGCGCAGTGTCGACGGCATCGCCGCGCGCGACGGCGCGGTCGTGATCGAAGCGGTGCGCCGCTCGGTGACGTTCAAGTCCGGCGTGGTCTCGGCCGATGAGCGCGAGACCGGGACTCGCGAGTGTCTCAACTACGGGCACACCTTCGGACATGCCCTCGAGGCCGCTGCCGGCTACGGGCGGATTCCGCATGGTCTGGCGGTCGCCGAGGGCATGCGGTTCGCGGTGCGGCTCGCCGTCGAGGTCGCGGGGGCTTCACTCGAGCTCGTCAAGCGTCAAGATGCCTTGCTGGACGCATTGGGACTGCCCTTTCTCCCGGAGGCGTATGCCAGCGAGGACCTGCTGGCAGCCATGCGCTCGGACAAGAAGTCGCGTGGCGGCCAGGTGCGATTCGTGCTGCCGTCGGCGCCAGGGCACTGGTCGTGCGTGCCGGTGCAAGAATCCACGATCGCGCAGCACATCGAAGCATGGCGCGTGTCCAAGTCCGATCAGCCATCCGGCAGCGAGTGACCGAGGAGGCACGTAGGCGATGAGAGTACTCGTCATGAGCGGCCCGAATCTCAACCTGCTCGGGACCAGAGAGCCTGACGTATACGGCACCGCCTCCTTGGAGGACATCCACCACGAGCTCGTCGGCCTTGCCCACCATCTGGGTATCGACGTGACCACCGTGCAATCCAACCACGAGGGCGAACTCATCGAGATGCTTCACGCCGCTCGGGACGAGGTGGACGCGGTCATCTTCAACCCGGGAGCCTTCACCCACTACTCCTACGCGCTCCATGATGCGGTCGCATCCATACCTGTCCCCGTCATCGAGGTGCACCTGAGCAACATCCACGCTCGCGAGGGCTTCAGAAGCAAGAGCGTGATCGCTCCTGCCTGCGCCGGGCAGATCACCGGCTTCGGGGCGACATCGTACCTGCTCGCACTGCGAGCGGCCTCAGAGATCGCAGGCGGGCGCTAAAGTCCACATCGCTTTCTGCCGAAGTAGAGACGGGAACGTATCTGCAGTTCGGCGATGCGCCACGTCTGTTGTCGCATCCGTCCGGGGAGGTTGCTGTGTCTCGCCTACGAGCTATCGCCGGAGACCAGGCGGGCTTCACGATCGCCGAGTACATCACGGCAATCGCGATTCTCCTGACGGTCGTCATCGGTGCCATGAGTGCACTCGCGTACGCAGGTACCGCGAGTGCGGGAACAGCGCGCCGGGAAGAGGGGCTCAACCTCGCCAACAAGCAGATCGAGCAGGCGCGCAACCAGCCCTATGACAACCTGGGAGCGTCGTGGCCGGGGACCAACCCCGTCGAGTCGGGAGACTACACGGTCGACACCCGAGTCACCTGGGCGCGAGATGCCAGCAACCGGTCGACGTGCCGGGTCGTCACCGTGACGGTGTCGTGGCAGACGCCGCGGCCGGGCGAGGTGACGGTCTCCACTCGCATCTTCGGCAAGTCCGACATCAGCAACACGGGTGATGTGCTGGTCAATGTGGTCCAAGCACTCGAGGGCGGTACGACCGAGCCGCTTGCCGGGGCGTCGGTCACACTCACGGCGAGCGTCGGCCCGAGCCAGCGCGTCGTCACCGATGCGGCCGGCGGATCGTTCTTCGGGCACGTCGGTGCGGGCAGTTTCACCTTCGAGGCCAAGCGGGCCGGCTGGGTGGTGGACCACAGTGCGTACGTGACGCCGCCGACCGTCGCCGGCGGATCCACCACGACATGCCAGGTGACGGCGTACAAACCCAGCTCGCATCGGTTCACGTTCGCCGTCCCGGGGCACACGACGGTCCCCGCCGTGGGCGTAGGGATCACCGGTGTGAAGCCCAATCCCATGGTGACCAAGACGGTGAACGGCAGCGAGACACTCTTCAGCAACCTGCTTCCGGACAACTATGCTGTGACGTTCTCGACACCTGTCGGATATCAGCTCGCGAGTGGCACGCCGACGAACTTCTCCATCGCTCAGGGCAACACCAACTCGGGCACGACAGTCAACCTGGTGAAGAACTCGATCCTCGTCGTCACCGTCTACGACGATCGGGGAAGTGGCAGCCCGGTCTCAGGGGCGACCCTCTCCCTCACCGGGCCGACCTCGGGTACCGCAACCACGGATGCTGCGGGTAAGGCCACGTTCGGAATCACCGCCACGGGCACCTACACGGTCCTGTCGAGCAAGTCAGGCTACGTGAGCGCGACCACCAATCGGACGATCACGCTGGGTTCCGACGATCAGTGCGGACTCGGCATGGCCCGCTTCGGAACGCTGAGGTGCACGTACCCGGGGACGACGAAGAAGGCGCTCTACGTCTACGACTCCAACAAGGTGAAGGTGGGTACGGGGACGACCAGTGGCGTGAACGGCAGCAACAGGATCGACTTCGCCCTCCCGCCCGCCGACTTCTACTACGTCTCGACCCGGTCTTCATGGCCGACAAGCACGTACACCCCGGTCAAGACCGGGGCGGTCCTCTCGGGGGCAACGACGACCGTCGCTGTCGCATCGACCAACTAGGATCTGACCAGATGAAGCTATTCAAGGATGAGGCTGGCCTGACGATCGCCGAGTTGCTGGTGGTCTGCGCCCTCATGTCGATCATGCTCGGCGTGGTCTACTTCGTCATGAACGCGGTGGGAACCATGGCCGATGGCAGCATCGCCCGAGCGGCGGCTGCCGACGAGTCCCAGAGGTTCGTGGACCGGGCGGGGCGCGATCTGCGCCAGGCGCAAGACCCGTTCGCCCATACCCAGCTTCCCCTGGTAGGCGCTTTCGAGCAGATCGGCGCGCGAGGATGCGTCATCTACACGGACGTGGACGGCGACAAGGTGCCGGACAAGGTCACCTACAGCGTGGTGGACGGAGCTGTCTATCGCACCGAGGCGTTGTGTACCGATGCCCCCATGGCGGCGGGCGGCTACACGCACTTCGCGTCGCCGAGTGAACCGCAACGGATGGTCAGCGAGGTCGATCCGGACTGGACCGGTCCGATCTTCACGTACTACGACACGGGCAACGTCGCCCGGACCGGCTCATCGCAGATACCCAACATCGCCCGGGTCGACGTCGAAATGCGCGCGTATGCGAAGTCGGGCCAGCGTGAAGTCGTGGCGCCGGCCTCGGTGACCGCTCGTCTGCGGTCGGTCCTCAATAGCCTCGGAGGCAGCTGAGATGAAGGTCCTCAAGAGCATTCGGCAGATCGGTCAGCGTCTCGGTCGCGACGACTCGGGCATGGCGCTGATGACGGTCGTGGCCGCCTCGGCGGTCGTGTTCGTCATGCTTGCCACGACGCTGACCATGGTCGAGTACCGAGACAACCAGACGACCAGGTATTCGGGCCGCAATCGGGCCATGCAGCTCGCCGATGCGGGTTTGAACGAGTACATGTACCAGCTCAGCGAGGACTACCGGTTCTACTCCACGAACCCGAGCCTCGAGCCCGCGGCACCGTTGACTGACGGAACCTGGGTGGTCACGGCGACCCCGCCTGATGACGACGAGCTCCTGACCCTCACCTCGACCGGCACGCTCAACAACGGCATGTCGCGCACGATCACCGCGACGGTCAAGTTCCCGAACTTCGTCGACTACTGCGTGTTCGTGATCGAGGACTACTCTGTCGGGTCGGGCTTCACCTTCGACGGTAAGGTCTACGTGCAGGGTTGGCTCAACATGGCCACCGGTTCTAACATCACCGGTCTTGCGATGTCGAGCCGGGGGTTCAAGAGGGACAACAACACGCTCACCCTCACCAACAACCGACTTGCGGCCGGGACAGCACCGTACTCGGGTGGCGCGAGGAAGCTTCTCAGCCCGCTCACGATGGATTCGGTGACGAATGACCTGGCCGCGATCGCGGCTTCGGCAACCGCCGGTGGCATCTACCTTCCCCCGTACACGACTGCGAAGTACGGCACGATCCCGGCGGCCACATCGACGAAGCACTACACCGCGAGACAAGGCTACCGGCTCACCTTCAGCGGTGCGACCGTCAGGGTCGAAGCGGTCGTATCGGAGCAGCAGGAGAACGGCGCGCTGACGATCTCGACGACCGCCCCACTGGCATCGGGTTTCAACGTACCGATCCCGGCCAACGGTATCATCTACGTGGACGGGCCCGTCTGGGTGCAAGGCACCTACTCCCAGAAGGTGACGGTTGCCGTTCCCTCGCCCTACGACATCATCGTGCCCGACGATCTGCTGTGCTCCAGTACGTCCCCACGGGCGACATGCGGTCTCGTCTCCGGCGGTGACGTGGCGTTCCCGCACTGGTACGACTCCATGCCCGAGGATCTGTACGTCCAGGCGGCCATGCTTTCACAGAACGGCTTCGTGAACCTCGACAGGCCCAGAGGTGGGACGAGCACCTACTACTACCCCCAGTACTGGAAGTACGCCAGCAGCTACGCATCGAACAAGAAGAACTCGATCAACCTCATCGGATCGCGTGCTATGGACAACATGGGAGCCGGCCTCGCGCAGGGGTTCGTGATCCGCAACTCCGAGCCCGACCCCCGTCTCTACGACGATCCTCCGCCCATGTACCCGAACGTCCAGGGCGAGGAGCTGAAGGTCATGTCCTGGAGCGAGCACTAGCCCGAGACGTCCACGCGGTAGAATCATCTCTCGAAGACGCATCTCGAGAGAGTCGGTTCAATGGAATCCTGCCTGCGGGTCGCCGCACTGCGGAGTCGCCTGGTGCGCGAGGGTGTCGCCGCGATCGGCGTGACGCACCCGGTCAACGTCGCGTATCTCACCGGCTTCGACAGCGTGTTCGATGACGAGCGCGCGCACGTTGCTCTCGTGACTGCAGATGACTGCGTGCTGTTCACCGACTCGCGCTACGCGCAGGCGGCACGCGAGGCAGCCGATGGGACCCGGTGGCAGGTGGAGACGGTCGCAGATGCGACGTGGTCCCGGGTCGCCGACGCTCTGGATGCCAGTGAGACGCTGGCGATCGAGGACACCGTCGAGCATCGGACGTATCTCGATCTGGACCGGCGGCTTGAGATGCACATCGTCCCTGCGAGCGGCTGGGTTGAAGACCTCAGGGTCAGCAAGTCCGCCGAGGAGATCGAGCGCATCGAGCAGGCTCAGACGCTTACCGACGAGGCGTTCGAACACATCGTGCCGTTCGTGCGGGCCGGAGTCTCCGAGCGTGAGGTGGCGTTCGAGCTCGAGTGGTTCATGCGTCGCCGCGGCAGCGACGGAGTCGCGTTCGATCCTATCGTCGCGAGTGGCCCCAACTCCGCGCGGCCGCACGCGAAGGTCACCGACCGTGTGATCCAGCAGGGTGACTTCGTGAAGATGGACTTCGGTGCTCGGGTGCAGGGCTACTGCGCCGATATGACGCGGACCGTCGTGGTCGGCTCCGCATCGGAGCGGCAGAGGGAGGTATACGCGTCGGTCCTCGCGGCGAACGCCGCAGGCATCAGCGCGGTGTCTCCGGGAGCTTCGGGGCAGGCGATCGACGCCGTTGCGCGCTCCGTCATTGACTCGGCGGGATTCGGTGCCCACTTCGGACACGGTCTCGGGCATGGCGTCGGACGCGAGGTTCACGAGCTCCCCGGCGTGGGGCCTCGGTCCACTCGCGTCGTCCCCGTCGGAAGCGTGATCACGATCGAGCCAGGAATCTACCTCGAAGGATTCGGCGGTGTTAGAATCGAAGACTTGGTAGTCGTCGAGGAGAGTGGAGCGCGAGTACTGTCCCGCTCTCCCAAGTCATTGCTCGAGCTCTAGCGGTCTCCCATTCGCTGCGTCCCGTGACCACACTGTGTGACGAAGGAGTTGTCGAAGTGCCTGTCACCACCGCGAACTTCAAGAACGGCATGTGCATCGTGCATGAGGGCAAGCGTTGGCTGATCATCGAGTTCCAGCACGTCAAGCCCGGCAAGGGCGGCGCGTTCGTGCGCACCAAGCTGCGCGAACTGCAGAGCGGCCGGGTCGTGGACTACACGTTTCGGGCGGGTGAGAAGTTCGATGACGTCCGGATCGAGACCAGGAAGATGCAGTACCTGTACAACGACGGGTCGTCCTACCACTTCATGGACACCGTCAGCTACGAGCAGGTGGAGCTCGCCGCCGACTTCGTGGGAGAGGCCGCGAAATGGCTCAAGGAGAGCGATGAGGTCGAGATCATGACGGCCGACGGCGAGCATCTGGGTGTCGAGCCGCCGATGTTCGTCGAGCTCGAGGTCACGGAGACCGACCCCGGATTCAAGGGCGACACGGTCCAGGGGGGCACGAAGCCTGCGACGCTTGAGACCGGCGCGGTCATCCAAGTCCCCATGTTCGTGAACTCCGGCGACAAGCTCAAGATCGACACGCGTGATGGGCGCTACATCACACGCGTCTGACGCAGGCGCGCTGCTGCATTCACTGGCCGGGCGATGGGTCGTGGTGACCGGTGTGCCCGGCCCTCGTATATAATGCAAGGCTCCGTGATGCGCGGTCGGCGCGTATCGGGCCGCTCGCTTGAGCAAGGGAGTTGCGGTGCGACCTGTACACATCACAGATACGACGCTTCGGGATGCGCACCAGTCGCTGTGGGCGACGCGCATGGAGATCGGCGACATGCTGCCCATCCTGCCCAAGATGGACTCCGTCGGCTACTGGTCGCTGGAGGTCTGGGGCGGAGCGACCTTCGACTCCTGCCTGCGCTTTCTTGACGAGAACCCGTGGGAACGACTTCGGGTGATCAAGAAGCACTGTCCCCAGACTCCACTGCAGATGCTGCTGCGAGGACAGAACCTCGTGGGCTACCATCATTACAGCGACGAGATCACCGAGCGCTTCGTGGCCGCTTCAAAGCGCAACGGGATCGACGTGTTCCGCGTATTCGACGCGCTCAACGATATCCGAAACGTCGAAGTGGCCGGTCGCGCTGTCAAGGAGGTCGGCGGGCACTTCGAGGGCGCGATCAGCTACACGGTGTCGCCGGTCCACACGCTCGACTCCTACTTGGACTACGCGCAGCAGCTGAAGGAGATCGGCGCTGACACCATCTGCATCAAGGACATGGCCGGTATGCTCACGCCGTTCCGTACCGAGAAGATGGTGCGTGCCCTCAAAGACGAGGTCGGGCTGCCGGTTCACGTGCACTGCCACTACATCGGTGGCATGGCCCCGATGAACTACCTCAAGGCAGCGGAAGCGGGTGCCGACATCATCGACACCGCTGTCGTCGCGCTCGCCTTCGGCAACAGCCAGCCGGCGGTGGAGATGATCGTCGCGGCGCTCAAGGAGTCTCCTTACGACTCGGGGCTCGATCTGGATCTGCTCTTCGAGATCGCCGAGTACTGGGAGGATGTCAGGTGCAAGAAGGGTCTCAAGCGAGGAATCACCACGCTTCTCTCGATGGAGGTCTTCAGCCATCAGGTTCCCGGCGGCATGATGAGCAACCTCGTGAGCCAGCTCGAGCTGCAGAAGGCCGCCGATCGACTGCCGGATGTGCTGGTCGAGATACCGAAGGTACGCGCCGAAGTCGGCTACCCGCCCTTGGTCACCCCGATGTCGCAGATCGTGGGCACCCAGGCAGTGATCAACGTGCTCACCGGCAAGCGCTGGGCGATCGTTCCACAGGAGATGAAGGACTATATCCGCGGGTACTACGGTAAGGCTCCTGGTCCGATGGACAAGGAGATCGTCGCAAAGGTCCTGGGCGGGGAGACGCCGCTGGCCGCTGATATCCGGCCGGGTTCCCTCGTCACCACGACCTACGATGAGGTCGCGTCGGAGATCGGCGACCTGGCGAAGAGCGAAGAGGACGTGCTGATGTACGCCCTCTTCCCGAACGAAGCGCACACCTACCTCAGCGCGCACCGCGAGGGAGCCGAGAACGCGGTCTTCCTCATGAGCGAAGAGGTCCATACCGTCAGGGAGGAAGATTCCGTGGACGTCAATCAGATCCGTGAGCTCATCAAAGTCATCGAGGCCTCCGATGTGACCGAGGTCGTCATCGAAGAGGGCGACAACAAGGTCACGGTGCGAAAGGCGGGGGCGTTCGCTCCGGCCGCCAGCGCGCCCGTCACCCCGGTGTCGGAAGCAGCTCCCGCACCTGCGGACGCGGCGTCTCCTTCTCCCGCGGCTCGGCCCGCGGGATGGCGGAGTGTCGTGGCACCGATGGTCGGCACCTTCTACTCTTCGAGCGCGCCCGGCGCGGCTCCCTTCGTCTCAGTCGGCGACACCGTCGCTGCCGGGCAGACACTGTGCATCGTCGAAGCGATGAAGCTCATGAACGAGATCACCGCTGACGAGGCGGGCGTGATCCGCGAGGCGCCGCTCGAGAACGGCGAAGCGGTCGAGTACGGGACCGTCATGTACTACTACGAGCCTGTCTAGGCGGGAGGCCCTCTTGTTCGACCGAATCCTGATCGCCAACCGTGGCGAGGTGGCGCTGCGGGTCATTCGCGCTGCTCGGGAGATGGGCGTCGAAACCGTCGCCGTCTTCTCCGAGGCCGATCGTGACTCGCTCCCGGCTCGCATGGCCGACCACGCGGTCTGTGTGGGTCCGGCGTCCTCGTCGCTTTCGTACCTCAACATGCCCAACATCATCTCGGCCGCTCTCACCACCGGAGCGCAGGCGGTCCACCCCGGTTACGGATTCCTCGCAGAGAACTCCGCTTTCGCGCGCGCGTGCGCTGACTCGGGACTCGTGTTCATAGGTCCTTCGCCCGATGCGATCGACCGCATGGGCGACAAGGCCGTCGCCAGAGCGACGGCGGCAGCGGCGGGCGTTCCGACCGTCCCGGGTAGCGATGGGGTGGTCGAGTCGCTTGAAGAGGCACTCGGATTCGCCCGCGAGGTCGGATTCCCCGTGCTGATCAAGGCCTCCGCCGGAGGCGGTGGCAAGGGCATGCGAGTCGCCCACGACGAAGAAGAACTGGGCCTGAACCTGACCGCAGCGAAGACCGAGGCCGCGGCGGCCTTCGGTAACGACACCGTCTACCTTGAGAAGTACCTTGCGCGCCCGCGCCATGTCGAGATACAGATCCTGGCCGACTCGCACGGCAACGCCGTATACCTCTTCGAGCGCGACTGCTCGATTCAGAGGCGACACCAGAAGCTGGTCGAGGAAGCACCCTCTCCTGCGCTCACTCCTGAGTTGCGGGCCGAGATGGGCGCTGCGGCGATCAAGCTGGCGCGCAACGTGGACTACGTGAACGCCGGCACCGTCGAGTTCCTTCTCGATACCGACGGCCGCTTCTACTTCATGGAGATGAACACGAGGGTGCAGGTCGAGCATCCGGTCACCGAGCAGATCACCGGCGTTGACATCATCAAGGAGCAGATTCGGATCGCCGCGGGCCTGCCGATGCGCCACGCGAACCAGTCGGACATCGTGTTGCGGGGTCATGCGATCGAGTTTCGGGTCAACGCGGAGGATCCGGCCCACAACTTCCGCCCCAACCCCGGTCTGATCGAGGTGTTCAACCCGCCCGGCGGTCTTGGCGTGCGCATCGACTCCCATGTCTTCTCGGGGTACCGGGTTCCTCCTACCTACGACTCTCTGCTGGCGAAGCTCGTGGTATGGGGGGAGACCAGGGACGAGGCGATCGCGAGAGGGCACCGGGCCTTGGACGAGTTCATAGTCACGGGGATCGCGACCACGATCCCGTTCCACTTGCAGGTCGTGGAGACTCCCGCTTTCCGAAGGGGCGAGGTCTATACTGACTTCGTCGAGACCGAGATGGATCTCGGCTAGTAGCGGCCAGGAGAACACAGATGTCTGATGAGATTCGTCTTGAGGGGCTCGGCGTCGCGCCGGGTGTTCTGGATACGATCGTCACCGTCGCCGTCGAGTGCGTCGAAGGCGTCGCGTCGGTTGGTGCGCCGGGGATCGCCGGGCTCGTACAGAAGGGCCGCAAAGGGGCCTCTCGCGCCGTCGACGTGACGGTCGGTGAAGATGGCGCGCTGTCTGCGAGCGTGCACATCCAGGTGCTCTACGGGGTACGGTTGCGCGAAGTCGCGGCCACGGTCCAGGCGTCGGTCCGCGAGGCACTTTCCAGTCAAGTCGGGGTCGAGGTCGCCGGGGTCGACGTGTTCATCGACGGTCTCGTGTTCCCCGAGTGAGCATGGTCCGTTCAGATCGCCACACAGCCCGGCTACAGGCGCTCCAGCTGCTCTACCAGCGTGAGGTGACCGGAGAGTCGATAGCCACGATCCTTGAGAACCAGAGCTATTCCACCGAGAACGGCCAGCCTGGCGAGTTCTGTCGGACACTGGCTCTCGGGGTCGAGGCGCAGGTTGACGAGCTTGATGCGACGCTTGGTGAGATCTCCGAGCACTGGGCCGTATCGCGGATGCCTCTGGTTGACCGGAACATCCTCCGGATCGCGACGTTCGAACTGCTTCACGCCCCGGATGTGCCCGCGAGCGTGGCGATCAACGAGGCGGTCGAACTCGCCAAGGTGTACGGAGGCGACGACTCGTCGAAGTTCGTGAACGGCGTTCTTGGCAGGGTGGCCGAGCGGAGTCGGGACGGAGAATGATCTGATGCCAGAAGAGTCGTACAGCTTCACGGCTGCTCGTACCCGGCTCGAGGAGATCGTCACGCAGGTGCGCAAGAAGGACACCTCGCTGGAGAAGAGCCTCGATCTGCTCGAGGAAGGCGTGCGCTTGGCGAACCAGTGCACCGAGCTGATCGATCATGCCGATTGGGAAGCTGCGGGCACCGCTCCCGTCCAAGCCGAAGACGTCGCCGGAGCGGCATCGAGTGAGCCTGTCGCCGCCGAGACAGGCGACGTCTCCGCGCCACGGCCTGAGACGCCGACGGTCGGTCCTTAGACCGACGTCGCGCGTGGCGAACGCCTGACGTGCGCATTTCACTGTGCAGGCATACTATCGTGGTGCATGTCGATCAGTGCACGACCGACCCTGGAACGACGGAGATGACCCATCGAAGTGGCCGCTGAGCGGATACTCGACACCATAACCAGCCCCTGCGACATCAAGTCCCTGGATGCGACGCAGCTCAAGGTGCTCGCATCGGAGATTCGTGACGAGCTGGTAGAGACCGTCTCGGAGACGGGCGGCCATCTTGCGCCGAACCTCGGCGTGGTCGAGCTCACCATCGGGATACACCGTGCGCTCGACTGCCCCGTGGACCGGATAATCTTCGACGTAGGCCACCAGAGCTACGTTCACAAGCTCTTGACAGGCCGGCTCGACCGTTTCGGCACGCTTCGGCAGTACGGCGGATTGTGCGGCTTCCCCAAGCGCAGTGAGTCGCTTTTCGACTCCTTCGACACCGGACATGCCTCCGACTCCCTCTCCGTCGGCCTTGGCCTCGCGCTCGCTCGCGACGCGCGTGGTGGTGACGAGGCGGTGGTTGTGGTTATCGGAGACGGGTCCATGACGGGCGGTATGGCGTTCGAGGCGCTCAACCACATCGGACACCTGGGTACGAGGGTCGTCATCGTGCTCAACGACAATGAGATGTCCATCTCGGAGAACGTCGGTGCGCTCGCCAGCTACCTCGCGCGCGTCAGGCTCGATCCGCGCTACCAGAAGCTGCGCGACGGCGTGGAGTCCCGCTTGGCCACCACCCAACTGGGCAAAGGGATGGTCGACGCGGGAGAGGCGGTCAAGGAGTCCGTCAAGCAGCTTCTCCTGAAGCCCGGCATGTTCTTCGAGGAGCTCGGCGTGAAGTACGTCGGCCCTATCGATGGCCACGACATCGAGCAGGTGCAGCAGGCTGTGAGTCGGGCAAAAGCCACCGACGGACCAGTCATCATCCACGCGGTCACCACCAAGGGCTTCGGTTACGAGCACGCCGAAGTGCAGCCCGACGCGTTCCACGGCATCGGGCCGTTCTCGGTGGAGACGGGGAAGGTCAACGGGTCCGGTGGACCGATCAGCTACACCGAAGCGTTCTCGCGCGCATTGGTCATTGAAGCCGAGCACGACGAGCGCATCGTGGCCATCACCGCGGCGATGCCGTCGGGCACCGGACTCGACAAGTTCGCGCAGCGCTTTCCCGACCGCTTCTACGACGTGGGGATCGCCGAGGGGCACGCGGTGGGAATGGCTGCCGGGCTGGCGCTGGGCGGCCGGTTGCCGGTAGTCGCCATCTACTCCACCTTCATGCAGCGCGCGTACGACCAGCTCATCATGGACGTATGTCTGCAGGACATTCACGCGGTCTTCTGTCTCGACAGAGCGGGTCTGGTGGGAGAGGACGGACCGACCCACCACGGGATGTTCGATCTGACGTACCTGCGCTCGATCCCGAACATGACTGTTCTTGCCCCCGCCGACGAGGTGGAGCTGGCTGACGCGCTTCACACAGCTCTCGCCCTCGATGGACCCGTCGCGATCAGGTATCCGCGCGGCACGGGCACAGGGGTCATCGACACGGGAGTGCGTGTGCAGTGGGAGCGCGCCCAGGCGGTCATCCGCAGTAAGGGGAGCGATGTCGCGCTGATGGCCGTGGGTCGGATGAACGCGGTCGCCGATGCGGCCGCGGAGATGCTCAAGGCGCACGGGCTGTCCGTGAGCCTCGTCAACGCCCGCTGGGTCAAGCCGATCGACCGGGACACCATCGCGTGGGCCGCACGGTCCCACCGACTCGTGGTCACGATCGAGGAGAACACGGAGATGGGCGGTTTCGGGTCGGCTGTGTGCGAGGTGCTGTCGGACCTTGGATCCGAGACTCCCGTGCAGCGTCTCGCGATCTCCGATTGTTTCGTGACCCATGGCGCCATGTCGAGGCTGCTCTCGGAC
Organism: uncultured Actinomycetes bacterium; assembly: GCA_963770765.1. GTDB lineage: Bacteria > Actinomycetota > Coriobacteriia > Anaerosomatales > PHET01 > CAVPCY01. The sequence continues at coordinate 244,378 of CAVYQS010000012.1, read as the reverse complement.
GTAGGGCTCACTCCTGACGGCGTGACCGCGGCCGTTCTCGGACGTCTTTCCGACATCGATGTCCGTCGCGATGAGAGCGAGCGGCTTCACGCGGAGGCGAGAGAAGATGGCGCGCAAGCGCATCGACGCCATTCTGGTTGATCGTGGCCTGTTCGAATCGCGGGAGCGCGCACGCGCCGCGATTCTTGCCGGCGACATCCGCGCCGGCGAGGACGTCGTCAGGAAAGCCGGCGAGCTTGTCGCCGATGACGCGGTGATCCATGTGGCTCGACGACCTCGGTTCGTCTCACGCGGCGGTGACAAGCTTGCGGGCGCGCTGGCCGCCTTCGACGTTGCGGTGACTGGGAGACGGGCGGTCGATGTCGGTGCGAGCACCGGCGGATTCACCGACTGCCTGCTGCAGGCGGGGGCGGCAAGCGTCACCGCGGTCGATGTAGGGTACGGCCAGCTGGCATGGACCCTGAGGAACGACGACCGGGTGGCGGTGTTCGAGCGGACCAACATCAGGCATGCCGAGCCGATCGAGCTCGGTGCGCCGTTCGACCTCGTCGTGACCGACGTGTCCTTCATCTCGCTCAAGACGGTCTTGCCCTCCTTGGCTGCACTTGCGGCCCCGGAGGCTGACATACTTGCGCTGGTTAAGCCCCAGTTCGAGCTGGGTAAGGGGCGTGTGGGAAAAAGGGGTGTGGTCAAAGCGGCGGGTGACCACATCGAGGCGTTGCAGTCAGCGGTCCAGGCCGCGCTGGCTCTGGGTCTGGTCGTTCGCGGTATGACGTTCTCGCCCATCAAGGGTCCGGAGGGTAACATCGAGTTCTGGCTGTGGGTGGCACGGCACGGTTCATCCACCGAGTCGACGGCCGAAGAGGTCGTGGACGCGGCTCACGAGAGGCTGGGAGTCTGACGTGCGAGTCTTGCTGGTCCCCAACACGTCGAACCCGCGCGCTGTTGACGCGGCACGCGAGCTTGCCACGTGGTGCGCGGCTCAAGGTATCGAGCCGGTCTTGGAGTCGAGGGATGCAGCGAAGAGCAACCTCGAGGGCTTCGGGGTCACCCTGAGCGACCTCGGCGAGCTGTCGCTCGTGGTCGCGCTCGGCGGTGACGGTACGATCCTGAAGGCCGTTCACCTCGTCGGAGAGACGCCCGCGCCTCTGCTCGGCGTCAAGTACGGACGGCTGGGCTTTCTTTCCGGTGCGCGGGCCGAGACGATGCGTCAGGCCGTGGGTGCAGCGCTCGCCGGTGATGCCCGCGTCGAGCGAAGGGCCACATTGCGGGTCGAGGTCACGATGGACGGCAGGGTCGTGGGCACGTACCGCGCCCTCAATGAGGCCGTCGTGGCTCGAGGGAACTCCGGCCGGGTCGTCGAGTTCGATATGGCCATCGATGGTCATCTGGTGCTGAACACGCGGGCCGATGCGCTCATCGTCGCCACCGCCACGGGATCGACCGCGTACGCTCTGTCGGCCGGCGGACCGGTAGTCGCACCGGGTTTCGGTGGGATGGTCGTGGTGCCGGTAGCGCCCCACACCCTGCATTCCCGCGCGATCGTTACCGACCCTCACGATACCGTCGAGATCACGTTGCCGGATCCGTCGCGCTCTGACGCCTGCCTGATAGTCGATGGTGATGTGCGGCCGTGCCGCCGTGCGATAGAGCGGGTCACGGTCTGCCGAGGAGAGCACGATGTGGCACTGGTGAAGCTCGACGGGCGCGACTTCTACGAGACCGTGTCGACCGAGTTCTTCGGAGGCTGATCGGTGCTCGAGGACCTTCACGTCCGCGATCTTGCGCTGATCGAAGACGCCTGGCTTGAGTTCGGACCGGGAATGACGGTGCTCACCGGTGAGACCGGCGCGGGCAAGACCGCGCTCCTGGGTGCGTTGAAGCTGCTTGTCGGTGAACGGGCGGCCTCGAGTACGGTTCGTACCGGTGCTGCCGAGTCAGTGGTCGAAGGCAGGTTCACCGCAGCGGGAAGCGAACTCGTCGTTCGCCGCCGCGTGAGTTCCGATGGGCGCAGCCGGTGTTCGCTCGACGGTGAATTGGCTTCGGTCGGCGAGCTCTCGCAACGGGTCGGCCCCCTGGTCGACCTCCACGGGCAGCACGAGCATCAAGCGTTGCTTTCGGCCTCGACCCACGTGGGCTATCTCGATCGCTGGGCCGGTGGACACGTCGCCGACGCCCTCAGACGATATAGAATGGCGCGCGACGCCCATCAGGCCGCCGTGCACGCGAGAGACGGACTCGCCGCAGAGCTCGAGAGGGCCACTGCTGATGCAGACTATCTCGCTTTCGTCGTTCAGGAGATCGAACGTGTCGACCCACAGCCCGGCGAGGACGAAGCGCTCAGGGATCGTCTGCCTGCGCTCCAGAACGCGGGTCGTCTGTCCGAGGCGACCGGCGATGCGACGGGCCTGTTGCGCGGCGAGGACGGTGTCCTCGACCAGCTCGGCCAGGTGCTGAACACACTGCGGAAGCAGCAGGGAATCGATCCCGACCTCGATGAGATCATCGAGCGTCTCGAAGAGGCGCAGACCCTCGGTGATGATGCGAGTTCCGCCCTGCGTCGATACAACGATTCCATCGAACACGACCCGGCGGCTCTGGACCGCACGCTGGAACGGTTGTCGGCGCTGGCCGGACTCACGAAGAAGTACGGACCGACCCTCGAAACCGTACGTGAGCGCGCCGCCGCCGCTCGATCGGCCTTGAACGCGGTCGATGATGGCGGTGCCGCTCTGCGAGAGGCCGAAACGGCGGTCACGGCGTCCGCTGCGCAGCTTGAAGAGGCGGGGCATGCGCTGAGTGCGGCGCGCGCCGCCGCCGCCCCGGGTTTCGTCGCTGCGCTTGAGTCCGCCGTGACCGATCTCGCGATGGGCGGCGCCGGCTTCGAGGTGCGCTTCTCCGAGCTGCCCTTCGGTTCGTGGGGCGAGGATGGCCCCGCGCGCGTCGACTTCCTCTATACGCCCGCGCGGGGGCAGGAGCCGCGGCCGCTGGCGAAGATCGCATCGGGGGGTGAGATATCCCGGGTCATGCTCGCTCTCAAGAGCGTGCTCGGCGCTGCCGATGAGGTCGAGACTCTCGTCTTCGACGAGGTCGACGCGGGTGTCGGCGGCGCGACCGCCACGGCGGTCGGTAGCCGTCTGCGTGCACTGTCCGGGACCCACCAGGTCATCGTCGTGACCCACCTCGCGCAGGTCGCCGCCTTCGCTGATGTCCAGTTGGTGGTGAGCAAGTCGACGAGCGACGACGTCGTGGTCACGAGCGTGCGCCGGGTGGAAGGCGAAGAGCGGGTCACTGAGATCGGCAGGATGCTGTCGGGCAACGATTCGGACGCGACCCGTGCGCACGCTCGCGAGTTGCTCGGTGAGGCGTCCGGCACCCGTAACGAGCGGCCAACATCACGCTGACCGGGAAGCCGGAGCCGTCTGCCTGCATGGTAGGATACCCGGCGGGCATCTGGGGCTGCGATCAGGGCTCGCCCCCGCGTACGAGTGGACTCAGGAGTGGTATGCGGCATCAGGGTATCGCCAAGCTCGACAAGCGTACGAAGGACCTGACCAAGCGGCTGGGTCCCGAGGATGTCGCTGTGGTCGACCATGTCGACATGGACCGCGTCAGCGCCGAGGCGCTTCTCGCGACCGGCGTCGAGGTCGTCGTGAACGCGTCGCCGTCGATCTCAGGGGCATACCCGAACGTCGGGCCTTTGCTGCTCACCAGAGGCGGCGTCACCCTGATCGATGCGGTCGGTCCCGCGATCTTCGACGCCGTCAAAGAGGGTCAGCTCATCGAGGTCGTCGGAGATGAGGTCCGTGTCGACGGACAGCGGGTTGCTGCGGGCGTGCGCCTGTCGGTGGCGGCGGTCGAGCAGAAGATGGAAGTCGCCAAGGCGAGCCTTGGTGACCAGCTCGACCGGTTCGCGCGCAACACCATCGAGTATCTCGAGAAGGAACGCGAGATACTGACCGACGAGACCTGGGTGCCGCCGGTGACCACCGATATCTACGGCCGTCACGTGCTCGTCGTGGTGCGGGGATACGACTTCAAGGAAGACATCGACGCCCTGACTCCCTACATCCGTGAGTTCCGTCCTGTGCTCGTCGGAGTCGACGGGGGCGCAGACGCGATCATGGAGGCCGGCTTTCGCCCGGATGTGATCGTGGGTGACATGGACTCCGTGACGGATGCCGCCCTCACGAGCGGCGCTGAGCTTGTCGTGCATGCCTACGCCGATGGGCTTGCCCCCGGCATGGAACGACTGCAGCAGTTGGGCGTCGCCGAAGGGGCCCATACGTGGCCACTCACCGCCACGAGCGAGGACCTCGCCCTGCTTCTCGCATGGGAGTGCGGGGCGGATCTGATCGTGGCTCTCGGCACCCACGCCAATCTCGTCGAGTACCTCGACAAGGGCAGGAAGGGCATGGCTTCAACGTTCCTTGTGCGGCTCAAGGTCGGCCCCAAGCTGGTTGACGCGAAGGGCGTGAACAAGCTCTACCGAGCCACGGTGGGCCCGAGGCACCTCATGGTGCTGGTGGCTGCCGCTCTCGTGGTCATGACCGCCGTACTGCTCATCTCTCCGGAAGTCCGATCGTTCATCGAGCTCGTCGTCTTGCGGGTTCGAGCGTGGCTCGGATTCTAGCCTCCTAAGGGGATCGTCATGTACAACCTGCGCTATCACATCGCTTCCCTCGTCGGGGTGTTCCTCGCCCTTGCCCTCGGCCTCGTGCTCGGCGGGCTCGTGGTTCAGCGCGGTACGCTGGATCGTCAGCAGGGTTCCTTGATCGAGGGCCTCCAGAAGGAGTTCGCAGACCTTCGTGCCGAGAATGAGGAGCTTGCCGCGGCCAACGTGCGGCAAGCAGAGCTCTCGAGCATGCTCACCGATGAGTGGATCGCCGACCGGCTCGTCGGCAAGAACGTGATCGTGCTCTCAGGTTCGGGTCGGACTGACGGAACCCAGGCTGCGGCAGACGCGGTCTCCGCCGCAGGCGGGACGCCCATCGCCATCACGCTCGTCGAACCCGACCTCCTCGGCGAGACCGAGACGCTCGAGGCCCTGCTGGGAACCGCCGCTGTGGCATCCGCCGATGCGACGGCGAGTATCACCGCGTCACTGGCTGCAGAGTGGCGCGGCCCGACGACCGAGCGACCGGTTACGGAGGCACTCACGGAGGCCGGCGTGCTCACCGTCGATGGCCTCGAGCCCGGGATGGCCACCGTGGGCCTGATCAACCTGGCCGCTTCGCAGGGCTCGCCTGATGAGACCGCCTTCGGGATAACGCTCGCGTACGCCGGGGACGACGCTCTGGTGATCGGCGCGGAGAGCCCCACGCTGAACACGGGCGTGGCCCAGGCGACGGCTCAACGTGGCCTATCCGGGGTTGACACGGTAGGGACGAGCCTGGGGCGCTACAGCCTCGTCGCTCTGCTCTCGGGCGCCGACCCGGGCCTCTACGGCGTCGCAGACGATGCAGTGGCCGCGTTCCCGGCCCCGCCGCGAGACTAGGCGCGCCCTCGCTCGAAGGCCAGTTTGGCCAGCGCCAGCGAGACGTGGACGAACTGACGACCGCGATGGACGAAGCCGTGCAGGTCGCGCCCGGTCGCTGCATGCGACATGGTTGTCGGGACCTCGACGAGACGCAGCCCCGCCCTGAGCGCTCTCACCGAGAGGGCGACCTCGACGCCGTAGCCGGTCGCGAAGGGCCGCACCGCGCCCAAGCAGGAACGGTTCAGAGCGCGTTGTCCCGAGAGGGGAGCGTCGGCCACCCAGCCGCCGCCCATGGTCCGGATACCCCAGCGCGCGAGACCCTTGACGAGCCCGAACCCGGCCTTGTCGGCGGGCTTCGGGAATCCCGCTATCGCCATGTCGGCATCTCCTGCAAGCACCGGACCGAGGAGGGCGATGCCCTGACGAGCACTGTCGCCCAGATCGCCGTCGAGGAGGAGCAGGATGTCGGCGTTCTCGACGCGAGCAGCACCCGACTCGAGAGCAGCGCCTTTGCCGACGTTGTTCCAGAGGCGAACGACCTTCGCTCCAGCGTCCTCGGCGAGCCGCGCGGTGTCGTCGTCGGACGAGTCGTCGACCACCACCACCCGAGTGACCCCGGGTATCGATCTCGCGGCTTCTACCGTCTGCCCGATGCGCTCGGCTTCGTTGTGGGCCGGAATCAAGACGGCTATGTCCATCAGGAGTCCTTCCGAAGCCGCAGCGATCGGGTCGCCTTCGCCACAAGCTGGTTCAGGAGCGATACTTCACTGACCCGAAGCAGGCGGGCGAGTCCCCAGATGACCGCAATACCGGCCGCACCGCCGACCGCCACCTGCAGTAGAGCCGGACCGAACCGAGGAACAGGCGGCTGCAGCAGGTAGGCAACGCCCCATGCGACTGCGCCACCCACGACACTGGCGACGGCCATGCGGCCGAATACCGAGAAGACCCCGCGGAGGTCGTACCCGCCGATACGTCTGCGCAACAGGAAGGCGAGTGTGCCGAAGAGCAGCACGTAGAAGGCGCCATCGGCGATGGGGATTCCGCCGATGCCCACGCCCGCCCAGCCCGCAGCACCTGTGGTCAGCACCAGGTAGAGGCCGATCTGCACCGGCGTCAGCGCCAGGTTGGCCAGCATCGGCGTCGTCGTATCCTTCATCGAGTAGAACGTTCTGAGAACGAACATCATCAGTGCATAGAACACGAGCCCGAGCGCCCAGAGGCGGAGCGCCTCGGCGACCTGCGGGACGTCTTCGGCCTTGAAGGCACCTGCGCGGTAGAGCGACACGAGTGGTTCGGCGAGCGCGAACAACAGCGCGGCCGCCGGAATCATCAGCGCCCCGGTGGCCCGAAGACCTGCGCTGAAGTGCGTCTTCAACCCGGCGTGGTCCTTGCGGCCGGCTGCGTCGGCGAGTTCAGTGAAGATCGCGGTGGCCAAAGCGACAGCGAGAATGCCGTAGGGGAGCTGGAAGAAGGTCCACGCATACATGAGCACCGAAGGGCCATCCGACGACACGGCGAACGCCGAGGCGTTGCGGAAGGAGACCGCCACGAGGTTCGTGACCACGTAAAGCACAGTGGGGACCGCAAGTAGGAGCATCCTGCGAACCGCCGGGTCCTTGAGTCCGAACTCCGGCGTGTAGCGGATGCCGGTCGTGACGAGATCGGGGACCATCACTGCGAACATGGTCACGACGCCGAAGGTGGTCCCAACCGCCAGCACGATGATCGCGGTGTTCGGATCGACCGTGACCAGACCCGCGTAGGCGAACATCGTCGCTATGACGACGATGTTGTTGAAGACGGGTCCGAGTGCGGCCCACAGGTACTTGCGCTGGGCGTTGAGGAGCCCCTGGACGACCATACCGGCTCCGTACACGACGATCTGGATGGCGAAGAACCGGAAGAACAGCTCTGCGCTCTGCTGAACGACAGCGCTTTGCTCGGCGCTCGCTCTGAACGTCTGGGTCCATATGAACGGTTCAGGCCAGATGGTCCCCACAAGAGCGACCACCCCGAGAGCGACAACGGCGAGATTGAACACGTGGCTCGCAAAGCGCCACGCGGCATCCTCGCCGCGCTCCGCCTTGACTTCCATGTAGGTGGGGATGAACAGAGCCGACAAGATCCCGCCTGCCACGAACTCGAAGATCATGTTCGGGATGTTGTTGGCGACGTTGTATGAGGCGGCCAGCGTCGTGACGCCCAGGGCGAAGCCGGTCGCCCACATCCTCGCGAACCCGGTGACGCGCGATAGCGCGGTGGCGGTCGACATGGTGACGGTCGACCGTGCGATGGATGGATTGCCGATGGTGTCCTCCGGGAGTACGGGCGGCCGCCGGGGCCGCGGGTCGGGCTGCCGCCGGCAGCCGACCCACAGTGTACCCGAGGCCACAGCCGTCTCGCGCCCCGCACGGTTCCGGCGTGAGCAGCCCGTCACTCGCCCGTCAACGCGCCGTTCACGGCATCGGCTATCATTGAACCGCATGAGACGACTTCTTTGGATAACCCTCGCCCTGGCCGCGTTCACCGCGGCTTGGATTCCCGCCCCCCACGCGTACGCCCAGCTACCCACCAAACGTGTCGTCATCGTATTGGCGCCGTATCTCACATGGGCTGATGTGACGCCCACATCCACGCCCACCATCTGGTCTCTTGCCGAGAAGGGCGCCGTTGGAGATATCAACGCGCGGAGCCGCACCCGTGAACCGGGCGAGCCCGCATCTCCTCTGGAGGGGGCGCTCACCATATCCGCGGGTGCGTGGGCGGTGCCGTCGTACAACGCCGCGGCGGCGTACCTCGCTTCGGAGCGCTACGAGGTGGGCACCGCAGCAGAGGCGTTCCAGAGAACGACCGGCGAGCAGGTCGGCGACAACAGCATCGTGTTTCTGGGCATGCCGATGACCCAACGCCAGAACGCCGAGCGCTCCATTGAGGTGGTTCTGGGAATCCTCGGCGAGACGGTGGAGTCCGCCGGCGGCGTGACCGCTGCTGTGGGCAACTCCGACGTCGGCTACGTGACGGCCGAGCAGCGCAGGGTCCGCCCCGCGGCCATGGCTGCCATGAACGCACAGGGCTTGGTCGCACTCGGTGATATCTCGCCCAAGCTCATCCGCGAGGATCCCAACGCCCCGTTCGGTATCGAGACGGATCTCGAGGAGTTCGAAGAGGCGCTTGCAAGCGTCGATAACAGCACGGCCGCCATTTCCGGCCCGGGCTTCGTGGTGCTCGACGCCGGCGACGCCTATCGCGCGACGAAGTTCGAACCGCAGGTCAGTCCGACGATCGCCGACGACCAGCGCAACCGGGCACTCCGGACCCTCGACTCTGTGGTCGCCCTTGCCGCGGAGAAGTTCGCTGACGACACGATCATGGTCGTCTCGCAGTCCAGTGGCGATCCCTTGAGGAACCGGCCCGAAGGGCTGGGTCCCGTGGTGGTCTCAGGTGAGGGGTGGAGCGGTTACCTCACGTCGAGCTCCACGCAGCGCGAAGGACTCGTGACGAATCTCGACGTGACCGCGACCGTCCTCGAGTCGCTGGACCTTGAGCGGCCGGTCCAGGTTCTCGGCAACGAGATGCGAACCACCGACGCGCCCGCTCAGCTCCAAGACCGCATCGCGCACTTGAGCCGCATGGATGCCACTGCGGTCTCGGTCGACGCAGCCAAACCCGGCATCGTGAACTCGTTCGTCGTCTTCACCGTTGCGGCGCTTCTTCTGGGTGCGTTCGTCCTGGTTCGCGCACGCCACTGGAGCGCACGCACGGTGAAGTGGTGGGTGCTCGGCCTGAGACTCGCGCTTCTCGCGGTGCTCTCTGTACCGGTTGCGAGCTGGCTCATGTTCCTGTGGATGAGATGGCCCGCGACTCCGGGGCAGTCGACATTCGGCTTGCTCACGACGGCTGCCGTGGTGTTCGGTAGCGCTGTGATACTGCTCGTGCGCACGCCGATACGCGTGCCCATCGCGGCGCTTTCTCTGCTGACGGCAGTCACGATCATGGTCGATCAGCTGCTTGGCGCACCGGCCTCCTTCACCAACACGTTCGGATACTCGCCCTTGCTGGCGGCACGGTTCTACGGCATGGGTAACGAGGCTGCGGCGATCCTCGTCGGATCGTCGCTCGTGGGAGTCGCGCTGCTGTTCGACCAGTGGCCCGCGTCGCGCTGGACGCTGCTCGGGAAGCGTTACGGGCTGGTGCTTCTCGGCATCGCGGTGACAGCGACAGCGGCCGCGCCGTTCTGGGGCGCCAACATCGGGGTGGCGATCTGGGGCATCGCGGGATTCGGGTTGGCGTGGGTTCTGATGAACGGGCGGCACGTGACCCCGAAGACCATCGCCTGGTTGTCGGTGAGCGTGGTCGCCGTGATCGCGGCCTTCGCCGCCATCGACCTGCTCTCCGGGGGCCCGCAGACACACCTTGCGCGCGCCCTCGCCTCTGCCCAACAGGGCGGACTGATCGAACTGTGGAACATAGTCGCGCGCAAGGCCGAGACCAACATGCGGGTGCTGACGCACACCAACTGGGCGTACATCCTCGTGGCGACGCTCGCGTTCCTCGGCTTCATGCGCTGGAGGCCTCAAGGGGGCTTCGCCGAGACGCTCGCTGTCAATCCCAACTTCGCCGATGCCATCACCGTCTCGCTCGTCGCAGGGCTCGTCGCATACTTCTCGGAGGACTCGGGAATCGTCATCCCCGCGCTCGAGGTCTTCTACGTGGGTGTCGCGGTGGTGTGGCTGATGCTGAGTCAGCTTGACGGAACGGACGTCGATGCAGACGTCGAAGGCGACGATTCACAGGCGAGTGCACGATGAACGGGCCAGAAGTGGCCGGGACCCTTCTGGGATGTGTTCTTCTCGGCGTGGTGGTGCCGTGGCTCGGCATGCGCATGTTCATTCCGGCGCTCGTCGAATCGAGCGCTGCGATGACCCGCAACTATGCGGGACGCCCGGTCTTCTACGGCCTTGGCGTCGTGTGGTTGATATGGGCGGGATGCGCGACCATCGCGGGTGTGGCCGCCGGCCGCACGGGGGCTGCGCCCGCACTGGCGGTGCTCGGCCTCGCCGGCCCCCTCGCGCTGGTGGCGTTCGCGCTGGGAGTCGTGGACGATTCCTACGGCACGGGCGCCGTGCGCGGTTTCAAGGGGCATGTGAAGGCTCTGCTGCGCGGCCGGATGACCACAGGGGGTCTCAAGCTCGTGGGAATCGGCGTCGCCTGCATCGTGGTCGCGCTGGTCATCGGGCAAGCCGCACCCTGGGGTCGGGGACTCGCCGTGCTCTCACCTGACTACATCATGCGCGTCGTGGGCGCGGCTGCCGCGATCGCACTCACATCGAACCTCATCAACCTGATGGACCTGCGTCCGGGCAGGGCGCTCAAGACGTACTCGGTCATCGCCGCCGTCGGCTCACTGGTCTGCGCCGCCGGGCTTGCCGGCTCAGTGACGCCCGCCCACGGTACGCTGGTGATAGCGATCGAAGCTGTAGCGCTGTGCCTTTTCGCGCTTGGTCCCGTGCTCGCGGTGTGGCGCTATGACCTTCGCGAGATCGGTATGCTCGGAGACGCTGGGGCGAATCCGATGGGCGCGGTGGCCGGAATGCTGATCGTGACGGGGCTACCGTTGTGGGGGCTTTTCGCGTATCTGGTCGCCGTCTTCGCTGCGAATCTCGCGAGCGAACGTGTCAGTTTCTCGCGCGTGATCGCGTCGAACGCGGTTCTGAGCTGGCTGGATGGCGTAGGACGGCTTCCGGTCGGACAGCAAGAGCCGCTCGAGCGATAGATCAGGTCCTTACGGGGAAACGAACCACGAGTAGAATCTGCTCGGGGTGGCCGGAATCGGAACGGAAGAGAGTCAGGGGCAGATGACCAAGCACATCTTCGTAACAGGCGGCGTCGTATCCTCGCTCGGCAAGGGCATCACGGCGGCCTCCTTGGGCCGACTGCTCAAGTCGCGCGGGCTCAAGGTCACCATCCAGAAACTCGACCCCTATCTCAACGTGGACCCGGGGACGATGTCTCCGTTCCAGCACGGGGAGGTGTTCGTCACCGACGATGGCGGCGAGACCGACCTCGATCTCGGTCACTACGAGCGGTTCGTGGACGAATCGCTCACGCGCGACTGCAACGTCACCGCGGGCTCCGTCTACCAGACCCTGATCTCCAAGGAGCGCCGCGGCGACTTCCTGGGCGGGACGGTTCAGGTGATTCCGCACGTGACCAACGAGATCAAGGACCGGATCAACCGCCTCGCCGAGCAGACACAGCCCGACGTCATCATCACCGAGGTCGGAGGCACGGTCGGCGACATCGAGTCCCTGCCGTTCCTTGAGGCGATCCGCCAGCTCAAGAAGGACAAGGGGCGCGACAATGTCGTCTACATCCACGTGACGCTCGTGCCGTGGATAGCCGCGTCCAGTGAGCTCAAGACCAAGCCCACCCAGCATTCGGTCAAGGAGCTTCGCTCGATCGGCATCCAGCCCGACTTCATCGTGTGCCGTTCGGACCGCCCGATCGATGCGGGCATCCGCCGCAAGATCGGTCTGTTCTGCGACGTCGATCCTGTCGCGGTGGTATCGGCGATGGATGCTCGCAGCATCTACGAGGTGCCGAAGAACCTGAGGGCGCAGCAGCTCGATGAGATGGTGATCGACCGTCTGGGGCTGGAGTGCGGGGAACCGGACCTGGTCGAATGGGACGCGTTCGTCGATCACTCGGCTTCGCTCGCCGATGAGGTGAGCATCGCACTCGTCGGCAAGTACGTGCAGCTGCCCGACGCCTATCTGTCGGTCAACGAGGCCCTCGATCACGCCGGGATATTCCACGACCACAAGGTCCGGGTCCAATGGGTCGATGCCGAGTCACTCACTCCCGAGGAGGTCGATTCCACGCTCGCGGAGTTCGACGGCATCCTCGTCCCGGGAGGCTTCGGGATCCGCGGAGTCGAGGGAAAGATCCGCGCCGCCAGGTTCGCCCGGGAGCATCTCGTTCCGTACTTCGGCATATGTCTCGGCATGCAAGTGGCGGTGGCGGAGTTCGCCCGACACGTCGCGGGGCTGGACGCCGCCAACTCCGCGGAGTTCGACCCGGTCACTCCGCACCCGGTCATCGACCTGATGCGCGACCAGCAAGGTGTCGCCGACATGGGCGGCACGATGCGCCTGGGGGCGTACCCGTGCACCGTGATCGCCGACACGAAGGGCTACCAGGCGTACGGGGAGGACGTCATCTACGAGCGTCACCGTCATCGCTACGAGGTCAACAACGCCTACCGGCAGCAGCTGGTGGACGCGGGACTGGTGATCAGCGGGCTGAGTCCCGACGGCAAACTGGTCGAGATGGTCGAGCTGCCGGACCACCCGTGGTTCCTCGGCAATCAGGGACACCCTGAGTTCAAGAGCCGGCCCACCCGCCCGGCGCCGCTGTTCCGGGACTTCGTGGGCGCCGCGGTGGCCTACAAGAACGAACGAGGCGCCTAACGTGTCCGGCGCCGGCGCCAACGACGAGCGGCTGCTGGCCACGTTTCTCGATCTTGTCAGGATCGACAGCCCCTCACGTTCGGAAGCGAAGTGTGCGATCTACTGTGAGTCCGCACTGAGAGGTCTGGGCTTCTCGGTCGGCTACGACGACAGCATGCGCGACACGGGCTCCGACACCGGAAACCTGATCGCCGAGCTGCCCGGTGATGTCGAGTCCACCCTCGTGCTCTCCGCGCATCTCGACTGTGTCGAGCCATGCGCGGGCGTGGAGCCTGTGATCGTCGACGGGATCATCGTCTCGGCCGGTGATACGGTCCTCGGCTCAGACGACAAGGCGGGTCTTGCGGCGATCCTCGAGGCGGTGCGACGCCTCGCGGAGAGCGATGAACCGAGACCGACCATCCGCTGCATCTTCACCGTCCAAGAAGAGGTCGGACTGCTCGGTGCCAAGGCGCTTGCGCCCGAGGAGATCCGCGGCGACCTGTGCCTGGTGCTCGATGCGGCCGGCAAGCCGGGCGGAATCGTCGTCGGTGCTCCCACGCATTACACCTTCGTCGCCGAGTTCACGGGGCGCGCATCGCACGCCGGTGTCGCTCCCGAGCAGGGCGTCTCGGCCATCACGGCCGCCGCGAACGCGATCGCGGCGATGGAGCTCGGCAGGCTCGATGCCGAGACGACCGCGAACATCGGGACGATCGCTGGTGGCACGGCTACCAACGTCGTTGCAGCGAAGGCGACCCTCACCGGCGAATGCCGCTCTCTCGATTCCCAGCGGGTCGATCAGGTTCGCGCGGCCATGGACGAGGCCATCAGACGCGCGGCGCATGACGCGGGTGGCGAAGTCGACCTGATATGGAATCTCGAGTATCGAGGTTTCACGATGAGCGAAGAATCCCCGCAGGTCGATCTCGTCCGGGCCGCATGCGGTGACATCGGACTGAAGGCTGAGACGTACACGACAGGGGGCGGCAGCGACGCCAACATCATCGCGGCTCTCGGGATACCGACTGTCGCCCTGGCCTGTGGCATGGAGGGCGTTCACAGCACCTCCGAGCAGCTTGAGGTCGCCGACCTCGAGGCGCTTGCGGCCCTGACCGTCGCAGTCGCCCACCGTCTGGCGCGTTCACGCCCATGAGACTGGTGTGGGCGACAGTCACCGGCATGACCGAGCACAATGGCGTGCAGCTGCTGTCCGTGGACCTCGACGACGGGTCCACCGGCGAGGCCGTGTGCTATCCCTCGCTGAGCGGACCGTGCGCGCTCGGTGACCGGACGTTGCTCAATACCACCGCGGTGCGCTTGGGGTTGGGAACCGGCGGCCGTCACTTCGTGGTCTCCCGTCTCGGAGAGGGGAGCGGCACGCAGCTCGACACACCCTCCGGCGGGCACATCATGAAGCTCCGGTACACGCCGTCGCAGCTCGACGTCGTCTCCGTGGAGTCGCCGGAATCACCGCATCACGAAGCGATGAGCGACGCCACGGCACTCGAGGGCACACCGGTGGTGTGTTGCGGACTGCACAGTCAGGTACCGCTCGTCGCGGCTGCGATCAAGCAGCTCGATCCTGAGAAGCGGGTCGTGTACTGCATGACCGACCAAGCTGCTCTCGCGCTGCCTCTTTCTGATGTCGTGAGGTCGTGCGTCGAGGTCGGGCTTCTGGATGCGACGATATCGTGCGGCCAGGCCTTCGGGGGACAGTACGAAGCCGTCAACCTGCACTCGGGTCTGCTGGCAGCCGTGCATGTGTGTCACGCGGACGTGGCCATCGTGGCGATCGGTCCCGGGGTCGCAGGGACCGCCACCCCGTTCGGTCACGGCGGTGTCGCCCAGGGTGAGTCGATGAACGCGGTCTCGGCGCTGGGGGGAGTCCCGGTCGTCTGCCTCCGCGTCTCGTTCGCGGATGCCCGACAACGGCATCGAGGGGTGAGCCATCACACGGTGACGGCGCTCACGAGCGTGGCGTTGGCACCTGCCATGGTGGCAGTGCCTTACCTGGAGCCCGAGTTTTCCGATGCCATAGCGGGACAACTGGAAACATCGGGCGTCTGGCGGCTGCACGTTCCCGCGCCTGTCGGCGAGCACGGTGTCCGCGATCCGTCTTTGCGCGGTGTGAAGGTCACATCCATGGGTCGTGCCCCCGAGGACGACCCTGCCTTCTTCCTCGCGGCGTACGCTGCGGGCGAGATTGCATTCCGGGCAGCGGGTTCCGTGCTCTAGAGCCCGAATCGGTATGCAATACTGCGACTCGGCAATGCATTCCGAGCGTTGCGTTGTGCGCGTCCAGCGGTACACTGTGTGAGTTCAGCCGTCATTGTCGAATGGGCTCCCAGCGGGGCCTGCCGCGCGGACGAATTCCCGCGCCCGATCTGCAGAAGGGGGTTCGCTCCAGTGATCGTTGGAGTCCCGAGAGAGATCAAGAACAACGAGTTCCGTGTGGGCCTGACGCCGGGTGGTGTGGCCGAGTTCGTCGCGCACGGACACAGCGTGCTCGTGGAGAACGCCGCCGGAGAAGGGTCCTCGTTCCCTGACGCTGAGTACCAGGCAGCCGGGGCGACACTGGTCGCGACCGCTGAAGAGGTCTTCGCCGGCGCGGACATGATCGTGAAGGTCAAGGAGCCGCAGCCCGTGGAGATCGCACGCCTGCGCCCGGGCCAGATCCTCTACACCTATCTGCACCTTGCCCCC
Source organism: uncultured Actinomycetes bacterium (assembly GCA_963770765.1). GTDB lineage: Bacteria > Actinomycetota > Coriobacteriia > Anaerosomatales > PHET01 > CAVPCY01. The sequence goes on along the minus strand of CAVYQS010000012.1, from coordinate 228,742 downwards.
GACTACGAGCAGACGATGGGCCTGATCGGATCGGGCGCCGTCTGCATCGCCTACGAGACGGTCGAGCTGCCCAACCGCTCGCTCCCGCTGCTCGCGCCGATGTCCGAGGTCGCCGGTCGCATGGCTGCCCAGGTCGGCGCGACGTATCTGCAGAAGCCGTTCGGCGGACGCGGCGTTCTCATGGGCGGCGTCCCGGGCGTGCTGCCGGCGAAGGTCGTCGTACTCGGCGCAGGCGTGGTCGGTACGAGCGCGGCCTACGTCGCCAAGGGCATGGGCGCCGATGTCACCATCATGGACATCAACCTCGACCGCCTGCGCTATCTCGACGAGATCTGGGGCAACAGCGTCCGCACCCTGTATTCGTCCAAGCACAACATCGAGAAGATCGTCACGGAGGCGGACCTGGTGATCGGCGCCGTCCTGCTCCCGGGCGCGAAGACGCCGTGGCTCGTCACCAAGGCGATGCTGCCCACCATGAAGAAGGGCGCGGTCGTCGTGGATGTGTCCGTCGACCAGGGCGGGTGCATCGAGACCACCAAGGCGACGACACACGCCGATCCCACGTACTTCGTCGATGGCGTACTGCATTACGGTGTCGCCAACATGCCGGGTGCGGTGCCCAACACCTCGACCATGGCACTCACCAACGCGACGCTCCGCTACGGCTTGGCCATCGCCGACAAGGGCTGGAAGCAGGCCGTGCTCGACGATGCTGCGCTCGCGAAGGGCGTGAACGTGCTCGACGGCAAGGTGACCTACAAGCCGGTCGCCGACGCTCACGGGCTCGACTACGTCGCTCTTGAGGGACTCATCGGATAGGGATCTTCGCAGCGTCGATCTCGGTCGGCCGCCGCACCACCGGGTGCGGCGGCCGACGTGTGTCATCCCCGAACCCACCGGCGCGGGCGCTCGGCTATCATCGGCGTATGAGACGCTACGTGGACGACTATCTAGGCCACCTATCGGTGGAGCGGGGTGCCTCCCCGCACACCTTGGAAGCGTACGGTCGGGATCTGGGTGACTACGTGGAGTTCCTCGAACACAGGCACGTTTCCGGGCCTGACGACGTCACCCGCGAGGACGCAACGGCGTTCGTCGCGTCGCTCAGAGAGCGGGGTCTTGCGCCCTCCACCATCGAACGGAAGCTCTCATCGGTGAAGGGCTTCCACCGCTTCATGGTCAGGGAAGGCGTCACCGAGAATCATCCTACGGCTCGCTTGCCGCTCCCGAAGGTGCCCGAACGTCTTCCTGAAGTCGTCTCGATCGAGGACGTATCGCGCCTTCTGTCTCAGCCCTTCCCCGACGGCGCGGTCGGACTCCGTGATCGGGCCGCGCTGGAGACCCTCTACGGATGCGGGCTTCGCGTCAGCGAGCTCGTAGGGCTCGACACCACCGACATCGATCTCGACAGTGGCTCCGTGCGCGTGTTCGGGAAGGGCAGCAAGGAGCGGATGGTGCCGGTCGCCGGCATGGCGCTCCACGCCCTCGATGCCTATCTGACCCAGGGAAGGCCCCTTCTGCGCAGTCGTCGGTCGCTGGGCTCGAGCGATCCCGCGGTCTTCCTCAACCAAAGGGGAGGGCGCCTCACGCGGCAGGCCATCTACGGGATGGTGCGCAGCTACGGAGCAAGAGCCGGCCTCGCGGGGCTGCATCCGCACACGCTTCGCCACTCCTTCGCGACGCACCTTCTCGAGGGCGGAGCGGATCTGAGAGCACTGCAAGAGATGCTGGGTCACTCAGATATTTCCACGACTCAGGTCTACACGCACGTAGACAAGAGGCATATTCGGGAAGAATACCTAACAACACACCCGCGCGCGCGTACTCGGTAGCAGACCGGCGCAGGTGGAGGCCTGGCGGTGGAGCGGCACCTGCGGCGTCCGTTGGACTAGAATGCATATAGGTGTCCGTTCCGTGAATAGAGGAGGGGTCTTACGTGAGATCGAAGTGGGGAAAGCTCGTTGCGGTACTGTTGGCGGCCGCGCTTGCCGCATCACTGGTCGCAGGATGCTCAAGCGCTGAGCCCGAAGCGCCTGCACCGACCGAAGAGCCCAAGACCGAGGTCAAGGCCGCGATGGTCACGGACGTCGGTGGTCTGGGTGACAAGTCGTTCAACGATCTCTCCTACGCCGGACTCCAGCGTGCAGAGAGTGAGCTGGGCGTCGAGATCCAGGTCCTCGAGTCCAAAGAGCCGACCGACTACGAGAGCAACATCAACCAGCTCGCGATCGGCAGGGTTCAACCCGATCTTCGCTGTAGGCTTCCTGATGACCGACACGGTCACCAAGGTCGCCCCTCAGTTCGCCGACGTCACCTTCGGTGGAATCGACATCTTCTTCGATCCGGCGGGCGAGAACGTCATCGGGCTGAACTTCAAGGAGCAGGAAGCAGCGTACCTGGCAGGTGTCATGGCTGCCCAGATGACGACGCTGACCGACCTTGACCCGAGGATCAACGACCAGAAGGTGCTCGGCTTCGTGGGCGGCATGGAGATTCCTGCCGTGCAGCGCTTCGAGGCGGGATTCGTCGCCGGCGCGAAGTCGGTCGATCCTGAGATCGAGGTCAAGAGCGTCTACACCGGGAGCTTCACCGACCAGCAGAAGGGCATCGAGTCCGGCAAGAACCTCATCGAGCAGGGCGCCGACATCATCTTCGCCGCTGCGGGTGCGACCGGCAACGGCACGGCCACCGCGTGCAAGGACAACAAGGCGCTGTTCATCGGTGTCGACGCCGATCAGTATGAGACGATCGACGGCATCGGTGACACGATTCTCACCTCAGCGGTCAAGCGTGTCGACAACGCCGTGTTCCTTACGGTTCAGCAGGCTGTCGAGGGCACCGTCCAGGGCGGAGAGAACAAGGTCTTCGGTCTCGCCGAAGAAGGCGTGGGCCTCGCTCCGTTCCACGACTGGGAAGCCAAGGTGCCTGCCGAGGTGAAGGCGGCCGTCGACAAGGCGAACGCCGATATCGTCGCAGGGACGATCACGGTACCTGAGAGCAAGTAGGTAGCTGTCAGTCGTTGCACTCACGGAGTCCGGTGGACTCGTTCGCCGGACTCCGTGAGCAGCGCCTCGGTAGACAGGAGCGCCGATGGTTTCCGAGCCGGCCCCCGCCTGCGACCTGCCGTCGTCAGGTGCGGATCGCACTCCGATCCTCGAACTGCGTCACATAACCAAGCGTTTCCCCGGCGTCATGGCCAACAAAGATGTCTCGATCTCGGTTTCGACCGGAGAAGTCCTTGCGCTTCTCGGCGAGAACGGGGCAGGCAAGTCCACCCTCATGAACGTCGTCTACGGCCTTCTCGATGCGGATGAAGGCGAGATAGTCGTAGAGGGCGAGGTGGTCCGAATCCGGGCACCGCGCGACGCCATCGCGCTGCGGATCGGTATGGTCCACCAGCACTTCATGTTGGTAGAACCCCTTACGGTGACCGAGAACATCGTGCTGGGCATGGAGCCCACGGGTGCATTCGGAATCATCGACCGCGCAGCAGCCCGGGCGAAGGTGCTCGAGCTTTCCGAGCGGTACGGCCTTGAAGTCGACCCCGACGCGAAAGTGCACGACCTTTCGGTGGGCCGTCAGCAGCGGGTGGAGATCCTCAAAGCCCTGTACCGGGACGCGCGCATCCTCATCCTTGACGAGCCCACCGCGGTTCTGACCCCGCAAGAGGTCACCGAGTTGTTCGGGATCGTACGAGAGCTGGTGGCCCAGGGCCTCGCGGTGGTGATCATCACCCACAAGCTCGACGAGGTCATGGCATTCTCCGACCGCATCGCCGTCATGCGGAACGGGGAGCTGGTGGGGGAGACGACCCCGAGCGCATGCAACGAGCAGAGCCTCGCGCGGATGATGGTCGGTCGCGACGTCGTCTTGCGCGTAGAGAAGGCCCCGTCGACGCCCGGCGCACCGGTTCTCGAGGTGAGCGACCTGCAGGCCGTCGATGACCGCAAGCTTGAGGTCCTCAAGGGTGTCTCCTTCGTCGTTCGCGAGGGAGAGGTCGTGGGTGTCGCGGGTGTCAGCGGGAACGGCCAGACGGAGTTGGTGGAAGCGATCATGGGTCTTCGCAAGCCCACGTCGGGTACCATCTCGCTGCGAGGCAAGGACATCACTCATGACAGCGCCGCAGCGACGATCGCCGCCGGCGTGTCGCATGTTCCTGAGGACCGTCATCGCCGCGGCCTCGTTCTGGAGTTCGATCTCGTCGAGAACGTCGCTCTCGGTGATCAACGGCGCCCCCCCATCTCCAAGCACGGTATCCTCGATCGCAAGGCGCTCGAGGCCGAGGCCCGCTCCCGCATCGCCGAGTACGACGTACGGACTCCGAGCCAACACGTGGCGGCGGCGAATCTCTCGGGCGGCAACCAGCAGAAGCTCGTTCTCGCACGAGAGCTCGGCCGCAACCCCGACTTGCTTATCGCTGCGCAGCCCACCAGGGGGCTGGATGTCGGCGCCATCGAGTTCGTGCATCGCCGAATCCTCGCAGAGCGGCAGTCCGGCAAGGGCGTCCTGCTCGTGAGCATGGAGCTCGAGGAGGTCATGTCGCTTTCCGATCGCATCCTGGTGATGTACGAGGGCCGCATCGTCGCCGAGTTCAAGGGAGGCACGGTGACCGAGGAAGAGCTCGGCTTCCAGATGACCGGGGGAAAGAAGCGCCGTGCTGATTCGCCGGCGCACCACCCGAGCGTGGTGACGACCGATGAGTGACCTCTCTCCGCAGCCAGCCGGCGGAGCACCCCCCGAAATCGATTCCTTCGAGGCGGAGCGACGGTTCGCACTCGAGCAAGAGCGGTTTCAGCGCGGCGTGCGGATCGCCACACCGTTCATCTCGGTGGCCATCGCGGTTCTGATAGGCTCCCTTGTCATTCTCGCGGCGGGCGAAGACCCGGTTGCCGCATTCAGTGCGATGTTCATGGGAGCCTTCGGAGGCCCCCGTCAGATCGGCGAGACTCTGATTCGCGCGACGCCGCTGGTGTTCACCGGTCTTGCGGTCGCCTACGGCTTCCGCTCGGGTCTGTTCAACATCGGCGCGGAAGGTCAGCTCTTCCTGGGCGGAATGGCCGCAGCGTGGGTGGGCGTCATGGTGGGAGGGCTGTCGTGGATCGTGTCGATACCGATCATCGTGCTGTCCGCGATGCTCGCCGGAGCGGCATGGGCGTTCATACCCGCCTTGATGAAGGCCAAGATCGGCGCTCATGAAGTCATCACCACCATGATGTTCACGTACATCGGGCGCTATCTCGTGTCTTGGATCATCACCGGTCCGTTCAAGGCCGAGGGGCAGATTCCTCAGACTCCGGAGCTCCCGGTGTCCAGCCAGTTGCCGAGGATCTCCGAGGTGTTCACATTCATCGCGCCCAATCGAGCACACTTCGGGTTCATTCTGGGAGTGATCGCCGCGGTCATCGTGTGGTGGATCCTGAAGTACACGGTGCTCGGCTTCGAGGCCCGCGCCGTGGGCTTCAACCCATCCGCCTCCGAGACAGGTGGTGTCTCGGTCTCCTCGACCATCATCAAGTCCCTGTGTCTCTCGGGGGCACTCGCGGGGTTGGCGGGCGCAAGCGAGGTCTTGGGGGTTCACTACCGGCTCTTCGACCAATTCTCCTCGGGGTTCGGCTTCACCGGGATCGCGGTGGCGCTTCTGGCGAAGAACAATCCGCTGGGGGTCGTCGCCGCTGCCATCCTCTTCGGTGCCCTGTCAGCCGGTGCGGGCACGATGCAGCTCGAGGCAGGGGTTTCCCAGAAGGTGATCTTCATCATTCAGGGAACGATCATCTTCATGGTTGGCGCCGAGACGATCGTGTCGTGGTCCGTCTCGCGGTTCCGTCGGACGAAAGGGGGCGCCGATGCTCGCTGAGATAGTCACCCCGGAGCTGTTCGCTTCTGCGGTCCGGCTTGCGACTCCCATCGCGCTCGCCGCGACCGGCGCCGCGATCTGCGAGCGCTCGGGAGTCGTCAACATCGCGATGGAAGGACTCATGCTCATCGCCGCATTCGCGGGGGTAGCGGCGGCACTGCTCACCGGCAGTACGTGGCTCGGAGTCGTGGCAGCGGTGCTCGCATCGGTGATATTCGCGTCCTTGCACGCATGGGCTTCGATCAACCTGAGGGCCGATCAGGTGATTTCGGCGACGGCCATCAACATCACTGCACTCGGCGTGACGGGCTTTCTGATGGAGACGGTGTTCGGTCGCCCTGGGACCACCGACTCGGTGCAGACCCTGCAGCCGGTCTTCGACTTCCCGATGATGTCCGGCACCGGCCTGCTGCCTACCGTGTGGCGATGGATCGATGTGGTGTTCCTGAGCTACACACCCATCGTCTACGTTCGGTATGTTCGCTGCCATCTTCCTCACGTGGGCGCTCTATCGCACTCGCTGGGGGTTGCGGCTCCGTTCGCTCGGAGAGCATCCCCGCGCAGCGGACACCGTGGGCGTGAACGTGCTTCGCGGTCGTTGGTTCGCCGTGTTGGTCTCAGGCTTCATGGCCGGACTTGCCGGAGCCAATCTGACGCTTGAACAGGTCGGGTCGTTCACGGAGAACATGACCAACGGGCGCGGCTTCATCGCGCTGGCGGCGATGATCTTCGGCAGGTGGATTCCGGCCGGCGCCTACCTGGCGTCGCTACTCTTCGGTTTCGCGGACGCGTTGCAGCTCAAGCTGCAGCTCTTCTCCGACGTTATCGACATACCGCCGCAGTTCTTCCTCATGCTGCCGTACGTGCTCACGGTCGTGGTGCTCGCCGGTGTCGTAGGCCGCGCGGTCGCTCCGGCGGCTGACGGGAAGCCGTACAAGGAGAAGGGCTGACCGCTACCTGTCGTCCGGCCCGCCGCCGCTGCTGTTGGCGCGAGCCCATGCGACGAATGCGATGCCGGTGACGAACGCCACGAGCGCTATCGCATCCTGTGGCAGCTCGGGTCTGAGGTCACCGGCTTTCCAGAGGTAGCTCCGGGCGAGATAGGCTGCACCGGCGATCGCCAGTGCAGCCCAGATCGGCAGGGTGAATCGGGGTCGGGGAATCACGCCTGGGCCCCTCCGTTCTCTGACTGACTCGTCGTCTGCTGCCGCGTCGCGGTGCGTCGCTTTCTGATGATGTGCACCGGGACAACCACGAGCAGCGCAATCACTCCGATGAGGGCCACTGGCACCGCGATCGTGACGAGTCCTGTGATCATGGCGGCGGCGACTGCGATTCCGCGGGCGAGGGCCGCGCGAAGAGCCCACGAGATGCCGCTCGACGCGGCGACGGGGCCAGGCTCCGACAGTGCGACGGTGAGGGTTGCGAGCGCGGCCTGTCGCTCGAGGTATGTCAGCTGCGCATCCATTGACTCGATCTCACCGCGGACACGCGCGAGTTCGCGCTCCACTTCGAGTAGCTCGCTCACATCCGTCGTCCGATCCAAGAAGCTGCGCAGGCGCGCCTCTTCGGCACGCAGGTTCTTCAGGCGCGCCTCCAGGTCGATCGCGGCCTCCGTGACGTCGTCGGCACTCGCCGACTGTGAGAGGACGGTGCCGAGCTCTGCCACGTGCTCCTCGAGCTGGATGAGCTTGGGGGCCGGGACTCGTATCGTGACACTGGCGTACGCAGGCCCGGTCGGGGCGTTCGCGGCTGCACCATCGGCGACGAGTACGTCGCCACCTCGTGACACGGTCATCTGAGCGATCTCTCCCCCCGCTGAAGCGACCACTGTCCGCAGCGAGACAAGGGCGGTGTCGACGTCGTCGACTCGGACTTCGACCTGGGAGTTGCGGATGACCAGTGACTCGGAAGGGGTGCCTGCCGAGTCGGCTGTCACGGCGCCCTCAGCCACCGCGCCATACTGTGGAGAACCTTCTGCTTGGACAGCAACGCCGTCACCGGGTGCCGGTGCGACGGACGCGTACTTCTGATACCCGGCCGAAACACCGGTCGCCACGTCGCGGTTCGCCCCCATGGTCGTCATCGCGATCGCATAGGTGCCGAACGCGACGAGCGCCGCACCTGTGATCACGAGCGCGGCGATCCCGGCGGCCTTCGCTTTCGTAGTCATCGTGGACGTCTCCTGTCTCTCTGCGTCGTGCCCCGAAACAGGCAAGACGCCCCGTTGCGAACGCAATGGGGCGTCTTGTGTGCCGATCTCTTCGTGGGAGAGGTTCCTAGACTGTCGGCTTCTCCTCGACCTCACGCTTCTTGAGGTTGTTCGCCGCGTAGGCGCCCAGCGCAATGCCGATGGCGACCACCACGAAGAACGCGAGCACGAGTACCCAGACGACTGACGCAGGCCAATTAGCGGTCATACGGTGCCTTCACCTCCGGAAAGCGGTTCATTTCCCCTAAGTCTACCCGCACTGGCTCCCGCTGGGCAATGGTACCGCCTCATGGCGCCCCATCTTGTTCACCTGTCAATGCGGATCTCGGTCCCTCACACACTAGGACGTGTCTGCTCCGCAAATGGTTCGAACGACCCTCTGCGGGATTCGATCGATGCGGGCTCGAGAAGAAGAAGTGGCGGCAAGTGTCGCCTTGGTGTGATGAATTCCCATGAGAGTGTTGCAATGTGGGATGAAGTGGCATACAGTCCTACTTGCAAGGAGGGGTCACCGCGAGGGGGGCGTCCTCAGTTCGGGCGGAAGAGAAGGGGTGCGGGGGTGTTTCTCGGCGATCACCAGCACACGCTGGACGCCAAGGGGCGTGTCTCCCTGCCGGCCAAGTTCCGTGCGCAGATGACGGGCAAGATCGTCGTCGCGCAGGGTCTTGACGACTGCCTCTACATCTATCCGGCCGACGAGTACAACCGATTCGTGGCCGAACTCATCGCCCGCGAGGACTTCAAGCCCAGCATGCGCAAGGTCCGTCGATTCTTCACCACAGGTGCGGTCGAGACGGAGCTTGACTCGGCTGGGAGGGTCTCACTGCCTGCGAATCTTCGCGAGTACGCCGGCCTTTCCAAGGATGTCGCGGTGACCGGCAACGGCAACCGCATCGAGATCTGGGACTCGGCGGCGTGGAGCACGTATCGCGCAGGCGGCGAGAGTATCGAGTCCCTCGCGGAGGAGCTTGCCGAAATCGGCCTGCTCTAGGCATTGACAATGGAATATCGGCACACCCCAGTTTTGCTGGCCGAGGTCACGCAGCACCTATCACCGCACCCCGGTTCGATCATCGTCGATTGCACCTTAGGCGGGGCAGGACACGCGAAACGGCTTGTAGACCTCATTGCGCCCTCGGGGATTCTCGTGGGCATCGATCAAGATGACGCAGCACTCGACGCAGCAGCAGTCACACTACGCCTCGGCCAGCAAGAACTTCTCGTGAAGACGGTCCTGCTCAAGGGCAACTTCGGGGACCTCGACGACCTGCTTGTCGAGGCGAAGATCCCGTACGTCGACGGTTTCCTTTTCGATCTCGGCGTGTCGTCTCCACAACTCGACGTTGCCGAGCGGGGCTTCTCCTTCAAGGCCGACGCCCCGTTGGACATGCGGATGGACCCGGGTCATCAGAGACTCACCGCAGCAGAGGTCATCGCAACCTACGATGAAGCAGACCTCACCCGGATCATCCGCGAATTCGGTGAGGAACGGTGGGCCTCGCGCATCGCAGCCTTCATCACATCAGCGCGGGCCCGCCGACCCATCGAGACCACCGGTGAACTCGTCGAGGTGATCAAGGCGGCGATTCCGGCATCGGCGCGTCGGAGCGGGGGACACCCTGCGAAGAAGACCTTCCAGGCCCTGCGTATCGAGGTCAACGGTGAGCTCGACGAGCTGGCGCGCGGGCTCGAGGCTGCCGTGAGGTGGCTTGCACCGCACGGCCGCGTGGCAGTCATCAGCTACCACTCGCTCGAGGACAAGATCGTCAAGCGCGTCTTCTCGGAGAACTCCCAGGGGTGCACGTGCCCACCGGACCTTCCGGTGTGCGTGTGTCAGAGCGAGCCGATACTCCGCATCCTGACGCGAAGAGCGATCGTGCCGAGCGCACAGGAGATCGAACAGAATGCGCGGTCCCGCAGCGCCAAGCTGCGGGTCGCAGAGAAGATATGACCATCAGGTCCGGCGATGTCATGAGTGGGATGAGGTGAGGGCATGGGGGTTCCGGCACTGCGGCGTGAGCCGACTCCTGCCCGTGCTCGCACCCCGCGGCTGGCCGTCGTGCGTCCCGCTGTCAAGCGGTCATCTCGCGCCTGCTCTCCCGCGGCACGTGTGGAGGCCGCCCGTTCGGCATTCCGAACCTTCGCCTTGCTGGCCCTCGTCGTGTCCGTTCTCGGGATAGGCCGGGTGTGGCTGTCGGTGCAGGCCGCGGAGGCATCGATGGAGGCCAGCAGGCTGCGCACCGACATCAAGTCCGAACGCTATGAGGGCGACATGCTCGAGGTGCGCCAGAGCGCACTCGGATCGCCTTCGCGTATTCGCGCGATAGCCGGCGAAGCGATGAAGATGGCTCCCGCCCGCAAGGTGACCTATCTTGACCTGCAGGCACCCACGAGGGCGACGGCTGTCTCCGTTTCGGAGTCGGGCCGTCCTGTGTCGGAGCCGGCGCCCGCCGGTATCGGCGCGCTCATCGCCAACGTGATGGACCTCACCGCCGGAGAGGCGCAGGTGCTTCTCGTCGGCGACGTCGGGCTCAGCGCAGCAAGGTGATCGCTCAAGGGGAAGGGACCAGCGCGTGAGGAAGGGGAGGCCGCGGCGCAAGGACAACAGCCGCCACGCACTCCTTCTCGCGGTGTTCTTGCTGGGATTCCTCATCGTCGCGGGCCGGCTGATGTGGGTCCAGGTCGTGTCAGCGCCCGCTCTGACCCGCAAGGCCACGGCGCAGCGACTCCGGGATATCGAACTGCCGCCTCGCCGCGGTACCATCTACGACCGTGAGGGCGAGCCGCTCGCCGTGAGTATGGCCGCTCGCACGGTGTTCGCGTCTCCCAACCAGATCGCCGACAAGCCCGGCACGGCGAAGGCTCTTGCGGTCACGCTCGGTGGCGAAGAGGCGACCTACCTTGAGAAGCTGCAGCGAGGTGGCGGATTCGTCTACATCGAACGCAAGGTCGACATGAGTCGCGCGACCGCCCTTGAGCAGCTCGATCTCGATGGTATCGGCTACTTGGACGACTTCCAGCGGCTCTATCCTTCCGGAGAACTCGCGTCGCAGGTGATCGGTTTCGTGGGGATGGAAGACTCCGGTCTGGCCGGAATCGAGTCCCAGTACGATGACGTGCTGGGAGGGACGCCCGGGGTTGTCCTGGGGGAGCGCGATCCACAGGGCCGCCCGATACCCGGAGGCATCCAGAAGGCCATCGATCCGGTGCACGGTAGTGACATCGTGCTCACCATCGACAAGGACATCCAGTACGAGGCGCAGGTGGAGATCACCAAGGCCGTCAGGAAGTGGAACGCCAAGAGCGGGTCGGTCGTCATCATGAACCCCAGGAACGGCGAGATCTACGCGATGGCGACCTCTCCCGGCTTCAACCCCAACGAGTACGGCAAGGCCAAGGCCAAGAACATCCGGAACAAGCCGATAACCGACGCCTACGAACCGGGTTCGACGCTCAAGTGTCTCACTGCCTCCGCCGTGATCGAGCGGGGGCTCTACACGCCCAAGTCCAAGTTCTCGCTGCCGTCCACCATCAGGGTGGGCGGTCGCACGATCCATGAGTCTCACGGTCGGGGAGCAGTCCGGTGGTCGCTCACCAAGATCGTGACGAACTCCAGCAACGTGGGCACGGTCAAGCTCGGACTCAAACTCGGTGAAGAAGGCCTCTACGAGTCGTTCTCGGCCTTCGGTCTCACCGAGAGAACGGGAGTGGACTTCCCGGGCGAGGCGAAAGGCTGGCTCCCGCCCGTCGAGCAGTGGTCTGCTTCCTCGATCGGCAACATCCCGTTCGGACAAGGCGTTTCGATGACGCCGTTGCAGCTTGTCAGAGCGATCGGCGCCATCGCCAACGGCGGAGAGCTCTCCACGCCGCATTTCCTGTTGGATGTGCCTCAGATGCCCGAGCTGCAGACCGCATGGCCGACCAAGCGTGCGATCAGCGAGAAGACCGCAAGCTCCGTCACCCAGATGCTCGAAGAGGTGGTCACGGAGGGCACGGGCAAGTCAGCGAAGGTCGCCGGCTACACCGTGGCGGGGAAGACCGGCACCGCACAGAAGGCGGAACCGGGCGGTCGCGGCTATGCCGGCGGCAAATACGTCGCGTCGTTCATCGGCTATCTTCCCGCGGAAGACCCCCAAGTCGTGGTCTGCGTGACGATCGACGAGCCGCGCAACGCGATCTACGGAGGGACCGTTGCCGCCCCGACGTTCTCAAGGCTCTCGGCGTTCACGGTGTCCCACCTCAAGATCCCGCCGTCTACTGCCACTGCGGAATCGGATGACACGCCGTCGAAGGCGAAGGACTCCAGTGCAGATGTCGGTCCGGTGTCGGACGAGGGCGTCCGAGACTGACGGGTGCTAGAATCGCTCGATTGTCCACACGAGGGGAGCGCACGACACTGAAGCGGATGATCGACATACTGGCGCGCGTGGGTGCCCGACCGGTCACGACAGCGGACACGGTGGTTTCGGGGGTCGCCTACCGGTCTGATCGCGCGAACCAGGGCGACGCCTTCTTCTGCATATCCGGGTTCGCTCACGATGGACACAGCTTCGCCGCTGAGGCGGTCGACCGCGGCGCCGTCGCTCTGGTCGTTGAGCGAGAACTCCCGATCGAGGTTCCGCAGTTCGTGGTCGACGACACCCGGATCGCGTTAGCCTACGCTTCAGCCGAGTTCTTCGATCGCCCGAGCGAGGCGCTCGAGGTGATCGGTATCACGGGCACCAACGGTAAGACCACGACCACCTACCTGCTCGATTCGATCCTGCGTGAGGCGGGTCACGTCACCGGCCTCATCGGCACGGTCGAAACGCGGGTTGCCGATGAGCGCAGGACATCCGGAAGAACCACGCCTGAGTCCGCAGACGTCCAGGCACTGCTTGCAGAGATGCGAGAGTCGGGTGTCAGTGCGGTCTCGATGGAGGTGTCCAGTCACGCGATCGACCTGCACAGGGTGGACGCGCTTCGCTTCTCGGTAGGTGCGTTCACCAACCTGACGCAGGATCACTTGGACTTCCACCACACTCTGGAGGAGTACTTCTCAGTCAAGAAGCGTCTGTTCACCGATCTGGAGTGCGAGTCGTGCGTGGTCAACATCGACGACCCCTTCGGCGTCGGAATAGCGAACGAGGTCGGTGTGTGTCTCACGGTCGGCCGCGTCAGCGATGCCCACGTGCGCGCGAGCGATGAGGTACTGACCGCCTCCGGCGCTCGGTTCGTGCTTCACACGCCCGCCGGCGAGTCGAGCGTGTCGCTGCCGCTCGCAGGCGCGTTCAACGTCAGCAATGCGCTCGTGGCGGCCGGCTGCGCGCTTTCGCTGGGCATCGATCTACCGACCATCGTGAGCGGCCTTGAGGCCGCTCCGCAGGTGCCTGGGAGGCTCGAGCGCATCGAGTGCGGCCAGGGCTTCTCGGTGATCGTGGACTATGCTCACACTCCGGACTCCCTCAAGAAGGCCATCGCGGCCGTACGCGAGGTCACCAAAGGTAAGGTGGCGGTCGTCTTCGGGTGCGGCGGTGACCGCGACCCGGAGAAACGGCCCCTGATGGGCCATGCCGCCACCGCTGCGGATCGCGCGATCATCACGAGCGACAATCCGCGTTCCGAAGATCCGGTCGGCATCATCCTGCAGATCGAGGACGGCTTGCGCAGCAGTGTCACGCCGTACGATGTGATCGTGGACAGGCGCCATGCCATCGAGAGCGCGATCGCGTCGGCCCGAGAGGGTGACAGCGTTCTGATCGCTGGCAAGGGACACGAGGACTACCAGATCTTCGCCGACCGCACGGTGCACTTCGACGACCGCGAGGTCGCGAGGGAGGTGTTGGCCCGATGCTGAGGGCGTCTGTCGAGACACTCGGCGTTGTGACGGGTGGAGAGATCCTCGTCGGCGACTCGGACGCGATGATCACCGGGCTGTCGATCGACTCGCGCGAGGTCCAACCCCTGGGTGCGTTCCTTGCGCTCGCGGGTGAGCGTGCGGACGGCCATGACTACCTACACGATGCCTTGTCGGCCGGAGCACGACTGCTTGTCGTGACGCGCCCCGTGTCCGATATGGCCGACCTGATCGTCGCTGCGGCCCACAGCGGTGCGTCGGTCTTGCATGTCCCGGATGCCGTGGTCGCATTGCAGTCCATCGCCGCGTGGCATCGGTCCCGCCTGCGATGCTCGGTGGTGGGGGTGACGGGGTCGAGCGGCAAGACGACGACCAAGGACTTCATCACCGCTGCGCTATCGGGCACCTTGCGGACGGTGGCGACCGCGGGCAATCGAAACAACGAGTTGGGAGTCCCGCTCACCCTCCTCGGCGCGGGCAGCGACTGCGACGTTCTCGTCGTCGAGATGGGGATGAGGGGGTCCGGGCAGATCGCGCGACTCTGCGAGATCGCGCGACCCGGTTTCGGGCTCGTCACGAACGTGGGCACCGCCCACATCGAACTCCTCGGGTCCCAAGAAGCGATTGCGACCGCCAAGGGGGAACTCGTCGCCGCCATCCCCGCCGACGGAACGGTGTTCCTCAACGGCGACGATGGCTTCTCGGCCCAGTTGGCTCAGCTCGCCCAAGCTCCGGTGATCACGTATGGGGTCTCGCTCGAGAGCGACGTCCACGCTCGAGACATCGTGCTCGACGAGATGAGCCGGCCGTCGTTCGTCCTTGTGACGCCCCAGGGCGACATGGACGTGTCGCTGCCGGTGCCCGGAAGACACAATGTGTACAACGCACTGGCAGCAGCTTCGGTCGCCATGCGGCTCGCGGTGCCGCTCGATGCGATCGCGGCCGGCCTCGCGGCTGCTCCGACGAGCGCGATGCGGATGCAGACGTTCGTGACGGCAAGCGGGATGACGGTGATCAACGACGCCTACAACGCGAATCCGTCGACCATGAACGCCGCCGTAGACACGCTCGCGGCAATAGTGACGCAAGGCCGGCGTGTCGCGGTTCTCGGTGACATGGCCGAGCTCGGTTCCTTGTCGGAACTCGCTCACTTCCATCTGGGCGAGCACGTCGCTCGGTCAGCCATCGACGTGCTCGTCACGGTAGGTGAGCGTGCACGTCGCATCGCTGACGGAGCGCGTGCGCAGGGTATGGACGCCGACAGGATCCGACCGTGCGCGACCGTGGACGAAGCGGTGGAGGTGCTCGACGACCTTCTCGGCGCCGGGGATACTCTTCTCGTGAAGGCTTCGAGGGTGATGGGGCTCGAGGCCGTCGTGGAGGGAGTCGTGACACCCCGTGTTCACTAGACTCGCTCAGTACCCCACCTACCAGGTCTTTCTGGCGATCGTGTTCGCGCTGGTCGCCTCGGCCGCTGCTCTTCCCACTATGGATACGGCTGCTTCGGGTCCGAAACATCGGCCAGCAGGTGCGGGCGGATGGTCCACAAGGGCACCTGGTCAAGCAGGGCACTCCGACCATGGGAGGAGTGCTCATCCTCTTCGTGGTCACCGTGACGTTCTTCGTGATGGGAACACCCACGCGCGCGAGTATCCTGGCGTTGGGCGCCACGCTCGCGTGCGGAGCACTCGGCTTCATCGACGACTGGTCCAAGGTATCGCACGAGCGTTCGCTCGGACTCCGTCCGCGCGCCAAGCTGCTATGGCAGGCTGTCATAGCGATCGCGTTCTGTCTGCTGGCGGTCAACTGGGCGGGCATCGGGACGTGGGTCCAGATCCCGCTCACCGATGCCCGTATCGAGATGGGAGTGCTCACCACCACCGTCCCACTCGGCGGCGACGTGGTGCTGCTGGTTCCGTGGCTCTATCTGGCCTTTGTCGCTGTGATGATCATGGGCATGAGCAATGCGGTGAACCTCACAGACGGGCTCGACGGTCTGGCCGCGGGTACGGTGATGATCGTCGCGCTCGCGTTCGCGGGCATCGCGTACCGCCAGAACACGCTTGAGAACGCACTGTTCGGCGCGGCGATAGCGGGGGCATGTGTCGGCTTCCTCTGGTACAACAGCTACCCCGCCGACATCTTCATGGGCGACACCGGTTCACTGGGTCTGGGGGCCGCTGTGGCCGCGATGGCCGTGATCACCAAGACCGAGCTCTTCTTGCTCATCATCGGCGGGATCTACGTGGTCGAGACACTCTCGGTCATCGCGCAGGTCGTCTCGTTCAAGCTGACGGGAAAGCGGATCTTCCGCATGGCGCCCATCCACCATCACTTCGAGATGGTCGGCTGGTCGGAGACCAAGGTGATGGTCCGATTCTGGATCGTCACGGGGATTCTCGCCGGACTGGGATTCGCGATCTACTTCATCCAGTCGGTCAGACTCAAGGGCTGACGGTGGATACACTCGGCGACATCCTCATCCTGGGCCTGGGCGCGAGCGGACGTGCCGTGGCGCGCTACTGCTCGAGACTCGCGGCCGATGCAGTGGGTACCGTCACCGCTGTGGACGCTGCAGACACGCCTGCGCTGCGTGCGGTGGCCGCGGAGCTCGCAGAGGCGGGCGTGACGGTCAGGCTGGGTTGCGAGTGCCTCGAGGGTCGCTGGGACACGTGCGTCGCGAGCCCCGGGATACCCCCGAGTTCGACCCTCATGGCCGCAGCACGTTCGTGCTGTGACGAGGTGGTGTCCGAGATCGAGTTCGCTTACCGCCGATCGACGTGCCCGTGGGTAGCCGTGACCGGTACCAACGGCAAGACGACGACGACGGCGCTCATCGCTCATCTGCTCAACGGCGGAGGGGTGCCGGCGAGGGCCGTCGGCAACATAGGCACTCCCGCGATAGAGGCGGTCGGAGAGGCCGGTGAGTGTGAGGTCCTGGTGGCCGAGGTCTCGTCGTTCCAACTGGCACTCACGTCGAGATTCCACCCGAGGGTGGCGGTGCTTCTCAACATCACCCCTGACCACATCGACTGGCACGGGTCGCTCGAACGCTACGCCACCGATAAGGCCAAGGTGTTCGACAATCTCGGGTCCTCTGATGTGGCCATCGTCGACGTTGACGACGAAGGTGCAGCCCCCTATGCCGCATCGGTCGCAGCAGGGGGTGTACCCGTGGTCCGGGTGAGCCTCGGGACTTCGTATCCCGACGGTGCGACGGTGGTCTCGGGCGCCTTGGTGCTTGAGACGCGCGGCGGGCCCATACGACTGTTGGACGCGGACGACCTGCTCATCAAGGGTCCGCACAACGTGAGCAACGCGCTTGCCGCCGCCGCCGCCGCACACACGCTGGGAGTCCCTGCCACTGACATCCAGTGGGGCCTGCGGTCGTTCAGGCCGATGGAGCACCGGCTCGAGCCCGCCGGCGTTGTCGCGGGAGTCGAGTGGTTCAACGACAGCAAGGCCACGAACCCTGACGCGGTGATCAAGGCGATCGCCGCATTCGAGGATCGACCCCTTGTTCTTCTGCTCGGCGGTCGCAACAAGGGCAACGACTTCGCCGAGTTGGCCGGAAAGGTGGCCCGCAGTACGGCCCATACCGTCGTGTTGTTCGGCGAATCAGCCGCTGACCTCAAGCGCGCATTCGACTTCAGTGGCATGGACTGCGTGGTGGCGTCGGACCTCCGAGGCGCGGTCGAAGCAGCCGCCTCAGCCGCGCGCCCCGGTGACGCGGTGGTACTGTCGCCAGCGTGCGCTTCGTTCGACGAGTTCTCCGACTATGAGCAGCGGGGCCGGGAGTTCAAGCGGCTGGTCACGCTCAGGGAGCCGGGGGACGAGACGCGATGACGGCGAAGAAGGTCGCATACGCGGGTGGACCCGGAGCGCGCTACCTGCTGCTGGGGGCGACCGTCTTCCTCACCTTGTTCGGCCTCGTCATGATCTATTCGGCCTCATCGATCACCGCAAGCGTCAAAGAGGGCTCATCCTGGCACTATCTTGTGCGGCAGCTGGTCTTCATCGGGCTGGGCACGCTGGTCGCGTTCGTACTCTCACGCTTCGACTATCGCAGGCTGCAATCTCGCGCGGCCGGTCTCTGGGCGGCGGGAATCGCATTGCTCGTGGTCACGCTCATCCTCGGCGTCGTGCGCGGTGGCGCGAGACGGTGGATCCCACTGGGCCTCTTCAACTTGCAGCCTTCTGAGCTGGCGAAGATCGCCTGCGTACTGCTGGTCTCGGCCATGGCGCTCGAGTGGATGCGGGGCAGGACGGAGACACAGCGCTTCTTGGGCGGCGTCGCGGTCGTCACCGGCGTCCCGGCCGTGCTCATCATCTTGCAGCCGGACTTGGGCACGACCCTGACCCTCGTGGCGGCCGTTGCGATGGTCCTCATACTCGCCGGCATCGATTGGCGGTGGGCCGTCGGTGCGTTCATCGGGGGCGTAGCACTCGTGTCGCTTGCCATCGCGGTCGAGCCCTATCGGGTCAAGCGCGTTCTCGCGTTCCTCGACCCCTGGGCCGATCCGCAGGGCAAGGGTTACCAGACGGTGCAAGCGCTGCTCGCCTTTGGCACGGGCGGCCTGGACGGCGTGGGTCTGGGTCTTTCTCGCCAGAAGTTCTTCTATCTGCCGGAAGCGCACACCGACTTCATCTTGGCGATCATCGGTGAGGAGACCGGTCTGATCGGCGCACTCGCGGTCGTCGCCGCTATGGCGGTCTTCGTGTGGGCAGGCTTCCGGATCGCATCGAACGCCCGCGACCCCTATGGCCGGCTGGTCGCCGGTGGTCTGACCGGCATGCTCGCGTTCCAAGCGGTGCTCAACATGGCCGCGGTCACCGGTTTGATGCCGATCACCGGAAAGCCGCTCCCGTTCGTGAGCTACGGCGGCTCTTCGATGCTGGTGACGATGATCTGCGTGGGGCTGCTTCTCTCAGTGTCCCAACATGGGGCCTGCGCGCCGCGAGCTGTCACATCCCGCAAGAGGACCGAGGAGCCACGACGTGAAGTTCCTGATGAGCGGCGGCGGGACCGCCGGCCACATCTATCCGGCATTGACGGTGGCCGAGGAGCTCGTCGCCGGGCGTGACGAGGTCACGTTCGTCGGCACTCCGAGTGGCCTCGAGTCCCGCCTCGTCCCCGAGGCGGGCGTTCCTTTCCGGACGCTGAGCGCCTCAGGGTTCGACCGTTCCCGGCCGTGGACCGCGATCACATCTGCGTTCGGAGTCATGCTCTCGGCCCTTGAGGCGTGGCGATGGTTGGGCTCCGAAAGGCCCGATGCGGTCATCGGCTTCGGAGGGTACGTGTCGGCACCGGTCGGGTTCGCCGCGGCGCTGAGAGGCGTGCCGCTCGTACTCCACGAACAGAATTCCGTACCGGGGCTCGCGAATCGGGTGCTGTCGCGGTGGGGGGCCGCGGTGGGGGTCACGTACGAGGAGTCGGCTCCGCTCTTGGCCCATCCGGAGCGCGTCGTGGTCACGGGGAATCCCGTGCGTCGCGAGATCTGTGAGGCGACTCGCGCGAAGGGGCGACGCGTCACCGATGTCGCCGAGGGGGACCTCATGCTCCTGGTCTTCGGCGGCAGCAGGGGAGCGCGGCATCTCAACGATGCGATCGTGCGATTGGCCGATCGGCTGTCGTCGGTGCCACGCCTGCACGTGGTCCTCATCGCAGGACCTACCGAGGTCGGTGCGGTGCGCGAAGCGCTGGCCGCGACCAGCCCGGACGGGCGGGGCATCATCACGGTCCTCGACTACGTCGAAGACATGGGCTCAGCGATCGCGGCTGCGGATCTCGTTGTGGCCCGCGCGGGCGCGACCTCGATCGCAGAGCTCACCGCGCTGGGAGCGCCGTGCATCCTCGTTCCCTATCCGTACGCGACCGACGATCATCAGACGACCAATGCGGCCGCGATGGTCGCGCATGGAGCGGCGGTGCTCGTAACCGACAGAGAACTCGACGATGAACGCTTCGGTGACGAGCTCGTCGCATTGCTCGAAGACGATTCACGGCGTGCTACCATGTCTGCCGCATCGAAGGCGCTTGGCCGACCTGACGCCGGACGTCGTGTGGCCGATCTCGCGCGAAAGATCGCTTCCCAGAAGAACCAGCGACGAAGATAGGAACCGTGTGTCCGACCGCGTGTACGCGCACTTCATAGGAGCGGGCGGTGCCGGGATGAGCGGCATCGCGCTCGTGCTCCATCAGCGAGGCCTCAGGGTCACGGGCAGTGACCTCAAGGAGTCGAGGTACTCGCGCGCGTTGGCGCGGGCCGGTGTAGACGTGGCGATCGGACACGATGCGGCGAATCTCGGTGCGCCGGAGGTCGTCGTGGTCTCGTCGGCCATACCCGAGCGGAACCCGGAGCTGGCCAAGGCGCGTGAGGGCGGTCTTGAGGTCTGGCCTCGGGCGAGGATGCTCGCTCACCTGGCCGAAGGCAGGCAGACGGTCGCGGTCGCGGGAACGCATGGAAAGACATCCACGTCGTCGATGATCGCCACGATGCTTGCAAGGATGGGCATGGAGCCGACGTTCCTCATCGGCGGCGAGGTGGATGGGTTCGACACCAACGCCGCACACGGATCGGGCCCCCACTATGTGGTCGAGGCCGACGAGAGCGACGGGTCCTTCGTGTATCTCGACCCGTTCATCTCGGTGATCACCAATATCGAAGCCGACCACATGGACCACTACGATTCGCTCGCGGACATCGAGGCGGTGTTCCGTGAGTTCGTGTGCCGCACCGCCGAAAACGGACGGGTAGTCGTGTGCGGTGACGATTCTCGAGCGACCGCGCTCGTTCGGGCGTGCGACCGAGCCGTTCTCACCTACGGGTTCGATCCGGACTGCGACGTGCGGTGTGTCGTGAGCGAGAAGGTGGGCTTCGGCTACGCGTTCGATGTGATGCTGCCCGGTGGGGACAGCATCAGGTGCACGACGTGCGTGCCCGGACTACACATGGTCAGCAACGCCACCGCCGCCATCGCCACCGCCTTCGCGTTGGAGCTCGACCCCCGTGCCGCCGCCGCCGCGCTCTCGACGTTCTCGGGTGTCAGACGCCGGTTCGACTGCGTGGGAGAGGTCGGCGGCGTGACGGTCGTAGACGACTACGCGCATCACCCGACCGAGCTGGCGGCGACCTTGGGCGCCGCGAAGGACCTCGGCTACCGCAGGGTGTGGGCGCTCTTCCAACCGCATCGTTACAGCCGGACACACGCCTTCGCGCGCGAGTTCGGAGACGCGTTCGCTGATGCCGACCGGGTGGTGTTGATGGATGTCTACTCGGCGGGCGAGGCACCCGTGCCTGGTGTCGGGGGGCGCACGATCCTCGAGTCCCTGCTCGTGAGCCATCCTCGGACGCGCGCCGCCTACTTGCCGCACCGCTCCGACATCGTGCCCTACCTCGCCGACAGGGTCGCACCGGGCGACCTCGTCATGACTCTGGGGGCGGGGGACGTCACAGCGATCGGACCGCTGTTGGTGGCCGCGCTCGGCGAGCGATCCGGCGCGGAAGCCGTGTCATGCCCCTGAGGCGGGCATACGAGCGCCTGCGCGGTGCTGTCGACGGCGTCGTGAAATGCGACGAGCCGCTTGCCCGGCACACGACCTTCCGGATCGGCGGTCCGGCCTCGCTCTTCGTGGAATGTGCCTCGACTGCCGATCTCACGCTTGCGACCGAGGTCTGCACCGAGGAGGGCGTCGAATGGACCGTGCTCGGCAAGGGCAGCAACGTCCTCGCCGCCGACGAGGGGTACGAGGGCGCCGTGCTGGTGCTGGGTCGCGCCTTCAAGCGCCACCAGTGCACCGATGAGAGACTCCTGGCAGGGTCGGGCGTGATCCTGGCGGCGCTCGTACAAGATGCCTTTCGTCTGGGGCTCACCGGTCTGGAGTTCGCGGTCGGCATCCCGGGGACGCTCGGTGGTGCGCTTGCCATGAACGCCGGTTCGCGCGATGCGTGGATCGGCGACATCGTCGAGACGGTCACCCTCTTCGAGCCCGGTCTCGGCCTGGTGTCTTTGCGGGGACCGGAGGTCGCATGGGGCTACCGACGAACCGACCTTCCGAGCCGCGGAGTCATCGTCGAGGCCTCTTTGCGGCTCCGACAAGGAGACACCGACCAGATCCGGCGTGTGATGGAGGCGAGCCTCAGGCGTCGTCGACGCGACCAGCCGCAGGGGTCACCGAACGCCGGGAGCGTGTTCGTCAATCCGGAAGGTGAGTCCGCCGGACGCCTGATCGAGTCACTGGGGCTCAAGGGGCGTAGGGTAGGCGGTGCTGAGATATCCGAGGTTCACGCGAACTTCATCGTCAACACAGGGACGGCGACGGCATCAGACGTGCTTGAACTCGTCCGCCAGGTTCGTGAGTCAGTCGAGGATGCATATGGCATCGAACTCAAGCCGGAGATCAGGTTCCTCGGGTCGTTCGAATCCGCGTAAGCGGGTTGTGATCGGTGCCGAGGAGACTGTTCGGGTGCGATACAACAAGAATCAACCTCAAGTTGAGGCTGAGCGCCGCTCCACGACTCGTCAGACCGCGAAGATCGCTTCGAAGCGTTCAGGGGTCGGCGGGCCTTCTCGGTCTGCTTCGGGGCATGGCAAGCGGATCTCAGCCGCCAAACGCGACGAGCGAGAGCGGCGACAGCGGCTCCTGAGGCTCAAGCGAGCCGGGATCATCGTCGCGGCGCTCGCCGCCGCGGCCTTCGTCGTATGGGGCATCGCGGAACTATCGCGTGCTCCGATCTTCAGGGTGCGAAGCGTCGTCGTGACAGGATCCAAGCATCTCACGAGGGAGCAGGTGGTCGCACTCGCTGCCGTTCCCGGTGACGCGACACTGCTGAGACTGCCGGCGAGCCAGATAGAGCGGCGCCTGGAATCCGAGGCGTGGGTGGCCAGCGCTGAACTGGATCGCGACTTCCCCTCGACGCTGAGGATCGCCATCACTGAGCGTGCGCCGGCCGCGGTGGTCGACACGGGCGGGACCAACCTGTGGGTGGTCGCCGGTGACGGAGTGTGGCTCAGCGAGAGGACTGAGGCAGAGTCCGAGACGGTCGTCGTCCGCGACATCGCGGGGTTGCGACCCGTTCCGGGGCAGAAGTCAGGCTCGAAGGAGCTTGCAAACGCCATCCTCGTCGCGCGAGGTCTGAGCCCCGAGCTCAAGGCGGTTACTCGCGCTATCACCGCACCGACCGTCGACAAGACGGCCATCCTGACGGTCGATGATGTGGAGATCTTCGTCGGCGATGCCGGTCAGATCGCCGAGAAGGATCGAATCGCTCGCGAGATTCTCGCGCGCGAGGAGGGCAAGGTCGTCTACATCAATGTCAGGGTCGTGGACCGTCCCACATGGCGCGGTCTGGAATAGCCGGGTCCTGATACGCATCCCACCTCGCTGAGCTGCGGTTTCTTCCGACTGTCACGGCGTTGTCATGTCTTTCTTGCTTACCCCTTGCACAATGGGTAACCTTTATGCGAAGATTGAGCGTTCTACCCGACATGTAACGGTCAACTTGAGGTTTAGAGTAGCAGCTCTGACCGCTCTCACGGGGGAGGCATCTCTCATGCTCGACACAGGTGCGAACTACCTGGCAGTCATCAAGGTCGTGGGTATCGGTGGTGGCGGCACCAACGCCGTCAACCGGATGGTCGAGGCCGGCGTCAAGGGCGTCGAGTTCATTGCGGTGAACACGGATGCCCAGGCGCTCCTGATGTCCGACGCGGACTACAAGGTCCATGTGGGCGTCAACTTGACGAAGGGTCTCGGGGCGGGAGCTGATCCCGACGTCGGGTTCCAGGCCGCCGAAGAGAACCGAGGAGAGATCAAGGAGGCGCTGCAAGGGGCCGACATGGTCTTCATCACCGCGGGCGAAGGCGGGGGGACCGGCACAGGCGCGGCTCCGGTGATCGCTCAGATCGCCAAGGAGGAGATCGGCGCACTCACTGTCGGCGTCGTCACACGTCCGTTCGCCTTCGAGGGCCGGAAGAGGGCGCTTCAGGCCGAGGAAGGCATCAAGCGCCTCCGCGAGTCCGTGGACACCCTCATCGTCATCCCCAACGACCGCCTGCTTCAGGTCGCGGAGAAGAAGACGTCGATACTCGACGCGTTCCGCATCGCCGACGACATCCTGCGTCAAGGCACCCAGGGGATCACAGACCTGATCACCGTCCCCGGCCTCATCAACCTCGACTTCGCCGACGTACGCACGATCATGGCCGACGCCGGTTCCGCGCTCATGGGTATCGGCATCGCCACCGGTGACGGACGAGCTCACGATGCCGCCAAGGCTGCCATATCCAGCCCTCTGCTCGAATCGTCGATCATGGGGGCCGAGGGCGTCTTGCTCTCGATCTCGGGTGGCAGTGACCTCGGTCTGTTCGAGGTCAACGAGGCCGCAGAGGTCGTCGCGGCTGCGGCATCTCCTGAAGCCAACATCATCTTCGGTGCCGTGATCGATGACTCGATGATGGACCAGATCAGAGTCACGGTGATCGCCACCGGATTCGACGGAGTGCGCAAGCAAGAGACGATGTCATTCTCATCGCTGTCCGAAGAGGACTCCGCATCGCTGAGCGTGCCCACGCTCGAGCCGATCAGCGATGACGATCTGGACATTCCCGCGTTCCTCAAGAAGCGCTCCTTCTAGGAGGGCTTCTCGGCTTCTTGGACCCGGTGGCGACGACGGCGGGACCTCGTCGCCACCGGGTCCGTGCATGCGGTTCATAGACATGAAGCGGGCCGGTCCACGACGGACCGGCCCGCTCTGTGTCTCGTGGATCGGATCGGCCCCGATCACCGATGCCCGACGTCAGACCGGACTGTCATCGCCCTGCACGGGAGCTTCAGGTGCAGGGGGAGTATCGATGGATGGAGCGGCTGGTGCCGGCGGCGCGACGGGCGCCGCAGGAGCGGCGGGTGCGACGGGAGGCGCTTCCGGAGCGGCGGGTGGAGCTGTCTCAACCGGTGGTGCGGGTTGCGCCGGCGGCGCGACAGGAGCTGCAGGAGCTGCAGGAGCTGCAGGAGCGGCCGGAGCCGGGGGGGCGACCGGAGCGGTGGCGGTCGGCGCGGCGCCGATGGGGGCTGCCGGAGGAGTCGGCGGCGTGTAGGTCGGTGCAACCGCGCTGGGAGCGACGACTCCATAGGAGCGAGCCGCCCACTGTCCGAAGACGTGACCCATCATCATGAACTCCAGGTAGATCACCGCAGGCACGACGATGTAGCCGATGAACGTGGCGCTCAGAACGCTCACGACGACAGACGCGCCGAGACCGATCACGAGGGCCCATACCCACGCCGCGAAGTACCCTGAGCCATCCCGAACGTGCCCCAGGATCTCCGATATCTCGAAGAGCGAGCCGAAGCCGCCCTTCATCGCATAGTTGACGGTTGCCCCGTACATGAGGATCGCGATGGCGACGCCGTAGACGATCGCGATGACCGAGAAGAGGCAAAGACCCCCACCAAACAGACCTGCCCCGTAGTCTCCACCGCTCGAAGCGGCCGCTACGATGCCGGGGAGCAGGAGCACGAACGCGAGGATCCAGATCGGCAGGAGGTAGATGAAGTACGCGACGGCGAGCAGGAAGCCCTTGATCCACTTGCCGCCGAAGTCGTCCCATGTCGGGAGGTCCTCGCGCCCCTCGGCGACACTCCTGACATACTCGATCTGAGCGCCGTAGACCGCAGGAGCGGTGACGCCGAGAAGGAGCCACAAGAAGCCGAGCAGGGTCTTGCTGATCCAGTTCTGGTCGTTGAACGGTGCCTTGACGGCTCGTCCGATGTCTATGCTGTCCATCCGAGATCCCTCCTGAGTAGAAGTGTCCGTGACGGCCACCCATGACTTCGTTACCCTTTTCCTGCCAGTCACCGACGCTTCGGCACGCACCAGATGTCGGGAGAAGAGTCCACAGATGAGTCCGTCCCTCGTGTGTGCTGAAGCTGCCGGCGTGCGCTACTGGACCGACTTCGGTCCTGCCAATCACGGCGCGACGGTCGTCTTCTCGGAACGCGTCGGCGGGGTGAGCTGCATCCCGTACGAGAGCCTCAACCTGGGTGACCACGTCGGTGATGACCCGGCCTGTGTCGACGAGAACCGGACTCGGCTGCTCGCGGCGTGCGGCCTCGGTGCGCTCAGGGCCCGGTTGGTGACCGCCGAGCAGGTCCACGGTGATCGCGTGGCCGTCGTGACCGACGACGACGCCGGGCGCGGGGCGCATGCAGCGGGTGGCAGGCCGCGTGTTCGCTCGGCCGACGCACTCGTCACCGCGGACACGGACCTGCCTCTGTTGCTGTGTTTCGCCGACTGTGTGCCGGTGATCCTCGTGGCACCCGGGCCCGTCGTGGGCGTCGCACACGCGGGGTGGCGTGGCGCGCTCGCGGGCATCGCCGGTACCACGGCACGCACGGTCGCAGAAGTCGGCGCGTGCGACCCAGGGGAACTGACGGCCTACGTGGGCCCTCATGTCCAACCATGCCACTACGCGGTCTCCGACGAAATCTTGTCGCATTTCGTTAACACGTTTGATACTCTTGCGCGGGCCGAATCGGGTGGACTCGATCTCGGTCATGTCGTGGCCGCATCGCTCACCCACGCAGGAGTCGACCCGTGCAATATCGCCAGTCTCGGAACCTGCACAGCCGAGACGACCGATCGGTTCTTCTCGTATCGCGCCGAGGCCGGCCTCACGGGCCGCCACGGCGCGCTCGTCTGCATTCCCTCGTAGCGATCGCGCTGCTCGGCTTGAGCATGTTCGCGGTATCGGGATGCGAGCGGGACCAGGGGAGCGAAACGCAGGTGATCGTGACCGGTTCCACCACCATTCTCCCGATCGCCGAGCAAGCCGCCGAGAGCTTCCAAGAGGACAACCCGGGCACAAGCGTCCTCGTCTCAGGGTTGGGGTCGTCTGCCGGAATCGAGGCTGTGGCCGCCGGCACGAGTGACATCGGGACTTCGTCACGCGACCTCAAAGACGAAGAGGAGAGCCTCGAGCTGGTCGACATCCCGGTCGCGTTCGACGGCATCGCGGTGATCGTGAACCCCGGCAACCCCGTCGACGGACTCACCAGCGATCAGCTGCGGGCGATCTACGCGGGGGAGATCACGAACTGGCGCGAAGTCGGCGGCGAGGATCGTGAGATCGATCTGGTGAACCGTGATGAGGCCTCGGGCACACGCGAGGCGTTCAAGAAGATCGTCATGGGCGACGATGCGAAGTTCGACCGTTCGGCGGTCGTTCTGCCGGGCACCGGACAGGTCCGTGACGTCGTGTCGCGGTCTGAGGGAGCCATCGGCTACATCAGTGTCGGCTTCGTCGAGCCCCGTTTCGACGCGAGGACGGTCAAGTCGGTCACGGTCGATGGAGTGGCGGCGACGGAACAGACAGTGGCGTCTCAGGAGTACCCCATCGCGCGCACACTGCATTTCTTCACGAAAGGGGCCGCCGGCGGGCTGTCCGCCCGATACATCGAGTACGTGCTGTCCGACGACGTTCAGAATGGAGTCGTCGTCGACGCCGGCTTCGTCCCCGTGAGTGAGAGGAACGGCCAGTGACGCCCCCCGATGGCGCCAGGCCTGCCGCAGGCGAGCTCACCCTCGTCTCCCGCGAGACTCAGATACGAGAGTGGCTTCTTGCGGCCATCTTCTTCGCGTGTGCTTTCGTCGCGGTCCTCGCGGTGGCTCTCATCTTCGGTTTCGTCGGCTGGAAGGCGTGGCCGATCACGTATGAAGTGGGGCTCGGCGCGTTCCTGACCGGCACCGTGTGGGCGCCATCCGACGGTGAGTACGGGATTCGCACGCTCATCCAAGGGTCGTTCATCATCACCTTGGGCGCGCTGGCGATCGGGACTCCGCTCGCGGTTGGGACCGCGGTGTTCCTTTCAGAGATAGCCTCGCCGCGCATCAGGTCGGTCGTACGTCCCGCGGTCGAGTTGCTCGCCGGGATTCCTTCGGTCGTCTACGGGTTCTTCGGCGTCGTGATGCTTCGACCGATCATCGGTGAACTCACGGGGGGTATCGGTTTCGGTCCGCTCACCACGTGGATCATCCTGGCGATCATGATCGTGCCGACGATCGCTGCGCTGTCCGAGGATGCGCTGCAGTCGATTCCCATGGGTATCAGGGAGGCCAGTTTCGCGATGGGGGCCACCCAGTGGCAGACGATCTACAAGGTCGTCGTGCCTGCCGCCAAGATCGGCATCGTCGACGCGGTGATCCTGGGCATGGGGCGTGCGGTGGGCGAAACCATGGCGGTGCTGATGCTTGTTGGCGGAGCGCCGCAGTTCTTCGCCGGAGTCGGTGAGCCGATGGCGACTCTCACCAGCCAGATCGTCATGGACATGGGCTATTCGACCGGCGTGCACCGCACGGCGCTGTTCGGTATGGCGGCCATACTGTTCCTGATCTCGATGGCGCTCGTCCTGTCCGTCCGCTTGCTCTCAAGGCTGAGGGACTAGGCGATGGACAAGCGGGTGACAAACAACATCGCCGTTGGCGTTCTGTGGATCGCCGCCGGAATCACCGTCGCAGTCCTGAGCGCGATCATCCTGTACGTCTTCGTCAACGGCATCAGGGTGCTCTCGCCCGAGTTCATCTTCACGGCGCCGCACGGAGTGAACGCTGAGGGGGGCATCGGTCCCACGATCGTCGCGACCCTCTACGTGACCGCGCTCTCGATGCTGATCTGCACGCCGATCGCGGTGCTCGCCGCCGTCTACCTGGCGGAGTACGCGCATCAGGGCAAGACGGTAGCGACCATCCGCTTCGCGGCCGACTCACTGGCCAGCGTACCGTCGATCGTCATGGGCCTGTTCGGTTTCGCGTTGTTCGTTGAGGCGATGGGGATCGGCCTGTCGATGCTCTCGGCATCCCTTGCACTGTCCCTGCTGATGCTTCCTATCGTCATGCGAGCCACCGAAGAGGCGATTCGAGCGGTGCCCCGCTACATCCGTTGGGGCAGCTATGGGATGGGTGCTACCAAGTGGCAGACGGTCAGCCGAGTCGTTCTCCCGGCCGCCGCGCCGCGCATAATAACGGGCATCGTGCTCGCCACCGGACGCGCGGTGGGCGAGACGGCGGTGGTCTTCTACACGATGGGTCAGGCGATCAACATCCCGACTTCGCCTCTGGACTCGGGCCGGCCGATGACCATCCACCTGTACCTGCTCGCGGTAGAGGGAATCAACATCCCGGCCGCCTACGGCACCGCGCTCCTGCTCATGATCATGATCCTGGCGTTCAACCTGAGCGCTCGCTGGATCCTCAAGCGATACCGGAAGGTGTAGACATCCCATGACCCCCGTCCAGCCCCCAGTCGCCCATCACCACCACGTGCACCCGTCTTCCGGAGGCGTGAAGGTCCACGTGCAGAATCTGAGCTTCTGGTACGGCGACTTCAACGCGCTCACGGGTATCTCGGTCGATATCGCAAGCAAGGCCGTCACGGCCTTCATCGGACCGTCGGGCTGCGGCAAGTCGACGTTCCTTCGGTGCATCAACCGGATGAACGACCTGATCCCTGGCACGCGCGTCGAGGGCACCATGCTCATCGACGGCGCCGACATCTACGGCCCCGGAGTCGACCCGGTCGATCTTCGCAGACGAGTCGGGATGATCTTCCAACAGCCCAACCCGTTCCCGCAGTCGATCTACGACAACGTCGCCTACGGGCCCAGGCTCCAGGGAGTGAAGAAGAAGGGTGACCTCGACGACCTCGTCGAAGAGTCGCTCAAGCGCGCCAACCTCTGGAAGGAAGTCAAGGACATCCTGGGCCGCGGAGGACTCACGCTCTCGGGTGGCCAGCAGCAGCGTCTGTGCATCGCACGCGTGCTCGCGGTCCAGCCTGAGGTGCTGCTGATGGATGAGCCCTGCTCCGCGATCGACCCCACCTCGGTCCAGAAGATCGAGGACCTGATGGCCGAGCTCAAGGACACGGTCACCATCGTGATCGTCACCCACAACATGCAGCAAGCGGCGCGCGTGAGCGAGTTCACGGCGTTCTTCCTGCAAGAGGTCGCCGGTGAGCCCGCGGTGCTCGTCGAGTTCGGGCGAACGAGCGAGATATTCACCAGTCCGTGCGACAAACGCACGGAGGACTACATCACCGGGCGGTTCGGCTAGCAACGATGCGCGTCTGGTCGTCCGATATGTAACAAACAGGACGCAACCGCAGCGAGGCTCAGCGCTATACTGGATGCGATACCCGCACACGCTCTCGGCGCCGAGGAGTAGTCATGCGTGAACAGTTCAACAAGGAACTCTCGGACCTTCATGCCGAGGTCGTCGACATCGCCGCCGCGGTGAGTGCCACCACTCGCTCGGCGGTCACGTCGCTCATCACGGGCGACGTCGACCTCGCCAACGAAGTGATCGCCGGGGACGACATGATCGACACGCGCTGCGTGGGTGTAGAGGAGCGCGTCCTCGAGACCATCGCGACCCAGTTTCCCGTGGCCCGCGACCTGAGGCTGCTCCAGTCACTGGTCTTCATCGTCATGCATCTCGAGCGGATGGCCGACCTCTCGGTCAACATCGCCAAGGCCACTCGCCGCACCGCTGGCCGACGAGGTCCGCAGACGCTCTACGATCTGATCCAGGCTCAAGGCAACCTCGTCTATCGTGTGCTCGATGCGACCCGTGAGGCTCTGGAGAAGCGCGATCTCGAACTCGCTCGCAAGTTGCCCGAACTCGATGAGCCGATCGATCACCTCTACAAGCAGTTCTTCCGCGAGCTCGCTCGCTTGCAGGAAGAGGAGGAGATCGAGTGGGCATCGTCCATGGTGATGGCCAGTCGCTATCTCGAGAGGATCGCCGACAATGCGGTCGATATCGGCGAGCGCATCGCCTACCTGATCACAGGGGAGCGGGACTGGCCGGGGGACAACCCGACCGCGACCAAGGAGGCTTGAGGATATGGCTGCAGTCGCCGCCCGCTATGAAGCGGTCCGGCGGCATGTGGTCGACGCAGCGGACGTGGCAGGGAGGGATCCTGCCGACGTCACGATCGTGGCGGTGACCAAGACCGTCGGGATCGAGGAGATCCGTCAGGCGCTTGCCGCCGGCATCGACGACTTCGGGGAGAACCGTGTCCAGGAGTTCTTGGGCAAGTATGGGTTGTTCCCGACGGCTCACTGGCACTTCATCGGCACGCTCCAGACCAACAAGGTCAAAGACGTCGTGGGACGGGCGCGTCTGATCCACAGCGTCGACTCGTGTCGTCTGATAGAGGAGATATCCAAACGGTCGGCTGCGGCCGGTGTCGTACAGCCCGTCCTTCTTCAGGTCAACGTGAGTGGCGAGGAGTCGAAGCACGGGTTCGCGCCGCATGAGGTGCGAGAGGCCCTCATCGAGTCGTCGGCGGCCGGAAACGTGCTGGTGCGGGGTTTGATGACGATGGCCCCGCTGGGGCGTCCGCAGGACGCTCGGTGGGTGTTTCGCGAACTGAAAGAACTGCGCGACTCCCTCAAGGAGATGCCGCTCAATGGTGTAGAGTTGAACGAGCTCTCAATGGGCATGTCGAACGACTACCGCGTGGCCGTCGAAGAGGGTGCCACCATCGTGCGGGTGGGTGGGGCGATCTTCGGCAGGTGACGCCATCGAGAGGGAGAGACGTCGGTGGGACTCTGGCATCGCGTGAAGGTCCGCTTGGGACTCGAAGACGAGTGGGATGAAGAGGGCTACTACGAGGACGAGGAGTACCTCGCCGACGAGCCCGACGAGTTCGAGGACGACTATGCTCCGTCTTCGCGGCGTCCGAGCCGATCACTCTCCGTACGACTCCGGCGCCAACGCCAACGCGGTCCGCAGGGTCGACCGCGGTCCGGACATGAGCCGTGTGCGCAGTGCGTCGCACAACGCGCCGCTCCACAGCGTCCCCACGGGCGCAGCGTCGGTCTCATCGGTGTCTCCTCAGGTCAAGATGCACATCGTCGAGCCCAAGAGCTACGCCGAGGCGCAGTCCATCGGCGACAAGTTCAAACAAGGCACGCCGGTGATCTTGAATCTGACGCTCACCAAGCCCGATCTGGCCAAACGTCTCTTGGACTTCGCCTCGGGACTCACCTACGGGCTCGATGGCGGGCTGCAGAAGGTCTCCGAGAAGGTCTTCATGCTCACGCCGCACAACGTTGAGGTCTCAGATGCCGACAGGCGCCGGCTCCAGGGCGGCAGCATGTTCTACGGTGACTGACGTTCATGCGCCGGCCAAGGAGATCTCGATGAGTGGCACGTACCGCTTCGACGGCACGCTGGCGGTGATCGGCGGCGGCCGGATGGGTGAGGCGATCGTCGCCGGCCTCTTGGGCGCCGGTGCTCTCACCGCCGACCAGGTGGTCGTGGCTGAGCCCGTCGCGCAGCGGAGGGCCGAGCTTGCCGGCGCGCTTGGCGTGAGCGCGGTCCCCTCGGGGGTCGAGGCGCTCGCCGGGGCGACCGCCGTGTTGCTCGCGGTCAAGCCCCAGGTCATGGATTCGGTCGTCCGGGAGCTGTCCGATCACGTGGGCGATGCAGTGGTGATATCGATCGCCGCGGGAATCACGTGTGCCCGTATCGAATCGCTGCTGCCCGAGGGTTCCCGAGTCGTACGCGTCATGCCCAACACGCCGGCGCTCGTCGGGGAGGGAATGGCACTCGTGAGCGGCGGTTCGGAGGCTTCACAGGAAGATGTGGGCAGCGCCGCGGATCTGTTCTCGGCGATCGGGCGGTCCATCGTGATCGAGGAGCGCCACCAAGATGCCGGCACGGCGATCTCGGGTTCGGGACCGGCGTACTTCGCGCTGGTGATCGATGCGCTCGCGCGCGCCGGCGTGGCTGAAGGGCTTGCGCGCGATACCGCGCAGGAGCTGGCCGTCCAGACGATGCTCGGTACCGCCCGCATGCTCGAGCAGACGGGGATGCACCCCGAGGAGCTCATCGACGGTGTCGCGAGTCCCGGAGGCACTACGATCGCCGCCATCAACGCGCTTGAGGCCAAAGGTGTCAGAGCGGCGTTCGCCAAAGCTGTATCGAAAGCGGTTCATCGCGCGCGAGAGCTGGGGGCCTAGGTATGGCCGGGATCCTCAACACGATCATCCAGTTCTATGTGTTCCTGATAATCGCCTACGTTCTTCTGTCCTGGTTCCCCATGAAGGGTGTGTTCGCCGACCTCCATGGGGTTCTCGGATCGATCTGCGAGCCCTATCTCAGCCTGTTCAGGCGCATCATCCCACCGATGGGGGCGCTTGATATCTCGCCGATCGTGGCGATACTGGTGCTGAACGTACTCAGTCGTCTGCTGTTCAGTGTGCTCTGAAACGTCGCCGCTGCTGAAAGAAGGAATTCCCGATGAAGCTCACCTCACTCGACATCCACCACAAGGAGTTCAGGCACTCCCTGCGCGGATACGCCGAAGAAGAGGTCGACAAGTTCCTCGATGAGGTCGCTGATGAGTTCGAGCGGCTTCTGAAGGAGAACATCGATCTGAGCGAGCAGCTTCAGACGGCCACTACGCGCATCCGCGACTTCGAGATCAAGGAGAGCGCGGTCAACAACGCGATAATCTCCGCTCAGACGGCCGGCGAGGACATGCGCAACAAGGCGCGCGCCGAGGCTGACTCCGTTGTGCGAGATGCCGAGATCAAGGCCAAGGAGATCATCCACAACGCGCTCGCGCGCAAGCAGCAAGTGACTTCAGAACTCGTGCGCATCAAGCAGGCCGAAGAGGAGTTCCGCGCCAGGTTCAAGGCCGTTCTCGACGAGCACCAGCGTTCGATCTCCGAGGTGGCCTTGCCCGACGACGTGCAGGTCCTCTTGGGCGAGACCGGTGAGGGCGTCGAGGGAGATGTCGTCGTACGCGCGACAGAGCCGCCCGTGGCGCCCATGTTCGTGTCCCCGGAACCGTTCGTGCCGGTTGAACCGGTCACCGCTCCAGAACCGGCGGCCCGCATCGAGCACGAGACCCCGGCGGCACCGATAGTGGCTGCCTACGAGAACGAGCCGCCCGCTGCCGGCTTCGTTCAGTCGGTCACGCTCGGAGAGGTCGATTCACCGGACATCCCTGAAGATGTCAAGCTCGTGGAACCGTCGGAGTTCACGCTACCGGGACTGCGTCATCTGGGAGAGCGTGAGGACGACATGGACATCGAGGAGATCGACTGACGCAGGTGGCCCGTATCGTCGTGCATGTCACGCCGAAGTCGGGCAAGGACGAGGTTGCCGGCTGGCGTGGCTCCGAGCTCCGAGTGAAGGTGACCGCCGCGCCCGAGGGGGGTAAGGCGAACGCGTCGGTGGAGCGGACCCTCGCGGCCGCTCTCGGCGTTCCCAAGTCCCGAGTGCGCGTGGTCAGGGGTCACTCGGCACGGGTCAAGACCGTCGAGATCGAAGGCGTCGAGGACGCCGCTGTCGCAGCGGTGTTCGGGGCGCCCGACGACTCTCTCTTCTAGCCGTACGCTCCCGGCCGCTCGGCCGCGCCGCCCCTTGTACGTCCCGTTCTCATGAGCCACAATCGTCGGCACACCAGGAGTCGACCACAGACTCATGTGACGCGATCTATGCGAAAGGCCTACGTTGGACTGGGACACCCTCATCCGAGAAGAAGTCGCGCCGATGGTGCCGTACGCACCGGGTCTGCGTGCGTCTGAGGTCCGCGAGCGCAGCGGACACGACGTCATCCGCAAGCTCTCCAGCAACGAGAATCCGTACGGGCCGTTCCCCGAGGCCCTTGAGGCGATGCACGCGGTTCTGTCTCGCCTCAACGTCTATCCCGACGGAGCCGCTCGTGTGCTCAAGGACCGGCTCGCGGCGTCGCTTGGGGTCTCGGCCGAGAACGTGGTCGTCGGCAACGGCAGTAACGAGCTCATCCGTCTCGTCGCGCAGGCGGTTCTGCGCCCGGGTGATGAGGTCGTGTTCGCCTGGCCCAGCTTCGTGGTCTACCCCATGGTGGCGCAACTCACCGGCGCCACTGCAGTGAAGGTGCCTTTGGCCCCCGGCCACGTGCACGACCTCGATGCGATGTTGGCGGCCATCACGGAGCGCACGCGCATCGTATTCCTGTGCAACCCCAACAATCCGACCGGCACCATCTACGAGCGCGAGGCATTCGCGCGGTTCATGAGCGCCGTTCCTGAACACGTGCTCGTGGTCGTCGACGAAGCGTACTTCGAATACGTCACGAGCGGGCTCTACCCCGACGCGCTCGAATGGTTCGACGGTGCGAGGCCGCTTGGCGTGCTGCGAACCTTCTCGAAGATCTACTCGCTGGCCGGGCTTCGTGTCGGCTACGGTGTCTTCCCGCCTGCGATGGTCGCCGCGATCAACAAGGTCCGCGAACCGTTCAACGTCAATACCGTCGCCCAGGTCGGTGCGTACTACTCCTTGGTCGAACGAGGCCGAGGTTGAGCGTCGCCGCCGCAAGAACCAGGAACAGAAGGCGTATCTGTACGAGTGCTTCGACCGGCTCGGCATCTCATACGTGCCGTCAGAGACGAACTTCGTCTACATGCTGACGGAGAAGCCGGTCGAAGTCTTCGAGACCCTGCTGTCTCACGGGATAATCGTCCGGGACTTCGGCACTGCGCCGGCGTTGCGGGTGGGTATCGGTACTCCTGAGGACACGAGGGCGACGATCGCTGCGTTCGAGGCGGCCGTCGCTTCACTCGGCTCGCTGTAGCCAGCGCGAGGCGGCCGCGCCGCGGCCGATCGGTCCGCAGTCGCGACGCTGCATACGCGAGGAGAGAGCGACCATGTTGGGAGTCATGCGGGACCACACGTCCCGGCCCGATATCGACCACGTTGTCGCACTGTTGCAGGATGCGGGAGTCGAAGCGCGGCTGTCGCACTCGCTCTCGCCGGCGGTGGTCGCCGGCCCGATGGACTCGACCGCGCGCTTCTTCGGTACCGAGATCAAGCACTTGGAGGTGTCGTAGATGGTTTCGCCGGGCGCGTTCGAGCGCGTCGCAGTGATCGGGATCGGGCTCATCGGCGGTTCTTTCGCCCGTGCGCTCAAGGTTCTCCCCGATCCGCCCCGCGTGCTCGCCATCGACACAGACCCCGATGCGCTGGCGTGGGCGCTTGAGAACGGCGTCGCCGATGAGATCTCGGGGCCCGATGAGGCGGGAGCATGCTCGTGGCTGGCGTCCGGTGGTGCCGACCTTGTGGTCGTCGCGACACCCGCGCGCTTCGCGATCGAGTGGCTCGCGCGGCTTGGCTCAGCCGGCTTCGATGGGGTCGTCACCGACGTCGCCTCCACGAAGAGCGCGGTGCTTGCGGCGGCGAAGTCACTTCTCGCGCGCCCCGAGCGGTTCGTGGGCGGCCACCCCATGGCGGGAAGCGAGCGAAGTGGAGTCACCGCGTCGAAGGCCGACCTGTTCGGTGGAGTCTACTGGCTGCTCACACCCGCCGACGACACCGATCCTGAGGCATACCGTCAGGTGCACGCGCTTGTGAGCGCTGTAGGCGCTCGGGTGATCTCTGTCGACGCGAAGGCCCACGATGAGTCTGTCGCCATCGTGAGCCATGTCCCCCATGTCGCCGCGGCCGCGCTCGTCGACCTCGCCGCCGCGCACGCCGGCGAGGGCGGAGAGCTGATGCGGCTTGCGGCAGGCGGTTTCAAGGACACGACCCGCATCGCCGCGGGATCGCCGGACCTCTGGACCGGCATCTGCCTGGACAACGCCGATGCGCTCGCTGCGGGCCTCTCGGAGCTGCGCGAGGTGCTGCGGGAGTTCGAGGTTCGAGTGCGCGCCCGCGACGCCGCGGCGATCACCGCGTGGCTGTCGGGTGCCGCCGAGGTCCGGCGTTCGCTGCCCGCTCAGTGGGTACCGGCGACCGCCGCGCTCACGGAACTCGTCGTGCCGATGGGAGACAGCCCCGGCGTGGTCGCCGAGATCACCGGTGCGGTCTCCAGGGCGGGATGCAACATCGAGGGCATCGACATCGATCACGAGACTGAGGATCGGGCGCTCCTCGTACTCGTTCTCACCGATGAGGGCGATCTGACTCGTCTGGCGGCCGACCTTGACGCGCTGGGCTACGAACCACGGTTCACACCACTCGCACAGGCGGAGGAGGAACTGTGAACCGAACGTACGGCCCCGGCTCCGCGCCGTTGCGCGGCACCGTTCGCGTGCCGGGCGACAAGTCGCTTTCCCATCGCGCGGTGTTGTTCGCAGCCATGGCCGAAGGCGTATCGACGCTCAGCGGCGTCCTGGACTCCGCCGACGTCCGCTCCACGGTCGGTGCGGTCGGGGCGCTCGGCGCTGCCGTCGAGCTCACCGCACAGCCGGACGGCTCGTTGGCGGGGACCATCACAGGCTGGGGTGCGAGTGGCCCGCGACAGCCGACCGCGCCGGTCGACTGCGGCAACTCGGGAACCACCGCGCGCCTGCTCATGGGCGTGCTTGCGGGTTGGCCCATCACGGCCACGTTGGTGGGGGACGCGTCACTCTCGCGCAGGCCTATGAGTCGCGTGACCGAACCGCTCACAGCGATGGGGGCGCGCTTCGAGACGGGTCCCGGGGGCACACTGCCGGTCACCGTGCACGGGAGCGCAACGCTCAAGCCGTACTCTTTCTCGTCGCCGGTAGCGTCGGCGCAGGTCAAGACGGCCGTACTGCTCGCGGGGCTCCGCGCGGGCGGAGGAGTGAGGGTGGTGGAGCCGGCGCGCAGCCGCGATCACACCGAGAGGCTGCTCCCGGCGTTCGGGATATCGCTCAAGTCCGACCCGGAGAACCGGTCGGCATCGCTGTGCGGACCGCAACTGCTGGCGGCCACCACGGTGGCGGTGCCGGGCGATCCCTCATCGGCGGCGTTCATCGCGGCTGCTGCAGCCATGGTGCCCGGCAGCTCCGTCGAGATCCCCGGCGTGTCGCTCAACGAAACGCGTGTCGGATTCGCGCGGGTGCTCCAGCGCATGGGCGCGGACCTCGTTGCCACGATCGATGAGGAAGCGGGTGCTGAACCCGTGGGAACGATCAGGGTGAGCTACTCGCCTGACTTGCGCGGCTGCGCGGTCGCAGCTTCCGAGGTTCCGTCGATGGTCGACGAGGTGCCGGTACTCGCTCTGGTCGCTGCAACCGCTCACGGCACGACGCGCTTCGAGGGCGTGGGGGAGCTGCGAGTCAAGGAGAGCGACCGGTTGGACGCGGTC
Organism: uncultured Actinomycetes bacterium; assembly: GCA_963770765.1. Classification (GTDB taxonomy): domain Bacteria; phylum Actinomycetota; class Coriobacteriia; order Anaerosomatales; family PHET01; genus CAVPCY01. Next base: position 190,735 of record CAVYQS010000012.1, on the reverse strand, counting down.
TGCCTCGGCCTGAAGGCGCTCGGTGTTCGCGCGCGAAGCGGGCCGGACTGGCTTGAGGTGGACGGGCCCTCCGATCTGACCGCCGCGCAGCTCGATTCGCTGGGCGACCATCGGCTCGCGATGACGTGGGCGCTCGCCGGGATGGTCGCGTGCGGACCGGTCGAGATCGCCCGTTTCGATGCCGTCGAGGTGAGCTATCCGGGTTTCTCGGCGGACGTGGAGTCCTTGCTCGCGTAGTACAATCTCGGTCGTCGAAACGCACCCTCGGACGGAAGCGGACCAGCGGACATGATCATCGCGATAGACGGGCCCGCCGGCTCCGGGAAGTCGACCGTTGCCAAACTCGTCGCAGAGGCGATGGGCTTCCACTACCTGGACACCGGTGCGATGTATCGCGCGGTGGCGTGGAGGGCGCTGACGCGGGGAGTCTCCCCGGCAGACGAAGACGCCGTGGTGGCGATCGCCGAGTCAGATGTCGTGCGCTTCGCCCACGAGCCGGGCGAGTCGCTTCCCTCGCGGGTGTTCATCGCCGAGCACGACGTGACCGGCGCTATTCGGAGTCCTGAAGTCGATGACGCCGTGAGCTCGGTGGCTCGGCTTCCCAGAGTGAGGATCGCGATGGTGGCGCAGCAGCGTCATCTGAGCGAGGGAGAAGACATCGTGGTCGAGGGCCGCGACATAGGGACGGTGGTCTTTCCGGACGCCGAGGTCAAGGTGTACCTGACCGCCACGCCCGAGGAGCGGGCCCGCAGACGCGCGTTGCAGCAAGCGCAGAACGGACTCGAGGTCGACGCGCAGGAGGTGCATGACTCGATCATGCGCCGAGACGAGGCCGACTCGTCGCGGCCCGTCGCTCCACTCGCCGCCGCGGACGACGCCGTGATCCTCGATACCACCGGGCTCTCGGTCGAGCAGGTCATCGAGCGTATCGCGCTGCTGGCGCACCAGGCGCGCACGTGAGCTCGGCCGACCTGCGTGGCAAGCCCGCTTCCGGTCCCGACTCACCCGGGTGGGCACTCGCGCGCTTCTTGCGCGCGACCGTCGGCAAGGTGCTGCTCGCGGTCTACCGCACTCGAATCGAGGGCCTGGAGAACATTCCCGCTGGCGGTGCGTTGCTCGCCGGCAACCACGTGAGCTACCTCGATCCCGCCCTGCTGTGGTGTGCATCACCTCGCCCCGTGCACTTCGTCGCGAAGGCAGAGCTGTGGCAGACCGGTTGGCTGGGCTGGGCGCTCGACCACTTCTGGGCGCTCCCCGTCGAGAGGGGTACGGCCGACCGCGCCATGATCTCCAACGCCACGATACTGCTGGCCGGTGGGGAGCTCGTGGGTATGTTTCCTGAAGGGACACGCGGGCACCGTGCTTCGGATGAGCTGGGTGAGGCACACCAAGGCGTATCGTTCATCGCACTCAGAGCATCGGTCCCGGTCGTTCCCGTGGGGATCGCCGGCACTGACAGAGCGCTTCCTCGAGGGGCCAGGCTGCCACGATTCCCGAAAGTGACCATCCGATTCGGGGAACCGCTTCAGCCCGAGAGCTTCGTAGGTGGGCGCAAGGAGCGTATGGAGTCACTGACCGCCGAGCTGATGGTCCGTATCGCACATGAGCGCGACATGGCGAGAGGAGCGCGCTAGATGAAGGTCGAAGTCGCTCGCTATGCAGGCGTGTGTTATGGGGTCGAACGGGCGCTCAAGCTCGCCGATGAGGCGGCTGGGAAGGGCACGGCGGTACACACACTCGGCCCTCTGATCCACAACCCCCAGGCGGTCGAGGCGCTGCGCGCACGTGGCGTCGAGGTCGCCGGCTGCCTGGACGAGGTCGATTCGGGCACCCTGGTGATCCGCAGTCACGGAGTGGATCCGGCTATCATCGCCGCAGCCGAAGACAAGGGCCTCGACGTCGTGGATGCGACCTGCCCGCATGTCAGCAAGGCCCATGACGCCGCTGGTGAGCTGCGGCGCGACGGGTATACCGTCGTCATCGTGGGGGAGGCCGACCACCCTGAGGTGGAGGGCATCATGGCGCATGCAGGCGGGGAGGCGATCGTGGTCGAGAACGCCTCCGAGCTGCCCGAGCGTTTGGGGTCGCGCCGCGTCGGCGTCGTCGTTCAGACCACGCAGTCTCAAGAGTTGCTCAACGAGGTCGTCGACGCCCTCATGCCGCGGGTGACCGAGCTCAGGGTGTACAACACGATCTGCTCGGCGACGGCCAAGAGGCAGCGCTCCGCAGCCGAGCTGGCCGAGAGCGTCGATGTCGTGGTGGTGGTCGGGGGGCACAACTCCGGCAACACGACCCGCCTCGTCGAGATCTGCCGAGAAGCCAACACGAGGACCCACCACGTCGAGACCGCCGACGACCTCGACCCCGCATGGTTCGAGGGGGCTCAGATCGCCGGTGTCGCTGCGGGAGCGTCGACCCCCGACAGGCAGATGCGGGGGGTCATCAGCGCCATCGAGGCGATGAAGTGACCGCTGCCCGGGCACAGTACGCTCCCACCGAGCACCCCGAGTCGAGGGGCGGCCTCATCGCCGCCGTCGTGCCGTCATCTCCCGCGGATCGAGCGGGTCTCCTCGCGGGGGACCGGGTGGTCGCCGTCGACGGCTCGGCTGTCGACGATGTCGTGGACTGGCAGTGGTACACCGATTCGGATGCGGTCACGCTCTCGGTGGTATCGAGCTCCGGCGACGCCCGCAGCGTGAACCTGCAGCGAGAGCCGGGAACGCCGTGGGGGATCGACTTCGCCGACGCTGTGTTCGACGGCATCCGCACGTGCGGCAACACCTGCGTGTTCTGCTTCATGACGCAACTGCCCGGGGGTATGCGCAAGGCCCTCTACCTGCGCGATGACGACTTCAGGCTCTCCTTCCTGCAAGGCAACTTCGTGACGCTCACGAACCTCAGCGACGCAGACGTCGTGCGGATCTCCGAACAGCACCTGTCGCCGCTCTACGTGTCCGTGCACGCGGTCGAGCCTGACGTGCGCGGGAGCCTCGTGTGCGCCAGAGAGGACCGGGCGCTCGAACGTATCGACCAGCTTCTCGACGAGGGGATCGACCTGCACGCGCAGATCGTGCTCGTGCCCGGAGTCAACGACGCCGAGCATCTCGACCGCAGCCTCACGTGGCTGGCCGAACGGGAAGGCATCGTGTCGGTCGGCATCGTGCCGCTCGGCTACACGAGACACCAGGAGCGCTTCTCGGCGAGCTACAACGACCCGGTCAGCGCGGCGATGGTCATCCAGCAGGTGCAGAGGTGGCAGTTCGGGTCGCGGGAGCGCGATGGCGTCACGTGGGTGCACCTGGCCGACGAGTTCTACCTCAACGCCAAGGCCCCGTTCCCGACCGCCGAGTGGTACGACGACTACCCGCAGTACGAGAACGGGATCGGACTCGTGCGCAGTCTCGCCGATGAGGTCGGCGCTCTCCGTGAGCCGCTGACGGAAGCCGTGCGTGCGCTGCCCGCCGAGTCCGAGGCGGTCACCATCGTGACGGGCGTCATGGCCGCGACCACGATCGCCGGAGCGCTCAACGCCTGCGATGCCGCCGGACGCGTCAGGTTGCTCGCCGTGCCCAACCGGTTCTTCGGCGGGAACGTCGGGGTCACCGGTCTGCTCACCGGTGCCGACCTGGTCTCCGCCGTCACCGCGGACCGCGGTTCTTCACGCCGACCGAGCGCCTACATCGTGCCCGACGTGATACTCAACGCCGACGGGCTCACGCTCGATGACATGAGTGTCGAGGACCTCCGCCGTGCAAGCGGCGCCGACCTCCGTGTGGTATCCTGCGACGCCGCGGGACTGCTGGACGGCCTCATCGGTGTGGCCCGGAACCCGCCCGCACAAGCATAAGGAGTGACGCGGCCATGCCGCTTCCCATCGTCGCAGTCGTCGGACGCCCCAACGTGGGCAAGTCCACCTTCGTGAACCGACTCGCCCAAGGATCCGACGCCATCGTCCACGAGGCGCGCGGTGTGACGCGTGATCGCAGTTACCACCGTGCCGACTGGAACGGGGTCGACTTCATGCTCATCGACACCGGCGGGATCGAGGCCGGGAACACCGATGCGTTCCAGACCTCCATCCGCACGCAGGCACTCATGGCGACCGACGAGGCGGAAGCCATCATCTTCCTCGTTGACGGCAAGACGGGACTCGCCCCCGACGACGAAGAGGTCGCGCGCATCCTCAAGCGGACGCGCAAACCGGTCTTCCTCGTGGTGAACAAGGTCGATAACCCCGGCAGCACGGAAGAGACCTACGACTTCTGGTCGCTGGGCCTCGACACACCCTGGCCTGTGAGTGCGACTCACGGCAACGGAACCGGCGACCTGCTCGACGAGATCGTGAAGGTCCTGCCGTCGAGTGAGCCTGAGACCGACGAGGGCGTCATCAACGTCGCGATCATCGGGCGGCCCAACGCCGGCAAGTCCTCTCTGCTCAATCAGCTGGTGGGCAAGGAGCGCTCGATCGTCAGTGACGTCGCCGGGACGACGCGTGACGCGATCGACATGACCTTCGAGAAGGATGGCACGACCTTCCGTCTGGTGGACACCGCGGGCATACGGCGCAAGTCGCTCATCGACGAAGACGTCGAGTACTACGGTTTCGTGCGCGCGATGCGCGCGATCGACCGTGCCCACGTGGCGCTGCTCGTCATCGACTCGACCATCGGACTCACCGATCAGGACCAGCGCATCGCACGCTTCGCCGAGGAGCGCGGGTGCGCGATGATCCTGCTTCTCAACAAGTGGGATACGCTCGAGGACGATGTTGAGAAGGAGTACCTCGAGACGCGAGTCGAGGAGCGGATGGGATTCGTGGGATTCGCTCCGGTGCTGCGCATCAGCGCCCTCACCGGCCGCGGCGTGCACAAGATATGGTCCGCGATCTCCAAGGCGTACGGCAACTACACGCGTGAGATCTCGACGAGCCAGCTCAACAAGCTTCTCACCGAGATGCGCGACTTCGGCCACACGCGCAATCAGGGCGGCAAGACGCTGCGGATGCATTACGTGACGCAGACGCGCATCGCGCCTCCCGGATTCACGTTCTTCGCGAATCACCCCACCTTGGTTGACGACAACTATCGCCGCTATATCGAGAACCGTATGCGGGAGCGCTTCGACTTCACCGGGACACCGATTCTGATGAAGTTCCGCAAGAAGGACTGAGTGTCTTGCTGGAGACGATCGCACGCATAGCCGCCCCGCTCGCGGTGGGCTACCTCGTGGGTGGGATTCCGTGGGCGCTCATCGTGGGCAGGGGGTTCTACGGAGTCGATCCGCGCGATCACGGCTCGGGGAACCTGGGAGCCACGAACGTCTTTCGCGTTCTGGGCTTTCGAGCAGGACTGGCCGTGTTCGTGCTCGACATCGCGAAGGGTGCGGCAGCCGTGGCGGTCGCCATGCTCCTGTGCCCGCCGGAGATCACCGGGAACGCACGGGATTGGGTGCTCGTCTCGGTGGCCATGTCGGCCATCCTCGGCCATTCGTTCTCGCCCTATATCCGCTTCCGCGGTGGCAAGGGTGTCGCGACGGGTGCGGGGACCATCGCCGTGATGATGCCGATGGCGTGGCCGATCCTGTTCGTGAGCTTCATCGTCGTCGTCGCCGCATGGCGGATGGTCTCTCTCGGGTCGATCGTCATCGCCATCGAGTTTCCGATACTCACGTGGGTGCTCTACGGCGACCGGCCCGCACTCATGGTGTTCTCGCTCGTTGCGGCGACGCTGGTCATCGCCCGGCACTGGGCGAACATCGGCAGAATCGCACGCGGCGAGGAGAGTAAGATATCGTTGAGCCGTCGGGGCGAGGCTATGTCGAAGACCGAGGAGGACTAGTGCGTATCTCTGTCATTGGTGCGGGTTCGTGGGGCACCGCGGTGAGCTGGCTTCTGGGCGGCAAAGGTCACGAGGTCTCGCTGTGGGCGCGCGAGACCGAGATCGCCGAGGGCGTCAACGCGCGTCACCGCAACCCGCTCTACCTGCCGGACGTCGTTCTTCCCGCGACCGTGCGTGCTTCGGACGACGTCGCTGCCGCGCTCGAGGGCGCCGAGGCTGTCGTGATGGTCACGCCGAGTATGGGTGTCCGAACGACCGCTGAGGCGATGAAGCCGCACCTGAGCTCCGACACTCCCGTCTGCATCCTGTCCAAGGGTGTCGAGCAGGACACGCTGATGCTCATGACGGAAGTGCTCGCAGACGTGTTCGGCAACGGCGAGCGCATAGCCGGGCTCTCGGGTCCCAACCATGCCGAGGAGGTCAGCAAGGGCGTGCCGTCGGCCACCGTCGTGGCGAGCTACTCGGAGGACGTCCGACGACTCTTCCAAGACGCCTTCATGACATCGTTCTTCCGCGTCTACACGAATCCCGATGTCGTGGGCGTGGAGCTGTGCGGCGCGAGCAAGAACATCGTCGCGATCGCTGCCGGTATGTGCGACGGACTGGGCTACGGCGACAACACCAAGGCGACTCTGATGACGCGCGGACTCGCGGAGATGAGCCGGCTCGGTGCGGCGCTCGGCGCCAACCCGCTCACCTACATGGGACTGGCGGGGATGGGTGATCTCATCGTCACATGCACGAGCCGCCACTCCCGCAACAGAGGTCTGGGCCAGCTGGTCGCCGAGGGCGGCACGATGCAGGACTTCTACGACAAGACGCACATGGTGGCCGAGGGCGCTGTCGCCTGTATCTCGGTCGATGAGCTCGGAAAGCGCGAGGGCGTGGAGATGCCCTTGACCGAGCTGGTGCGTGCGGTCCTCTATGAGGGGCTCGATCCGCGCGAGGCCGGGACGCTGCTGATGGGCCGAGAGGCCCGCGACGAGCTCCACGGTATGGGGCTCGTGATCGACTAGCACGCAGTCCCGGTCGGTTCGCCGGCGCCACGATGCTTTCGAGAGGGGCATACCAGCTATGAGCGAGCGGGTCCTGATTGCGCCGTCGATCCTTTCGGCGGACTTCACGCGCCTTGCCGAAGCGGTCGAGATCGTCGAGTCAGGCGGCGCGGACTTCATCCACGTCGATGTCATGGACGGACACTTCGTCCCGAACCTCACGATCGGCCCGCCGGTGATCAAGGCACTCAAGCGAGTGGCCACCAAGCCCCTCGACGTGCACCTCATGATCGACAACGCGGATTCGACGATCGAGTGGTATCTCGATGCGGGCGCCGACAGCATCACGGTGCACGTCGAGTCATGCCCGCATCTTCATCGCACACTCACCCGCATCCGTGAAGCGGGCGCGTCGCCTGCGGTGAGCGTCAATCCGGGGACCTCGGTCGACCAACTCGTGGAGGTACTCGGGATAGTCGACATGATCCTGATCATGAGCGTGAACCCCGGATTCGGCGGCCAGAGCTTCATCGAGCGCAGTGTGGAGAAGGTGAGCGAGCTCTCCTGGATGTGCGGTGAGCTCGGTCTGCAGCCGATGATCCAGGTCGACGGCGGTATCAACACGACGACCGCGCCTCTGGTCACCGAGGTCGGTGCGCGCTGTCTCGTAGCGGGCAACGCGGTGTTCGGTGAAGCGGATCCGATCGCCGCCATGGCCGCGATCAGGGCGGCGGCTGAGGCAGTCACCTAGCTCGAGGGAGAACCGCGACCGCGCTGCACGCTGGCTCGAACGCGTCCCGCGGCGCGGCTGCGCAGGTGCTCTGTGTGGTAAACTCCGAATCGCTTTCTTCAGGGCGGGGTGAGATTCCCCACCGGCGGTTACAGCCCGCGAACCCCGAAAGGGGCCGATCCGGTGAGACTCCGGAGCCGACGGTCATAGTCCGGATGGGAGAAGGAAGGTCGCTTCATGCGGCTCTTTGACGATGTCGCATCTCGGGTCGATGACCCGCACCTGCGCCGCGCGCTCGAGCTGGCCCTCCGCGGCCGCGGGGCGACGTGGCCCAATCCCTGCGTCGGCTGCGTCATCGTCTCCGATGGACGCATCGTGGGCGAGGGCTACCATCCTCGTGCCGGTGAGCCTCACGCGGAGGTGTTCGCGCTCGCACACGCGGGCGATGCTGCCCGCGGGGCGACGGCCTACGTCACCCTCGAGCCGTGCGCTCACCACGGCAAGACGCCTCCTTGCACCGATGCGCTCATCGCTGCGGGGATCACCCGGGTCGTCATCGGCATGCCCGACCCGAACCCACGTGCCGGCAGCGGGGCCGAGAGGCTCCGGGACGCGGGCGTGGCCATCGGCTTCGCTGACGACCCCACCCCGTTCGCTGCTCTCAACGAGGGCTGGCTGAAGCGCGTGTCCACGGGCCTGCCTCTTGTCACCGCGAAGGTCGCGCTGTCGCTCGACGCCCGAGTGGCGCTCGATCCCGGCGAGCCCGCTGTTGTCACCGGCGCTTCCGGAGCGAGCGTCACCCGTCTGCTGCGGAGTCACTCGGACGCGGTGCTCGTGGGCGCGGCGACGGTGATCGCCGACGACCCCGAGCTCACGGTCAGGGACGATGCGGGCGGACGTGCGGAGCACCAGCCGCTGCGGGTCGTGTTGGCGCATCGCACGATCCCTGCGCAAGGGAGCCGTGTCTTCTCGGACGGCCGCGCTCCGACGCTGCTGCTCATCTCCGACGACCTCGACGACCCGACCACGGTGGAAGCGCTTCCGGACTCCGTGCTTGTGTCGCGCTACGATGCGTCGCGGGGCTTGGCCGGGGCGTTCGCTGTCCTGGGCGACCGAGGCGTGGGCGAGGTGCTCGTCGAGCCGGGCCCCCGCCTCCTCACAAGCCTGTGGCGCACACCCGGGTGCATGGACCGGCTGGTGACCGTGACCGCCGGAGGCATGGCCGGACCCGGCGCTCCCTCGCTCTACGACGGGGCCGCCGACAGGGACTCCCGCAAGCTCGTACACCGCTTCGTACCGGTCGAAGCGGGTATCGTTCAGGACGTGTCAGTCACCGTTTGGCGCCCACTGGGCGCCGACGTGCCGTAGCGAGAGGAGAGGAGCCCTCGTGTTCACAGGACTCATCGAAACCCAGGGCATCATCACGCGTGCCGACAGGGTGTCAGGTGGGGCGCAGATAGAGGTCTACGCACCCGACTTCGGCCGTGACATGGCGATCGGAGACTCCATCGCCGTGGACGGGGTATGCCTCACCGTGGTCAAGTTCATCCGCGGGGCGTTCATCGCCGACGTCTCCGCCGAGACGCTCGACAAGACGACCCTCGGGATGCTTCGCCAGGGTGGGAAGGTCAACTTGGAGCGCGCAGTGAGGCTCTCCGACAGGCTCGGCGGGCACTTGGTGACCGGGCACGTCGACAGCATGGGTAAGCTGCTGCTTCGGCATGCCGCCGGCAACAGCACCATCTACCAGTTCCAGGTGCCCCGCGACCTGCTGGAGTACCTGATCCCCAAAGGCTCCGTCGCGATCGATGGTATCTCGCTGACGGTCGCGCAGATCAAAGGTGACTCCATCGCCGCGGCCGTGGTACCGCACACCGAGCAGGTCACGACGTTGAAGGAGAAGGCGATCGGTTCGGCGGTGAATGTCGAGGTGGACATGATGGCCAAGTACGTGAAGCGCTTCGTGGACGTCTACGCCTACGACGACGATGAGCCGGCGGCAGCGCGCCGCGGTCTGGGTGACATGCTTCGCGACTTCACCGAAGGGAAGTAGTGGCCCACATGTCTCCACACGCGCCCTTCTCCACCATCGACGAGGCGATCGAAGAGATCGCCGCAGGCAGGATGCTTGTGGTCGTCGATGACGAGGACCGAGAGAACGAGGGCGACCTCGTCATGGCCGCAGACAAGGCCACGCCCGAGGCGGTCAACTTCATGATCACCCACGGTCGGGGGCTTGTCTGTCTGCCGCTCACCGGCGAGCGTCTCGAGCGGCTCGGAATCCCTCCCATGACCGAGACGAACACCTCCGAGCAGGGCACCGCGTTCCACGTGTCGATCGGCGCGAAGGGCAAGATCACCACCGGCATCTCGCCGGCGGACCGATGCAGCACCGTGCTCGCTGCGATCGATCCCGCGACGCGGCCCGAAGACATCTCGATGCCCGGACACGTGTTTCCCCTGCGAGCGCGGCCCGGCGGCGTCCTGGAACGTGCCGGCCATACCGAGGCCGCCGTGGACCTCGCACGGCTCGCGGGGCTCACGCCGGCGGGCCTGATCTGCGAGATCATCAGTCCTGACGGCTCGATGGCTCGCAGGCCGCAACTCGAGACGTTCGCTGCTCAGCATGGGCTGAAGATGATCACCGTCGCCGACCTCATACGCTACCGTCGCCGCAGCGAGCGCCTCGTCGATCGGTCGTCCAAGGTCATCTTGCCCACGCGTTTCGGCGAGTTCACCGGTTACGGCTTCACCTCCACGACCGACGGGCGCACGCACATGGCGCTCGTCGTCGGTGACGTCGACGGTGCCGAGGACGTGTTGGTGCGCGTTCACTCCGAGTGTCTCACCGGTGACGTCTTCCACTCACTGAGGTGCGACTGCGGCGCCCAGCTTGAAGAGGCGATGCGGCGTGTGCAGCAGGAGGGCCGGGGCGTGATCCTCTACATCGTGGGTCACGAGGGTCGCGGCATCGGGCTCGGTAACAAGCTCAAGGCATACGAGCTCCAAGAGCAGGGTGCCGACACCGTCGAGGCGAACGAGGCACTCGGCTTCCCGGCGGACCTGCGCGATTACGGCATCGGTGCGCAGATCCTGTGCGATCTGGGGCTCAAGTCGATCCGCCTTCTCACCAACAACCCGCGCAAGATCGTGGGGCTCGAAGGCTACGGACTCACCATAACGGAGCAGGTCGGACTCGAGGTCGAGTCGTGTCCGGCGAACTACGAGTACCTGCGCACCAAGAAGGAGAAGCTGGCGCACACGCTCACCCTGAGCGGATCGGCGCCCTTGGAAGAAGGGACCACCTGATGGCAACGTTTGAGGGACATCTGATCGGGACCGGCCTGAAGCTCGGGATCGTCGTCTCGCGCTTCAACGAGTTGCTCGGCAGCCGCCTGCTCTCCGGCGCTCAAGACGCTCTGGTTCGTCACGGCGTCGCGGCAGACGACATCGACGTGGCGTGGGTCCCGGGTGCCTTCGAGATCCCGCTCGTCGCCGACAAGCTCGCGAAGAGCGGCCGCTACGATGCCGTGATCGCGCTGGGCGTCGTGATTCGCGGTGGCACCCCGCACTTCGAATACGTCGCCGGCGAGGTCTCGAAAGGGATCGCCAAGGTCTCGCTCGACGCGGGGGTACCGGTCATGTTCGGCATCATCACGGCCGATACGATCGAACAGGCCGTCGAGCGCAGTGGCACGAAGGCCGGCAACAAGGGCTGGGAGGCCGCCAACGGCGCCATCGAGATGGCGAGCCTCATGAAGTCGCTCGAATAGGGCCGGAGACGAACCGAGGCCCCGGCGCCTGTTGGGGTCATCCGAGGCCTCGCGTATGGCTGGGCAGATCCAGCGGGTTCTCGCCACCCTGGTGGCTGTCAACCATCGATTCTGATCCCCAGTCAGTGCGCCTCCCGCAGTGAGAGGCGGATGCCCATAGTAGCCGTGCGTTGTCGCGGAGACAATCGGACACGTGTTCGATTTGCCGAGAAGCCCCGGCGTGCCTCCGAACGGTCTGGAGGGCGCGACCATCGGACGCTTCGCACCGACGAGGCCGCCTGTCCGAGTACGGGCGGCTGCAGGTTGACACGGTCGCCCTTCGGGGTAAGATGCAATCATTACTGATTCTGTAGGGATTGCACCCCGAAGGCGGCGCCTCGATGCGATTGACGGCCAAGAGCGAGTACGGAGTGTTGGCGATGATCGACCTCGCCTGCACGTATGGCTCCGGGCCCGTGAGCGCGCGGGAGATCGCCGAGCGCAGGGAGATACCACCCCGCTTCCTCGAGCAGCTCTTCGTCGCGTTGCGCCGAGGCGGGATCGTCTCCGCGGTTCGTGGTGCCAAGGGCGGCTTCGTTCTCACGCGTGATCCCTCTCAGATCACCGTACTCGAGATCGTCGAGGCACTCGAGGGACCGCTGGAGACGAGTGTGTGCGACTCCGAGCGAGAGACGGGGTGCACCCGAAGCGGTGCCTGTGCAGCGGCTCCGGTGTGGGCGAAAGCCACGCGGGCGCTGCGGGAGGTCTTCGCGACCACGTCGCTGGCCGAACTCGCGGGGAATCAGCAACTCATGGACTCACACACGCAGACTGTCAGCGGATAGGGGAGAGCGGCTATGGAGACCAGGTACTTCGACTACGCGGCGACAACGCCGGTCGATCAGCGGGTGCTCGATGCCATGATGCCGTTCTTCTCCGAACGGTACGGCAACGCGAACTCGCTCTATGCGCTGGGCCGCGACGCGTATCGCGGCGTCGAGGATGCGCGGGAGCGTTTCGCCGCTTCCATCGGCGCCGAGAGCCCCAATGAGGTCATCTTCACCAGCGGGGGTACCGAGTCGGACAACACCGCGCTTGTCGGCATCCTGTCGAAGGTGTCGCCGCAGGGCGGGGCGCACCTGATCGTCTCGGCGTTCGAGCACCACGCCGTGCTGCACCCCGCGGAGTGGCTCGAGAAGCACGGCTACGAGGTCAGCTACCTCGCTCCTCGTGCCGACGGGCACATCCACGCCGACGACCTGCGCGAGGCGCTCCGGCCGAACACCAAGCTCGTGTCGATCATGCACGGCAACAACGAGATCGGTACTGTCAACGACATCAAGGCGCTCGCCGCCATCGCCCACGAGCACGGCGCGCTGTTCCACACGGACGCCTGCCAGACGCTGGGGAAGATCCCGTTCAATGTGGTGGAGCTCGGTGTCGACGCCGCCTCGTTCTCGAGCCACAAGATCTACGGACCCAAGGGCGTGGGCGCCCTGTACCTCAAGAGGCGCACTCCGTTCGAGACCCAGGCGCGCGGCGGCGGCCAGGAGTTCAAGAAGCGCTCCGGTACCCAGAACACCCCCGGCGTCGTGGGCATGACCGTCGCCCTCGAGATCATGCTCGCCGAGCAGCCCGATGAGATGGTTCGCCTCGCGGGACTGCGTGATCGCCTGATATCCGGGATCACGGGTTCTCTCGAGAACACCGAGCCGTCTGCGAGCACCGGCGAGCGCCTTCCCAACATCGCGCCACTGCTCATCAAGGGCGTCGAGGGCGAGGCGATGCTGCTCCAGCTCGACAACAAGGGGATCGCGGTGTCGACCGGCTCGGCGTGCTCGTCGGGTTCGCTCGAGCCCAGCCACGTGCTGCTCTCGATAGGTTGCCCGGCCGAGATCGCCCACGGCAGCCTCCGGCTGTCGCTCGGACGCTTCACGACGGCCGAAGACGTCGAGTACTTCCTCGAGGTCTTCCCCCCGATCGTCGAGCGCCTCCGTTCGATGTCGCCCGTGTACGCGAAGATGTTCGGCGCCACCGCCGGCTAGGAAGATCCACGCTCCGAGAAGGGAACTCCCGTGCTCTACTCCGATAAGGTCATGGACCACTTCAACAACCCGCGCAACGTGGGCGTCATCGAGGATGCCGACGGTGTGGGCGAGGTGGGTAACCCGGTCTGCGGCGACATGATGAAGATCACCATCAAGGTCGACGAGACCGATCACATCAACGATGTGAAGTTCCAGACACTGGGCTGCGGCGCGGCGATCGCCACGTCGTCGATCGTCACCGAGATGGCCAAGGGTCTGAGCCTCGATCAGGCGGTGGCGATCTCGAAGAAGCAGGTCGCCGATGAGCTCGGAGGCCTTCCGCCGGCGAAGATGCACTGCAGCGTGCTTGCGACCGACGGCCTGAAGGTGGCTGTCGACGACTACCTCAAGAAGCACGGCCGCGAGCCCATCGCCGGCGAGGTCAAGAGCGCCGACCCCAACTTCGACCCGCACTCCGATGAGGACGATCACGATCACGACGAGGACCACGTCCACGACACCTCGGGTGCCGGCGGCGAGTGTAGTGTCTGCTGCCAGCGCTAGGGTTCGACGTGTGGCACCGTCGGTGACCTCCTGATGGCGCGCGTCTTCGTCGCGATGAGTGGCGGTGTCGACTCGAGTGTGGCTGCTGCACTCCTGCTCGAGCAAGGACACGACGTCACCGGAGTCACCATGCAGCTGTGGCCGTCCTCGGACACCGAGGGCGGCTGCTGTTCTGTCTCGGCGGTGCGTGATGCTCGGCGCGTGTGCGATCTGCTCGGAATCGCGCACTACCAGCTCAACTACCGAGACATCTTCGAACGCGATGTGGTGACCCCGTTCGCCGAGCAGTACGCCGCCGGCAAGACCCCGAACCCGTGCATCGCGTGCAACGACCGGGTGAAGTTCGCGGACCTCCTCGCGAAGGTCTCCGCCCAAGGCGCTGAGTTCCTGGCCACGGGACACTACGCGCGCATCGAACGCGATGAGTCGGGTGTGCCGTGGCTCGCGCGCGGAATGGACCCGGGAAAGGACCAGAGCTACTTCCTCTACCGCTTGACTCCGGAGCAGATGGAGCATGTGCTCTTCCCGGTGGGTGAGCTGCACAAGGCCGACGTGAGGGCGATGGCGGAGCGGTTCGGCCTGCCGACCGCCCGCAAGCCCGAAAGCCAGGAGACCTGCTTCGCCACAGACGGCGACTACGCGGCGGTCGTCGGCGAACGCGCGCCGACCGCGGTCGCGCCGGGTGACATCGTCGACGCGGACGGCAGGGTGCTCGGTCGGCACGAGGGAATCGCTCACTACACGGTCGGCCAGCGCAGGGGGATCGGCATCGGCGGCACGGGGGACCCGCTGTTCGTGCTCAGGGTCGAGCCGGAGCCGAACCGCGTGGTCGTGGGTCCTCGCGACGCGCTTGCGGTCAGTCGCATCGAGGCGCGGGACGTGGTGTGGCACGCTACCCAGCGCGTTCGGGTGGGCGCGGCGGTTCGCTACCGGATGGCCGCACGCGATGCGCTCGCACAGGTCGAAGGAGACGAGCTCATCGTGGACTTCACCGAACCGCTCTTCGGAGTCGCACCGGGTCAAAGCGTCGTATGCTATGAGGGCGACAGGGTTCTTGGTGGAGGGGTGATCTCGTGCGCGAGCTGATCGACTGCCACGTTCACACCGAGCTGTCCGGCCATGGCAGCGGTTCGGTGGGCCAGATGATCAGCGCGGCGATCTTCAAGGGCCTGGGTGGCATCGTACTCACCGAGCATCTGCCTCTGCCCGACGGTATGGACCCCCACAACCACATCTCGATGCCCGCCGAGAAGCTCGGTGCCTACGCCGACGACGTCCGTCTGTGGGCGGAGCGCGCCAAGGGGCTGCAGGTCGTGCTGGGCGCCGAAGCGGACTGGATCCCCGGCCGAGAAGACGAGACGGCCGCGATCCGCGAGGTCGCCGCGCACGCCGGGGTACAGGTTCTTCTCGGCAGCGTGCACTTCCTCGGCGAGTGGGCGTTCGATGACCCCCACCATCTCGAAGAGTGGGATGACCGGGACGTCGACGAGGTCTACGTCAGCTACTTCGCGCACTGGTGCCACGCGGCTCGCAGCGGTCTGTTCGACGTGATGGCCCATCCGGATCTGGTCAAGAAGTTCGGGCACCGCCCGTCGTTCGACCCGCGCGGACTCTACGAAGAAGCCGCGCGCGCGGCGGCCGATGGCGGGGTGCTCATCGAGGTCTCGACGGCCGGCATGCGAAAGCCGGTGGCCGAGATCTACCCGGCCCATGACCTGCTCGTCGCGTTCCGGTCGGCGGGTGTGGGGGCAACGGCCGGGTCGGACGCTCACGCGGCCGATGAGGTCGGTCTCGACATCGAGGTCGCCTACGCCGCGTTGGTGGCCGCCGGATACTCCGACGTCTGTCTCCCTGTCAGCCGCCATGAATCGAGGTCGATCCCGCTATGAGTCCCCTGAGAGTCTCCGACATCGAGCGCGCGATCGCGGTGCGGTTTCCGGTGGAGCGCGCGGAGGAGTGGGACCGCTGCGGTCTGCTGGCGGGCGACCCCGACGCGCCGGTGACCGGCGTGGTCCTTGCGCTCGATCCGACGCGCGGAGCCATCAGCGCCGCCGCCGATCGGGGCGCCAACGTGCTGGTGACCCATCACCCTGCGTTCTTGACGCCGCCGCAGTCGCTGACGCCCGGGCGAGGCTCCGCAGGCGTCGTGTTCGCCGCGCTCTCGGCGGGGGTGGCGCTTGTCAACGCCCATACCAATCTCGACCGCGACGTCGAGGCCCAGACACTGCTGCCGGCGGCGCTCGGGCTGACCCCCGTCAAGCCGGTCGAGCGCTCCTTGCAACCCATGGCGGTCGTCACGGTGTTCGTGCCCGAGAAGGCCGTGGATCGTGTCGTGGGTGCCATGGCCGGTGCTGGCGCAGGTAGGATCGGAGCGTACGAACGGTGCTCGTTCTCCGCCGAGGGGATCGGCGCCTTCATTCCGCCGGCCGATTCGGCACCCTGTGTCGGCACTCCGGGGTCGCCGTCGACCGCGCCCGAGCGGCGTGTCGAGATGGTTGCGCCTGCACGCCGGGTCCGGGGCGTCGTCGCGGCGGCCGTGGCGGCCCATCCCTACGAGGAGCCGCTGGTCACGGTCGGCGAGGTACGCATCGCCCGTAACGAGTCACGTCTCGGCATGGTGTGCGAGACCCCGGACAAGGAGCCCACGACCCTGGGGGCGCTCGTCGCGCATGCCGCGTCAGTCTACGCGGTGACGCCGCGTGTGTGGGGCGACGCCGACATGCCGATAACCCGCGTGGCGACCGGGACGGGGTCGGCCGGATCGCTCATCGGCGACGCACTGGCCGCGGGAGCACATGCGCTCGTCGCGGGTGAGGTGCGCTATCATGACGCTCTGGATGCGGCTGAGGCCGGACTCGCGGTCGTGGAGCTCGGGCACGACGTCACCGAGTGGCCGCTCGTGAGCCTTCTTGAGAAGGCTGTGAGGTCCGTTCAGGGCATCGATCAGCACGCCGTGCACGCCCTTCCCGCGAAACCGGGATGGTGGACCCCCGAGGGAGTGAGGAACGCCCGTGAGTGAGGCCGCCGACCTGCTCGAACTGCAATCCGTCGATGTCGAGATCGTCCGCGCGACGAAGAGGCTCGAGGAGCTGCCTGAGAAGCGGGCGATCCTGGAGATACGAGCCAAGCAGCGCGAGATCCACGCCCTTGCCGCCAAGGCCGGCATGCTCGTTCGCAAGCTCGACGGGGAGATCAAGTCGCGCCAGGACGAGGCCACGATGCTCAAGGCGAAGATCGGCGAAGAGCAGACGAAGGTCATGGCGACGACCGACCACCGGGCGGTTCAGTCGATCAGCCGCGAGATGGACGGCCTGAGGCGCCGCTGCGACAAGATCGAGATGGAGGAGCTCCAGTTCATGGAGCGAGCCGACAAGGCCAAGGGTCAAGTCGCCGCGATCGAGGAGCACGTGACGAACCTCGCCGAGAAGGAGAAGCAGCTCATCGAGCGCTTCAAGAAGGTCGGCGGGGGAGTGCAGTCCGAGATCGCCTCACTCGAGGCCAAGCGCAAGAAGCTCGCGAAGAAGCTACCGGCCGAACTGGTGGAGCGCTACGAGAAGGTGCGGGCCAGCAAGTCCGGCGTGGGAGTGGGCAGACTCGAGGAATCGCGATGCTCCGCGTGCCGGATGGACCTGCCGGCCGAGAGGCTGCACGAGCTTCACACGGGTCCGGACATCGCGCAGTGCCCGCAGTGCCGCCGCCTGATCGTGGTCAGGGATGGCGTTCAGTGACCCGAGCCATCCTTCGCTCCGACGGAGGGGCACGCGGCAACCCCGGCCCGGCCGGTGCGGGATTCGTGATCGAGGTCGACGGTCAGGTCGTGTGTTCGGGTGGGCGTTACCTTGGTGAGACCACCAACAACGTCGCAGAGTATGAGGCCTTGATCTGGGGCCTTGAGAACGTGCGTGCCCTGGGATACACGCAGGTGTCGGTGTTCGCCGATTCCGAGCTGCTGGTAAAGCAGATCAATGGCGTCTACAAGGTCAAGAACGCGGGACTCAAACCGCTCTTCGCACGCACGCTGGCACTCCTGCGCGGCTTCAACTCCTTCGATGTGGGCCACGTACGCCGCGAACTCAACAAGGCCGCCGACGCGATGGCCAACGCTGCCATGGACGAATGCGCGACGGTGGGAGACCCGGCCTGCGGTCCCGGTGGCGGACTCACCCAAGACTCGTTGTTCTAGGAGGCGTCACCGATGGGAACCTACGAACTCACCGTCAAGGGTCACTTCGACGCTGCGCATCACCTGTACGGCTATCCGGGTGAATGCCGCAACCTGCACGGGCACACGTGGGACGTCGAGGTGACTGTCGCGGGGAGCCACCTCGACGAGATCGGGATCGTCTACGACTTCAAGGCGCTCAAGGCGGACCTGGCCGCGGTCTTGGAGCGCTACGACCACGTGCTCATCAACGAGGTCGAGCCGTTCGACTCTGTGAGCCCCACCGCCGAGAACCTCGCGCGGGTGATCTGTGACCGGTTGCAGCAGATCGTCGATCCGCGCGTCCGGGTCAGTGAGGTCGTCGTGTGGGAGTCGCCGATCGCGAAGCTGGCGTACCGGCCGTAGGTTTCGGCGGGAACGGGTTCAGGAGGCCACGACACGAAGATGCCCAGACGTCATCTGTCTGGGCATAGAGGTGTCCCCAGAAACCTCGCCCGCAAGGCTCTCCATAAACAACCGGCTCCCTCGCCACTTGCGCGGCGTCCCTTTCGGGTTTCCCTCCTTCGAGGCTCCCGGATCGCTTAGCCACCTCGCGGCCTGCTTCGCTTCTCGGTACCCTCTCCGGCGGCTACTGGTGACCGTCTTTCCGGAGTCTCGCTGCGTCCGACTTCTGGGGACAAAAGGAATCTACCCTTCACGTATCGGTGTGTCAACGCGTTTTGGAGGAATTGCGCGGATTCCTGCTGAAAGGTAGCTCTGGGTTTTTGAACGGTAGTTGACTACCGTTGAGCGGATTCTATGCTACCAAGCGGTCGGGGCTGGTTCCGTGGCGGGTTCGTTGCAGTGTTATCGTGTGCGGTGCACCCTGACTTCCCCCTGCGAGAAGGATATGGCGGATGCCCACGACCACCCTCGAGGAGTACCTCGAGACCATCTACAAGCTCTCCGGCGCGGGCGTCGTTCGACCCACCCAGATCGCCGATTTCATGGGCGTTTCGGGTCCCACCGTCACAGCGACGCTCAAGCGCCTCGAGTCCCACGGCCTGATCAGCCGCGATGGCACCGGGGTCGTCCTGACCGCCGAGGGGGAGGCGCGCTCCGTGGAGGTCGTGCGAAAGCACCGGATCGCCGAGCGCTTCTTGGTCGATGTGTTGGGCTTGGATTGGGAAGCCGCTCACGAAGATGCCTGTCTGCTCGAGCACGCGATGTCCCCGCGGGTGCTCGAGGCCCTCGAGCGCTATCTCGGTGATCCCACCGTGTGTCCGCATGGTCACCCCATCCCCGCAGCGGACGGTTCGGTCTCTGTGGCGATCGGGGAGTCGCTCGACAGCGTCGAGCCGGGCTTCTCGGCACGGGTCCTGCGTGTCGCCGAGGACGAGGAGGTGCTCGGTTACCTGGGCACCATCGGGCTCAAGCCCGGCGCGGTCGTGCGCGTTGCTGCAGCGGAGCCGTTCGACGGGCCGCTGACCGTGGAGGTCGCCGGAGCGACGCGAGCGCTCGGACGCGATGTCGCGCGATTCGTGACCGTGGGTGACGTTCGTCCTGCGTAGCGCGTAGAACCGCGCTCCTCCCGTTTGTCAGACCCCCTCACTACGATGAGTCTGCTTGCCGATACGAACATATGTTCGTATAGTAGAAGCGCGCCCATCGGGTCGCGCAAGGTGGCAGGAAGACGCACAGGATGTGGGAGGTGACCGTGGGCCGCAACTCGGCGATAAAGCACTATGACTCGACTCCGACAGGGCAGCCCATGGAGCTTTTCGAGACCAGGCGGGCGCGGCTTCCGGTCATCATCGAGCTGCTCAAGAGCCCCTGGATCGTCCGGGCTTCCGAGATCCTGCGCAAGGACGGCGCTTCCGTCGCGCGGCGCACCAACGAGCCGGTAGCGGTGGAGTGGGACGCGCGGCGTCAGTGCCCCTCGGCGTTCGTGAGGGGCCCCAAACGCTACCGGGTGGACGCCATCATCCAGGTCTGGGCCACCGAGAAGAGCTGGTGGGACCCGCGCACACGCATAGCTCGCCGATTCTTCCGCGTGCTCGCGCGTGGGGGAATCTACGATCTCGCTTTCGATCGCGCCGACGGCGTGTGGCTGCTCGTCGGCATCCAAGACTAGGCGCGAGCAGATCATGTCAGCCGGATTCGTGCATCTGCATACCCACTCGAACTTCAGCTTCATGGACGGGGCCTGCCCGCTCGACGCGCTTGTGACGCGAGCGGCAGAACTCGAGATGCCCGCTATCGCACTCACTGATCACCAAGGGCTTTCGGGCGCGATCCGGTTCTACAAGGCCTGCCGCAAAGAGGGGATAGCCCCCATCATCGGTTGCGAGGTGGTGGTCGAGACCGCCGGGCTGTGCGGTGAGGAAACCGACCTCCCGGTCGATGCCCGCTTGGAGCTGCCGCCTGCCGCGGGTTTCGGGCGGGCATCGGGTGCGGGGTTCCACCTCACGTTGCTCGCTCGAGATTTCGAAGGCTACCGCAACCTGTGCCGGCTGCTGTCCCGCACCCATCTGCGTGGTCCCGACCTACCCAGCATCGTCCGGCTTCGCGACCTGGAGCAGTTCTCACAGGGGCTGATCGGACTTTCAGGGTGCGGCAACGGCGAAGCTGCCCGGGCGGTCGGGTCCGCCAAACCGGGTCGTGCCCGCTCGGCGCTGAGGCGGCTTGCGCGCTGTTTCGAGCAGGAGGCCTTCTACGTCGAGCTTGTGCATCCCATGACCGTTGAGGCGCCGCGGTTGGTCAGTGGGCTCGTCTCGGCAGCTCAGGACCTGCATCTGCCGGTCGTCGCCACCAACAACGTCCATTACCTGCGCGCCAAAGATCACCGCATCCACGACGTGCTTGCATCGACCGGTGCGTGCATGACGTTGCCCGGGCCCCACGACCGGCCCAATGCGGAACTGTGGCTCAAGCCCGGTGCAGCGATGCGGCAGTTGTTCTGTGGTGTCGAGCGCGCCTGCGATGCGACGCTCGAGATCGCAGCTCGCTGTGCGGAGTTCGAACTCCCGCTCGGGCAGTTCCACTTCCCGGGCGCCGATATCCCGGCGGGCGAGACGTCCTACTCGGCGCTTGCCAAGGAGTCGTGGCGGGGGCTCGAGCGGCGCTATGCCCCCATGACACCCGAGGCGATCCGTCGTCTGCAGCATGAGCTGGCACTCATCGAGCAGATGGGTTTTCCCGAATATTTCCTGGTGGTCAAGGAGATCGTTGACTTCGCCAAGAGTCAGGGCATCCGCTGTTCGGGTCGGGGTAGTGCCGGCGACAGCATCGTGAGCTACGCGCTGGGCATCACCGATGCGGATCCGGTCCGCCACGATCTGCTGTTCGAGCGGTTCCTCAATCCCGAGCGCCGCCAGATGCCCGACATCGACGTGGACTTCGACTCGGCTCGCCGAGACGAGATCATCGACTTCATCTACGGCCGGTTCGGCCACGAACACGTCGCGATGGTCGCCACCATCCAGACCACCACCGCCCGAAATGCGGTGCGCATCGCCGCACGCGCCTTCGGGCTGCCGATCGCAGAGGTCAACTCCCTTTCGCGCCACCTGCCGTGGGTGAGCGCGCATAAGATCCGCGAGGTGCTTTCCGAGTACCCCG
This sequence comes from uncultured Actinomycetes bacterium, assembly GCA_963770765.1. GTDB lineage: Bacteria > Actinomycetota > Coriobacteriia > Anaerosomatales > PHET01 > CAVPCY01. The sequence goes on along the minus strand of CAVYQS010000012.1, from coordinate 169,068 downwards.
AATGCCGGGACCACCCGCTGCACGACCCGCGCTACGCGGGTGTCCTTGAGATCGCCGAGCAGTTCGATCACACGCCCACCCATCTCGGGACACACCTCGGTGGATTCATCATCACCCGCGAACCGGTCGCAAGCTGGACGCCGCTGCAGTGGGCGGCCAAGGGTACGGTCGTCTCCCAGTACGACAAAGACGATATCGAGGCCCTCGGACTGGTGAAGATGGACATCTTGGGGCTCAGGATGCACTCGGCGATCAGCGAGGCCGTCGATCTCGCACGAGCGCGGGTCGGCGAGGCTGCAGTACCCGAACCGTTCGGACTTTCCCCGGACGACCCGCGGGTCTACGAGCAGATCTCGGCGGCGGACACCGTGGGGATGTTCCAGCTCGAGAGCAGCGGCCAGCGCAACCTCTCCACGCGCCTTAAGTCAAACCGGTTCGAAGACATCATCGCCCAGATATCACTCTTCCGTCCCGGTCCGCTCGAAGCCGAGATGATCACCCCCTTCATCAGGCGTCGCCACGGTCTCGAGCCGGTCACCGTGCCGCACGAAGCTATGCGCGAGTGCCTTGCGGATTCCTATGGCGTGATCGTCTACCAGGAGCAGGTCTTGTTGGTCGCGCGCGCCGTTGCCGGTTTCGATCTTGCCGAGGCGGACTCGCTCAGGCGGGCGATGACCAAAGGGCGCAGCCGGGAGGAGATGGAGCGCATCCGTGGCCACTTCTTGGAGCGGGCACTTGCCAGGGGAGTCGACTCCGAGGTCGCGGCCGAGGTCTTCCGGCAGCTCGAGGGTTTTGCGGCCTACGGTTTCAACAAGGCCCATGCTGCTTGTTTCGCGGTGGTGAGTTATGCGAGCGCGTGGTTGCGCACGTACTATCCGGCTGAGTTCGCGACGGCGATCCTCAACAACGAGCCCATGGGGTTCTATACGCCACGTCTCATCGTCAACGACGCCCGTCGCCACGGTATCGGCATCCTCCCGCCGCACATCAATGCGAGCGAGGCGCGGTATACCGTCGAGCAGCAAGGTGCCGCGATCAGGGTGGGCCTGAAGGATGTTCACGAGATGACGTCGCGCCTGCTCGATATGGTGCCGCGCGAACGCGCGGTGAGGCCTTTTCGCGATCTCACCGATTTCCTGCGTCGAACGAGGGCGGAACTGTCGGCCGCCGAGTCCCTCATCCGCATCGGTGCGCTCGACGGGCTCGGAATCACCGAGGCCGGGCGCCCCCCCACACGCGACGAGCTTCTCGCGTTGCTTCCCGAGGTCAAGGCGGTCCTTGCTCGCGAGGGAAGCGCCGGTGATGATGTGCTCTGCCTGGCGCCCGCACCGGTACGCCCGGCCGAGGACCCCGGTCATGTCAGCGGTTGGGGGCCCGCGCGACGGCTCTCCGCGGAGCTCGAGCTGGTGGGGCTGTCGCTCACCGACCACCCGCTCGCTCTTGCCGCCGGCGACCTCGAGGCCCGGGGGGTCACGTGGGCCCGTGATCTGCGTGAGCTTCCGGACCGCGCGAAGGTGCGTGTGTGCGGGGTTCGCGAGCGCGCCCAGACACCGAGGACCCGCTCGGGGAAGCGAACGTGCTTTCTCACCCTCGAAGATCCCACCGGCCTGCTCGACGTGGTGGTCTTCTCGGACACGCTCTCACGGGTGGGTGACGTGATCGTGAAGCACCGCTCCTATCTCATCGATGGCACGCTGCAGAACAACTGTGAACGAGGGCTTGCGATCGTCGCCAATGACGTACAGCCGTATGTCGTGCGAACCACCTCGGGTGTTCCGGTGAGGTTGCGGCGGGGTGTTCCGAGCGGGCCGATGGGACCGATGCTTGGCGGGGCGGGGGCACCCGAAGAGGAGAGCTGGGCGGCTGCACAGGCCTATGCCGCCGAGGAACGTGCGAGCTGGGGGACAAGGGGAGGCTAGTCTCGCTTGGGCGTGCCGGTGTCGCGCCGGGCCCGAAGGTCGCGACCGAAGGTGACCGCGTCGTCTCCGAAGCGCTCGCGAACGGCGTCGATTCCACGAACAAGTCCCTCACGAGAGCGTGGGGAGCCCGTGGACTCCGACTCCGGATCATCTTCGGCCGAGCCGAGCAAGCCGAGCTGGATGGCGCGCTCCTCGAACCCGGAGACACCCACGCCGAGCAGCCGCAGTCCGATTCCGGGAGACCAGGCCTCACCGAGCAGCTGGCGAGCGACCGCCCCGAAGACCAGTTCGTCGTCGGTCGCGCACTCAAGCGTCCGGCGGACGGTCTTGGTGGTGAAGTCCGAGAAGCGCAGTTTGACGGTGACCGTCCTTCCCGCCAGCTCCTTGCGACGCAGCCGTCGGCCGACCTTCGCGGCGAGCGTGTCGAGTGCGCCGTGGACCTCTTTCGGGAGGCGGACATCGGTTGCGAACGTTCTCTCGTTCGACACAGACTTCACCGGGTCGTTGTCGCGCACCGACCGCTCGTCGATGCCGCGTGCGCGGAGCACGAGGCCGGGCCCGTGGCTCCCCAGGATCTCGCGCGCGGTCGATTCGTCCAACGCGGCGAGCGCACCGAGGGTGCGGACCCCCAACGTCGAGAGCCTCTCGGCGGTCTTGGGGCCGATACCGCTCATATCGCGCACCGGCAACGGAGCGAGGAACTCGGCCTCGTTTCCGGGGCATACGATCGTCAGCCCGTCGGGTTTGTCGTGATCCGAGGCGATCTTCGCGACGGTCTTGGACGTCGCCACGCCAACCGAAGCAGTGAGGCCCAGCTCGGCGACTTTCGAACGGATGTGCCGAGCGATCGCCACCGGATGCTCGGCGGCGAACGACCCCTGGGTCACGTCGAGGAACGCCTCATCGACCGAGACCGGCTGCACGTGAGGGGTGTGATCGCGGAAGATCGCGAAGACCGCCTGCGACATCTCGCGGTACCGGCCGAAATGGGGAGCGGCCCAGATCGCGTGCGGGCACAGCTGTGCGGCGCGCGCTGACGGCATCGCCGAGCGCACACCGAACTCCCGTGCTTCGTAGCTGCAGGTCGATACGACGCCCCGCCGAGCAGGGTCGCCACCCACGATGACAGGCCTGCCGCGGTACTCCGGGTGGTCGAGCTGTTCGACTGCCGCGAAGAAGGCGTCCAGATCCACGTGCAGGATCGCCCGCCCGGTCCAAGGAGCGCTCTCGCATGCATGTGTGGGATCGGTCGACATGGCACGAGTGTAGCGCGCTTCCGCAGGTACAATGGCTCCGGAGATCGGCGGACGGATAGGGAGAGGACCTCGATGCTCATTGGCGCCCACGTGTCGGTGGCCGGCGGTTATGACAAGGCGCTCGACTACGCCCTCAGCGTCGGGTGTGAGTGCATCCAGGTCTTCGCCAAGAGCCCGCGTCAGTGGCGGGGAGCCGCCCCGAACCTCGGCGCGATGGCCGCCTTTCGCGCCCTCCGAGAGGAACGAGGATTCGGGCCGGTCTTCACTCACACCGCGTACCTGATCAATCTCTCGACCACCAACGAGGAGCTTCGCAAGAAGTCGGTGGCCGCACTCGCTGACGAACTCGCGCGCGGTTCGGCATTGGGGGCGGCGGGGGTGGTGACCCACATCGGCAACGTGCCCGACGGTGATCGCGTGGCGGCGGCAGCTCGGGTGGGGGCGGCCATCGTCGACGCGTTCGAACTCGCCGGCGGGGAGGCGTGTGCCACCCGGCTGCTGCTCGAGAACACAGCGGGCGCCGGATCGACATACGGCTCGACGTTCGCCGAGATCGGCGCGAGCATCGCAGCATCGGGCCTCAGGCTCGGACAAACTGGGGATGTGCTTCGACACCTGCCACGGGTGGGCGTACGGCTACCGGGTCGACACCGAGCAAGGCTGGCGCGAGACCGTCGATAGCATCGCTGTCGAGGTGGGGGTCGACCGGCTGGGGCTGATTCACGCCAACGACTGCAAGTACGAGGCGGGCACGAACCGCGATCGGCACGAGTGGATCGGTGACGGGTTCATCGGAACCGAGGGCTTCGCGGCGATGGTCTGCGTTCCGGAGCTGGCCTCTGTGCCCGTCGTCACTGAGATGCCGGGCGAGATTCCCGACAAAGATGCTGTGAACGTGCAGCGTCTGGCCGCGCTGCGCGAGGCGTGCGCGCAATCACAGTGACGAATAGGCGAAGCGAACCAGTGCCCTATTGGCTGTTGCCCACGGGCGCGCGCCGCTCTACGATGAGACGGCTTGAGCTGTCAACGATACGTTTCGCCGACGACCTGTGAGGTAGTCCACGATGTCGTTCTTCTTGCTGGGCAAGCACCCGGACGACCGGCTTGAGCTGCTGTCATCAGTGCTGTTCCCCACGCGGCAGGATGCGCTCAAGGAGCTGTCGGCGATCACGTCTTCACCCAGCTTCTCGGCGTGGGATGCCGAAGTGCTCGTCGCCGACATCGATATCGCGACGCCTGTGCTGCTCGTCAGGCCGTCCGAGGAGCTGGCGGCCGACGCCCCGCCCACGGAGCCCGATATGGCCGAGGACGACACCTTCGTGGCCGTGGCCGACGAGGTCCCGGTGGTCGAGGTGGATGCCGCTTGGGCAGCCGCCGTCGTTGACACGTCAGCCGACGAGGAGGCTGCTCTGAAGGCGGCGCTGGCCAGGACCGCTGCTCAGATGGAGGCCGAGGGGGTGAGCGCACCGGCGTCTGTCGAGGGTCCCGCGCAGGAGATCGAGCCGATCCTTGCGGCACTCGAGCTCGAGCCGGAACCAGAATCGGAGCCCGAGCCCGAGCCCGAGCCTCAGCCCGAGCCAGAACCGGAGCCTCAGCCCGAACCAGAACCGGAGTCTGAGCCTGAGCCGGAACCAGAACCGGAGCCCGAGCTTGAGCCTGAGCCGGAACCACAGCCCGAGCCCGAGCTTGGGCCGGAGCCGGATCAGCACCCTGAGCCTGCCGAGCCGATGTCACAGTCAGTAGCGCCCGCGTGGCCCTGGGACGCCATGGTGGAGCCGCCGGCACCTCCCATCGTGAGTCTGGATGCCCTCGAAGAGACCGGTCTGCAAGACGATGACGGCGGTCTCGTGAGGGCTGCCGGGGACGATGAGACCATGGCCGCCGCGAGGCCGGTCATCTTGGGAGCGTACAGCGATTCATCCGTCGAACCTTCGGTGGCCGATGATGCGGCTGACAGCTCAGCGGAGTCTGAGTCGGAAGCCTCGCTCGTCGAGCCGGCCCCGGGGTCGCCGGAGACGACCGAATCCGAGACGGAGGCCCCGCTTCCTCCCACCGCCGAGGAGGCACCCGAGCCGACCTCTGAGCCTGAATCGGACTTCATCCTCGACCTCGACCCCGTGGCTCCCGTTGAGGTCCCTCCGGGATACGAGGTAAGCGAGGCGAGCGCTGAGATATCGACGATGAGCTGCGAGGACTGTGTGTACGTGGGCACCTGCCCGAACAAGGACGAGCGTGATCCCTCGAGCTGCGGCTCGTTTCAGTGGAAGTAGGGGCGGAAGGCCGGATGGCCTCGCGTCCTCGGGTCAGCTTCCCGATCTCCGCGATCGTGGGTCAGGAGACTCTCAAGCTCGCGCTGCTCCTCAACGCCGTCGACCCCAGGGTCGGTGGCGTCTTGATTCGAGGTGAGAAGGGAACCGCCAAGTCCACCGCGGTGCGCGCGCTGGGCGCGGTGATGCCGCCCGTGTCGGTGAGCGAAGGATGCCCGTTCGGGTGTGATCCCGACGATGCCGCGGACCTCTGTGACCAGTGCCGCGCCGCGGCGCTGGAAGGGTCCTTGTCCAGCGTGGAGACGCAGCCCAGGATAGTCGAGCTTCCGGTCTCGGCCACCGAGGACCGTGTCGTGGGTACCTTGGACTTCGAGGCGGCCCTCAAGGAAGGGGCTCGTGCGTTCCACCCGGGCCTGCTCGCTGCGGCAAACCGAGGGATCCTCTACGTCGATGAGGTCAACCTGCTCGACGATCACCTCGTCGATACCCTGCTCGACGCTGCGGCGATGGGCGTCAACATGGTCGAGCGTGAGGGCATCTCGGTAAGCCACCCGGCCCGCTTCATCCTGGTCGGGACGATGAACCCCGAGGAGGGCGAGCTACGCCCTCAGCTGCTCGACCGGTTCGGACTGTGTGTCGAGGTGCAGGCGGTGCGCGACCCGGGATCACGCGTGGAGATCGTGCGCCGCCGGCAGGCGTACGAACACGATGTCACCGGCTTCGTCGAGCGGTGGCGCCCTGCCGAAGACGCCGTGCGAGAAGCGATCGCGCGGGCCCGGTCGATCGTCGATACCGTCGAAGTCTCCGATGAGATCCTCTACGCGATCGCTGACCTGTCTATCCGCGCACGGGTCGACGGGCACCGAGCTGACTCGGTGATGGCCCGGGCTGCGGCCGCGAACGCGGCGCTCGAAGGGCGGGTGAGCGTGACACTCGCTGACATCGAGCGGGTGGCTGAGCTGGTGCTCATACACCGCCTGCGACGCACCCCGTTCGATCAGGTCGGCTCCGATGCCGAGTCGCTTCGCAGCGCGCTGCGCCACGCGCTGGCACCGCAGCAGCCCGTGGAGTCGGACAGCGTGGACGAGGAGCCCCCCGTCGGCCCCGGCGCGGGACAGTCGACCATCTTTGAGACGATGCCCACTGCAGGTGAACCCGCCGACTACGCCGCGGCGGCCGCGAACCTGTCAGCGGAGCTCGATCGTTCTCGCCGGGAAAGCAACGGCCGGCGCCAGCGTACCGTCTCGGCTGATGGGCGAGGACGCTACACACGCTCCGAGGTCCCGCAAGGCTCGGCCAAGACGCGCGACGTCGCGATCGACGCGACGATTCGCGCCGCGGCCGCGCGACGAGCCGGCGAGGAGGGCGCCCGGGAAGGCGCGGTGCGTGTGACCCCCGATGACCTGCGCACCAAGGTGAGGACCCGTAAGACGGGGACGAGCGTCATCCTATGCGTCGACGCCAGCGGTTCGATGGGGGCAAGCCGTCGAATCGACGCGGCCAAGGCCGCCGCCATGGAGCTTCTCGCTGAAGCGTACGTGCGTCGGGACCGCGTGGCACTCGTGTCGTTTCGCGGTGACTCGGCCGACGTCGTCTTGCCTCCCACAGCGAGTGTGGAGCTCGCGAGACGCAAGCTCGGCGAGCTGCCGGTGGGTGGATCGACTCCGCTCGCAGCCGGCCTTCAGGCAGCCTTGGGTGTCGCGGCTGCCGAGAAGCGACGCGATCCCACCACCGTGAGCTGGATCGTGTTGATCACGGACGGACGAGCGAACGTCGGACGCACCGGCACTCCCGGCAGCGACGACGCCCTGAAAGCGGCACGCCAAGTCGCTTCGTCTGGCGTTCACGCCATCGTGATCGACACGGACACGACCGGAAAGAGCGGCGCTGCGATCGCGATAGCAACGGCCGCCCGGTGCGATTACGTGCGTCTGCCGGTCATCAACGGAAGCGGAATCGTCGCCTCGGTGGCTCAACGCATAGAAGGTGCGTGAGTCGGTTCGCCAGAAGGCGTCATGCAAAGGACGTGTGTTGCCGATACTATGAAGCGTACGTCTGGTTCGCCATACGCAGGGGGTAACTGATGCGCCACAAGAGTAGAAGCAGTCTCATCGCACTCACGCTCATGTTGGTGGTAGCGCTCGCGATTCCGAGCATGGGCTATGGCCGATCTTGAAGATCGATCCGGTGACTGGATGACGAGTTCACGCATCCGGCGCGCTCGGGATGAATACGAGGTGTGTGGCGGAGAACTGGGGCAACGACCTGCTTGCCCGAGCATCAGATCGTGATCCGAGCCGAGCCCTCAGATGGCCCGGTCGTCGGCGGGCTACGACTACCTTGGCTTCCATCTACAACGTCAATCAACTCCGCGGACGATCCGTCGCTCGACTGGGACGTCATCATGCTTGGACTCGCCCGTTCCCACATGGACGACGTGGCACTTCTCAGCGCTCGATCTCGGACAGGCGAGTCCACTCTCCACGATGTCTTCGACATCAAGTCGCACGTGAGCGGACCCGCGGGTTGGACGCAGCGTCCAGGCGCGACAAAGCCGGGAGAGGGCCGTACTACGCTGTCTCGTTCCGTGTTCTGCAACCAGTTCAGACTCGAAGACCGCCACGAGTCTCAATGTGCGATTTCGCGGACTCGACTTCACCAACCCACGCCCTGGTCATCGGTCTTGACCGTGCTGACCGGCTGGGCGTGCCTCCTACCGCAAGCGGCTGGCTCAAGCAGGCGCGTAGGCGCAACCTGAAGTGGGACGGGTCAAGCGCTACGACGGCTTCGGCACGGCGACTTCGAGATCTGCCTCGATGGTCGGCCCAATCCGGCGACGAGAAGATCTTCGCTGGCAGAATCCGCGCGCCGACGAATGGTCTACGAGCCGTAGCTGCGCTGCCCCGAATTCGGGCGACACCGACCCGAAGGGCCAGCGGACCGCGTCACGATCGAGGATCTGCCGGCGGGTGCCTCAGCACTCCGGTCCGGGCCGTTGTCGACCGCGCAACCAACCGCCCGCTGTCGGAGCCCGCGAAGATTCTGATCGACTACGACATGCCCGCATGCGATCTCCGTGACCAGCCCCGCATCTGGTGCCGCCACAGGTGCTGAAGCCCACGTTCGAGGTCACCGCCAGCGACGCGGCTGGCATCCAGCACGTCACGCTACTACGTTGACGGTGTCTTCGTAGGTGATCGACACAAGCGTCTCCCGATCAGCTCGGCTGCGAACCTCAGTGGCTTCGCCAACGGTCAAGCCATACCCTGAAGGTCGTGGCGTACGACCAGATCGGCAGCGCGGCACCCAGTGCGGGCTCATGGAAGGTGCCCCACACGGCGACTGCAGACGTACGTTCCGACTCGACAAGAGCACTCCCGCGATCTCATCGGTATCCGGGGCACCCAGCCCGTTCTTCCCCCGCAAGCGCGATGGCTACAAGGACGACTTCAAGGTGAAGTTCAAGACCAGCGAGGCAGGCACCGCGAAGCTGACGATCAAGAACTCCAAGGGGACCGTGGTCAGGACCGTCACCAAGAACGTCGCTGCAGGCTCGAACTCGATCACGTGGAACGGTAAGTACACGAGCGGTTCGGTCAAGTCGGGCAAGTTCACCTACAAGTTGACGATGACCGACGCGCAGGTAACGCGCGCTCGACGTCGGCTCGCAAGGTCTCGACCAAGTTCTACGAGCTCGTCAAGACGGGCAAAGGCAGAGTGAAGGTCATCGAGCGCTAGACGAGAGCGACTGACGATAGACGAACGACGGCCGGCCCCGGTAATCGGGGCCGGCCGTTCGCTTGCGAGGGAGTGGGCCGGTAAGCGGGGTTCTGTCGTGGACGACCATCTATCTGGGACGCACGTCGCCGTGCGCCTCAAGCGGGCATACCCGTGCGCCGGCCGGGCCAGCCTTGACCGCACCTATTTGCCCTTGCTCCGAGTGGGGTTTGCCAAGCCGCCACGTTACCGTGACGCTGGTGCGCTCTTACCGCACCGTTTCAGCTTTTCTCCCGCCAAGAGGCGGGGGAGTCTTCTTTTCTGTGGCACTTTCCGTCGCGTCGCCGCGCCCTGCCGTTAGCAGGCACTCTGCCCAGTGGAGCCCCGACTTTCCTCATGCCCCTGAAGGCACGCGGCCGTCTGGCCCACTCCGCCTCCGATTCTAGCAGGTTGAGAGGCCGGTCAGGCCGGCTAGGCCGAGTCGTGACGTCCTTGGGCCTGCAGCTTGGCCCAGGTGTCCTTGAGGGTGAGTGTTCTGTTGAACACGAGAGCGTCGGCCGCCGAGTCCGGATCGACGCAGAAGTAGCCGAGCCGCTCGAACTGCACGGTCTCACCGGGATGTGCCTGCGCGAGCGTCGGTTCGACGAAGCAGTTGTGCAGGACTTGCCTCGGACTCGGGGTTCAGGTCGTCGAACAGGTCGCGACCATCGGATCCCGGGTAGGGGCTGCTGAACAGGTGGCCGAACAGCCTCACCTCGGCGGCCACCGCGTGCGAGGCCGATACCCAGTGAAGCGTCGCCTTGGGGCGACGCCCGTCGGGTGCGCTGCCACCCCGCGTGTCGGGGTCGTACGTGCACCTGAGTTCGACGATCTCGCCGTCGGCGTCCTTGATGACCTCGGTGCAGGTCACGAAGTACGCCGAGCGAAGACGCACCTCGCGCCCGGGAGCGAGCCGGAAGAACTTCTTGGGAGGGTCCTCCATGAAGTCGTCGCGCTCGATCCACAGCTCACGCGTGAACGGCACCTTCCGTGTGCCGGCCTCCGGGTCCTCCGGGTTGTTGGTCGCCTCGATCTCCTCGGCCTGCCCCTCCGGGTAGTTCTCGATCACGACCTTGAGCGGATCGAGCACTCCGAAACGGCGCAGGCATCGTCGTGTTGAGTACGTTGCGGACGGCGTGCTCGAGCATCTCGATCTCGACCACGCTGTCGGCTCGTGCCACTCCGATCATCGCCGCGAAGTCACGAAGCCCCTGTGCGGGGAAGCCGCGCCTGCGCAGGCCCGACAATGTCGGCATGCGGGGGTCGTCCCAACCGCGGACGTGGCCTTCATTGACGAGGCGCAAGAGCACGCGCTTGGAGAGCACCGTGTGCGTGAGATTGAGCCGCGCGAACTCGTACTGGTGCGGCCGCGAGGGAACCGGCAGATTATCGATGAACCAGTCGTAGAGGGGCCGATGGTCCTGGAACTCCAACGTGCAGACGGAGTGTGTGATCCCCTCGATCGCGTCTGACTGCCCGTGCGCGAAGTCGTAGTTCGGGTAGACGCACCATGCATCTCCCGTTCGGGGATGGGTTGTATGCACGATGCGATAGATCACCGGGTCACGCAGGTTGATGTTGGGTGCGGCCATGTCGATCTTGGCTCGCAGCACACGCGACCCGTTGGGAAACTCGCCGGCGCGCATGCGAGCGAACAGGTCGAGGCTTTCCTCGGCCGGCCGGTCGCGCCACGGGCTTTCCGTTCCCGGCTCCGTCAGTGTCCCGCGGTGCTCGCGGATCTGATCCGCGGTCAGGTCATCGACGTACGCCTTGCCGGTCTCGATGAGGTGTATCGCCCACTCGTAGAGCTGTTCGAAGTAGTCAGACGCGTGGTAGAGGTACTCGCCCCAGTCGAATCCGAGCCACCGCACATCCGTCTTGATGGCGTCGATGTACTCCTGCTCCTCCTTGACCGGGTTCGTGTCGTCGAACCTCAGGTGGCAGCGGCCGCCAAACTCCTCGGCTATACCGAAGTTGAGGCAGATCGACTTTGCGTGACCGATGTGGAGGTAGCCGTTGGGCTCGGGGGGAAAGCGTGTGACGACGGACGTATGGCGGCCGTCGCGCAGGTCTGCAGCGACGATCTCGCGGATGAAGTCCGAACGCTCTGGTGAGGATGGCGTCTGTGTGTCCATGAGGGCAGAGGATAGCACAGGATGGGCAGCTGGCGGCTTGTCCCGAGACCCGCTCTTCGGTACCCGGCGACCGCCGTCCAGGTCGCTCCAGAAACGCGAACAGGCCAGAGGATTGGACCCTCTGACCTGCGAGTATGTTGGTAGCCCGTACGGGATTCGAACCCGTGATCTCCGCCTTGAGAGGGCGGTGTCCTAAACCGCTAGACGAACGGGCCATGCTGGCAGGGGTACTAGGGCTCGAACCTAGACTCTCCGGAACCAGAATCCGGCGTGTTGCCAGTTACACCATACCCCTGTACCTCTGCGCGCCGCTCTAGGCGCGAGACGGTATCCTACCGAGGGCTTCGGGCGGTGTCAACCGCCGCGGTGCTTCGATTCTAGAGCTTCTGAGCCGCAGCGATTCGCGCCAGGACGGTGTCCCTTCCGAGCAGTTCGAGCGACTCGAACAGTGGAGGCGATACCGTGGTCCCACTGATCGCCACGCGGACGGCTTGGAAGGCGAGCTTCGGCTTCACTCCGGCCTTCTCGGGAACGGCGCGCATCGCCACTTCGATCTCTGCCGCGGCCCACTCGCATGCCGCGAGCACCTCGGCAGCGGCCTCGAGTGCCGCGTCGGCGCCCTCCTTGGCGAGCACCTTTTCTCGTGCCGCGTCCTCGATCGTCGGTTCCCTGAACAGGAACGTCACCTTCGAGGCGACCTCGTCGAGGTGCTTGACGCGCTCCGAGACGAGCGGCGCCAGTGCGCGGAACCACTCCGGGCGCGCGGCGACGTCGGCAGCGCTCGCGAGGCCTGCGCGCTCGAGCCACGGCAGTATGCGAGCCACGAACTCGTCGGGGCTCATCTCCCGGATGTACATGCCGTTCATCCACTCGAGCTTCTCGGCGTCGAATATCGCGGGGTTCTTCGAGATGCGGTCGAGCGAGAAGCTGGCCTTGAGGGTGTCCGCCGAGACGATCGTGGTCTCACCGTCGAGAGACCAGCCGAGTAGTGCCAGGTAGTTGAGGAGCGCCTCCGGCAGATAGCCGAGCTCGTCGTAGGCTTCAAGCGAGGTCGCCCCGTGACGTTTGGACAGCTTCTTGCCGTCGGGACCCCAGATCATCGAGAGGTGGGCGAACGCGGGAACGGGCCTACCCAGAGCCTCGAACACGAGAATCTGCCGCGGGGTGTTCGCCAGATGGTCGTCGCCACGGATGATGTGGCTGATCTCCATCTCCGCGTCATCGACCACTGTGGCGAAGTTGTAGGTGGGGGACCCGTCCGTTCGGGCGAGGACGAAGTCGTCCATGGCGTCGATGGGGAACTCGGTCACTCCACGCACCGCGTCGTCGAAGACGACCGGACCGCGGTCAAGCGGAACGCGGAGTCTCCACACACACGTCTCGCCGGCGGCGATGCGTGCTGAAGCCTCGTCGCCGGCGATCGAGCGGCATGTGCGGTCGTAGCCGGAGAAGCCGCCCGCGGAGCGCGCGACCTCCCGCTTGGACGCCAGCATCTCGGCGCTGCAGAAACATGGGTACGCGGCACCATTCGCTTTCATGTGCGCAAGAGCCTTTGCGTAGCGCTCGGTCCGCTGGGTCTGGAAGTAGGGGCCGTGCTCGCCTCCCACCTCCGGCCCTTCGTCCCAGTCGAGGCCCAGCCAGCGCATCGAACGAAGGATCTGGGCGGTGTTCTCGGCGGTCGAACGCTCGGGGTCGGTGTCGTCGATACGGAGCACGAACGTGCCGCCCATCCTGCGGGCGAATGCCCAGTTGTAGATCGCGGTGCGCGCTCCGCCCACGTGAAGCGTGCCGGTGGGCGAGGGGGCGAAGCGGACGCGAACGCTTGTCGTCATCGGAGGGAGCTCCTTGCTGGATGTGGGCGGGGCGATCGGTCACAGATGGTAGGGCGCGGCGCTATCGTTCCTTGAGTTCGCACGCGTTCGAACGCGCGAGCAGCCACCACGACACCGCGACCGCGAGTAGCAGCGCCGACATTCCCAAAGCGGTCTGCAGATAGTCCTCTTTGCCTTCGAACACCACGAACTTCCGGGCGATTGCGACGAGCGCCGCCTCGAGCACGGTGGGGATGACGTTCTCGTGGTTCATGTAGGCGATGGCGATCCGGAACAGCTCCACGAGGATGAAGATCTCGAGGATGGTTCCTATGATCGCGTTGAACTGAGTGCGCGTGAGGGTGTAGCCGCTCACCGCCAGCTGATACATCTCAGCGCCCAAGGCGATCAGAGCACCGACGGCGACGGCGACCAGTGCGATCGCGACGACGACCTCGATGCCGAGGATCGCGTAGTTCAGCCAGTGCAAGAAGCGTCGCATGGTTCTCCCCACCGCCGATCGTGTCTGTAGGACATGGTACCCGAGAAGTCGCGATGCCACTTGGCGAGCGGCACGCCGGTGCGGTACACTCGTCGGGCTCATCAAGAGGCAGTCGCGAGCGACTGCAGAGGGTCGAGGGACCGAGCCCGTAGACACCCCGGCAACCGGCGTCCAAAACGACGTACGGTGCCACATCTCGGCAGGCGAAACGGCCTGGAAGATGAGGGAACAGCGTCGCGCGCCGTTGCTGCGTGTGGAGGCGAAGCCCCTGTCTGAACCAGGCGGGGGTCTTTTTGTTGCCCCGCTCGAAACGAGCGTCTCCCACAAAGGAGCCGCGACGAAGGAGGACGAATGCCAGAGCGCGAGTACCTGTTCACGTCCGAGTCGGTGACCGAGGGTCACCCCGACAAGATGTGCGACCAGATCTCGGACGCCATCCTTGACGCCATTCTCGCTCGAGAGATCGAGCTGGGCAGCGCGGGTGATGTGGACCGCGCCCGCGTCGCCTGCGAGACGTTCATCACCACCGGTCTTGTGGTCGTCGGGGGCGAGATCCGCACGAAGGCCTACGTCGACGTGCAGAAGGTCGTTCGCGATGTCATCACCGACATCGGCTACGACCGCGCCAAGTACGGCTTCGACTCTCACACATGCGGCGTCATGAGCACCATCCACGAGCAGAGCGCCGACATCGCACAGGGCGTCGACGAGAGTTTCGAGGTACAGCACGGCGCGGGTGTCGATCCCATCGATCTGGTGGGCGCCGGTGACCAGGGCATGATGTTCGGTTACGCCTGTACCGACACCTCGACGCTGATGCCGATGCCCATCTACCTCGCCCACCGGTTGGCCGAGCGCCTCACGGCGGTCCGCAAGTCCGGTGTTCTCTCCTACCTGCGCCCGGACGGCAAGACACAGGTCTCTGTCCGCTACGTCGACGACAAGCCGGTCTCGGTGGAGAAGATCCTCATCTCGACGCAGCACGCCGACAACGTCGACATCGAGATCCAGCTGCGGCCCGACCTCATCGAGCATGTGATCAAGCCCGTCTTCGACCTCGAGGGCATCGCCTACGACGGGGCCGAGATCTATACGAACCCCACCGGGCGATTCGTGATCGGTGGTCCCATGGGCGACACCGGTCTCACGGGCCGCAAGATCATCGTGGACACCTACGGCGGCATGGGCCGTCACGGCGGCGGCGCCTTCAGCGGCAAGGACTGCACCAAAGTCGACCGCTCGGCCGCGTATGCGGCGCGCTGGGTCGCCAAGAACGTCGTCGCGGCCGGACTCGCCGACCGCTGTGAGATCCAGCTCGCCTACGCCATCGGCGTGGCGCACCCCCTCTCGGTGCTCATCGAGACATTCGGCACCGAGAAGGTCCCGGTCGGCGCGATCGAGAAGGCCGTTTTCGAGACCTTCGACCTCAGGCCGGGCGCGATCATCCGTGATCTCGACCTTCGCCGGCCGATCTACCGCAAGACCGCTGCCTACGGTCATTTCGGCCGTGCCGACAAGGACTTCACGTGGGAGCGCACCGACCGCGCCGAAGCCCTCGCGGAGGCGGCCGGCCTCAACGACTGAGGCGCACCGAAGCGCTGATCTGCGACAGGACCCACTGGCCGCCGGCGTCGGATATCGATGTCGGCGGCCTTCGCTATGCTGTGACCGTTGCCCGAGCCCGTGATGAGAGGAGTGCCGGTGCGCGTCGCGCACGTCGTGGTCGACGTACCCGCCACGGAGATCGAGAAGCCCTTCGACTACCTCGTACCCGAGGGACTCGACGAGGTCGAAGTCGGCTCATGCGTCCTCGTGGATTTCGCGCGCCGGCAGGTCGTCGGCTACGTGGTCGGCCTCGCCGATGCGACTGACTACGAGGGGACTCTGAACGAGGTGAAGGCCCTTGTGGGCGGCCCGTACTTCACTCCGCAGGGCGCCTCGGTAGCGGCCTGGCTCGCGCAGGAGTATGTGTGTCCGCTCTCCGAGTCGCTCCGGTTGTTCACACCTCCGGGCGGCACGCCTCGTGCGGTCAGAGTCGAAGCCGAGGACGGCATGGTGTCGTGGGGTCTGAGGCGTCCGGGAGTCGGACCGGTCGACGATCGTTGGGTCAGCCTCGGGACCGCCGGTGATTCGTTCACCCCGCGGGCATCTGCCACGACGCAGCGAGCTGTTCTGGAGGCTGTCGCAGCCGGCCCGGTGCGGGCCGCCGAGCTCGCCGCCGATCTCGGGTCGGTCAGTGCAGCGCTGCGTGCGCTGGAGAAGGCCGGCGCTGTGGTGATCGAGCACCGAAGGCGACTGCGTGAAGCGGCGGTGGGCGAGCGCATGGCGCCCCGACCTGACCGGCTGAGCGACGGCCAGCGCGATGCGCTCCACGCCATCGCGGTGTCGCTCGATCGGGGTGGCGGGGTGATCGTGCTCGATGGCGTGACCGGCTCCGGCAAGACAGAGGTCTACCTCCGCGCCATCGAGAGTGCGCTCGAGCGGGGAGGGACCGCCTGCGTACTGGTACCCGAGATATCGCTCACCCCTCAGACGGTGGGGCGGTTCCGCGCCCGCTTCGGCGCTGATGTCGCGGTCCTGCACTCCCGCCTGTCAGCAGGCGAGCGTTTCGACCAGTGGGACCTTGTCGCACGGGGCGACGCCCGGATCGTGGTCGGTGCGCGGTCCGCGCTGTTCGCGCCACTGTCGGATCTCCGGCTGATCGTGATCGACGAAGAGCACGAATCGTCGTACAAGCAGGGAGGCTCGCCACGCTACCACGCGCGTGACGTGGCCGAGAAGCTCGCATCTGCACACGGCGCGACGCTCGTGTTGGGCAGTGCCAGTCCCAGCATGGAGTCGCGGCATCGGTGCGATATCGGCCGCTGGCGTCGCGTCGAGATGCCGCAGCGGGTGGGCGGCGCGAGCATGCCGAAGATCGCCGTCGTCGACATGGCGGCCGAGTTCTCGGCCGGGCACCGTTCGATGTTCTCTCGCCCGCTGACCGAGGCGCTCGTGCGCGTACGCGATGCCGGTCAGAAGGCGGTTCTGTTCCTGAACCGGCGCGGCTTCGCGTCGTTTCTGCTGTGTCGTGAGTGCGGTTTCGTTCCGAGCTGCGACAGCTGTACGACATCGCTGACCTACCACGATGTGGGTAGCCGTCTCGTCTGCCACCATTGCGGGGCGAAACGTCCGGTGCCAGCCGTGTGTCCGCGTTGCTCGAGCCCCTACCTCCGGCAGTTCGGTGCAGGTACGCAACGTGTCGAGGCGGAGCTGCTCGGATTGCTCGGCGAGTGGCCGGTCGTGAGGATGGACGCGGATACGACCAAGGGTAAGGGGGCGCACGAGCGACTGCTCCTCGAGTTCGAGGCGCTGCCCTCGGGAGTCCTGCTGGGCACGCAGATGATCGCGAAGGGGCTCGACTACCCGGATGTCACTCTCGTGGGCGTGATCGCCGCGGACGTCACGCTCAATCTCCCGGACTTCAGGGCTGGGGAGCGCACCTATCAGCTTCTCGAACAGGTCGCCGGAAGGGCGGGCCGTGGAACGAAGGCGGGAGAGGTCGTGATCCAGACGTACTGGCCCGATCATCCGGCGATCCGCGCGGCCGCCGCACATGATCCGGCGCTCTTCTACGACCCCGAGCGCCGTGACCGCTCCGAGCTCGGCTACCCGCCCTTCGGCCGGCTCGCGAACGTGCTTGTCCGCGGCAAGGACCGCACCGAGGTCGCGTCGGTGGCCGCGGCTGCGGCCGATGCGCTGCGGGCGCACGCTCCCGGCACGTGGCAGCTGCTCGGCCCCAGCCCGTCACCGCTCTCACGGATCAAGGGCGTCTGGCGGTGGCATGTGCTCGTGAAGGCTCCTGAGGACGCGGCACTGCCGTCAGTCGTGGCCGAGGCCCTCAGGACGGTGAAGAGGCACGCTGGTGTCTCGGTGAGCGCAGATATCGATCCGGTGGACCTTCTCTGAGATGGTGACGTGACCGAGGAGCTCACGAGCGGCTGGTATGATGTATGCAGGGGTACGCACCTTGAGCGGTCGGTAGTGATCGAGTGACCGCTTCCCGAAGAGAAGAGAACCGTCTCCACCATGGACGTGATCGCACACCCCAACCCCGCGCTGGCTCAGCCGGCGAGCGAGGTAGACCCCGCCTCCGACAAGAGCCTGCGCGCTCTGGCTGCGCGCATGGCCAGAGTGATGTACGAGGCGCCCGGTATCGGTCTCGCCGCCACGCAGGTCGGCGTGCTCAAGCGCGTCATCGTGTACGACCTCGACGACGAGGGCCGCAGCCCCGTGGCGCTCTGCAACCCCACCATCATCGAGCGCAGTGAAGACTGCGAGACCGACGATGAGGGATGTCTGTCCCTGCCGGGCATCACGGTTCCTGTCGAGCGAGCCTGTCGCGTGACCTGTGAAGCGCTCAGCCTCGACGGGGCGCCGGTACGTATCGATGCCGAGGGGCTGCACGCGCGCCTCATCCAGCACGAGATCGACCACCTCGACGGTAGGCTCATCATCGACCGGGCGACTCCCGACGAGCGTCTCGCCGCGCTGCGCCGCTACCGCGAAGCACTCGAGGCCGGCGCCAAGCCCGGTCAGACCAGCATCTAGCGCCTGACACAGGCGCGGGGGGAGCATGCGTGCGAGTCGTCTTCATGGGGACCCCCGACTTCGCCCTACCATCGCTGCGGACGCTGTTCGACGATCACGACGTGGTCGCCGTCTACACGCGGCCTGACGCTGTCTCCGGTCGCGGAACGATCACTCGGCCGTCGCCGGTGAAACGCGCAGCCACGGAGCTCGGCCTCACGGTCGAGCAGCCGGCATCCCTCCGAGACCCCGCGACACAGCGCGCCTTGGCCGCCTACGCGCCCGACGTGTGCGTCGTGGCGGCCTACGGACTCATACTGCCACCCGACGTTCTTGCCATACCGCATCAGGGTTGCGTGAACGTCCACGCCTCCCTCCTGCCACGCTGGCGCGGAGCTGCCCCGGTGCAGCGGGCCATCCTTGCCGGGGACGCGGTGACCGGTGTCTCGATCATGCGCATGGAGGAGGGCCTCGACAGCGGCCCGTACTGCGTGGTCGAGACCGTCGAAGTAGGCGAGAAGAACGCCGATGAGGTCACTCGGGAGCTCGCCACGCGGGGGCCCATGCGCTTGCGCGCGCGCTGTGCATGATCGAATCGGGCACGTGTCAGTGGCAGGAGCAAGACGAGGCGTCGGTCACCTACGCCGCGAAACTCACCAAACCGGAGGTCGCATTGTCACCAGAACTCACCGTCCAAGAGTCTCTGAGAAGGGTTCGCGCATCGAGCGCGCAGGCGCCGGCGCGCGCGACCATCGCCGGCAAGGGGGTCACGATTCTTGGAGCCCGCGGATCCGAACTGATGGTGGACCAAGGAAGGATCGCGGCGATCACCGAGGGGATCGTTCTGGGTCTGACCGACGGCGCGTTGCTGGTCCAAAGCCTGAGACCCGACGGTAAGCGTGATATGGTCGCGCGCGACTGGGCTCGCGGGCTGCAGCTCGAAGCCGGTTCTCAGTGGGCGAGGGCCTGATGGGCGCAAGCGCCGCCCGCAAGTGCGTCCTCACTGTGGTGAGCCGCGTTCGTGAACGGAACGCCTACGCTCACGAGACCCTGGATACCGTGCTGGAGGGCGCTGCCCTCGATGACCGTGATTCTGCGTTCGCCACGCGTCTCGCCTACGGGACGGTCGCATGCAGAGGAACGCTCGACGAGGCGGTGGGACGCTTTCTCGACAACCCGGGGAGGCTCGAGCCTCGCGTCGGCGACGCCCTTGCGGTCGCGGCCTACGAGATCCTGTTCGCGCGGACACCGTCTCGGGCCGCGGTCAACGAGGGAGTCGAGCTCGTGCGTTCGGTGCAGCCTCGAGCGGCGGGACTGGCGAACGCCGTGCTGCGCAAGCTGGCTGCGGCTGCCGGCGACTTCCCTTGGGGCGACCCCGCGAACGACGATGCCGCGCTCGCTCGGCTTCACGGTCACCCGCTTTGGATGGCCCGGTTGTGGATCGACGAGCTCGGCCGGGATGCGGCATCCGACCTCATGGCCGCCAACAACGAGCCCGCCCCGCTGTTCCTGGCACACCTGCCGTTCGTGACGGATGAGGCGGCGGTGTTCGAGGAGCTTCAGGGTCTGGGTGCTGATCCGACCGCATGCGAGCTACCCGGGTGTCTCGTCGCCGGGTCGCCTTCGGCGGCGGTGCGCTCGCAGGCCGTTGCGAAGCGAAGTGTCGTCGTGGCCGACGCCGGAGCTCAGCTTGCGGCGCATGCCCTGCGACCCCTTGCCGGTCAGCGCATCGTGGAGCTGGGTGCGGGTCGCGGCACCAAGAGCCTGATCATCTCGGGTATCGTCCATCGTGCCGGAGGAGCCGTCGAAGTCATCGCGGCCGACCTTCACGACTTCAAACTCAGAGTGCTCCGCGAGGCAGCCGAGCAGTCCGGAGCCACCGGAATCACCACCGTCGTGGCCGATGCGACGCGAGCCGATTCAGAGGGGCTCCCGGCCGCTGGTTCCGTGGACTCGGTGCTCGTCGATGCACCCTGTTCCGGGCTCGGCACCTTGAGGCGCCATCCCGACCGTCGTTGGAGGGCGCGACCCCAGCAGATCGAGGCGCTCGCATCCCTTGGCTCATCCCTGTTGAGCACGGCGGCTCTGCTTGTGAAGCCCGGCGGTTTCGTGGTGTACTCGACGTGCACCGTCGCGCGCGCGGAGAACACGGGGGTCATCGAGGCATTCCTGTCGTCGCCTGACGGCGACCGCTTCGCGATCGATCCCCTTGTCGATGATGTGCCTGAGGGGTGGAGCGGGTTCGTGAGTGCCGAGGGGTTCTTCCAGTCCGTGCCTCGAATCGGAGGTCCGGACGGCCACTTCATCGCCCGCCTGAAGCGTGTCAGCTGACGCGGACCGAGGGTCCGCCATGAGGGAAGGGGAGAGCGTGCGCAGCACAAGAATCGTCGAGATGCTCGAGGTCACCGAAGCTGCCGCCTTGGCGGCTGGACGCTGGATGGGTAAGGGCGACAAGCACGCTGCCGACGACGCAGCGGTTGAAGGCATGCGCTCCGCCTTCAACGAGGTCGAGATCGACGGCACCATCGTCATCGGCGAGGGTGAGCGAGACGAAGCACCCATGCTCTTCATCGGCGAGAAGGTAGGGGCCGGCGGTGAGCAGATCGATATCGCCGTCGATCCTCTTGAAGGCACCAACCTGACCGCCTATGGTCAGTCGAACTCGCTTGCGGTTCTCGCCTTCGGTCCTCACGGCTCGCTGCTGCACGCGCCGGACACGTACATGAACAAGATCGCGGTGGGCCCCGACGCCGCCACTGCCGTGCACATCGACGCGAGCCCCACGGAGAACATCCGCAACGTCGCCAAGGCGCTGAAGCGCGACGTCGAGGATATGGTGGTATGCATCCTCGAACGAGAGCGTCACGTCGACCTGATCTCCGAGGTACGAGCCGCGGGCGCCCGCATCCGTCTGATAACCGATGGTGACGTGTTCGGGGCGGTCGCCACCGCGATCGAGGGCACGGGTATACACCTCTATCTCGGCATCGGAGCGGCGCCTGAAGGCGTTCTCGCGTGCGCAGCCATGAAGTGCATCGGCGGATGCTTCATGGGCCGCTTCGAATGGCGCAGCGACGAGGAGAAGGCGCGCGCCGTCGATATGGGCACCTGCAACATCGACGACGTCCTCACGATGGACTGTCTCGTCAACACCGATGAGGCGGCGTTCATCGCCACCGGCGTGACCGACGGTGAGATGCTGCGCGGCGTCAAGTACTTCGGCTCCGGCGCGCGCACGAACTCGGTGGCCATGGACGCGAAGTCGAAGACGGTCCGCTTCATCGACACCATCTATCGGACCGGCGACGAGAAGTTCTGGGTCCGCATGGACTGACGTCTTCGCCGTGTGCGCGCTCGGTCTTTGATCGTTTCGACGCTGGCGCGCTCGTTCGCGTGAGACAGGAAAGCCCCGCGTATGTGCGGGGCTTTCGCTTCAGGTCAGGGAGGAGTCCGCGTCGGCGCCCGCTCAGGCCTCGGAAGCCGGGCAGCCGGCACAGGCCGAATCGCCCTTCTGGGCAGACGGGCAGGTGGGCGCATCGTCTGTGGGCCGCTGCTTGTAGTCGGTGTTGTGGAAACCGCTGCCCTTGAAGGCGACTCCTACGGGGGTGAAGACCCGTTTGGCAAGCGCGTCGCAGGAAGGGCAGTTCTCGGGTTCGCTCGAGCGCATGGATCGCGACACCTCGAAGAGCTCGTCGCATGCGGTACATCGGTAGTCGTAGGTCGGCATGGCCCGGGACTCCTCTCGTGGGTGTTTCGTCTGGATGGTGAGTCGGCGAACAAGCACGATACCTGCCAACTTCGGTAGTCGCAACCGCCGCGGTACGGGTCGCGCGCTATAATGATGAGCTGATGACTGAAGACAAGAAACCGATCGAAGACGACCAAGGCGAAGAGAGCGGCTCATGGCTGGCCGACCTCTCTGACGCCGCTGTCCCCGTGCCCGGTCCGGTCGATCGTCCCGCCGACGAGACCACTCACTTCCCCGAGCTGCCCGCCGTTTCGCGTGTCCGGCCCACACGGCCGCCGCTCGTGCCGACGAGCGTGTGGTTCGGTGTCGGCATCGCGGCGACGGTGCTTGCACTCGTGGTGGCCGGGGTCGTCACCGCGGCGTCACTTGCTCGAGTAGCCGTTCCTGATGTGACCGGTGAGAGCCTGGGTGTCGCACGCGCTCGCTTGGAACAGGTGGGGCTGCAGGTCGAGGTCGCCGAGAGGCGATTCTCGACGGAGCCGCGCGACCAGGTGCTCGCGCAGGACCCCGCTCCGGCGACCCAGCTCCAGCGTGGAGACACCGTCAGTCTGGTGATCTCCGGAGGAAGCGAGGAGTTCCCGATGCCCGATGTCGTGGGTGACGGCCTCACTTTGGCGAGGGGCACTCTCGAGGCGCGCGGTCTCGTGGTCATCGTGGAACAGGTCGTCTCCGACACCGCGAGCGACACCGTCCTGTCGACCACTCCCGCCGCGGGCGCCATCGTCCGGACCGGCGACAGCGTTCGTGTCCAGGTCGCCACATCGAGCTCGCCCGGCGTGGCGCTCCAGCCCTACCGTCTCAAGGGCATAGGCGTCGTCATCGACGCCGCTCCTCCGGCCACCGGTGCGCCTGATGTTCCGATGGAGGTTGCTCGTCGCCTGCGCGCACTGCTGGAGGCCTCCGGTGCCGAGGTCACGATGCTACGCGCCGCGGGCGCGAGCAGCACCGTGGACGCCGACAGGGCCAAGCTCGCCTCTGAGACCAGCGTGACCGTCGCCGTCGGATTCGTCGTGACCGCCACCGGCGACCCGGGTCGAGTCGTTTCGACCGAGGGCACGTCGACGACGGGACTTCCCTCACCGTCTGCTGCGATCGCTGCGCAGATCACGCGTGAGCTTTCGACAGCGGCTCCGCCGGTGGAGAGCGTGAGTGGCACTTCGGACACGGTGTTGCAGGCGACGAGGGCTCCATGGGCGCGGGTCAGACTCGGCTCGGCGTCAGCCCGGGTGGACGAGAATCACTTCGAGGACCCCCAGTGGTCAGACAGCGTCGCTCGCGCAGTCTACGCGGCGATCGGCAAGGTGTATGGGACACCCACGTCGCCGTGAGGTCGCTCCGTAACATAGCGGTCGTTGTCGTCTTGGCTGCGGGCATGCTTATCCCCGTCGTCGCGCACGGTGCCAGCGAAGCCGCACTCAGGGCCCGGCTGCAGGAGCTGAAGGCGCAGAGCGCACGAGCCGGCCGCGAGTACATGAAGGCACACTGGGCACTCGACGAGACCGAAGTCCGGCTCAACAAGACGAACAAGAGGATCGCGAAGGCCAAGAAGCGGCTGGTTGCGGCTACCGAGCAGTTGAACTCCCGCGCGAACAGCATCTACCGAAGGGAAGGACTGGACCTCGTCGGCTTCCTCGTGGGGGCTCAGAGCTTCGAGGAGTTCACGACTCGCATGGACTACCTGTCGCGCATCGGCGAGGCAGATGCGGACGCGGTCGCGGAGGTCAAAGCGGTGCGAGCAGCCCTTCTCGCCGAGAAGAAGAAGCTCGTCGCCGAGCGGAAGGTGCGGTCGAAGGAGGCCGCCAGACTCAAGCGGCAGCGCACCGCGCTGCAGAAGCGGCTGGCGTCGACCGAGGCGGAGTTCAGGAAGGTGCAGCGCCAACTGGACGCGTCGCGTTCCGGCGGCAGCCTGCCTTCGGGGATCGCTGGCGCGGCCGGACCTAACGGGATGGTGTTTCCCGTGCGGGGATCCAACTACTACTCGAACACCTGGGGTGCGTCGCGCTCGGGTGGTCGTCGGCGCCATCAGGGAACGGACATCATGGCGCGACGGGGGACCCCGGTCGTTGCGAGCACCTCGGGCACGGTGCGAGTAGGATCCAATGGCCTGGGAGGCCGCACCATCTGGCTGCGAGGCAACAACGGGTGGCTGTACTACTACGCTCACCTCGATCGGTATGTGGTGCGCTCAGGGTCGGTCAAGGCCGGGCAGGTCATCGGGACTGTCGGCTCGACCGGCAACGCGTCCGGTGGTGCTCCGCATCTGCACTTCCAGATGCATCGCGGAGGAGGCGCCCCCACGAACCCGTACCCGTATCTGCGCAGGATGGAATAGGCGGCTTCTTGCCGTGGGGGCGGGCGGTGTGACACTATCCGAACGTACTCTCAATACCGTGTCGGGAGCTGCGAAAGTGGCTGAGAGGCGACGGATCGACGTCGCGACCGAAAGGACGGTCCCGGTAATGCGGGACACGCACCCACGGGTTCGTCTCGAAGGCGAGACGCCTCCCCTCTAGCATCCCCGCACCCAATGGGCGACCGGTTCGCTCGGGAAGCGAGGAGAACCATGCGTGAACAGCGAGTCGCGATCCTGGTCGAGATCGCTCTGGCCATAGCGCTGGCCGCAGTGCTCAACACCCTCAAGATCTGGAGAATGCCCAATGGGGGCACCGTCTCGTTCGTGATGCTGCCCATCATCGTGCTGGCACTCAGGCGCGGGCTCTGGGCGGGGTTGCTGACCGGGGCGCTCTACGGCGTGCTCGACTTCTTCATCGACCCCTTCCCGCCGGTGCATTGGATCCAGCCCCTGCTCGACTATCCGGTCGCCTACGCAGGTGTGGGCCTTGCCGGTATCGTCGCGGTCGTGTGGCGCTCTCAGGCCTCGCGGGGCGCTGCGGCGCAGTTCCCCTGGCTGCTCATCGCGATCGTGATCGGGACGGGAGCCCGTTACGCGATCCACGTGATCTCGGGAGTGGTGTTCTTCGGCGAGTACGCGCCCCCGGGGCAACCCGTCCTCGTCTACTCGGTGCTCTACAACCTGTACGTGCCGCTTTCTGGCGTACTCGCGCTCGCTGCCGCTGCGGTGGTGGTACCTGCGCTGGAACGTTCGGTGCCTGCTCAGGTCGCGAGGGGGTGACTGTGGACTCGATAGCCCTCATCGTCGCAGCGGCTCCTCACGCTCTCGAACCCGGCATGGTCTCTGAGCTCGCAGCCCAGGCATCGGTGGTTGTGGGTGTCGATGGCGGAGCGGCGGTGTGCTTGCGTGCCGGTGTCGTTCCGACCGTGGTGGTGGGAGACCTCGATTCGTTGTCGCGAGCGGACGCCCGTACGCTCCGAGCCGCCGGGAGTGCCTTCGAGGTGTGTTCCGCCGATAAGGACATGACCGATCTCGACTTGGCACTTTCATACGTGACGGTGCGTTCGATCGAGCATGTTGTCGTGACCGGGTGCACCTCGGGCAGACTCGATCACACGCTCGCCGCCGTCGGCACGCTCGCGCGGGCGCCACACCTGCGACCTCGACTTGTGGATAGCGATCTGGAGGCTTGGATACTCTCCGCCGATCATGCCGATGAGCTCGCGTTGTCACAGGCAGGGTCGACGTTCTCGGTGCTCGCGCTTCTCGGCGGGGCAACGGTCAGCGTGGCTGGCGGGAAGTGGCCTCTTGTGAGGGAGAACCTGCGCCCGCTTGACTCGCTCGGTGTGAGCAATGTCGTGTCGCCGGGGGGCGCGGTCGTGTCAGTGCACTCGGGTACGGTTGCGGTGCTGTTGAACCGGAGGGTCTGAATAGGGCCCCAGCCGCAGTATAATGAGCCGACACGCCCCTCGTGAGGGAAGGTCGCGACCGAGTGGAGCGCGAGAATCAAGCGGGTCCGGATGAGAGTCGACCGCACCGCGATGAACCATGCCCGGCGGTTCGTCCGGCGCCGAGGGGATCGGATCCCGCTGAGGTGGTCGCCGCGCTGGCGGCAGCATGCGCGACGGCTGGCCACGTGGTCAGCACTCATCTGTGGTGGGTGGACGCGGGCTCGGAAACGCTCAGGCTGGTTGCCGCTGCCGGTCGCTTCAGGCCTGAGAGCGATCCGGTCAGGGTGGGCAGCGACTGCACGCTGGGTGTCGCCTCGGCCAGCGAGCGCGCCGTTATGGAGCGCGAGTTCGAACTGAGCATCGAGGGCGCGAACCGGGACGTGTGGCGCTATGCGGTCCCGGTGCAGGTGGGCGATTCGCGAGGAGTCGCCGCCATCGATATCGCCGGAGCCGAGCCTGATCGCTCAGCACTCAACCTCACGGTCTCGTTCTATCGTGCGATTCTCGCCGGCTCGCTGGCGACCTATGCTGCGCAGCTACAGAGTCGCGCGGCACGTGACCTCCTCGGCGCCGCACGGGTACTGACGGGAATCTCCGACTCCCGGCGGCTCGTGGACGCGCTCCTTGTTCACGCGACCGATCTGGCGCGGGCCGACACCGGCAGTGTGATGCTGCTCGATTCACACCGGATGCTCTCGATAGCCGCAGCCAAGGGACTGCCGAGCGACGTCGTGGCGAGCACGCGTGTCGGGGATGGCGAGGGTATCGCCGGATGGGTGCTCGCCACACAGAAGCCTGTCCTCGTCGAGGACTTGGTCGATCAGCCTCGCGGCAAGCGGCACGGCGTGCGCACGGCTCTCTCGGTTCCGATCTCGGACGATCAGGGGATTCTCGGTGTACTGAATGTCGGCGCCCGCGAGTTTCGCGCCTGGCCCCAGCCGTCGGTCGCCGACGCGCTCGAGGGGCTCGGCCGCACGGCAGCGGTCTGCCTGCGCGCGGCGCGAGGCGCGGAGAGTCAACGCCTCGACTTCTTCGACACCCTGCGTTCCGTCGCCCGCGCCGTCGAGGCTAACAACCCTCAGGGGCCGGCTTCGGCTGAGCGCCTGCTCGAGGTGGTGACCGATCTGGGCAACGCCTGTGGTCTGCACGAAAGTGATGTGGAGGCGCTACGCGTGGCTGCGTTGATCCACGACGTGGGAATGGCGGGAGTGGGCACCTGCGCTCCGCATTGGGAGCGCCCTCTGTCGACGGTGGAATGGGGGATGGTGAAGGTCCATCCGGTGATCGCAGCGCACGCACTCGCTCAGGTCGTCGAGGCGCGCGATGCGGTGCCGATCGTGCTGCATCACCATGAGCGTTTCGATGGCCATGGCTACGTGGACGGTCTCGCAGGGGAGGACATCCCGGTCGCCGCGCGAGTCTTCGCCGTGGCGGACGCTTTCGTGGCCATGACCTCGCCGCGCCCCTACCGCCTCGCGCTCACGGTCGCACAGGCCGTCGATGAGTTGCGCGACAAGTCGGGGGCGCAGTTCGACCCGTCGGTGGTCGACATATTCGTGGATACGGCCGGCAAGCACGACGGATGGGTGAACGTCTGGGGCTGAGACGCGAACGGCCGCCCAGAGGGCGGCCGCGAAGTAGCGTGGTGTGGAGGCTGACGCTAGGCGCGCGTGACCTTGCCGGCCTTCATGCACTTGGTGCAGACCTTGACCTTCTTGACGTGACCCTTGATGACCGCGGTCACCTTCTGGATATTGGGGCGGAACACGCGGTTGGTCACACGGTGAGAGTGGCTCACGTTGCGACCCGCCGACGGGCTCTTCCCGCAGACAGCGCAGACCTTCGACATGACGTACTCCTCGTGATTCGAGCCGCCGGATCGGCGGACGGATGCTTGCACAAAGCGCGGGAAATACTAGCACAGCGTTTCGTGCGGGGGCAAACGCCCACCATGGGGCGGTTGCCCCCGGAGCTTGGGCTATACTCGGCGATGATGGACCACTCGTGCACAAGGAGGGACTGCGCAGATGGCCGAACAGCTCGCGAACAGGCTCATCAAGGATGTCATCTCGTCGCACCCTGAAGCCGCAGCCGTCTTCGAGAAGCACGGACTGGGGTGTGCGTCGTGCCTGGCTTCCGGAATGGAATCCGTGGCCGACGCAGCTTCCGTGCACGACGTGCCGCTCGATGTCTTGCTCACGGAGCTCGGTGCTCTGTATCAGAGTGACGATCCCAGAAGGGAGCTGTGAGGATGTCCGACCCGACCGTCGGTTCCATTCACATCGCCAACGACGTCCTGGCCGATCTCGCAGGGTACTCGGCGTTGGAGAGCTACGGAGTCGTGGGCATGACCAGTCCCACACTGGGCGAAGGCGTGGCGCAGCTGCTGCCGAGACAGAAGCTCCGCAAGGGCGTGAAGGTCGTGAGCTCAGACGGTGACGTCGAGGTCGATCTCTACGTGGTCATCGAGCATGGCACCAACCTCACCGAGGTCTCCCACAACCTCGCCAACCGGGTTCGCTACGTACTGAGTGACACCGCCGACGTCCGCGTCGGTCGCGTCGATGTTCACGTCATGGGCGTCAAAGTACGCCAGTCCAAGTAGTCTCGGAGACGTACATGCCCGAAGCTCGAGACCTGATCGCATCGGCCGCAGCCGCCCTCAAGGAGCGGATCGAAGAGGTGAACAGACTCAACGTGTTCCCCGTGCCGGACGGGGACACCGGCACCAACATGTCCCTCACGATGGACGCTGTCACGAACGAGGTCGGCAAGCTCGCTGCTGATGCGACACTCACTGAGATCTGCCATGCCGTCACTCACGGTTCACTCATGGGCGCGCGAGGCAACTCAGGTGTGATCCTCTCCCAGATCCTTCGGGGCATGTGTGAGGGGCTCGAGTCTGTCGAGTCCACGGGCACCCCTCGGATCGCCGCCGCCTTCGAGCGTTCCACCACCGTCGCTTACCAGGCAGTTCGAAAGCCGGTGGAGGGCACGATGCTCACCGTGGTGAAGGACACTGCTGCCGCAGCTGCCCTTGCGGACGCAAACGGTCTCGATACGACCGCCGCGCTCGAGGCGGTCGCCGCCGCTGCGTTCGAATCGGTCAAGAACACTCCCGAACTGTTGCCCGTGCTCAAAGAGAACGGGGTCGTTGACGCCGGTGGTTTCGGTCTTGCGATCCTGATCGAGGGCTTCGTTGCGGCCGCGTTGGGTCACAAGGTGACCGTTGCCGACGTCTCATCGGTGGCGGCGCCGCTCGACCGCGTGATTCCGGTCGACGATTGGGATGACGACGAGTTCCTCTACTGCACTGAGTTCCTGCTCCTGGGAGAGGACATCGACAAGGAGGTCGTCCACGACTACGTGTCGGCTGTGGGGGGGAGCGAGCTTGTGGTGGGTGACGCCGGTTCGCTGAAGGTCCACGTGCACACCAACGATCCCGGTGCGGTCTTGTCGCACGTCATGAGCATGGGCGAAGTCGCCGAGGTGCACATCAACAACATGCGCAAGCAGACCGCTGAGCGCGACGCAGGCCTGAGAAGCGAAGCCCGAAGCGACGGCCCGAGGAAGCCCCTCGGTTTCGTGGCGGTGGCGGCCGGTGCCGGCCTGGCACAGATCCTGGAATCGCTCGGTGTCGATGTGGTGGTGAGCGGCGGCCAGACGATGAACCCCTCGACACAGGACCTCCTGGACGCCGTTTCACAGGTGAACGCCGACAAGGTCGTCATCCTGCCGAACAACAAGAACATCCAGATGGCCGCCGTCTCTGCGGCATCGGTCGCTGACAGACCGGTGGGCGTCGTCCCCACTCGTTCTGTACCTCAGGCTTTCGCCGCGCTGCTGATGTACGACGGGTCGGACGACCTCGAGTCGATCGTCGCCCAGATGACCGACGGAGCCGCCGGTGTCCGCACGGGCGAAGTCACGACCGCCGTCAAGGACGCCAAGGGCAAGGTGGGCGACATCAAGTCAGGACAGATCATCGGTATCGTCGATGACGAAGACATCGAAGCGAGCGGGGAGTCTGTCAGCGAAGTCGCCCTCGCGCTCGTTCCGATCTTGCTTGACGACGACGCGGAGACGCTCACCCTGTTCGCGGGTTCCGATCTCGACGACGAGGGGCTCGCGCTGATCGCGGCCGCAGCTCAAACAGCCCATCCGGGCGTCAGCATCGAGACGCATCGCGGCGACCAGCCGCTCTATCCGCTGATCCTGTCCGCAGAGTAGGTCTCACGAAGGAGCGCTCAATGCCCCGAGTCGGCATCGTCACCGACAGCACCTGTGATATCGCCCCCGAGGAGCTTGATGCCCTTGGGGTCGAGCTCGTGCCGCTCAAGGTACTCATCGGCGAGAAGTCGTTTCTCGACTGGGTCGAGATGGCCCCCGAGGAGTTCTACCGGCGGCTCGCCGACTCCCCGGTGCTCCCAAAGACCTCGCAGCCCACGCCTGCGGAGTTCTCGGCCGTCTATGGGCGGCTTGCCGAGCAGGGGTGTGAGGCGGTCGTCTCGATTCACCTGACATCCGCCTTGTCCGGCACGGTGAGCTCGGCGACGATCGCGGCGGGGTCATCTCCCGTTCCGGTGCATGTCATCGACACCCACAAGGTCACGCAGGCTCTGGGTATGGTGGTCAGAGCCGCCGTGGAGGCTCGAGACGCGGACCTCGACGCCGAGGCGGTGGCGCACCGCGCGAGCGCGGTGGCCGAGTCGGTGCGGCTGTACTTCGTCTTGGACACCCTCGAGTACCTGGTCAAGGGCGGCCGTGCGGGCAAGGCCCAGGGTCTGGCGGCGTCGCTCCTCAACATCAAGCCGGTCCTGACCATGAATGCCGAGGGCATCATCGAGCCGTTCAAGAAGGTCAAGGGCCGCAAGAAGGCCTTCGCGGAGCTCGCCGCCTTCGTCGCTCAGGACGCCAGGGACAATGGCCGCATGCGACTGACGATGCTGCACGCTTGTTCCGACGAGTGCGGCGGTGACCTGAGGGCGGAGATCGAAGCGGCCGGTGCCGATGTCGAGATCGTCTCCACGGGCCTGGTCGGTGCGGTCGTAGGCACCTACGCGGGTCCGGGTGCCGTCGGCTGCGCCTACTACCCGATCGGCTGAGATCGCGACACCATATGGCTCGAGCCGTCCACGATCGCGTTGCCAACCTTGCCGCCCACGACCTGCCGGTCGTCTCGGCACGGTTCGTTGACGCGTCTCGTGCCGACCTGCTCGCGAAGGTGGGCGTAGGCTCGGTGGGCGACTTGGTGCGGCACTATCCGTCCCGCTACCTCGACCTGACCGCCGTTCACACGCTCAGAGACGTCAAGCCCGGCTCCGAAGCGACGGTGATCGGTCGGGTGCACGAGGTCCGCGTGAAGCGGCCGCGCCCCAAGCTCTCGGTCACCGAGGTGGCGATCGTCGATGACACCGGTGTGCTCATCGGCGTGTGGTTCAACCAGCCGTGGGTGCAGCAGCGCTTCATCTCCGGCGAGAGAGTCGCGTTCGCAGGCAAGGTCGAGATCGACTTCGGACTGAAGAAGATCAAGGCCCCCTTCGTCGAGAAGCTGCCGATAGAAGGCGAGGCCGACCAGAGCGCAGGCCGCGTGCTGCCTGTTCACGGCAGCACCGAGGGACTGTCGACCGGCTGGCTTCGCCGCTTGATCGCGGCGGCGATCGACGACGTCGGTGACGTTCCCGACCATCTGCCCGCATCGCTGCGCGAGAAGCGCGATCTCGTGCCGCTCGCCACCGCGCTGCGCGACATCCACTTCCCGGCCGCGATGGCCGGTGCCGACGCGGCTCGCTCGCGGCTCGTCTACGATGAACTGCTGATGCTGCAACTGTACATGGCGATGAGGCGTCACGCCCTCACGCGCGAACAGGCCGGCGTCGCCCACACGGTCGACGGCCCGCTCCTGGAGGCCCTCCGCGAGCACCTCCCGTTCACACCGACCGAGGATCAGAGGCGGGCGACAGGCGAGATCCTCGCCGACATGTCGGAGCCGCGACCCATGAACCGCCTCTTGTTGGGCGACGTGGGAACCGGCAAGACCCTCGTGGCGGCTCACGCGCTCGTTGCGGCCGCCGACACGGGCTCTCAGGCTGCGATGATGGCTCCCACCGAGGTCTTGGCGATCCAGTACGCCGAGAAGCTCGGGCCGCTCCTCGGCGAAGCCGGAGTCTCTTGGGGGTTGCTCACGGGGTCCACGCCGACAGCTCAGGCGCGCGAGCTTCTCGGCGGCGTGGCGGATGGTCACCCTCAGGTCCTCTTCGGCACTCACTCACTGCTGGAGGAGCGTGTCGCGTTCAAGCGCCTGACCCTCGCGATCGTCGACGAGCAGCACCGTTTCGGCGTCAACCAGCGGCTGGGCCTGCGTGGCAAGGGCGCCGCAGCCGACCTTCTTGTGATGACCGCCACGCCGATCCCGCGCTCACTCGCGCTGACACTCTACGGCGACCTTGCCACCTCGTACCTCCGCGAGCGGCCGCTGGCGACGTCCGGGGTGACGACCCGTCTCGTCAAGCCTCATGCGTCGACTCCGGCGCACGACGCGGTCCGGACTGCCGTCAAGTCGGGTCATCAGGCCTATGTGGTGTGCGCGCTCGTGGACGAGAGCGACAGCGCGCAGGCACGAGCGGCGACCCGTGAGGTCGAGCGATTGAGGAACGAGGTGTTTCCCGGACTGCGCGTCGGCCTTCTCACCGGTCGGATGCGTCCCGCCGAGAAGGCCCAAGCGATGAGTGACTTCAGGGCGGGCGTCACCCAGGTACTCGTCTCCACGACGGTGATCGAGGTGGGTGTCGACGTCCCCAACGCGACCGTCATGATCATCGAGGACGCCGACCGGTTCGGTCTGGCACAACTCCACCAGCTGCGTGGCAGAGTCGGCCGCGGCGCGCACCCGGGTGAGGTCTGGCTCGTCGCCGATCCGCGCTCGGCGGAGTCCCGTGAGCGTCTGGCGGCACTCGTCGAGACGACGGACGGCTTCGAGCTCGCCGAGCGCGACCTGCGACTGCGCGGTGAGGGCCAGGTGCTGGGCGATCGGCAGCATGGGTTGGCAGGGCTGCGCATCGCGAGCCTGATCGATGATCTGGGTGTTGTCGAAGCCGCACGCGCCGACGCATTCGAGATCGTTGCAGAAGATCCCCACTTGAGCAGACCCGAGCACGGACCGTTGTTGCGGGAAGTCAAGCGCGCGTACGAGTCCGCTTGGCAGTGGGTGAGCAGCGGATGAGGATCATCGCCGGTGCGCAACGAGGACGCGTCATACGAGCGCCGAGAGGGCAGGCGACCCGTCCCACGACCGATCGCGTCCGTGAATCGCTCTTCTCGGTCATCGGTTCGATTCTCGGACCCGGGCTGGGGGGGCTGGCGGTGTTCGACCCGTTCGCCGGCAGCGGCGCCTTGGGGCTTGAGGCGCTTTCGCGCGGAGCCGCGCACGCCGTATTCGCCGAGAAGGACAGGGCTGCGCTCGCCGCGCTGTCGGCCAATATCGACGCTCTTGGCGTGAACGCGCGCACGACCGTGCATCGTATGGATGCGTTCTCGCTGGCAGGCAGGGGTGTATCGGGCGGACCGTTCGCGTTGATTCTGCTCGACCCGCCGTATACACTCGACGCGACCAGAGTCGCTTGCTTGTTGGGCGACATGGCGCGGGCGGGCAGCCTGACTTCGGGTGCGCTGTGCACGTGGGAGCATGCCGCTGGTGTCGCGGCTCCATGGCCGGAGGGGTTCGAGGTACGCCAGCGCAAGAAGTACGGTTCGACCGAGATAGAGTTCGCCGTCTACGGGGCAGAAGCGGGGGGATCGTGAATCGCGGTATCGTGCCGGGCACGTTCGACCCCGTGACGTCGGGCCACCTCGACATCATCGAGCGAGCGGCTGCGCTCTTCGATCAGCTCGTGGTAGGTGTCGCGCATTCGCCCCAGAAGAACGGCGGGCCGCTCTTCTCGATCGAGGAGCGCGTATCGCTGCTCGAAGATGTCACTTCACACCTCGGAAACGTATCGGTCCGCCCTTTTGATACGCTATTGGTGGATTTCGCGGAACAGGAGGGGGCGTCGGTCATCGTCAAAGGCCTGCGTGCCGTTACCGATTTCGAACGTGAGTTCCAGATGGCTGCGCTGAACTGGCGCCTCGACGCCGATGTCGAGACGATGTTCATCATGGCCGTTCCCGAGTACATGTACCTGAGTTCTTCGGCGGTCAGGGAGATCGCCAGGCACGGCGGGTCCGTCCGGGGCCTCGTGCCCGACCATGTTGCTGAAGCGCTTGAGCGCAAGCTGGGTTCAACAGCCCGTTAGGGAGGACAAGTCCATGGACATCATGGCCCTGATCGATCGCATCGAAGAGATCGTCGACAACGCCAAGGGCGTTCCATTCACGAGCCAGAAGATGGTCGAGCCGAACTCGGTCTACGACATCATCGATGAGATCCGGGCCCAGTTCCCCGACGAGCTCAAGCAGGCGCGCTGGATCGTCAAGGAGCGCCAGGAGATGCTCGAAGAGGCAGAGAAGGAGGCCAACCGGATCCTCGAGGAGGCCCGCGAGCGGGCGCAGTCGATCGCAAGCGAGCAAGAGGTCGTCCGCCTCGCCGAGCAGCAGGCCGCCGATATGATCGACAAGGCGCGTAACCAAGAGCGGGAGATTCGCCTCGGGGCTGAGGATTACGCCGACGAGATGCTCGCCAATCTCGAGGTCAATCTGGGCAAGCTGCTCACCGCGGTACAGCGCGGTCGCGATCGGCTCCAGGGCAAGGTCTCGCAGCGCCAGTAGGCGCCCGCCCCATGTTCAGCTACCGAATCGACGTCAAGCCGGTCCTCGAGAACGTGGGCGGCTCAGTCGATGTCTCCGACGTCATCGATGCCCCCGAACTCGTCGTGGGCGACCACGCCTTCGCCTTGCTCGAACCCGCCGCGTTCCGCGTGACCGTGAGCAACGCGGGGGCCGGAATCGTCGCATACGGCTCGGTCAGCGCACGGGTGGCCGTGACGTGTTCGCGCTGCCTGTGCACGTTCGAGGATGTCTTGGAAGGCGAGGTCGTTGGCTTCTACCTGCGCAGCGGCGATGAGACGTCGCACGAGGAGGAGGCCGAGCAGGTCGATTCGGAGGGTGCGATCGACATCGGCCCCGCATTGATGGCGGCTCTGGTGATCGAGGCGCCGTTCGCTCCGCTTCACGATCCTGAGTGCGCCGGCCTGTGCGCCACGTGCGGTGCCGACCTGAACACCGAGACCTGCAGCTGCGATCAAGCCGCCTCCGACGAGCACCCGTTCGCGGCGCTGAAGAGCCTTCTCGACGAGGCGGACGACACCGACTGAGATCGAGCAGCATCGGCTACACACACGGTCCCGGGCGTGTTATCATTGCCGCTCGTGCGGCCGGACCGCACGTCCACGTATACAGAGAACCCGTGCCCGTGAACGAGGGCGCGACGATCGGAAGAGGGAACGGAAAACACATGGCTGTCCCCAAGAGAAAGACCGGCCGGGCGAAGACGAACTCCCGCCGCTCCAGCCACAAGCTCACCGCTTCGGCCATCTCGACCTGCCCGCAGTGCCACCAGCCCAAGATGCCGCACCGCGTGTGCGGCGAGTGCGGCTACTACAACGGCAAAGAGGTCGTCGAGACCGACTAGGTCTTCGGCGTCCTCCTTCGCGACCATCGTAAACGGAAGCCAGGGACCTATGTCCGCAAGCCGTCCGTGCACCATCGCCGTCGACGCTGTCGGCGGCGATTTCGCGCCCCGGGAGATTCTTGACGGTGTCCTGAGCGCCCTTGGCGACGACCCCGCGCTGAGCATCGTCATCACCGGGCCGGCCGAGGTCGTGGAGCCGTTCGCCGCCTCGCAAGGCGATCGCGTCATCGCCGTCGTGACCACCGAGATCATCGGCATGGACGAGCATCCCGCCACCGCAGTGCGTTCGAAGAAGGACTCGTCGATCGTCGTCGGGTGTCGTCTCGTACGCGACGGGGAAGCGGACGGGTTCTTCTCGGCGGGTTCCACGGGTGCCGCGATGGCCGCAGCGACGCTGGTCATGGGGCGCATCAAAGGAGTGCTGCGTCCCGCGATAGCGACGGTGCTTCCCACCTCGGGCGAACCCACGGTGATGCTCGATGTCGGTGCGAACGCCGACTGCAAACCCGAACATCTCGTGCAGTTCGCTCACATGGGCGCTGCGTACGCGACGACGGTGCTCGGCGTGAGTGCTCCGCGAGTGGTGCTGCTCAACATCGGCGAGGAGTCCACCAAGGGCTCGCAACTCGCACAGGACTCCTACGCGCTCATGGCTGAGCAGGTCCCCGGTTTCGCCGGAAACGTCGAGGGTCGCGATGTCATCGCCGGTGTCGCCGATGTGATCGTGACCGACGGATTCACGGGCAACGTGGCGCTCAAGCTGCTCGAGGGGACGAGCAAGGTGCTCCTCGGCCAGGTCAAAGACGCCATGACCTCTTCGGCGGTGAACAAGGCCGCCGCTGCGGTGCTGGCCCCGTCGCTCAAGCGTCTCAAGGCGCGCCTCGACCCCGACACCTACGGGGGAGCGCCGCTGCTCGGCGTCAACGGCGTGTGCATCATCGGCCACGGGTCGTCGAACGCGGTGGCCGTCGCCAACGCGGTGGCCGTCGCCGCGAGGGCCGCCCGCGGGGAGCTCACCGAGCGCGTCGCTCAGGCCGTCGCGACGCGGTAAGGTGCCAGTCGTGGACGCACCACGAGGCATTGTGTACACTGCCTCGACCGCGCGCCCCTAAGGCCCGCGAACACCAGTCTGGAGCTGTACCTCACGATGGAGCGATTCGCCGAGATAATCGGGGTGGGTTCGTACCTGCCTGAGAAGACCCTCACCAACGCCGACCTCGAACGCATGGTCGACACCTCTGACGAGTGGATCCTTTCTCGGACGGGGATCAAGGAGCGGCATATCGCGGCTCCCGACCAGGCCACTTCCGACCTGGCGGTCGAAGCGTGCGAGCGCGCGATCGCGACAGCCGACATCGCGCGCGACGAGATCGACCTGTTCGTCATGGGAACCGCCACTCCCGACCACTGGATGCCGTCCGCTTCGTGTGTCGCCCAAGCCAAGCTGGGGCTTCGCTGTCCCTCGTTCGACGTCAACGCGGCGTGTTCCGGCTTCATATACGCGCTCCAGACCGGCGCGGCAGCGATCGAATCGGGCCGTGCGACGACGGTGCTCGTCGCAGGGGCGGACACGCTCAGCAGGGTCGTCGACTTCGAGGATCGCACGACGTGCGTGCTGTTCGGGGACGGAGCCGGCGCCGTCGTGCTCAGGGCCTCGGATGCGCCCGGCGTGATGTCGGTGGTGCTGGGAGCCGACGGAGCGGGTGGGCCGCATCTCAAGATACCCGCCGGTGGATCGGCCGCGCCCTGTGACGCCGAGACGGTCGCCGCCCGCACGCAGTTCCTCACGATGAACGGCCCTGAGGTGTTCAAGTTCGCTGTGCGGGTCATTCCTCGTGCGACGGTCGAGGCGTTGGATGCGTGCGGCAAGAGCGTCGAGGACTTGACGTGGCTCGTGCCGCATCAGGCCAACAAGCGGATTCTCGACACCGTCGAGGAGCGTCTGGGAATCGACGATTCGCGCGTGTTCAGCAATCTCGAACGCACGGGCAACACCTCGGCGGCGTCGATACCGTTGGCCTTGGACGACCTGTATACTAGCGGGCAACTTGCGCCCGGCGACCTGCTTGCGCTCGTGGGATTCGGCGCGGGTCTCACATGGGGCGCCGCTGTTCTCAGTTGGACGATGGTTGCACCTAACAAGGAGGCATGAGAGTCCATGGCGCTACGCACTCGGCTTACCGAGCTGCTTGGAATCGAGTACCCGATCATCCAGGGTGGCATGGCGTGGACGGCGACATCCGAACTCGCCGCCGCAGTGAGCAACGCCGGCGGTCTGGGGATCATCGGTGCCGGTCACATGCCCACGGACCTGCTGAGGGAACAGATCCGCCACGCCAAGGCCGGGACCTCGAACCCCTTCGGCGTGAACCTCATGCTGCTCACCCCGCACATCGACGAGCTCGTGCAGTTGGTGATCGACGAGGAAGTCGCGGTCGTCACCACCGGAGCCGGGAATCCCGGCAAGTACATGGACGCACTCAAGGCCAAAGGCATCAAGGTGCTGCCGATCGCGCCTTCGACCGCTCTGGCGAAACGCCTCGAGTCGATCGGCGCCGACGCTATCATCGGTGAAGGTATGGAAGCGGGCGGACACATCGGCGAACTGACCACGATGGTGCTCACACCGCAACTCGTCGACGCCGTTGCGGTGCCGGTGGTCGCCGCGGGCGGTATCGCCGACGGTCGCGGTGTGGCCGCCGCGTTCGCATTGGGGGCGGAGGGCGTGCAGGTCGGGACCCGCTTCATGTGCGCCGAGGAGTGCACGATCCATCCGGCCGTCAAGCAGGTCGTCGTCAAGGCGAAGGACCGCGACACGGTGGTGACCGGTCGATCCACCGGCCATCCGGTGCGCGTGATCAAGAACAAGCTGTCGCGCATGATCGAGGACCTCGACCGCGAGAACAAGACCGATGAGCTCGAGCAGCTGGGCAGCGGTAAGCTCGCCTTGGCGATGCGTGAAGGCGACACGGCGATGGGCTCGCTCATGGCCGGGCAGGCCGCGGCGCTCGTGTGCACGATCGAGCCGGCCGCTCAGATAGTGGAAGAGATGATGTCCGAGGCGGCTGACATCATGCGCCGGCTCGGCTCGATTTCGAGCGAGGCCTGAGCGTATGGCGTGGAGGACCGCTTTCGTCTTTCCCGGGCAGGGCTCCCAGCGGGTGGGGATGCTCGAGCATCTTCCCGACTCAGATGACCTCGCTCGGCTTCTCGACGCCGCCGAGGCGCTGTCCGATCTCGACCTCCGGGCGATCGCCATGCTCGGGCCGGAATCCGAGCTCTCCGACACCCGTTCCGCGCAACCGCTGCTGTTTCTGGCGGATTGGTGCTGGGCCAGGGCGATCATCGACAGTGGTATCACACCTGACGTCGTTGCAGGCCATTCTCTCGGGGAGCTGGCAGCCCTTGCGACCGCGGGGGTCTACTCGGTTGAAGCGGGCTTGGAGCTGGTAGTGGAGCGCAGCAAGCTGATGGCGGCGTGCGCCGCCAGTACGCCAGGCACGATGGCGGCGGTACTCGGCATGCAGAGCAGTGCGATCGCCTCGGCGGTAGAGGCCATCGACGATGTCTGGGTCGCCAACGACAATGCCGCGGGGCAAGTCGTGATCTCGGGGAGCCACGACGGGGTGTCGGCTGCGACCGAGGTGCTCGTCGCTGCCGGCGCGCGCAAGGTGGTGCCGCTGAACGTGGCGGGCCCCTTCCATTCGCCGCTCATGGAGCCCGCTCGCGCTGCCTTCGAGCAGATCGTGCGCGGAGCGGACTTCCGGGATGCGACCATCCCGGTCCTACAGAACACCGATCCTTCGCCGGCTGTGGATGCCGAGGTCATTCGGGAGCGCCTCGTCGGCCAGATCACCTCGCCTGTGCGATGGACCGAGACGATGGCGGCCCTGGCCGCGGGGGGTGGCCCGATCACCGTGGTCGAGGCGGGCCCGGGTAGCGTGCTCACCGGACTGGCTAGACGGGTGGATGGACTCACCGCGGTATCCGTCGAGGCATCGGGGCTCGAGGCCGTACATGAGGAGGCTCAATGAGCGTGTCCGATCTGAAGGGCAGGGTGGCGCTCGTCACGGGGGCATCTCGCGGAATCGGTGCTGCGATAGCGCTCGAGCTCGCGTCGCGCGGGGCCTCTGTCGCCGTCAACTACGCCGGCTCGAAGACGGCCGCCGATGCAGTCGTGGCCCGCATCGTCGATGCCGGCGGCTCCGCTCTGGCTCTGAAGGCCGATGTGAGCGATCCGATCGCATGTCTGGGCTTGGTCGACCGCACGGTCGATGAGCTCGGCGGTATCGACATCCTCGTCAACAACGCCGGCATCACGCGCGACGGACTGCTTGTCCGGATGTCCGACGAGGACTGGAGCGCCGTCATCGACACCAATCTCACAGGTGTCTTCTCGGTCACACGCGCTGCGGCCAAGCGCATGATGAAGCAACGCTCAGGGTCGATCGTGACCGTCACATCGGTCGTCGGGCTCGTCGGCAATGCCGGCCAGGCCAACTACTCCGCTGCGAAGGCGGGTGTGATCGGGCTGACGAAGTCGGTCGCTCGCGAACTCGCGGTGCGCAACGTGCGCGCGAATGCGGTTGCGCCCGGGTTCATCGAGACCGACATGACGGCGACACTGCCTGAATCGGTGCGCGAGAGCGCGCGTGGCCAGATAGCGATGGGCGCGTTCGGTACCCCCGAAGACGTCGCGAGCGTGGTCGCGTTCCTTGCGAGCGACGATGCGAAGTACATCACCGGACAGGTCATCGCGGTCGACGGTGGAATGACTTTCGTGTGAGTTACCGGGCCGAGTAAGCCCGTGGAAGTGGAAATGACACCCGATGGAGGGAGATGCGTCAATGGAGCACGATGAGATCCTGGACAAAGTCAAGAACGTGATCGTCGAGCAGCTGAACGTGGATGCGGCCGACGTGGTGGAAGACGCGTCGTTCATCGATGACCTCGGTGCAGACTCGCTCGATATCGTCGAGCTCGTCATGGCGCTCGAGGAGGAGTTCGGCGTCTCCATCCCTGATGAAGAGGCCGAGAAGATCAAGACCGTCGGTGACGCGATAGCCTTCATAGAGGCCGTCTAGCAGCATCGGAGCGAGCGGGAAGCCCGGTGGCCGCATGCCGCCGGCTCCCGCTGCGACCGGTCCGACAGACTCCCGAGCGAAGAAGGCGGAAGACCCCACGTGGACATGCCCACACTGACCATAGGCCACCGGACCGCGCGACTGCCCATCATCCAGGGCGGAATGGCGGTGCGCATATCGATGGCTCCGCTTGCCGCAGCCGTCGCCGAGGCGGGCGGCATCGGCATCATAGCCGGTAGCGGTCTATCACCCGACGAGCTGCGCGCGGAGATCCGCGCCGCACGAGCGGCCACGTCGGGCATCATCGGCGTCAACATCATGGTCGCGGTTCGCGCGTTCCGCGAGATGGTCCAGGCGGCATTGGACGAGGGGATCGACCTGCTGATCTCCGGGGCCGGTTTCTCTCGTGACGTGTTCGGATGGTGCAAGGCGGCCGACGTGCCGTTCGTTCCCATCGTCGGAAGTGTGCGCGTCGCCAAGCTCGCCGAGAGGTTCGGGGCTGCTGCGGTCGTCGTCGAAGGCGTCGAAGCCGGTGGGCACCTGGGCACCGACCGTCTCATGCTCGATCTGCTTCCCGAGATCATCGACGCGGTCGACATCCCCGTCGTTGGAGCCGGCGGAGTCGTCACCGGCGCAGATATCGCCGAGGTACTGGATCTCGGTGCAGCCGGAGTGCAGGTCGGTAGCCGGTTCGCGGCGACGGTCGAGTCCTCGGCCCCCGAGGCGTTCAAGCAGATGTATGTCGACGCCACGCCCGATGAGGTCGTCTTGATCAAGAGCCCTGTGGGGCTGCCCGGCCGCGCGCTGAAGAACCCGTTCTGGGAGCGCACTCAGCGCGAGGACTATCCGAGGATCGAGACGTGCCGGGCGTGTCTCAAGGAGTGTCACAAGGAGTACTGCATCATCAAGGAGCTCGAGATGGCGCAGCGCGGCGACGTCGAACAAGGTCTCGTCTTCGCAGGATCCGCGGCGGCGCGCATCAACGACGTGCCCCGGGTCGCCGACCTGATCGCACGGATGGTCGCGGAGTGGAAAGCCGTGAAGGAGGGCGTGAGATGAGGCGGGTCGCGGTCACCGGCATCGGCGTCGTCACGTGCACCGGGGTAGGAACCGCTGCGATGTGGGATTCGCTTTCGAACGGCCGCAGCGGCATCAGCACCATCGAGCACTTCGACGCGTCTTCGTATCCCACACGTTTCGCAGGCTCCGTGAGGGAGTTCGACCCGAGCGCGGTCATCGACTCCAAAGAAGCTCGTCGGATGTCACGGTTCCAGCAGTTCGCGATGGTCGCGGCTGATGAGGCGCTCACCGACGCCGGACTCACCGACATCGACGAGGAGCTCGCCGTGCGCGCGGGTTGCATCGTCGGGTCGGGAATCGGCGGTCTTGCGACGATGGAGGAGCAGACCGCCACTCTGATCGATCGCGGACCGGGACGCATCAGCCCGTTCCTCGTTCCGATGATGATCGTCGATCTCGCGGCGGGTCATATCTCGATCAAGTATGGGCTCAAGGGCATCAACTACGCGCCCGTTTCGGCGTGTGCTACCGGAAACCACGCTCTGGGAGAGGCGTTCGAGGTCATTCGCCGAGACGACGCTGACGTCGTCGTGGCCGGCGGCTTCGACGCGGGCGTGACCCCGCTTGGGGTGGCCGGCTTCTGTGCCGCTCGGGCGCTGTCGACCCGCAACGATGACCCGCAAGGGGCATCGCGACCTTGGAGCGCCTCGCGCGACGGATTCGTCATCGCCGAGGGCGGGGCGGTGCTGATACTGGAGGAGTGGGAGCACGCCACGGCGCGCGGTGCGAAGATACACGCCGAGATCGTGGGGTACGGTGCCACGGGCGACGCCTATCACGTGACGGCGCCGGCGCCGGACGGCTCAGGCGCGATGCGCGCGATGCAGGCCGCGCTTCGTAAGGCGGACCTCACGCCTGCCGACGTCGATTACATCAACGCACACGGCACGTCCACCCCCGTTGGCGACCTTGCCGAGACCAACGCGATCAAGAACGTGTTCGGTTCTGACGTCCCGCTCGTCTCCAGTACGAAGTCGATGATGGGCCACATGCTCGGTGGCGCCGGTGCCGCCGAGGCCGCGGCCTGCATCCTGGCGATGAAGAACGGGCTGATCCCGCCCACCATCAACCTCGACGATCCCGACCCCGAGTGCGATCTCGACTACGTGGCGAACACGGCCCGCAGGACGGACATCGCGGTGAGCATGAGCAACTCCTTCGGTTTCGGCGGACACAACGCCACCCTCGTGTTCGCTCGGGCATAGGTTCGTCGTGGGCCGTGCGACACGATCTGGCGACGACGTCGAAGCGAGGATGGCGATCGCCGAGAGGATTCTGGGGCGCCGCTTCGCCGACCGCGAGCTCCTGCGCCGTGCGCTGACGCACCCGTCGGCGGTCGAGGAGAAGGATCCCTCGCTCTACTACGAGCGCCTCGAGTTCCTCGGTGACTCCATTCTCGGCTTCCTGATCGCAGAAGACCTCTACGGGCGGTTCCCACGCATGCCGGAGGGTGGCATGACGCGCGTGAAGGTCTCTGTCGTCGCCGGCAGCGTCCTTTCCGGCGTCGCAGAGGAGCTGGGCCTGGCGGACGCCTTGATCGTCGGAGAGAGTGAGCGAGGCACTGGCCGACGCGGGCTCGCCTCTGCGCTCGAGAACACCTACGAGGCCCTGATAGCCGCGCTCTACCTCGACGCCGGACTTGAAGCGGCGAGAGTGTGGGTGATGTCCACGCTCGGTCCCCTCATCAACGAGGGAGCCGCCAACGTCCCGGAGAACCCGAAGTCAGTGCTCCAGGAGATCGTTCAGTCGCGCGGCGAGCTGGTCACGTACCGGATCGAGGCCGCCGAAGGACCGCCGCATGATCGGGTATTCACCTCGGTGGTCGAGGTGGGGGGCGCCGAGTGCGGGAGGGGTTCCGGACGCTCGAAGAAGGAGGCCGAGGCCGCGGCTGCGAAGGCGGCTTTGGAGACGATGGGGACGTAGCCCGGCGCTCAAGAACCAAGCGGTGCTGTGATACACTGTCCCGCGCGTCAACACTCCGCAGAAACACCCTGCCGACCTGCGCTTTTCCGAGGGGGAACGTGCACCTCACGTCGCTCATACTCAAGGGCTTCAAGTCCTTTGCGGACCGCAGCGTCCTGTCGCTCGAACCAGGTGTCACGGTCGTCGTCGGCCCCAACGGGTCCGGCAAGTCGAACATCTCCGACGCTGTCCTGTGGGTGCTCGGCGAGCAGAGCGCCAAGTCGCTTCGCGGCCAGGCGATGGAGGACGTCATCTTTGCGGGCTCCTCGGCCCGTCAGGCTGTCGGGGTCGCCGAAGTCGACCTGGTCTTGGACAACTCGGACGGCACGCTTCCTCTCGAGTTCACCGAGGTGACGATCACGCGCCGGATGTACCGCTCCGGTGACAGCGAGTACCTCATCAACCAAGCGCCGGCACGGCTCATGGACGTGCAGGATCTGCTGCATGACTCCGGTCTGGGCCGGGACACGCATTCGATCATCAGCCAGGGGCGCCTCGACGAGATCCTCAACTCTCGTGCGGAGGAACGGCGGACGCTGATCGAGGAAGCGGCAGGCGTGCTCAAGCACAAGAAGCGCAAGGAACGCGCGTTGCGCAAGCTCTCCGGGCTCGACGCTCACCTCGAGCGGGCCCGTGACATCTCGGCCGA
This sequence comes from uncultured Actinomycetes bacterium, assembly GCA_963770765.1. Lineage (GTDB taxonomy): Bacteria > Actinomycetota > Coriobacteriia > Anaerosomatales > PHET01 > CAVPCY01. The sequence continues at coordinate 124,901 of CAVYQS010000012.1, read as the reverse complement.
GATCGACCGCCAGCTCCGGCCGCTCGAGCGTCAGGCCAACAAGGCGGCCGCTCATGCAGACCTCGTCACCGAGTTGCGCGACATCGATGCATCGCTCGCCGTGGACGATCTCCGGCGTCTGCAGTCCCAGTGGGACGAGATCGTCCGGCAGGAGAAGGAAGCCGACGCCGATATCGAGCTCTCGCGCTACCGTCTCGCCGAGAAGGAACGCGAACTCGAGAAGTTCCAGGCGCTGTTGGAGGAGAAGGGGCTGTTCGTCGGGGACCTCTCGGAGCAGCGCCGCCGCATGCAGTCGATACTCGAACGGCTCGACGCCGGCCTTCTTCTGCTCGAGGAGAAGGGCAAGAACCTCGTCTCGCGTCTCAGCGACCTGCGAGCGAAGCTTCACCAGTCGGAGACCCGAGCAGCGTCTCGCGGTGGCGAGCTGGAGCGTCTGAGCGCGGAGAGAGGCGAGACCGACGGCCGTCTCAAGGCCCTCTACGGCCAGCTCAACGAGTTGCGCAGGGAGTCGGAGGCCGGGCGCAAGGCGCGTATGCTCGCCGACGAGGAGCTTGCGCGTCTCGGCAGCGAACTCCGCCGCTCGCGCAAGGTGCTCGAGGACGACCGCGCGGCTTCCGGCAAGGCGGAGCAGGCACTCGCGGCGAGCTCACTCGAGCAGGAGCTGCTTTCCGAGCGCGCGTCTCAGATCCAGGAGCAGCGGCACGGTTCTCAGGCGACGTTGTCGGCGCGGCGCTCTCGTCTCGAGTCGCTGCAGGCGCAGCTCGCACGCTCCCGGCGCGACATCGCTCTCGCCGACGGCGATGTGGACAAGCGCGTACGCGTGCTCGATTCGCGTCGCCGTGAACTCGAGACCCGCCGAGAAGCCCTGGCCGGGGCCCGGGCTGAAGCGCGCGGTCTCGAGGAGGTCGACCGTGCGTTCGCGTCGGCATCTCCCGCCCTGGCCTGGGCCATCAGCAAGGAGCGTGAGCTCCCCGGTCTCATCGGCCCGTTCGCCGAGATCGTGCGCGCCCCGGAGAGCCATGAGGCCCTGGTCGAGCGGCTCCTGGGCGCCGATCTGTTCGGCCTTCTCGTCGAAGACCACGCGGCGGCTGCACGTATCGCAGCCGCTCTGTCGTCGGCCACCGAGGGTGAGCTCGCGCTCATACCGCGATCGGGCATGCGGGCGCGTTCGAGCGGCACCGCAGCCGCGGGCCGGCGCCTCTTCGACGAGCTCACGTATGAGAAGCCGGACCGGCAGGCGGTCGAGGCGTTGCTCGGAGACGTGTACCTCGTCGATTCGGTCGAGGACGCGATCGCCGCATCCGCTGCCGACACGACCGGGGCCCGGTTCGCGACCACCGATGGCGCCGTCGTCTGGCCCAACGGCAAGGTCACGTTGGGCACGCAGATCGCCGACACCGAGGGAGTCCTGACTCGGAAGCGTCGCATCAACGAGCTGGCCGATGAGATCGTCGCTCTGACGGCGCAAGTGGGGGAGGCCGAGTCGACCACCTCCAGTGCCGAGGAAGCGCTCGCGCTGGCGCAGCAAGACGCGCTGGAGCTGTCGCAGAAGGTCGCTGCGCTGACGGGGGAGCACGACTCGCTGCTCGAAGAGGTCGGGAGGCTGGAGCAGCAGCTCACGTCACTCGACAACGAGGCCGCGGGAGTGGCTCGCAGGGTCGCGGAGATAGAAGAGCGTACCTCCAAGGACCGCCCACAGATCGCGCAGATCGCTGAACGCATCGACAAGTCCCTCGCTGAGATCGCCCGCCTGGACGAGGAGGTCGCCGTGGCGAGCGAGCAGCGTGACGCGCGCTTCCGCGAGGAGAGCGCGGTGTCCGAGCGCTTGTCGGTGTGCCAAGTCGAGATCGCGACGGTGTCGGAACGCGAGGTTCACCTCAAGAGACAGGTCAACACCATCACCGCTGAGCTCAAGGAACTCGAGGAGACGGTGATTCGTTCTCGCGAGACCGAGCAGGCACTCGAGCTGCTGCGAGAGCGTATCCAGCCGGTGCATGACCTGTATCTCGCGCTGCAGGACAGAGCTGATCACTGGGCGGTCAAGCTGCGCGACCGAGCCCGGTTCGAGCAGGCGGATTCGGAGTCACTCCGATCGACGATCCACGGCGCGCAGGATGCCGTTCGCGCGGTGCAAGGTGAGATCGATGCCAAGAACGAGGCGATGAGCGATCTGCGGGTGGGCAAGGGACAGCTCGAGATCCAGGTCAACCAAGCGGTCAGGCGGATCGTCGAAGAACTGGGAATGCCGCTGGAGACCGCACTGGCCGCTCCCGCGATCGACGACCGAGTGCAGTGCGAGGACCGCGCGCACGCGCTCCGCAAGAGGATCGCGAACCTGGGGCCCGTGAATCCGGTGGCCATGGAGGAGTTCGAGTCTCTTCGCACACGCCGGGATTTCATGAACAGCCAGATCGTGGACCTCGATTCGTCTCGCAAGGCGCTATCGAAGGTCGTTGCGGCGATCGACCGTAAGATGAAGGATCGCTTCCTCGAGACGTTCGAGCAGGTCGACAAGCACTTCCAGCAGATCTTCGGGATCCTGTTTCCCGGAGGCACCGCCCAGCTTCAGCTCACCGAGCCTGACGACCCGGAGACGACCGGTGTCGAGGTGGTTGCTCAGCCGAGGGGCAAGAAGCTCTCGAAGATGACCCTGATGTCGGGTGGCGAGAAGTCCCTCACCGCACTGGCCTTGTTGTTCGCGGTCTACCGCACCCGGCCCTGCCCGTTCTACATCCTCGACGAGGTCGAGGCCGCCCTCGACGACACCAACCTGCGTCGCTTCGTCGCGTTCGTCGACTCGATGCGTCATCACACGCAGTTCATCGTCGTCACGCACCAGCGTCGCACGATGGAGATGGCCGATGTACTCTACGGCGTGTCCATGCAGGCTGACGGGGTGAGCAAGGTCGTGAGTCAGAAGCTGGATCGCGAGATCGTGCAGACGGGCCGTGACCAGTGAGCGCACCGTGGTACCGACGGCTGTCAGACGGTCTCAGCAAGAGCCGTGAGCGGTTGGGTGAGCAGCTCAACGTCTTGCTCAGGCGGGGCCCCGATCTCGACGAGGAGTTCTGGTCGGATCTCGAGGATGCCTTGATCGGTGCCGATATCGGCTTCACCGCGACCACCGAGATAGTCGCCGCCTTGCGTGACGAGGCCGCCCGCAAGGCCCTTCCCGACGCCGCGGCTGTGATCGAGATGCTGATCGAGCGCATCGCCGGGGAGTTCATCGGGGGCGAGGACCCGTTCGCCCTGAGCCCCGTGACGATCCTCATGGTGGGTGTCAACGGGACAGGAAAGACCACCTCGGTGGGTAAGCTGGCCAAGCAGGGAGTGGACGAGGGACGTGGCGTCATCCTCGGAAGTGCGGACACGTTTCGCGCCGCCGCCGCTGAGCAGCTCGATGTGTGGGCGGAGCGCGCCGGCGTGCCGGTACTGCGAAAGGAGCGCGGCGCCGACCCCGCAGCGGTCGCATTCGACACCGTCGTCGCAGCCGAAGAGGCGGGTGCCGATCTCACGCTGATCGACACGGCGGGTCGACTCCATACCTCCGCCGACCTCATGCGTGAGCTGCAGAAGGTGAAGCGGGTCACTGAGAGTCGCAGTATCGCACCGGTGCGCACCGTGCTTGTGATGGACGCGACGACCGGACAGAATGGGCTGGCCCAGGCCCGAGAGTTCAACGCTGCTCTGGGAGTCGACGCGATCGTACTCACCAAACTCGACGGGACCGCCAAGGGTGGGATCGCCGTCGCCATCTCTCGCGAACTCGGCATCCCGATCGTGCGTGTCGGAGTGGGCGAGGGGCTCGAGGACCTCCGCGCTTTCGATGCACCGGCCTTCGCCAAAGCGCTCGTTTCCGGTGAATGACGACCTCTACACCGGCCCCACGGTGCTCGCGCCGGGGGTGAGCGACAGGGGCGACCGCGTTGCGCGCAGGGTGTTCTGGCCGCTGACGGTGTTCTTCCTCGGCGTGCTCGCGGTGTTCTATGTCGCGTTCAGCGTGACCGTGGTCAGCGGTGACTCGATGGAGCCCACGCTCAGAGACGCCGACCGTGTGCTCACGACCAAGTCCTACTCCTCCGCCCATCCGGGCGACATCGTCGTGTTCCACGCGGTCGACGGGCGCGACCGTACCGAGGATCTCATCAAGCGGGTCGTTGCCGTGGAAGGCGACTCCGTCTCCGTCGACTCAGGCGTGGTGACCGTCAATGGGATCGTTGAAGACACGTCGTCGCTCACCGTGAGTCCGAATGACGCTTCTTTCGTGCCGCCGACTGTTGTGAGGCCCGGAACGGTGTTCGTGATGGGAGACAACCGTCCCATCTCGTTGGACAGTCGCGACCTCGGTCCGGTGCCTTTGTCGGCGGTGAAGGGTAGAGCGGTCTTCGTGTTCGCACCGCTGTACCGGATGCAGATCGTTCGCTAGTCGATTGACCGTGACGGTGGTGCCGTCTACGGTACTCCGTACGCCCTGCACAGCTTCCTAAGGCGAAAGGCCCTGCTTCGATGTTTCAGAACCTCTCAGACCGGCTCCAGAAGATCTTCTCGGGCCTTACCGGCAAGGGACGTCTCACAGAGGCCGATGTCGACGCCGCGATGCGGGAGATCCGCATGGCGCTGCTGGAGGCCGACGTCAACTACAAGGTCGTCAAGGAGTTCGTCGCGAGGGTTCGCGAGCGCGCGGTCGGCTCCGACGTCATGTCTTCGCTCACCCCGGGGCAGCAGGTCATCAAGATCGTGCTCGACGAGATGGTGCACCTGCTTGGAGACACGAACAGCAAGCTCGTGTTGTCCGGACGCATTCCCAATGTGATCATGCTCGTCGGCCTTCAGGGGTCAGGCAAGACGACCGCCACTGCGAAACTCGCGCTGCACCTGCGCAAGCAGGGCAAACACCCGCTGATGGTCGCATGCGACGTGTATCGCCCCGCCGCCATCGACCAGCTCGAGGCGCTCGGTAAGGAACTCGATATTCCCGTCTACCGCGGCGAAGGAAGCGATCCTGTCGCGATAGCCAAGGCGGGCGTCCGCGCCGCGATAGACTCGCTGCGCGATGTCGTCCTCGTGGACACCGCGGGAAGACTGCACGTCGATGAGGAGATGATGTCGGAGGCCGCCGCCATCCGCGATGCGGTCAAGCCCGATCAGGTGCTCATGGTCGTGGATGCGATGACAGGTCAAGACGCCGTGAACGTCGCTGACGCGTTCGCCCAACGGGTGAACTTCGATGGCGTCATCATGAGCAAGCTGGATGGCGACGCGCGCGGTGGCGCAGCCCTGTCGATCCGACAGGTCACCGGCAAGCCGATCAAGTTCGCCTCGGCCGGCGAGAAGCCCGACGCGCTCGAACCGTTCTATCCGGACCGCATGGCCAAGCGCATCCTGGGGATGGGCGATGTGGTCTCCCTGATCGAGAAGGCTCAGGAGGCGGCGGCCGACGCGCCGCTCGATGAGAAGACCGCCGAGAGGCTCGGCAAGGGCGACTTCACGCTCGAGGACTTCCTCACGCAGATCAAGCAGGTCCGCAAGATGGGTGGCCTGGGCGGCATCTTGAAGTCGCTTCCCGGTATGGGCAAGCTCAAGGACATCGACGGACAGGTCGACGAGCGCGAGCTCGACCGCGTGGAGGCGATCATCTTCTCGATGACCACCGTCGAGCGCCGCACACCCAAACTGATCAACGGTTCGCGCCGGGAGCGCATCGCCAGAGGGGCAGGGGTGCATGTCAGCGACGTGAACCGTCTGCTCAAGCAGTTCGCCGAGACGCGCAAGCTCATGAAGCAGTTCCAGAACACCCAAGGCAAGGGGCGCAAGAGGATGCGCCTGCCGGGGATGGGTGGAGGATTTCCCGGCATGTGACGCGCGAGTCGCAACGCCGGGGCGAACGCCCGGCTTCCTGTCTTTGACCCGCACCCATGCCTGACGTATCATAGTCAACCGCTGTGCTCGAAAAGGAGCGGCCACATTCGCGTGGCCGCCTTGTCCGGAGGTGAAACCCGTTGTCAGTCAAGATCCGCCTGGCGCGTCACGGTGCCAAGAAGGCCCCGTTCTACCGCGTCGTCGTCGCCGACGGCCGCGCGCGCCGCGATGGCCGATTCATCGAGGTCGTCGGTCGCTACAACCCCCGCACGAATCCCTCGACCGTCGAGGTCGATGTCGAGAAGGTCGACGCTTGGATCGCCAAGGGTGCCCAGCCCACCGAGGCGGTGGCCAAGCTGATCGCCATCGCTCGCGGAGACAAGACCGCCCCTGCCGCCGAGGCCAAGGTGTCGAAGAAGGCCGCCGCAAAGGTCGTTGCTGAGGCTGCAGCCGCCGAGAAGGCCGCTGCGGACGCTGCGAAGGCCGCAGAGGACGCTGCCGCCGCCGAGGTTGCCGCAGCTGAAGCCGCAGCCGCGGAAGCCGCCGCTGCTGCCGAAGCGCCCGCAGAAGAAGTCACCGAGGAGGCTCCTTCCGAGGAAGCCCCCGCGGCCGAGTAGCGGAACGTCGCTATGACCCGCACCGGAGCAGATACCGAGGGACTGGTCCGCTATCTCGTCGAGTCGCTCGTCGACTCGCCTGAGGCGGTGGAGATCGCCGTGTCCAGGACCGATAGCGCGATCAGCTTTCAGATCACGCTGGACCCCGAGGACGTGGGCAAGGTGATCGGTCGCGGAGGCCGGATCATCAAGGCGATCCGTACGCTTGCCCGTGCCGCTGGCAGCACAGAGGACCTCCAGGTCGAGGTCGACGTCGTCGGCTGACGCGACTATGAGCCAAGAACCCTTTGTGGTCGTAGCCCGCGTGGTCAAGACTCACGGACTCAAGGGGGAGGTCTCGGTGGCTCCGGTCGCCGAGGCCCCCTTCTCTCTGCTCGCCGGTCTGGAAGCGTGGTTCACGCCGCCTCCGGCGGGCGTTCGCGTCTCTCGGGTCGACGCTGTACGTCGTGGGCCCAAGGGACCGCTCGTGACCTTCGAGAACGTCGACTCCATCACGACCGCACAGTGTCTTGTCGGTGCGCACGTGCTCGTGCGCTCCGAGGCCGTGCCCACGGGGTGGTTCGACCAGCCCGAGCCTGAGGGATTCGAGGGCTACTCCGTGACCGATGCGGAGCACGGGTCGCTCGGTGTCATCGCTGAGACCATCGTGACCGGGGCGAACGACGTGTGGGTGGTGCATGGACCGGCCGGCGAGGTGCTGATCCCCGTCATCGACGAGGTGGTCATCGCTGTCGATGACGACGCGGCGACCGTCGAGGTCCGCCTGCTCGAGGGGCTGCTTCCAGAGACCGGCGAGCACGCATGATCGTCGACGTCATCACCATCTTCCCCGAGATGTTCGAGTCGGTGCTGGGCGCATCGATCGTCGGGAACGCTCGAGATGAAGGGTTGATCGAGGTCAACCTGCACGATCTGCGGGACTGGACTCATGACAAGCATCGCAGCACCGATGACGCTCCCTACGGCGGCGGACCGGGCATGGTGATGAAGCCCGAGCCCCTCTTCGAGTCCGTCGAGGCGGTTCGCGAGGGCGCGTCGGCCGAGCCCTACGTCGTGTTCTTCACCCCCGCGGGCCGGCCGCTCGACCAGGGCCTGGTGCTCGAGCTCGCCGACAAGGAGAGACTCATCCTCGTCTGCGGCCGCTACGAGGGCTTCGACGAGCGTGCGCTCTCCCTGGCCGACATGCAGGTCTCCATCGGTGACTACGTGCTCACCGGAGGGGAGCTGCCCGCGATGGTTCTCGTCGATGCGCTGGCCAGACACGTACCCGGGGTCCTCGGCCACGAGCAGAGCGCGGCCGACGAGACCTTCACCGAGAATCTCCTCGAGTACCCGCAGTACACCCGTCCTGCCGTCTATCGTGGGATGAGCGTTCCCGACGTGCTTCGCAGCGGTGACCACGGAAGGATCGCACAGTGGCGACGCGAACAGTCGGTTCGCAAGACGGCGAGAGTCAGGCCCGACCTGCTCGGCCGAGCGTCGCTCGACACCCGCGAGCGGGCGATCGCCGCAGAAGAGGTCTCCGCGAGCGACACCCCCCGCGATGAGAGCGGATAGAAGCGGGGATGCCTGAACCCATCGAGAATGCGCAAGCTCCATCCGTGCATGCCGGGAAGCCCGCGCCGGCGGTGGCCCGCTGGTTCATGGAGACCGTGGTGCTCGTGGTGGTCGCCTTCGCGCTCGCGCAGGGCGTTCGCGCCTACGTGGGCGAGCCCTACGTCATTCCCACCGGCTCAATGGTGCCCACGATCGCCGTGGGCGACCGTGTCATCGCTGAGAAGCTCACGCTCAGGTTCTCGCGGGAACCCCGCTCCGGCGATATCGTTGTCTTCTCGGACCCCGACGCTCGTCATCCGCAGCTGATCAAGCGGGTGATCGCGACAGAGGGTCAGACCGTCGATATCGCAGATGGCGGCGTGATCGTTGATGGCAAGCGGCTCGAAGAGCCGTACACTCGCGGGAAGCGTACAATGCCCGGCACCGTCGTCACGCCGGTCGTCGTCCCCGCCGGGCACGTCTGGCTGATGGGCGACAATCGGCCCAACAGCGGGGACAGCCGCTTCTTCGGGTCCCAGCCGGTATCGGCGATCCGTGGGCGCGCGTTTTGGACGTACTGGCCGTTTGGGGCATTCGGTGCCCTCGAGTAGAGCCTGACACAGGAGGACACGTGGCAGCTTCACCCAGCGACGAGAAGGTCGAACCAAAGCAGTCGACGGGTCGTCAGATTCTCGAGACGATCGTGATGATCGCCATCGCTTTCGCGGTGGCGCAGCTCGTCAAGACCTACCTCGTTCAACCGTTCGTCATCCCGTCAGGATCGATGATCCCGACGATCCAGGAACAGAACCGCGTGCTCGCCGAGAAGATCACCTACCGGTTCACCCGTGAACCGGAGTACGGGGATATCGCCGTGTTCCGCAACCCGCTCGGTTCGCCGCCGATACTCATCAAGCGGGTGATCGCCACGGGCGGTCAGGAGGTCGACCTGCGAGACGGGGTCGTCTACATCGACGGCACGGCGCTCGATGAGCCGTACACGCACTCGCAGCCGTCGCTTCCCGAGAGCCCCGCGATCGCCTACCCGTTCGTGGTGCCCGAAGACTCTGTGTGGATGATGGGTGACAACCGCACCAACAGTGGCGATTCCCGGGAGTTCGGCCCGGTGCGCGTCGACCAGGTCCTGGGTCGCGCGATGTGGACCTACTGGCCGCCGCGCGAGTTCGGCTCGCTCGAGTAGCTTGATCGCGAAGGGGTTCCCGCCCTCGCTCGGGTGCCGGATTCGGCATTGCCCCGGGGTGAGGGGTGGTCTATACTACCCACTCGCGCCCTCAAGAGCCGGGTGCTCATGACTGACACCGAAGAACAGGAACCGCTGAGATCATGGATATCATTCGAGCAATCGAGCAGCAGCAGATCCGCGAAGACCTGCCGCCGTTCGCTGTGGGCGACACAGTCAAGGTCCACTACAAGGTCGTCGAGGGCACGCGCGAGCGCACGCAGGTCTTCCAGGGCGTCGTGACGCGCCGCCACGGGGCTTCCAATCGCGAGACGTTCACCGTCCGCAAGATCAGCTTCGGCGTCGGTGTCGAGCGCACCTACCCCGTCAACTCACCCAAGATCGAGAAGATCGAGGTGCTCAGCAGCGGTAAGGTGCGTCGCGCCAAGCTCTACTTCCTGCGCGACAAGGTCGGTAAGGCCGCACGCCTCAAGGAAAAGGGCTACTAGGCCTGTCGGCCATGTGCCAGACCTACTCGCATCATCCGAGCGGGGCGTTCGCGACAAGCGACGCCCCGCTCGCACTTTGTGCCCGGGAGGACACGTGCCGATGAGCCCGCAGGATCCTCGATCCGTCGATGAGATACGGGCCGCGCTGTCGACGGCCCGCGGCGCTGCCTTGCGCACGATGGCGGCAGTGCTCTCCGATGACCCCCGAGCCGGGGTGGCAGAGGCCGTGCGCGTCGCGCTGAGACGGGACGCCGCCCGTACAGCCGAGCGGCGTCGCCTGGGCCGCCTGTACCGGCTCGAGGGGGAGCTGCATCAGAGCGGCGCAGTCGTGGTGGCGGGCGTCGATGAGGTCGGACGTGGAGCCATCGCGGGCCCACTGAGCGCCGGAGCGTGTGTGCTCCCTGCAGCTCCCCGGATCGATGGCATCGACGACAGCAAGCGGCTGTCACCTCAAAGGCGTACTGAACTCTCGGCCGTCATCAAGGGCGTGGCGATCTGTTGGAGCGTCGCCCACATCTCAGCCGAGGAGATCGATACGATGGGAGTGACCTCCGCTCTGCGGCGCGTTATGGGGCGTGCTTTGGCCGGGCTGTCGCTCGAGCCCGATCACGTTGTGATCGATGGGCGCCCCATGGGTATCGCAGCGGCCGAGACCGCGGTGATCAAGGGCGACGGCAAGGTCGCCGCGATAGCAGCAGCATCGATTCTCGCCAAAGTCGAGCGTGATGCGCTCATGGTGAGTCTGGCTGCAGACTACCCGGACTACGATTTCGACGTGAACAAGGGCTACGGCACCATCGAGCACCTCGAGGCGGTCGCCACCCACGGCATGAGCCCCTACCATCGTCGCTCGTTCTGTCCCGGGGGCGGCACCGAGACGTTGTTCTGAGCGACCACGGGTTGGGTCTCGGGAAGAACGGGTTTCGGGGTGGTTAGCTCCGCCATGTGAAGCTCCACGCGGGAGGTGGGGCAGATGACTGACTCACGCAAGAAACTGGGGGATCGGGGAGAGGACGCCGCGACGGCGTATCTCGAACGAGTGGGAATGACCATCATCGAGCGCAACTGGCGCTGCGCTTCCGGCGAGGTGGACATCATCGCGCTCGACGGGGACGAGCTGGTGCTGTGCGAGGTCAAGACGCGCCGGACCTCTTCGAAGGGTAGTCCCGACGAGGCGGTCACACCCGCGAAACAGCGCCGATACTCACGTCTCGCGGCTGCCTACATTCAGCGCGCAGGGCTGGTGGACCCCGCGGTTCGCTTCGACGTCATCAGCATCCTCGTCATCGCCGAGGATCGTGCGCTGCTTCGCCACCACCGCGGCGCCTTTCTGCCAGAGTCCTCGTAGCCGATGCAGGCACAGTGTTCGATTCGAACAGCGACGCTCGTCGGAGTCCAGGCTCTACCGGTCGACGTGGAAGTCGATGTGGGTGCGGGACTCCCGTCGTTCTCCATAGTGGGCCTCGGGGATCTTGCCGTTCAGGAAGCTCGTGAGCGCGTCAGATCCGCAATGCGCGCCTCGGGGTTCGAACTCCCCAATGCGCGCATCGTGGTCAACCTCGCGCCCGGTCCGCTTCGAAAACACGGCACCGGGTTCGATCTGCCCATCGCGCTGGGGCTTCTGATCGCCACGCGGCAGCTTCCGCGATCCGTCGGTCGCGACGCGGTCGTCGTCGGGGAGCTCTCTCTTGACGGCAGCATCCGGCCGGTCCCCGGAATGCTGGCGTACGCTCTTGCCGCGCGCGATGGCTCCGCGGCGCTTCTCGGACCCCACGAGCCCTGTGGGGCGTCGCTCGTGGATGGGGTGGAGTACCGGGGGCTGAGGTGCCTGTCCGAGCTCAGAACGGGGATGACCGCTGCCCCGGTGGCGAGGCGGTACGACGGCGATGGGACGGTATCGCAGGCCGACTTCAGTGAGGTCGTCGGCCAGGAGGCCGCCGTCCGGGCGCTGACGGCCGCGGCCACAGGTGGACACAACGTGCTGCTCGTCGGTCCACCAGGATCGGGGAAGACCATGCTCGCGCGCCGGCTACCCACCATCCTGCCGCCGCTCGACCAGCAGGAGAGGCTTGAGACCGCGCTGATACACTCCGTCGCCGGCCTGGCGGAGGATCCGATCTTCGCGGGCGTACGGCCCTTTCGAGCCCCGCATCACTCAGCCACGGTGGCCGGGCTTGTGGGGGGCGGCAGCCCACCCCGCCCGGGTGAGGCGTCGCTCGCGCACAATGGGGTGCTCTTTCTCGACGAGATGGCGGAGTTCGGCCCCGCAGCACTCCAGTGTCTCCGCCAGCCGCTCGAGGACGGACGCATCACGCTCGTGCGCGCGGAGGGGAGACTCTCGTTTCCTGCCAGGTTCGTTCTCGCAGGCGCGTCGAATCCGTGCCCGTGCGGACATCTGGGCGACCACTCGAGGCCATGTGCCTGCACTCCCTCGGTGATCGATCGCTATGCAAGGCGTATCGGCGGTCCGCTCATGGACCGCATCGACCTCGTCGTCGACGTGGCCCGACCCGATGCCGCACGCCTTCTCGATGGCTCCTCGGCCTGTTCGTCGAGGGAGCTTCGGGAGCGGGTGCTGCGAGGTCGGGCGTACCGCGCCGCGCACGAGACGGCGCCCACGGGAGTTCTGAGCGGCATGGACCTGCTATCGGCTTGCGGGTTGGGCTCGAGCGAGATCCGCTTTCTCGAGACCGCCTCACGGAATCAGCACCTTTCTGGTCGGGGAATCACCCGACTGCTTCGCGTTGCGCGAACGCTGGCGGACCTCGACGAGCGCGCTCAGGTGTCGGCCGATGACCTCTCAGAAGCGCTCGGCTATCGCGCGCGAGGAGGTCTGTGATGTATCCCGACTCCCGGCGACGGTTCGAACTCGCGCTCGGCGATGCCGGCTACCCCGAGCTTCTCTCTCTCGCACCCGACCCACCCGCCGTGCTCTATGGGATCGGCGACCCGGAGGCGCTCTGTGCCGGGGTCGCCATCGTGGGCGCTCGCAAGGCCACTCCCTACGGAGTTCAGGCTGCGCGGCTGCTCGCCGGATGGGCTGGTGCCGCGGGTTATGTCGTCGTCTCCGGTGGAGCTATCGGGTGTGACCAGGCTGCGCACAGGGCCGTGCTCTCCGCAGGCGGCACCACCGTGGCCGTCTTGGCGGGAGGAGCCGACGTCGCGTATCCGCGGTCGGCTCACGACCTGCTCGGTCAGATCTCGCAGAGCGGCGCCGTCGTGTCCGAGCACCCATGGGGCACACTTCCGCAGCGCTGGACCTTTCGGACCCGCAACCGAATCATCGCCGGGCTGTCAGTCGCGGTCCTGGTTCTGGAGGCCGCCTTGGGTAGCGGCACGTTCTCGACGGCTGAATACGCTGCGGATGCGGGAAGAGAAGTCCTCGCCGTACCCGGTTCCATCTTCGCGCCCGAGTGCACCGGAGCGAACCGGCTCGTCCGCCAGGGCGCGGTCCCGATCACCGAGGCAGACGATCTCCGGTGCGCGTTGGAGTCCCTGCTCGGTCCCGCGCGCGTCGAACCCGAAGCGGTGCTGTCGCCAGGGTCGCAGGACGAGGACCCGCTGTTCTCGGCGCTACGAACCAACCCGATGAGACCCGACGATGCGGCACGCGCGCTCGGCTGGGACATCGTCACGGTGACGCGCAGACTCGGGATGCTCGAGGCCAAGGGACTCGTCACCCGGTACCGAGACGGGAGGTACGGGATGGCTACGTAGCGCGATACAATGAGCGCCGATACCGCCACGTTCACGAGAGGGACCCAGCAGACATGCCGAGTGCCACAGACCGCGTCACGGTGATCGGCGGAGGTATCGCAGGCTCCGAGGCGTCATGGCAGCTCGCGCAACGGGGAATCCCCGTGACACTCGTCGAGATGCGTCCTCAGACCATGACGCCCGCCCATCACACGGACGCTCTGGCGGAACTCATCTGCTCGAACTCACTGAAGAGCGACGACCCCCATACGGCTGCCGGCTTGCTCAAGTACGAGATCGATTCGATGGGGAGCCTGATTCTCGACGTGGCCAAGGCGACGCGCGTGGCGGCAGGCTCGGCGCTTGCGGTCGACCGGGAGAGGTTCTCGGCAACCGTCACCGATCGTATCGAGGCGCACCCTCTTATCGAGCTCGTTCGCAGCGAGGCGGTCGAGATCCCCGACGGGGACGTCATCGTGGCGACCGGTCCCCTCACGAGCCCGGGACTCGAACCCGCGCTGAGCGAGCTTGTCGGTTCAGAGCGTCTCTCGTTCTACGATGCTGCCGCTCCGGTCGTCGAGACCGAGTCGCTGGACAGGGGCGTGGTGTTCGCCGCGTCGCGTTACGGTAAGGGCGGCGGTGCTGATTACCTGAACGCGCCGATGAACCGCGAGGAGTATGAGGCGTTCCAGTCCGCGCTCACCGCGGCCGAGCGCGTCCACGCCAAGGAGTTCGAGCGCAGGGAGCTGTTCTCGGCATGCCAGCCGGTCGAGGAGGTCGCGCGGACCGGGGTCGATGCGCTGCGCTACGGTGCGCTCAAGCCGGTCGGGCTCGCCGACCCGCGCACCGGTGAACGTCCGTGGGCGGTCGTGCAGCTGCGGGCGGAGAGCGCGGCCGGGTCCGCGTACAACCTGGTGGGATTCCAGACCAACCTGACCTTTGCCGAGCAGCGCGCTGTCTTTCGCATGATCCCCGGCCTCGAGAAGGCCGAGTTCGTCCGCTACGGGGTCATGCACCGAAACACCTTCGTGGATGGGCCGAGACTGCTCGATCCGACGTTGGCTCTCCGCGAACACCCCCGGGTACGCCTCGCCGGCCAGCTCACAGGCACCGAGGGCTATGTCGAAGCGGCTGCTTCGGGTCTGCTGGCGGCCGTGAACACGCTCGCCTCGCGGGCAGGGGCCGCTCCTGCAGTGCTGCCGGTCACGACGGCGTTGGGGTCGCTGATCGCATACGCCACCGATCCGGAGACCGAGCGGTACCAGCCGATGCACGTCAACTTCGGCATCGTGCCACCGCTCGTGCAGCGTGTGCGTGGCAAGAGGGAACGCTACGCCGCGTATGCCGAACGCGCTCAGCGTGACTTCGACGAGTGGCGCTCGAGTCGCTCGGATCTGTTCGGCACGGTGCGTCACTCGTGAGCAGCTCAACCGAGGTGGCGACGCACGTCGATCGCTTCCTGACGCACCTCTCGGTCGAGCGAGGCCTGTCGCCCCATACCGTGCGCGCCTATGCTGCCGACCTGGCGCGCTACACCGAGTGGGCCGAGCGCTGCGGCGTCGATCCGCTGACGCTTTCTCACCGGCAGCTGCGGCAGTACCTCGCCGAGCTCGATCGCGCGCGCTACTCCCGCCGGACGATCGCCCGCAGACTCTCGGCTATCCGCTCCTGGTTCTCGTTCATGATCGCCGAGGGCGTGATAGCATCCGAGCCCGCGTCAGTGCTCACGGCCCCGAAAGTCCCAGCGCGCCTTCCGCGGCTCGTCCCCTCCGAGCAGCTCGCAGCGTTGCTCGAGGCACCCGATCGCACGACCCCTCTCGGTCTTCGAGATGCGGCCGTGCTTGAGCTGCTGTACGCGAGCGGGCTGCGCGTCTCCGAGCTCACCGGTCTCAAGATGTCCGATCTCGATCTCTCGCAAGGTCAGGTTCTCGTCATCGGGAAGGGCGATAAGCAGCGGCTCGTTCCGGTACACCCGCTCGCGGTGGCGCGCCTTCGCGACTACCTGCTCAGCGGACGCCCCGCCTTGTCCAAGGCAGGTTCTCCGGACAACGTGTTTCTGTCCTCCCGAGGCAACGCGCTCTCGTCAGATGCCGTCCGAAGGCTGTTCAAGTCCTACCTGGTTCGGGTGGGTGGCGCCGACACGCTGACCCCGCACGCGATGCGCCATACGTTCGCCACCCACCTCCTCGAAGCGGGGGCGGACCTGCGCACCATACAGGAACTTCTCGGCCATGTTGCCCTGTCCACCACCCAGATTTATACTCACCTCAGCATGAAGCGGCTGCAGGACGTGCACAGAACATCTCACCCGCGCGCCTGACCATGAGCCCGATGCAGTAAGGGGCAACTGCATGAGGTCCGACTCCCGGACGGATCTGTCCGCGCTGTGGGCGCGATATAAGAACGATGCAGACTCGAGGGCTCGTGACGAGCTCATCTTGAACTTCTCCCCACTGGTGAAGTATGTCGCCGGAAGACTGGCGTCGAGTCTGCCGCAGACCGTGGATACCGCTGACCTCATCAGCTACGGCATCTTCGGGCTGATAGACGCGATCGAGAAGTACGATCTCGAACGTGCGATCAAGTTCGAGACCTACGCGATCGCGCGCATCAAGGGCGCCATCATCGACGAGTTGCGGGCTATGGACTGGGTTCCTCGCTCTGTCCGCTCGCGGGCACGAGAGATAGAGAACGCGTACATCGCTCTCGAGAACGAGTTCAAGCGGGTCCCGTCAGACCAGGAGGTCGCAGACCGCATCGGCGTCACTCCCAAGGAGTTCCAAGACATACTCACCAAGCTCAGCTACACGTCGGTGGTCTCGTTCGAGGAGCTGTGGGTGGGAGGGGAGCGCGAGGACGGGCAGAGCGCGATCGGATCCATACGCGACGACAGCGCCGATGATCCCGTGACCGTCTTCGAGAGCTCGGAGATCAAGGAGATCCTCGCGGGCGCCATCGACCGGTTGCCCGACCGCGAGAAGACCGTCATCGCGCTGTACTACTACGAGGGGCTGACCCTCAAGGAGATCGGTCAGGTGCTCGGAGTGACGGAGTCGCGCGTGAGCCAGCTCCACACCAAGGCGGTGCTGCGTCTACGCGCTCGGATGCACGCGACACAGGCCATCGGGTAACGCTGGCCGGCCCGGCGTCTGTCTCGCCGGTACCGACTTCCATCTCTCACCGTTCAGGGCTATACTGTCACGGCTCTAACTACGCATGCGCGGGGACTTCGGCGCGATGGTGCCACCCACGGGTGGTCGCTGCCGGAGGAAGAACCGCGCAGAGGAACAACCTGAAAGGAAGGCTTTGCCATGTCCGTCGTCACCATGAAGAGCTTGCTCGAAGCCGGAGTCCATTTCGGACACCAGACACGCCGTTGGAACCCGAAGATGAAGCCCTACATCTTCACGGAGCGTAACGGTATCTACATCCTCGACCTGCAGCGCACCCTGCGCGAGCTCGAGCACTCGTACAAGTTCGCGCGTGCCGTCGGCACACGCAACCAGCAGATCCTGTTCGTGGGCACCAAGAAGCAGGCCCAGGAACCCATCGCGACCGAGGCCGGCCGTGCCGGCCAGCCCTACGTCACGAACCGCTGGCTTGGCGGCATGCTGACCAACTTCGTCACGATGCGCGGCCGCGTCGCCCGCATGGTCGAGCTGGAGACCATGGAGGAGGACGGCCGCATGGCGAGCCTCCCCAAGAAGGAGCAGATCCTGCTTCGCAAGGAGCTGGGCAAGCTGCAGGCGAACCTGAACGGTGTTCGCGACATGCGAGATCTCCCGGCGGCGATCTTCGTCGTCGACACGAAGCGCGAGGATATCGCGATCAAGGAGGCCCGGCGCCTTCACATCCCGATCATCGGGCTTGTGGACACCAACGCCGACCCTGATGAGGTCGACTACGTGATTCCCGCCAACGATGACGCGATCCGCTCGGTCGGTCTCATGTGTCGGGTGATCGCAGATGCGATCATCGACGGACGCGGTGGCCAGGTCGAGGTGCCTCAGGTCGTTGCGGCTCCTGCGGCCCCCGTGGTCGTCGAGACGGCTGCGCCCGAGTGCGTCGAGACCGAGAGCCCCGCGGTCGCCATCGCTGAGGTCGCCGACGCTGCTGCCGAGGTCAAGCCCGACGTGGATGCCGAACCCGTCGCGGAAGCCGCGCCTGTGGCCGAGTAGGGACGAACTGTCTCCGCTCCGGGCATGCAGCCCGATAGTCCGACTACATCTATCAGGAGGGAAACACCTATGGCCGAGATTACCGCCAGCATGGTCAAAGAGCTCCGTGAGTGCACCGGCGCCGGCATGATGGAGTGCAAGAAGGCGCTCTCCGAGTCGGAGGGTGACCTCGAGTCCGCTGTCGACATCCTGCGCACCCGCGGTCTCGCCGCGCTCGCGAAGAAGGCCGGCCGTGCGACGAACGAGGGAACGATCGCAGCGTTCGTCACGGAGGACGGCAAGACCGGCGTCCTCGTCGAGGTGAACTGCGAGACCGACTTCGTGGGCCGCAACTCCGAGTTCACCGGCTTCGTCGCCTCGCTCGCCGAGCACATCGCCGCTGAGGCGCCCGAGACCGTCGACTCGCTCAAGGAGCAGGCGGTCATGGACCGCGACATCACCATCGAGCAGCAGCTCGGCGAGATGGTCGGCAAGCTCGGCGAGAACATGGGCGTCGCCCGTTTCGTGCGCGAGGAGGTCGGCGGCACGGGTGCCGTCGCGACCTACGTGCACGGCGGCGGTCGCATCGGCGTCATGGTCACGTATGCGTTCACGAAGTCCGAGACAGGCGACAGCGAGCAGTTCAAGGCGTTCGCCAAGGACGTCGCGATGCAGGTGGCGGCGGCCAGCCCTCTGGTCACGCGCCGTGAGGACCTCGAGGCGAGCGTTGTCGAGCACGAGCTGTCGATCTACAAGGCCCAGGCAGCCGAGTCCGGCAAGCCCGAGGCTATCCAGGAGAAGATCGCGTTGGGCCGTCTCGAGAAGTTCTACAAGGAAGTGGCGCTGGTCGAGCAGATGTTCGTGAAGGACATGGACATCACGGTCGATCAGTACACGAAGCAGACCGGCAAGGCGCTCGACGACTCGATCGAGGTCGTTGGTTTCGTGCGCTTCAACCTCGGAGAGTGCGCCGCCGAGTAGAGCGTCCGGCCTGCGGTCTCACAGCCAGGATTCGCCCGACGGGTCGGCACACGGTGCCGGCCCGTCTACGGTATCCTGTGATGCGGTGCGGGCCCGCTTCGCACCAGCCGACATCGAACGAGGGGAGCCGTCCGTGGCGCAAGGCTACCGGTTCAAGCGTGTCTTGCTGAAACTGTCCGGCGAGGCACTGATGGGGGAGGTCGGCTATGGGATCGACCCCGCCGTTCTCGACTCGTTGTCGCGCCAGCTCAAGGTCGTGTGCGCCGGCGGCACCGAGATCGCTATCGTCGTCGGCGGAGGGAACATCTTTCGTGGGCTCAAGGCGTCGACGACGGGTATGGACCGGGCACAGGCCGACTACATGGGCATGCTTGCCACGGTGATGAACGCGTTGGCACTCCAGGACACGTTGGAGCGCCACGGTGTCTACACCCGGGTGATGAGCGCGATCGTCATGCAGGCTGTAGCGGAGCCCTATATTCGGCGCCGTGCCATCCGCCACATGGAAAAGGGCCGAGTCGTCATCTTTGCGGCCGGAACGGGTAACCCCTACTTCACGACCGACACCACAGCGGCGCTTCGTGCTCTCGAGATCGGCGCGGACTGTGTGATGAAGGCGACCAAGGTGGACGGTGTGTACGACTCAGACCCCCTGAAGAACCCGGATGCCGTCAGGTTCGATGAGCTCACGTACATCGAGGTGCTCAAGCGCGGCCTGCAGGTGATGGACAGCACGGCGATCTCACTGTGTATGGACAACGACCTGCCCATCCTCGTCTTCAACATGGAGGTGGAGGGCAACATCGACCGGGCGCTCCAGGGCGAGCCGGTGGGCACCATCGTGAGAGGAGACGATCGATGACCAACGACATCATCAAGACGGCGCGCGAGCATATGGACAAGACCCAGCAGGCGCTCCTTCACGAGTTCGCCGGTGTGCGCACCGGGCGCTCGTCGACCGCGATCTTCGAGAAGGTGACCGTCGACGCGTACGGCGCCTCCATGCCGCTCAACCAGGTGGCCAACATCAAGGCTCCCGATGCGCAGTCGATCATCATCGAGCCGTGGGACAGGTCGGTCATCGGCGCGATCGAGAAGGCCATTCTCGGCTCAGATCTCGGGTTGAACCCGAGCAACGATGGGATGCTCATTCGTATCCCGTTCCCTCCGCTGACCGAAGAACGCCGCAAGGAGCTCGCCAAGCTGTGCCGCGGTTACGCCGAGGAGGCTCGGGTCGCCGTGCGAAACATCCGCCGCGACGCCAACCACAAGCTCGACAAGCTCGGCAAGGACGGAGAGGCATCAGAAGACGAGGTACGTCGCGCAGAGGGCGAGGTGCAGAAGATAACCGACAACCATGTCAAGGAGATCGATGAAGCCCTCAAGCGCAAGGAAGCCGAAATCATGGAGGTCTAGGGCGTGAGCCCAGACCGCTCTTCGAGAGCCCGCTTCTTCTCGGGAAAGCGCAGCTCGGCGCTACTGGCCGAGTTCGATGCCGAGCGCGCGCCGGCGCACGTCGCTGTCATCATGGACGGTAACGGCCGTTGGGCCGAGAAGCGCGGTCTGCCCCGGCTCGCCGGCCACACCGCGGGGGCGAAGGCGGTTCGCGAGGTCATCGCCGCCGCGATCGAGTTGGGCGTCTCCTATCTCACGATCTACTCGTTCTCCTCGGAGAACTGGAGCCGCCCCAAAGACGAGGTCTCGGGGCTGATGACGCTCTTCGTCGAGGTGCTCGAGCGCGAGCTCGTCAACTTGCACCGGCTCGACGTGCGCGTTCAGGTGATCGGCGATACCGGTGGGCTCCCGGACTCGACCGCGGCCGCGTTCGCACGGTGTGTGGACTCGACTGCGGACAACGCGGGGCTCACGCTCGTCGTCGCGCTGAACTACGGCGCGCGCGCCGACATCGCTCGGGCCGTACGTGCGATCGCCCGGGATGTCGCCGCCGGGAATCGCGAGCCTGACGCGGTCGACGAGGACGTGATCGGTGCCCACCTCTCCACCGCGCTGATTCCCGACCCGGACCTCGTGGTTCGCACCAGCGGTGAGATGCGCGTCTCGAACTTCCTGCTGTGGGAGATCGCCTACAGTGAACTGTGGGTGACGCCGGTGCTGTGGCCGGACTTCAAACGCGCCGACCTGTTGCGCGCGGTCGTCGATTATCAGAAGCGCCGTCGCCGGTTCGGAGGACGATAGATGGCTGAGATCCGCACCGAGAAGCCCGCAGGGATCAAGTCAGCTTCGCTGTTGCCGCGCGTGCTCACCGCCACCGCCTACTCGCTTGCCGTACTCGGCGCCCTGTGGTGGGGCGAGATTCCCACGGGAGTGCTCTTCGGCGCGATGGCGGGTCTGGCTGCAGCCGAGTTCTACGCGATGCAGCGGCGTGAGCGCCGGCTTCCCAACGAGATCTTCGGTATCGTCGCGGCTGTTGCGATGCCGATCGTGACCGCGCTCATGGGGTTGCCGGGGCTCATGGCTGTCGTCACCGCGCTCGTAGCCGCGTCGCTCGTATGGCACACCTTCTTCCTGAGGGTGCGCACGGCCGACACCGCCGAGACGGTCTTCGGTGCTGTCTACACGGGATTCCTGCTCGCCTACCTTGTGCTCATCCGGTCGTACGAGGCAGGTCTGATCCTCTCGCTCGCGGTCGTGTTGAGCGTCTGGATGAACGACGTGGGCGCGTACTTCATCGGTTCGATGATCGGGAAGCACAAACTCGCCCCCCAGATATCGCCCAAGAAGTCATGGGAAGGGTTCCTCGCGGGCGCGATCGCGTGCGTGGCCGTCTGGGCCGTCGTGCCATTCGTTCCCGGCTCCGGTGTCGCCATGCCGCTCGCACTGCTCACCGGCGTCGCCGTTGCGCTGTCGTCGGTCATCGGTGACCTTGCTGAGTCGCGCATGAAGCGCGAGGCCGGCGTGAAGGACTCCGGCACGTCGCTGCCGGGCCACGGCGGATTCCTCGACCGGCTCGACTCGCTCATTCTCGTGTGCCTGGTGGCGTACTGGGTCCTGTGGTGGGGTGGCGTGCAGTGAGCGGGAGGCTGCGAATCGCCGTCCTGGGCTCCACCGGTTCGATCGGGAAGCAGGCGCTGGACGTCGTCGCCGCACACCGCGATCGCGTCGAGGTGGTCGCTCTGTCGGCCCACAGCAACGCCGAGCTGCTCGCCGAGCAGGCCCGCGTTTTCGACGTGCCGCGCGTCGCGCTCGCGGACCGCGAGGCTGCTGAGCGCTTTCGCTCCCTCATCGCCCCCGGCGACCCCTTCTCGGCGATCGGAGTGGGCGCCGCCGCCATCGAATCGCTGGCGGCCGGCGAAGGGGGAGCCGACATCGTGCTCAACGCCCTCGTAGGCGCGGCCGGGCTGCGGGCAACGGTCGCCGCCCTCGGGGCCGGGTTGACGCTCGCACTTGCGAACAAGGAGTCGTTGGTCGTGGGCGGCGAGCTTGTGATGTCGATGGTCGCCCCGGGCCAGCTGATCCCGGTAGATTCGGAGCACTCGGCCATCTTCCAGTGTCTGGCAGGCGAGGACTCCCGCGATGTCGCGCGCATCTGGCTCACGGCGAGCGGGGGACCGTTCAGGAACAAGCGTCGCGAGGATCTCGCAGGCGTGACCGCAGCTCAGGCTCTGGCGCACCCCACCTGGCAGATGGGCCCCAAGATAACCATCGACTCTGCGACCTTGATGAACAAGGGACTCGAGGTCATAGAGGCGCATCACCTGTTCGGAGTCGCTTATGACGACATCCGGGTCGTCGTGCACCCGCAAAGCTGCGTGCACTCGATGGTCGAGTACTCGGATGGCAGCGTGCTCGCGCACCTCGGGGCGACCGATATGCGGATTCCGATCCAGTACGCGCTCAGCCACCCTCGGCGGTGGAGCGCGCCTCTCGAGCCCGTCGACTTCACTGCCCTTGGCAGGCTCGAGTTCGCTCCTCCCGACCCCGACACGTTCGGCTGCCTCACCCTCGCGTTCGACGCCGGTCGCGCCGGTGGGTCTGTGCCAGCCGTGCTCAACGCGGCGAACGAGGTCGCGGTCGCGGCGTTCCTGGAGAACCGATGTGGCTTCCTCGACATCGAACGCATCGTGGCGACGGTGCTCGAAGTCCACGACCGAACCGATCTCGAATCGCTCGAGCACGTCGAGCAGATCGACCGCTGGGCCCGCGAGCGCGCCGCTGTCGTGGTGGGGTCGCTGTAGGAAAGGCCCGAGGGTGATGTCCTCCGCCTGCAAGCCGTGGCGCGGGGTTTGCACCTCTCGCTCACGATGGAACAGTCAGAAGCGCGACCGTCGTGAAGCTGCGGTCGTCAGCCCGATAGACGAGGAATCGAGACGCATGAGTGACGGTCTGTCCGCGCTGTTCTGGGGAGTACTGACCTTCTCGCTGCTCGTGGTGATCCACGAGGGCGGGCACTTCGCCGCCGCACGGCTCTTCGGTGTGAAGGTTCACGAGTTCATGATCGGGCTGCCCGGGCCCGCGCTGCGACTCAAGGGGTCCAAGACGACATACGGTATCACCGCCGTGCCGCTTGGCGGGTACGTGCGCATAGCAGGAATGGAGCCCGGGCCCGAGGACCCTCGACTCGGTCCCGCCCTGGCCGCGGTCACCCGGCTGGGCGAGGCGAACTCGACCGCGCTCTCGACCGAGCTCGGTATCGATGAGCCCGCCGCCGATAAGCTGCTGCTGACTCTCGCCGACTGGGACGCCATCGAGCAGCTCGACACCGACGAGTACTCGTACCGTTCGCGGTTCTCGGTGGATGATGCTGCGGATCCGGTCGCGTTGTTGGACCGTGCCCGCTCGGTGACGTACCGGGCGCTGTCGACGTGGAGGCGCGTCGTCCTGTTGTCAGCGGGCGTGGTGATGAACCTGCTCACCGCCGTGCTGGTCTTCACGGTCGTGCTCGCCACATGGGGCTACTACGACCAGACAGGTGTGATCGAGAGCGTGACCAAGGGCTCGGCTGCCGAGAAGGCCGGGCTTCGGGCGGGAGACCGCGTGACCGCGATCGACACGGAGGAGGTCGAGTCATGGCAGGAGATGGTCATGACCCTGCAGCGCTACGAGGCAGGTGACACGATCGCGGTCGTCTACGTGCGCGACGGCGTCACGACACGCGCCACGGCGACACTCGGCAACAAACCCGGCACCACGGCACCCCTGCTCGGTGTGGGCCCTGAGGTGCAGCGCGTCCAACCGAGCGTGCTCAGGGCCCTCGTGCTGTCCGTGAGCTACATCGGACTCACCTTCCAGGCCATCGCCGGCTTCTTCAATCCCGAGACGTTCCGGACCTCGATCCAAGGGGCCTCGAGCGTGATCGGCGCCTCGTACATCGCAGCGGACGCCGCGAAGTCCGGTCCGCTCGACTACGCCGGAATCGTGGCGCTGCTCTCTCTCTCCCTCGGCGTGATCAACATCTTCCCGATCCCTCCGCTCGACGGCGGGAAGGTCGTTGTCGAACTCGTGGAGCGGCTCAGGGGCCGGCCACTCTCGCGCAACGTCTCCTTGTCGCTGTCCGCGGCCGGCGCGGTGTTGCTCTTCGCTCTGATCGGGTACCTCATGTACTCTGACGTGGTGCGCTTCATCGTCGGGTAGCGCTGCGAAGGGGGCTGACTCGATCCGCATGACCACGCGATTCAACACGCGTCAGGTGGTGGTGGGCACCGTGCCCGTCGGCGGCGGCTCGCCGGTCGCGGTGCAGTCGATGACGACCACCGACACACGTGATCCCGAGGCCACCCTCGCCCAGATCGGCGAGCTCGCTGCCGCCGGATGCGAGATCGTGCGGGTCGCGATCCCGCACTCCAGCGCCCTCGCGGGCTTCGGTGCGGTGTGTGCGGACTCACCGCTTCCGGTCGTGGCCGACATACACTTCGACCACCGCCTCGCGATCGAGGCGACACGCCTGGGCGCTGCGAAACTGCGCATCAATCCCGGCAACATCGGCGACCTCGCGCGAGTCGACGCCATCATCGACGCCGCGGGGGAGGCGGGCGTGCCCATCAGGATCGGCGTCAACGCCGGCTCGCTCGACAGCGCCTTTCGTGACCTCGATTGGACGCTCGCCGAGAAGCTCGTCGCGAGCGCGGTGAGCTTCTGCGAGCACTTCGAGGGTCGCGGCTTCGACGACATCGTGGTCTCCGCGAAGGCATCCAGCGTGCGAGCGACGATCGACGCCTACCGCCGCCTGTCGACGGCGATACCGTATCCCCTGCACGTCGGCGTCACCGAGGCCGGCACGACGCGCTCGGGAACCGTGAAGTCGTCGGTGGGGCTCGGCATCTTGCTCGCCGAGGACATCGGCGACACCATACGCGTGTCGCTCACCGCGCCCCCGGTCGAAGAAGTGCACGTTGCGTGGGAGATTCTCGGAGCGCTCGATATCCGCCGCAACTCGCCCGAGCTCGTGAGCTGCCCCACCTGTGGCCGCTGCGAGGTCGATCTGATTCCCATCGCCGAGAAGATAGCCGAGCTGCTGCACGGTCGCCCCACACCCATCAAGGTCGCCGTCATGGGGTGCGTGGTCAACGGACCGGGTGAGGCCCGCGAGGCCGATCTGGGAGTCGCTGCGGGCAAGGGAGTCGGGCTGATCTTCGCCAAGGGAGAACCGCTTCGCAAGGTGGCCGAAGACGAGATCGTCGACGCGTTGATGTCGGAGATCGAGCGCCTCGAAGCGACGCTGTAACTGCTATCCTGCTTCATGTCGTCGGCGCGCGCCGAGGCCGGTCGCACCGGCTGCGTGACACGCCTTCCCTTCTAACGAGAGAGCTCGAGACGATGACCGTCGCCCTTCGCATGAGCACGCTGTACGTCCCCACACTGAAAGAGGACCCGGCGGAGGCCGAGCTCGCGAGTCACCGTCTGCTGCTGCGCAGCGGCATGATCCGCAAGAACGCCGCCGGGATATACAGCTTCCTGCCGTTGGGCTGGCGCAGCCTGCACAAGATCGAGCAGATCGTCCGAGATGAGATGAACGCGATCGGGTCGCAGGAGATCATGATGCCGGTCGTCCAGCCTGCCGAACTGTGGCATGAGTCCGGCCGCTGGGACGTCTACGGTCCCGAACTCGCTCGCCTGCAGGACCGGCACGGGCGTGATTTCTGCCTCGGACCCACGCACGAGGAGATCATCACGTCGCTCGTCCGCAGCGACGTGCGCTCCTATCGCGAGCTTCCGTTGTCGCTCTATCAGATCCAGGTCAAGTTCCGCGACGAGGTGCGGCCCCGCTTCGGGCTGCTCCGAGGCCGCGAGTTCATCATGAAAGACGCCTATAGCTTCCACTCGTCGCAGGAGTCGCTGCAGGCCCACTACGATGAGATGAGCACCGCATACGCGCGCATCTGCGAGCGGTGCGGACTCGACTACCGGCCCGTGGAAGCCGATTCAGGTCAGATCGGCGGCAGTGTCACCACGGAGTTCATGGCTCTTGCCGATAACGGCGAGGCAGAGCTCGTCTACTGCGGGTGCGGGTGGGCGGCCGACGTCGAAGCCGCCACCACCGTGGTTCCCCGGCACCCCTCGGCATCCGAACCAAAGCCTTTGGAGCGCGTGCACACGCCCGATATCCGCACCATCGCGGAACTGTCCGCCTTCCTCGGCATCTCCGATCACGACACCGTGAAGACCATGGCGGGCAAGACGCCGGAAGGCCGCCTCGTCTTCCTGCTCGTGCCCGGCGACCGCGAGCTCAATCCACTCAAGGCGTCCAAGGCGGTCGAGGGTCTCGAGCTGCTCGAGGAAGCCGACTTCCAGCGTTTCGACATCCCCAAGGGCTCACTCGGTCCGGTGAACGTTCCCGCCGGCACTCTCGTGATCGCCGACCAGAGCCTGCAGAACGACCCCGCCTGGGGTGTGGGCGCCAACGAGAACGACTACCACCTCGTGAACGCACAGCCCGGACGCGATTTCGAGGTCGAGGTGTGGGCGGACCTCGTGACCGCTCAGGCGGGTGACGGCTGCCCCGTGTGCGGCGGGACGGTACACTCCGCGCGCGGCATCGAAGTGAGCCAGGTCTTCCAGCTCGGTACCAAGTACTCCGAGTCGATGGGTGCGACATACTCCGACGAGTCGGGGGCCGAGCACCCGTTCATCATGGGCTGTTACGGCGTTGGCGTGACGCGCACGCTTGCCGCCGTGATCGAGCAACACAACGACGACTCCGGCATCGTGTGGCCGATGTCGGTCGCCCCGCTTGAGGTTGCGGTCGTGCCCTTGGCAACCGATGGAGATGTGTTCGATGTTGCCGAGAGGGTCTTCTCAGAGCTGGCGTCTGCGGGGGTCGAAGTCGTTCTCGACGACCGTGATGAGCGTGCGGGCGTCAAGTTCAACGACGCCGACCTCATCGGCTGGCCGTTCCAGGTCGTGGTGGGGAAGAAGGGGCTTGCCGATGGTGTCGTCGAGCTGAAGACGCGTGCCACCGGCGATCGGGTGACCGTCGCTATCGAGCAGGCCGCCTCGCAGGTTGCCGCACTCGTCGCATCGGAGCGCATGCGCTACGCGCATTAGGCGACCCGTACCGCCAGTCCCGTCGAGAGCAGAACGGTCATCTCGTCGGCGGTCACGGGCTTGCAGAAGAGATTGCCCTGTGCGGTCACGCAGCCTCGCTGGGTGAGGAACTGCCACTGTGCATCGTTCTCGATGCCCTCTGCCACGATGTCGAGTTCGAGCTGGTGGCACAGGTCGACGAGCATCGAAGCGATGGCGGCGCTCTGACCGTCTTCGCCCACCCGCTGCATGAAGGATCGGTCGATCTTGAGGGTCTGTATGGGGAAGCGCTGCAAGTAGCTCATCGAGGAGTATCCGGTTCCGAAGTCGTCGATCGCGATGCGCACGCCGAGTTCCCTGAGGTCTGCGAACGTCGTGACCACGTGTTCGAGGCTCTGGAGCGCGACTCCCTCGGTGATCTCGATCTCGAGGACTTCTGCGGGCACGTTCGTGCGCGTGAGGGTGTCGGCGACGAGCTGGACGATGTCTTGGCGTAGGAACTCCTGTGCACCGAAGTTGACGGCGATGCGATTGAGCGGCAAGCCGGCGTCCATCCAGGAGCGGGCCTGCGAGCATGCCTCTGCGAGTACCCACCTCCCCAGATGGCTCATCAGCCCTGCCTGTTCGGCGACGTCGAGGAAGGCCGCCGGTCCGAGTAGTCCCTGGACGGGGTGCTCCCACCGCAGGAGCGCCTCCACTCCGACGATCTCGAGCGTACGGAGATCGACTTGGGGTTGGTAGTGCAGCCGGAACTCGCGTGCGTGGACCGCGCGCCTGAGCTCAGTCTCAAGATGCAGCCGGTCGAGGGCGGCCGCACCCATCTGTGGGATATACGGGGTGTATTGGCTCTGGCCCATCTCCTTGGCGTGGTACATCGCCGCGTCGGCGTTCTTGAGCAGCTCATCGACGTCGTGCCCGTCGCGCGGAAACAGCGCCACGCCGAGGCTTCCGGTTATGTGGAGGTCGTGTCCGCAGACGCTGAACGCGGGCCTCAGGCCGTCTAGGACACGGTGTGCGAACTGGTCCAGATCGCTGTCGCCGCCGAGCTGGGCCAGGATGGTGAACTCGTCGCCGCTGTGCCTGGCGACGGTGTCGTTATCGCGAAGGAGTCCGCCGAGACGCTCGCCGACGGCCCTGAGCAGCTCGTCACCCACGCTGTGCCCCAGGGTGTCGTTGATCACCTTGAAGTCATCGAGGTCCAGGAACGCGACGGCCACCGTGCTCTCGTCACGCTTCGCGTGGGTGAGAGCTCGGCCCAACCGGTCCTTGAACAGCGTGCGGTTCGGAAGGCCGGTCAGCGCGTCGTAGTAGGCCATGCGCCGGATCGTCTCTTCAGCCAGCAGTCGCTGAGTGATGTCGCGGGCGACGCACTGTACATAGTCGGTTCCGTCGAGCACCAGGCGGTTCACGGTGACCTCGACGTCGATGGAGCTGCCGTCGAACCGCCGGAGCTTGAGGGGGACCGGGTGTTCGAGGTCGCCGCGGCCGATGATCGCCCTGAGTTCTCCGGTCGACAGGCCGCTGGAGTCGGGCGCCCACAGTGACAGCACTTCGCGGCCGATGGCCTCGTCGGCGTGGACCGCGCCGAGAAGCTCGACTCCGGCGGGGTTGATGAACGTCACACGGTCGTTCTGGTGGACGAGGATCATGTCGGGGGAGTGCTCGATCAAGCGCCGATACCGCTCCTCGGAGTCCTTGAGAGCCTCGGAAACACGTTCCCTCTCGGCGATCTCGGTCGTGAGCTGGGTGTTCGTCTTGCGTAGCTCGCTTGTACGCTGCTCGATGCGGCTCTCGAGCTCGCGGTGCGAACGCTCGAGGGATTCCTGTGCCAGTTTCAGCGCCGTGACGTCCCTGGCCATCTCCACGACCGACTCGACCGACCCGTCATCGTTGAGGATCGGGTAGAGGAGCCGATCGAACCAGACCTCGGTCCCGTTGGGAGCGACCTCCTTGTTCACCGCGCTCAGCACACGTCCCGTGCGGACCACCTCTTCGAGGTCGCAGTCGTCGCAGCGCATCTCCCGGTCGTACAGCTGCTCGTAGCATCGTGCCTCTGCGGACCCGGGGTCTGTGTCGCAGCACGCGCCCACCTTGGGATTCGCATACAGGACGGTACCGGAGATGTTCAGGCACACGATGCGGTCGGGACTGTTCTCGTACATCTGGCGCGTTCGGTTCTGTTCGGCCCTGAGGGCATCCTGCGCGCGAATGCCGCGCGCCGTCACCGCCTGGACGAGCAAGGTGGCCAACAGGATCGCGACTATTGCGATCACCCGAGTGAAAGCGTCGTCCAGAGCGGGGTTGACGAGCTCCGCGGTGAGGTCGTGTCCATCGAGCACCATGCCTCCGATGAAGGCGTGGGAGAACCAGATGAACAGGGAGAGAGCGATACCTCCCAGCGCTATGAGTGCGATCCTGTCGGCCATACCCAGTGCTCCGCGCCGCATGCGTCTCCCCCCGTTATGCATAGGTGCGGTCGCTGGTTCATCGGCATTTGGTGAAGTGCCCTTTAGCCAGCTCACGGGGTCATGTCTCGCGCTCGAGTGGCGTTTTGCCGAGCGTGGTCGGTGTGTTAGAATCACCTCGTACGTGAAACCTGTCGTTCTTGCGAGAAGTGGGCTGACCCCCGCTTCTTTTGTTCTGTGGACAAGGAGGTGACCGGATGGCCGTAACAGACCTCACGCGCAGGCTCATCGACCTGCTCGAGCCCGCCGCTGCTGAGCGCGGCTTCGAACTCGTGACCGTCGAGCAGGCGGGTGGACGCAAAGCTCCGGTCATCCGCGTGCTGCTGGACCGCGAGGAGGGGCTGGACATCGACGCGATCTGCGCCGCTAACCAGTGGGTTTCCGAGAGAATCGACGAGGTCGACCCCATCAGTGGGCCCTACACCCTCGAGGTGTCGTCGCCCGGGATCGATCGTCCACTGCGCACCCGAGAGCATTTCGTGCGGTTCGCGGGAGAGACGGTCACGATCAAGTCGAAGCCTGAGCCGGGTTCACGCAGCGCCTGGACCGGCACGCTCGTGGGGATCGAAGGCGACGATGTCGTCTTGGATGTCTCCGGCGAGCACGAGCGCATACCGTTCGAGTCCGTACAGAATGCACGCCTCAAAGGCGTTGTGAGTTTCAAGAATGAAGGAGGCGCCTGCTCATGAGTCTGGAGCTGAATGTGATGGATGCTCTTCGCGCACTCGCGCAGGAGAAGGGCATCGACGAGTACGACATGCTGGACAAGCTCGAGCAGTCGCTCGCCACCACCTATCAGCGCATTCTCGACCTCGAGAATCCGACGCGAGTGACGATCGACCGGGAGACCGGGCGCATCTACGTCTACGAGCTCGTGCCTGTGGGGGAGTGGGATGAGGAGGCTGGCGATGAGCCGGTCTACGACGAGCGCGACGTGACCCCGCCGGATGTGTCGCGCTTCGCCGCGCAGAACGCCAAGAGCGTCATCACGTCGATCATCCGCGACGCCGAGCGCGAGCGGATCTTCGAGGAGTACGCCGACCGCATCGGTGAGAGCGTCACGGGCACCGTGCAACAGAGCGATTCGCGCTACACGCTCATCAAGCTGCGCGAGGGCGTCGAAGCGCTGCTCGAGCAGGCTGAGCAGCCGAACAACGAGCGCTACAACCATAACGAGCGCATCAAGGCCTACATCATCGACGTCCGCAAGGGACAGGGCAACGAGCCCTCGATCCGCGTCTCACGCACGCACCCTGGCCTCATCCGCCGGCTCTTCGAGATCGAGGTCCCCGAGGTCTACGACGGTGTCGTCGAGATCAAGGCCGTCGCTCGCGAGGCCGGTGCCCGCTCGAAGGTGGCGGTCTCCAGCCGCGAGCCCGGACTCGACCCGGTCGGCGCATGCGTGGGCCCCAAGGGAAGCCGCGTTCGCATGATCGTCGGCGAGCTTCGCGGCGAACGCATCGACGTGGTGCCGTGGGCCGAAGCGCCGGCCAGCTACGTGGCGAGTTCACTCTCGCCCGCGAAGGTCGACCGCGTGCTCATCGACGAGGACTCGCACACGGCGACCGTCATCGTCCCCAACGACCAGCTCTCGCTCGCCATCGGCAAGGAGGGCCAGAACGCACGTCTGGCCGCCAAGCTCACCGGTTGGCGTATCGACATCAAGAGCGCTGCTATCGCCGCCGAGCAGGGTATCTCGGCTACTTCCACCTCTGGCCAAGACTCGGCCGAGGAGTTCGATGGTCGCTGCTGCGCAGTGACGTCCACCGGGGTTCGATGCCGCAATCAGGCTCGTCCGGGTGGCGGCTTCTACTGCGGGCTGCACGAGAAGGAGGCCGCCGCCGAGTGATGAAGCCGCGCAAAGTCCCCACACGCACCTGTACCGGGTGTGCGACGGCGAGCGACAAACGTCGCTTCGTCCGCGTGGTGAGGACTCCCGAGGGCCACGTCGAGATCGATGCGACGGGCAAGGCCAACGGCAGGGGCGCCTACCTGTGCGCGGACCCGGACTGTTTCGAGATGGCACGCAAGCGCCGCCGGCTCGACTCGGCGCTCCGGGTGAGCCTTAAAGAAGACGACTACACCAGACTTCGCCGCGATTTTGATGAGCTCCTCAACAACCAGAGCTCGCAGCAAGGAGAGTGACCATCTAGATGCCCGCCATGAGAGTCCATGAACTCGCCAAGGAGTTCGGGATGTCGAGCAAGGAGCTTCTCGAGAAGCTCCAAGCTATGAAGATCCCCGCCAAGAACCACGCCTCCACCCTCGTAGAGGCCTATGTGGACAAGATCCGCAAGGAGCTCGGTCCTGAGATCGCCGAACGTCAGGCGGCCATCGAGGCCGAGCGCAAGCTCAAGGATGAAGCGGAGGCCGAGGAGCGCGCTGCCGAAGAGGCACGGCGCAAAGCCGAAGAGGAAGAGCGTCGGCGCGCCGAAGAGGCGGAGCGCAAGGCCCGCGAGGCCGAGCGCAAGACCCGCGAGGCCGAGCAGCAGCGCCTCGAGGAAGAGGCTCACAAGCGCGCCGAGGAAGAGAAGGCCTCCCGCCTCCAGGCGGAGACCGCGGACGCTCGCGCCCAGATCGAGGCGAAGGCGGAAGCCAAGGTCGTGCCGGTGCCGGAGCCCGTGGCCGCGCCGAGCGTCGAGGTGCCAGCCGAGGCCCCCGTTGCCGAGACGGTCGCCGAGACTCCGCCTATGAGCCCTCTCGAGGCGGCCATCGCGGCCGAGGCCGCCCGTCTGGGTGCCGAGGAAGCTGCCAAGCTCGAGAAGGTCGAAGAGGAGCGCTACCGCAAGATGGCCATCGAGGCCGAGCAGCTCCAGCGCGACAAGGTCATCGAGGAGGCCAAGGCGGCCGTTGCGGCCGCAGCGGCCGACGGTGGCAAGCGTGGCAAGAAGAAGAAGCACAAGAAGACCGGTGAAGAGGCCGAGGCAGCGCGCCTGCACGACGAGGCGACCCACGTGGAGTTGCCGGTGGGCGGCGAGTCGGTGACCGTCACCGAGGGCGTGTGCGTGGGCGACTTCGCAGACGCGCTCGGCGTCCCGGCCAACGACGTCATCAAGCGGCTGTTCATGCTCGGTACCCCCCTCACCGTGAATCAGCCCATGATGCGCGACGTCATCGAGATCATCGGCGAGGACATGGGCCGCGAGGTCCGTGTCGTCAAGCCGGAGGAAGAGGCCGGCTGGACGTTCGAGGACAACGAAGAGGACCTGGTCTCGCGCCCGCCGGTCGTCACCGTCATGGGTCATGTCGACCACGGCAAGACGTCGCTGCTCGACGCCATCCGCGAGACCGGAGTCGCCGACACCGAGGCTGGCGGCATCACACAGCATATCGGTGCGTCGGTCGTTCACCGCAATGAACGCCAGATCACCTTCATCGACACGCCGGGACACGAGGCGTTCACCGCCATGCGTGCTCGCGGTGCGAACATCACCGACATCGTCATCCTGGTGGTTGCTGCCGACGACGGGGTCATGCCGCAGACCATCGAGGCCATCCACCACGCGAAGGCCGCCGGCGTGCCGATCATCGTCGCGGTCAACAAGATCGACAAAGATGGCGCCAACCCCGAGCAGGTCAAGCAGATGCTCACCGAGCACGAGATCGTGCCCGAGGAGTGGGGCGGCACCAACATCTTCGTCGAGGTCTCGGCCAAGAAGCGTCTGAACATAGAGGGGCTCTTGGAGATGGTGCTATTGCAGGCGGACGTGCTGGAGCTCAGGGCGAATCCCTCGGCCCATGGCTCGGGTGTGGTCATCGAGGCCAACCTCGACAAGGGCCGCGGTCCTGTCGCGACCGTGCTTGTGCAGCGCGGCACGCTTCGCATCGGCGACACGCTCGTAGCCGGCACCGCCTACGGACGGGTTCGCGCGCTCATCGATCCCCTCGGGAAGAACGTCACCGACGCGGGTCCCGCCGACCCGGTGGAGATCCTCGGCCTGTCGAGTGTGCCGAGCGCCGGAGACGAATTCCGCGTCTTCGCCGATGAGCGTGATGCGCGTAACCTCGCCGAGGAGCGCTCGCTCAAGCAGCGCCTCATCGCGCAGGCCAAGACCAAGAAGCACGTCAGCCTCGACGACCTGTTCGAGCGCATCGCCGAAGGCGAGCTCAAGGACTTGAACCTCGTGGTCAAGGCCGACGTCCAGGGTTCCATCGAGGCACTGCGTGACGCGCTCGACAAGATGGACCAGACCGAGGTCCGCATCAACATCATCCATTCGGCGGTCGGCGCGATCACCGAGAGTGACGTGATGCTCGCCGACGCTTCGGACGCGATCATCATCGGTTTCAACGTGCGCCCCCAGCCCAAGGCAAAGGCGCTCGCCGAGACCGAGAAGGTCGACATCCGCCTGTATCGCGTCATCTACCAGGCGATCGAGGAGATCAACGCTGCGCGTGTGGGCCTGCTCGCTCCGGACTTCGTGGAGAAGGACACGGCGCGCATCGAGATCCGAGAACTGTTCCGCGTTCCCAAGGCCGGCGTCATCGCCGGTTGTTACGTGCAGGAGGGCGAGATCACCCGAGACGACCAGGTGCGCATCGTACGCGACGGTACCGTTGTCCACGAGGGCAAGATGTCTTCGCTCCGACGCTTCAAAGACGACGTCAAGTCGGTCAAGTCCGGTTACGAGTGCGGTATCTCGATCGAGAACTTCCAGGACCTCAAGGAGGGCGACGTCATCGAAGGCTTCAAGGTGATCGAGGTCGCCCGAGAGTCATAGGGGGCCCGAGAGCATGAGCCGTGAGTCGTTCGGAAGAAAGATGGACGAGAAGATCAGAGAGATGGTGGCCGAGATCATCGCCACCGAGATCTCTGATCCGCGCCTGACGTTAGTCACGGTGACCGGGGCGAAAGTCAGTCCCGATCGCAGTGTCGCCACCGTCTACGTGAGCGCGAGTCCCGATCGTTACGACGAGGTCCTCGAGGGCCTCGAGTCTGCCCGCGGAAGGATCCGGTCGGCACTCGGCCGGACCTTGAAGTGGCGTGTGACGCCCGAGCTGCGCTTCTTCATCGACGAGAGCGTCGATACCGGCGCACGTATCGCTGAGGCGTTGCTCGACGTACCGCCCACGCTACTCGACGGGCAGGGCGCCGAGCCCAGCGTCGACGAGGGCGACGAGGAGTAGCGGAGCCACGTGAAGGCCGCCCTTCACCATGCAGCGGTCGCACTGAGGCGCGCCTCGTCGGTGGTCGTGTGTGCCCATGTCCGACCCGACGGCGACGCCATCGGGTCGGTCCTGGCGCTCACGTTGGCTCTGCGCGATGCGGGCATCCCGGCGATTCCCACGCTCGCAGACGACCGCGAGGCGTCCTCGACCTACGAATGGCTCCCCGGTTTCGGTCTGTACGTACCGGCGGCCGACCTTGAGGTGCCGTCGGTCTTCATCGCGCTCGACACCCCTATTCCCGAGCGGTTGGGTGTCGCTCGCGAACTCGCCGACGCCGCCGGTGCTCTGCTCGTGATCGACCACCACTGGGATGCGACCTCATACGGCACGCTCAACGTCATCGACCGCGAAGCGGCAGCCACGGGACAGATCGTGTGGCGCTTGCTCGAGGCGCTCGAGATCAGGCCCACTCCCGAGATCGCCGTGTGCTGCTACACCGCGCTGATCACCGACACCGGGCGCTTCCAGTACCAGAACACCACGCCCGAGGTGTTGCGCGACGCCGCCGATATGCTGGAGACGGGGGTGGATGCATCGGAAGTCGCCCGCCGGGTCTACCAGAGCCGATCGGTCGGGTCGCTCGCCATAGAGGCTCGAGCCATGTCCCGGCTGACCGTCGCCAACAGCGGTGAGGTCGCCTACGCGTGGATCACCGATGGCGACTTCGAGGAGACGGGAGCTCGGCCCGAGGAGGCCGAACACCTGCCCGACGCCGTGCGGGTTCTCGACGGCATCGAGGTCGCGGTCCTGATGCGAGAGCGTGGCGACGAGGTACGCGTGAACCTGCGAGCCAAGACCACGTTCGACGTGGGCGAGGTCGCTCGCCGTCTGGGCGGGGGAGGGCACAAGGCCGCAGCAGGCTTCACGTGGGAGCAGCGCGGCGTGGACTCTCTCCTCCCGGTGCTGCTGCCTCTGCTACCCGGCTCGGGTACCCCCTGATGGCCGCTCGCAAGCGCGGCGCTACCGGCCTCGCGGGTGTACTGCTGGTGGACAAGCCCGCGGGCTACACGAGCCACGACGTGGTCGCGAGGATCCGGCGGGCCACGGGCGAGGGCCGCGTCGGTCACGCAGGCACACTCGACCCCATGGCCACCGGTCTGCTCGTGGTGCTCGTGGGTCCTGCCACGAGGCTCGAGCCCTACCTTTCCGCAGCGAACAAGGCCTACGACGCCCAGATCGCCTTCGGTGCCGCGACCGATACCGACGACGCGGAGGGCGTGATCATTCGCGAGACCCCCGTCTCTCCGCGACTCTCGGAGGAGGCGTTCGCGCGCAGCGTGCTCGCACAGTTCCTCGGGGAGTCGATGCAGCAGCCGCCGGTCTACTCGGCTATCAAGGTCGGTGGGACTTCCGCACACCGAGCCGCGCGCTCGGGGAACCCGCTCGATCTCGCGAAACGACCCATCGCCGTGGAGGCTGCCGAACTGCGCGCGATCGCGGTCGACCCGGTGCGATGGAGCGTGGCGTTCGCCGTTTCGAAGGGGACGTATGTCCGTTCGCTTGCCCGCGATATCGGCGAGGCGTCCGGGAGCTCTGCGCACCTGACGAGGCTTGTTCGGACCGCCTCAGGGCCGCTCCGGCTGTCCGATGCGTATCAGCTTGAGGACGTCCTGGCGGCGGCCGAGCGTGGCGAGCTTCCACGGCTGTGGGCAGACCCCGTGGCGGCGCTCGGGATACCCTCCCTTGAGGTCGAACCCGCCGCGGTCGCGGACGGTCGTCCGCTGACGACGCATGCCGCGTCGCTTGCCCATCTCCGGCCCGGGCAGCTCGTCGCGCTCACCTCGGTACCATCGGCTGTGTTACTCGCCATCTACCGGGTCGCAGACGATAGACTGGAGCCCGAGGTCGTCTTCCCCGACGGCGTCTCGAGGGGAGTCTTGTGAGCTGCCGCATCGTAGAACTGGGCGTGGAGCCGGAGTTCGTCGGCCGCGCCGTCTGCGCGATCGGCGTCTTTGACGGCGTGCACGCAGGGCATCAGGCGCTCGTCCGACGGGCGGTCTCGCTCGCGCGCGCAGAGGGGGTCGAGGCCTTCGTGATCACGTTCGATCGCGACCCCGACCAGATCGTCACGCCCGAGAGCGCTGCACCGCAGCTGCTCACTCTCGCCGAGAAGACGCGACTGCTGTGTGAGGCGGGTGCGGACGCCGTTCTCGTCGTCGGCTTCACCCCGGAGGTCGCTGCACTGAGCCCCTCGGGCTTCCTCTCGGAGGTCCTGCTCTCGGCGGTCGACCCCGTGGCTGTGATCGTGGGAGAGGACTTCCGATTCGGGCACCGGGCTGAGGGAACCGTCGAGACCCTTCGGCACTACGCCGAACCGCGCGGCATCCGCGTCGTCGCCCATCAGCTGGTCGAGATCGACGGTGCCGCTGTGACGTCGACGCGCATACGGTCGCTGGTCTCGCAAGGCGACGTGCAAGGCGCGGCAGCGCTTCTGGGAAGGACGCACCGCGTGCGTGGCACAGTGGTGCGCGGGCGCGGGGAGGGTACCGGCATCGGAGTGCCGACCGCCAACGTCGCGCCCGCAGCGTACGCTGCACTTCCTGCTCATGGCGTCTATGCGGGGCGTGTCGCGGTGCGCGGCCGATTCTGGCCGGCGGCGATATCGGTGGGCATACCGCCAACGTTTCCGCAGGCCACAGACGTACTCGAGGCGCACCTGGTGGGCTTCGAAGGAGACCTCTACGATGCCGAGGTCAGCGTGGAGTTCATCGAGAAGTTGCGCGACCAGCGCGCGTTCGACAGCATCGCCGAGTTGTCTTCCGCGATGAAGGCCGACATCGATACCGCTGCGAGGATCGGTGCGAGCGCAGGTAGCGCGATCGGCCCGAGCCCTGAGCCTGTTCTCGATGGGAGCGGCGCAGAGTGGGACGAGAATCCGCTGCTCGGGCTTGCGGAGTCGTTCTTCGACGCGATCACACTCGGCGCCACCGCCGACGAGCCCGAGTTCCTCGACGACGGTTCGCCGGTGGTGGAGGATCCTGCTGCTCTCGAGGCAGCTGAACGTGCCGTCGCAGATGGCAAGGCGATGGACGCCTACGCGGAGTACCGCGAAGACTGGGTCGAGGTCCTCGGCCCCACCACGCTCGGCAGCCTGATGTCATCGGGAGCCGTGGGAGCGTTCGTGGTGACCTCGCCCTTGCGCGCCGCAGGCATCCCCTTCGTGTGGCAGCCGTTCCCCCCGGAAGAGCAGCAGAACGTGCGTCCCGACTTCAACTTCTGGATGCGGTTCAGCCTTCATGTGCCCCCCGAGCATGCCGATGAGGCCATGCACCTTCTCGGGGTGCGCGGAGTCGGGGAGTAGCGCTCACGAGTACTCCTCGTACCGCGAGCCCTTCCGCCAGCCACGCCCGGCACCGTGTGTGGTATACTTCTTCGGCTCTACCCAACTACCCCGGCCTGAGAGGTGCGTTGCCACCGACGGCCATCCCGGACCGGGGCGTATCCACGTGAAAGGTGGAAACCGATATGCCGCTCGAGAAGAACGTGAAAGCCGATATCGTCGCCGAGTACAAGCGCGGAGATGCCGACACCGGCTCGACCGAGGTCCAGGTGGCTCTGCTCACGCAGCGCATCCGCGATCTCACTGAGCACCTCAAGGTCCACACCAAGGACCACCACACCCGCCGTGGACTTCTCCAGCTCGTTGGTCAGCGCCGTCGTCTGACCAACTATCTCAAGAAGACCGACATCGAGCGCTACCGTGCGCTTATCGCGAAGCTCGGTATTCGCGGGTAAAGACCCACAAGGGAGACCGGAAGGCGGGAGGAACTCCTCCCGCCTTCTTCATGAAGAGGGCCGCAGCGCATG
The DNA here is from genome assembly GCA_963770765.1 of uncultured Actinomycetes bacterium. Lineage (GTDB taxonomy): Bacteria > Actinomycetota > Coriobacteriia > Anaerosomatales > PHET01 > CAVPCY01. The sequence goes on along the minus strand of CAVYQS010000012.1, from coordinate 86,444 downwards.
GGGCGCGCGGCTGAAGGAAGAGGGAAGAGAAGAACATGGCTAAGGTAGTAGAAACGTTCGAACTGTACGGCAAGGAGTACGTGCTCGAGATCGGCGAGCTGGCCAAGCAGGCCGGCGGCGCGGTGGTCGTCCGCCAGGGCGATACGATGGTGCTGGTCACGGCAACGGCGTCGAGACAGCCCAAGGATCTGGACTTCTTCCCGCTGACGGTCGACTTCGAAGAGCGGATGTATGCCGCCGGCAAGCTGCCCGGTGGATTCATCAAGCGCGAGTCGCGTCCGTCCGAGAAGGCCACGCTCACCGCGCGCATGATCGACCGTCCACTGCGCTCAGCGTTCGCTGACGGGTTCCGCAACGAGGTCCAGGTCATCGCGACGGTGCTCTCCGCCGATCAGGTCCACCAGCCCGATATCATCTCGATCATGGGTGCGTCTGCCGCTCTCATGGCCGGCGGTATCCCCTTTGAGGGTCCTTTGGCCGGAGTCCGCGTGTGCCGCAACGTCGAGACGGGCGAGTACGTGGTCAACCCGACGTTCGACGAGGCCGAAGAGTCCGACCTCGACCTGCTCGTCGCCGGGTCCCGTGACGCGGTGTACATGCTGGAAGCCGGTGCCAGCGAAGTGTCCGAGGAGGACATGCTCGCGGCGCTCATGTTCGCCCAAGAGGCGATCGGTGCGTTCTGCGATGTACAGGATCGCTTCCTCTCCAAGGTCGACATCACGCCGATGGACGTGCCGCTGCACACCATCGACCCCGCTCTCCAGGAGCGCATCTTCTCTGCGGGCGCGGAGAAGATGAAGGCCGCCTTGCACAACGCCGACAAGCACTCCCGTATGGGTGACGTGCAGGCCGTGAAGGACGAACTCCTTGCGACGTTCACCCCCGAGGAGATCGCCGCCGATGGCAAGGACATCAAGGCCACGCTGAAGCTTCTCGAGAAGAAGACGATGCGCGCCATGGTTCTCGAGGAGGGCGAGCGCGCCGACGGCCGCAAGCTCGACGAGGTCCGCCAGATCAGCTGTACCGCCGGATACCTTCCCCGCAGCCACGGCTCAGGACTGTTCACCCGCGGTCAGACACAGGTCCTCTCGGTGCTCACGCTCGGCATGCTCTCCGAGTGGCAGCGCCTCGACACGATCGACGTCGCAGAGGGCAAGCGGTACATCCACCACTACAACTTCCCGCCGTTCTCCACCGGCGAGACCGGCTTCATGCGTGGGCCCAAGCGCCGCGACATCGGTCACGGCGCACTGGCCGAGCGCGCCTTGCTGCCGGTCATTCCCGACGAGGAGACGTTCCCGTACACGGTGCGCATCGTCTCCGAGGTGCTCGAGTCGAACGGTTCGAGCTCCATGGGTTCGGTCTGCGGTTCGACGCTCGCGCTGATGGATGCCGGCGTGCCGATAACGGCGCCAGTGTCGGGCATCGCGATGGGCCTCATCAAGGAGGGCGACGACGTCGCCGTTCTCACCGACATCCAGGGTCTCGAGGACTTCCTCGGCGATATGGACTTCAAGGTGGCCGGTACCCCCAACGGCATCACCGCGATGCAGATGGACAACAAGGCCAAGGGCCTGTCCGTCGACATCCTGCGCAAGGCGCTCCTGCAGGCCAAGGAAGGCCGTGCGTTCATCCTCTCGAAGATGATCGAGGAGATCGGCGAGTCTCGTGCCGAGATGAGCCAGTACGCCCCGCGCATCATCACGATCAAGATCCCTTCCGACAAGATCCGTGAGGTCATCGGATCCGGCGGCAAGGTCATCCGCGGCATCCAGAGCGACACCGGTGCCCAGATCGACATCCAAGAGGACGGGACGATCTTCATCGCATCGAAGGACCTCGGTGGCGAGGAAGCGGTCCGCCGCATCCAGGCCATCGTGAAGGAGCCCGAGATCGGCGAGGAGTACCACGGCCGTGTCGTCTCGATCCAGGCGTTCGGCGCGTTCGTCGAGCTCATCCCCGGCAAGGACGGCCTGCTGCACATCAGCCGCGTCGCCAAGGGCCGCGTGGGCAAGGTCGAAGACGTCCTGAACGTAGGCGACGAGGTGCACGTCAAGATCATCGACATAGACGATCGCGGCAAGGTCTCGCTCGACCGCTTGGACAAGCCGGACGCTCCCGAGGGTTCAGCCGACTCCGCTCCTGCGCGCGATGACCGCGGTCCGCGCAAGGATGACAGAGGCGGGCGCAGTGGCGATCGCCAGCCGCGCCGCCGGCACTAGTCGAGAACGAACACCGCGCGAATGCGAGGCCCTCGGGATGACCCGGGGGCCTCGCTTCTTATGTGCCGTCACCTGGGCGCGCCATCACCGTGTGTGACGGCGAGGTCCGCGGCTTCAGGACACAACCATTTCCTGCCGATAAGTCACTCAACGGAAGTCGGTATCCGGGCGGCCCTGCGCGGCAGCATCGGGACACCCGCTGTAGTTGCGCGGGCTGAAGGGGGAAGCCAGACGTGGCGAGCAGACCGAGTCTCAGCAACAGGCGCAGGCGCGCCACCGATCGACCCGCCGATGCGGTCGAACTCGTCACGCCGCCGATCGAATGGCTGCTGGAGTACGCGGTTCAGCGAGGCGCGAGCGACGTGCACATCGTCGCCGGTGTCGCTCCCACCGTCCGTGTTCACGGCGAGATCATCACGATCCCCAACGTACCTATCCTGAGCTGTGAGATGGCCGAGTTCCTCGTGCACAGCATGATGTCGGACAGCCAGTGGGAGGAGTTCTCGCGCGAGTGGGAGCTCGACTTCTCATTCGGCCGTCGAGGCTTCGGCAGGTACCGTGTGGCCGCGTTCAGGGAGCGTGGCGATGCTTCCGCGGTGCTGAGGCGTATTCCCAATGAAGCTCCGAACCTCGACGAGCTCGGCCTTCCCGCGAGTGTCGAGTCGTTCGCGTGGCTCAACCAGGGGCTCGTCCTGGTCACCGGCCCGTCGGGCAGCGGTAAGACGACCACGCTCACCGCGATCATCGACAAGATCAACCGTGAGCGAAACGTGCATATCATCACTATCGAGGACCCGATCGAGTACGTGCACGCGCACGACAAGGCCATCGTGCAGCAGCGCGAGCTCGGCCGCGACACCACGTCGTTCGCCCGAGCCGTGCGCAGCGCGCTTCGAGAGGACCCGGACGTCCTGCTGATCGGTGAGATGCGCAACACCGACACCATCGCATCGACGGTGAGCGCTGCCGAGACCGGCCACCTTGTCTTTGCGACGCTGCATACGAACAGCGCGGCGCAGTCGATCGAGCGGATCGTGGACTCGTTCCCGCCCGACCAGCAGGCGCAGATCCGGCTGCAGCTCGCAGGTTCGCTTGCGGGGATCGTCTCGCAGAGACTCGTGCCACTCACGAAGGGCGGCCGGGCCTGCGTGGCCGAGGTGCTCGTCGCGAACGGCGCAGTGAGGAACCTCATCCGCGAGGGCAAGACGCACCAGATCGACAACGTGATGCAGGCCGGCCTCAAGGAAGGCATGGTCATCTTCGACATGCGTCTCGCTGAACTCGTGCGTAGAAACCAGGTTGAGGCCGATGTCGCGATGGCCTATGCCATGGACCCCCGGTCGTTCAAGGCTCGGCTGAAACCCTAGTTCAAGCGACCGAGACGAATGCTCGATGTTCACACCGTCTTCACACGGGATGTGCATACTGGCCGTGCAAGCCCGTCACGTCGGTGGATGCATCACTACCGGAGGTATCTCATGAACGGTCGCAAAGTCGTCGCTCTCGTGGTCGCCGCGCTTGTCGCGGGGGTCGTGCTGGGCAGCTTCGGTATCGCGAACGCCGGGACGAAGGCCGCTGCACCCGCTGCCGGTGCCGCTGCGTCGGCGTCGGTCGCGTGTCCCAGCGCTGCAGATGGCAGCTGCGCCAAGGCGGCTGATGGCACGTGCCCCACGGGCGGTGAGTGTGCCAACGGCGGCGCGTGCGCGACAGCTGGAGCGTGCGCCAGCGCTGAGGCGTGCTCCAACGGCGGCGCTTGTGCCCCGGCCGCTGCTTCAGCCGGGTGCCCCAGCGGGGGAGCCTGCGGTTCCGGTGAGGCTGCTTGCCAGCAGTAGCGCAGAAGTCACACGCATCAGCACTGAATCGCGGAGGCCGCCCGAGGGCGGCTTCCGTCGTGTACGCTCTGGTCACGGTTCGTGGCGAGTAGACGGCTCGCGTCGATGCGAAGGGGCCTCGCGTGTCCGTGGTCGAGGGTTTCGATCCCATCATCGCACCGGGCGCGCGCGTCCTCATCCTGGGCACGGTACCCAGCGTACGTTCCCTTGAACTCGGTGAGTACTATGGCCATCACCGCAATGCCTTCTGGCCCATCATGGAGCGGCTGCTCGGTTCGGGAACAGTGCTCAGTTACCCTGAACGCACCGCGCTCGTGACCGCGGCGGGCATCGCGGTCTGGGATGTGCTGCACGAGGCCGAGCGGCCCGGGAGTCTTGACGTGGACATCGTCGGCGCCTCGGCGGTAGCCAACGACATCGGCGGTCTGCTGAGTGCCCATCGCGGTATCAAGACGGTCTTCTTCAACGGGGCGACCGCGCAGGCGCTGTTCGCGCGGCACGTCGCACCGGAGCTGCCGAACGATCTCGCGGTGGATCTCGTTCGGCTTCCCTCCACGAGTCCGGCCAACGCGTCCCTGAGCTTCGCGGAGAAGCTCGAAGCGTGGCGGATGGTGGTGAGTGCTACGGAGTCGCGCTAGCCGCCACCGATGCCGCAGCCACTGCGTCCGTGCTGGCGATGACCTCGGATCCTTGGATGTAGCGCACGGTGCCCACCTTGTCTCCGGCCTTGACCGGCGCTGCCACCGGCTGCAGTTCGACGGTCCGGGCCACCGGACCCAGCAGCGCCATGACCGGTACCGAGACGGTCTTCGCGAGCTTCACACCCACCTGACCGCCGGGCCCGCCCGAGAGCGACGCGGTGCCCACCGTCTGTCCGGCGGTACCCAGCGTCCTGATCCGGTAGTACTTGAAGCCCCACGTGAGCAGACGCTTCGAACTCGTGAAGCGCGCGGAGGAGTTCGAAGCGCCCAGCACGACGGCAGTGAGCGTGACCCCATCTCGTCTCGCGCTGGAGACGAAGCAGTAGCGTGCGTCGTTGGTGAACCCGGTCTTGCCGCCGCGCAGACCCGAGACCTGACCCAGGAGCTTGTCGGTGCTTCTGATGGTGCGCGCCCCACGCTTCTTGTAGCGGGGAAGCTTGACCGAGCGCATCTTGATGATCCGCTTGAACTCGGGGTGCTTGATCGCAGCGCGCATCAGCGTGGTGAGGTCGGCAGCCGACGAGTAGTGGCCCTTGGCGTCGAGGCCGTGCGCGTTGACGAAGCGAGTGTTCGTCATCCCGAGCTGCTTGGCCCGAGCGTTCATTCTCTTCGCGAAACCCTTGCGCGAGCCCGCGACGTGGATCGCGAGGGCGTTCGCGGCATCGTTGGAAGATGCCACCAGCGTGAGTTCGAGGAGTTTCCTCACGCTGCGCCTCTCTCCGGTGCGTAGCCCGGTCGCGTAGGGAGTCCGTGCCGCGGTCTTGGTGATCGTGACGGTCTCTTTCAGACCGCAGTTCTCCAGTACGAGCAGTGCGGTCATGATCTTGGTCGTGCTCGCCATCGCGCGCTGGGAGTCGAGCTTGCGTGACCACAGCACTCTGTTGCCTGCCACAAGAGCGCCGGACTTCGCGGTGATGTCGGGCGCGGTGGAGGTCGCTATGCGGCTCGAGGACACCCGGTAGCCACCCACGCGGTCCGAGCCGAGCTTGGACGCGAGCGCGGCGCTCGGGGCGAAGCTGAGCGAGCCGGCGAGGAGTGCGCAAGCGAGCACGAGGCCGAGCGACCGCGTCATGCGCGCCGATAAGGGGCGCGTGTCCCTGTGGCCCTTGTGCGATCGGCTCTGCATGCGCTCCCTGTCGTCGCGTGGCGGGATGGTGCGAGAAGCGGCCTCCCGTGCAGTATGACTGAATTGTGCAGCAGACCGCGCGTTCACGGCTATCGACGGCGCACGCGGCTTCCTGTCAGCTCGGGGCGGTGTGGTCGCGGTATGATGTGGATTCAGCACTTCTCGGCCCGGAAGGGGTCTTATGTTCTATCGCAAAACGGTGCTCGACAATGGGATCACCATCATGTCCGAGCCGATGGACTCGGTGCGCTCCATCGCCTTGGGCATCTGGTTCGCCGTGGGGAGCCGCGACGAGTCGCCGGCCGAAGCGGGCATGTCTCACTTCATGGAGCACATGATGTTCAAGGGCACCTCCACGCGAAGCGCCAAGGACATCTCGGAGGAGTTCGACCGGCTGGGCGCCGAGCTCAACGCGTTCACCTCCAAGGAGTACACCTGCTACTACAGCCGCTTCGTGGACCAGCACCTCCCCACCGCGTTCGAGGTGCTTGCCGACATGGTCGTCGACGCGCAGCTCTCTGACGACTCCTGCCAGTCGGAACGCGAGGTCGTCATCGAAGAGATCGCGCGCATGGAGGACACGCCCGACGACCGCATCCACGAACTCTTCAATCACGCGCTGTGGCCGTCGCACCCCATCGGGCTCCCGATCCTCGGCAGCCGCGCCACGGTGGGCGGCTTCGACCAGGCCCAGTCCGTCGCGTTCCGTTCGAAGCACTACCTGACCGGCAACTGTGTCATCGCGGCGTCGGGCAACGTCGACCACGAGGACCTCGTGCGCCTCACCGAACGCTATCTCGGCGACCTGCCCAAGGGCCCGCGCTCGGTTCGCCCGGTCGCGGACGCGGTGAGCGAAGCGCAGCTCTCGGTGGTCGAGAAGGAGACCGAGCAGGCGCACATCTGTTACGGCGTCGCCACGATGAACGCTCACCACCCCGACCGTTTCGCGCTCGCGCTGCTCGATGGCGTGCTCGGCGGCGGGATGTCCTCACGCCTCTTCCAGGAGATACGCGAGAAGCGCGGGTTGGCTTACGCGGTCTACTCCTTCTCGGCGCTGTACCAAGACACCGGCGAGTTCGCGGTATACGCCGGCACCCGTCCCGAGAACGCCGAGGAGGTCATCCGCCTCATCCACATCGAGATGGAGCGCATCGCCGAGTCGGGCGTCAACGCCGACGAGTTCGAACGCGTGCGCCAGTCCGCTCAGGGCCACCTCGTGCTGGGAATGGAGTCCACCCGCAACCGCATGACGCGATTGGGCAAGAACGAAGTCACCGGCGGCGAGATCCTCTCGGCCGACGAGATCATGGAGCGCTTCGACGCCGTGACCATGGACGACCTGCGCCGCGTGAGCGCCAGCGTGCTCTCTGCCGAAAAGGTCATGGCCGTCATCGGCCCGTTCACCCGTGAGAAGCTCGAGCCGCTCGTTCGCTAGGGTCCGCTTCCGTATGCGTAAGGAGTCCGCATGATTCGCGTTCTGGTCACCGGAGCCGCCGGGAAGATGGGCTCGGAGGTCGTCAAGGCCGTCACTGACGCCGAAGGGATGCAGGTCGTCGCCGCGGTGGACCCCGGCGTATCCGGCTGTTTCGTCGTTGATGCTCATGGCGCGCACATCGAGTGCACGCAGGACCTGAGCGCCGCCATCGCAGCGTTCAGGCCTGACGTGATGGTCGATTTCACGCGGCCGGATGTGGTCGAGGCGAACCTGCGGATCGCGCTCGCCGCCGGTGTCGACTGCGTGGTGGGCACCACCGGGCTCTCCGACGAGCTGCTCGAAGAGCTCGCGCTGCTGGCACCTCAGGGCACGTGCCTCTTCTTCGCGCCGAACTTCGCGGTCGGCGCCGTCTTGATGATGCAGTTCGCCGAGAAGGCCGCGCGCTTCATGCCGCATGCCGAGATCATCGAACTGCACCACGACAGGAAGCTCGACGCACCGTCCGGTACCGCGATCCGTACCGCACGGCTCGTAGCGGCCGCTCGGCGTGAGGCACCGCCCGCGCCCGGTCGTGAGACCGAACTCGATGGCATGGACGGTGCGCGCGGTGCGCTCGTGGCCGATGTGGCGGTCCACTCGGTGCGCTTGCCGGGTCTCGTCGCGCACCAGGAGGTCATCTTCGGTGGCCAGGGACAGACGCTGACCATCCGGCACGACTCGATCGACCGCACGTCGTTCATGCCGGGCGTGGTGCTGGCGATCCGTGAGGTGGCGTCTCGCTCGGGGCTCGTGGTGGGCCTTGAGAATCTGATGGGGGAGTAGGGTGACGCGCGAGGGTGGAGTGCCCGGCGTCGACCGTCCCGTCGTGGTGATGAAGTTCGGCGGGACCTCGGTGGCGACCGAGAAGGGCCGTGCGGCCATCGCCGCGAGAGTGACCGAGGCGCTTGAACTCGACAAGGCACCGGTCGTCGTGGTCTCGGCGATGGGGCGCAAGGGCGCGCCGTACGCGACGGACACCCTGCTCGGCCTCGTGGAGGGCATGCCCCCGGATGCCCGCGAGACCGACCTGCTTGCCAGCGTCGGCGAGGTCATCTCGGCGATCGTCGTGGCCCATGAGCTGAGAGCAAGGGGTATCGCAGCGAACGCGTTCACCGGTGCCGAGGCGGGTATCCGCACCGACGGTGTCGCCGGCTCATCGGCGGTCACCGAGATCCACACGGGTCCGCTCGCCGCCTCGATGGCCGACGGCCTCGTTCCGGTGGTCTGCGGCTTTCAGGGCATCGCCGATGACGGGCGCCTGACCACGCTGGGGCGCGGCGGAAGCGACACCACCGCGTGTGCATTGGGAGTCGCGCTGGGAGCGGCCGAAGTCGAGATCTACACCGATGTCGACGGTGTCATGACCGCCGATCCGCGCACGTGCGACGGTGCCGAGGTGCTCGAGGTCGTGCGGGCCGACGAGCTGTTCCAGATGGCCAAACATGGCAGCCGAGTGGTACACACGCCGGCAGCCGAGCTCGCGCTCGAGAGCGGCATGACGGTGCGAGTGCGCAACACCTATACCGATCACCCCGGCACGCTCGTCGCCGACATCGCGGCCTACCGCCCTTCGACGGTCGCGACCGCTGTCACACACACAGCGGACGTGGCGCGCATTCGGGTCACGCTTCCCGCGCGCGAGGGGACACCCGAGCACATGTCGGCGCAGGCGCGGGTCTATCGGGCGATGGCCGACGCGGGGGTCTCGCTCGACATGTTCACTCCTGCAGGGGAGACGCTGGTCTTCTCGGTCGGGAAGGCTGCCCTGGGTGCGGCGTGCGCGGTGCTCGAGGCGCTCGGGTTCGCACATCAGGTCGCGGCGGATCTCGCCAAGGTGACCCTCGTCGGTGCGGGTATGCACGGCGTGCCCGGTGTGATGGCCCGCATGGCGGAGTGTCTGGCCGATGCGGGTGTCAACGTGGTGCAGACGGCCGACTCGCACACGACGATCTCGGTGTTGGTGCCGGAGCGTGATGCGGCGACTGCGGTGGCGGCGTTGCACGCCGGGTTCGATCTGGGAAAGTGATGGCGTGACGCCTCAGCAACGGGCTTGCGGGACACCAGCGAACACCTGCTCGGTGTGGCACAATGGGCAGCTGGAACGCACGCTCACCGCCGGCGTCACGCGTCGGCGGTTCGCACGAGGGGCTGACCACAGATGACCACGCCGCGCTTCGGCCGAATGATCACGGCCATGGTGACGCCATTCACCGCAGACAACGCGCTCGACCTGCCCCGCGCAGCCGAACTGGCCGATAGGCTGCTCTCACAGGGTAGTGACGCGCTTGTGGTCTGCGGTACGACAGGCGAGAGCCCCACCGTCTTCTACGACCAGAAGGTCGAGCTCTTCCGTACGATCGTCGAGTCGGTGGGGGGCCGCGCTCCCGTCATCGCCAACGCCGGTGACAACTGCACGGATGACTCTGTGGAGTTCGCACGCAAGGTGGTCGCGCTCGGCGTCGACGCGATCATGGCCGTTGTTCCCTACTACAACAAGCCGCCGCAGGAGGGCCTCTACCGGCACTTCCGCGCGATCGCTTCGGCGGTCGACGCGCCCGTCATCCTGTACAACATCCCCGGCCGCTGTGTGATCAACATGACAGCCGAGACCACGCTCCGGCTCGCTCGGGACTGTGAGAACATCGTCGCGGTCAAAGAGGCGAGCGGCGACCTGACGCAGATCGCCCAGATCATCGACGGTGCTCCTGACGGCTTCGAGGTGCTCTCGGGAGACGACGAGATGACGCTGCCCATGATGGGGCTGGGTGGAACCGGGGTCATCTCGGTTCTCAGCCATGTTGCGGGTCCGCGTTTCAAAGAGATGATCGAAGCGCGAACCGCAGGCGACCATACCCGCGCTTTGCGTATCCACCTGGAACTGCTTCCGCTGATGAAGGCGCTGTTCATGACGGCGAACCCCATCATGGTCAAGGAGGGGCTCTCGTTGCAGGGGTTCGACGTGGGCGGCGTGCGTCTGCCGCTCGTGAACGCCTCCACCGAGCAGACCGCCGAGCTCGCGCGAGTCATGCGCCACGTAGGCGTGCTCGACCAGTAAGCTCGTAGCACCCAAGAAGGACGCACGCGTCGCCGGGCCAAGAGCGCTCGGGGGCGCTTGGAACGAAGAGGAACCGATGAGGCCAGCCGATCCCGCCTGAATCGCGGACGGCGGTCCTGACATGAGGAGACACAGCCACTTCAGATGACGAACTCGAAACAGAACACCGGCAGCGCGGCGAAGAATCAGCTGCGCATCATCCCGCTCGGCGGGCTCGACGGCATCGGCAAGAACATGACCGTCATGGAGTACGGAAACGACATGATCATGGTCGACGCCGGCATCATGTTCCCCGACGACGACCACCCCGGGGTGGACCTGATCCTGCCCGACTACAGCTACGTCGTGAAACGCAAAGACCGGCTGCGCGGAATCATCATCACCCATGGTCACGAGGACCACACGGGGGCGCTTCCTTACCTGCTCAAGGACTTGGGGATCCCTGTCCCGATCCTGGGCACTCGCCTCACCTTGGGACTGATCAAGGGCAAGCTCGAAGAACACAAGATCAAGAAGCCGAAGCTGCGCGAGATCCGCGACAGCGGCCACGTCTCGCTGGGTGCGTTCGGTGTCGACTTCTACCCCGTGAATCACTCGATCCCCGACGGCGTCGGACTCTTCATCCGCACACCGGTGGGCAACATCTTGCACACCGGTGACTTCAAGCTCGACCAGACGCCCATCGACGGACGCCTGACCGACTACGGTGCCATTGCGAAGTTCGGCAAGACCGGGGTCACGCTCATGATGAGCGACTCCACCGGCGCGGAGCACTCCGGCTACTGCCGATCGGAGGCCGAAGTGGGCAAGGCGCTGCGCGACATCATCGCGAGCGCCGAGCAGCGTGTGATCGTCGCTTCGTTCGCAAGCCACATCCACCGGCTGCAGCAGGTCTGCGACGCGGCTGTCGCCAGCGGCCGCAAGATCATCGTCACCGGCAGGTCGATGGTGCAGAACACCAAGATCGCTCGTGATCTCGGCTTCCTCACCATAGACGACGACAACATCGCCGATGCGTTCGACTCCCACGGACTTCCGCCCGAGAAGGTCGTCATCTTGTGCACCGGCAGTCAAGGCGAACCGTTGTCGGCGCTTGCGCGCATGGCCAACGGAGACCATCGGACCGTCACCATCGAGCAGGGCGACACGGTGATCATCTCGGCGAGCCCGATCCCGGGCAACGAGAAGGCCGTGAGCCGCGTCATCAACAAGCTTTCCAAGGCTCGCGCGATCGTGGTGCATAAGGGTACAGCGGACGTTCACGTGTCGGGTCATGCGTACGCCGAAGAGCTGAAGCTGATGCTCAACCTCGCCAAGCCGGAGTTCTTCGTGCCGATCCACGGCGAGACGCGCCACTTGGCCGCTCACGCCCGGCTCGCCGAAGCGGTGGGCGTGCCGGCGGACTGCGTCTTCATCCTCGACAACGGTGACTGCCTCGAGATCGACGAGGAGGAAGCACGCCTCGCCGAACGGGTGGAGAGTGGCGTCGTCTATGTGGACGGGCTCTCCGTGGGCGACTTGGGTCAGGTCGTGCTGCGCGACCGCCAGCACATGAGCCAGGACGGGATCATGACGGTCGTGGTCACTATCGACGTCAAGACGGGTAGACCCGTCGGCGACCCTGAGATCGTCACCCGGGGTGTGGTCGCCGACAACACCGAGGTCCTTGATGAAGCGCGGCAGCGTGTCGCCAAGGCCGTCGCGAAGACCGGCAAGGAAGGGGCGACCGACTTCGCTGTCGTGCAGAAGCGAATCCGCGAGACGCTCTCCCAGTTCATGTGGGAGCGCACCAAGCGACGCCCGATGATCATCCCTGTCGTCATGGAGGTCTAGTCGGTGGGTCTCTTCGAGGCGGTCGTACTTGCCATCGTGCAGGCTGTGACCGAGTTCCTCCCGATCTCATCCGATGGCCACCTGATCCTCGTGCCCTCCCTTCTGGGTTGGGAGAGGTTCGGGCTGGGCTTCGACGTGATGCTTCACGCCGGGACGCTTCTGGCAACGGTGGTCTATTTCCGCCGCGACGTGGTGGCGCTCGTTCGCGGCTTGCTGAGCAGCGCTCCCGAGAAGGCCGCAGACCGCCGCCTCGCGCTCATGCTGATAGGCGCGACCGGGCCGAGCGTCGTGGTCGTACTGGCACTTGAGTCGTTCATCGCCGGCGTCGAGCTGCGCCCCGTCGAGCAGCAGATAGTCATCTCGGCGATCGGTCTTCTCGTCACCTCGGTGGTCCTCGGAGGATCGGAGATCATCGCGACCGCCGAGAAGAAGCGGGCTCCGGCAGTCGAGGACTCGGCGACGATCCCGTGGTGGAAGGCGCTCGTGATCGGCTTCGCTCAGGGGTTCGCCGCGCTGCCGGGCATATCGCGCTCGGGGTTGACGATCTCGACGGGTCAGGCGCTCGGCATCACGCGAGGTGAGTCCGCGCGTTTCTCGTTCCTGATGTCGATCCCGATCATCTCGGCGGCCACTGCGAAGAAGCTCCTGGACGTCACGCAGGGAGAGGGTGGTATGCCGCCTCTTCCGATAACCCTTGTCGGCATCTCCGTGACAGCCCTTGTCGGATACGGAGTGATCTGGTTCCTTCTGCCGTTCGTGCGCAAGCATTCCTTGTGGTGGTTCTCCGCCTACACGGCGGTTGCAGGTATCCTGCTGTTGGTACTCTATGCACGTTAGGTAACGGGAGCATCTTCGTGGCACAGAAACGCAGCACAGGCTCCTCGGGTAAACGGTCGAGCTCCAAGCGCGCCAAGTCGGCGTCGCGGGGCGCATCGGCCGTCGTTCTCGACGACCGTTCCAAGCGAGACATCATCGGTGTCGCTCTGTCCGCGATCGCGGTGGCGCTCATGATCGCGGTCGTGAGCCGCGGTTCCGGCGTGGCTGCCGACGCAGCGTCAGTCGGATTGCGCGCCGCCTTCGGAGTCGGTGCCTATCTGATTCCCATCGGACTGTTGCTGTGGGGCGTCTCGTTCTTCGTGCGTGCGGAGATCCACGAGGGACGCACGGGGATCGGCCTCGGCCTCGTGGTCCTGTCGATCATCTCGCTCGCCGCACTGGCCACTCCCGACGAGGCATACCTGGCCACAGTCGACACGGTCGCGCTCTACGGCGGCTACGTGGGCGGTGCGGTCGCGTGGGCTCTGGCGACACCCACGACCCCGGCGATCGCGGCCGTACTGCTCGTGGGGTTGCTCATCGTGGGGCTCGTAGTGACCGGTCTCTCCATATCGGGCCTTGTCGACGTGCTCCGCGAGCGTTTCGCCCGAGAGCCCGAGCCCGCGCCTCGCTCAGTGCGAGCGCCCAAGGAGCGTGCCTCGAGGACCGCTCCGCTCGGTGTCGCAGGCGAGGAGGTCATCGGCACCAAGACCGCGGTCCTTCCGGTGCGCTCGAAGACCCCTGCAGCCGACCCCGAGGCCGCCCGCAAGACGACACCGGTCTCCAAGACGGTCGCACCGCGTGCGATGGAGGGTTTCGAGCTTCCACTGCCTCAGATCCTCAAGAAGACCTCGGAGTCCGCCGCACGCCACAAGGCCACCGACAACGAGCTGCGAGCGACGGCCCACGTGATCGCGGACACGCTGGCGACATTCGACATCCCTGCCAGGGTCGTGAGCTGGGTCGCGGGGCCCACGGTCACGCTCTACGAAGTGGAGATCGCGAAGGGCGTTCGACTGAATCGCGTCACGGCTCTTGCCGATGACCTCGCCCTCTCCCTCGCGGCTTCCACGGTTCGGATCCTCGCTCCGATTCCCGGCAAGGCGCTCGTCGGCATCGAGGTACCGAACGTTCGCCGCACCTCCGTCACGTTGGGGGATGTGCTTTCGCCGGCCTCGGAGGGCGAGCCTCTCAAGCTCGCGATCGGCAAGGACGTCGCAGGAGATCCCGTGCTCGCCGACCTTGCCAAGATGCCACATCTGCTCATCGGCGGCACGACCGGCTCGGGCAAGTCCGTGGCGATCAACGCGATGCTTGTGAGCATCATGATGCGCTCGACTCCTTCAGAGGTACGGCTGATACTGATCGATCCCAAACGTGTCGAGCTGTCGCTCTACAACGGTGTCCCGCACCTCTACGTGCCGGTGGTGACCGAGCCCAAGGAGGCCGCGAGCGCGCTTGCATGGGCGGTCAGCGAAATGGACCGGCGTCTCAAGTTGCTGCAGGGCGCAGGCGCCCGCGATATCGGCGGATACAACGCGAAGGTCCAAGCCGGAACCGGGCCCGAAGGATCCGCGGAGCTGCCGTATCTCGTCATCGTGATCGACGAGCTCGCGGACCTGATGATGGTCGCGGCCAAAGAGGTCGAGGACTCCATCTGCCGCATCGCGCAGCTCGCGCGTGCGGCCGGCATCCACCTGATCGTGGCCACTCAGCGCCCCGAGGCCAACGTCGTGACGGGACTGATCAAGGCCAACATCACCAACCGGATCGCCTTCAACGTCGCGAGCGCGATCGATAGCCGTGTCGTTCTCGACCAGCCCGGCGCCGAGAAGCTCGTCGGTCTGGGAGACATGCTGTTCTCGATACCGGCATGGCCCAAGCCCAAACGCATCCAGGGCTGCTACGTGACCGAAGACGAGATCATCGCGGTGGTCGATCACCTCAAGGGACAGTCGGAGCCCGATTATCACGAGGAGATCCTCCACCTCAAGGTGTCTTCGATGGGTGGGGGGGTCGACAGCGGTGATGAAGACGACCCGCTGATATGGGAAGCGGCCGATATCGTGGTGACCTCCGGTCTCGGTTCGACCTCGATGCTTCAGCGGCGCCTCAAGGTCGGCTATGCGCGTGCGGGACGGATCATGGATATGCTTGAGGCCAAGGGCGTCGTGGGGCCGCCCGACGGCAGCAAGCCGCGCGAAGTCATGTATGACGTCGAGGAACTCGAGTCGCTCAAGGTGTTCGAGCGAGAAGAAGCGGGAGAGCTGTAGACGTGGGCAAGCTCGGCGACACACTCAAGGAACGACGCCAGGCGATCGGACTCACGATCGAACAGGCCCAGGATGCCACGCGTATCCGCGGAACCCTGATCCGCGCCCTGGAGGAGGGTGACTACGCCAAGCTGCCCAATCCCGGCTACGTTCGTGGCTACATCTCCAGCTACGCTCGTTATCTCGAACTCGACCCGCTGCCGCTTCTCGCGATGTACAAGTCTGAGACGGGATCGGGCCGCTATCACGAGTTGAATCTGCCCCAGGTCGATGAAGCGGTCTCGCCCCGACACCAGCAGCACGCGGTGCCGGGACGCGGCGCGGTGATCGTCGTGGTGGTGATCGCACTGTTGTCCGTCGCCATCTGGGGCATCACGCGCATCTGGCGCGGCCCCGAACCCCCGTTGCCGGAACCCGCTCCGCTCAGCGAGCCCACCTCGACTCCGCCGGCTGAAGGCGACGCGACACCGGCACCCGAGACCGAACAGACTCAGGCGTCGACACAGGAGGAGCCCGCATCCGAGCTGCAGCCCTTCACTCTCGAGGTCAGGGTGAGCGCCAACGGCGCCTCATGGCTCGAGATCACCGTGGACGGGAAGAAGGCCTACGCGGGCACGCTCACCGGGGGCCAGAGCAAGGAGTACGAGGTGGCCGAGTCCGCATCCGTGCTCGTGGGCAAGCCCTCCGCCGTCACGGTTCTGCGCGATGGCAAGAAGGTGAAGATCCCGGTGAGTGATGACACGCCTGTCGTCGAGCTCGAAGCCGAGCCATCCGAGTAGACCGACCCGACCACACGAAAGGAGCGCACCGCATGGCTAAAGACAGCAGTTTCGATGTCGTGTCGGAAGTCGACGTCCAGGAGGTCGACAACGCATACCAGCAGACCGCCAAAGAGCTCGTACAGCGCTACGACCTCAAAGACACTGGCTCGACGCTCGATTTCAGCAAGGCCGAGAAGTCCTTCACGTTGACCGCGCCGAGCGATTTCGTAGCCAAACAGGTCATCGACGTGCTCAACACGAAGCTCGTACGTCGCCATATCGATCTCAAGGCGGTCTCATGGTCCGCACCCCAGGCCGCGAGCGGCGGTAGCGTGCGACTGAACGGCACGCTCGTGATGGGTATCGAGACAGATCTCGCGAAGCGGATCAACAAGGACATCAAGGACCAGAAGTTCAAGTGCAAAGTCCAGATCGAGGGAGACAAGCTGCGAGTTTCCGCGCCCGTTCGTGACGTGTTGCAGGCGGTCATCGCCTTCCTGAAGGATCAGGACTACGGCATTCCGCTCCAGTACACGAACTACCGGTAGCGCATGGCACCCATCTCAGTCGCCGCACCGCGGATCGCGTTCGTGACGCTCGGTTGTCCCAAGAACGAGGTCGACACCGACAAGATGCGCGCCGATGTCCTCGGAACCTCCTACCAGGTGGTCGACGACATCGACGAGGCGGATGTCGTCATCGTCAACACCTGCTCCTTCATCGCGGAGGCCACCGAGGAGTCGGTATCGGTCGTTCTGGACGTCGCGTCCGAGTGGGTGCCGGCTCGCGAGGGTCGCAAGTTGGTGGTCGCGGGCTGCATGCCCAGTCGCTATGGTGGCGACCTCGCCGCCGCGATGCCGGAGGTCGACGCGTTCGTGCCGGTAGACCAAGAGGGCGCCGTCGTCGGCGTCCTCGAGCGTGTCACCGGGGTTGCGGCGGTCGTCGGCGGGGGTTCGGCGAGGTTGCCGCGAAGGACCGTTGCAGGTCCGTCGGCCTATCTGCAGATCTCAGACGGGTGCCACCGGGACTGCGCCTACTGCACCATCCCGTCGATCCGTGGACCCTATCGCAGCAGGTCTCTCGGCGACATCGTGTCTGAAGCCGAGGAGCTGGTCGGCCTAGGGGCAAGGGAGATCGTCCTGATCGGCCAGGACATCACCGCATACGGCCGGGATGCGAGATCGCGCGACACCCTCGCCGACGTGGTGCGGGCGGTCGCAGCGGTTCCGGGGGTGCGTTGGCTCAGGCTCATGTATGCGCAGCCCGACGGCATCACCGACGAGTTGCTCGCTGCGATGGCGGAGCACCCGAACGTCTGCCGCTACCTCGATATGCCGCTGCAGCACGCGGCCAAGCCGGTGTTGCGAGCCATGAGGCGGGCCGGGGATGCTGAGAGCTATCTCGAGCTGATCGGCAGGGTCCGTGAGGCCCTGCCCGGAGTCGTCCTTCGGACGACGCTCATCGCCGGGTTCCCGGGCGAGACGCGTGCCGACGTTGCGACTCTCACACGCTTCCTCGAGAGTGCCCGCTTCGACTACGTGGGTGTGTTCCCGTACTCTCCTGAAGACGGCACTGCTGCCGCTGAGATGCCTGGTCAGGTGGCCCCCCGCACTCGTCGCGCACGCGCCCAGCGCCTGCGTGACCTTGCGGACACGATCGGATTCGAGCTCGCGGCCGAGCGTGTTGGCGCAGAGCTCGAGGTTCTCGTCGAAGGCGTCGATCCGGATGAAGGGGTCGTCGTGGGCAGGTGGCGAGGTCAGGCGCCCGATATCGACGGGGTCGTGTGGCTCGATCGCGGCACACCGGGCGAGATGGTCACGGTACGCATGGTGGATTCGATCTGTTACGACCTCGAGGGAGAGGTGCTCTGACGTGCCTGAGAAGCATATGAACGCGGCGAACACGGTCACCGTCACACGAATGGTGCTCATACCGGCGTTCATGCTGGTGCTGCTCACCAACTGGCCGGAGTGGGTGCAGGCGCCTGTCTTCGTCGCCTCGCTCAAGCCGTGGATCGCCGCCGGTGTGTTCACCTTGCTCGCTGCCACCGATGGCGTCGATGGATACCTCGCACGTTCTCGTAACGAAGTGACGACCTTCGGGAAGTTCCTCGACCCGCTCGCCGACAAGCTGCTGGTGACTGCGGCGCTTCTCGCGCTGATCGAACTGTCGGTGCTGCCCGCGTGGATCGGCTTCGTCATCATCGCCCGCGAGTTCATCGTGAGCGGTCTGCGGATGGTCGCCTCGGCAGAGGGCCAAGTCATCGCAGCGTCTTGGTACGGCAAGGTCAAGACGGTGGTACAGATCGTCGCCATCGTGATGTTCCTGGTCAAGGATTCGTTGCTGCTCAGGCAGCTCGGTGACGAGTTCTTCATGTTCTTCCAGGTGGCATCGTGGACGGTCATGGGCGCTGCCGTCGTGCTCACCATACTGTCGATGATCGACTACTTCCGCCACGCAGCTGATGTGCTCGTGGGACCATGGACGGGCGACTCCGATATCGCCCAGTCCACCATCGCGGCGCATGAAGAGGCGGAAGCGGAGCTCGAGGAGACCACCGACTGACAAGGGGACCACGCACGTGGCACCGTCGACTGCGGCCATCATCACCATCGGCTCCGAGCTCACACAGGGCCTGAGGATCGACACCAACACGAGCGAGATCGCCCGAGCGTTGACCCCCCGGGGCTTCGTCGTCATCGAGACCGTCAGCGTGGGCGATGATGCCACTGTTCTCGCCTCGCAGATCACACGGCTCACCGAGAAGTATGCGCTCGTGATCACGACCGGCGGTCTGGGTCCCACGCACGACGACATCACACGCGAAGCCGCTTCGGTCGGCTTGGGCATCGCTCTCGAGGTCGATGAGGCGCTCGTGGAATGGCTGAGGCCGGTGGTGGCGCGCCATTCGGATCCGGATGCCGCAGCGCAGGTACTCGTCCAGGCCGAGGTGCTGCACGGAGCCCGAGTGATCGACGCGACCACGGGCACAGCACCGGGACTCGTTATCGACACCGCAGCCGGCGTGCTGGCGCTGCTACCAGGCCCGCCCAGCGAGATGCGCCCGATGCTCGGCGAGCTCCTCGCGCGGTATCCGCTCGTGCACGCTGCTCCCCGCGAGCTCGGGGTTGTGGGGGCAACGGAGTCCGACGCTCAGATCTCAGTCCAGCGCGCCCTGGGCGATCGCTCGGGGATCGGCTTCACGATTCTCGCGCGTCCCGGTGATGTGAGGGTGCTACTGTCCGATCAGGGCGGCGGAGTGGCCGCCTTGGACAGCGCGGTGGCTGAGGTCAGCGCGGCGCTGGGAGAGCGGTGCTACAGCTCGCGGGGTCAGACGCTCGCCCGCGAGATAGTCGAGGAGGCGACCAGGCGCGGCGTGACCGTCGGGCTCGCTGAGTCGTGCACCGGCGGAATGATCGCCGCCGCCCTCACCGACGTCCCGGGCTCGTCTGCGGTGCTCCTCGGGTCAGCGGTCACATACTCCAACGAGGCCAAGAGCAGGCTTGTCGGCGTTCCCGAGGGACTGCTGGCGCGGTTCGGCGCGGTGAGTGAGGAGTGCGTGACCGCGATGGCGAAAGGTGCTCAGAGCGTCTTCTCGGCCGATATCGCCGTGTCGGTGAGCGGTATCGCGGGTCCCGACGGCGGTACTCCGGACAGGCCCGTCGGCACGGTATGGTTCGCCGTGCGTGGACCGGGCGGGGATGCTGCAGTGGCCAAGCGCTTTCCCGCTGGAAGCCGTGACGCGATCAGAGCCCGTGCGACGTCGTTCGGATTGGACCTGCTGAGAAGGCAGGTGTTCGGGCTGTCGGTGACCCCGGCGTGAGCGAGGTTCGCTGTTTCGTGGGAATCCCGCTCGACGAGCAAGCGGTCAACTGGGTCGCGCGGGCTCACGCGCTGCTCGTCGATCGCGCACCGGGATGGTCGGATGAGAAGTGGGTGACCCCCTCGAACCTTCATGTGACCGTTCGATTCCTCGGATCGATTCCCTCAGATCAGCTGCCCGAGCTCGAAAGCAGGATCGCTGTCGCAGCTGACGGTCTGTGCTCGTTCGACCTCGCCCTTTCGGCCGTGGTGGCACGGCCTTCGTCCCGCCGTTGCCGAATGCTGTGGGCAGCCTGCGAGGACGCGAGTGGGGGCTTCGCGGATCTCGCGGCAGCGGTCCGGCGGGGAAGTGAGGGGACCGGACCTGAGGGCGACGGCCGAGTGCAGGTGCCGCATGTGACACTGTGTCGGGCCCGTCGTGTTCGGGCCATGTCGGACGAAGTGATCATGCAGGTCAATGGCGTCCTTGACGGGTCGCGTCCCACGATGTCAGTGCCGTCGTTTAGCTTGTTCACCAGCCGGTTGGCGCCGCGTGGTCCTGAGTACCAGCAGATCGCGACGTGGCGCCTGAGGGGGGAGTGACCGCGACGTGACGCGGTGGCACTCTGGGCTCGCGGCGTCACCGGCCGTGCGGACCGGACACGCCGTTGACATCGAACACATGTTCGTGTAGGGTCGGGACCAGCCCCGAGGGGGTCTCCCGCGTCCCGAGATAGGAGCGAGTGAGGCATGGAGCGAGACAAAGAAAAGATACTCGAAGTCACGAAAGAGCAGATCGAGAAGAAGTTCGGCAAGGGCTCGCTTATGAAGCTTGGCGAGCATGCGGCATCTGATGTCATGGCTGCGATTCCGACCGGCTCGCTCGCCCTCGATGCGGCGCTGGGGATCGGTGGCGTGCCTCGAGGCAGGATCGTGGAGATCTTCGGTCCGGAGTCGAGCGGCAAGACGACCTTGGCTTTGCAGATAGTCGCGGAGGCCCAGGCCGCTGGGGGCGTTGCCGCCTTCATCGACGCCGAACACGCGCTCGATCCTTCGTACGCCTCACGACTCGGCGTCGACATCGACGAGATCCTCATCAGCCAACCCGATACCGGTGAGCAGGGACTTGAGATATGCGACATGCTCGTGAGAAGCGGTGCCGTGGATGTCGTCGTCATCGACTCCGTCGCAGCACTGGTTCCGCGGGCGGAGATCGAGGGGGAGATGGGTGATGCGTCCGTCGGTCTGCAGGCCAGGCTGATGAGCCAGGCCATGCGTAAGTTGGCCGGGTCGCTCAGCAAGTCCGACACGACATGCATCTTCATCAATCAGCTTCGCGAAAAGATCGGTGTGATGTTCGGCAGCCCCGAGACGACCACCGGTGGTCGCGCTCTGAAGTTCTTCTCCAGTGTGCGGATCGACGTTCGCCGCATCGATTCGATCAAACAAGGCACAGACATCGTCGGCAACCGCGTACGTGCGAAGGTAGTGAAGAACAAGGTCGCGCCGCCCTTCAGGATGGCGGAGTTCGACCTGATGTTCGGCACGGGTATCAGCAAGGAGGGTTCGGTCCTGGATCTTGGCGTCGAAGAGGGCATCGTCGCCAAGTCCGGTGCCTGGTACACCTGCGGCGAGGAGCGTCTCGGCCAAGGCCGCGAGGCAGCGAAGGACTTCTTGCGAGAGAACCCCGACCTGCGCGATCGCATCGAGGCTCAGGTGCGAGAGTCCCTCGGACTCCCGAAGCGCGACGGCTACACCATGGCCCCGGAGGCCGATGTCCCGGTCGTGCTCGCGGCCGACTAGGACCACTCGATGGCCCCGCAGGTCACTATCGAGGCAATTGAGGTCGCCGGGCCCGATCGTCGGGCTCGGCGACTTGTCTTCTCGGAAGGCGACGCCTCTCGGACCACGGCTCATGCGGTCGTCAAGTCATTGGCGCTTCAGCAGGGAATGAGCTTCCCTGCAGCGGAGCTCGAGGCGAATCTCGCCTCAGAGGAGGTGCTCCAGGCGCGGGAGCGCGCCCTTCGGCTCCTCGCGTACCGTGAGCGTTCCCCAGATGAGCTGAGAGTACGGCTCGTCCGCGACGGGTACCCCGTGCATGTCGTCGCGAAGATCGTCGACCGCTTCACAGAGCTCGAGCTCGTGGACGAGTCCCGTTTCGCGTCCCTGTGGGCCGCGAGCAGGGCTGCCGCGGGAATCGGCACACGACGCATCCAACGCGAGCTTTCCGACCGCGGTGTCAGCCCCCCGGTGATCGAGACCGCCGTCGCCCCCTTGGCTGCAGGGGATGTCGAACGTGCCATCAGCCAGCTGCGCGGCAGAGTCGGCGCCGACCGTAAGGAGCGCGACCGCCTCATGCGACGGCTCGTTGCACGGGGCTTCGACTTCAGTGTCGCCCGGGAAGCCGTCGATAGGGTGTCGGCCGATCACGAAGACGACGAGCCGCTCATCCCGGATTAGCACCGTTCGGCGCTCTGGGCACGCCCTGACGTTCCTTGACCTTCGCCGCAGGTCAAGGGTACTATCGTAGGCGGCATCAGAGACTTCTCACCGGCGGGACTCCATTCCGGTCGGCGACTTTGTGGGCACGCAACGGGAATACCTGCGCAGATTCGGGGCGTACACGCCCTCATTCAGCGTATCTGGACCCCCGTTGGTCCCATTGTGAACACCTCTGGTGCCGGGCGCGCGTACACTCGGGACCTGCGGTCCAGGCCTCCTCGGCGCGTGCTCTCCTGATGAGCTGACACGCACGCACACACCGAAAGGAGGGCGCATGACCGCGACAATCGTTGCTCTACTCATCGGACTCGTCGTCGGCATCGCCCTCGGCTATGCGATCAACCGCTACGTGATCAAGGACCGCGCTGTTCGCGCGACCGAAGAGGCTGAACGCCTCGTTCGCGATGCGGCCAAGCA
This sequence comes from uncultured Actinomycetes bacterium, assembly GCA_963770765.1. Classification (GTDB taxonomy): domain Bacteria; phylum Actinomycetota; class Coriobacteriia; order Anaerosomatales; family PHET01; genus CAVPCY01. The sequence continues at coordinate 63,631 of CAVYQS010000012.1, read as the reverse complement.
GGCCGAGACGATGAAGAAGGAAGCACTGCTCGAGGCGAAGGGCGAGATCTTCCGTCAGAAGCAGGAAGAAGACGCCGAGTCCAAGGAGCGCCGCAAAGAGATTCAGGCGCTGGAGACGCGTCTTTCCGAGCGCGAAGCGTCCATCGACCGACGCGCGGAGTCACTCGACAAGCGCGAGCACCAGCTGTCCTCCACGCAGGGCCAGATCCAGAAGCGTGAACAGGATCTCGAGCAGATGATCGAGACCGAGCGCCAGCGGCTCGAGGCGGTCGCAGGCATGACCGCCGACGAGGCGCGCAACGAACTCATGGGTCGCATCCAAGAAGACGTGAAGCGCGAAGCTGCCACGTTCATACGAGAGGCCGAGACCCGGGCCCGTGAAGAGGCCGACAAGAAGGCACGCAACATCGTCGGCATCGCCATCCAGCGCGTCGCAGCAGACCACACCGCCGAGTCGACCGTCTCGGTGGTTCACATCCCCAGCGACGACATGAAGGGCCGTATCATCGGCCGAGAAGGCCGCAACATCCGGGCCTTCGAGCAGATGACCGGCATCAATCTGATCATCGACGACACTCCCGAGGCGGTGGTCCTTTCGAGCTTCGACCCGGTTCGTCGAGAGATCGGCCGGATCACCCTCGAGACACTCATCGCCGACGGCCGTATCCATCCTGCTCGCATCGAAGAGATGTTCAACAAGGCCGAGCAGCTTGTGAGCCAGCAGATCCACGAGGCCGGAGAGCAGGCCGCGTTCGATTCGGGCGTGCACAACCTTCACCCGGAGCTCATCCGGACGCTTGGCCGCCTGAAGTTCCGTACTTCTTACGGTCAGAACGTGTTGAAGCACTCGCTTGAGGTTTCGTGGCTGGCGGGCGTCATGGCGAACGAGCTCGGCGTGGACGCCACGCTCGCGAAGCGCGCCGGTCTGCTTCACGACCTCGGCAAGGCGATCGATCATGAGATCGAGGGTCCGCACGCTGTCATCGGCGCGGACCTCGCGCGCAGGATGAACGAGCCCAAGGCGATCGTCCACGCCATCGAGGCCCATCATGCCGACGTCGAGCCCACGACGATCGAGGCCGTGCTGGTTCAGGCTGCCGACGCCATCTCGGCCGCTCGGCCCGGCGCTCGCCGAGAGACGCTCGAAAGCTACATAAAGCGCCTCGAGAAGCTTGAGGCCGTCGCCAACTCCCACAAGGGTGTGGAGCGCACGTATGCGATGCAGGCCGGGCGCGAGATCCGCGTCATGGTGAAGCCCGACCAGATCAGCGATTCGGACTCCGTCGTGTTGGCGCGCGATATCGCCAAGCAGATCGAAGACGAGCTCGAGTATCCGGGACAGGTCAAGGTCATGGTCATCCGTGAGAGCCGCGCGGTAGACTACGCGAAGTAGACGGCGAACCCTTGAAGGCCCCGACCGCTCGCCGGTCGGGGCCTTCTTGTTCTCGGGGCTGATCAACCGATGGACATGACGCAGATCGCGATTCGCACGGCCGACCGTTCCGATCTTGAATCGGTTCTGGCGGTTCAGCATCGCGCGTTCGCGCGAGTCGCCCGCGACTACGGAATCATGCCTGACGTTCTGCCGCCCATGCACGAGACACTCGACGACCTGCACGCGCTTCACAGCCAAGGTGCACGCTTCCTCGTCGCTGTCGACGCAAGGGGCGAGGTGGTCGGCGCCGTCCGGGCGCATCAGACAGATGGTGTGATCCATGTGGGGCGACTGGTGGTTGATGACGGATGGCTTCGCCGTGGTGTTGCGACAGCGCTCATGCAGGCGCTCGAGGCGTGCTATTCGGAGGTCGCGTCTTTCGAGCTGTTCACCGGTGCCGATGCAGCGGCCTCGCGTGCGCTCTACGCGAAGCTCGGCTATCGGGTCATCAGACGTGAGGAGGACGGGCCCGTGGCGCTCATCTGGCTCGAGAAGCGGATCAACACCCGCGGTCGGTGATGTTTGCGGGCCTGCGCGCTCCCCAGACGTCGGAGCAGCCTGTATCCTGTGACGCATGTCTGAGAACAGTGATCTCCTCAACTTCGTGACGTCGGTATCCGGCGACGCCTACCTCAAGGTCGAAGAGAACCTCGGTGACGGCTACGTCCGGCTGAAGGTCTCAGAGGCGGAGCGGCGTCAGGCGAAGCACGACATCCGCGGCGTCGAAGACGTCGTCGTCGAACTTCTCCGCAATGCGCGCGACGCTCATGCCCAGCGCATCTTCCTCGCCACGACCAGGGAGGGCGATCACCGGTCACTCACGGTCATCGACGACGGGGTAGGTGTACCCGAGGGCATGGCTGAGCGCATCTTCGAGCCCCGTGTGACGAGCAAGCTCGAGACGATGGTGATGGACCGCTGGGGAGTACACGGACGCGGTATGGCCCTGTTCTCCATCAAGAGCAACACCGCCGAGGCGAGGGTCGCGGTATCAGGCTCACACAAGGGCGCCTCGATCGTCGTGACATCCGATACGCAGGTACTCACCGAGAAGGCCGACCAGTCGTCGTGGCCGGCGGTCGAGCGTGACGACGACGGCGTGCTCCGAGTGGCCCGCGGGCCTCACAACATCGTACGCAGGACCGTCGAGTTCGCGGTCGAGCACCCCGGTATCGACGTGTTCATCGGCTCGCCGAGCGAAGTCCTGGCGACGCTTGTGCTACTCGCGCGGTTCGAGCTGGACGAATCCGAGCTGTTGTTCTGCGAGAACGTGTCTCGGCTGTCGGTCTGGCAGCGGCCCGGCGCTGCGGCGGACGCGGGAGAGCTCGCGGACACCGCCGAACAGCTCGGGCTGACCGTCTCTGAGCGTACCGCGCACCGCGTGTTGGGCGGTGACATCGCTCCTTTGCGATCGGTGTGCTCCGTGGTGTCGAAGGGGGCCGAAGGTCCTGCGTCGCACTCTGAGCCCGACATCTACCGGGATCGGCGCGGGCTCAAGATCCACCACAGCGACCTCGCTTCGTTTCGTACCGAGCTCGAACACGCTTTCGACGCGATAGCCGAGCGCTACTACCTTCACCTGAGGTGCGAGCCCAAGATCACTGTCGGCAAGGACGATATCCGGGTGCGCTTCGAGGTCGACAAAGAGGACTGACGACTAGCCCATTTGCGCGCTATACTCGCGAAACACTCATGCACTCAAGATGTCGCACCGATTACACCAGCAGACGCAGACAGCCGCGTAGTGAGCGGCTCGAACCAGAGAACATGCCAGGGAGGGACCGTGGAAGTCCTGAAGGTGTCGAGCAAGTCCAACCCCAACTCCGTCGCCGGGGCCCTCGCGGGTATCGTTCGCGAGCAAGGCGCTGTCGAGATCCAGACGGTCGGGGCCGGCGCACTCAATCAGGCGGTCAAGGCGATCGCGATCGCCCGCGGGTTCATCGCCCCTTCGGGCATGGAGCTCACCTGCGTTCCGGCGTTCGCCGACATCCTCATCAACGGCGAGGAGCGCACCGCCATCAGGCTTCTTGTCGAGCCGCGGGACATGCACAGGTAGGTGCCCCTTCTTCATGAGAGCCGACCTCCATGTGCACTCGACGGCGTCAGACGGTACGTGCACGCCTCAGGCCCTTGTCGAGCTGGCGCTCGCCGGGGGCCTTTCTGTACTCGCTCTCGCGGATCACGACTCCGTCGAGGGAGTCGCAGGAGGCGCTGTTCGCCGCACGCGATACCGCGGTGACCGTCGTTCCGGCGGTGGAGCTCTCGGCGGTGGGCGCGGACGGCAGCGATGTGCACGTGTTGGGGTACTTCATCGACGTGACCGACGCGCACCTCATCGGCCATCTGGCGGACCTGCGGGTCGCGCGTGAACACCGAGCGGCGGCGATCGTCTCCGCTCTCGCTCAAGCGGGGTACCCGCTCGATCTCGCCGACGTCATGTCGCTTTCGAACGGTGGTGCGGTGGGTCGTAGCCACATCGCTCGCGCTCTGGTAGCCGCAGGACACGCTGAGAGCGCCTCTGAGGCGTTCCAGACCCTCATCGGTCGTAGCGGGTCGTTCTACATACCCAAGGACGTGAGGAGCCCCGAGGACGTGATCTCTTGCATCGATGATGCAGGGGGTTTCGCGGTGCTCGCGCATCCTGGTTCCAGTCGGGCCGATGCCCTGATCGCCGGGCTGGTGGAGAACGGACTTCGCGGCATCGAGGCCTATCACTCCGACCACACGCCCGAGCAGCGCACGCGCTACGCGGCTCTGGCAGCCGAGCTGGGTCTGCTTGCGACGGGCGGGAGCGACTACCACGGCCCGGCGGCACCCAATCCCGCACTTGGCAGCGTGGACATTCCCGAAGCCGACATCGCGGCGTTTCTCGCCGCCGGCGGCATCTAGGGCGGGAACGCATCCGCATTCTGCTACACTCCCACGCGCCATGAAGACATACCTGATTCGCACCTTCGGGTGCCAGATGAACAAGCACGACTCCGAACGGGTCGCCGGCCTGATGCGGACCATGTCGCTCACTGCGGTCGAGGCTGTCGAGGATGCGGACGTGGTGATCTTCATGACGTGCTGCGTGCGCGAGAACGCCGACGAGCGCCTGCGCGGGCAGGTGAGTTCCCTCAAGGCCCTCAAGACGGGCAAGGGAAGGGGGCCGGTCATCGCGATAGGCGGTTGCATCGGGCAGCGTGATGGTGAGCGCCTTCTGGAGCGTCTGCCCCACGTGGACGTCGTCTTCGGCACCCACAACATCAAGAACCTTCCGGAACTCATAGAGGCCGCATACTCTCAGCGTCTACCTCAGGTAGAGGTATACGAGGAGGGACTCGACTTCGCGAGCGACCTTCCTTCCGAGCGGGAGCATCCGTGGCACGCCTGGGTTCCGATCACCGTGGGGTGCGACAACTACTGCACCTACTGCGTCGTTCCGTACGTACGTGGCAAGGAACGCAGCCGACCACTCGATGAGATCGTGTCCGAGGTGGAGGGGCTCGTCACCGACGGTGTGCTCGAGGTCACGCTCCTCGGGCAGAACGTGAACAGCTACGGGCGGGACCTGTATGGGTCACCTCGGTTCGCCGAGGCGCTGCGCGCAGTAGCCGCCACTGGTGTACGGCGCATCCGCTTCGCGACGAGCCACCCCAAAGATCTCTCGCCGGAGACGATCAGCGCGATGGCCGAGGAGCCGGCGGTCGTACCGTATCTGCACCTTCCGGTGCAGTCGGGCTCGAACCGGATCCTCGAGGCGATGAACCGGGTCTACACGCGTGAGAGCTATCTCGAGCTGGTGGACAGCCTCTATCAGGCGATACCGGATCTTGCTCTGTCGACCGACATCATCGTGGGCTTCCCCGGGGAGACCGAACAGGACTTCGAGGCGACGATGGATGTCGTGAGACACGCGCGTTTCGATCAAGCCTTCACCTTCATCTACTCGCCTCGAGAGGGTACCCCCGCCGCTTCGATGCCTGATCCGGTACCCCGCGATGTGACGCAGGTCCGCTTCGACCGCCTGGTGGAACTCGTTCACAGCTCGGCACGTGCGAAGAGCCATGCCCTTGTGGGAACGGAACAGATGGTGTTGTTCGAGGGCGCGAGCAAACGAGACGATCGCGTCCTCACCGGACGCACTCCGGGAAACAAGGTCGTGCACGTGGCAATACCGGCAGGATCTGTGGCGAAGGACTACGCCGGCCGCGTGCTCCCGGTGAGCATCGTCGATGCTCAGACGTGGTTCCTCACGGGCGTGCTGGGTACCAACCTTGCAGGGGGCGGCGCCGGATAGCACTTCCTTGCGCGCCGGGTGTTCTCTGGAGGGAGGCGCGTCATGGGTTCGGCCGTGTTCGGAGTCATCTCGCCACACCCGCCCATCTTCGTACCGGGAGTGGGTGGGCAGCGGGCAGAAACCGCGCACGCAAGCCTCTCCGCACTGCGTCAGGTTGGGGAGGTGTTGGGTACGTTCGCCCCCGAGACCATCGTGCTCATCTCGCCTCACGCGCCGGGCAGCGCGGACTCATTCGCCGTCGACGAGTCTGACGTCTTCGAGGGCAGCCTCGAGCAGTTCGGTGATCACACGACCTACCGTTACCCCGGCGATCCGGAGCTGGCCGCCGCACTTCTCGGCGAGCTGAAGAAGCAGGGCGTGCCCGCCATCTCCCGCTTCGACTTCGGCCGCCTGCGACCCGGATGGCTGGACCATGCGACGATCGTCCCCCTCTCGTTCATCGAGCCCAGTGGTACCGTCCCGTTGATCGTGCTGTCGCTGTCGTACTTGTCCTACGGGATGCACCGCGAACTGGGCAGACTCACCCGCACCATCGCGGATTCCCTGGGCCGGAGAGTCGCCTTCGTGGCAAGCGGCGATCTCAGTCACCGGTTGACGACCGACGCACCCGCCGGTTACTCGCCGCGTGCCCGCGAACTGGACGCCCAGATCGTCGGTTTGGTGGAGCAGGGGCGGCTCTCCGGCCTGATGGAGCTCGATCCCGATCTGGTGGACGCCGGAGGAGAATGTGGGCTGCGTTCATTGATAGCGCTCGGCGGCTTCTGCTGCGAAGACCCGGCCCCCACGAAGGTGCTGGCGTACGAGGGACCGTGGGGAGTGGGGTACCTGACGGCGCTCGTGGGCCGGGCAGCGGTCGAAGGTCAGGAGATGGGTTTCCCGGCTGGACACGAGACGGGCTTCGAGGGAGGGCTCGCCGGGCGAGACGAATCCGAGATCGTGGCGCTGGCTCGAAGAGCCATAGCGGCCGAACTGGGAGCCGACACGCCCGCCCACGATGTCGTCCTGTCAGACCCGTCACTGCCGTCTCGTGCAGGTGCGTTCGTCTCCCTGCATCGTGGCGGCGTGTTGCGGGGCTGTATCGGGACCATCCTGCCCGTGCACGACACACTGGCGACCGAGGTCGTGCACAACGCGATCGAGGCGGCGTTCCACGATCCGCGCTTTCCGGCGTTGGAACGTCACGAACTCGGTGACCTCGAGGTGAAGGTGGACGTACTGCGTCCGCCCGAGAGTTGCACGCTCGAGGATCTGGACCCCTCGAAGTACGGCGTGATCGTGTCGAGCGGATGGCGGCGGGGTCTGCTTCTGCCGGATCTGGAGGGCGTGGACGATGTCGATGCGCAGGTGCGCATCGCGATGCAGAAGGCCGGAATCCGCCCCGGCGAACCATGTGGTTTCGAGCGCTTCAGAGTCGAGCGCTACACTTAGACCATGACAACGAGCAGCTCATCCAGCCTTCCGGTGCCGGCACCCGGAGCCTCCGCCACACACGTGATCGCGGTGGTGGGCCCCACGGCGGTTGGGAAGACCGCCGTAGCCGAGCAGATCGCCCTGCAGGTGGGCGGTGAGATCGTCTCGGCCGATTCCATGCAGGTCTACCGCGGCATGGATATCGGAACGGCCAAGCCTGCACCGGAGGCACGAGCCGTGCCGTACCACTGCCTCGACCTTGTCGAACCGGGACAGCCCTTCTCGGCAGCCCTCTACCAGCGGGCCGCCAGGGCGGCCATCGAGAGCATCACTGCGGCAGCCCGGATCCCCGTCGTGGCAGGTGGTACGGGTCTCTATGTACGAGCCGCGCTCGACCCCATGGACTTCCCTGCGGGCAGGCAGAAGGGCAACGCCGCCCGCATGCGCTATGAGTCGTTTGCGGCCAACGAAGGCCCCGAGGCGCTCTACGCGCTGCTCCAGGCGCGCGACCCGGAGTCGGCGGCGCTGATCCACTGCAACAACACGCGCCGCGTGATCCGCGCATTGGAGCTGCTCGACGCCGACGTGTCGTACGCTCGTCACAACGAGGGCTTCTCGGCTCGCCGAAGCATCTACGACACACGCTTCGTCGGTCTGACCATGGAGCGGGGCGAGCTCTACGCGCGGATCGACGGCCGCGTCGATGCGATGATCGAGGCCGGTCTCGTCGCTGAGGTGGAAGGGCTGCTGGAGGCCGGCTTCCGGGATGCGCTGACCGCGCGGCAGGCCATCGGGTACAAGGAACTCGTGTTCGTGATCGAGCGCGACGCCGACCTCGATGCGGCGGTCGATGACATCAAACAGGCGACTCGCCGCTATGCGAAGCGGCAGCTGACTTGGTTCCGCGCCGATCCGAGGGTGGTCTGGGTGGACGTCACCGGCATGACGACCGCTGAAGCCACGCATGCGGCGCTCGAAGCGCTAGACTGACCATCTGAACCCAGCTGACAAGGGGAGGGCGGACGTGAAGCTTTCGTTCACCAAGATGCACGGGCTTGGCAACGACTTCATCGTGATCGACGACCGTACCGAGGAGCTCGATTTCGCTCCCGAGGCGGTCGAGTGGTTCTGCGACCGCAACTTCGGTATCGGAGCCGACGGGCTCGTACTCATCCGACCCGCGACCGTCGATGGCGCGGACTTCTCCTGGTGGTTCCGCAACAGCGACGGTTCCGTCGCTGAGATGTGCGGCAACGGCATCAGGTGCTTCGCCAAGTACGTGGTCGACAAGGGCCTCATCCCGGCCGACCGGGACAGCGTGGCGGTGGAGACTGCCATCGGCGTGCTCCGCATCGAGGTCACGCGCGCATACGACGGCACGATGCATCTGGCCACGGTCGACATGGGTGAGCCGGTGCTCAAGCCTGCGGCGATTCCCACCGGTATGCGGTGCGGCTCGAACGACGACATGGTCGTCGATTGCGCGCTCGAGACGGAACTCGGCACCTTCAACGTGACGCCGGTCTCGATGGGCAACCCACATGTCGTGATCTTCGTCGACGACGTGGAAGAGGCAGACGTCCATGAGATCGGGCCCGTCATCGAGACCCATCCGCTCTTCCCCAAGAAGACCAACGTGGAGTTCGCCCAGGTCATGGGCGACGACATCATTCGGCTTCGAGTATGGGAGCGCGGCGTCGGCGAGACGCTCGCCTGCGGTACCGGCGCGTGCGCTGCCGCGGTGGCGACCGCGTTGAACTGCCGAGGCGGCCGAGAAGCCGTGGTTGAGCTGCTCGGCGGCGAGTTGGCGATCCGGTGGGCGGAGAACGACCACGTCTTCATGACAGGTCCGGCCGAGGAGGTCTACTCGGGTTCGATCGAGATCGCCGAGGATGATGACGAAGAGTAGCCGTGCGGGGCTTGCGGGTGTCGTGCAGGCTCTTGTGTGTCCGGTGTGCTCGGCTCGGCTTGAGCTCACCGACGGGGTGCTGTCGTGCGCGTCTCGGCACTCCTTCGACGTCGCGCGCGAAGGCTACGTCAACCTGCTCCCCGGTCGGGCGAAGGCGTCGACCGCGGATACCGCCGAGATGGTTGCGGCCCGCGGGATGTTCCTGTCGGCGGGTCCCTTCGACCCGCTGCTCCACGCTGTCGCCCGAGCCGCACGCGATGCAGTCGACGAGGACGTCACGGGCATCGTTCTCGATGCAGGCGGAGGCACCGGCGACTACCTCGGAGCGGTGCTCGACGCGATGCCGGAGCGGCGGGGGATCAGCCTCGACATCTCCAAACTCGCGTGCCGCGTGGCCGCTCGGGCACTGCCGGACGCCGGGGTCGTGGTGGCGGACGTCTGGAAGCCGCTGCCGTTGCGCGATCGCGCGGCTGCGCTGGTACTCGACATCTTCTCGCCGCGCAACGCCTCCGAGTTCCACCGCGTGCTCGCGCGGGACGGCGCGCTCGTCGTCGTGACGCCGACAGCGCTACACCTGGCGTCGCTCGTGTCTGCCATCGGCATGCTGACGGTGGACCCCGACAAGCAGGTTCGACTGACCGAGAAGCTCTCGGGGTACTTCGGCCTCGCATCGGAGACGCTCGTCACCTCCGAGCTGCGCCTCACGCGCCCCCAGGCGCTCGCAGCGGCCGGAATGGGACCCACCGGCGCACACGCTTCCCCAGCAGAGCTCGCGGCGCGGGTATCAGCCCTCGAGGAGCCGTTCCTCACGGTGCTCTCCGCGAACGTGGCGGTATACCGTCCGCTGTCGCGATCGGGGCGCTCCGCGTAACCTTCCCGCAACCCGTTTCCCCGTCGACGAGTGTTACCATGTCTCGCACGGCACGCCCCCGCGCCGTACGTACGTGAACTCCGCCGCCAATCGTAAGGGGAGAGGGCTAACGTGAGGACCGCCAAGCGTATCGAGAACCTGCCGCCGTACCTGTTCGCTGAGATCGACCGCAAGAAGGAGGCGAAGCAGGCCGAGGGCGTGGACGTGATCTCGCTCGGCATCGGTGATCCGGACATGCCCACCCCGCAGCGCATCATCGACGCGATGGCTGAGGCGATCAAGAACCCGAAGAACCACCAGTATCCGAGCTATTCCGGCTCGATGCCGTACCGCACGGCATGCGCCGAGTGGCTCAAGCGCCGCTTCGAGGTCGAAGTCGATCCTGCGACCGAGGTCCTCGCGCTCATCGGATCCAAGGAAGGCATCGCGCACATCTTCCCCGCGTTCGTCGATGTCGACGAGTACACGCTTGTGCCGGGTGTCGGCTACCCCGTCTACCACACCGGCGGCATCCTCGTCGGCGGCAAGACGCACTGGATGCCGATGAATGACTCGAATGATTGGATGGCCGACTTCGAGTCCACGCCACCCGAGGTGCTCGCCAAGGCCAAGGTGATGTTCCTGAGCTACCCGAACAACCCGTCTTCGGCGATCGCCACGCCGGAGTACTTCGACCGCGCGATCGCTTTCGCCAAGGAGCACGACCTGCTCGTCGTGCACGACAACGCCTACTCCGAGATCGCGTTCGACGGCTACAAGCCACCCAGCTTCCTGGAGCGTCCGGGTGCCAAGGATGTCGCCATAGAGCTGTTCAGCTGCTCGAAGGCGTACAACATGACCGGCTGGCGTATCGCGTTCGCTGCCGGCAATGCACAAGCGATCAAGGCGTTTGGCACCGTGAAATCCAACATCGACTCGGGCGCCTTCACGGCCGTACAAGACGCCGCGATCGAAGCCATGCTCGGTCCACAGGACGACGTGGCCGAGATGTGCGCGCTCTACCAGCGTCGTCGGGATCTCGTCATGGACGCCCTAGGCTCCATCGGCCTGTCGGCTCGCGTGCCGAAGGGCACGATCTACGTGTGGGCCAAGATCCCCGCTGGCTACACCTCGGCGCAGTACGCCGGCGAGCTGCTCGACAAGGTCGGTGTGATCGTCGCCCCGGGAAACTCGTATGGTCCCGACGGCGAAGGCTACATCCGGATCTCGCTGGCCACTCCCGACGACCGCCTGGTCGAGGCCCTCGAGCGCATCAAGACCGGGCTGTAGGGGCATACACTCAAGCGTGAGCAAGCGTCAGTATCCCACCACAGGAACCGAACTCGACGAGCGCCGTGATCGTGCGGTGCTCGTCGGCATCGACAGGGGTCGTTCCGACTGGCCGGTCGAGGAGTCGCTCGAAGAGCTCGAACGGCTCGCTCACACGATGGGTGCTGATGTGTGCGCGAGTGTGACCCAGAAGATGGAGCGCCCGCACTCCCGCACGTTCATCGGGCCCGGCAAGGCTGAAGAGGTTGCCGAACTCGCGAAGTCGCTGGAAGCCTCTGTTGTCTTGTTCGACGACGAGCTCAGCCCCAGTCAGCAAGCGAACCTCGAGGGCCTGATCCCCGACGCCAAGGTGATGGACCGCACCGCGGTGATCCTCGCGATCTTCGGGCTTCATGCGGTGAGCCGCGAAGGCAAGCTCCAAGTCGAGCTCGCGAGGCTCGAGTACGTGCTTCCTCGTCTGAAGGGTATGTGGGGACACCTCGAGCGTGAGCGCTTGGGCGGTGGTCGCGGCACACGCTTCGGGGCGGGTGAATCCCAGCTCGAGTCGGACCGTCGGATGTCACGCCGGCGCATCAGCGAACTCAAGCGCGAGCTCAGAGACGTGGCCCTCGAGCGCCAAACGCAACGCAAGCGCCGAGCAGACAGCGGAGTCTTCCGGATCGCGCTGGTGGGCTACACCAACGCCGGCAAGTCAACGCTGCTCAACGCGCTGACCGGCGCCGGCGTACTGGCCGAGGACATGCTGTTCGCCACGCTCGATTCGACCACCCGCCGCCTCGATCTCCCCGAGGGGCGCAACGTCACCGTCACCGACACGGTCGGCTTCATCAACAAGCTGCCTCACGGCCTTGTGGAAGCATTCAAGTCGACGCTCGACGAGGTCAACGAAGCTGACCTGCTCCTGTATGTGACGGACGCGGGCGCGCACCAGCGTGAAGCCCAGATGCAGTCCGTCCGAGAGGTGTTGCAGGAGATCGGCGCCCACACCAAGCCGGGTGTCGTCGTGTTCAACAAGACGGACACCGTCGACGCAGTCGACAGAGCTGCTCTCGAGAAGCGCTACCCCACAGCGGTCTTCGTCTCGGCGCTCACGGGCGAAGGTGTCGAGGGGCTGGTACGTCGCATCGCCGAGGAGGCAGCTCGTGGCAGCGTCACGTTGTCGGTACTCGTGCCCTATACCCGTGGCGATCTCGTGAAGCTGGCTCACGAGAAGACCCAGATCCTTTCCGAGCGCCACACCGAGCAAGGCACGGCACTGGTCTTGCGTACGTCTCCCGCCTTGTCTTCGCAGTTCAACGACTTCCTCCAGGAGCCCACAGACTAGAGCGTGCCCGCGGGGTCCAGAGCGCAGTCACGCAACAGGGGCCGCTCATCGAGCGGCCCCTGCGAGTATGCTTGAGCACGGGACCCCTCGGGCACCCCGACGGACCGCTACAGCCGCCTGAAGAGCGCCACCACCTTGCCGAGGATGGCGACATCGAGGGCGTAGATGGGGTCCATCGTGGCGTTCTGAGGCTGGAGACGGATGCGGTCCGCCTCTCGGTAGAAGGTCTTCACGGTGGCCTCTTCGTCGAGCATCGCCACGACGATGTCACCGTTGTTCGCGTGGTTCTGCTGCTTGACCACGACGAAGTCCCCTTCGAAGATGCCCGCGTCGATCATCGACTCTCCGCGCACGCGCAAGATGAACGTCTGTTCTCCTGCGAACTCGGCCGGCAAGGGGATGGTCTGCTCGATGTTCTCGGCGGCCAGGATGGGTTGGCCCGCTGCGACCTGTCCCACGACCGGGACAGAGAAGACGCTCCCGTAGTCCACGGCGGAGTCGTTGTCGCGGAAGTCCAGCACTTCAAGCGCGCGCGGCTTGCTCGGATCGCGCCGGATGAATCCCTTGGCCTCCAGTGCAGCCAGATGAGAGTGAACGGTCGAAGATGATGACAGGCCGATCGCCTCACCGATCTCACGGACGCTGGGAGGGTAGCCGACTCGGTGTATCTCGCTGCGGATGAAGTCGAGGATCTGTTGCTGGCGCTTGGTGAGTTCGCGCTGGTATGCCATGACATCCCCTTGAGTATCGAACACGTGTACGTGGCGAGTGTAATACCCCAAGCTCCCGGGTGCAAACACGCGTTCGTATTCGGACTTGACACCGAACATATGTTCGCTATCATCTGATGCGAACATATGTTCTGGCAGCAGATGCTTCGATGTCAGAGCCGCGGACTAGAGTGACGTCGTCGAATCAGCACGCGAGCGGGGAGCGCACCATGACGTACACATACTCACACTCCAACGTTGTCATACAGACGAGCCACAGACGCGGTCGCGACGGATTGACCCTCGTCGAGTGGTTCACGCTGGCGGCCGTCGGGATCGCTCTCGTGCTGGCGGCTGTCAGTGTGATATCTCCAACGTCAGAGGCCACGCTGTCTCCGGTCAAGGTGGAAGCGGGACAGACGTTGTGGCAGCTTGCGAGGGCGCATCCGGTGGAGGGATTCACGACCGCTCAGACCGTCGAGCTGATCGCCGAGAAGAACGATCTTGAGAGCGGATCGCTTCAGGCGGGTACGACACTGCTCGTCCCGTCCGGCACGCGAGACGCCGCGGTGGCGATGCGCTGACAGTTCGTCGTCCCCGGATACCCGGGCCGTTCGCGCGGTGCCACGCGGGTCGCGATGGCGAATCGCCACCATCCAGCTCAGAATCCATTGTAGCCCCATATCTTGTGTGCTACCTTTCAGGTCAGCCTAGATATGGGGGTGAAGCGATGCGCTGTCCTTTCTGCGGTCACGATGAGACGAAGGTCGTAGACTCGCGCACCTCTGAATCCCAGGACGCGATCAGGCGAAGGCGGGAGTGCCTGTCGTGTGGGGAACGTTTCACTACCTACGAACGGCGCGAAGAGATGCCGCTGATGGTGGTGAAGAAGGATGGTCAGCCCGAACCGTTCGACCGGGCCAAACTCATCAGGGGGCTGATCGTCGCGACCGCCAAGCGCGGTGTGCCGGTCGAACGACTCGAGGGTCTGATTGACGATATCGAGTCCGAGTTGCACAACACCTTCAGGTACGAGGTGGACAGCAGTCAGGTCGGTGACATGGTGCTTCTGCGGCTCAAGGACCTCGACAAGGTCGCTTACGTGCGGTTCGCATCGGTGTACAAGGAGTTTCAAGACCTTGACGAGTTCATGTCCGAGCTCAAAGGGTTGAGCTGATCGGTCGGAGCCACGCTCCGGTGCCCAGCGGGCAACGGAGCGTGACATGAGAGGGATGGAGGGTCGGCGCCGGCCTGGTCGTGTGCGCGCCGGCGCGTGAAAGCCGTGAAGCTGACACTGACGATACAGCGTCTCGACAAAGGGCTTCCATTGCCAAGCTACGCTCACGAGGGTGACGCGGGCATGGATCTGTTCTCCACCGACGACGTGAGCCTTGCACCCGGGCGTCGTGAGTTGATCGGCACCGGGGTCGCCGTGGCCATCCCCGATGGATTCGCAGGGTTCGTGCAGCCGCGGAGCGGCTTGGCGCTGAGGCATGGTCTGACCTTCGTGAACTCACCCGGCCTCATCGACAGCCACTATCGCGGCGAGATCATGCTCATCGCGATAAACCATGACGCGGAATCCACCGTCGAGATCAGGCGCGGGGACAAGGTCGCCCAACTCGTCATCCAGCGTGTCGAGCGGGTCACCCTCGACGAGGTCGATGAGCTCGATGAGACCGTGAGGGGGGAGGGGGGCTTTGGAAGCACCGGAGTCTAGAGGCCCCCGCGTTCGCGTCGCTGCCCTCATGCTGCTCGACGCGAAGCTCGTCACGGTGAGGCATCGCTCCGGCGACTCCGTCTATCACCTTCTGCCGGGTGGCGGAGTGGACTACCGAGAAACCCTTCTTGCCGCGCTGAAGCGGGAGCTCTTGGAAGAGACGGGTCTTGAGGCTGAGATCGGCGATCCGATCCTGATCAACGACACGATCGACCCACACGGCTCTCGGCATCTGGTGAACATCACGTTCGCGGCCACCGTGACCGGCGGCACGGTCACGCAGACGCCGCAAGACGGCCGCGTGGAGGCCGTCGAGCTTGTGCCGCTTTCCGACTTGCACACGCTCGACATGCGGCCTCCCATCAGCGACGCGATCGCCTCGTGGCTCGAATCCGAGCAGGGTCCCGGCGCACGCTACCTCGGCTCGGTCTTCACGGATGGTGGCTGAGATGGGCGACGGTGTGGCGCTGCCGTTCTGCCCCGAGTTCGCTCGCGGAAAGCGAGGAATCGACCGTGCGGGCCCCGGGGCACAAGGGGCATCGACGGCGTGATGTTGCAGTGACGGGATGCCGCGAAATGCGGCGGGAGGGAGACCAGTGGAGAGCTTCTTCAAGTTTCAACAGCGGGGTACGGACCTCAAGACCGAGGTGATCGCCGGGTTGACCACGTTCCTGACGATGGCCTACATCGTCTTCGTGAACCCGGGGATCCTCTCGGCGGCGGGAGTACCGTTCGAAGGCGCCGCCACGGCCACGGCGTTGGGCGCGGCGCTGATGTGCCTCGCGATGGGCCTCATCACGAACCGGCCACTCGCGCTGGCTTCGGGCATGGGCCTGAACGCGGTGGTCACATTCTCGATCATCGGTTTCCAGCAGGCCAACGTGCCGTGGCAGGTGGGCATGTCGGTCATCTTCGTCGAGGGTCTGCTGATCCTTGCTGCTCGTTCTCTCCGGTCTGCGAGAGGCGGTCATGCGCGCGATTCCGCTCGATCTGAAGCGTGCCATCGGCGTGGGAATCGGACTGTTCATCACGCTGCTCGGCTTGATCGAGGGCGGCATCATCGTGCCCAACGCAGCGACCGTTGTCTCGCTCGGTGACTTCACCAGTCCCTACGTCTGGGTGACCCTCGTCGGCCTGTTCGCGATCCTCGCGTTCATGGCGTTGAAGATCAAAGGCGATATCCTCTGGGGCATCTTGGTCGCGACAGTGGCGGCGTTGCTGCTCGGTGTCACGTCGTTGCCGAATGCCGTATTCGGGCCACTCGACTTCTCCACCTTCCTCGCTCCGTTCCAGCAGGTGGAGGGTGGAATCGCGGTACTGCAGATCTTCACGCCCGCGCTCCTCTTCGCGGTCTTCGCGGTCATGCTCTCCGACTTCTTCGACACCATGGGGACGGTCATCTCCGTTGGCGAGCAGGCAGGCTTCACTGACGCCGACGGCAACGTCCCGGGAATCCGCAACATCTTGTTGGTCGACTCTGCAGCGGCTGCGACCGGCGGTCTGTTCGGCGCAAGCTCGATCACCACGTACATCGAGTCCGCATCCGGGGTGGCAGAGGGCGGTCGCACCGGTCTGACGGCGATCGTCACGGGCCTTCTCTTCGCCGTCGCGGCGTTCTTCGCACCGGTCGTGCGCATGGTGGGTGGCGGGTACCCCGTCCCCAACGCTGAGCGCTTCGCGAGCTTCGCAGGTTCGGGCTTCCAGGTGCCTGCAGACGTACCGGTCCCGAGCTTCACGGCGTTCCCGATCACAGCCGGAGCGCTCATCATCGTCGGCTACCTGATGATGAAGACGGTGCGCGAGATCCACTGGACGAACCTCGAGGATGCCTTCCCGGCCTTCCTGACGATCGTGGGCATCCCGCTGACATACAACATCAGCTGGGGAATCGGCATGGGCTTCATCAGCTACGTCGTCATAAAGCTGTTCCACAACAACGCGAAGGACATCCATCCGCTCATGTGGGTCGCGTCCGTCGCCTTCCTGCTCGGATTCCTTCAGGCCCCGATTCTCGCTCTCTTCACGGGCTAGGGGGTAGGCGATGTCACGTCCCATCATCCAGACCGATGCGAAGCTGCCGTTGATCCAGGCAGTCCCGCTCGCGCTCCAGCACCTCATGGCCATGTTCGGTGCGACCGTACTCGTGCCGATCCTCACGGGACTGAACCCGTCGGTCGCGATCATGACGTCCGGAGCGGGTACGATCCTTTACCTGATTCTGACAAAGGGCAAGATCCCGAGCTTCCTCGGCTCGTCGTTCGCCTTCATCGCGCCGATCGCGGCCGTGGCGGGCGTCGTCAACGGCGTGGCCGACCCGGCGAAGATCCCGTACGCGCTCGGTGGCCTCGTGGTCGCCGGACTCGTCTACGTGGTCGTGGCGGCGGTCATCAAGGCGTTCGGTACGAAGTGGCTCTATAAGCTGCTGCCGCCGGCGCTTGTGGGTTCGGTGGTCATCATCATCGGCCTGGGCCTCGCGGGGGTGGCGATCAAGATGTCGCTGTTCCCGTTCGCTGATCCGACTCAGGGTCTCGATTGGAACCTGGCGGCGGTCGCGACGATCACTCTCGCGGCCTGTATCGCCTTCTCGAGCTACTTCAAGGGGTTTGCGGCGACGATTCCGATCCTGCTTGGAATCATCGTGGGCTACATCGCCGCCATTCCGTTCGGTTTGGTCAACTTCCAGCCGGTGCTCGACGCTGCCTGGCTTGGGCTGCCCCAGCTCACGTTCGCCAAGTTCGAACTGTCCGCCATCCTGCTGATCGCACCGGTCGCGCTGGTGGTCATCGTCGAGCACATCGGACACCTGCTCGTGATCAACGAGATCACCGGTAAGGACTTCAATCCTCTGCTGCCACAGTCGCTCGCGGGCGACGGTCTGGCCACGTCGTTCTCGGCGTTGGTTGGCGGAACTCCATCGACCACGTACGCCGAGAACATCGGCGTCATGGCGGTCACCCGCATCTATGCGGTGCAGCTCTTCTGGTACGCCGGCGCGTTCGCCTTCGTGATCGGCGGGTTCGTGCCTAAGCTGGGAGCACTCATCGGCAGCATTCCTACGCCGGTCATGGGCGGCGTGTCGATCCTGCTGTTCGGGCTGATCGCGTCATCGGGCCTTCGGATGCTTGTCGACAGCGGAATCGACTACAGCCACAGCCGCAACCTGATCCTATCCAGCGTCGTGCTTGTACTGGGCATCGGCATGGAGGTGGGAGAGATCAGGATCCCCGTGGGCGAGTACACCGTTCCGGGTATGGCCCTCGCGACCGTGGTGGGAGTGATCCTCAACCTGATCCTGCCACCCGAGAGCAAGGGTCTGGCGATCGACTCACCGGACTTCGGTGGTGAGATGCAGGCGGAGGCCGCTGAGGCGGCCCAGTAACGCCGGTACCAACGTCACGCGTGAGTGACGTGCACATCCTTGACGGCCCCGGGCTGCGACAACGCGGTCCGGGGCCGCTTCTGTTCCCGAGATTCCGTGTCGTGTGCCGAGCGCCACACGTGTCATGAGCGCCAAAGGCCTCTCAGTAGGACTGATGGCCCTACCAAAGAACGCGGATAATGTATCTTATGGTAAGTGGGTCTGGGACCCGCACCACCCTGCCGGTGGCTACCATGGGGGGAAGATCGAGCGCAGCTACTCGTCCTCCACGGACAGCGCGGGCGGCTCGGCGAGGTATGCGGCCTCGAACTGGGACTTGGTCATCTCCGAGAGGTCTTCACGGGCACGCTCGAGAAACGCCTCGGCCTGCTCGCGTTCCTGGAACGTCGCCAGGCGAATGACGACTTCGTAGTCGTCGTGCCGGAGAGCCTCGACATGCCACAGTTCCAGTTCGCGCACCGGGGCCGTCCGGGGCTCGCGGTACAGAACGTCGTCATGCCACTCGAAGTCGACGTCTTCTGTGGTGTCGACACGCGTGAGGCGAAGGCGCCAGAACTCGTCGGCCGAGCCGATGATCTTCACGGCGTCACGGCTTCCGGACCTTCGTGTAGCTGGGATTGTCGGTGATCCACCCGGTCTCGTCCTTCTCGGTCGTCACCTGATACCAGTCGCCCTCCTTGCTGATGACGGTGAGAGTCTCACCCTCATCAAGGCCGCGGATGGCTTCAGAGGTCGAATCCGGCTTCACGCGGAAGTTCAGCCCATTGGTTCTGACGATCAAGACGACCGGCTCAGTCGAGTCCGCGGCGGGCGGTGCCGCCGCCGGTTCCTCAGCGGGGTCGGTGACCGGCTCGGCGGGTTCTGCGGGCTCGGCGGTCTGCGTCGTCTCCTGCGTTGGCCGTGGAGCGCTCTGGTACTCCCGCCACCACCCCCGAACGACGAGGGCGATCGACAAGAGCACCACGAGAGCGACCGCAGCACGCACCCACTTCATGACACCCGTGCTCACAGGTACAGACCTCCACCGTAGACCGCAGTATCCTCAAGCCCGCACACGGCGCACATGGCACCCAGTCTGGTGCGAGCCTGTGCCGTATACCCGTTGACCGCGTCGAGGTCGATACCCGCCAGTCCGTCGAGGGCCTTGTCCCCCACGTCGTCTTCGCCGACACAGCCGGCTTCACGAGCGACGACGAACGCGGCGTCGGCTATCGCTTCCGCGATCGGAACGAGCCGACCGGGCAGCGGCATGTGGTCGAGCTCGTCGCTGAGCAGTTGAGCGCGGGAACGGACTTCGGCCAGAACCCGGCGCTCCGGCGCCTCGGTGTCAGCGATGAAGGCGTCGAGTTCGTCGTCGGGCGACTCTGCGAGCCGGTGAATGGCGTCGACAAGGGCCTGAGCCGCCGCCTCCACCGCTTCCAGCCGTCCGATGAGGCGCAGGAGCTGCCGACGTTCGTAGGCGCGCCAGCCGAACCAGGAAGCAGCGGCGATCGCTCCGATAAGGAGTACGAGTCCGGCTACCAGTGCGATGACGCCCCAGTCGGGCACAGGCTTCACTCCCCGCCATCTCTGTCAGTGGGGGTAGCACCACGTGCTCCCCTATGTATCGTCTCTGTGGTCGAGCACCCGCTGCGTCTTGCCGGCACTGCGCTCGATAGCTCCCGGCTCGACCAGGGTGATCCTGGCTCGAAGCCCCAGAACCGACTGGAGCTTCTCGGCGACCTTGCGCTGGAAGGCGACCATATCAGCCATGATATCGGAAAACACGGCCCCTTCTACTTCGATGCGTACCTCGAGGTCGTCGAGGTTGTGCTTCCGGTCGACCACGATCAGGTAGTGGGGCCTCACGCCCTCGATGCGGAAGAGCACGTCTTCGATCTGGCTGGGGAACACGTTCACGCCACGGATGATCAGCATGTCGTCGGTGCGTTGGCGGACCTTGCTCATGCGCGCGAGCGTGCGCCCGCATTCGCAGCGTGCAGGCTCGAGAACGCTCAGGTCGTGGGTCCGATAACGCAACACGGGAAACGCCTCTTTGGTCAGCGTCGTGATCACGAGCTCGCCCTCCTCTCCCGCTGGCAACGGCTCGCCGGTCCGCGGGTCGACGATCTCGGCGAGGAAGTGGTCCTCGGCGAGATGGAGTCCACAACCGCACTCGCACTCTCCGGCGACCCCGGGACCCATGACCTCGGAGAGCCCGTAGTTGTCCGTGGCGGTGATTCCGAGCTTCTGCTCTATCTCGGCCTTGAGTCGGTCGGAGCAGGGCTCGCCGCCGAACAACCCGAGCCGTAGCGGGAGCGCCGAGAAGTCGACGCCGGCGGACTCGCCCTGCTCGGCAAGGTACAGAGCGTAGCTGGGAGTGGAGACCAGGACCGTCGTGCCGAAGTCCGACATCATCATGAGGTGACGTTCCGTCTGGCCGGAGCCGGCGGGGATGATCGTGGCCCCGATACGTTCGATGCCGTAGTGCATCCCCCATCCACCGGTGAACATGCCGTACAGGAAGGCCATGTCGACCAGGTCGCCCTTGTGAACGCCGGCAGACGCCGCCACACGCGCCGTGAGTTCGGTCCACGTGTTGATGTCGCCTCGGGAATAGCCGACGACGATCGGCTTGCCGGTGGTCCCGCTCGAGCTGTGGATCCTGACGACCTCATCGAGGGGCAGTGCGAACATGCCGAACGGGTAGGTGTCGCGAAGCGCGTTCTTGTCGGTGAACGGGAGCTTGGAGATGTCGGTGAGCTGTCGGATGTCGCGCGGCTTGACGCCTCTCTCGTCCATCTGGGCCCGGTAGTGCCCGACGCGTTCGTACACCCACGACACCGTCATCTGAAGCCGACGCAACTGCAGGTCGTGGAGTGCACTGCGTTCCATGCACTCATACTCAGGGTTCCAGATCATCTCACTCCCCCTCCCCTTTCCATGACCCGAGATAGATGGTGCGGACGTTCTCGTCCGCGAGCAGCGCGGTGGCAGTTCCTTCCAGCACGACGCGACCGGTGCGCATCACGTACCCCCGGTCCGAGTGCTTGAGCGCGACCCGGGCATCTTGTTCGACAAGCAGCATGGTGACCCCTTCACTCTTCAACACATCGAGCGCCGAGAAGATCTCCGCTATCACCTTGGGGGCCAACCCCAGCGACGGTTCGTCGAGCAGCAAGAGCCGCGGACCCGACATCAGAGCTCTGCCCACCGCGAGCATCTGCTGCTCGCCTCCGGACAGAGTCTCTGCCGGCTGCGAGGCCCTCTCTGCAAGCACCGGGAACAGCTCGTTGACCCGAGTCAGCGCGGACTTGAGCGCAGGGCCGCGCTGACTCGGGGATCCGTACGCCCCGAGCTCGAGGTTCTCGCGCACGGTCATCGGACCGAAGAGCAGCCGGCCCTCGGGCACGAGGGCGACGCCACGGGCCACAAGCTTCTCGGGACGACGATTCGGGACCTCGACTCCCTCGAAGGCCACGGTACCGCCGGAGCTCGGGACCAGGCCGACCAGGGTCTTCAGCAGTGTCGACTTGCCCGCGCCGTTTGAGCCGATCAGGGCGACGATCTCGCCTCGATCGACCGTGAGATTCACACCGTGCAGGACCGAAGTGCGGCCATAGCCCGCCTTGAGTTCGCTCACGCGCAGCAGGGGGTCACTCATCGGCGCTCTCCTCGCCGAGGTACGCGGCGATGACCGCAGGGTCCTTCTGGATCATTCGCGGCGGACCCTCAGCGATCTTGCGGCCCCGATCCAAGACGACGATCTCATCGGAGACCTCCATGACGAGCCCCATGTCGTGCTCGACCACCAGGACGGTGATGCCGGCGTCGCGAACGCGGTACAGCGTACGAACGAGTTCCGCCGTCTCCGTCGCATTGAGGCCGGCGGCCGGCTCGTCGAGAAGCAGCATCTGAGGAGCGGTGGCGAGGGCTCGGGCTATCTCGACGAGGCGTCGGATGCCGGCAGGAAGGTCGGCCGCCAGCGAGTGCGACCACTCATCGATACCGATGAGGCGCAACAAGCGCCCGGCCTCCTCGGCCGCGCTCCGGTCTTCCCGAGCGCCGAGGGAAACCTGAGTGCCGCGGCGACGAAGCCGCGGGACTGGCGCGCCTGTGCACCGACCATCACGTTCTCAAGCGTGGTCATATGGTCGAAGAGCTGTGTGTTCTGGAACGTGCGAGCCAGACCGGTCTTGACGATGTGGCGCGGTTTGCGGCCGACCGTCTCCTCGTCGCGGAACAACACCGAGCCCTCGTTGGGGCGGTCGAATCCGGTGAGCGAGTTGAACAGCGTCGACTTGCCGGCTCCGTTCGGGCCGATAAGGGCCTTGATCGTGCCCTCGTGGACGTCGAACGAGACGTTGTCCACGGCGGTGAGCCCGCCAAAGCGCCTGGTGACCCCCTTCACCCGCAGAAGCGTCATGTGGCCTCACCTCCGCGCAGACGCCGTCGCACGATTCCGGCGAGGCCGGACGGCGCGAACAGCACCACGAGCACTATCGCGAGCCCGTAGATGTCAGCTTGATACTCCTGCAGCACCGCCGCGGCCTCTCGAGGAAGGCCCGGGACCAGTGCGTCAAGGTACTGCAGGAGCGTGAGGACGACAGCAGCCGCGACAGGGCCGGCGAGCGAGCTCGATCCGCCGATCACCGCCATCGCGAGGAAGGTGACCGAAGCCTGCAAGGTGAAGACACTCGGCGAGATGAAACCCACCGTGCCTGCGTACAGAGCGCCCGAAAGGCCCGCGAGGACGGCACTCATGACGAACGCCCTGACCTTGACGCCCACGACGTCGACGCCGGCGGCCTGAGCGCCCAGCTCGCTCCCGTGGATCGCGCGCATCGCCCGCCCCGGCCTGAGACTCGTCAGGTTCGTTGCGAGCAAGAGCGCGATACCGACGACACTCCACACGAGCCAGTACAGGGAATCGGGCTCTCTGAACGCGAATCCTGCGATGGTGGGAAGCGGGATGCCGGTGAACCCGTTGACTCCCCCGGTGATGGGCTCAGCCTCGGCGAACGCCAAGGTCATCAGCTCTCCGAAGCCCAACGTCGCCATGGCCAGGTAGTGCCCTTTGAGGCGCAAGCTGGGTAGGGCGAGCAGCAGACCGCCGACGCCCGCGACCGCTCCGGCGGCGGCGAAGGCGACGAGCCACGGCGCATCGAGGCGGGCAGACAAGAATGCGCAGGTATACGCGCCCAAGCCCACGAAGCCCGCGTGGCCGAGCGACACCTGTCCGGCGTAGCCGAAAAGCAGCGCCAGGCCCACGACGACGAGGGCGTTGAGTCCCACGAACGTGAACACCTTGAGAAGGAACCGATCGTCGACCAGCAAGGGAAGAACGGCGACCAGCAGCACGGCCGCTCCCGGCAGGGCGATCCTGAGGGCTCTGTCGGACATCAGACCTTCTCCCGTCCGCTGCCGCCGAGCAACCCCTGAGGTCGCAAGAACAACACTCCGAGCAACACGACGAGCGCGACCGCGTCTTTGTACAGTGGATCCAGATAGCCGGCCGTCAGGCTTTCGAGCAGTCCGAGGATCAGCCCGCCCCCCACAGCAGCGACGGGATTGCCGAGTCCGCCGAGGATGGCGGCAGCGAAGCCCTTGACGCCGATGCCCGCTCCCACGTCGAAGGCGGTCTGTGTGAGCGGCGCGACGGCAAGCCCTGCGACGGCACCCAATGCCGCTGCCAGTGCGAACGACGCCGTGACCATGAACCGCGTGTCTATCCCCACGAGTCGCGCAGCATCGCGCTGCAACGACGTTGCCCGCATGGCCTTGCCGAAGGACGTTGCTCGATAGAGCCACGCCAGGGCGAGCACAGCAAGGGTGGTCAGCGCCCAGATCCAGAGGGTCTGACGTTCGACCGCAGCCCCGAAGGCCTTCAGGGATGGGCCTGCGGTGAAGGCGGGAAGCGCGAGTTCGTCGGGGCCGAAGAGGTGGAGCGCGATCTGTCTGATGACCACCGACCCGCCGATGGTGACCATGATGATGCGCAGGGGGTCTCCGTCGGTGATGGGTCTCACCGCCAGCAGCTCGAACAGCGAACCGAGAACCGCCACGCTCGCGACGGAGGCCACGACGGCCAGCGGTACCGGCGCGCCGAGATCGACGAACCACACTCCCATCACGCCGCCCAGCATGTAGAACTCGCCTTGGGCGAAGTTGATGGCGCCGGTGCTGGCGAAGACGATCGTGAAGCCAAGCGCGATCAGAGCGTAGATCGCGCCGCTCTTGAGTCCGGCTATGAGGAACTGTAGAAGCTCCGACACGGCTACAGGATCACCGTCGCACACATCTGAGAGCACGAGATCATTGCGCGCTCACCCACACGCCGCCTTGGAATCGGTAGAGCGCGAGATCCTCAGACGACAAGCCATTGTGATCGGTGGGAGTGAACGTGAAGGACCCACCATACCCAAGAAGCCCGGTGGTGGACTCGATGGCATCGCGCAGTCGCGCGCCATCTGCGTCGGGGCCGGCCGTCTCCAGAGCAGCAGCGATGATCGCCATAGCGTCAAAGGCATGACCGGCGAAGATGTCGGGTTGCGTCCCATAGGCCGCTGCGTATCGAGTCGCGAAGTCGCTGACCGTGTCGTACTGTGCCGTGCCTTCACCCCAGTTGGAAGGGACGAGGCTCTTGCCGGTGCCGAAGGTGAAGCCCTCGGCCGCCGCGCCGGCACCCTCGGCGAACTCGGTCCGCGCCTGCCCTGAGCCCCCGAAGAACGCCAGCTTCCCCTCGCCGGACGTCATTCCCAGACCCTCGGCGTTCTTCATGATCGTCGCGGCTTCCTTCCCGGCGGTCCACAGCACGACCGCCTCCGCACCCGACCCGCGCACCTTCGTGAGCTGCGCGGTCATGTCGGTGTCGCCGGGGTTGAACGTCTCGTTCGCCACGATCTCGAGGCCGAGGCCGGGAGCGTCTTGCTCGATGATCGGCTTCCCGTCTTTGCCGTAACCCCCTGTGTCGCTCAGCACGGCGATCTTCGTGGCTCCGGACGCTTTGACTGCCTCGAGTACGAACGGGACCACGATGGTGTTCGACCACGGGGTCTGGAAGACCAGAGGGTCGAACTCCGAGGTGATCACCGTGCCGCCCGCCATGGACACCTGGGGTATGCCTGCCCGAGTCACGTCACCGCGGATGGCCATGGACTGGCCCGTGCCCGTGGCGCCGATGATGGCGATGACGCCGTCCTGATCGATGAGCTTGCTCGCCGCAGCGACGGCTTTGGCCTCATCGGTAGCGTCGTCCTCGATGATGACCTCGATCTGCCGGCCGCCCACCCCACCCGCGCTGTTGATCCTCTCGACCTCGAGATCGAGCGCCTGCTTCTCCGAGGCTCCCAGCGCGGCATACGTTCCGGTGAGAGACAGAATGGCGCCTATTCGAACAGGTGCTTCGGCCTCTCCTCCCCCGCCTGCAGTCGGACCACCGCCACTGCTGCATCCGAGAAGCCCGAAGGCCAGCACAGCGGCGGTACACAACGCGACCAGCCTTCGCGCGATTCCCATGATCGGTGTTCTCCCTCCCGATGGAGGGGCGGGCGGGACGCGTCGCTCGCGCCCGCCCGCCCGCAACACGAACTTACTGGACTACGGTCCATTCGCCGTTCTTGATCTCGTAGAGTGCGAGGTCGCTCGCGGTGAGGCCGTTGTGGTCAGTCGGTGAGAATGTGAACGCACCGCCGATGCCGACGAACCCAGCGGTCTTCTCTATCTCATCGCGCAGTGCGGCGGGTGTGAGTTCGCCCTCGACTCGTTTCGCCGCCTCGGTGATGAGATACAACGCATCGAACGCGTGTCCGGCGAACGTGCTCGGCGCCTCGCCGAACGCCTCGGAATAGCGGCTTATGAAGTCGGTGGCGACCTGGTACCCCTCGGTGCCCACGCCGTAGGCTTCGGGTACCAGCACCTTGCCCGCGGCGAACCTGAAACCTTCCGCGGACTCGCCGGCACCGTCGATGAACTCGCGGCGCGCGTTGCCATGACTGCCGTACATCGGAAGCGTGATTCCGAGCTCCTTGGCGTTCTTGACGACCGTCGATGCTTCCTTGCCCGCCGTGAACACCAGAACGGCCTGGGCGTCGGAGCCCTTGATCTTGGTCAGTTGGGCCGTCATGTCGGTATCGCCCGGATTGAAGGTCTGATCGCTCACGACCTCCATGCCCATCTTCTCGGCCTCAGCCAAGACGACCGCACGGCCGTCCTTGCCGAATCCGCCGGAGTCGGAGATCAGACCGATCTTGGTGATGCCGTCGGTCTTCATCGCCTCAAGCTGGAAAGGAACGACGATCGTGTTCGACCACGGTGTCTGGAAGACGAGCGGATCGAACTCAGAGGTGATGACCGTTGCCCCCGCCATCGACACCTGAGGGATCGCTGCACGGTTGATATCGCCGCGAATCGCCATGGTCTGTCCGGAACCGGTGGCGCCGATTATCGCGATGACCTCGTCTTGCTCGATGAGCTTGCTGGCGGCGGCAACCGCCTTGGCCTCGTCGGTAGCATCATCTTCGAAGATGACCTCGACAGGACGACCGTTGACTCCTCCGGCCTCGTTGATTCGTGCGACCTCCATCTCGATCGTCTTCTTCTCCGGATCACCGAGGCCGGCATAGGTTCCGGTGAGAGAGACGACCGCGCCGATCTTGATCGGCTCGCCGGAGGCTCCTCCGGCATCGGGCTCCGAAACGGAGTCCTGGGCAGGGCTGCACCCTACTAGTGTGACCGCAAGTGCTGTGGCCATCGCCGCCCCGAGTACGGCGATCGAAAGCCTGAGTACACGTCCACGCATCCTCTTACCTCCTGTTTCCCCGCGCGCCGCCCGACGGCTCTAGCTGCGCGCTATGTCCTCTTGCGATATGAGCTCGACCGGTTGGCCCTCAAGCAGAGACACGGCCCGATCGATGTCGGCGACATTGATGACCACGTAGGTAGAGATGAGGCTGTAGACGTATTCGATGTTGACCCCCGCGCCAGAGACGACCTTGAGTACCCCCGCAAGTCCGCCGGGGTGGTCCGGGAGGTTCAGACACAGCACGTCTGAGACTTTGACGGTGAAGCCGGCGTCCTGAAGGGCAGCGAGGCCACGATCGGGATCGTCGACGACGAGCCTCACGATTCCGAAATCAGCCGTGTCCGAGACCGAGAAGCCGCGGATGTTGATGTGGTGCTGGCCAAGGATCTCGGTGATCTCGCTCACCCGGCCCGCCTTGTTCTCGATGAAGACGCTGAGCTGTCTCACATTCACAGTTCGCACTCCCCCTTCTGGCACGCCTGTCGACCCAGTTCGAACGCCTGCAGGTTGGCGTCGACCGTCTTGGGCGGAACGCGACCCTCGATGACCTGGCGCCACAGCTCCTCCGAGAAGGGCAGCCCCCACGACAATGCGCCCATGAGTACCACGTTCGCTGACTTGGGGCTGCCGGCCTGGCAGGCCAGAACGTCGGCCTCGACGAAGATCGCGCCTTCCTCGGCAAGGATCGCCTGGAGGCCGTGGGGAACCTTGGAGTCGCCGATCAGCACCGGGAGAGGCTGTATCGACGATGGATTGACCAGGAGCCTGCCAGTGGGTCGCACGTAGTGGATCCTGCGCATGGCTTCGATGACCTCGAAAGCGACCAGGTGATCGACCATGCCCGGGTCGGTGACGGGCGAGAAGACCTCATCGCCGAACTTGACGACGGTGTCGACGCTGCCGCCGCGCTGTGCCATCCCGTGGACCTCCGAGAGCTTCACATCCAGCCCACTGCCGGCCGCCACTTTGGCGAGCAGGTCCGCAGCAAGGATGGTCCCTTGCCCGCCAACGCCACAAAGCATGACCGTCATCGTTTCCATAGCTACGGCCTCCCGAGATCGCACGCGGGGCCGGTGTGGATGATGGCGTCGTAGCGGCACACTTGAACGCATTGCGCACACCCGACGCAGATGCCCGTATCGATGTAGGCGATGCTGCTGTGCTCATCGCGACCGATCGCGGGGCACCCGAGCTTGATGCAAGCGCCACACTTGGTGCACAGGTCCTCATCGACCGCGTAGGGGTCGCCCTTGTCGCGGACCAGCAGCGCGCACGGGGCGCGGAAGACGATCACCGAGAGCTCAGCCGCAGCTGTCTCCTCGGCCAGAGCAACTGAGACTGCCGCGAGATCGTGTGGGTCGACAACACGGACCCTGTTCACGCCGAGTGCCGAGCACAAGGCGACGAGGTCGATCTCGCGGGAGGGACGATGCTGGAGCGTGATCCCATTGACGGGGTTGCCCTGGTGCCCCGTCATCGCTGTGATGCGGTTGTCCAGTATCGCGATCGTTCCGCTTCCGGCGTTATAGACCGTGTTCATGAGGCCGGGCAGTCCCGAGTGTGCGAATGTCGAGTCCCCGATGACGGCAACGACCGGACGCCCGTCCAACCCACCGGCCAGTTCCACACCGTGCGCCATCCCGATGGACGCACCCATGCACACGCACGTATCCATCGCGGCAAGAGGTCTGAGCGCTCCTAGCGTGTAACAGCCGATGTCGCCGGTGACCACGGCCTTGAGCTTGCGAAGCGCATCGAACACAGGGCGGTGCGGGCAGCCCGGACACATCAGCGGAGGACGAGGCGGCAAGGAGTCCTCGGCGGCTCGCAGCGCCGGACTCGGGAGTCCCAAAGCGGTTCGGATCAGACCGGGTGAAAGCTCACCGCTCACAGGGAGGTCCAGAGCCGCCACCGTGTGACCGAGGGCGCGAATCGACCGCGCGAGGTACGGGTCGGCTTCCTCGATCACGTATAGGGTGCCCACCGCATGCGCGAAGTCGGAGACGAGATCGGGGGCGAGGGGGTATGTGATGCCCAGCTTGAGCACCGACGCTTCGGGAAGTGCCTCGCGCACGTGCGTGTAGGTGACGCCGGAGCACACCACTCCGATCGCGGGGTCCCGCATCTCGAGCCGGTTGAGGGCGCTCGTCGCAGCCAGCTGCTCAAGCGCCACGGTGCGCGCCTCGACATCGAGGCGCCGCTTCTTGGCCATCGCGGGCATCATCACCCACTTGGAGGGTTCTGCACGGTATGTGGCGGGTTCTTCGATATCGTGGCGGGAAGACAGTGCGACGAGCGACTTGGCGTGCGACACACGTACGGTGGACCTGACGAGGACGGGCGTGTCGAAGCGTTCTGAAAGCTCGAAGGCCTCACGAGTGAACTCCCGAGCCTCGGCGGAGTCAGCGGGGTCGAGCATGGGAACCCGCGCGAACGCCGCGTAATTGTGAGAATCCTGTTCGTTCTGCGACGAGTGCATCCCGGGGTCATCGGCGACGAGAATGACCAGTCCGCCCCGAACGCCGGTGTACGACAGGGTGAAGAGTGGGTCGGAAGCGACGTTGAGTCCCACATGCTTCATGGCGACGAGGACCCGTCGGCCGGCGAGCGAGACGCCGGCGCCTACCTCGAGCGCGACCTTCTCATTGGGGGCCCACTCGGCGTAGACGTCCGGGAGTTGTGCGAACCGCTCCAGCGTCTCGGTCGACGGAGTGCCGGGGTAGCCCACACCGACGGATGCGCCCGCTTCCCAGGCGCCCTGCGCGACAGCCTCATTGCCCGAGATCAGGACGTGACTCACGCACTCCCCTCGTCTCTTCTGGGAGGTCAAGGATGCTCGGCCGCGGTTCGCCGAGGATGCGCGAATGATATCACAGCCCTCTGGGGCGAGAAGGGGCTCAACACGGCGAACGGGCAGGTGGAAGCCGCTAACGGCAACTCAGGGACGGCTCGCTCCAACGTAATCGCCACGGCGTGCGATGCGGCCATGCAGTGAGCTGACGCTCACAAGCATCCCCGTCTGCGGTGCATGGATCATGTCCCCGCCGCCGATGTACATGCCCACATGGTGGATTCGGCCAGGGTCGCCACCGCGACCGAAGAAGACGAGATCGCCGGGCTGCAGCAGATCGAGCCGGTTGGGAGGGATGTAGGCTCCATAACGGAACTGCTGCCTGCTGGTACGAGGGATCGACTTCCCGATCTGGCTGTAGCAGTACTGCACGAGTCCGGAACAGTCGAAGCCGGAAGGGGTGGTCCCGCCCCACTGATAGGGCGTCTTCCCGACGAACCTGCGCGCGAAGCCGACGGCACTCGTGTTGGGTCGTCCGAGCGCCGAGGAGTCGAACGTGCGGCCGGCCGCAGATCCGCGCTGTGCGGCGATTCGGGCCGCCTCGGCAGCGCGTTCCCGAGCAAGCCGCTCCTGGCGCTCGCGCTCCTCTCGTACGAGCGTCTTGATCTCCGAGTTGAGCTCTGAGAGATACTGCTTCTGTGCAGCCAGCGCTCTCTTGACCTCGATGCGCTTGTCTGCCGCCCGGTCGCGCAAGACGATCTGCTCGGCCTTTCTGGCCTCGAGAGACGACCGCGCTTCGCTGATGCGCGCCCTCGCGTCCTTGACGGAGTCGACCACCACCGCGTCACTGCGCCCGATCCTTCGCATCAGGTCGACCCGTGTCACAAGGTCCTTGAAGTCGGTGACACCGACAAAGACGCTGATCAGGTTCAGAGAGCCGTTGCGGTAGATCGTCGAAGCGCGCCTGTTGAGCTGTTGCTCGGCCGCGTCGAGTTCGACGACCGCCGCATCGAGTTCCCGCTGGGTCTGAAGGATGCGTGAACGGGTCTCGGTGAGCTCGGACTCTATCTCGAGATACTCTTCGTTGCGTTCTTCGAGATCGTCCGAAAGATCATCCAGGCGCTCGTTCGCCACAGACGCGCGCTCGCGTGCGAGCTTGAGATCGCTTTTCGGAGAAGCGTCGACCACGGACGGTGCAAGGTAGAACGCGCCCGAGAAGAGGATGGCCGCGACGAGAACGGTCACGGTGATGTGCCTGTGAGGCGTCAGAGACACCTCCACCTCCAGCTACGACGATGTGCTACGACTAGAAAGTGGCGACCGCTCCAGACCATATGCTGGAATGATACCACGCAAGCCGTCCGCTTCGAGCGACCGGCCTGCATGGTGTATCGGCATCTCAGTCGACGTGAATGAGCGAGATGATGTGCGCGTCCTCGGGGAGTCGCGAACGGCCGTCGAGGAAGTCCAGCTCGATCAGGAAGGCGAATCCGGCGACCTTCGCGCCGGTCTCGGCGACCAGCCGAGCCTTCGCGGCGGCGGTACCGCCGGTGGCGAGGACGTCATCGACGATCAGTACGAGGTCACCCTCCCCCACGGCGTCGGCGTGGACTTCGAGAGAATCGGTGCCGTACTCGAGGTCGTAGGTCACCGACGAGGTGTCCCACGGAAGCTTGCCGGGCTTGCGAGCCGGGACGAACCCTGCGCCCAGGCGGTAGGCCAGTGCGCCGCCGAATATGAAGCCGCGCGCCTCGGCCCCCATCACCTTGGTCACTCCGAGGGACTCGTACTCGTCGGCGAGCGTGTCGATCGCCATGCGAAAGCCTTCAGGGCTGGCGAGCAGCGGGGTGATGTCCTTGAAGACGACACCCTCTTTGGGCCAGTCCGGGATGTCGCGTATGTAGGTGGACAGATCCACAGTTCCTCCTTGGGTAGGGATCGAACT
This sequence comes from uncultured Actinomycetes bacterium, assembly GCA_963770765.1. Classification (GTDB taxonomy): domain Bacteria; phylum Actinomycetota; class Coriobacteriia; order Anaerosomatales; family PHET01; genus CAVPCY01. The sequence goes on along the minus strand of CAVYQS010000012.1, from coordinate 31,804 downwards.
CACACAGGGTAGCGCATCAGCCGAGAATGACCTCGGGTCTGACTGCCCCGATGTACGGTAGGTTGCGATAGGAGCCGGCGACATCCAGTCCGTACCCGACAAGGAAGTCGTCGGCGAGTTCGAAACCGCAGTAGTCGATATCCACCGGTGCGATGCGACGCGCCGGTTTGCTGAGCAGCGTGCACAGCGCCAAGCGCCGGGGTTCATGGCCGCCGAGCAGCGACAGCACGTAGTTGACCGTGAGACCGGTATCGACGACGTCCTCGACGAGCACGACGCACGAACCACCGATATCATCGTCAAGGTCCTTGGTGACCCGTACGAATCCCGAGTGCCCGGGCGAGAAGGGCGCAACGGCCAGGAAGTCGATGCGAACGTCCACGGTCATGGCACGACACAGATCAGCGAGGAAGTAGAGCCCGCCCTTGAGGACCGTGACCAGCCGCACCTCCTCATCGGCGAAATCCCGCGAGAGCTGCCCGCCCAACTCATGCACCCGTGACCGGATGGCGGACTCGGACACCGCGACGTGGGTGCATATGTCGGGCAGCATCGGGGAGTTCACGAAGCACCGCCGTCTGTCGTCGTTCCCTGGTCGGGCGTCCCACTGCCTGCGATCACGCCGCCGCCGGAGGCGTGCGGCACCGGTCGTGTCGAGATGCCGAACCGAGCCAAGAGCGCCTTGAAGTCCTTCTGATAGAAGATCTTGACGTTCACTTCGGGATACAGCTCTTTGAGCCGCTTCACCTTGCGGTTCTTCTTGGTCACCAGCTTCTGACTCATCGTGGTCAACTCGATGAAGAGATCGAAGTCGATCAGATAGAAGTCGGGCGTGAAGTAGGCGATCACGTTGCCGTCACCGTCCCACTCGAGGGGAAAGCGTCGCGGCTCGTACTGCCAGCGGATACGGTAGTAGTCGAGGATCTCGGCGGCAGCACGCTCGCTGGCGTGAGCGAAGGCGATCTGATCGAGTGGTGGATGGTCTGTCGGTTCGTTGGAGGCTCCGAGTGTGTGGGACACGTCGCTCATCGGCTAGGCGAGGTCCTCGAACGCTTTGGCGAGTGCGCGGCGCAGCAGTCGGCCCTTGAGCTCATCGGTGAGGCTGCCAAGTTCCGTGAGTGTCTCGCCGAGCTTCTGCTTCGACTCAGGAGTGCGATGCTTGAACGCGGGCATGAGGATCTGGGTGAACAGCGTGGCCTCGCGTTCGGCGAACGTCTCGTACATGCGGAGATGGCGAGGCTCCACGCCGAAGCGTCTGAGGTCCCAGGCCGCATGCACGGCAGCGACGTCCGCGCGATCGATCTCCTCGCCCGACTCGCCGTCCAGGATCTTCACGATCCCGAACTCGGCAAGTTCCCTCACGAAGCTCACGGGGATTCCCAGTGCGTGAGGAGCTTCGTCTACACGCAGCTGACCATCCTCGGTGGTGGCGATGGGTAGCGGCTCGGCAACGGCCATGGGCCCGCGCTGGAGCTCGGCGGGAATCCTGCCCCGGTCGACGTCGGCGAGCTTCTCCCGGATGACCGCGAGCGGGAAGAAGTGGTCACGCTGGAGCCGGAGGATCATCTCGATGCGAGTCACGTCCGAGGCAGCGAACTTGCGATAGCCACCGGCGGTGCGCTCAGGGGTGATGAGCCCCTCTTCCTCAAGGAAGCGGACCTTGGATATCGAGAGGTCGGGATAGGCGGGTTGAAGCCGTTGAACCACTTCGCCGATCGTGAGGTAGTCGCGTGAACTCATCGAACGCGAGCCCTGCCCCTCATAGAAGGCCATCTGGAAGGTGCCTATCTGGACCACATCACCGGAATTGAGTCGCGCGGAATCCACGAGGGTCCCGTTGACGTACGTTCCATTGAGCGAGCCGGAGTCGGTCACCGTCACCACGCCGCCATCGATGGTGAGCACAGCGTGGGTCCGAGAAACCGTCATGTCATTGAGAAAGATGTCGCTTTGGGGGTCGCGGCCGACGCACAGACGCGGCCTGTCGAGGAAGAAGCGTTCGCCCGACTGAGCGCCCTTGCGTACCACCAGACAGGGGTCGTCGGCGGCCGTCGGCGCCGGCGGCGCGGGGCGGTCCTCCGCAGAGACCGGTGCGAATGAAGCCGTGGCGTCCCCGGTCGACGCACCGCACGTGCCGCAGATGGCATCGCCGTGCGCCAGCCGCGTGCCGCAAGAGGGACACTCGGCCATCCGATCACCCCGTCTCGGGTCGCAGTCTGTTACGGCGTGAAACGTCTAGCTGGAGAAGCCGACCTCGGGAGGCGACATGCTCAGTCTGATCTCCTGCTCGAGTGCGTCGACGATCTCGGGGTTCTCGAGTATCTCGTCGCGCTTCGCGTCATTGAGGCGGTTGCGAACATAGGGATCGTCGATGACTTCCATAAGCCTCCGGCCCTTGTGGACCTCGCGCACGATGTACTCTATGACGCGCTCTTCGATGGCGTCCGTCGCCATATCGTCGAAGAATCTCTTGATGCGATCGTTCACTGTGGGCACGCGCGTCCTCCTTGGGATACGGATGTCACGTCAGGATCGGTCAGTCGTCGTCGGATGCGGTCACGTCGAAACGCGACACCCCTCTGAGATCGTTGGCGAGAATGTCGATGAGCCGCTCGACGTCACGGCCGCCGATGACATCCTCGCCGGATTCGTGAGCGCTCTTGAGACGCCGGACAAGCTCTGAGCGCAGTATGTCGATCTTGCCGTGGAGAACCCGGCGCCGGTACGACACCTTCTGCTCTTCCTCGGAGAGCTCGTCGAGCAACGCGCGCAGCTCGTCGTTTGACTTGGACTCCAGATCGAGCAGTGCGGAGTCAGCTGCCGGGCTATCGTGATCAGACATCGCTGGTTCCTCCCTAGTCCTCTACCGAGGATTGTACCGTAACGCATCCAGGAATCCTCTGCCTACACGTGAAGTCTAGAGTTGCCGGCCTCGGGTCTCGAGCAGCGTGTCGGACGTGAGCGAGCCCGCAAGCGAACGAGTCATCTGTGCCTCGCGCGCAGATAGCGTGCCGGGAACGAGGCGGATGCCGAGTGCGCGGCTGAAACCGTTGACGATCGCGGTCTGCACCCGAGCAGGAGCCGGACGCTCCCCGAGGAGCTCGTCAAGACCCCGCGACGATTCGGACAGCAAGGCGGCGTGGGATGCGTCGAGGCGGAAGACCCTGGACTCGAGTTCGGGGTTCCTGTGAAGCACGAACGACCCGTGCTGCAACACGGTGTCACCAGACCAGACCTGCGCCGAGCCGGACAACTTGCGCTCGCCCACCGCCACGTCGGCACGGGTGGTCTGCAGGTAGCACGCTGCGGCGCCGGAGACCCCACGGTCCCTGCCGGTGACCGAGGCCTGTATCGAGAGCTCCTGGTATGCGGCGACGAGCGCTCCACACAGATGGCGGTAGGACGCGGCGACACCGCGCGGGATCCCGTCGTCGATCCCCGCGATGACAGAGTAGGTGACCTCATCGGCATGCAAGACGCCCCTGCCGCCGGTGAACCTACGCACCACGTCGACTCCCAGCGACTCGCACAGCGCCCTGTCGACGGACGCGCCATCCTGAAAGCGGCCGATGGTGACGGTCGGTCGGGCCCAGCGGTAGATTCGCAGCGTGGGAGGTGAGCTGCCCTCCTCGCGGCCGAGCTGAACGGCCCGGTCGATGGCCATGTTGAGAATGCCATCGACCGGGCCATGCTCCAGCAGTCTCCAGACCGCCGTCACCGCTACTCGTTCGGTGGCGTCCACCGCAGATCCGGCGAACGGGCGGCGCGTGCCTCATCGAGGCGTCTGACCGGGGTGATGTAGGGGGCGTTCTTGACGAGATCGGGATCTGAAGTGGCCTCATCGGCGATGGCGAGCATCGCTTCGACGAAGGCATCCAGTGCCGAGAGCGGCTCGGTCTCGGTGGGCTCGATCATGATGGCTTCTTCCACGAGAAGCGGGAAGTAGACCGTTGGCGGGTGGTAGCCGTAATCGAGGAGTCTCTTGGCCACATCGAGGGTTCTCACACCGTGATCGCGCTTGAGCTGAGAGCACGACAGCACGAACTCGTGCATGCAGGTGCGGTCGTACGGGAGCAGGTACGCCGTCTTGAGACGCTCCTTGAGGTAGTTGGCGGAGAGCACCGCTTGGTGCGCGACCTCTCGGAGTCCGGATGCGCCGAGCGCGCGGATATATGTGTACGCCCGAACGATGACCCCGAAGTTCCCGTAGTAGGAGCGAACCCGTCCGATGGAGTTCTCGGGCCAAGCGAAGACGAACCCTCGAGGCGTACTCCGAGCTATGGGTCCGGGAAGGTACTGTGCAAGTTCGTTCGTCACGCACACGGGTCCCGCGCCCGGTCCCCCGCCGCCGTGAGGTGTCGAGAACGTCTTGTGCAAGTTGATGTGGAGCGCGTCGAAACCCATGTCACCCGGACGGGCAACGCCGAGGATCGCGTTCATGTTGGCCCCGTCGCAGTAGGCGTACGCACCGACAGCATGAACGGCCTCGGTGATCTCCAGGATCTGAGGGTCGAACAGGCCCAGAGTGTTCGGATTCGTGAGCATGAACGCCGCGACGTCGGTGTCGAGAGCGGCCTTGAGTGCGTCAAGATCGACAAGGCCCTGCTCGTCGCTGGGTATCGTGATCGTCTCGTACCCGCACATCGTGACCGATGCCGGATTCGTGCCGTGCGCCGTGTCGGGGATGATGACCTTCTTGCGCGGGATCGCCCGCAGCAGTGTGGGCCGCCCGAAAACACATGAGGGCGGCGAGCTCTCCGTGAGCACCGGCCGCGGGTTGCAGCGTCACGCCCGGCAGTCCGGAGACCTCAGCCAGAGCATCCTGCAGCCCGTGCAGGACCTCGAGCGCGCCTTGAACGCTCTCGAGAGGCTGGTACGGGTGCAGACCCGCAAAGCCCTCAAGGCGACAGGCGTCCTCGTTGATGCGCGGGTTGTACTTCATGGTGCATGAACCCAGAGGATACATCCCTGAGTCGACCCCGAAGTTCATCTCGGCGAGGTGGGCGTAGTGCCGCATGATCTCGAGCTCGGTGACGTTGGGAAGCGCAAGTGGTGCGGTTCGGTGAGCGCCGCCCAAGACGCCTGCCATGTCGACATCGGGGACGTCGAGCTCGGGCGCGAGAACGCATGACGACTCAGCCGAGCCGAGCTCGAAGATCAGCTCGCGGGGTCCGCGCGCCGGCGCGACGGCAGGGGTGTTGAGAAGCTGTTCACTCACAGCGCAGTCACCGCCTCGACGAACGCGTCGATCTCGGCTCGGGTGCGCTTCTCGGTCACCGCGAACAGGACCAGGTCCGGGTCGTCGTCCTCGGTCTCGAGAACGACCCCCGGCAAGAAGCCCTGCGCGAAGAGAGACGAGTAGTAGTCAGCGCTGTCTCCCTCGTAGGTCAAGGCGAACTCGTAGCCGAACGCATGCTCCCACGGGGCGGAGAACTTGCCGGTCTCGAGGAGCCGGTCGTGGAGATAGTGGGCCTTGGCCACCGAAGCGGCAGCGATCCCCTCGAGGCCTTCTCGGCCCACCGCAGCGAGGTAAGCGCCGGCGCTCAGGGCGTTGAGAGCATGATTGCTGCAGATGTTGCTCGTGGCCTTCTCGCGGCGGATGTGCTGTTCGCGCGTGGAGAGCGTCAGCACGAACGCCGAGTTGCCATCGGCGTCGACCGTCCGGCCGACAAGCCTGCCGGGCATCTGCCGAACGTGGGTCTCTCGGCATGCGAAGAACCCCAGCCCCGGTCCGCCGAACGTCAGGCCGTTTCCGAGCCCTTGGCCCTCTCCCACCACGATATCGGCGCCGAACTCGGACGGTGGCTGCATGACGCCGAGGAGGATCGGGTTCGATGCGACCACCAGCAGGGCCCCAGCGTCATGGGCCGTCTGCGCGAGCCCGGCGAGGTCTTCGATGACGCCGACGAAGTTGGGGCTTGCGACCAGGACCGCGGCGACGGTCCCATCCACGGCCTGCGCGAGGTCGGCGGGATCGGCCTTGGCGTCAGGCTGGTACTCGACGACTTCGATGCGCCCTGCCTCGGCGTAGGTCTCGAGCACGTGCACCCACTCGGGGTGGACCATCCCGGCAACCACCAGGCGGTTTCGCTTCGTGAGCCTACAGGCCATCAACGCTGCCTCGACGAACGCAGTCGCACCGTCGTACATGCTGGCATTGGCGACTTCCATGCCTGTGAGCGCACAGATCATGGACTGGTACTCATAGATCGCCTGGAGCGTGCCCTGGCTCACTTCGGGCTGGTAGGGGGTGTAGGCGGTGAAGAACTCCGGTCGGCGGATCACATGGTCGACGACGCTTGGGACGTAATGATCGTAGTATCCGGCTCCCGCGAAGCAGACCAGCGAGGTCGCGGGCATGTTCCGGCCGGCGAGATCGCGCATGTGGGCCGAGAGGGTGATCTCAGAGAAAGGCGCCGGAAGATCGAGGTCGCCATCTACGCGCACGGCATCCGGGATGTCGGCGAAGAGTTCATCGGTGTCGTGGATGCCGACAACGCGAAGCATCGCTTCGCGCTGTTCACACGTGACTGGGATGTAACGCATGAAGCGTCTAGGCCTCGGCCAGGAAGGCGTCGTAGGCGGCGGCGTCCATGAGGGAGCCCACCTGAGCCGCATCGGAGAGCGTGACCTTCACCATCCAGCCTTCGCCATGAGCGTCCTGGTTGACCGTCTCAGGAGAGTCATCGAGAGCGTCGTTGACCTCGACGATCTGGCCGGATACCGGAGCGTAGAGCTCGGATACCGACTTGACCGACTCGATCTCGCCGAACGTGTCGCCGGCCGTCAACGAATCGCCGACAGACGGCAGATCCACGTAGACGACCTCGCCGAGCTGGTCTTGGGCGAAGCTGGTGATGCCCACGGTGGCGACGTCGCCCTCGACGACGACCCACTCGTGTTCCTTGGAATAGACACGATCCGAAGGGTGTCCCATCAGCGGTGACGCTCCTCTCCTTGTGGCGTGTGGGCCGGTTCAGCCCGACAGCGAGGTCGACGTGACGAATGGCGCCTTGACCGCGACTGCAGCTGCGGTCTTCTTGCGAATCACGATCTCGAACGCGGTTCCCGGAGCGGCAAGAGCCGAGGGGACGTACGCTGTCGCGATTCCCGTCTCGAGAGACGGAGAGAAGGTGCCGCTCGCTACCTTACCCACCTCGGTGCCCTCGTGCAACACGGTGAACCCGGGACGCGGGATAGCGCCTTCGACCCTGAGATGGACGAGCCTGCGCGCGGACCCTGCAGCGCGAATCCTCTCCACAACGTCGCGACCGATGAAGTCTCCCTTGCCTCCCGGTACGACCCAGCCCAGACCTGCGGAGATGGGGTCGATGGACCGGTCCATGTCGCTGCCGTAGAGGTGGTACCCCATCTCGAGCCTGAGGCTATCTCGAGCTCCGAGGCCGGCGGGAGTGACTTCGGGGAACGACAACAGCAGTCTCCAGACCACGACCGCATCTCCCGCACGGCACAGTATCTCGACTCCGTCCTCGCCGGTGTATCCCGTGCGGGCGATCAGCACGGGCACAGCGTTGTCGAGAAGGGCCTCGGCGAGCGTGAAGCGTACGGGGGGTTCCCACGCGGCGCCTGCGAGCTCTCGAACGACCGCGAGTGCGGCGGGGCCTTGGACGGCGATCAGGGCGGTGCGGTCTGACTCGTCAACCAGTTCAAGGTCTTGCGGGGCATGCGAGGCGAGCCACTCGAAGTCCGCATGGCGGTTGGAAGCGTTCGCGATGATGAGGTACTCGAGATCACCCGAATGGTAGACGATCAGGTCGTCGATGATGCCGCCGGAGCTGTCGAGCATGAGCGTGTACTGCGCGCTGCCGAGTGCCGCGATCTTGTGCAGATCGTTGGTCAACACCCGCTGCAGGAAGTCGAAGGCGCCGAAACCGAATACCCGGAACTCGGCCATATGGCAGACGTCGAAGATGCCGGCGCGCGCACGAACCGCTCGGTGCTCCTCTATGATGCCGGCATACTGCACGGGCATCTCGAAGCCGGCGAACGGCACCATCCGTGCGCCCAACGCGATGTGCTCTTCGTAGAGTGGCGTTCGTTCCAGACCATCTGTCATGCGGGTACTCCCCTCACGTGCGGCGCGTCGGACTGGTACAACGTGACCCTCATAGGCTATCGCACCGGGATCAAGGGCCTCCATCGTCGCCCGCGGCACCGCTGAGACGAAGCCACACGCGGGTTATCGCAATGCCCACCCGCTGCAACGGTGAAGGGTCCGGGACCGAAGTGGTGGCCACAAGGGGAACGCTTGCGACGACGGCACCGTTCTGTGTGAACCGGACCACACCCACCCGCTGTCCGGCAGAGACCGGGGCTTGCACGCGCGCCACGCTCACCGTGCGTGTGATCGGTCCGGCCAGATCGAACACCGATATGGTGGTGTCTTGGGAGACCGCAGCCGGAGCGGCGCGGTCGATGTACTCGGCTACCGGCGCCTCACCGATGACCGTACCTGACGACGCGATGCGCTGTGGGCGATAGTGCGCGAAGCCGAAGTCAAGGAGGGTCCTTGCGTCACGAAACCGCTGCAGCTCCCCCGGCGCCCCCAGCACCACCGCGTAGAGCTCGATATCGCCTCGTCGGGAGGACACGATGACGCAGTAGCCGGCGTCGTCGGTCCACCCGGTCTTGATGCCGTTGGCGCCATCGTAGTTGCCGATCAACACGTTGGTGTTCTGTACCTTCTCAGCGCGCTTGCCGCTGCCGATCCGCGCCGTCTTCTGGCCGACGATCTCCCGGAACGCCGGCTTGGTCATCGCATAGCGGGCCAGGACCGCAAGGTCGGCGGCGGACGAGCGGTGCCCGGATTGGTCCAGGCCGTGGGAGTTCTTGAAGGTGGTACTCGTGAGTCCGAGTTCGCGTGCCTTGTCGTTCATCAGCCGTGCGAACTCCTCCTCACCGCCCGCCACGTGAGCTGCGATGGTGAAGGCCGCATCGTTGCCGGACTTCACGAGGAGGGCCTCGAGCATCTCCGACATCGGAAGCTTCTCGCCGACGCGAAGAAACGACGTGGACTCCCCCACCCCACCGGATGCACGCGGGACGGTCACCATCTCATCGGGGGTGGAGTTCTCGATGGCGACGATGGCCGTCATGATCTTCGTGAGACTGGCGACGGCCCGCCGGTCGTCGACCCCCCTGCTCCACAGAACACGTCCATCTTCGGTGACGAGCGCACCGGCCTTCATCTGAACGTCGGGCATCGCGGCCTTCGGCACGCCGATCTCCGAGTATCCGGTCCCATCGACACGATCACTCGACCGTATAGACGCGCGCGCGTGCTCCACCGGGGTGCAGAGTCCGGCGAAGACCGCCAAGACGATCATCGCGGCGACCAAGGACTCATTCAGCGGTGGGAATCTGCCGATAGTGAGGTGACGTGAACTACGCGCATTTCGCTGCAAGGGGTCTTCGAACTCTCCCATCGCGGGTTGTGAGGGCCATCGGCGCACAGGTGAAGTGCGTGCTGGTGCACGTAAGAGTATGCCACCGCTCCATGGTGAAGATGTGAAAGTGGCCGTCAGGTCGAGCCGGCGGGTCAGAAGTCCGCCGCCGACGTTCACGCGGGGGGAAGCATGAAGTACATGCGGTTCGAACGATTGCTGCTGATAGTGGGCGGGGTCACCGTCTTCGCTTCGATCACTGTGCAGCTGACCGGTCCCTCTCCCGAGTACTCTGAGATCGCGGCCCAGATACTGCTTCTCGGCGTCCTCTTCGGCGCGGTGCGCTTCGGTGCCAAGGGTGGCATGATCGCCGCGATCGTAGCCTCTGCGATCTACGTGATCCTGAGGACGGAGCTGTTCTCGTCGACCGCGGTGAGCTACGGTGACACGCTGGTGATGGCGTCGCGCCTCGTCGCCTTCGGCATGGTCGGCGTGGTGGGCGGCGAGGTCTGCAGCCGCTTCAAACATGGAATCGCGGTGCTCGAGAGCGGTAACGCGCTCGATGACTGGAGTCGCGTGTACAACCAGGCATGGGCCCACCGGACGCTGGTTTCGGCGCGAGAGCGCTCAACACGGTATCAGGAGCCTTTCTCGGTGGTCCTGCTGACGATGTCGCCGTCCCTCTTCGACGGCGTGAGCGCTTCTCGCCAAAGGACGATGATCAGGAAGCTCGCGGACCACATCCGGACGAGCGTGCGCATGGTCGACGAGATCGCACGCCTCGATGACGGCAGGTTCGTGGTAGTGCTTCCGCACACACCCCAGGCGGGCGGCCATATCGTCGCACAGCGCGCGGCCGACGGGGTGCGAGCGGCTCTCGGCTCTCGCGACGAGGCGGTACGCGTCAGACTGCTGTCGGCACCCGAGAACGTCGCGGACATCGACGCCCTCATCGGCTTGATCGCGCCGGAAGTGGATCAGGCCGACTCGGCGGAGTACAGGTCCGACGGCGCGAGCACGCGGAACCCTGCGGCCGAGAGTGCTGCCTCGGCGTCCTGATCGTCGATCTTGAGCACGTCGATCGCAGATCCACCGGCGGGCTTCACGAAGCAGTAGGCGTACTCGACGTTCATGGAGCTGCGGTCGAGGGCCTCCAACACATCTGCCAGGCCGCCGGGCCTGTCGGGGACCTCGACGGCGATCACGTGGGTGATCGACGCGCCGAAACCGTTCTCCTCCAAGACCGCTTTCGCGGTGGCCGGAGCGTCACAGATGATGCGGACGACCCCGAACTCGGAGGTATCGGCCACCATGAGCGCGTGCATGTCGATGCCCGCATGTCCGAGCGCACGTGTGAGCTGCGCCAGGCGTCCTGACGTGTTCTCGAGAAAGACACTCACCTGCTCGACCATGACCTAGGCACCCCCTTCTGAACGCAGGTCCACGACCCGCTTGGCCTTGCCTTCGCTCCGAGCGATGGACTTCGGCTCGACGAGCTTGACGGCGATGGAGACAGCGAGGACGGACTGTATCTCCGAACGCACGCGTGCCTGCAGCCGCTCGAGTTCCCTGACCTCATCGAACGCGAACTCGGGCGCGACCTCCACGTGAACCTCGACGTGGTCCATCGAACCGCGCTTGGTCAGCACGACCTGATAGTGAGGCGCGACCATCTCGATGCCGAGGAGGACCTGCTCGATCTGGCTGGGATAGACGTTGACCCCTCTGATGATGAGCATGTCGTCACTGCGGCCGGTCACGCGCTCCATTCGGCGCATCGTGCGACCGCACGGGCATGGCTCCGGAATGATCCGACTGATGTCGCGGGTCCGATAGCGGATGACCGGGATACCCTCTTTGGTCAAGGTCGTGAAGACGACCTCTCCGACCTCCCCATCCGGCACAGGCTGCAAGGTCACAGGGTCTATGATCTCGATGATGAAGTGGTCCTCGAACACATGAAGACCGTGCTGGTGCTCGCACTCGGTGGCCACTCCGGGGCCGAGTACCTCGGACAGACCGTAGATGTCGATCGCCTTGACGCCCAGCTCTCGTTCGATCTGAGCGCGCATCCCTTCACTCCAGGGCTCGGCGCCGAACACGCCGATCTTCAGGGGAAGCGTGAGCGGGTCGATACCCATGTCGCGCGCAGTCTCGGCGAGCAGCAGCGCGTAGCTCGGTGTACACGCCAAGACCGTCGTGCCGAAGTCCTTGAGAACCTGCACCTGACGCTTGGTGTTGCCGCCGGAGATCGGGATCGTGAGCGCCCCGAGCCGCTCCGAGCCGTAGTGCGCGCCGAGCCCCCCGGTGAACAGACCGTAGCCGTAGGCGACTTGGACGACGTCGTCGGCGCTGGTGCCGGCGGCACTGAACGTACGCGCCATCAGATCGGCCCAGCGGTCGACATCTCCGGCCGTGTAGCCTACGACACTGACTTGGCCGGTGGTGCCGGAGGAGGAGTGGACTCGCACGATGTCGCGTAGGGGGACGGCGAACATGCCGTAGGGGTACGCGGCGCGGAGGTCGTCTTTGACGGTGAACGGTACCGTATGCAACTGGTCGAGCGAGGCGATCGAACGAGGGTCGAAACCTGCGTCATCGAACTTCCTGCGATACGTGGGAACGTTGTCGTAGACCCTGACCAGCAGTTCCTGCAAGCGCTCGAGCTGGAGCGATTCGAGCTGGTCTCGAACCATCGCCTCGTACTGCGACTGATACACGGATTCCCCCACTTTCGACGACGAAGCCGAGCTGACCCGGCGTTCAGGGCTTCTCGGTCGGTGCCGGTTCAGGCACTTCGGCCTCGATCTTCTTCGTCCCTACGCGAACAACCTCTGTCTTCGGTTTATACACCGAGACGAACGAATCCGTGCGGATCTTCTCGCCGTCCTTGCTGACGATGCGCTTGACGGTGATGGACTTCCCGTCGACACCGGGATCCTCGACAACGCGCACGCCCTTGGCCATGGTCTTGTCCTTGACCTCCTCGACCGGGAAGTCGCGTACGTTACGCCACTCGCCTACCTCGGCTTCCACATCGTAGCCGGGGTCGGTCCCGTAGAGCGCGACGGTTATCGATGAGTTCGTATAGGAGACCGAGACGAGGACCCATTCGTCCGTGTCGTTCTTGAACTTGAAGTCCGGGCCACCCCACGAGACCGTCGCATCGCGACCTTTGGGATAGTGCGAGATGTAGAAGGAGTGGTTGCGCCTCTGAACCACAGGCAAGCCCGACTCGAAGACGGCGTTGAAGATCGTCGTTCCCACTTGGCAGATGCCGCCACCCAGCTGGGGAACCAGCTTGCCGTTCACGATGGCGTTGGCCTCCTGGTAGCCCTTCTCGGCGGTTCTCTGCCCGACAGTGCCGTTGAACGAGAACGTCTTGCCGGGTGCGATCAGAGTGCCGTCGAGCGAATCCCCGAGAGTGTGGATGTTGTTGACCCGCGAACGGTTGCCGCTGGCGAAGGTCGTGGTGAAGCGCGACAGGCGCTCGCGGATGCCCATGGACTCTGCGTCTTCGGTCGTGATCGCCGGTCTGGTGAGCGCTGTCTTCATTTCGGCACGGCGCTCGGAGTTCGCGTCTGCCAGCGTGGTTGTGAGCGACGAAGCCAGCGCGTCCATGTCGGGCCCGACTCCGTCTTCGGACGGGACGATGGTGACCTGCCCGTTGGCGGTCTTGAACCGTGCATTCTTGGCCTTGCGCCCGACCTTGGCGCCCACAGCCGGCACGACCGTCTTGGCGGCCTTCTTGGCGGAGATCATCGGGATCAAGGTGACGTTCTGCGAGGCAGTGGACGTGGCGACCGCCTCGGGTGTCGCGGTGTCATCGCTGCGGCGGAATACGATCCACTTCGCGATGTCGTCGGCATCGAAGGTCCACGTCTTCGACTCGTAAGCGACCTCGACAGGTCCTGCGACCATCGTCTTGGCGACTTCGGCGGCTGCGGCTGCTTCGGCCTCGGTGACCTGGACGGCAGCTGTCTCGACGGGCACCTGAACCCGTCGTTCGTCGGAGAGCATCGCGGCGAGAATCGAGGCCTTCATTGCGTCACGGCGCAGCGCGACACCGTTCTCCGAGGGAATCACCTCCGGGACGCCGTCCCTGAACTCCACCGTGGCGTCAACGGGTGCGACGTTGGACCCTTCCGCGATGGCGTCGATCACCGCGTCCATCTTCTCCGTATCTGATTGGGCGGTCGCGGCGAGGTTCGTGCCGCCCAGCCATGCGTCGATCCTGTCCGTTGCAGATGTGATAAGCCCACCGGATCGACCGACGGCCATCGCGTCATCAGCGAGGCTCTGATAGTCGAAGTCAAGGCCGATCTCCTCGGCGGTCACCGACCACTGTTTGTCGCCGTGCACAACGACAACGGGTGCGGTGGTCTTGCCGGGGAGCTGCTTCTCGAGTTCGAGGGCGGCGTTCGATGCCGTCAGACCGCCCACGTCCACACCCGAGACCGTCACGCCGGAGTGCACGCGACCGTAAGACGAGGCCATCTCAGCCGCGACGATCGCCACCACAAGAACCGCGACGACGGCAGCGACGATCCACGGCGCCCGTCGGCTCCTCGAAGTGGAGCGCATCGCGGCACGTTCGTGGCGTCGTTGCGCATAGTCGATGCGCGGTTCGTCTTGAGTCTCGTACTCCGTCAACAGCGGCTCTCTCTTGAATGGTGTCACGCGAGTCTGTCAGACGCCGAGAGGCTCGGATTCGCGAGCAGCCGTGCGCTCAGATGATTCTAATCGCGCGTGTAGAACGTGCCCCGCGGCGTCATGAGCCCGTTACCCCGTTGTCGGAATCATGGAGCAAGGGTCACGCCAGCTGTCTAGGGCTCGGCTATGGCCGACTCGACGACCACCTGCCATTCCGCCACCCGTTCCTCGACGGCACGCGGAGAGGAGCCTTCCGCCCAGATGTTGACCGTGGGTTCGCTGGAGTCGGGCAAGACGAGCGCCCAGCCATCATCGTAGAGAACCCGTATGCCTTCGGTGAGGTCGGTGGTGAGCCCTGACGACCGTTCTGTGACCACGCGCATCACAGCTCCCTTGCGGTCGACAGGGCAGAAGACCGCCGAGTGGCTCTTGTGGAAGGGAGGCAGCGCGTCAAGGGTCTCGCCGATGCTCAGCCCGAGACGATCGAGCATCCGCGCGACCATGGCGACCGTCAGCACGCCGTCGAATGCAGGGAAGAAGTCGCCGAAGATGAAGCCACCCAACGTGCCGCCCGCGACGACCGCTCGTCCCTCGAGCACCGCCTGCGCCAGGGCACGCCGAGAACGTCCGGGACGAACGACTTCTCGACCGTGCGCGGCCGCGATCGTCTCAACAGCCGAAGAGGCGGTGAGCGGGACCGCGATCGCGCCGGGGGTCCCTTCCCGCGTCTTGCACCACAAGTCGACGACCATGTGCAGCGCGGTGTCTCCGTCGATCATCCCTCGCGAGACGTCCATGAAGCGCACACGCTCGGCTCCGCGATCGAACTGGACTCCGAAGTCCGCGCCGAAGAGCTCGCATGTTCCCTTCAGCAGGCTCAGCGACTCGGGTGTCGCTTCGCCACACCCCGAGGAGGATTCCACGTCGATGACGGGGTTGAGCGCGATCAGGTTGATGTGCCAGCCATGCGCCACCTGCGGGAAGATGAGAGACGCTGCTCCGCATCCCATGTCCGCGACGATCTTGCGCCACGAGCCTTCGAGTCCCGCGCCGACGATCGCGTCGTGCAGCGCGGCCGAGTAGTACTCGAGTGGACGCGGCGGATAGATGATCTCGCCGACCTCGTCGAGGAAGGCGCGCCGGAACTCTCCCCGGAAGTACAGACGCTCGATCTTCTTCTGCTCCCAGGGCGCGATGTCAAGGCCGTTCTTGTCGAAGAAGCGTATCTGTAGCGTCTGAGGGTCGTTGTCTCCGACCGCCACGTGTATGCCACCTACGCAGCGAGTCTTCTGAGTCGTGAAGCGGCTGAGAGCCGGGGATGCCACACGGAGGTCGCGGACGTTGACGCCTGCGGCGTTGAGGCCCGCCACCATGGCTCTCTTGACCATGCGCGCCGCTCTCGAGGTGTCTCGAGTGACAACGACGTGGCCGCCCTTGGGCAGCACGGTTCCGTACGCCTCGGCGACCTTGAGAGCGAGTTCAGGGGTGATGTCCAGCCCCACCAGACCCGAGATGCCGGCGTCGGCGAAGATCGCACGTGACCCGGCGGACTCCCATATCAGCGAGGAGTTCACCGTGGCGGACGCTTCGATCCGCTTGTAGGGGTAGACCTGAACGTCGGCACCCACATGAGCGCCCTTGCCCACCACGGACTCGTTGCCGATGGTGGCTCCCACGTCGACGACGGCTCTCGCACGCACATCGACGTGACGACAGAGCACCGCACCCGAGATCGTGGAGTGCATGCCGATAAAGGTGTCGTCCCATACGACCGAGTGTGCGATCCGTACGTCGGCCCCCACGACACAGTTGTCACCGATCACCACGTAATCACCGATGACAGCGCCCGCCCTGATGGTCGCGTTCTCACCGATGACGACCTTGTCGCCCAAGGTCGCGTCGGGTGCGATGGTCGCGCTGTCGGAGACCCACAGATGCTCTCGAGCATGAACGCCCGGAATGTAGACCATCGCGGCGCCGTCAAGTACGTCCTTATGGACTTGGAGGTAGCTCTCGCGGCTACCGACATCGCACCAGTAGCCCTCGGTGACCATGCCGTAGATGGCGTGCCCCTTCTCCATGAGCGACGGGAACAGCTCGCTCGAGAAGTCGTAGGGGCGGTCGGCAGGGATCTCGTCGAGCACCCACGGTTCGATGACGTAGATGCCGGTGTTGATCTGATCGCTGAACACCTGACCCCAGGTGGGCTTCTCCAAGAAGCGCTCGACCCGGCCGTCGGAATCGGTGACGACCACGCCGAACTCGAGCGGATCGTCGACGGCCTTGAGTGCGATGGTCACCGCACCGCCCTTGCGCTTGTGGAACTCGACCAGCTCGGTAAGGTCGATATCGGTGAGCGCATCGCCACTGATGACGATGAACGGTTCATCGCGCGGCAGGAGCTTCTCAGCATTTCGCACAGAGCCCGCCGTCCCGAGCGGCGTCTCCTCGATCGCATACTCGATCGACATGCCCCACTCGTCGCCATCGCCGAAGTAGTCCTGGATGAACTGCGGCATGAAGGCGAGCGTCGCAACCACACCATCGATCCCGTGGTGCTTGACCAGGCCGACGATGTGTTCCATGACCGGCTGGTTGACGATCGGGACCATGGGCTTGGGCAGGAGTGACGTCAGGGGGCGCAGTCGCGTGCCCTCCCCGCCCGCCATGATGACGGCTTTCATACTTCCACCTCGATCTGTCGGGGGGACTTCTGGTCTCTGCGTCGAGCGTCGGCGAGCAGGGCACGAGCCTTGTTGGTATAGACGACGGCCGTGGCGAGCGATGTCAACACGCCCGCGTATACGAACCAGATTCCGAGAGCTGCGCTCGCCGATCCGAACCCGGGCAGAGCCGGTGATTCGATGAGACCGAGTCCCGGGATCTGAGGCCAATCCAAGATGAGGTCTGAGAAGCCGATCAGCAGGAGCGCGGTGGTGACCTTGCCGATGTAGGCGACCTCGATCCTCCCCGCGTCGGCTCGGGCGAGGACCCACGCCCCTGCGAGGAAGTAGACGTCGCGGGCGACCAGAACCAGGACTATCCAGCCCGGCAGGCGCCCCACCAAGAACAGCCCAAGCACTCCCGCCGCGATCAGAAGCCGGTCCACCAGCGGATCGATGGCCTTTCCAAGCTCGGTCACCGTGCCCGTGCGGCGTGCGATCTGTCCGTCGAGCCAGTCGGTCGAGGCCGCTGTCGCGAACAATGCAAAGGACAGGATGTCGTGACCCCCGGCTATCAGGACGCTGAAGAAGAACGGGACGAGAATCAGCCGAAGGATGGTGATGATGTTGGCGACGGTGTAGACATCGCGGGTGCCGTCTCGGCTGTGTTCAGGATCGGCCGCTCGTGCGGTGTCATCGGCTACCACCAGTTCTTCCTCCTGAAGTACAGGGCCATACCGGCGGCGATCGCCAGCATCGTCACCAGGATCGCCGCGAAAGACCACTGCGCGAGCACAGGCGGCCACATCCCTTTGATCACGTTCATTCCATAGATACCCGAGACGAGGGTCAGCGGCATGAAGATGGTGGCGACGACCGTGAGCTGCTTCATGATCTCGTTCATGCGGTTGCTCTGAGCAGACAGGTAGATGTCCATCGCTGCCGCGGCGACATCCCGATACGTCTCGATCGAGTCCTCCACTCGGGCGAGGTGGTCGCCGACGTCTTGGAAGTAGCGATACGCATCCTCGCTGACGACCGCGCGCTCTCGCGCCAATCCTCGAAGGATGTCTCGCTCGGGGGCGACGATCCGATGGAGCTGCACGAGCCGACGCCGCACGGCATACAGCCGCTTCAGATCCTCCGAGCGAGGCGCGCGGAGAAGTGCGTCCTCGATGTCGTCGAGGTCATCACCCAAGGCGTCAGCGATCGGAAGCACCGAGTCCACCAGCCGGTCGATGATCGCGTGCAGGATCCAGTCCGGGCCCCGAGAGACCGATCGCGCGGTGTCGGCGACAGCCTGCGCGACTGAGACATCCGCACTCGCGCGCATCGTGATGAGGTAGTCGGGACCAAGGAAGGCGTCGATCTCGCTCGTGACGATTCCGTCATCTTGGGGATGCTCCGGGGTCAGCCATACAAGGAAGACCTGTTCTTCCGAGACATCGAGTTTGGGCCGATGCTGTCTATGGATCACGTCCTCGACGAGCAGAGGGTGCAAGTCGAACTGCTCGGCTATCGCGTGAAGGATGGCGTCATCTCCGTCGACCACGTCGAGCCAGCGCCACGGTGCGCCCGTCGCGAGATCCAACCGTGCCCCCTCGCCTTCGCGGGCCCCGCCATCCGCATCGACCCACCGAGTGGTCACAGCCACCATGTCTCCCCCTCGCTCGTGATCGACGACTCACTGATATACGTGCCCAAACGCAGTGACACCCGCATGGTGACATCGGGGTCTGCGTAGCACCTCGCGGTCTCCCGCATACGCTGCCGACGAGCCTGTGTGCCTAAGAATAGGTCGCGAGCACGGCTTCGGCACAGCGCATGCCGTCCACGGCGGCAGACATGATGCCGCCGGCATAGCCTGCGCCCTCTCCGCACGGGTACACCCCCCGCAGATTCGACTGCAGGGAATCATCACGTACCACGCGCACAGGCGACGACGAGCGGGTCTCCACCCCCGTGAGAAGCGCGTCACGTCTCGCGAATCCGGCCATACGACGATCGAATATCGGCGCCGCCACACGCAATGATTCGACCACGAACTCCGGCAGGCACTGCGCGAGGTCGGCGTAGACGACCCCGAGTGGATACGTCGGCTGCACATCGCCGGCGGCCGAAGAGGCGACACCCTGCAAGAAGTCGCCCATGAGTTGAGCAGGAGCGCGGAAGGCGCGCCCACCGAGGTCGAAGGCAGCGTGCTCCCATTGCCGCTGGAACCGCACGCCCGCCAAGGGATGGTCGTCGCCGAAGTCGGCCGGCATGACGCTGACCAGAAAGGCCGCATTCGAGTTCGCGCCCTCGCGAGCGTATCGGCTCATCCCATTGGTGACGACGCCTCCGGGCTCGCTTGCAGCGGCCACCACCCAGCCTCCGGGACACATGCAGAACGTGTAGGCCCCGCGACCGGAAGGGAGCTGGCACGAAAGCGTGTACTCCGCCGCACCCAGCGCCGGATGCTCAGCCGCGGTGCCATACTGCGCTCGGTCCACCTCAAGGCGATCATGCTCGATGCGCACACCGATCGAGAACGGTTTCTGAGCGAGATGGGCGCCGCGCGCGCACAGCATGTCGAAGGTGTCGCGAGCGCTGTGACCCGTCGCCAGGATGAGCGCCTCCGCAGCGAGCTCCTCTCGTCCTCGATCGCCCTGTGTGAGAACGCCGAGGAGTCTACCGTCTTCATCGAGGATGAGGTCGGACAGGCGCGTACCGAAACGGACCTCGCCGCCGAGCGACTCGATCTCCTGCCGGATCCTCTTCACCGCGCCGGTGAGGCGATCTGTGCCGATGTGTGGCTTCGCCTGCCAGAGAATCTCGTCGGGGGCCCCCGCGCCGACGAGGATCTCAAGGATGCTGCGGCACCGGGGGTCTCTCGTGTTGGTGGTGAGTTTTCCATCGGAGAAGGTCCCGGCGCCGCCCTCGCCGAACTGGATGTTCGAATGGGGGTCGAGCACGCCGTGTCGGATGAAGTCGTTCACGGCGCGTACGCGTGGGCCTACCGCCTGGCCTCGCTCCAGTACGAGCGGCCGGACCCCTGAACGCGCCAGGACGAGTGCTGCGAAGAGCCCGGCCGGACCGGTGCCGACGACGACGGGACGGACCCGGGGAGTGACCGCGGGTTTCGTGACGGCGGTCGGCGGTTCGGAATCGACGATGCGCACGTTGTCGTCTCCGGCTCGACGCACCACACCGACCTCGCCCCCTCCGACGCCATCGTCAAGCGTCACGCCAAGCGAGACGACGAAGTGGACGTTGCTCTTGCGACGAGCGTCGACGGAGCGCTTCAGAAGACGAAGTGTCGCAATCTGCCCGACCTCCACGCCCAAGCGCTTGGCCACCGCACGCCTCATCGCACCCTCCTCGGCGGGCCCGGCAGCCGAGAGCGGGAGTGCTATGTTCCTGACCTCGATCACGCGTGGTCTTCTGATTCGTGATCCGACTTCGCTGGCTGCGACATCGCGAATCGGGCGGCAGCCTCGCCGGCGACGATTCCCGACGCCCAGGCCCAGTGCAGGTTGAAGCCACCAGAACGCCCGTCGATGTCGAGTACCTCGCCGGCGGCGAACAGTCCGTCCACGCGACACGAGGCCATCGTGCACGGATCGAACTCCGCAACGGATGCGCCGCCGCGGGTCACCTGCGCCTGACGAGCATCACCCACACCGAGGACGCGCAGCCGGAAGTCCTTGAGCAAGGCCGCGAGACGGGCCTGAGGCAGCTCCTCTGCCCTTGTGTCCGAACCGACGTCCGCGGCGCGCATGATCGCCCGCGCCACCCGTTCGTGGAGCATGCCGGCGAAGAAGGTATCGGCGTTTCTCCACGGCAGGGCTGAACAACGCAGAGCGATCATCGTACGGAGCTCCTGCAAGTCAACCTCGGGGAAGAGATCGATGGAGATGACGCATCCCGTCTCGAGGTAGCGAGAGAGGTCGAAGACCATGATTCCGCTGACCCCGTAGTCGCGGAACAGCAGCTCGCCGTGTTCAGAGGCAACGGGCACGCCGCCCGTGTTGTCGTGATCGACACCGACCATCAAGGTCGCAGAGCACTTCACGCGCACGCCCGAGAGCCCTCGGAGGGGCCCGGTTTCCGTCCTGATCGGTCCGAGCACCGGGGTAGTGGTGACCGAGCGGTGCCCCAGATCGGCAAGCAGCGAGCCACCGCCGGTCGCGACAACGACAGCGTCTGCGCGAACGAGGTCACCGTCGGGCGAGAACGCCTCGAACCCGGTGCCGCGGGCACGCTCTGACACACGCACGACCTTGAATCCACATCTCACGTCCACGCCGAGGTGTCCACACTCGAGCCGCAGCACGTCGAGGACCGAGCTGGCGGAGTTCGTGGTCGGGTACACGCGTCCCGCTGCATCGACCGATGTCAGCAGCCCCATCGTCTCGAAGAAGGAGCGGATGGGTCCGCAGGGGTACTCTCCGAGAACCGGCTCGACGAATTCGGAATGGTTGTACGCCAGTGGTGATATGGCGAGGTTCGTGAGGTTGCACCGGCCGTTGCCGCTCGCGAGGATCTTCCTCCCCACGCGAGCATCGGCCTCCAGCACCGTGACGGATACGCCGAGGCGTGCCGCTGCTACCGCCGCTGACAACCCGGCCGCTCCCCCGCCGATGATCAGCACTCTCGACTCCGGCATCGCTTCCTTCTCAATCGCGTGGATCGCCACCGGTGGTCAGAGTACACGCCGAGGCGGCTCGCGTGTCTCGTACCGTCTTGCGCCGGCACACTCTACTCACCTGTCCAGCGCACCCAGAGACCATCCGGAACGGGACGAACGTCGTCAGCACCGGTCAATCGCATCTCGCCGGACGTGAGCGCGCCGCCGTCGAAGACGTCTCCCATGAGACTCTCGAGGTGCGCTGCGGTCACCCCCAACGTATGTGAGGTGAGCACTACGAACGCCGGCTCGTCTGTCAGCAGCGCACCGCATCTGCGCAGCGTCGAGACCAGATCCCTCTCGAGCCGGTACTGCTCGCCCTTCGTGCCATGTCCGAACGAAGGCGGGTCGAGCATGATCGCATCGTAGGTGCGGCCGCGACGAATCTCGCGATCCAGGAACCTTCCGACGTCCTCGACGATCCAGCGTATGGGAGCATCTGCCAGTCGGTTCAGGGCGGCGTTCTCTCTCGCACGGGTGACCATCGACTTGGACGAGTCCACGTGGCATACCGCGCTGCCGGCACGCGCAGCGGCGAGTGTCGCGCCACCCGAGTACGCGAACAGATTGAGTACGTCAGCTGCTCCTTCCGTACGCAGCTTGAGTGTGTCGCTGATCCAGTCCCACAAGGCGCGCGTCTCAGGAAACACGCCGAGATGACCGGCGGGAGTGGGTGTCAGCCTCATCGCGATGTCGTTGATGGTGACGAGCCAGCTTGAGGGTAGCCCCGCGCCGCCGTGTGTCTGCCAGCCGCGCCCCTTGTTGAACGAAGCACAGGACTTCGCCCACAACTCAGGTCGCCGCTTCTCCCAGAGGGCTTGACCACAAGGACGTGACAGGACCACATCGCCGAAGCGTTCGAGCTTGCACCCGTCTCCGCTATCCAACAACTCGTAGTCGTTGCGCATCGTATGGTTGGCGCCCATCGTAGACGGCTTTGGACGCGCCTCAGTGGCGCCCAGGCTCTTGTGTCAGGATACCGCGACGCAACCCGGATGGCTCGATGACGACTGGCAGCTGGCCGGACGGAGCAGATGGACGAGAACGGGGCCCCCGAAGGAGCCCCGTGTTCGTTCGAGTGGTCGGACTCAGTGGACGCGTTTGCAGGTGCAGGATACGTTCAGATGCATGCGCGTCAGGCACATGCTCTGATCACGCAGTGTCGAATCTGTCGAGATTCATGACCTTGTCCCATGCCGCCACGAAGTCGTGCACGAACTTCTCCTGCCCGTCGCATGATCCGTACACCTCAGCCAACGCCCGCAGCTGGGAATTGGAACCGAAGACCAGGTCGGCGCGTGTTGCCGTCCACTTCAGTTCGCCCGTCGAGCGGTCACGACCTTCGTAGAGGCCGTCGGCTTGCGCGCTCGGCTTCCACTCGGTGGCGATATCGAGCAGGTTCGCGAAGAAGTCGTTGGTCAGGGTTCCCGGCCGCTGAGTGAATACGCCATGTGGCGAATGACCGACGTTGGTGTCGAGGACCCGCATACCGCCGAGCAGAACCGTCATCTCCGGAGGCGTCAGGTTGAGCTGCTGCGCCCGGTCGACGAGTCGCTCCTCGACGGGGATGCCTACGGCGGACTTGAAGTAGTTGCGGAACCCGTCAGCCTTGGGCTCGAGCACGGTGAACGACTGGATGTCGGTCTGCTCCTGGGAGGCATCGGTGCGCCCCGGCATGAAGGGCACCGTCACCTCGTGGCCCGCGTTCCTGGCCGCCTGCTCGACACCGACGCATCCGGCTAGAACGATGAGATCGGCCAGCGACACGGCCTTCCCGTTCGCGCTCGCCGTGTTGAACTCCTGCTGGATGCCTTCCAGAGTCTGAAGCACGGCACTCAGTTGTTCGGGCTGGTTGACCTCCCAGTCCTTTTGGGGCGCCAGGCGGATGCGTGCACCGTTCGCTCCGCCGCGCTTGTCGGAGCCACGGAACGTGGATGCCGACGCCCATGCGGTCGTCACGAGCTGCGCGACCGAAAGCCCAGACGCAAGGATGCTGTCCTTGAGTCGTTCAACGTCACTCGCGTCGATGAGCTCATGGTCGACCGGCGGCACCGGATCCTGCCATATCAGGTCCTCATCCGGAACCTCAGGACCGAGGTAACGCGACCGCGGGCCCATGTCGCGGTGGGTGAGCTTGAACCAGGCACGGGCGAACGCATCCGCGAACTCCTCCGGATTCTGCTGGAAGCGCCGCGCGATAGGCTCGTAGATGGGATCAAAACGCAGCGACAGATCGGCCGTGGTCATCATCGGCCGGTTTCGCTTGGAGGGGTCATAGGCGTCGACCACCATGTCTTCCTCGGCCACGTCCTTGGCGAGCCATTGATACGCGCCGGCGGGGCTCTTGACCAGTTCCCACTCGTACTTGAACAGGGTGTTCAGGTAACCCATATCCCACGTGGTCGGGTTGGCCTTCCACGCGCCTTCGAGCCCGCTGGTGATAGCGTCCGCGCCCCTGCCCGTCCCGAAGCCGCACTTCCAGCCCAGGCCTTGGTCCTCCAACGGAGCGGCTTCGGGCTCAGCGCCAACGAGGCCAGCATCTCCGGCTCCGTGGCACTTGCCGAAGCTGTGTCCGCCTGCCACCAGCGCAACCGTCTCTTCGTCGTTCATGGCCATCCGCGCAAAGGTATCGCGCACGTCGCGGCCCGACGCGACCGGGTCGGGGTTGCCGTTCGGTCCCTGTGGGTTCACATAGATGAGGCCCATCTGGACTGCGGCGAGCGGGTCTTCCAGTTCGCGCTCACCCGAGTAGCGCGCATCGCCGAGCCACTCGGTCTCGGTGCCCCAGTACACGGACTCCTCGGGCTCGAAGGCATCCACACGACCGCCGCCAAAGCCGAACGTCTTGAACCCCATGGACTCGAGCGCCACATTGCCGGCGAGGATCATCAAGTCGGCCCACGAGAGCTTGCGCCCGTACTTCTGCTTGACCGGCCACAACAGGCGGCGCGCCTTGTCGAGGTTCGCGTTGTCCGGCCAGCTGTTGAGTGGCGCGAACCGCTGCTGCCCCGACCCGGCCCCACCGCGGCCGTCGCTCGTACGGTATGTGCCGGCGCTGTGCCACGCCATGCGGATCATGAGCCCGCCGTAGTGACCCCAGTCTGCGGGCCACCAGTCCTGCGAATCGGTCATCAGTCCGCGGAGGTCCTGCTTGACGGCAGCCAAGTCGAGGGTCTTGAACTCCTCGGCATAGTCGAACTCCTCGCCCATCGGGTCGCTTAAGGGCGAGTTCTGGCGTAGCACGCTCAGGTTGAGCTGTTCCGGCCACCACTCCCGATTCGATGCTCCACGACGGGTGATGGGGGACTTGGTGTTCTCACTCATGGTGCCTCCCTCTGCTGATGCCGCTACTGTCGTTCGCTGGCCGGTTGCCTCGGGCGTGATCCCTTTCCGCGCATTCGTGGCAGACGCCGCTGAAGCGCACTTCGACACTGTCCACATCTCCAAGCTCCGCAGCGGAGGCTGGAACGCTCAGGCCGTCCAGCTCGCTGCTCTCAACATCGCCGATAAGCCCACAACGGGCGCAGATGAAGTGGTGATGCTTGCTTGTATTCGCGTCGTAACGTGCAACCAAGGCCGGACCCGAAACCCGGTTGACCAGCCCAAGATCAGCCAGCGTTCCGAGCGTCCGGTACACCGTGTCGAGCGAGATGGTGGGCACTCGCTCACGAACCCCTCGGAAGACGCGGTCGACGTCTGGGTGGGAATCGGTCGATGCGATCTCGCGCACCACTTCGAGGCGCTGGTGAGTGAGCCGGAACCCATTCGAGCGAAGCACACTGCTGAGCCGCTCGACTCGCTCGCGGTCCTCCTGCGCAGAAGGCGGCATGCGTCAACCCCCGTAACCATTCGTCCTACTTAGGAACTGTTCTTGACATTCCCCAACGGCGGCAGGCCTAACGGAGGCTATCCGCGGCTGCACCGAGACCACACGTAAACGACACGACGCGCCCCGATTGGTGCCTCGTGTCACGAACATGGTCGGACTTGGTCAACGCGCTTGTAGCCGCTGCATACGCCGCCCGGAAACCGCCGAGCTCTGACCCAGCGGACCTCGGGTCCGAGAACTCGGCAGCCCAGACGCATGATCGGGACTACCGTGCGGTTCGCTACTGTGCGGCGACGTACTCCCCGTACCAGGCCATAGCCGCAAGGGCGCGCACCGCGGCGACCGGTGAGTAGAGGATGACCGGATCGTGTCGTGCGCCGCCGGGGAACATCGCGGCTTCGAGCGGACGGAGTGGGACGTTGATGATCGGCTTGCCCGTGCTCGCCATGAGCTCGGTCACGCGTTCGAGAAACGCGACCTCGGCGGCGTTGAAGTTGCCACGGCCCGACCCGCCTGGCACGCCGGCCGCCACCGGATCGTCCGACATCCAGCCCGTGGACGGGCTGCGGAGGATGCCGAGTACCACGACGGCATCCACGGCCTCACTCTCGGCGAGAATCGTGAGCGCACTGACTGCGAGGTCCGGGCCGACAGCCGCCACGAGGTCGACGGGGTTGCTTCGGCACCAGTAACCGGGCAGGAGCGCGTCCAGCCCGGCCAGGACGTCGGGCTCGAGCTCGGCCAACTCGAGGTCGTTGCGGGCCAGCTCATCCGCCGCCAGCACACCCCAGCCTCCGCCGAGCGTCATGACGGCCACGCGGCGGCCCTTCGGCAGCGGGAGCGCGGAAAGACAGAGTGCCATGTCAATGCTCTCGTCAGGGCCCGTTCGCACGAGACAGCCCGTCTGACGCGTCGCGGCCAGAAAGACATCAGTAGACCCCGCCATGGCGCCGGTGTGCGACGCGGCTGCGCGGCGCCCATAGTCCGTCATGCCTCCGGGCAAGACCACCACGGGCTTCTTGGGCGTGATGCGGCGCAAGACGTCGATGAAGCGGCGGCCGTCGCCGACCTCCTCCAGATAGAGGAGGACGGCGGCGGTCTGTGGGTCGTCTGCCAGCGCATCCAGCACGTCGAGCGCGCTCGTCGTGGCCTGGTTGCCGACTGTCACGTACTTATCGATGCCGATGCCGCGACGCTCGGCCCTGGTGACAAGCTGGACGCCGATGTTGCCGGACTGCGAGATGATGCTCAAGCCCCCGGGTTGCGGATGCAACTCCAAGAAGCCGACGGCGTGGAGCCGGCTGTGCGTGGCGAGAAGGCCCATGCAGTTGGGACCGATGAGCGTGACGCCTGAGGCGTTGGCCGTCCTGACCAGCTCCGCCTCTGCGAGCGCCCCTGCCTCCCCTGCCTCGGAGAAGCCCGCAGCAACCACGAGTGCAACCGGAACCCCGCGCTCACCGCACTGCTCGATGACGCCGTTCACCTGGGCGGCCCCCACCGCAACCAGCGCCAAGTCCGGGGCTTCAGGCAGCTCGGCGACGCTGCCGAAGGCCGGAAGGTCGCACACGGTGCCGCCCCGACCGTTCACGGGGTAGATGGGACCGGCGAAGCCGCCGTCGATGAGATTCCGCATGAGGGACCCGCCCCACTTGCGGGGGTCGTTCGAGCCGCCGACGACTGTGACGGCACGCGGCGCTAGCAGGGGGGTCAGATCCCGGGCAGTGGTGTTTCGTGAGATGGAGGCCGACGCGTCCGGCCCCGCAGCTGGACTGAGTATCACGAGCGCGTCGGCAGCCACCGGCGTGGCTCCTTCGATGATGAGGGGGTTGACGTCGATCTCGGTGATGTCGGGATAGTCCTCGGCGATGCGGGCAAGCGCACGAATCGCTTGGGCCAGTGACGCACGATCCACCGGCGGCATCCCACGGAAGCTGCCGAGCAGTGCGCTCGCCCTGATCCCATCGAGCATGCTCTCGACGTCCCGGTCCTCCAAAGGCGTCACGCTGAGCGCGATGTCCCTGTGGGCCTCGGCGAAGATTCCTCCGATACCAAAGACGACGACGGGGCCGTAGGAAGGATCGCGTTTCATGCCGACCATGAACTCGCGTGATCCTCGGACCATACGCTCAACGAGGAGCGCGGTGTCCTGACCCTCGTTGAGCGCGAGCATGGAACGAGCTGCGGCGCGAACGGCCTCCTCGCCGCTCAGGTTCAGAGCGACCAGCCCGTGCTCTGTCTTGTGGCTGATGTGCGGCCCGATCGCCTTGACGACCACCGGACCGTCGAGCCGCTGGGCAATCGCCGCCGCCTCGTCCTCGGTGCGGGCGAGGCCACCCTCGGGGATGGGGATCCCGTAGCAGGCGAGCAGGACCTTCGCGTGCCACTCGTCCAGCGCGCCGAGACCCTGCGCAACGGCCGCGGCCACCACTGCGGCCGCCTTGCTGTGGGCGCCTGCGGATTCTGTCACCATGCCGTGCTCACCCGGGCGCGTGCTCGTTCGCTCTTGCGCAATCGATCCATGAACTGCACTCCCCTGTCTCGGAGGCGCTGAGACGACGCCCTGGCTTGGAGCGCCGCTCCTCGCAGTATACGGAGTCGATTGCCCCACTCAACTGCCGGCCCCGATGGACGGCTCTCTGACCGCAGATGCGGGAGCGAGCGGGCGCCGGTAGATGGGGCACTCACGGTGAACGAAACGAGACACCCCGAAGGGTGCCTCGTGTCATTCGCTGGTCGGACTTAGTGGACGCGTTTGTGACCGCGGCCCATTGCCTTCGCCGAAAGGCGACTAGCCCAATTCGCGGGAGCAGACCCTATCCATAGCGAGGATGTCGGTCGACGAGATGATCCCGACAATGCGTGTCGGATCGTGCGCCGAAACGACGGGGATGCGATCGAAATCGTGTTCTGCCATGAGAGCAGCCACATCCCCCACCGGCCTGTCCGCCACAGTGAATACGGCCGGTGTCGCCATGATCATAGATACCGGCGTTCGCCCACGCTCGTCCGCGGGGACGTTACGCACGTCCGACAGGCTGACGAATCCGACGAGCCGATCCGCATCGGTGACCGGGAATCCTTTGCGGCGATGCTTCAGGACGTACTCCTCGAGGAAGCGCTGCACAGACGTGTCCTGCGGCACAGTCATCACTGTCTTGGTCATGATATCCGGTATGGCGAGCCCCATGAGCCGATCTACGTAGTCCTCACGGCGCCACCGCTGCCGTTTCGAGACGGATACGCGACCTGCAATCGTGTAGGCGGCGACCGACGCGACGAGCGCAGGAATCAGGTAGCCTGCGCCACCGGTCGACTCCGCGACGAAGACGGCGGCAGCGATCGGCGTGTTGTAGCCTGCGGCCAGAAAAGCTGCCATGCCGATGATCGGAAACAGCGGCCCGCTCGCCGAAGGCACTAGGCCGCGCAGCGCGGACCCTGCCGCAGCGCCCATCCCGATCATCGGGATGAAGAGTCCGCCCGCCGCGCCGCTTCCAAGGGTCGCGACGGTCGCGCCCACCTTCAGCAACAGGAACTCGAAGGACTCGGCGGGCCCCGCGGCTCCGGAGACGAAACGCCCGATGGCTTCGTAGCCTGTGCCGAGCACGGCGGGACTACCGAAGAGCCCAAGCCCTGCGAGCGCCAGTAACCCGCATATCAGACCGCCGAGCCCCGTTCGCGCCCAGAGGGGAAGCGCGACACGGCCCGCCAGCCGCTCAACCGCGTGCAGAGAACGGACGAACATCAGTGCGACGAATCCGACCATGACTCCAAGTAGCAGCGCGTATCCCAGATCGGCGCCGGTCGGCGTGTAGAGCTCGGTCACCCGGAAGAGCGGCGCTGTGCCTAGGAACTGGACAAGCACGATGTACGACGTGACAGAGCCGACGAGCGCGGGAATGAGCGCGTCGTGCGCCATGTCATCCATGTACGGCACCTCAAGTGCGAAGACAACGCCCGTGAGCGGCGCCTTGAAGATCGCGGCCACTCCAGCCGCTGCTCCCGCAACCGCCATACGCTTGACGTCGTCCTCGGTATAGCCGAGGCGCCGGAGTTTCCTCATCACGAATGAGCCGACAGCACTACCAAAGTGGATACTCGGAGCCTCCATACCTGCGCTGCCGCCCATCCCCACCGCAACCATGGCGGCGACGACCTTGCCGGGGACGGAGCGATACCGGTAGACGCCGTGATGTTCGTGATAGGCATCGATGTACTCCTCGGTACCTTGGATATCGGGCCTCTCTGATGCCTTCGCGAGCAGGAGACCCGAAGCGAGAAGGCCCAACGTCGGGAAGAGCACGATTGTCACGGGAGTGAGCATGCGGCTCACGTTCCCCCACACGAGGGTGTACGTCACGGTGTCGATCACGGTGACTCCCAGACCCACCAGCACGCCTACCGCGGCTGCCGGAAGGAGCTGCCGGCGAAGCTGCCCCCACAGGTTGACGGTGCCGCGACGGGCCACCACCAGGTATTCGGTCAATCGAGAACCGGTCGATCGCTTCAACAAGGACCCCCGAGTCGCGTGCCCGCTGTATCTTTTGAGGTTAGCACTACCCGGGCAGGCACTCGGGCGCGAACGCGGCGCCGACTGCCGATCAGGCGCGCGCAGAGGTCGCCCGAGTGGTATGCGAGCGGTGCTGCGGCGCCGGTCTCCGTGCACTACTCCCGACAAACGCAAGCAGGGCACCCAAGGGTGCCCTGCGTTCAGTGCGAGGGTCGGACTCAGTGGACGCGTTTGTAACCTTCGTCCGAGACGATCCCGGACACTGAGGAGGTTTGTCTGGTGGAAGCCCGGGAAGAGCATATCTGAAGCGTGTTCCAAGAAATGAATAGAGCCTATGAAGTTGTGTCACATCAGATCGTCCCCTGCTGAGCAGCGAGGCAATCGATCGAGAGGCGACGGTATGAACCACGTCTTCGTCTTGCCTGCATTGGAAGTTGCCGCTGCGTTGGGACTTGCGGCCGTATTGGGACTTGCCGTTGCAGGGGGACCGGCCGTCGCGGCGCCGGCAAACATGCCGTCCGAATCGATCGAGGACTTCATTGATAGCGAGATGCCTGCTTCCGGAGTGCCCGGTCTGGCATACGCCGTCGTGGCTGACGGCGAGATCACGCAGGCGGGTGCGCGCGGCGTCCTCAGGATCGGAGGCGATACGGAAGTCACTCCGGACACGCCTTTCGTGACCGGTTCGATCTCCAAGAGCTTCACGGCGCTGGCGGTGATGCAACTGGTAGAGGCGGGCAAGGTCGGTCTGGACACCGAGATCTCGCACTACCTTGACGTCTTCTCTGGTCAGCCCGCCGGCGCGATCACGATCCGGCAATTGCTCAGTCACACGAGCGGCTTCTCCACTCTGCAAGGGAACGCCTCGCGTCCGGACGCCACAGGTCAGAAGGACGAGCTTGAGCGCACGGTCGACCAGCTGGCAGAGGTGACTCCAGCCTACGAACCCGACCAGAAGTGGGACTACTCGAATGCGAACTACTACATTCTTGGTCGCCTGATCGAAGTCGTGAGTGGGCAGGAATACCAGGCCTATGTGGCAACGAACATCTTGGAGCCCGTCGGAATGAACCACAGCTTCGTCGCTGACGGCGAGATCCACGAGTTCATGGCGACCGGGCACCGACCGTGGTTCGGCACCAGACTGCCGTTTCGCGACAACACGACCGACCGCGCAACGGCTCCGGCAGGCGGAATCATTGCAAGCGCCAACGATATGGCGCGCTATCTGCGAATGATGATGAACGGCGAGGACGATGTGCTGAGCGCCGAAGGCAAGGCGCTGATGATGCGCCCGGC
This sequence comes from uncultured Actinomycetes bacterium, assembly GCA_963770765.1. GTDB lineage: Bacteria > Actinomycetota > Coriobacteriia > Anaerosomatales > PHET01 > CAVPCY01. Next base: position 780 of record CAVYQS010000012.1, on the reverse strand, counting down.
TACCAAAGTGTCGCCGTCATACGGCTTTGGCTGGTTTGTGGATTCCGACACCGGGGCTGTTTGGCATGACGGGATCAGCCCCGGCGTCGAAGCGCTCGCGACGATGATCCCCTCCGAGAAGAAGGCGGCTGTCGTACTCGTCAACGGCGGCAGCGGAATGGGCTTCGGAGAAACAGGGCACCTCCGCACTGGCATCTCCGATAGGGCGCTTGGCCTCAACTATGACGTCGACAGGTTCGGATGGTCCCGAAAGGCCCTGTTCATCGGTTTGGTTGTTGGGCCGATCATCTACCTACTTAGCATGATCTGGGCGTGGCTTCGCCGCGCCAAGGTTCGCGCCAAGTCCACGTCGGGTCTTGCCGGACTGTTCAGCCTCTGGTTCCCGCTGCTCACCACACTCGTCGCGGCGTGGGTCCTTGTCGGGCTGGTGCCGAGCCTACTTGGCACGCCGCTCGGCACACTAAGCATGTTCGCGCCGGACTATCTCTTGGGTCTGCTCGCTGCCGCTGTGACCGGTGTGCTGTGGGTAGTCTTCAGGCTTGGGGTGGCCTACACCGGCAATCAGTCTCCAGCTAAGCCCCAGCGACGAGATCGGTCTGTGTCCGCGAGAGATCGGGACGCCAGCTCAAACGACGAGTAAGGCGGAATCCCCACGATGCACGTCAGACTAGCAATCACCGCGAGGACCGCCACCGTGATTTGCGTTGCCGTCAAACTCCCGAAGATGAGTGAAGGGCCGGAATCCCATTCAGGAAACGCGGCCCTTCACCTTCAGGTTCA
>CAVYQS010000011.1:0-32075 GCA_963770765.1 uncultured Actinomycetes bacterium | reverse complement strand
CATTCATGGTGTCCGAGGCGAGAGTTGAACTCGCACGCCCTTGCGGGCACTAGGCCCTCAACCTAGCGCGTCTGCCATTCCGCCACTCGGACCTGTGGCCGCTCGCCCCTATCGGGGTGGACAGCGAGCGAAAGTATAGCAAGTGGTCACACAGTGCGCTAGACCTTACGAATCCCCACTCCCGACGCCCACGACAGCGGCCAGGGCGCTCTCGTCGATGATGGTCGTATCGAGCTTGGAGACATCGATCGGGAACGGCGCGGCGAAGTGGCATGCCGCGCGGTGGCCGGGACCCACCTCGGTCGAGCTGTGGCTCGCTTTCGGCACAGATCGGGAGCTGCGCGATCGGGCAGCGGGTGTGGAAACGGCACCCCGTCGGCGGGTCGATCGGTGACGGCGGGTCGCCCGCGAGCAGGATCCGCTGACGGGTGCGCTGTACGTCAGGATCGGGAACCGGAACGGCGGAGAGCAGCGACTGCGTGTACGGGTGGTGAGGCTTCTCGTAGAGTGCCCGCCAGTCGCTGATCTCGACGATCTTGCCGAGATACATGACGGCCACGTTGTCCGAGATGTGCTGGACGACCGACAGGTCGTGCGCGATGAACAGGTACGCGAGCCCGAACTCGTCTTGCAAGCCGGTCGAGCAGGTTGAGCACCTGCGCCTGGATCGAAACGTCGAGCGCCGAGACGGGCTCGTCGCACACGATGAGCCGGGGGTTGAGCGCCAGCGCTCGCGCGATGCCGATACGCTGCCGCTGCCCGCCGCTGAACTCGTGGGGGTAGCGGTTGATGTGCTCGGGGTTCAGCCCCACGACCTCGAGGAGCTCCTGCGAGCGCTTGCGGCGTTCGCTCGGCGGTTCCGATGCCGTGGATCAGCATGGGCTCGCCCACGACCTCGCCGATGGTGAAGCGCGGGTTGAGGCTCGCATACGGGTCCTGGAAGATGATCTGCACGTCTCGGCGAAACGCCTTGAGGTCGCGACCGGCAAGCGACAGGACGTCCTTGCCGTCGAACGTCACACCGCCCGATGTCGGCTCGATGAGCCGCATGAGCGCGCGACCCGTCGTCGACTTGCCACAGCCGGACTCACCGACGAGTCCGAGCGTCTTGCCCGCCTCCACCGTGAACGAGACGCCGTCGACGGCCTTGACGACCTTCTTGCTGCGCGAGAACGCCCCCGAGTTCACCGAGAAGTACTTGGTGAGGTCTGTGACTTGCAGGAGCTCGTTCATCAGGCGCTCACCCCCGCACACGCCAGGTCGTCTCTCGCGAAGCCCGGCTCGCCCGCGAAGTGGCAGGCTGCAGAATGGGAACCCTCGAGGATCCTCAGCGGCGGATTCTTCGTCCGGCAGATCTCCTGCGCGTACGGGCACCGCGGCGCGAACGTGCATGCGTCCGGGGCACCGATCAGGCTGGGTGGCTGTCCCTTGATGGGACACAGAGCGCTCTTCTCGGTGATGTCGTGGCGCGGGATCGAATCCATCAACCCCCACGTGTACGGATGCGACGGCCGGTAGAAGATCTCGTCGCATGCGCCGTACTCGGCGGGCTTGCCCGCGTACATCACGAGGACCTTGTCGGCGACGTCGGCGACGACACCGAGATCGTGGGTGATCATGATGATCGCCGAGTCGGTGCGCTTCTGGATCTCCTGCATGAGCTCGATGATCTGAGCCTGGATGGTGACGTCGAGGGCGGTTGTGGGCTCGTCGGCGATGAGCACGCTCGGGTCGCACGCCAGAGCCATCGCGATCATCACCCGCTGCCTCATGCCGCCGGAGAACTGGTGAGGGTAGTCTCGAACGCGGTTCTCGGGATTCGGGATGCCAACGAGCCGCAGGAGTTCGATGGCGCGGGCCCATGCATCGCGCTTCTTCATGCCCTTGTGGATGATGAGCGGCTCGGCGAGCTGCCGGCCCACCCGGTACACCGGGTTGAGCGAGGTCATCGGGTCCTGGAAGATCATCGCGATGTCGTTGCCGCGGATCTTGCGGCGCTCCTCCTCGGACATCGTGAGAAGCGAGCGCCCCTTGAACCGGACGTCGCCACCTTCGACGCGGCCGGGCGGCATGGGAATGAGCCCCATCATCGTGAGAGCGTGGACCGACTTCCCGGAACCGGACTCCCCCACGACTCCCAGGGTCTCACCGCAGTCGAGGGTGTAGCTCACGCCGTCGACGGCCTTGACCACTCCGTCGCGCGTGTGGAAGTACATCTTGAGGTCGTCGACCTCGAGCATGTGATCGGCCATGGCTAGTCCTTCATCTTCACGTCGAGAGCGTCACGCACACCATCACCCAGCAGCGTGAACGCGAGCACGGTCGACAGGATCGCCAGACCGGGCCACAGCACGAGGAACGGTGCGGTCACGAGGTATCCCCTGCTCGACTCGATCATCTGCCCCCACGACACCTCCGGCGGTTGGATGCCGAGCCCGAGGAAGGACAGCGCCGCCTCGGTGAGGATCGCGCCACCGATCGACATCGTCGCGTAGACCACGATCGGAGCGATGGCATTCGGCGCGATGTGCCGGAACATGAGCCGCGCGTCGCTCGCGCCGAGCGCACGCCCGGCGTCGATGTAGTCGTTCTCCTTGACCGAGAGCACGGAGCCGCGGAACAGCCGCGCGAACGTGGGCCACCCCAGGAGCCCGATGGCAAGGATGACCGGAACGATGCCCCGGACCGAGGGTGGCAACACCGACAGGATGAGGATCGCGAACAGGATGTAGGGAAACGCGAGGAAGATGTCGGTCCCGCGCATGATCAGCGAGTCGGTCCACTTGCCGTAGTACCCGGATATCGCGCCGAGAAAGACCCCGATGAACACCGCGATGGCGGTTGCCACGATCCCGACCGTCAGCGAGACCCGAGCCCCGTACACCACGCGTCCGAAGATGTCGCGCCCGAGATCGTCGGTGCCCATCGGGTGACCGGGCGAGGGCGGCAGCAGACGCTGCGTGGCCGCGGTCTGCGAGTCGATCGTGAGCGGATCGCCGAACATCTGCGGCACCCACAGGTCCGCCGTGATCGCAGCGAGTGCGACCATCACGATCCACGCGAGGGCCACAAGAGCGAGCTTGTTGCGTCGCAGCCGGTACCACGCATCACCCCACAGCGTGCGGTTCTGATGCTCGACATGCTCGACGATGAGGGGTGATCCCGTACCAGGACCTCCATCGAAGTCGTGCACTCCGTCTTGTCTGATGCGGTCTTCGGGTGTCGTCTTCTTGGACGTCATCATCAGTCCACCGTCCCGCCGTAGCGAATCCTCGGATCGAGGAAGGCGTACGAGACGTCTACGAGGAGGTTGATGATCATCACCGCGAACAACATCACGGTGACCCCCCCGAACACCACAGGGAAGTCCCGCTGGAAGATCGACCGCGCGATCGTGAAGCCGACGCCCGGCCAGTTGAACACCGTCTCGGTGAGCACCGCGCCGGCGAGCATCGCGCCCAGGTCGAGCCCGATGAACGTCACGACGGGGATCAGTGCGTTCTTCATCGAGTGGTGCCACAGAACGCCGCGCTCGGAGAGCCCCTTGGCCCGAGCGGTGCGGATGTAGTCCTGGCTGGTCACCTCGAGCAGCTGGCTACGCATGATGCGCGCAGCGTATGCCGTCGACACCGAGGCGAGCGTGATCGCCGGGAGTATCAGATAGGCCCCGTCGGGGAAGATGCCTGACGCCCCCGATATGGGCAGGTAGAACGCGCCGTTGGTCGCGTCCTTCAACCAGATTCCGAAGAAGTACTGCAGCATCAGTCCCAGCCAGAAGACCGGGAGCGACACGAGTATCGACGTCGACAACGTGACGAAGACGTCGCCGAACGAGTACTGCTTCAACGCCGAGATGATGCCCGCTCCGATGCCGACGATGATCTCGATGATGATCGCGGCGAACGCGAGCCTGATCGTGTAGGGATAGGTGTCGGCGAGAATGTCGGTCACCGGCCGTCCCGTATAGATCGACGTCCCCAAGTCGGGGCCCGTCCACTCGATCTCGCCGTCGACGCGCTTGATCGGCGAGAGCGCCTGAAGGTACTTGGCGTACTGCACGTACCACGGTTGATCCAGACCGTACTGCTCGATGAGCTGCGCCCTGATCTCCGGAGGCGGCGTGCGTTCGCCGAAGCGCATCTGTATGGGGTCGGCCCCGGGCATGAAGGTCGATATGAGGAACAGCGCGAGCGTCACCCCGAAGAAGACCGGTATGAACTGGAACACTCGTTTGGTGATGTACTGGAGCATATCAACGCCTTCTTCGCGGTCGCTTCACGAAAGGTGGCAGGACACCCGGGTTCGATGCCCTGCCACCCCTCGACTGTATCTCTGCGTCGCGTCTACTGCGCGGCGGAGCCTGCCGAGATCCAGGCCTTCTCGAAGCTACCGAAGTACAACGGCGAGAACACGAAGTCGTTGATCCGGTCAGAGCCGACATGGTGATGCTTGTAGAACATCAGCGGAGCGACGGGGACGTCGGCACCGATGGTGGCGTCGATCTCCTCGTACTTCGCGATGCGAGCTGCGGAATCCGTGATCGTCTGGCCCTCGGCGATCGCTTTGTCAACAGCAGGGTTCTTGTAGAGAGCCTTGTTGTCGCCCGAGTTGGAGTCGAACAGCGCGTAGTGGAAGTTGTAGGCGATCGGGTAGTCAGCGACCCAGCCCAAGCGGGCGATCTCGTGCTTGCCCTCATCGAGCTGCTTGAGATAGACGGGGAAGTCGGCCGACTCGAACTCGGTCTTGATGCCGATGGCCGTCAGGTCGGACTGCACGAGCTCCATGATCTTCTCGTGACCGCCACCGCTGTTGAACGACAGCTTGAACGTGGGCAGACCTTCGCCCCCGGGGAAGCCGGCGTCGACCAGCGCCTGCTTGGCGGCTTCCATGTCGTACTTGGAGTCCGGCCACGCGCCCTGCTTGTAGCCGGCCATGGCGGGCGGCAGGATGCTGTCGGCGGGCTCGCGAGTGCCCTCGAACACGGTGTCGCAGATGGCCTGGCGGTTGACGGCCAGAGAGATCGCCCTGCGCAGATCCTTGTTCTTGAGGAACTCGTTCTCGTTGTTGAGGATCAGGTAGTACGTCGACGTCTCAGCGCCGAGCAAGACCTGCTCGCCCGGGGCGACCGTGTAGCCGTCGGGCGATTCGCCGTACTTGGCGACCGCATCCTTGATCTTGCCTTCACCGATCTGGGTGAAGTCGAGGTTGCCGGCCTCGAACTCGGTGTAGGCCGTCTCCGGGTCCTTGAAGATGCGGAACTCGACACCGTCGAGCAGCGCTGCTTCGCCAACATAGTTGTCGTTGCGCACGACCTTGACGAACTGGTTGTGGCTCCACGGCTCCGCCATCTTGAACGGACCGTTGCCGACCGGCATCTCACCGTACGGAACGGTCTGCGTCGGCGTACTCCACACCATTCTCGACCAGTGCCTGCGGCACGGGAGCGAGCGACGGGTGCGCCACGACGTACTCGAAGTCGGCGAACGACTGCGACAGCGTCACCTCGAGGGTGGTGTCGTCGATCGCCTTGAGGCCGGACATCTCGGTGCCCTTGCCCTCGGCGACCTCATCGAATCCCTGGATGAAGCCCAGGTGGTAGCTGATGATGGACGGGTCGGGCTTGCCCGTGGCCGTATTGATGGTCTCGGGGTTGACGATCCGGTTCCACGCGTAGACGAAGTCCTTCGCGGTCACGGGAGTGCCGTCTGCGAACTTGCCGTTCGGGTTCAGCTTGAACGTCCAGACGGTGGCGTCGGCGTTCGACTCCCAGCTGTCAGCCGCCGCGGGGAGCACCTTGGAGGAATCGAGATCGTTGAACGTCGTGAGGGAGTCGAAGATCGCCTGCGTGATCTGCATGCCCTCGGTCTCTTGAGCGTTGTACGGGTCGATGTAGGCCGGCTCGCCGATGTAGAACGACATCGTTCCACCCTTGGTGGGTCCGGATGCCTCAGGGGCCTCCGGCTCCGTCGCCGTCGGTGCGCAGCCGCCGAGAGCGACCGTGGCCATCAGGCTTGCTGCCAATAGTGCGGCGAGGATCTTGCGTGTGTGTCTGTGCAACTCCTGCCTCCCTCCGAGTCGAGCTTCGTGCGGTGCCGTTCTCACTCCCATGAGCGCGGCACCGTCCCTATCAGGCATGCGTCCCTCTCCGGTTCGACGGTTCGGGACAACCCCCAGAGTGTCCTCGAGCATGCATCAAATGACAAGCAATCTGCATAAGTCATCTGACGCGTGATCGAGCAGCCCGCTGGGGATCGCACGCTTGGATTGATTATGTGCCTCGTCGCCGAGAATCGCAAAAGGAAACACCCGCAGTCTCGAAGGAGACGGCGGGTGTGCGTTTCGGGAACTGCGAACCGGACGCTGGTGCTAGACGCCCTTGGGATAGATGACCATCAGAACGAGCAGGCTCGTCATGAAGGCCACCGCGAAGCCGATGGTGATCCGATCGAGGTTCTTCTCGATGACGCTGGTGCCGCTCGACGTCGGGGTCATGACCCCGCCCATCATCTCGGACAGACCGGTGCCCTTGCCCGAATGCAGCAGCACGAAGACGATCAGGCCGATGGCAGAAACGGCCCAGATCAGCAGTACGAGAATGAGAAGCGCGTTCACGAAGTCTCCTTGAGTTCATGGCCCTACTTCGATGCCCCGGAGTCCGGAGCGGGGCCCATCAGTATACCAACAGAGCGCGTCCCGTCCACTCCGGAGGCAGCGGCACACCGATGAGGTCGAGCAATGTCGGTGCCACATCCGCCAGGATCCCGCCCTTGTCGAGCGCCGAGACACCCGGGGCCACGACAACCAGTGGGACGGGCGAGGTGGTGTGCGCCGTGAACGGAGTGACACCGTCCGGATCCAGCATCGACTCGGCGTTGCCGTGATCGGCGGTGATGAGTGCCGCGCCGCCGCGAGCGCGGATCGCCGAGACGACAGCACCCACGCCCGCATCGACCGCCTCGACGGCGGCGACCGCGGCGTCGAAGATCCCGGTGTGGCCCACCATGTCGCAGTTCGCGAAGTTGACGATGTAGACGTCGGCCTCGCCCGCCTCTATCGCGGCCACGAGCTTCTCGGTGACCAGGGGTTCGCTCATCTCGGGCATCAGGTCGTAGGTGGCGACCCTGGGGCTCGGAACGAGCACGCGCTGCTCGCCTTCCTTGGGGGGCTCAGCGCCGCCATTGAGGAAGAACGTCACGTGCGCGTACTTCTCGGTCTCGGCGATATGGAGCTGCCGCAAGCCGTTCTCGGCCAGGACATCCGCCAGCACGTGCGTCGGCAGGACCTTGGGGAACGCGACGGCCGCCGGGATGGTCGGGTCGTACTCGGTGAGGCAGACGAACCGCACCGTGGGGAAGACGGGCCGGTCGAAGCCTTCGAACGTCGGGTCGGTGAAGGCGCGGGTGAGCTCGCGGGCGCGGTCAGGGCGGAAGTTGAAGAAGATGACCGCGTCGCCGGATTCGACACGAGCGTTCTCCACCACCGATGGAACCATGAACTCGTCGGTGACATCTCCTGCGTACGATGCTTCGATGGCGCCCGTGGCCGAATCCGCGGGCACGCCTTCTCCGAGCACGAGCGCCCGCCATGCCTTCTCGACGCGGTCCCAACGGTTGTCCCGGTCCATCGCGTAGTAGCGGCCCGCCACCGTCGCGATCCTCGCAGCCCCGCTGACGGCGAGTTCCGCCTCGAGATCGCGCACGAACTCGAGCCCGGAACTCGGAGGGGTGTCTCGGCCGTCGAGGAAGGCGTGGACCCATACCCGGGTCGCCCCCCGCCCCACGGCCAAGCGAACCAGCGCGCGCAGGTGCGCGACGTGGCTGTGCACGCCGCCGTCCGAGACGAGACCCATCAGGTGCACGGCACGATCGTCGGCCACCGCGGCGTCGATCTGCTCGGCGAGCACGGCGTTGTCGTAGATCGACCCGTCCTCGATCGCCAGGTCGATGCGCGTGAGTTCCTGATAGACCACACGACCGGCGCCGATGTTGAGGTGACCGACCTCGGAGTTGCCCATCTGGCCCGGCGGCAGGCCCACGGCGAGCCCACTCGCGTCGAGTGCGGTGTGCGGGAACTCGGCCATGAGCGCGTCGAGGTTGGGTGTCGCTGCCGCCGTGACCGCGTTGTTGGGACCCGGCGGCGCGATACCGAAGCCGTCCATGATGATGAGTGCCGCAGGAAGGTTGCGGGTCATGCGTCAGCCCGCGTGGTCGGCGGCGACCGCGACCATGCGGCTGAACGAGTCCGCGTCGAGCGCTGCCCCGCCGATCAAAGCGCCGTCGATGTCGGGCTCGGGCATGAACAGGCCGATGTTCTCGGGCTTGGCCGAGCCGCCGTAGAGCACACGCATCTGGATCGCGGCGGGCTGGCCGAAGAGGGCGCCCACGGTGGCGCGGATGCCGCGACACACGTCGTTGGCCGCCTCAGGTGTGGGCGTGCGACCCGTGCCGATGGCCCAGATGGGCTCGTAGGCGATGACGATCGTGGCCGCCTGCTCGGCGGTGATGCCCTCGAGACCGGCGCGCACCTGTTCGCGCACGAACGCGTCGGTCTCGCCCGCGTCGCGCGTCTCGAGCGACTCGCCGCAGCACATGATGGGCGTGATCCCGGCCTCGAACAGCGCGCGGACCTTCTTGTTGACCGTCTCGTTGGTGTCTCCGAACATCTCCCGGCGCTCCGAGTGACCCACCACGCAGTAGCCGCAGCGCAGCTCCTTGAGCATGCGTGTGGAGATCTCGCCCGTGTACGCGCCGTCCGCCTCCCAGTGAACGTTCTGAGCGGCCAGGCCGATGTCCACCCGATCGAGTTCGATGACGACCGACACGCTCTTGAGTGCGGTGAACGGCGGGCAGACCACCACGTCCACCCGGTCCGCGTACGGTGAAACGAGCTCCTCGAGGTTCTGCACCAGGATGGCGCCCTCCCCGGAGGTCTTGAACATCTTCCAGTTGCCCGCGATCATCGGCGTGCGGCCCATGTCGCCCTCCCCTTCTCGTCGTGGCGCCGGTGCGCAGCGCCGATAAGGACTACCTGTCGAGCAGAGCCTCAAGACCCGGCAGCGGTGCGCCCTCGAGCAGCTTCATGCTGGCGCCGCCTCCGGTCGAAACGAACGTGACGCGGTCTTCCAAGCCGAACTTCTTGAGAGCGGCGACGGAGTCACCACCACCGATGATCGAGACCGCACGGTTGTTGCGCCCCACCGCGACCGCGACCTCCTTGGTACCGGTCTCGAAGGGAGCCATCTCGAACACGCCCATGGGGCCGTTCCAGAAGATCGTCTTGGCGGCCGAGATCTCCCCCTTGAACAGCTCGACCGTGGAAGGACCGATGTCGAGGCCCTTCAGCCCGACCGGAATCTCCTCTCGGCCCACCACGCGGGTGTCGGCGTCCTCGGCGATCTCTGCGGCGACCACGAAGTCGGTGGGCAGCACGAGTTCCACGCCCTTGCTCTCCGCCTTGACGAGCATCTTCTTCGCGGGTTCCACCCAGTCGGACTCGACGATCGAGTCCCCAACCTCGATTCCCTTGGCGACGAGGAAGGTGAAGGCCATGCCGCCGCCGATGAGCAGCGCATCGACGCAGTCGATCAACCGGTCGATGACACCGAACTTGTCGGACACCTTGCTGCCGCCGAGGATCGCGACGAACGGCTTCTCCGGATCGGCGACCATGCCCGTCAGGGTCTCGATCTCTCGTGCGAGCAGCAGCCCGGCGTAGGCGGGCAGGAACTCGGCGATCCCCGCGGTCGACGCGTGAGCGCGATGTGCGGCGCCGAACGCGTCGTTCACGTAGATGTCACCGAGCTTGGCGAGCGCACGGGCGAACGCCGGGTCGTTGGCCTTCTCGCCGGGATGGAAGCGGACGTTCTCGAGCATGAGGATCTCGCCGTCGATCATGCGCTCGACGGCCTCCTCGGCCTCGGGGCCCACCGTCTCCGGCGAGAACGCGACGTTGCGGCCGATGAGACGCTGCAGTGAGCGGCGTACCGGCTTGAGCGAGTATGCGAGGTCCGGCGCACCGGCGGGGCGACCCAGGTGGCTCATGAGAATCACGCGAGCGCCGTGGTCGATGAGGTAGCGGATCGTGGGCAGCGCAGCTCGGACCCGCGTGTCGTCAGTGACCGACCCCTCGTTGAGCGGCACGTTGAAGTCGACGCGAACCAGCACGCGCTTCCCGCGGACGTCCACATCCTTGATGGTCTTCTTCGAGAACATGCTTCCTCCGGGTCGAGTGATGATGAACGGGGCCCCGCGAAGGGGCCCCGTATGTGTCATGCAGAGTCCCGACTAGCCGAACAGGATCTTGGTGAGGTCCTTGACCCGGTTGCTGTAGCCCCACTCGTTGTCGTACCACGACAGGCACTTGACGAACGTGCCCTCGCCGCCCATCACCATGGTCTGGAGCGAGTCGAAGACCGACGATGCGGGATTGCCCACGACGTCGATGGAGACGATCGGATCCTCGCAGTACTCGAGGTAACCCTTCATCGGCCCGTCTGCCGCAGCCTTCATCGCGGCGTTGATCTGCTCGCGGGTGACCGCGGTCTCGAGCTCCGCGACAAGGTCCACGACCGAGCCGTCGGGCGTGGGGACCCGGACCGACATGCCGTCGAGCTTGCCCTTCATGTCCGGCAGCACGAGTCCGATCGCCTTCGCGGCACCCGTCGACGTCGGGAATCATCGACATCGCAGCTGCACGCGCACGGCGGAGGTCCTTGTGCGGCAGGTCCAGGATGTTCTGGTCGTTGGTGTAGCTGTGGATCGTGTTCATGAAGCCCTGCTTGAGGCCGAAGCTGTCCCGCAGGACCTTCGCGAACGGCGCGAGGCAGTTCGTGGTGCACGAAGCGTTGGAGATGATGTTGTGCTTCTCGGCGTCGTACTCGTCATCGTTGACACCCATGACGATCGTGATGTCCTCGTTGCTCGCAGGGGACGAGATGATGACCTTCTTCGCTCCGCCGTCGATGTGGGCCTGGGCCTTGGTCGCATCGGTGAACAGGCCGGTCGACTCGATCACGACGTCGACGCCCAGCTCGCCCCATGGCAGATCGGCGGGGTTGCGCTGTGCCAGCACCTTGACGGTGCGCTTCACTCCGAGCAGCTCGCCTACCACGTTCTTGGAGTGGATCACGATGCCGTCCTCAACCGCTTCGACGTCGTGGTCGAACTTGCCGTGAACCGAGTCGTACTTGAGCAGGTGCGTGAGGGTCTTGGCGTCGGTCAGGTCGTTGACCGCGACGACTTCGACCGCGGGGTCGTTCTCCATGGCGCGAAACACGAGGCGGCCGATCCGCCCGAACCCGTTGATACCGACCTTGATCGTCAAGCCGATCCCTCCTTGGATCTCGTGAGGCGACCGCCCCGTTGCGGCCGCGCTGCTCCCTTGTGTGGCGCCCGCGCGACCCGCGCGCCGCAGCGCTCACTCCCCTTCATGCCGCTAACCGTCTATGTCGGCTCGCAGTTCCGCAGCGAGTTCCTCGATGCGGCGCACCCTATGATATACCGCCGACTTCGACAGCGGCGGGTCGGCGAGTTCGCCGAGCTCCCGCAAGGACACCTCGGGGTTGGCGAGGCGCAGCTGTGCGAGCTCCTGGAGCGCCGGAGGCAGGCTGTCGAAGCCGCGCGTGGCAGCCAGCAGCTCGATCGCCTCGATCTGGCCGATCGCCGCCTCAGCGGTCTTCTGCTGGTTGGCTATCTCGGCGTTCACCAGGCGATTCACGTCGTTGCGCATCGACTTCATGATGCGCACGTCTTCGGTCCTCAGAAGCGCCCGGTGCGCCCCCACGAGGGCCAGGAAGGTGATGATGGGCTCCGCGCCCTTGAGGTAGACCGCGAACGTGCCCCGTCGTTTGGCGACCCGCGCCTCGATGTCGAATCGCGCCATCAGCGCAACGAGGTCCTCTGCGAGCTGTTCGGACTCGGCGGTGAGCTCGAAGTGGAAGTCGCCATGGGGATCGGCCACGAACCCGCCACCGAGAAACGCCCCGCGCAGGTAGGCGACCGCGCAGCACTCGCGCTTGACCAGTGCCGGGTCGATCCCCAGCGAGAAACCGCGCTCTCCCACGATGCCGAGCTCGGCCAGGGCCGCGGCCATCTTGGGTTGCGTGGGAACGGTGATCAGGTAGTTGTTGGTCTTGTGAAGCACGCTGCGGCGCACGGTGAGCTCGGTCTTGAGTCCGTAGACCTTGTGGAGGAGCTTGATGACCGTGCGCGCCACCGGAGCGGTCTCGGTCGCGACCTCCAGCCGGTAGCGGTCGGGACCTGAGATGTGCAGGGTGCCTTCGATGCGCACGAGCGCCGCGAGCTGCGCCTTGCTGCAGCAGGCGCGAGCGGCCTCGACGCGAGAGAGCTCGTCTTTCACCTCGGCGGTGAACGACACCTACTCAAGCACCCCCTCGAGCGCGCGGCAGAGCCGCTGCCGTTCGTGACGAACCGGATCGCACGGGTCCACGAGGTCGGCGGAGACCACCTTCATGCCGAGCGCCTCGATGCGTGCGCGGACCTCTTCGCCGGCTTGTACCGGCTCGATGCCCGGGTCATCATCGCACAGCGTGCCCGGCCCGGCGTCGGGATCGTGCACCAGCACGACATCGATCGCTCCGTCGAGGCCGTGTTCGACCAGCGCCTGGACATGCTCGGCCGCGTCCAGCCCACCGGTCTCGCCCCTCAGGTTCGCGACGTTGCAGGCATAGACCCGCAGCGCATGCGATTCCTTGAGCGCCTCGGCCACGCCGCTCACAAGAAAGTTCGGGATGATGCTCGTGTAGAGCGAGCCCGGCCCGATCACCACGAGATCGGCCGAGCGGATCGCAGATAGCGCCTCAGGGTTCGCCGGCGGATCGTGTGGTTCGAGGAACGCTCGGTGCACGGCGGTGGGGTTCGCTGCGAGACACGACTGCCCCACCACCTCGACTCCGTCGCGGTCGACGCCATGGAGTCGCACGTCAGCGAGCGTCGAGGGCAGCACGTGGCCGCGCGTCTCGAGCGCCGACTCGGCGGCCTTGACCGCTTGGGCGAAGTCACCGGTGAGGTCGGCGAGCGCGGCGATGATCAGGTTGCCCAGTGCGTGACCCGCAAGTCCCTCCCCGCCCTCGAAACGGTACTGGAACACGCGGGCGAGCAGCCCCTCCTCTTTGCCGGCCAGAGCCACGAGGCAGTTGCGGACGTCGCCGGGGGGCAGGATCCCGAGCTGTCGCCGAAGCACGCCGGACGACCCTCCGTCGTCGGCCATGGTGACGATGGCGCTCGTCGAGAAGCCGAGTTCCACCAGGCAGCGAAGCACCTGCGGCAATCCCGTGCCACCGCCGATAGCGACGGCGCAGCGGCCCGCGCCCATCATCGGCCGTCCTTGTCGCGATTGATGTCGCGGTGAGAGACAGCGACCTTGTAGCCGCCCTTGCGAAGGTGCGCCCCGGTCGCCTCGGCAAGCGCGACAGAACGGTGCATCCCGCCGGTGCATCCCAGCGCGATGGCGAGGTGGGTCTTGCCCTCCGCGAGATAGCCCGGCATGAGGCCGTCGAGGAGATCGAACCAGCGCCTCATGAACGCGACGGTCTCCGTGCGCCCCAGCACGAAGTCACGGACCGGCTTCTCGAGGCCGGTCAGCTGCCGCAGGTCGGGGTCGTAGAACGGGTTGGGCAGGAAGCGCACGTCCATGACGATGTCGGCATCGGTGGGAGTGCCGTACTTGAAACCGAACGACGAGACACTCACCGAGAGCGTGTGCGACAGCGGCTCGGCCAGGAACTCCTCACGGATCCGTCGCCTGAGTTCCGTGGGGCGCGAGTCCGACGTGTCGATCACCACGTCGGCGCGTGCCCTGATCGGCTGCAGCGCGCTGCGTTCGGCGGCGATGCCTTCGGCGAGCGGGAGACCGTCCTCGCACAGCGGATGGCGACGCCGTGTCTCCTTGAAGCGGTTGAGCAACGTCGTGTCGTCGGCCTCCAGGAAGAGCACGCGGTGGGCCACGCCCCGTTCGTGGAGCGCATCGAGTTCACCGGCCAGCTGCTCGAAGAAGTCGAGGCCGCGCACGTCGCACACGACCGCGAGCCGGCGTACCCGGCTGCCGGGCAGCTCGGAGAGCTCGGTGAGCTGGGGGATGAAGCCCGGCGGGAGGTTGTCGATGCAGAAGTAGCCCAGATCCTCGAAGGTATGGATGGCTTCGGAGCGGCCGGCGCCGGACATGCCGGTGATGACCACGAGCTCGGGCGCGGCGGGGGACGAATCGGGTGTGGACCCCTCGGGGATGCACGCTTCGTTCATCGGTCCTCCAGGCAGCTGCAGGTCGGTGCAGACAGTATACCCGCGGGTCGTCTCACGGCGGTGGTCTCAGCGCCAGCCTTCGAAGCTGCGCTTGAGTGCTTCTTTCGTCTCGGTCACGACCATGCGCTGCCGCTCCCAGGTCAACGCGACCACGAGCATCGCGACACCGACGACACCCAGCACGAGCCACCACAGCTCGGCCAACACGCCGAACGAGCGATACAGCGCGATCAGGGCCGCGGCCGACACGCCACCGAAGAAGTACCAGCGCGACTTGACCGCCACGCCCGAGACGATGGCAACGAGCGACAACCCGAAGACCCACGCCGCGTGCACCAGAGCGTCACTCGGTGGCGCCGAAAGCGCGGCAGACAGCGGGTACGCGAGGCCGGCGGCGACGGCGGCGACGTCCATGATCACCGGGAAGCCCCGCTCGGGTTCCAGCCGCGCGCGCAGGTAGCCGGCTGCGACGAAGTACAGCGCGAGCGGGGTCGTGTACAGCTCGACCCACGCCGAGTCCACGGTGCCGAGCTGCGTCCACACCGCGAGCACCAGGACGAAGCCGCCCACGTAGTACCCCGGTTCGACGTGCCAACGCGCACTCTGGGCGATCAGCCCCGCGCCGAGGAGACCGAGCCCCCACGCGATTCCCGACGTCCCGATCCGGTACCAGTCCCCGGCGGAGCCGAAGGCATCGCCGATGACGCCGAGCACCGGGATCAGCGCGAGTCCGAGAAGACCCGCTGCCGCGAGGGCGAGCCCGGTCGTGGATCGACGCCCGCCCGGCCCACCGGCGCGCGTGAAGGCCGGCGCGCCCATCGCGAGGCCCGATATCCCCAGTGCGGCGACCGTGACCGCGGGTGGCGCACCCACGTGCGCGAGCACCGCGCACAGGGCAGCGTGCAGCGACAGGCCGGCCGGAAGCGCGAACCACGCGCTCGCGCGCCAGCTTGCGACCGCCCACGCCAGCGCCGACCCGACGAGCGCGACAGCGAGCCACGCCGGCGACTCGATAGCCAGCGCTGAGAGCCCCGTGGCGGCCGCGGCCGCAGCCACCGCTGCTTCCGGCGCGAAGCGGCGCACGCTCGCCGGTAGCGACAGCGCGAGTCCGGCGAGCAGTCCGCCCCACGCGCCGCTCACGGCGGCCACGCGTTCCGCCTGCTCGACGCCGAGCTCACGCGAGGTCACTCCGCCTGCTGCAGCGGCCGTGGCCGCCGCGAACGCAGCGGCCCCCGCAGCACTGACGTGACTCTCCGAGATCCACGCGTCCAGCGCCAACGCGGCTGCGGTCACCGCGAGCAACGCGGGCATCCAATAGGTCAGTGGGGTCGCCTCAGCGGCGGACACGGAGATCACCGTGAGGGGAATGGCAACCATCGTGAACCGGGAAGCGGTCCGCGTCGCGAGCCGCCACAGCGCGCCGTACGTCGCCGCGAGCGCGGCCGCGGAGAGCAGCCACGCGCCGGCGAGTACGCTGAGCGCGCACCCGTACGCATCCGGTGTCCGATCGGGCAGCGCCCACGACAGCATGGCCGCCAATGCGTAGAACGCCCACACTGAACCCGCGAAGGCGAAGTGGCCGCGTCGGGACACCGACGCCGCCGCGTACCAGGCCGCGAGCACGCCGAGCGCGAGCAATGCATCGACGCGTGGAAGCGCCTCGCCCGCCAACGCGACGTGGCCACTCACGACCGGCACAGCCAGGGAGGCGCCCACCAACAGCGCGATCGCGCCGATCTCGGCGACCAGCGCGACCTCTCGCAGACGCGGGTAGGCCGCGGCCAGGTCCTCTCGGGCCGCAAGCCGTGCCGTTCCCGCCCACATGGCCGCGAGCGTTGCGAGTGCGAGTACCACCACCCGGTCGTCGGCGTTGAGCACCGAACACAGCTGGAACAGCAGGCTGGCCTCGGTGACGAGCCCCAGCACCGCGAAGGGAGTCCCGGCACGCGTGATGCCCAGCCAGTCGTACGCGATCGCTGCGAGCGCGAGCACGGTCACGGCGTACCAGCTCGGACCCGCCACTCCCCACTCGGCCCAGGCGAAGGCGAGCAGCGGCAGCTGAAACGCCGCCGCGGCCCAGTGGTTCGCCGGCGGCGCGACGAGTCGCGAGCGCCAGAAGGTGAGCCCGCCGCACGCTGACACGACGGCCGCGGCGACGAGCGACGTGGTGTCGACCGAGCGCACGAGCGCGAGGTCGGCGAGCAGTCCGAAGGCGACCGCGACCTGGGTCACGGGCGCGATCCACTCCAGCCCCCGCGCGAGAGAGCCCACCCTCGGGTCTTCTCGGCCACGCTCAGCGGTGAGAGCCCACGCGACCGCGATCACGGCGATGCCCGCGAGGCGGGTCGGCACCGGCAGCGCGAGACCCTCTCCGAGCAGCCACCACCACCCGATCTGCGCCGCCGATCCGATCACGCCGAAGAAGCGGTTGGCGAGCTTGACCTCGGTGAACCAGTAGACCGCCGAGCAGACCAGCAGCAGAACGCTCCACGGCAGGGGTCCCGACAGCTCGAAACCGTCGATGATGATCCACCCGTCGAACAGGAGCATCGCCGAAGCGACCACTGTGAGCGCCGTGGCGCCTGTGTGCAGTCCAAGCCGGTGCGCCTGCCAGCCGCCGAGATAGAAGACCGCGGTGAGGACGCCCATGAAGACGAGCTTGCCGGTCGCACCCATCACGTCCCAGATGGCGATGGCGAAGATGGCGGCGGCCACCACGACGAAGAACGCGCCAAGGAACGTGAGCACCGTCGTCCACTTGACCGGCTTGGACTCGCGCCGAGGCCGGGCGTGCATGCGGGCCGCGTGTGCCGGCTGCCCGGCCGCTGCTCCGGCTGCGGCTGCAGGCGGCTCGCTGCCCGCCGTGAGACGGGCGACGAGCACTTCTCGGCGTGTGAGGTAACGCGGAGCCATGGACTCGTACGAAGCCAGCGGGACCTCACCTGACTCCACCGCACGCGCGAGTTGGTCGAGCAGGAAGTCGATGCGGGCGATCTCCTGGAGGGGATCCTGAGTCGTGCTCTCATCGGCCACGTGCTCGTTCTCCCCCTTCGACCCGCGTGCTTCCAGCATACGCGATGAAGAGGTCCGTGGAGCCGCCGGGGCTAGTCGACTGAGATGAGCTCGACCTCAAAGACGAGCGTGGCGTTGGGGGGGATGACCCCGCCTGCGCCCTGCTCGCCATAGCCGAGCGACGGCGGGATGGTGAGCTTACGCTTACCGCCCACCTTCATGCCCTCGACTCCCTGGTCCCAGCCGGCGATGACCCTCCCCGCCCCCAGCGGGAACTGGAAGGGCTGGCCGGAGTCGACAGAGGAGTCGAACTTGGTGCCGTCGGTGAGCCAGCCCGTGTAGTGGACGGTGACGTTGTCGCCGGACTTCGCCGCGGCGCCGGTCCCCTCGACGAGGTCTTCGACCTGGAGCTCGGTGACGTCTTCTGCCGTCGGAGCGGGCGTCTCGGCGGCAGGCGCCTCGGCGGCGGGCTGCTCGGTGGCAGCAGGGGTCTCGGGAGCGGGCGTCTCGGCGGCGGGAGTCCCGCACCCGGCCAGCGCGATGACCATCATGAGCAGTGACACGACCACGAGCGACTTGAGCAGCTTCGACACGTCGACCTCCGAATGTAGCGTGCGGTGATGGCGAGCAGGTGAAACCGTAGCACGATTCGTGGCGACCGGGTGCCCCTAGAGTTGTGCTCGTTTGGTGATCGCGATCATCTCGCGGGTGGGCAGCACGCTCACCGTCGAGCCAGGGTACTCCCGCCGATACTCGTCGTTGGAAAGCCAGCGGTAGTGCTTGTTGATGTACTCGCGATCCTCGGTGACGGCGGCCCTGTGCCCGCTCAGGTTCAGCGCCCTCACGAGCCCGACCTTGACCGAGTATGGGAGCAGCGGGAAGAAGGGAACCCCGTAGTGAGGCTCGATCCACGCGTACTTGTAGGGAACGACCACGATGAACTGCTTTGAGACCCGGAGCATCTCCGAGACGATCGCTCGAAACGTCTCGGGGTCGGTGATGTGCTCCATCATCCCGACGCACACCGCCAAGTCGAACTCGTCGTCTGCGAACCGGCCCAGATCGCGGGCGTCTTGCTCGAGGTAGCTGAAGTTGGGATGGGTGTGGTGCACGCCCTCGGGAGCGATGATGTCGACGCCGACGATCTCCCAGTCGCGGGGGACGTAGTCTTCGAACGACCGTCCATCGAATCCGCATCCGACGTCGAGCACGCGCATCCCCGGCGCCACGTTCACCTGCGCGAGTATGAAGTCGACACGTCTGCGTCGGCGGCGTGCCAGTCCGTCCCGAACGAACGACGGGAACTTATCGGTGTTCACTCGAAGGCGCTCCTCACATTCGGTGTGTTCGTGGGCGCAGCTCTGAGGCTGAAGACTCCCACAGACTGCACAGACGGTACCAGAGGCGACGAACGGGCCGCCTGCACCACGCCGGGACGGGACCTCGGGAACGGTCAGCCTGGCACGCGGTGCCGGTCGTTCTTGATCCGGTACAGGACATGGCGCTGCAGCGGGTGGCCCGCGGGCAACGAAGGGTGGTCGAAGTCGTCGGTCGGCTCACGGGTCATGCCGAGACGATCCATGACCGCGCGCGATCGTGTGTTCGCCGGTACCGTGAACGAGACGATCTCGTCGAGTTCGGCAACGTCGAAGCCATAGTCGAGCGCGGCCCGAGCCGCCTCGGTCGCGTAGCCGTGGCCCCACATTGAACGCGCGAGCCGCCAGCCGATCTCGACCGCGGGAGTGAAGTGCGCGTCGAATCCGGTCCTGAGCAGACCCGCGTAGCCGATCAGCGACGGCCCCCCTACGATCTCGAGCGCCCAGAGCCCGAAGCCATGCTCGTCGAAGTGGGCTTCGAGGCGTTCGACGAAGCGGTCACTCTCGGCTCGGGTGAGCGGGCCCGGCAGACACGCCACGACCTCCGGGTCGGCGTTGATCGCCGCGAACGGCGCGCTGTCCTCCGCTGTCCAGCGCCGCATGATCAGACGCTCGGTGTGGATCGTCGACACTACCCGCCGACCTCAGCCATGGCGAAGAACATCGGGCTGAAGTACGGCACGAGCCAGATCACCCACACGATGACGCTGAACCGGTGGAACTTGGTGATCCACTCCTCGTCGCGGCGCACCAGCACGACGGTCGCCCACACCGCGTGGATCAGCATCAGAACGATGGCCAGCATGCCGGTGATGCCGTGGATGTCCAGCGTGACCCCATCGGCGTAGCTGAACATCATGCCCGTGCCGATCGTGTCGAAAAGAAGCCCCAGATAGAAGAAGGCGAGGTGCCAGGGCTTGAGCCGCCCGGCGAACCGCTCGCTCCAGACGCCGATCGAGTAGAAGATCAGCGCCAGGGTGATGATGATGCTGGCGGTCGGCGGCATGTGCACACTCCCTCGATCGACGCGTCTGTCCGCTCAGTCTACCGCCTGCCGGCACGGCTGGGCACGCCTCTCACGACCGGATTGGAAGCACCCCCAGGTCACGGCCGAGTAGCCACCGCCCCCTCGTAGGTGAGCGGAATCCGACGCAGCCGCGTGAGCGTCACGCCGGAGACTGCCGAGAAGCCCCGTCGCCGAAGCGACTCGCACAGCTCGGTCTCGGTCCTCAGGTGCTCCACCGGTATGCCGAGGCGGGCACGGGCTCACCAGCGAGGACTGCACCGGCACCGCTCGCCCGAAGTCCGCAAGTGCGATCCTTCCGCCCGGCGCCAGGACCCGCAGGGCCTCGGACAAGAAGGCGTCGAGCATGGTCTCGTCGAGATACTTGACCACGCCGTTGCAGATGAGTGCATCGAAGGAGGCCTCGGTGAACGGCAGCGACACGGCCGATGCCTCGTGCAAGACGACACACGCACCGGCAGCCCGCGCAGGTTCGAGTCGATCCGCGGCCTCTGCGAGCAGGGCCGGCGTGATGTCGATGCCGGCGAGTTCGACGCTACCGTGCCCCTGCTCGAATGCCCAGCGGAGGTAGACGCCGGCGGCGCATCCCACGTCGAGCAGTCGCGGGAACGGACCGGCGCCCATCGCTTCGAAGAGTGGCGCGGCGAAGCGAGGGCCACCGTGCCTGAGGTACCACCGCACGTAGAGCGACACCGGGGTCCAACGGCTGAGCCACTCTTCGTACTGAGCTCTGACTCGCGACTCGGAGCTACCCACTTCGCTGTTCTCGGCTCTCACCGACGACCTGCTCGACTCGGTACTCGACAAGACGCCGTATCAGATCGACGGGCATCGGTTGGTCGAGCGGGAATCTCACGGTGCCCTTCGACGTCTCGTACGGCTGGAGTTCCTCGGCCCACACCACAGACCCACTCGGTACGGGATACCACCCGACATGGTGTGTCCATGCTGCGAAGTGCACCAGATGATGCCCGTTCAGATCGAAGGTGGGCATCGCGTAGCTGATCGTCTCGGTCGCATCGGGTGCGACCTCCTTGACCAGCCCTCTCAGCTCCTCGAGCACCCGCTGGGTCTCCGGCGGGAATCCTGCGATGTACTCGTCGATCGATCGCGCGGTCTCTTCCTTGGCCATCTCACACCCACCTGTCTATGGAGTATCGAGGTCTCTTGGCTCCGACGAGGCGCCCTCGTGACCGTGATCGCCCCGCCGCAGCGCCTCGTTCTCGGCAGCGAGGGATTCGACGAAGTCGGCCAGTCGCGACAGCCGCTCCACGTGCCACTTGAAACCGACTCTGCCCTCGATGGCGCGACGCATGGCCTCGATGAACGCCAGCGCCTCCTCGGTGGTGTACTCAGGCATCTGCGACCCCGAATCCCTCGACCTGTCAGAGCGACGCACCGCACAAGTGGGCAAGCCATTCCTCGACGTCGGTCGCGACCTGCTCGTGGCCGAGATCGTTGTGCGGCTCGTGATGGACGCCGGGGTATGTCCGCAGTGTCTTGTCGTCGCCCGGCAGTGCATCGAAGAGCTCCCGAGCACCTCGAACCAGGTTGAGCGGGTCGGACTCCCCGTGCAGCACGAGCAGCGGGGTCTCGATGCGGTCCATACCTTCCCTCACGCGATTCACCGTGTCGAGGCTCTCGGTACCCCATCTCACGGTCGCCCGACCCGTGACCATCGGATCCTCACGGTACGCCTCCAGCGCTTTCGGGTCGCGGGTGAGCGCGCCGGCGTCGATTCCCAGATCCACGGAAAGGCGTGGCGTGATTCTGGTCAGGGCCCGGGCCACCGCGATCGTGGCGGGACTGCCGACCCCTGCGGGCTCGAAGCGCGACACCGCTGATGATCGCCCCCGTGGGACGTTGCGAACCCGCACAGCAGGTAGTCGAGAACGACCAGCGAGCCCATGCTGTGGCCGTAGAGCACGACCGGTCGTTCGGGAACCTGCGTCGAGACCATCTCGATGTAGGTGCCGAGATCGTCTCGGTACTCAGACCACCGGTCGATGTGGACGCGCCGACCCTCTGAGGCGCCGTGTCCTCGCTGATCGTAGCTGAACACCGCGTAGCCGCCCTCCACGAGCGGACCGACGATGTTCATGTAGCGTCCGCTGTGCTCGCCGACCCCGTGAACCAGGACCACAACGGCACGAGGATCCGAATCCGGACTGCCAGCTCTGGCAGTAGAGCCTGAGCCCGCCCTGTCCCAAGAAGCGACCCTCTTCATGACGCATGGTGCTCTCCTGTCTCCTGTCCGCGCTCTGTCGCATCGTGCCGCGAACGGTCGGATCAGCCGTCCGCGGCCATGGCGACGACGATCATCCCAAGCGATTCATCAGAGTACGCAGAGCGGTCGTAGTCGCCGTACATGGCCATGACACGGAACCCACAACGAGCGAGAAGGTGCACGAGTTCGTAGCGGAACACGAAACGGAACGGGAAGGTCTCGGTAAGACGCCGAGTGGTGCCGTCCGACTCGATGGTCTCATAGGTCACCTCGCAGTCGTTGCACTGCAGTGCGCGGTGGCACTCCAGCACGGTGACCCAGCTGCGGATCCGCCGCCCACCGCCCACCTCGACCATTCCGCTCTCGAGACCGCCGCTGACCGTCGCCTCAGCGTCGCCTGATGCAGCCGGAGCCGGGTCGGGATTGATGAGGTCGAGCACGAGCGTACCGCCCGGCATCAGGTGGTCTCTGCACCGTTCGAGACATGAGAGCTGCTGCTCCACGGTGCGAAGGTGATGGAAGGTGCCGAAGGCGCAGTAGACCTGCGCAAACCGGCGACCGAGATCGAACGCCGCCATGTCCGCCTCACGAAGCGTCACCCGGTCGCGAACCTCGCCGGACTCACCCTCGAGCTTCGCTCGGCAGCGTTCGAGCATGTGCGGAGCGAGGTCGATACCCGTGACCTCATGTCCGGCACGGGCGAGTGGAAGCAACACGCGCCCCGTGCCGCAACCGAGTTCCAGCAACGGACCGTCGGATGCAGCCGGCGTGACCGCTTGCCAGAAGGCGATGTCGTCGCAGTCCGCATAGACCGCGTCGTAGAGCTCAGCGAGCTCAGCGGACTCATAGGCGTTGTAGTCGTGCCGTGGGAGACTCAACGAACGACCCTCGCTCGATGTACGTCGAACCCGATCAGCGCGCCCGCGATCAGCCACGACACGCCTGCGATCCCCAGCGCATACAGGAGGTAGAACAGAGCACTCGCGAACTCACCCACGATCCGGGAGTTCGACATGGGTAGGATCGCGACGACCACGGGCCCCGTCAGCTGAGATGCCGCGAGCACGCTGAGCGCAGAGACCACCGCTGTCAGGGCCAGTCGGCGACCTGCAAGGCCGCGCCACAGACCGATGAGCCACGCGGCGACGACGGCGAGTGCACCGGACCACAGCACCAGGACCCACGCGCTGCCCACGACCGAGGCGCCGATGAAGTCGAGCACGGCCCGGATAAGCACCTGCCCCGCGTAGAGCGCCAGCCACACCGAGACGATCAGAAGCGCCATTCTCTTGCTCATCGAGCCAAACCCCGCCTTCCCGAAGCTCGCCACAGTCCGTGCACTTCTCGACATGGCGCGCCGCTCATACCCTGATGACGACCTTGCCGTGAGTATGACCCTGCGCGATGTATCCGAGGGCCTCGGGTGTCTCGCTCAACCGGTACGTCCTGTCGATGACCGGGGTCAACGTGCCGGCCTCTGCGAGTTCTTTGAGCACGATAAGGTCCGCCGTCGTCGGCATGGAGAGGAACGGGCGACCCTGCTGACGCTCGTAGACTGATCGTACGAACGCCTTGAGAAGCCATCCCACGCCGGCATTGCCGCTGTTGGGCACGATGACCCCCGTGGGCGTCAGAACGCGCTTACACTCCGAGAATGTGCGGTTCGCCACGTTGTCGAGGATGAGGTCGTAGCGTTCGCCACCGCGCGTGAAGTCCTCGCGCGTGTAGTCGACCACGTGGTCCGCGCCGATCGAGCGCACCATGTCGACGTTGCTCGTGCCACAGACACCGGTGACCTCCGCTCCCATGGCCTTGGCGATCTGAACGGCGAAGGTTCCCACCCCTCCCGACGCACCGTTGATCAGGACCTTCTGCCCCGGCTGGACCTTGCCCGCGTCCCGGAGCCCCTGGAGAGCCGCGAGTGCGGAGGTGGGAACCGTTGCGGCCTGCTCGAACGTGAGGTTGCCTGGCTTGAGCACGAACTGCTCGTGCGCGGCAGATGCGTACTCCGCGCACGTCCTACCGCATCCTGCGAAGACCTCATCGCCGGGCTGAAGGCGCGTCACGTTCCTCCCGACCGCCTCCACCTGCCCCGCCAGATCGTATCCCACTACGTAGTCCCTGGGCGTGGGCCAGCCCGCCACGAAGCGCGCGAGGTAGGGCACGCCCTGCATGGTGTAGTAGTCGCCCGCATGGACGGAGGCGGCGACAACGCGCACCAGCACGTCGTCATCGCCGACTGCCGGCACCGCGATCTCCCTGAGTTCAAGGACGTCCGGTGAGCCGTAACCGTTCTGGACGATCGCTTTCATCGGGCCCCCTGTGCCGAGCGTTGTGTTAGGACAGACCGACAACGACGGCACACACGACCAAGATGACGCCGACCACGGCCATCGGAGCGAGTGCGGTCTTGACCGAGAGCCAGGCCGGTGGCGTCTGACCCGAACGGGAGATGCTCACGTACGTCCGGGAGGCGACCATCGCCCACACACCCGAGAGCACCAAGAGGAACCCGAGCGCGACTATCGCGGCGTCGAACAACCCGCTGCGTGCACTCACCTCGATGCCTCCATCTGCTCCAAGCCTGAGCGCGCCGGTACCGTGCACCGGCTGCGCCGCCCTTCGAAGTGATACTTCCCCGCGCGAGCCCGCGGTTCTCCTGTCGATCTGAGACCATACCGCGACTCATCGGCCGTCGAAGCTCGACCAGCGCACATCAGGACTCGCACCCTGGGGTGATATCGAAGTGCAGGACATCCTCCCGCACCCCCTTCTTCGTGTAGAGGGCGATCGCCGGTTCATCGCCAAGGTCGGCCTGGACGAAGATCACGTACGCACCACGCTCGACGGCGATCCGCCTCAGCTCATCGATCATCGCCGTTGCGATGCCTTGCCGGCGGTACGCTGAGGCCACCGCGAGGTCGTAGATGTAGATCTCGCTGCGCTCCTGCTCGAACTTCTTGAGTTCGTAGGCGGCGATGCCGCCCACGACTTCGTCACCCACCAGGCCGACCAGCGCGATGAAGTAGTCGCTTCCCAGCAGCCGCTGAAGATAGCCCACCGTGGGCTGCGCGCTGCAGTAGTGCCTGACGTCTTCAAAAGCGTCGCCGAAGACGCCGAGCAGGGCCCTCATCGACTCGACGTCGTCGGGGCCCAACACGCGCATCGCGAACGATCCGGGACCGAGAACGATGAGATCACTCCTCTGTCTGTGGCAGTCGCACGGCCGCCCCCGTCACGACGATGCCGCCAGAAGCCGGAATCCCGACGGTGAGTCGGCTGGGCCGTCCCATCGCCTCACCTTGGCGGATGAGTATGGTGGTCGGTGCCGAGACGAGCCCCGCATCGCGCAGGTACCCGCCGAACGCCGCCGCTGCAGCGCCCGTGGCCGGATCCTCCACGACACCGCCCACGGGGAACGGATTCCGCGAGTGAAAGACGTCAGGACGCTCCCGCCACACGAGTTGCAGCGTCGTCAGACCGTCGCGAAGCATCAGGGCCTTGAGCGTGTCGAAGTCGTACTCCATAGTGCGCAACCGGCTCGCCTGGGCGGTTGCCAGAACCAGATGCCAAGCTCCGGCATACACGCGCGCAGGCGGGATGGAACGATCCAGGTCCTGAGGCTCCCAGCCAAGCGCATCGAGAGCATCGCCGACCAGCTCATCTGTCGCACGTGCGTGCTCCGGCTCGACCGAGGTCAGAGATGCCTCGCGAATCCCTTCCCGCATCCGCACCGTGACCGGCACCTCGCCAACAGGTGTCGCCAGGCGATAGGTCCCGTCTCCGCCGGCCTCCCCGAGGACAACACCGGTCGCGATGGTGGCGTGGCCGCAGAACGTGACCTCCGCCTCGGGACTGAAGTAGCGGACAGTCCGGTCCCTCCCGCCGGCCGGGGCTACGAAGGCGGTCTCCGAGTAGCCGACCTCGGCAGCTATCCGCTGCATGGTAGCGGGGTCTGGAAGCGCGTCCCCCACCCATACACCGGCGGGGTTGCCCCCCTCGGGTCTGTCCGAGAAGGCCGTCAGGCGATGGAGCGAACCATCTGTCACGAGGTCTCCGATTCTCCCCTCCTATTCGCGCCAGTACTCCGGCTTGTTCATCGCATCCGCACACGCAACCGTTCCGCGGACGCTTCCGATGATCCCCGGTCGCAGGGCCCGGACCATCCATGCGGCATCCGGTTCGATCGGATACGGTGCCGCCAGTCCATGGCCGCTCGCCGGCTCGAATCCGTGGCGAGGATAGTAATCGGGGTGCCCGAGCACGAACACGAGCTCTACGCCCGACTCACCGAGCCGCCGGACACCCTCTTCGATCAAACGTCCACCGATACCTTTGCGCTGGGCGTCGGGTACGACCGCCAGAGGGGCCAGGATCGAAACGGCGAGCTCCGGTGACGCCCCTTCCAACCGCGCAGCCGTGAACATGATGTGCCCCACCGCACGCTCGCCATCGCGAGCGAGCAGCGAGAGCAGTGGGCGAGCGCTTGGATCGGCGAGCAGGTCGCGCACGAGGGACGCCACGTCTTCCTCGGCGAACGCCAGGCTCTCGACCAGCAGCACGTCAGCATGATCGGTCTCGGAAGCTTCGACGATTCGCACACGGCCCTCCATTCCTCGGTCCCCTTCTTCTACCCAGACTCGTCCCAGCGCGCGCCTCGGCATGCGACGCGCGGATGGCTCACCCTTCAATAGTCTCACCCTTCAGGTCAGCAGTGCAGGTATCCTGTGTGCTCATGCGACGCGATGGTGTCGTTCGCGCTCACCGGCTCTGTGGGGATCGAGGCTGATCGAGTGGCGTATCTGCTTGGATGCGAGAACGTTCGCTTGGAATACCCGACGAAGAAGGTCTTCGACTCGGTCACGCTTGGAGTCTGCGAGGGCGACCGCATCGGCATCGTCGGCGGCAACGGCGATGGCAAGTCATCGCTGCTCTCACTGCTTGCAGGTTCCTGCGAGCCTGATGATGGCCGCATCATGATGCGCGGCGGTACGACCGTCGGCATGCTCGCGCAGACCGATGCTCTCGATCCTGAGGCGACCGTCGCTCACGCGATAGTCGGGGATGTGCCCGTGCATACCTGGGCATCGGAGCCGCGGATCCGCACGATCCTTCACGGCCTCGTCGCGGATATCCCTTGGGGCGGCCGGATCCGGGACCTCTCCGGCGGGCAGCGGCGTCGCGTCGATCTCGCCCGCGTACTCGTCGGCGACTTCGATGTCTTGCTGCTCGACGAGCCCACCAACCATCTCGACGTGCACGGTATCGCGTGGCTGGCCGACCACCTCAAGAGCCGGTGGCCCAAGAGATCGGGTGCGCTCCTGGTCGTCACTCACGACCGCTGGCTTCTCGATGAAGTCTGTCTCGGCACGTGGGAGGTGCACGACGGCCAGGTGGATCAGTTCGAAGGTGGATACTCGGCCTACGTGCTCCAACGCGTCGAACGCGCGGAAGCCGCCCAGACCGCCGAGCAGAAGCGCAGGAACCTCATGCGCAAGGAACTCGCATGGCTCTCCCGCGGCGCTCGCGCCCGGTCGACCAAACCGAAGTTCCACATCGAAGCGGCGCGTGCGCTCATCGCCGAGGAGCCGCCGGTGCGCAACTCGCTCGAGCTCAGGAGAACGGCGGTCTCCCGCTTGGGCAAGCAGGTCGTCGACCTCATCGGCGTGACCAAGCGCTACGGCGACAGCACGGTGATCGACGACGTGACGTGGCTCATCGGTCCGGGAGACCGGTTCGGCATCCTCGGCGAGAACGGTTCCGGCAAGACGACGTTGCTCAACCTGATCCAGGGCTCGCTGGCACCTACCTCGGGTCATGTGAAGGTCGGCAAGACCGTGAAGTTCGCCCTCCTGTCGCAGCATCTCGATGAGTTGAACGAGTTGGGTGGTTGCCGCATCCGCGAGGTGCTTTCCCGATACAAGACGCGTTACGAGGTCGACGGTAAGGAGCTGACCCCTGCTCAGCTGCTGGAGCGCCTCGGGTTCGATGCGGTCCAGCTGTCCGCGCGCGTGTCCGACCTGTCCGGCGGACAGAAACGTCGTCTCCAGTTGATGCTGATCCTGTTGGACAAGCCGAACGTCCTCATCCTGGACGAGCCGGACAACGACCTCGACATCGACATGCTCGCGCTCGTGGAGAGCCTGTTGGACACGTGGCCCGGCACGCTTCTCCTCATAACCCATGACCGATACCTGATGGAACGCGTCACCGATGATCAGTTCGCTCTCGTCGACGGGAAGATCCGCCATGTCCCCGGAGGTGTCGACGAGTATCTGCGGCTTCTGGATGAACTCGACCGAGCGCTCGCGGACGGGAAGTCCGTGCGGCACGGAAGTCCTGCCGACTCACAGGCCGGCAGCGGGACTGCGAGCTCGACGAGTCAGTCCGGCGACAACCCTGAAGAGAGCAGCAAGCCAGCCCTGTCGAGGGCGGAAGAGTACGCACTCAAGAAGGAGCTCGCGTCTACGGAGCGCAAACTCGAGACGCTCGCCGGGAAGGCCGACACGATCCGTGCCGAGATGACGCACACCGACCCTTCCGACTACGTGGCCCTCCTGGACGTCCAATCACGGCTTCGCGGTGTCGAGCAACAGATCTCCGACCGCGAGGACGAATGGCTCGAACTGTCGACCCGGCTCTCGTCGCATCTCCCCTGAGAGTGCATGCTGCGATTTCGCTACTGCCACGTCCACGCAAGCCAGCCGATCATGGCGCAGAAGGCGAAGCTGACGACGATCAGGAAGTTGTCGTAGTGGCCGGGATAGGGCAGACCGATGAGATTGAACACCACGACGAGTACCGCCACGACGATGTTCGCCCAGCGAGCAGTCGGGTAAGGCAACAGCAACGTCAGAACGACCATGAGGATCGGCACCAGCATGATGACTGCGATCAGCAACCACATACCCTGGCCGGCCTTCTTTCCGCCGAGCTCCCCCGCGGTGAAGTCCCCCGCGAAGATGCGAATCACGTCCCCCAGCAGGTAGGTCAGCATCACCGCAACCCATAGACCCGCTAGTGCGATCCTCACATCAACCACGAGCTAACACCTCCCCTCCGGGCGTCCCCTCCGAGCCCGCTACTCCAGCAGCTTACGCGTGGCTTCAGTCGGGAGCGCAAACCCCAGGGTCTTCAGAGGGATCTTTCCGAGTCTCAACGAGATCTCAGTGGCATCGCCCTGCAGCTCCTCCGGTTTGAGCCGCTTCATGTGACGCGCGAAGTCGTTGCCCGACGCTCGGACGGATGAACCATCGCCGGCCGCGAACACGATCTGACGACACTGGCCGACCTCGTCGGCAACGGCCTCTGGTGAGCCGTCCAGACCCAGCAGCAAGTCCTCGAGTGCGTCGGCGAAGCCGGTGAGGATGACCGTGGCATCAGCGCCGGGCATCACGAGGGGAAGGCGTGACAAACGACTCACGAGCAGAATGAACGACTGATCGCCGATGACGACCTGCTGCGCGAACCAGTCACCCAGCGCGGTGGTCGAAGCCACCTCGTCCGTCGCGGGCGCAGTCACGCCTTCCAGCAACTCCCGGGTACAGCGGATCACCAGCACGTATGACGACCTCCTCCTACTTCGGCCGAGCGAGTCGCGCACGAGCAGACGTCGATACGCCCCAGGACGATTCTAGCCCCTTTGGCCTTCCGGCATTCCTTGCCTATTTCGCCGCCGCCCAGGCTTCCCGAAGCCACCCGCGAACCTCTTCGTCGACATCCGACGAATCGTCCAGCTCAATGTGATGGGTGAAACGGCCCGGTGCAGGTTCCACAACCTGCTTCCACCGCGGCGAGTCGTCGCGCCGCCGCAGCCCCACCGTCAGCACCAGCGGCACATCACTGTTGCGCAGATACGCGTCCGGAATCCAGACGAACGCGAACCTGGTACGACGGCGAAAGGCCACTTGGCTCTTCGTGACGATGGTGTCCGCAGGTCCCGTCTGCGCGACGGCTTCGCTGACGGCGTCGTAGACCCGTCTGGAATCGTCGTGCCCGGCGAAGAACTCATCCAGTGTCACGCGCCACTCCTGAGTGCATGATGTGATTGTCAGCCGATCAGACGCCGTACCAGACGGCGTACCCGCGCTTCCTGAGGCTCTCCGCGCGCTGCACTTCCGCTGCCTCTGCGAGTCTTCTCGTCTTGAAGCCCTGCAGATCCCTGTAGAGCCGGGGCTTCAGTTGGATGGCGTACTCGTGCGCGTATCGATTGGACTTGTGGCCATCGAGATGCTGCTGGTAGCGCTCCTCCGGAGTGAGACAGGTTGAGCCGACGTAGACACACGGTCTGTCCGCGCGGAGGTACGGGTTGGCATCAACGAACCTGTTGTGCTGAAGCACATCGCGACTCAACTCGATGACGTAGACGTTGTATGTCGCCGTTCGGCGCGCCACGACCCCCCCCCCCCTCTTGTTGCATGATTCTCCCTCGCCTCTGGTGCGCCTCACGTCTTGCGCATGAGCAGACGCGCATGACCCCATCGTCCGCAGTCTATCTGTCGGCGTCCCGCTCCACGCTCGTGTCAGCCGACCCGCATGGATGGCAGCGCTGCGAGACCCGACACGACACCCCGGTGAGTCTACGTCGAAGGCCGCGGCATGAACACGAATGCCCGAATCTGATCGATGCGCCAGCCATCGAGAGTCCGCACCAGCACGTCGGTGAAACTGTGCCGCACAGGCTCCGGACCGGGCCCGAAATCGAAGATGACCGCCTCCGCGTCGACCAGGGCGACATCGGGAGTGACGAAGTGGACCCCCCGGATCCGGGACGAATGCGTGGAACCCTTGGCCACGTCGCTGAAGAGCATCGTGAAGAATCGCTCGACCTCGGGACGCCCGGTGGTCGTCTCGCCATAGGGGTTGATGATGACCACGCCGTCGGTGAGTAGTGCGAGAATCGCCGCGATATCGCCTTCGTTCCACGCAGAGTCGTACGCCTCCTCGACTGCGCGAACCGAAGCCTCGTCCTCCACAAGCGAGCGTGCGCCTCCGGCGTCCATTCTGAGCTCCCCTCGGCGGTGTCCGACCTCTTGCGCAGCGAGAGTGGTCATGCGCTTCTCATTGCAGCGGCCTACCGTGCACGATCTGCTCGATGCGCTGCTTCGACAGACCACACCGTGCGAGCGGCCGGCAACGCACCGCCTATCCGATGATGGCTACCGGACATCGACAGTGACCTCGAAGGTGTCGGCTGGGGCCACCGTCGGCTCGAATGACCGCCAGTACTTGAGCTTCAGCGTGCCCCGGCCAACCGACGTGCCCGCGAAGGTCCAGACCTCCGCCCCGCCCGCACCGGCCAGACTGGACTGACTCGAGTACCGCGGCTCACCCAACTGCTCAAGCTGGGCCGGGACGACCCCGTCAACCGCCCACACGAATCCGGTGGATGGGTTTGAGTCGAGCGTGATCTTCAGCCGCTGGCCGACCCCGAGAGCCTGTCGCGAATCGTTGTCGCCGCTCGTCAACTCGAGCGGGAGCGCAGCGTTCGATCCGCAGGCCGACAGCGCGGTGATGAGCAGCACGCCCATCAGCACCGACACGACGACTCGCAGAGGTCTTGTCATCAGCCCTCCTTCAGTACAGTGCTGTCGACCCTGCGTCGCGCCCATGGTGGGCGGAGCAGACCGCAACCACCGCGTCTGCAGCCGACGACCCCGCAACCAGTGCTCCGACCACTCCCGCACCGGCAGCGTAGACGCCGACCCACGGCGTTAGTATTCCCCGGGTCTCGGGCCGAGAACCGATGCGGCGGCCGTGCTGAGACCCTGCTCCGCCTGCCGTGGGTATCCTCCCTGGAGGACCCCTGCGGAGGAGGCTGACGTGACCATGGCCGACGACAAACGCGCGAGCAAGCCGAAGAAGAAGGTCGACGGGCTCACTGAGGTGCTTGAGAACATCGCCGCGATGCCGGCACATGACCAGGCGATGGCCATGCGGTTCCACTCGATCGTCGAGAGGACGGCCCCGTCGCTGAAGCCGCGACTGTGGTACGGGATGCCGGCATACGCGAAGGAGGGCAAAGTGCTCTGCTTCTTCCAGAGCGCATCGAAGTTCAACGCGCGCTATGCGACGTTCGGGTTTGAGGAGACGGCCGCGCTCGATGAAGGTGCCATGTGGCCGACGTCGTACGCCCTGACCGAGCTGGGCGACGAAGAAGCAGCGCGGATCGAGGAGCT
>CAVYQS010000010.1:0-39525 GCA_963770765.1 uncultured Actinomycetes bacterium | reverse complement strand
ACCCAGGAGAGACTGACCCTGGCGTCACCGGCCGTCGCGGCGAGCGCGGGAGCCTTGGGAACCACAACCACCGGCGGATCCGTCGTGACAGGGGTCCCATAGGCCTCCACTTCGGCGATCTGGAACCAGACGGGGTCGTTCATCTCCGAGTACTCCAGTCGGATCTCGCGAGCCTCAACGGGGTTGAACGCGACCACGTCGGTGTTGGTGGTACCCGGAGTGAGATTGAGTGAATCGAACGTCCCGATGGTGTTGAAGGTCGAGCCGTCCTCGCTGTAGGACACGGTCACGGCGCCTGCGCCAAACTCGCCATCGTTGACCGTCTTGATGCTGCTGACCTCGGACAGGCCGTCGAACTTGACCGTCACGTGCTCAGACGCGCGCGGATCCTTGACCCACCAGCCTGCGTAGTAGGCGTTGTGCTCCTTCTTGCCATCGATCACATAGGTTGCGAGGGCGCGCTCATCGAACTGCGCGGAGAAGTCGACGACGGTGCCACCGTTCGCGGCAAGCGCGACGTTCTTCGCGTCCACTGGCTCCGGCGCCGGCACGTTGACCGAGACCGCCGAGTTGGCGGCGTTGCCCGCCGCGTCGATCGCGCGGGCCTGGAGGGTGTGGGAGCCGGCCGAGGCGCTCGAGGCGTCCCAGGTGCCGGCGTAGGGAGCGGTGGTGTCGGTGCCGACAAGCACGCCGTCGGCGCGGAACTCCACGCGGGCC
The DNA here is from genome assembly GCA_963770765.1 of uncultured Actinomycetes bacterium. GTDB lineage: Bacteria > Actinomycetota > Coriobacteriia > Anaerosomatales > PHET01 > CAVPCY01. The sequence goes on along the minus strand of CAVYQS010000010.1, from coordinate 38,808 downwards.
ACGCCCACGTTGTCAGAGGCGCTCGCGACCAAGGCGACCGAACCCGAGACCGTGGAACCCGGAGCGGGGTTGGTGAGGCTCACGGTCGGCACGGTGGTGTCGGTGGGCGCCGGCACGTTGACCGAGACCGCCGAGTTGGCGGCGTTGCCCGCCGCGTCGATCGCGCGGGCCTGGAGGGTGTGGGAGCCGGCCGAGGCGCTCGAGGCGTCCCAGGTGCCGGTGTAGGGAGCGGTGGTGTCGGTGCCGACAAGCACGCCGTCGGCGCGGAACTCCACGCGGGCCACGCCCACGTTGTCAGAGGCGCTCGCGACCAAGGCGACCGAACCCGAGACCGTGGAACCCGGAGCGGGGTTGGTGAGGCTCACGGTCGGCACGGTGGTGTCGGTGGGCGCCGGCACGTTGACCGAGACCGCCGAGTTGGCGGCGTTGCCCGCCGCGTCGATCGCGCGGGCCTGGAGGGTGTGGGAGCCGGCCGAGGCGCTCGAGGCGTCCCAGGTGCCGGCGTAGGGAGCGGTGGTGTCGGTGCCGACAAGCACGCCGTCGGCGCGGAACTCCACGCGGGCCACGCCCACGTTGTCAGAGGCGCTCGCGACCAAGGCGACCGAACCCGAGACCGTGGAACCCGGAGCGGGGTTGGTGAGGCTCACGGTCGGCACGGTGGTGTCGGTGGGCGCCGGCACGTTGACCGAGACCGCCGAGTTGGCGGCGTTGCCCGCCGCGTCGATCGCGCGGGCCTGGAGGGTGTGGGAGCCGGCCGAGGCGCTCGAGGCGTCCCAGGTGCCGGTGTAGGGAGCGGTGGTGTCGGTGCCGAGAAGCACGCCGTCGGCGCGGAACTCCACGCGGGCCACGCCCACGTTGTCAGAGGCGCTCGCGACCAAGGCGACCGAACCCGAGACCGTGGAACCCGGAGCGGGGTTGGTGAGGCTCACGGTCGGCACGGTGGTGTCGGTGGGCGCCGGCACGTTGACCGAGACCGCCGAGTTGGCGGCGTTGCCCGCCGCGTCGATCGCGCGGGCCTGGAGGGTGTGGGAGCCGGCCGAGGCGCTCGAGGCGTCCCAGGTGCCGGTGTAGGGAGCGGTGGTGTCGGTGCCGAGAAGCACGCCGTCGGCGCGGAACTCCACGCGGGCCACGCCCACGTTGTCAGAGGCGCTCGCGACCAAGGCGACCGAACCCGAGACCGTGGAACCCGGAGCGGGGTTGGTGAGGCTCACGGTCGGCACGGTGGTGTCGGTGGGCGCCGGCACGTTGACCGAGACCGCCGAGTTGGCGGCGTTGCCCGCCGCGTCGATCGCGCGGGCCTGGAGGGTGTGGGAGCCGGCCGAGGCGCTCGAGGCGTCCCAGGTGCCGGTGTAGGGAGCGGTGGTGTCGGTGCCGACAAGCACGCCGTCGGCGCGGAACTCCACGCGGGCCACGCCCACGTTGTCAGAGGCGCTCGCGACCAAGGCGACCGAACCCGAGACCGTGGAACCCGGAGCGGGGTTGGTGAGGCTCACGGTCGGCACGGTGGTGTCGGTGGGCGCCGGCACGGTCGCGCCATACTGATGAGGGCCCACGTCGGGAGTCCCCGCGCGCGGTGTGCCACTCCGGTCGATCAGCGGAGAGAAGCCGTCGGCCACGCCCGGCATGTCGATAGCAGCACTCCCGGCCTTCAGACTCCAGTCCGCGTCGAGTCCGAATCGGGTTGCGGCCGACACATCAGGATTGACGAAGAGCTGCGAGAGGCTCTGAGCGGTGCTCTTGGAGTTGGCTTGGCTCGAGGGCTTTGCCACCGGCGAGACGTAGAGGTTGTGGTCGGCGACCGTGCCGGAGTTCAGGAACGCGGGATTCGCCGCGAAGATGTTGTTCTTCCACGTCCAAGCATCCTCAAACTGGTCGCCCCCAAGAAGGAACAGGTTGTTGTAGGCGACGCGATTGCCAAGAATGACTCCCGCGCTCGGGTTCTGATCCCAGACCCTGTCGGCCCCTTTGCAGAACACATTGTTCGTGAACGCGATGTTTGTGTACGTGGGGCTGTTCATGCCGAAGAAGAAGACCCAGAACGGGGGGCCCTCCCACGACCGGCCGCCATCAGCCGGCTCACTCCACGGCGAGGGCGGGTTCGCGAAGACGTTGCCGTCGATGATGATGTCGTGGATGTTGCCCGACTGCGACGTCTTCTCGATACCGAGCCCCTCGGTGTGCGTGTTGTTACCGACACGTCGACCGATCTTGGAGAGCTTGCTACCGCGGACAAGGACGTTGCTGCCCTGGATGCTGACGAGAATGTCCTCATTCGGGCCAGAGACGTCGCACCCGATCATCGAAGAGCCATTCCCGAGCTCGACAGCGCGGTAGCCGCACAGGCCCGAAACCACGGTGTTTCGCATGGTTGCGTTACTCAGGCTGATGGCCTGGCCCTTCGTCGCAGCCTGATTGACGTTCCAGTTGACGACGCGGCAGGAGTCGATGACGCTCCCGGACCCGGAACAGTTGATGCCTGCACTGCCGAGCGTCAGGTCGTGAACGTAGATGTCGCGCACGGTGGAGTTCGAACCTGAGACGCTGACGGCAACGCTGCCGTTACCAGGCGTGACATCGAACTGCTGGACCGTCACATAAGAAGCTGAAACGACGAAGCCCAAAGAGATGACGGGGCGTTCGGACTCGTATCCCCGAATGACGATGGGCGCCGCTGCAGTGCCGGCTTTGCTGAACGTGACCCGCTCGGCGTACGTGCCCGCACGCACAAAGACCGTGTCGCCGGCGCCCGCCGTGTTGGCCGCCTTCTGCACGGTCTTGAATGGTTGGCTCAGCGTGCCGGGATTGGTGTCGGAGCCTGTGCTCGCAACGTAGTAGCTGCTCCCTGCCGCATACGCGGTCTGTGGCATCGCGGGCGTGACTACCGACAGAGCGAACACCAGCGCGAGGCCGAGCGACCCCAGTCGCCGAACGATGTCGACCATGTGGACTCGTCTGATGTCGAGCGTCTTCTGCCTTCCTGTCTTGACGGTAACAAGGGCGGGGTGGAGATGACGTTTGTACATTGCGTGCCTTCTAACTGCCTTGGACCGCACGAGTACTGCGAGCCGTGCCTTTGTCGGAGGGTGTATCGGCGACCATTCCACACGTATAGAGGTTCGAGGGCGGGCTGCGAGTGACGCAGCTCACAATTCGTGGACGACCCTGGAGAGTCGCTCGCGGGCGCTGGCATCGCCAGCACGACCTCTACCTGTGTGCTTACTGTCATAAGCACAACCCGCGCCGTTCTCGGTGCATACAGGCGTCCGCGCACGACGTTGGGTATGATGGAGGCCATGAGCATCCCCGTAGCAACCATCGTCGAGATCGACGACCCATCCTGGATCGAGTTCGTCGCCTCTCACGCAGAAAGCACGGTCTTTCACACTCAGGCGTGGGTATCCGTTGTGGCTGACTGCTACGGCTTCCGACCGTTCGCGATTGTCATGCGGCACGGCGGAGAGGTTGTCGCAGGCTGCCCGGTTGTGGAGGTCCGCAGCCTGTTCGGTGCCCGGCGCTGGGTGTCCCTGCCGTTCACGGATGAGTGTCATTTCCTCGTGCGCGAGGGCAGCGAGGGCAGCGTGCTCGAGCCGCTCGTTGAGCTGGCCCGCGTCGAGCACGTGGCTGATCTGGAGATCCGATCGAGCCTGACTTCAGATGAAGGTGCCTTCCCTGTCCGGCGAGGCTATCATCACCGCATCCCTCTCCCAGATGACCCCGGCGATCTCCACGTGCGCAAGAGCTATCGCCATCTCCGCAACAAGGCGCGTCGTGAGGGAATCGCTGTTCGACGCGGCGAGTCGCGACAGGACGTTGATGAGTTCTATCGTCTCCATGTGATGACGCGGCGGCGACACGGGGTGCCCGTGCAACCGAAGAGGTTCTTCGATCTGATCGCTCGCAGACTCGTTGAGACGGGCAACGGATTCGTGCTCATCGCCGAGGACCAAGGTCGGCCTGCAGCCGCAAGCCTCTTCCTATCGCACAAGGACACACTCGTGACGAAGTTCGCCGCGTCGAATCCCACCATGCGTGATACGGGCGCCGGACACCTGCTCGACTGGACTTCGCTGGATGCCGCATGCCGCGCCGGTTACCGCTTCATGGACTGGGGGCGCACGGATCTTGAAGCCGAAGGGCTGCGTTCATACAAGGTGGGATGGGGGGCCGTCGAAACCGACTTGGTCTACACGCACCTCTGTCGGCGTCCGCCGGATGCCACCGGGCCACAGGTCGGCTCGGCTGCGAAGGGCGTGATCCGACACTCCCCGGAATGGGTGTGCAGGCTGCTTGGAGAGCTCTTGTATCGCGGGGCTGCCTAGCTCGTTCGGCCGGTCGACACCGCGCTGATCCGTTCGATGCAGTCAACGTAGCGGCGACCCATCCGCTCCCATGACACCGGGTCAACGAGTTCACGCGCACGCCTCGCTGCGGCAGTCGCTCCGTCAGGGTTTCGGTACACGCGAACGATTCCGGCCGCAATACTCTCCGCAGACGGCTCCACGAAGAAGATGGCCTCGTCATCGAACCGGCGCTCGAGAATCCTCGTACGCGTCGCGATCACCGGGACTCCCATCTGAACGAATTCGAACAGCTTCGTCGGATAGGCCATGTCGATGTGTACGTCCGGGATGTTCGGAACAACCCCCACGTCGGCATCGGCGAGATGCGATGCCATGTCAAGATGTGATATCTGGCCCCCGAACACCACGACGTCTTCGAGAGCGAGTTCACCGACCAGTCGGTGCATCTCTTCAGCGCATTCACCTTCCCCGAACACCAGGAACCTCAGTCCCGGAACCGAGTCTCGCGCCAACCCCACCCCCCGAATCGCCAGATCAAGGCCGTAGCGTGGCACCATGGAGCCATGCCAGAAGACGGTGAAGCCCTCTCCGGAAACGCGACGCCTGACCGCCTCAGGCGCGGGAAACACGCTCGGGTCGGCCGTGTTGAGAATGACGTTCACCTTCTCCGGGGCCAACCCTGTGGCGACAAGTCGGTCAGCGAACGCCTCACTGGCTGTGATGACGAGATCAGCGAACCCCGTGGAGCTGCGTTCAAGGGCTCGCAGTGTGCGCACCGCCCGACTTTCTTCCGTCAGGCCGTACTTGGACCGGTACAGCTCCGGCATCAGGTCATGTATGTCGACGACGATCCGCGCGCCGCCGAGCTTGCACAGGACGGCGGAGAACACCAGCACGTCCGGGAGGGTGTGAATCTGAACAACGTCGTAGCGGCGTCGGAGATGCAGCGCGGTCACATAGGACAGACAACCGAGAAACGAACTGCCGTACTCGAGGAGATACGCCCAACGACCGGCCCGCAATGCACGCCTCAAGGGGAGCCGATAGACGCGTACGCCGTCGACCGTCTCCCTGGGAAGCTCGTCGGCGTGCTGCTTCAGACACACCACATCAACGGAATGCCCCGCGTCGACCAGCGCCTGGGCTTCTCTCTTGACCCGCTCATCCCATGGGTACATGCCGTGAACCAGCATCGCCACCCGGAGCGGCCGCGAGAGAGTGCTGACCGTGACCGCGCTCGACATCATCGAGAGTCCACCTCCAGCACGAGTTCTCCGTTCGCGATGCTCGCCCGCGCGATCATGGCGGTCTCGGACGCGGGACCCTCCAGGATCCGCCCCGTCGGATCCACGCTCGTCAGGGTTCGGCTCCGCCACCACCGAGCCACGTCCCGGGGCAGTGCGTGCCACAGGTCGGTATCATCACCAAGCTCTCGAAGCATCTCCACATAGTGCGGGAAGACCCGACCACTGCCGGTGTACCCATCATCGGTGTCCGGGTGAGTGAGCATGCAGATGAGTCCGTGGCGAGCCCCTATCGCTGAGGCCTTGGCGCGCCATAGCCGAGCATCCTTCTCGCCGAGGAGAGTGAAGAGCGTGTGATCCTGCGGCATCGTGATCGGCAGCTCAACGAGCCTGCCCATATGGTAGGGAAAGACACTCATACACCCACCGGACTGTGGCTCGAACGGATCGGTATCCGGAAACGACGAGTCGTAGTCGAAGGCGAGGTCCTGGAACCAATCCGAATTGCGGTAGGTCGAAGGAGAACGGAAACCCACCGCGTTCCACGAGCCCGCCACTTCGTTTATGCGCGCGGCACGATCATCGAACAGCTCGCGAGTAGCGACGATGGAGCCTTGGTGGTCCCATCCGTGAACGCCCACTTCGTGCCCACGACTCTGTATCTCCTCGAGCAGCGACGGCGAGACCTCGTACTTGTGGGGTACCACGTTGAACGAGGACACGAAGCCTAGCGACTGCTCGGCGTCGATGAACGCAGGCACCGCGTCGCGACCGGTGGCGGTCTCGACGTCGTGCGTCAAGATCAGAGCAGCATGCTTGCCCTCAGGCCAGAACCATACGAACGGAATCGCGTCAGCTCCAGACGCCTGAAGGATGGCCCTGAGAATCAGTCGCTGCAAGTCGTCCAGGCTTGGCTCGATCGGCCAACGAGGGAAGCTTAGTGCGCGGGCCTGGCGACGAGCAACGGCCGACCGTGCTGCCATCATGATCTGACGCGGAACGAACCGCTTGACCGCGTAGTAAGCCGTCAGCGCAGACGAACGGGCGGCACTGGTCGGAGCCACGTAGCCCTCATCGAGGAACCCCCTTATGGCCTCATCTGGCGAGAAGGGCAGATAGACGACGTTGCGGACGGGATCCTCCAAGACGAACGACGTGCCCGTACCGTCCACAGCATCCAGGCGCTCTCTACGCACGAGCCCCTCGATCGGTTCTGACGACGGCGCCACGCTCGCGTAGAGATAGGAGCCGCTCTCGAATCGGTGGAGCTTGGCCGGCTCATCGCACCTCAACGCGACGACCGCATGCTCGAGATCCGTGCGAAGCCGCTCGCTCGACGCCAAGACGCAACGGCCGCCCTCACTCGCGAGAGCTGGTCGCCAGAATGCGAGTACGGCGTCGAATGCGTCCGTCTCAACGCGGATCATGGGCGGCTGACGCAATCATCGCGGGAACAGGCGACACAGACATAGACTTGTCCACGAAGATCCGCAGACAAAGCTCGAACATGCAGACATTCATGAGTTGGCGGCCGTAGTCCTCGCGCCCCTCCATGTGGTCCGATACAAGTGACTCGAGTGAGCCGCGATCCAGATACGCCAGACAACTCGCGTCGTCATCGAGTAGGAGCTGCTCGATGGTCGAGCGCATCTCGGTCCTCACCCAGCGGTTGACGAGCGGGCCGAAGAAGCCCTCCTTGCGCTTATGGATCGTCTCGTGTGGCAGGATGCCTTCGCAGCCCTGCCGCAACGCGTACTTGGTGGTGAATCCTTTCAGCTTCATCTTGTTCGGCATCCTCGTACAGAACTCCACCATCGGATAGTCGAGGAATGGAACCCTGACCTCCAGCGAGTTGGCCATGGACATCTTGTCGTTATGAAGCAGCAGATCGTCGGGTAGCGCCATCTTGCTGTCGAGCATCAGCAGCTTGGACATCGAGTCATGGCTCTCGAAGCCCGCGAGATGCTCCTCGATGGTCCCGCGCAAGAGTTCGTCTGTATGCAACTGCCCGATGTCGGCCCGAATGAGGTCCCCACGAAGCGCCGCACCATTGATCGAAATGCTCGCCGTGTACCAGTCGATCAGATCCGCGTGGCCGAGAGTCCGCGAAGCCTTCTTGAGTAACCCGGCTCGCGGTAGGGCCGACGCCAGGGGATTGAGCACCTGCTCGTAGACGGCCGCCGGGAGGTGACTCGCCCACCGGGAGTACGTCCAGCCCCAGTATCGGCGGTAACCCGCGAGTAGCTCGTCTCCGCCTTGCCCGGCAAGCGCAACGGTCACGTGCTCTCGCGCAAGCCGACAGATGCGGTAGAACCCGAGCGCCGACAGGTCGGACACCGGTTCGTCCATATGCCACGTGATTCGCGCGAGGAAATCGAGATCGTCCTCGAGCTCGGTCGTCATCTCATGATGATTCGTTCCGATTCGCCGGGCTACGAGCCGGGCGTCCTCTATCTCACTCGACGGGTCGCCTTCGAAGCCGATGTGGAACGTCGTGACCGGTTGATCGACCGCGCGTGCGGTCAGCGCTGTGATCGCAGCAGAGTCGATTCCCCCGCTCAACATCACACCGAGCGGAACATCGCTCACGAGCTCCGTGGTCACGGCATCGTCAAGATGCTCCATGAACTCGTCTTCCCAGCGCTTTGCATCACCGCCCAGTTGCTCTGGACCAGCAGGAAACTCCCAGTAGCGTGTCAGTGAGCTCTCCCCCGCGTGCCATTCAAGCACGTGCGCCGGAAGCAGCTTCTTGACACCGGCGAAGATGGTCCACGGAGCAGGAACGTATCCGAGCGTCAGGAGCAGGCCCAGGGCCTCGGTGTCGGGTTCCGCCTTCACAAGCCCTGAGGCGAAGATCGCCTTGATCTCAGATCCGAAGATCAGACGACCGCCTTGCTCGGAGTAGTAGAGCGGCTTGACCCCGATCCGGTCGCGCGCCACCAGCATCTTCCGGCGCCGCTCATCAACCACCACAAAAGCGAATATCCCGCGGAGGTGCGCCACCATGTCGCGGCCGTACTCCTCATAGAGATGCACGAGTACCTCGGTGTCCGTGTTCGCCCTGAACTGATGACCGCGAGCCTCCAGGGCTCGACGAAGCTCGCCGAAGTTGTAGATCTCGCCGTTCTGGGCCGCCCAGATGGTGCCATCCTCGTTGCGGACCGGCTGATGCCCACCCTCCACATCGATGATGCTGAGGCGCCTGGCGGCTATCCCCATGGAGTCCCTCGCGTAGAACCCCTGATCATCCGGGCCGCGATGAGTCATCACGTCTGCCATCGGCTGCAGCAGACGCCTGAGTCCCTCATCCGGCAGATGGTCGAGCCCCGCTATCCCCGCGATTCCGCACATCTAGGCAGGCCTTTCGTCTCGCACCGTGTCGGGCCCTTGTGCGCCCGCAAGATGGCGCAATCGCCTCGAGTGTCTCTGCCGCACGAGACGCCGGGTCTCGGCGTCAGCTCTCGGGGTGTTGCGACTGAACACCCCCCACAGGTATCCCATCGTAAGCGCCACACCGCCGACTATGTACGGGTACTCCGCCATCCTGCGTACTCCACGTCCGACGGCGAACAACGGGTGGTATCCCATGGCGTAGCTGACCATCCCCTGCTCGAACTGTCCTGTCAGCACGTGTGTGCGCGCACCTTCGGTCCGGTGGTGGGTGACCACCAGCTCCGGGAAGCTTCGTGTCTCCCAGCCGTCCTCTTCCGCGTAGAGATGATCGATGCTGTCCCAGCTGAGCGGTAGCTCGTGCGTGTCGCGGGGCTCATTCGGACAAGAGTCCACCCCAGCCGGACCCCCGATGGCAGAGACCGCATCTACGACGAATCGGAGGCACTCGGCTCGATAGGCTCGCACCGCGCCCATGGCGTACCCGGGCCTCATATCCTGGACTTTCCACCCTTGTCCTACCGGCTCCCGGTAGGAGCCGCTGGCGATCCCGAGTCGTGGGTGATCCCCGAAGCGCTGAAGGAGACACTCGATGTGGTCGGCATCGAAGCTCACGTCACCATCGACCTTGATGACGAAGTCGAACTCATCTTCGAGGAGCGAGTATCCGAACAAGAAGGCTCTCATCACTCGGCTGCACCGATTCGAACCGCTCGCGGCATCAAGGCTGACCAATCGAATCCAGTCATCGGATCGAGCGTAGTCGCCGATGATCTGAGCGGTCTTGTCGGTGGATCCGTCGTCTATCACAAGCCATGCCGAAGGCCTGAGAGTCTGGCCGACAAGAGACTCCGCAGTGAGGCCGATGAACTGCTCCTCATTGCGGACGGTTGAGAGAACGGCATAGCGCACGCACTGCGGCTCAACCGGTCCGCCGCTGCCGTGCGACCCCGTGCCGGTGCGGGCGTTCACGCACCCACCTCCTGGCGATGACGCGCGTCACGATCGGCTCTGAGGAAGAGGGGAATCCCCCGAACCGGGACCAGGAGACTGGCGCTACGATCACTCCTCACAAGCGCGGCGAACGCGCCCGCGACGATACGCGTACCGAATCCCAGGACGAGGCCCGCCTTGCAGCCGAGCCGGTACAGGCCACGGTGGTGTTTGTCGAAGTACTGCATCTTGCTGCGCAGCTGGCGGGCGAATGCCTCCGGGGTCACCTGCCCGTCGTGAGCATGGGTCGCGTGAGCCTCGGAGACGTAGTCGACGCTCCAGCCCGCGCGGTGCATTCGGTAGCAGAGGTCCTTCTCTTCCGAGTACATGAAGAAGCGCTCGTCGAAAAGGCCCGTGGCATCCAGCGCGGCCGAGCGCAGAATCATCGCGGCACCCGAGACCCAACCGACACTGCGGCTCTCACCATAGAACGCCGGGTCGTATACGACTTCACCGAACCTGGGGGTCAGACCGGGCGCGAGCCTGTGCAGGAAGAGCGACTCGAACACCTGATTGCCCGGTGTAGGAAAGTTGAAGACCGAGAACTGAGTCGTCTCGTCCGGGTCGTGCAGACGCGGTCCAGCAAGTCCGCAGCGCGGATGGGCATCCATGTGCGCGACCAACGCCGAGACAGACCCAGGCCACACGACAGCGTCCGGATTGATCAGCAGCTTGTAGGTCCCGCGCCCTTCCACGAGCGCCTGATTGTTGGCCGCACCGAAGCCGGCGTTGGCATCATTTCGTATCAGAGTCGCGCGTGGGGCGTACCGATGCACGAGGTCGCAGGTCGCATCTGTCGAAGCGTTGTCCACGACGATGATCTCGTGCTCGATGCCGGCCAACGCTGTGACGAGCGCGCCCAAGCAACTCGGGAGGTGCCGAGCACTGTTGTAAGTGACGACCACCACTGTGACTTCGATGCTCATTCTGCGCCTCTGACGGATGCGCCGGCCGGAACCGGCTCGTCGGCCGCGTTCAACAACATCGCCACGCCGAGAGCCATGATGATGTAGAGAAGATATGGCACTTGCGGGAAGCCTTGCGCGTCGAAGGTGGCACTCACCAGTGCATACACGAATGCGGAGATCCCTGTCGCCACCACAACGGAACCAGTCGGTCCTCCCAAAGCCACCCCTCGCCGCACGAGGGTCCACGCTGCGGTCAAGAAGAGTGCCAGCATGGCCAGGAAGCCGAAGAAGCCCACCTCCACGAGATACTTGAGGTACTGATTGTCGACGAAGAAGAAGCGGCCCGGCGTGAACGTCCCCACGCCTCGCCCAAACAGAGGATTTTGGCGCCATTCCGCGAGAATCCGCGGATAGTCCGCCAGGCGGCTCTCTGTCGTGCTGGTCTCCTGGCTGATGACGACCCTCGGGGTCAGGTTCTCGATGAAGGTGCCGATGACCCCAGGAAAGAACAGGTGCACGACGACCGCCATGGTCAACGCCGCGACGGTCAGAGCAAGACGCTGTCTCGGTCGTACGATCGCGAGCACGATGAAGATGGCAGCAAGTGCGACGATGACGGTTCGGGAGACGGTCATCATCATGCCCACGAGTATGAGACCGGCGCACATCGCCCAGCCGATGCGCTTGAGCCCCGTGGACTCAAGCATGAGCTGTGTGGGAAGGGCGACGATCATCGCAAGCATCGAACCGAACGCGATGGGGTGTGGCGCGGACCCGGCGGCCCGTACACCCCCTCGGTCGGCGAGTAGCGCAAGCTCGCCCGACGGCTCCAAGATCGGAATGAACTCCTCGAGATGCCTGAACACATTGTAGTTCGTCGTGCGCTCGACGATCGCGAAGGCCGCGATCAAGCATCCGGTGAAGACAAGCGTGTAGACGAGCCACATCGCCGTGTGGTTGTCGCGCACCACCGACACTATCGCCCAGAACAACAAGAAGAAGGTCACAACGTAGATCGCACCCTTGGCTGATTCACTGAACTCAAGAACCGGGTCGAACACCGACATGTTCGTCGCGAAGGACGCCAAGATAGCCACGACAGCGAGCCCGAGTCGCCCGTCAAGCGGAGTCCGGCGGAGCTTGGTTTCGGGATCGATGAGAAGCGCGATCAACCATGAGCCGAGCACGCCGAAGGCGATGATGCGATAGATCTCGACATCGAAAGGAAGCACAGCGGGAAGCTTGTAGAGATTCGACGGTATGAGTAGTACCGACAGTATCAGGAGCGTCAGCAGGCTCTGCCACGAAAGTAGGCGGCGCACGAACACGCCGACCGCTCCGAACACCAGGATCGCGACGGCGAAGACCGGCTCGCCCGTGTAGACGAGAGCACCGGCGAGTGTCAGCGCCACCGCCCAAGCCGTGACGACCGTAACGGACCGTGGAACCAATGGGCGTGACGCTGCGGACTCCTGATAGGTCATCGAGCCGCCTCCCCCGCACCCCTGGAGTCTGTGATGATCCTCAGCATCTCGTTGACGCGACTCGTCCATGACCGTGTGCGCGCGAACTCCCTTCGCGCTGTGGCCGACCCGTCGCCACGGGACTCCGCTGCGAGCGCCGCGCGGACGGCCTGCGACATATCGCTCGATTCGACATTCGCCTGTATGAGCCCCGACGGCAGGTCCATGTCCGCCAGGCCCGATGCGACGACCGGTTTGCCAGCGGCCAGGTACTCATAGACCTTCAGTGGATCCATCGACTGGGTGAGTCCATCGACCACATGCGGGACAAGGCAGACGTCGAAGGCACCGATGTAGTCGGGGACCTCGCTCGAATGCCGCTCACCAAGAAGGTGGATGTTGGGGACCTCACGAAGCGGACGGATATGCGTCTCCGACAGGATCGGCCCGACGAGGACGATCGACGCCTCGGGCAGGTCGGCCGCCAACCGTAGTAGCCCCTTGACGTCGAGGCGCTCTTGAATCACACCCACGTATCCCAAGACGGGTCGAGCTAGATCCATCAGGTCGTTCGGCCGGACACGACTGCCCTCGAATCGGGAGACGTCCACTCCGTTGGGCTGCCAGTACACCCTGTCCCGACCGCCAAGTCGCTGTTGGAGGGAGCGAGACACCGTGAAGATCACGTCCGCCTTCTCGCGGGCGCGCTCGTAGCCCTGCGTGATGCTGTCTGTCATGGCGCGATTCTCAGGATGCGCACTCCAATCGTCGATCGCATCGAACACTGACACCGACTCGCCCAGTCGGCCGAGATGCTTCGACATCAGAGGGTCGCTCACCCAAAGCACGACATCCCTCATGCCCAAGACCTCTGAAGCGCGATGGACCGACCGCCGAAGCGAACCGTCATGCACGGTGCCGTTGACCTTGAACGCCATCTCGTTGGCCGCCTCTCGAGGCATGAGGCGAGCATGATCGATCACGGCAAGCTTGGGTGTGAGCCTCCTCAACGCAGAAGGCCGCAGAGTGGTCCCTGGGCTCGGCGTGCCCCCGGCACCGCCACGGACAGTGCGAACGAGATTGATGGCGAGGCTGTGCGGACTCGACACCACCAGCAGGTGGCGAACGCACGAATGCTCTGCCAGAACCTTCGCTATAGCGCCCGCGCGTGTTCGGAATCCGGCCGCTTCCCACTGATGCCAGTCGTTGAACCCGAACATGACGATATCCATGGCCGCCAACCCCACTAGGTACCGGCACGATCGTCAGGTTGTCCGGCCGAGCTCCCGCTCGCCGTCTCGAGCGCGCCGCCCACTTCACGTGTGATCGGCTTGTCGGGCGCACGCCCACCGCTCGACGATGCGACGCTTGGGGTGGAGCTGTTGGCGCTCGAATTCGAGAGGTTCTCAAGAACGAAGGCGATTCCGCCCGCCGTCATGATCGGCAGCATCAGAAGGATCGCTGCAATCTCCACGTCACGGGACTGGACTTCGACCGGAGGCGCGGAGTTGCCAAGCGGGCTGAGCACCAGACGGGAGCCCTCCAAGACACCGGATGACTCCTGGCGATCAACCACGTAGTCCGTCACTGCCTTGGCAAATGCCATGGCCTCGATAGACACCCTCTTCGGATCATTGCCCTCGACAATCACTTGGAATAGCGGACTGTCCTCCACCTCGACAGCAGTGACTTTGTCCTCCTTCGGAATCGGACCGATCTCCTTAGTGACCCTTTCGAGAACGTCTTGGCTGGTCACCAAGTATGCGAATGTCGGCGCCATACGAGCGGGCTTGTCCATCGGGACATCGGTCCGCCCAAGGCCGAATCCGGGCAGATCCACAAGAACCGGAACGGTTGCCGTATAGACAGCGGTGGAGCGACGAGTGAACTCCACCCTGCTGTCCCGGACGTTGATCGAATAGAGGGACAGCACTGCCAAGGCGATGCCGGCGACAAGACCGATGAGCATGATCCATTTGTGCCTCAGTAGGACCCTCAGCGCCATCCTCAGATCCATTGTGTGATCCCATCCCGTTGGTGTGAACCGGTCCCGTTCGCGACAGAAAGGTACGTGGCCTCAAGCTGTCGAGCGAGTACTCCCAGGTCGTACTCAGCAACCACGTGCTGCCGGCCTGCATCGCCCATGTCCGGCCATGCGTAGGGTCTATTCAACATCTCATCGAGGGCGGTGGCCAGCGCGTCCGAATCATGCTCAGGAACCAGGACCCCGCTGACACCGTCTCGCACGACTTCCGGAATGTCCGCGTGGAAGGTCGATATCACGGGCAGGCCGGCTGCTTGTGCCTCGATCAGAACGGTGGGCGCTCCCCCTTCTGTGTCCCCGTTATCGGCCGTACAACTGGGAGCCATGAACAGATGCGCCTCGCGCGCAAGCTGATGGAAGCGCTGATGCGTGACGAAGCCGACAAGTTCCACCCGATCGGAGATGGCCAGATCATCGATCAGACGCTCGATCATCGAACGATCTGGCCCGTCGCCGGCCAACACCAGTCGAACATCGGTGCGGTCGCCGGCAACGCGGGCGAAGGCCTCGATACCGTAACGAATCCCCTTCTTCTCGCGAAACGCCCCACACATCAAGATGCGGGTCTCCCCGTCAGCAGGGGCTGATCGTGCCGCAAACCGGATCGCCTCCGTGTCGACACCGATGTGCTGGATGGCGATTCGCTCCCTCGGGCACCCAAGCCGGGCAAGTGACTGCGCCATGTGCGAGCCTTCAACCAAGAACAGGTCGCCTTCAACGAACAGCTCGGCGTATATGCGCTGCCATTCGGGTACCCGTGGCAGGGCGGACATGTCCGCACCGTAGAACGTCGTCACGAGCGGGAGTCCGAACTCGCGCTTCAGTGGCAACGTGTTGGGCGCAGACCAGCCGAAGTGCCCGTGGATCACCGCTGCGCCTGTCTGTCGGAACGCATCGGCGTATCGCCTCTCCCTGACCGGACGTCGGCCTGTCAGCCGCCGAGCGACCGCATCGACAGCTGACGCCCCTCGCCCGCCGGGCTCGACGACGATCATGTCGTCGAACGGGAACGCCTCCAGATTCTCTGTCCCCGCTGCGAGCACGACGGGCCGTACGGCGGTCAGGTGAGTGAGCGTGCCGTAGAGGAACGTCTGCGTGAGCGGCAGGTACTGGTTCACGACTTCGGCAACCGCGATCGTCACAACGGCTCACCCGCCTCGGAGTCGCTGAGCGCAGACCAGCCACCAGCATCCTCGGTCGCCACCACGCCTTCGGCCGCAGGACGAAGCCTTCCCCTGAACGTGTTGATCACCTCTCCGACTTCCTCAACACGGAAGCCGAAGAGCGTCGCGACGTAGGTTGCAGCACCCAGCACGATCGCAAGAACCAAGAAGGCGAGCGGAGTCAGCAGGCCCCTGGAGAGAGTGAGCGCACGAAACGTCGTGACCACGACCGCCATCACCGAACAGGCGCCGGCAGCAGGTGCGAGTGCCCACAGGAACGTGCCCATGCGTAGTGAGATCAACGGGTTCGCAAGCGACTGGCTGATCAACAGAGACGTGATCGCGTAGGCCAAGATGCCCGCTGCCACGCCGACGATACCCCAGCGAGCTGCGAACAGGACGATTCCCGCGAGTATCGGCAGGACCGCCAGACCACCCCACAGCTGGATATCGGGTCGACCCTTGGCCAGATAGATGGATCCGACCGTACTGCCGATGCTATACAGCATCCCAGCGCCGCAGAGAAGCTGAAGGGGCACGATCGCCTCGTTCCACTTGGATCCGTAGACGATCGGAATGAACTCCGGGGCGACAAGTGCCAGTCCGACGAGCGCAGGAAACGCGACGAGCGACGTGTATCTGACTACCTTGGTGTAGGTGCGCCTCAGTAGAGCGTCGTCGTCCTTCACTGAGGCGAAGGCGGGGAAGGTCACCCGGCCGATGACACTCATCAGCTGTCGCCTGGGCAGGTTCGCGGTGTTGTAGGCGAACGCATACAGACCAAGCGATGCGGCGCCCAGCATGCGGCCAACCGTGAAGTTGTCGAAGTTCTCGCGCCCGTAGTTCACGAAGTTGAAAGCCCACACGCGCGCGCCGAATCCGAACAGTTCCCCGAATGCCTCGCGCGAGAACTGAAAGCGGGGGTGCCAGGGCTCGAACGTCCACAGAAGCACCGACTCGGCCACCGAACGGGCAATCTGGCCGACAACGATCGCCCAGACCCCGGCACCAGCCACGGCGAGCGCGATGGCGGTGATGCCATAGACGACCGCCGCCGCAATCTCGATACGCGCAAGGCGGTCGAACAGAAGCTCCTTGGTCAACAGCACCCGCTGGACTGCACCGAGTGCGTCGACAACGAACACCACGGAGTAGACGCGGATCACGGCGACAACGGGTTCGTTGCGGAAGAACGAGCCCGCGATCGGCGCGGAAACCAGCGAGATCAACAGGGCAGCCACCCCGACGGCCATGCCGCACCAGAAGACGGTGTTGAGCTCACGATCGTCGACGCTCTGCCTGTGAATCAACGCCGCGCCGAGGCCCACCTCGCCGAGCATCGTCACCAGGCCGGTGAACAGCGCCGCCATGCCGACGATGCCGAACTGCGCGGGAGCCAGCAGCCGTGCCAAGACCACGGTCGCCGCAAACGTCACCACCTGAGTGAGCGCCTGTGACGTGGCCGTCCACGACATGCCGCTGAGCATCCTCTTGTTGAGATGACTCGAGTTCACGAGGCTGGTCTTTCAGGCCGCTCGGTAGCTCGGTTCCGTGAGGTTCGGGCAGGAACGCCAAGCACCACAGAGTGCGGTGGCACATCCCGAGGCACTACCGATCCGGCCCCGATGACAGCACCCTTACCGACGGTGACACCGTGGAGAATGACCGCTCCGGCACCGATATAGACGTCGTCTTCAATCGTCACGCGCTCGAACCGGGTGTCCTGGTCGAGAATCGGAACGTCGAGCCTTCCGAACCGATGGCCGTGTGACGTGATCACGCAGTCTGGGCCGATCGCCACCTTGTCGCCGATGTGAATCTCGCCGGCACCGAACAGCACGCTATGTGGTCCCACATATGAATCCGAGCCGAGAGAGATCCCACCGCCACCGTTCGACCACGCGAAACCGCCACAATGGAGGAGCACCCCGGACGCGACGATGGTTCCGCCCCCGATCGTCAGTCGATCGGGATTGCGCACCTCCACCCCGGGCTCGAACACGCAGCCGGTCCTGGCGCTGATCTTGAAGAGCGTCCAGCGCGTATCGATACGCTTCAGCCAGTCAGCGACGAGTGAGCGAATGAACCGCAGCTTGAGCACGATCAAGGCCTCCTCGTCCGAGCCTATAGGCTTTGTGGCTGGAGCTTTCCCATGTCCATACGCGGAACCCGAGACGGAGGCCTCCGCACCTGTCCTTGGAGTCCTCGAGTCCCGTCAGCCCGGCGCTGGGCCCCATGTCGTGGTACTCGCATCCCTTCTCGCACTCTTCGGCCACTGCCGCCTCGAGCGTGAGAAGGTTCGGGTACATCGAACGATATCTGTAGTCGAATGCACGCCAGCCAGTGGTGGATATGGAACCGAAGCGGTAGTCGACTTGGCCCCCGATCGCAAGATCCTCCAGGTAGGCGAGGCGTATGCAGACTGAACCGTCCTCACCGTGCCGGACCAGGGCTTCGAGGTACTCGCGTGGTCTCACCCACGTGGCCTTATCACCCCAGCGTTCAACCGAATCGAGGTACAGCCGGTAGAACTCATCGACCGCCCCGATGTCGTTGCGCCGTTCAATCCGAACATCGCTCTTGTGGGCTCGTCTCAGGGCCTGTCGATTCGGCGGGTTCATGTTCTGAACGAACCCGTCAAGCCCGCGCTTGAGATCGATAACGTGCGTCAGGTCTTCCGTCACCTGAAAGCCGGCCAGCGGAGGGTGCAGCCCGTATGGGCTGTCGTATATCGTCACATGAGCGTAGCCGCAGTTCGTAAGGTCTGCCGCGATCGCGTCAACGTGACTCACATCCAGCGCGGAAGCCGACAGCAGTCCACTGGAGTCAGACGGACCGATCGACTTGAAGACGCGCACCGCACCGCGCAACGCCGTCTGAGCGATCCCCGGAACCAAGACCTCGACACCGTCATCAAAGCGGTAGTGGCGCGCGGCCGCGACGGTGTTGGGGAAGGACTCCTCACAGGCTTTGGCATACCTGCTCGAATCGAAGAAGGAGGCATAGCGCGCTGACCCGGCGAGACGATCCCACTCCTCGTCAGACAGGGTGTCGCTGACACTGAGGAGCCTGCTCACACCCTTACCCCACTTCGAGATGACAAACATGTGCGGGTCACCGCGTCCACAACGTCGTCGACATCCGCATCGCTGAGCTGAGCCGAGAGCGGTAGCGACAGTGTCCGATCTGAGATCCTCTCGGCGTTCGGGAAGTCGCCCCGGCGGTACCCGTACTTCTCCCGGTAGTACGGATGGAGATGAAGCGCAACGAAGTGGATACCCGTGCCGATATTCTGGGAGTGCATCGCCTTCTGGAACTCATCGCGGGTAGTCCCCAACGTGTCGACATCGATCAGCAACGTGTAGAGGTGTCGCGCGTGCACGGTGTCGGGGTCTGGTTCCGCCGGAGTCACCAGCGGCAAGTCCATGAACGCCTCGTCGTAGCGCTGCCACACTCGCTCGCGTCGATCGTGATAGCTTCCGAGCCGACCGATCTGGTGAATCCCGATCGCTGCCTGAAGATCCATCATGTTGTACTTGTATCCGGGGCATACGACTTGGTAGTGCTTGAATCCTTCGTCTGAGTAGCGCTTCCAGGCGCCGCGAGAGAGCCCGTGCAGCGCGTAACACTCGATCTCCTCCGCCCAGTCGGAGCGGCTGGTCGTGACCATACCGCCTTCGCCGGTGACCAGGTTCTTCGTGACATAGAAGCTGAAGCATGTGAGGTCGCCGATCGTGCCGATCTTGCGTCCGTGATAGCGGGCCTCGATCGCATGCGCTGCATCCTCGATCACCAAGAGGCCGTGTCGGCGCGCGCTCGCGAGAATACGATCCATGTCGCAGGGCCGACCGGCGAAGTGCACCGGAATCACCGCTTTCGTTCGGGGTGTGATCGCGGCCGCAAAGGCATCCGGGTCCATGTTCATCGACAGCGGGTCGACGTCCACGAAGACCGGGCGCGCGCCGATGTGCTCGATCACATTGGCTGTCGCCGCGAACGTCATCGGAGTCGTGATCACCTCGTCGCCCGGGCCGAGGCCCGACACAAGCAACGACAGATGCAGACCTGCTGTGCAGGAGTTGACGGCCTTAGCATGATCGCAGCCTACGTACTCTTTGAAGAGCGACTCGAACCTACCGACCTTCGGGCCGGTGGAGAGCCAACCCGAACGGAGTGAATCCACCACCTCATCGATCTCAGGCTGCTCTATCGCGGGGCGACCGAATACCAAGAACTCCGAGCGTACCGGCTCGTTGTTCATCGAAGCACCCACAGCGGACCTCCCGTCAGTGCTCCGTGGTTGCCGTTGGCTCCGGAGTCCAAGACGGTCGTTCCGACGCCTTCGTTGAAGTGCCACAGGCCGATCGTCGAGGTGTCCGGGACGAACGTCGGCGAAGGTGTGAAACTCGTGCCCGTGTAGCGGACCGAGTTCGAGACCCTGACCTCGTCGATGAGGTTGTCCCCGTAGCCCGTCGCACCGGCGGCAGGTATCGCGCCGTTGATGAACAGACGTGACGTGGTCGAGTTGGCGCTGCCCGCCGTGTAGGCCTGCGTCGCGGCGAGTGTGCCGTCCACATAGATCCGCAAGGCGGCCGCAGCGGGGTCAAGCACGCCGACCACGTGGCGCCAGCCGCCCACTCTGAGCGTGCGCATGCCGGTCGTGGCCTGAACGTAACCGTTGCCACCCGGTGTGCGCACGTAGAAGCGGACGCGTCCGTCGTCGCTGTAGTACAGATCCCAACTGATCTGGGTTCCGTCCCAGCGGCTGGCGATGATCGGCTGGCCCTTGAAGGTGTTGACGTAGACCCACGCCTCGACGGTCAATGCGCCGGGGGTGTTGAGCGAAGCGTTATAGGGCACGGTGACCAAGTCGTCGACGCCGTCGAACTTGAGGGCCATGTTCTGCGTTCCTGGAGGCGGCGAACTCGGTGTCGCTGCCGACTGGGCGGTGTTGACCGATTCGTTGCCCGAGGCGTCCACGGCGCGCACGGTGTAGTGATAGACCGTGCCGTCGGTCAGGCCGGTGTCGGTGTAGGTGCTCGCCGTCACGGAGTCGGCGATGCGGGTGCCGAGGGTGCCCGCGGTCGTGGAGCGGTAGACGCGGCTGTAGGCGAAGTCGGCGGTCGGGTTGGTCCAGGCCACGCGGATGCTGCCACCGGTGCCCAGGTCGGTGGCGGTGACCGCGGTCGGTGCGGCCGGCGGCGTGGTGTCAGGAGGCGGCGAACTCGGTGTCGCTGCCGACTGGGCGGTGTTGACCGATTCGTTGCCCGAGGCGTCCACGGCGCGCACGGTGTAGTGATAGACCGTGCCGTCGGTCAGGCCGGTGTCGGTGTAGGTGCTCGCCGTCACGGAGTCGGCGATGCGGGTGCCGAGGGTGCCCGCGGTCGTGGAGCGGTAGACGCGGCTGTAGGCGAAGTCGGCGGTCGGGTTGGTCCAGGCCACGCGGATGCTGCCACCGGTGCCCAGGTCGGTGGCGGTGACCGCGGTCGGCGCGGCCGGCGGCGTGGTGTCAGGAGGCGGCGAACTCGGTGTCGCTGCCGACTGGGCGGTGTTGACCGATTCGTTGCCCGAGGCGTCCACGGCGCGCACGGTGTAGTGATAGACCGTGCCGTCGGTCAGGCCGGTGTCGGTGTAGGTGCTCGCCGTCACGGAGTCGGCGATGCGGGTGCCGAGGGTGCCCGCGGTCGTGGAGCGGTAGACGCGGCTGTAGGCGAAGTCGGCGGTCGGGTTGGTCCAGGCCACGCGGATGCTGCCACCGGTGCCCAGGTCGGTGGCGGTGACCGCGGTCGGTGCGGCCGGCGGCGTGGTGTCAGGAGGCGGAGGGGTACCGCCGTCTTGGCCGACCACCCACAGCGGACCTCCCGTCAGTGCTCCGTGGTTGCCGTTGGCTCCGGAGTCCAAGACGGTCGTTCCGACGCCTTCGTTGAAGTGCCACAGGCCGATCGTCGAGGTGTCCGGGACGAACGTCGGCGAAGGTGTGAAACTCGTGCCCGTGTAGCGGACCGAGTTCGAGACCCTGACCTCGTCGATGAGGTTGTCCCCGTAGCCCGTCGCACCGGCGGCAGGTATCGCGCCGTTGATGAACAGACGTGACGTGGTCGAGTTGGCGCTGCCCGCCGTGTAGGCCTGCGTCGCGGCGAGTGTGCCGTCCACATAGATCCGCAAGGCGGCCGCAGCGGGGTCAAGCACGCCGACCACGTGGCGCCAGCCGCCCACTCTGAGCGTGCGCATGCCGGTCGTGGCCTGAACGTAACCGTTGCCACCCGGTGTGCGCACGTAGAAGCGGACGCGTCCGTCGTCGCTGTAGTACAGATCCCAACTGATCTGGGTTCCGTCCCAGCGGCTGGCGATGATCGGCTGGCCCTTGAAGGTGTTGACGTAGACCCACGCCTCGACGGTCAATGCGCCGGGGGTGTTGAGCGAAGCGTTATAGGGCACGGTGACCAAGTCGTCGACGCCGTCGAACTTGAGGGCCATGTTCTGCGTTCCTGGAGGCGGCGAACTCGGTGTCGCTGCCGACTGGGCGGTGTTGACCGATTCGTTGCCCGAGGCGTCCACGGCGCGCACGGTGTAGTGATAGACCGTGCCGTCGGTCAGGCCGGTGTCGGTGTAGGTGCTCGCCGTCACGGAGTCGGCGATGCGGGTGCCGAGGGTGCCCGCGGTCGTGGAGCGGTAGACGCGGCTGTAGGCGAAGTCGGCGGTCGGGTTGGTCCAGGCCACGCGGATGCTGCCACCGGTGCCCAGGTCGGTGGCGGTGACCGCGGTCGGTGCGGCCGGCGGCGTGGTGTCAGGAGGCGGCGAACTCGGTGTCGCTGCCGACTGGGCGGTGTTGACCGATTCGTTGCCCGAGGCGTCCACGGCGCGCACGGTGTAGTGATAGACCGTGCCGTCGGTCAGGCCGGTGTCGGTGTAGGTGCTCGCCGTCACGGAGTCGGCGATGCGGGTGCCGAGGGTGCCCGCGGTCGTGGAGCGGTAGACGCGGCTGTAGGCGAAGTCGGCGGTCGGGTTGGTCCAGGCCACGCGGATGCTGCCACCGGTGCCCAGGTCGGTGGCGGTGACCGCGGTCGGCGCGGCCGGCGGCGTGGTGTCAGGAGGCGGCGAACTCGGTGTCGCTGCCGACTGGGCGGTGTTGACCGATTCGTTGCCCGAGGCGTCCACGGCGCGCACGGTGTAGTGATAGACCGTGCCGTCGGTCAGGCCGGTGTCGGTGTAGGTGCTCGCCGTCACGGAGTCGGCGATGCGGGTGCCGAGGGTGCCCGCGGTCGTGGAGCGGTAGACGCGGCTGTAGGCGAAGTCGGCGGTCGGGTTGGTCCAGGCCACGCGGATGCTGCCACCGGTGCCCAGGTCGGTGGCGGTGACCGCGGTCGGCGCGGCCGGCGGCGTGGTGTCAGCACCGAGCGGCATCCACGAGACGACCGCGGTCGATGCCGTTCCAACACGCACCTTGAGCCCCTGCGCGGTGAGTCGCCATGCGGCCGAGGGCGAACCATCGAGCATCACCTGCACGTCGGTGACGGACGTGGGATCAAGCCCTGCGGGCAAGAGGTCCACTGCGGTGTTCGGGTCCACAGCCCCAGTCAGTCCGACCGTGGCTTGCACGCGCCCATCGGAGGTCGCCGCGCTGGGAGCTATAGAGACGGCGTCTCGCAGCCTCCACCAGTCGGCTATCTCAGAGGCATGCGTGAACCACACATCGCCCTTGGATGCAGCGCGAGACAGATAGCTCTGAAGCCTCTCTACGTTCGAGTAGTACGGGTGCCCGTAGAGGTTGATGAGCGAGCCCATGGAGTAGTAGAAGTCGACGACATCCGGTATCTGTTCTTCTGGAATCAGGTCCATCCTGGCCCGTGCGTCCGGGTTGTCCGCGCTGCTCGGCAGCCATTCTGACGTGGGGATTTGCAGGACATCGTAGTGCTCCCCTGGGCGTGTCATCGACAGGGAGTAGTGCGGGAAAGGCCCGATGTTCTGCTCCCCCGCCGTCCTCATTCCCTGCTGTTCAAGTAGAGCGAACGACTCATCCAAGACCGAGCGGTACGCAGGAGCCACCCAATGGTCGGGAGTCACACCGGTCCAGTCTCTCAGCTTGCCGAGAGACGTGCTGATGTTGTTGGCTGCTTCTGCGGCGGTCTGGATATCAGGACCGATGTGCTGATCGTTATGGCTGGCCACCACTGCACCCTGCGCCTGGAGAGTCCGGACTATCCCGGCGTTGTCGTCAACGAGCGAAGTGACGACGTAGTACTGTCCCCTCAAGCCCAGCACTCGGTAAGGCGCCTCGACGTTCGACAGAATGCGCATTGCATCGTCGTAGAAGTCGCAGTCCCATCGGGTCTGAAGCGCAGCGGTGTACTCGTAGCGCCAAGCGGCCAATCGAACGAGCGGAACGCGGGCCACGCGGAAGGCGGACTCGATCGCGTTTCTGAAGAAGACGTACTCGGAAGTGTCAGGTGCCAGCCCTCCCCATCCCGCGAGCGGCGCCATCTCCGCGTGGTAGACGAACTGCCCGCTTCCGAATCTCTTCGTGGCGATCAGCGGGACTCCGGTCACCGTCGAACCATGCAGCTGCGGTACCTCGGCAAGCACGGTCGCTGGATTCTGCGAGGCAGGGCGCGTCGCCCACACCAGGTGCGCTCCGTTTCCTGGGCCGTGCATGTCGTCGACTGCGTCCGAGTCGTAGTTCCTCGGCAGCGGCCAGCTCAGGTCCTCGCCCGCGGTGAGGTGGCTCACCATCTCATCGTTCGAGGTGCGGCGAATCACGTTGGCTTCGCCCCAGCTCCACGTGCCCCCCTGCGGCTTCGGCCCCAGAGCCACGCTCTTCAGACCCATCTCCGCCGAGAGCGGGAACTCCGCTGTGCCCTCGGCATCCTCGCGGAACGTCCCATCGGGCCGGCGGATCCAGGACGAACCGCCAACGTAGACGTGGCCGCCAGCCGACACGTAGTCTCGAATGCGGCCGACCTCAGTGTCGGAGACCGATTCCGCCATCAGGCTGAACACGATCGGGTACGCGGGGACGCCTTCTCGCAGCAAGGCGCCGTTCTCGATGTCGGCGTCGCTCAGCTCGACGAACGGGGTTCCATCACTGCGCAGCGCCTCTTCGAGCATCGTGTACGCGAGCTCGTGAGAGAAGCTGTCGTAGTACATCCCACGAACGTCGCTGCTCGGAGCGGGAGACTGAACCGTGCCATTCAGCGCCTTGGTGTACTCGGAGACGTGGACTGCCACAAGTGGCGTCGGCGCCGGGGGCACTTCCGCCACTGCCGTGACCGGAGCGACTATGGAGAGTTGCGGCACCACAAGCGCCATCACCAGAAGGAGCCGAACCCAGAATGCTTGCCTCATGACTCACTGCCTCCACTTGTCGCGCCCGCCTGAACGACGGACCTACCGCTATCGATCGCTTCCGCGCCGTAGGGCCGGTCGAATAGCCCACGGTGACAGTCAAGCTCACTGACCTGCTTGATGATCCGCGCGGGCGACCCCGCGACGACGGCACCGTCGGGGACATCATGTACGACCACCGAACCCGCTCCCACGAGCGCTCCCCTCCCGATCACAACGCCTGGCAGGATCGTTGCGTTCGAGCCGATTCGCGCACCACGACGCACCAACGCACCTCCGACGCACTCCTCATATCGCGGACATGGCGGGTGAGGATCGTCGGCGAACACGACATTCGGGCCGATGAAGACGTCATCCTCGACGGTCACCATCTCGAGAAAGCACCCCGTGTGGATCCTCACCCTGTCACCGATGCGATTACCTGCTTCGAGCACGGCGTTCGTGCCGATCGAAACGTCATCGCCGATCAGGTTGTGCTCGCGAATCGAGACACCCTGACCCGTCTGAAAACGCTCGCCGACCACTGTTCCGCCGTAGATCGTGGTGAAGGGTCGGATCGTGCCGCCTTCTCCGACCAGCAGGTGTTCCGCGCCCGGATCAGCACCGCGCGGCGGCTTTCCGAGAACGCAGGGAGCCTCCACCACCGTTCCGATTCCCAGCGTGACACCGGGGAAGGTGATCGACGCACTGAGTGTCTCAGGGGCGATGTGGACCATTACGTGCCACTCCTAGATCGCTGGCCGAGGGATGGGACCGGAGCCGGCCGGATGCGCCGTCACGAGTTCAAGTCCCGGAATGGCCGCCTGACGTACTGAGGCGCCTGCATGAATGAGCTCGCCGTTGGCGCGCATGGACTCCTCGGCCCGCTCCAACGTGCTCACGACGCGAAGGCCGCTCGCTCCGTCGGTCTTCGGGCTGCTGCCGGTCCTGACGCTGTCCACGAAATGCTTCGCTTCCACGAACAGCGGCTCGCACGCCTCGAGATGCGGCGACACGATGTCGCCGGTCCGATAGGACATCTGGAACTCGCCGAACGAGCCGGGGTCCATGACGTTCACGCCGTGGTCGTAGAGCTTGACCTTCTCGACGCTCTCGGTGTCATCGTAGACGAGCATCTTCTTGCTCCCGACGACGAGCGTCCTGCGCAGCTTGACGGGTGAGAGCCAGGACAGCTGCACCTCGGCCACCGCCCCGCTCGGGAAGCGAAGCGTCACGAATGCGACATCCGGGATCTTGCAGTTCACGCAGCCGCGGCCCACGGCCGAGACGTGCTCGGGCTCCTCGCCAAGCCAATCGAAGAGGATCGAGAAGTCATGGGGCGCCAGATCCCAGATCACACTGACGTCCTTCTGATGCAGCCCGAGGTTGATCCGACTCGAGGCCACGTAGTAGATGTCTCCGAGTTCACCCGAGTCGATGAGGTTCTTGATGGCCACGACGGGGGCGCTGAACTCGAAGGTATGTCCCACCATCAGCGTGACACCGCGGGACTCGGCAGCCGCGATCAACGCGCGCGCCTCGAGAATGCTCGCCGTCATCGGCTTCTCGACGAACACGTGCTTGTCGGCCTCTATGGCTGCGAGGGCCAACCGAAAGTGGGTGGAGATCGGAGTGGCGATCAGCACGCAATCGACCTCGGGGTCGCGGAGCACGTCGCTGTAGTCCTCCGTGACCGTCACCGAGGGATACCGCATCTTGGCTCGCCCGAGCTTGTTGGCGTCCTGATCGCAGACCCACTTGACGGTCACGCCGGGAAGCTCCATGTAGTTGCGCAGCAGGTTGGGTCCCCAGTAGCCGTATCCCACGAGCGCCACGACCAGGTTGTCTCGGCTCATCACCATGCCCCTTTTCTTCCGAGCACCACCGGAACGGTGCGCGCGAGGATCTTCATGTCCAGTCCGAGCGTCCACGTCTCGATGTAGCGGATGTCCAGCTCGACCATCTCTTCGAATGTCGTCTCGCAGCGGCCGCTCACCTGCCACAGGCCCGTGACTCCGGGCACGCACTCAAGCCGACGACGGGCGCGGTCGGAGTACAGCTCCACCTCGTAGCTAAGCGGCGGACGCGGACCCACGAGCGACATGTCACCGGCGAGGATGTTGATAAGCTGAGGCAACTCGTCGAGGCTCGTCCGCCGCAAGATGCGACCGAACCGCGTGACGCGCGGGTCATTCTCGATCTTGAACGAGCCGGTGTCTCCCTTGAGCTCGCTCGACCCGTTCGTGATGAGCTGACGGACGTAGTTCTTGTGCGCCGACGGATCGTTACCGTCGACCATCGTGCGGAACTTGTAGAACGTGAACGGTCTGCCGTCCTTTCCAAGGCGCTCCTGTTGGAACAGCGCCGGACCCGGAGACCCGAACCAGACGATCAGCCCGATGAGCAGCAGCACCGGTGAAAGCACCACCAGCAGCACCGCCGCGACGATCACGTCGATCACCCGCTTCGCAACGAGTGCGGCGCTGCGAGTGCCCGACGCCACCTGACCCGCAACTTCAGGCCGGGAGACCATCACCCGAGGGCTCACCGAGGCCGCGCCCGCCATTCCAGCGCGTTCACCATCGAACTCAGTCACGGGTCACCTCCGCAACAGCCTCGCTGACGCGTGCGACCTCGTCGTAGTCGATGTAGGGATACATGGGGAGCGAGACGATGGATGCGGCAGCCTGCTCGGCCACGGGGAAGTCGCCTGGTGCGTGCCCCAGATGCTCGAAGGCCGGCTCGAGATGCAGCGGCACGGCGTAGTGGATGCCGGTCTGGATACCGAGCTGGCCGAGTTCCTCGCGCACGCGGTCGCGGTTGTTGACTCTGATCACGTAGAGGTGGAAGACGTGGCTCACGCCCGGGTTGCGCACGGGAGGAATCACGTTGGCCTCGGCGAGCATGTCGTCGTAGAGCCCGGCAGCGCGGACTCTGAGCGCGTTCCATTCGTCGAGATAGGGCAGCTTGGCGGTGAGGAACGCCGCCTGAAGCGAATGGAGCCGCGTGCAGTACCCGGGCTCGACGTGAAGCCGCGAAGCGTCCTCACCGTGGTTTCGGAGCAGGCGCACCCGGGCTGCGACCTCGTCGTCATCGGTGGTGACGATCCCGCCATCACCCAGGGCGCCGAGGTTCTTGCTGGGATAGAAGCTGAAGCATCCGGCGTCGCCGATGCCTCCTGAGCGGAATCCCGCACAGCGTGCACCGTGGGACTGGCATGCGTCCTCGATCACCTTGATGCCCTTGTCGCGGGCGAACTCGGTGAGCCTCATCATGTTCACCGGCTGTCCGTACAGGTGCACCGGGATGATCGCCCGCGTGTTGGGGCTCACGGCAGCTTCCACCGCGTCGAGATCCATGAGCAGCGAGTCTTCGTCGACGTCGACGAAGACCGGCCGGGCGCCCGCCATCATGATCGCCTCGGCCGTCGCGGCAAACGTGTTCGCGGCGGTGATGACCTCGTCTCCGACACCGACTCCGCACGCCCGCAAAGCGAGATGCAGCGCGTCGGTGCCCGAACCCACACCCACAGCGTGCTTCACCCCGATGTATGCCGCGAAGTCGCTTTCGAATCGCTCGAGCACCGGGCCCATGGTGTACGCGGTATCGCCGACCACACTGAAGAACGCCGCTTCAAGCGAGTTCCCCATCGCCTGCTGAAGCCGCTGCAGATTCACGAACGGAATGGTTCGGAATGCACCCTGCGCCGCGCCTGGCCGTACAGCCATCACTCCGCCACCTCCCGGCGGTGCGGCTCAGTCCCCCCTCAAGGCGACGTCGCCCTCTCGGATGCGATCAGCGGAAGGTCCCCCCGTCGCACTTGCGTGGCAAGAGAGAGCGATGCGTCGAGAAACCGTCACGACAGACGGCGACAGCGTGAGCCCCCCAGCCGCCTTCGACACTACCCCAGCAAGCTGAGAAGGGAATGCCTGAGCAGGGCAAACGGTACCGGGGGATGAGCAGATTCGACCAGAAGGATGATGGTAGGACGACACTCGGGTGAGAGCCTCACTCCGACCGGCGCGATGCAGGCCCTACCCCACCAACGCCTTGACCGCTGTGGGCGTCGACTCGAAGCCGACCTCTTGCTCGAGAGCCCGAGCCGCGCGCAGCACCGTCGCTTCCGAGAAGTGCGTGCCGATGAGCTGCAGCCCCACGGGCAAGCCGGTGTCTGCACCCAGTCCGACCGGGATCGACACTCCGACGTTGCCCGCGAGATTCACCGGGATCGTGAAGACGTCCGACAGGTACATCGACAGCGGGTCGGCCGCCTTCTCGCCGATCTTGAACGCGGTCGTGGGCGACGTCGGCGTCAGCAGCACGTCGTACTCGGCGAACACGCGCTCGAAATCGCGGATGATGATCGTGCGCGCCTTCTGCGCCTGTCCGTAGTACGCGTCGTAGTAGCCGGCCGACAGCGCGTAGGTCCCCAGCATGATGCGGCGGATCGACTCGGGGCCGAAACCCTCGGCGCGCGAGCGCATGTAGAGGTCTAAGACGTCCTCCGCATCGGCGACACGGTGGCCGTAGCGAATGCCGTCGAAGCGCGCAAGGTTCGAGCTCGCCTCGGCAGGCCCGATGATGTAATACGCAGACAGCCCGTGTTGCGCGGCCGGCAGGTCGACTTCGCCCACCTCGGCGCCGAGCGACGCGTACTTCTCGGCAGCAGCGAGCGTCGCGGCCTTCACCTCGGCCGAGACGCCCTCCATCTCGAGCATGTCGCGCACGATCGCGATGCGCATGCCCTTGACGCCGTCCTCGAGCCCCACGGTGAAGTCCTCGGAGGGACGATCGAGACTCGTCGCGTCCATCGGGTCCTTGCCGCAGATCGCGTTGAGCGACAGCGCACACTCCTCGACGGTCTTGGTGAACGGCCCGATCTGGTCGAGCGAGCTCGCGAACGCCACGATCCCGTAGCGTGACACGCGACCATAGGTGGGCTTCATCGCGACGACGCCGCACAGTGATCCCGGCTGGCGGATCGAGCCGCCCGTGTCGGAGCCCAACGTCATCGACGCCATGCCGGCGCTGACCGCCGCAGCGGAGCCGCCGGACGAGCCGCCCGGAACCCGCTCGAGGTCCCACGGGTTGTGGGTGGGACCGAACGCCGAGTTCTCGGTGGACGACCCGAAGGCGAACTCGTCCATGTTGAGCTTGCCGATGGGCACGACGCCGGCCTCGATCATCTTCGAAACGGCAGTGCAGTCGTAGACGCTCTGGTAGTCCTCGAGAATCCGAGACGAACACGTGGTGCGCGTGCCGATCAGGTTCATGTTGTCCTTGAACGCGACGGGCACGCCCGCGAGCGGCGGAAGCTCGAGCGGACCGGCACCGCTGCGGACCATGTCGTCGACGCGGTCGGCGGCCGCGAAGGCGAGTTCAGGGGTGACCTGGTTGAACGCGTGGACCGCTCCGTCGAGAGCCTCGATGCGCGCGAGGGCGCCCTCCGCGGCCTCGCGGGCGCTGAAGTCGCCTTCGATGATGCCGGCGCGGACCTCGGGAGCGGTCAGTGATGACAGGTCGACGCGATCCGTCATGACGCATCACCGCCGCCCACGATGCGCGGGATCAAGAACGCGCCGTCCTCGGACTCAGGTGCGTTGAGCAGCGCCATCTCGCGCGACAGTCCCTGACGCGGGACGTCGGGCCGGGTCGAGTTCACCACCGGGATCGCGTGGGCGGTCGGCTCCACGCCCTCGAGATCGAGCTGCTGGATCGTGTCGATGTGTCCCAGTATCGAGTTGAGCTCCCCACGCAACGTCTCAACCTGCTCGTCGGTGAGCGCGAGACGCGCGAGCATCGCCACGTGGCGGACTTCTGACTCGGAAAGCGCCATGTCTTCTCGGCGTCCTCTCGAACGAGGTGAGTGCGAACTCCGCGCGTCGCTCAGGTGATGCGGGATTTGACGCGTCACATCATACCCGAGCACGCGGCGCGCATCAGAGTCGGCGGCGGAACCCTCCTCAGCCCGCGAGCCAGAAGGCGGCCGCGACCACGACGGCGTTGTACAGCGCGTGCAACGCGATGGAGGGCCACAGGGAGTCACGCGTCCACGCGAGCCATCCCAAGGCGGTGCCCAGCACGACAGTGGGCACCAGCGCCCATGCGGTCGCGTGGCTCAGCGCGAAGACCGTCGCTGAGCCGACGACCGCAGGCCACATACCCCACTTGCGGCCCATCACCCGCAGCAGTATGCCGCGGTACACGAGCTCTTCGACGACCGGTGCCGCGACCACGACCATCACGACCGAGAGTGCCAGACCGGCTCCCCCGGCGCCGAACACGCCGGTCAGGTCGGCGCGCACCGGCGGGGTCCACCCGATCAGACGCGCGAAGGCGCTCCACAGCAGCGCCGCGGCACGAGTGGCGACGAAGAGCACCACGACGAGCGCGACCGACGTCACCCGATGGCCCCACGAACGTCCCAGTCGGCCGAGCCCGAAGGCCTGGACGATCGTCATATCGTGCCGGCTCGCCAGGTACGCGAGCGCCGCGAGCTGCACCGAGTAGAACCCTCCGAGGACGATCGCCCGGGCGACCACCTGACCCGCCGCCGGCATGACCTCGACAGCCGACGACCCCAGGACCGCCTGCTTCGCGATCAGGCTGACGGCAAGGACCGCAAGGATCGTCACGGCATCGGCGACGGTCCACAGAGCGGTGCCGTCCGCCCGGGTCGCGGCTTCGATCGCAGCGCTGCACTCGACGACCTTGGCCTGACGTAACGTGCTCTTCTGAGCCGCGGCCTTCTGCTTCTCGGCGTCGTGCGCGGATCTGCGCAGCGCCTTGGCCTCGGCGCGCGATCCGACCACCACCGTGGGCACATCGCCGCTCGTGATCGACGATGCCGCGGTAGGCCGAGTCGGGATCACGCGCCGGGAGATCGCTCCGGTCTGGCAGACATCCGCGCACGCCATGCACTCGAGGCATGCGGACGAGTCGATGTGGACGTAGCCACTCGTGACGCGCACGAGCGCCTTGGGGCATGCGCGGATGCAGCGGCCGCAGCGGTTGCAGCGGTCGGGCCTCACAGCCAGCCGCGAGAGTGCGGCGCTCACAGCAACCCCATCGCCTTCGCGGCATAGAGCGCCGCCAGACCCGTCGCGTTGAACAGGACATGGGCGACGATGCACACCCACAGCGAGCCCGTGCGCACGAACAGGACGCCGAGCGCCAGGGCGAAGACGAAGATCGGCACGACCGCGTAGGGCGTCACGTGCATGAATGCGAACAACGCCGACGACCCGACCACGGCCACCCGCACCCCCCAGTGGCGGTCGAGCGAGGGCAGCAGCACGCCGCGGAACACGATCTCCTCGGCGATCGGGGCCAGTACCACCACGACCAGCACGCTCATCGCCACGCCCACGGGTCCCGGCGAGAACAGCTGCGTGGGGTCGACGTCGGACCCCGCAAGCTCGATGTCGAGTGCGGTGAGGATCCCGTCCCACACGGCAGCCGCCCCCCTGCCGATCACCGTGGCGAGGAACGCGCCGCCCAGCAGGGTGCCGACCGCGACGGGCTTCGCCCCGACCGCCGCCCAGAACGGAGTTCCCTCGGCGCGCGCGAGAAGCCATGTCACGCCGATCACCGTGCCATACACCGCCGTGAGCAGCACCGCCGAGAGCGCCGCCATCTCGTCGCGACCTACTCCCGCGTGCGTCGCAGCGGCGATGACGACGCCGGATCCGGTAACGAGCGCGAGCAACAACCCGACCAGGCCCGCGGCCACCCACAGGCTCCAGCTCTCGGGCGCCGCGCCCTGAGCTGCCCCTGACTCGCCGTCGGGCGCCTGGAGCGGAAGGGGTGGGGTTGCCGCCTCGCCGCTCATGTCGACTCGATCGGCGACGGCGGTTCGCCGGACTCGATGACCTGCAGGAGCTCGCCCTCGGTGAGAATCGGGACACCCAGCTCGATGGCCTTGTCATACTTCGACCCTGCGGCCTCACCGGCGACCACGTAGCTCGTCTTCTTGCTCACGCTCGAGGCCACCTTGCCGCCCAGCGACTTCAGAGCTGCGGATGCCTCGTCGCGCGTGAATCGCTCAAGCGCACCCGTGAGCACGAACGTGAGACCCGACAGGGTCTGCGCCCGCGAGGGAGCGATGCGTTCGTCGGCCAACGACACCCCTGCCGCACGCAGCCGCTCGATGACCTCGATGTTGTCGGGGTTGTCGAAGAACGCACGCACGCTGGCGGCTATCTTGGGGCCGACCGTCTCGGTGGCGCCAAGCTGCTCGGCGCTCGAGCTGCGCAGGGCGTCCAGGCTCGAGAACTCGGCAGACAGCACCTCGGCGACCGTGGAGCCGACGTGCCTGATGCCGAGCGCGAAGAGCAGGCGCGCGAGCGGCCGACGCTTCGAGGCCTCGATGTTGCCCATGATCTTCTCGGCGACCGCACGGCCGAGAAGCACAGGGCTGCCGTCCTGCTTCATGCGGCCCATGTCGACGGCGGCGAGCCGCTCTCCCGTGAGCGTGTAGAAGTCTGCGACGTCATTCACGAGCCCGGCGGCGACGAGCCGCCCGACGATCTCATCTCCGAGGCCCTCGATATCCATGGCGCCGCGGCTCGTGAAGTGGAGCAGCCGCTCGTGGCGCTGTGCCGGACAGGCGACGTTGGTGCAGCGGGCCGCGACCTCCCCCGCCTCGCGCCACACCGGACCACCGCAACTCGGGCACGCAGACGGCATCCGGAAGGCGCGTTCGGTTCCATCGCGCAGACCCGTGACCGGTCCGACCACCTCGGGGATCACGTCGCCGGCCTTGCGCACGATGATCGTGTCACCGATGAGAACGCCCTTGCGAGCGATCTCGTCCTCGTTGTGAAGGGTGGCTTTCTGAATGGTCGAACCCGACACCAGGACCGGCTCGAACACGGCGAAGGGCGTCAGCACGCCCGTGCGCCCGACACTCACCTGGACATCGAGCAGACGGGTCGTCTTCTCCTCCGGTGGGAACTTGTAGGCGATCGCCCAACGCGGAGCCTTGCTCGTGTAGCCCATCTCGTCTTGCAGCGCGAACTGGTCGACCTTGACGACCACGCCGTCGATCTCGTAGGGAAGCTCGGCGCGCTTGCGCAGGGCCCCTTCACAGTAGGCGCGGACCTCATCGGCGGTGGCGCATGTCACCACATCGGGATTGACGTGGAACCCTGCCTCGCGAAGCCACTCCAGCAGCTCGCTCTGGCGCGACAAGCCGAGCGCTCGGGGGTCGGCTACCGCATACATGAACGTCGCGAGATCACGGCCGGCAGTGACGGCCGGGTCCTTCTGGCGCAGGCTTCCCGCTGCGGCGTTGCGGGGATTGGCGAACGATGGTGCCCCCGCGGCTTCCTGATCGTCGTTGAGCCGCTCGAAGCTGCGCTTGGGCAGGTAGACCTCACCGCGAACCTCGATGGCGGGTGTGTCCGTCTTCGCCTCGGCGAAGGGCGGAGCCTGCGCGCGGCCCACGCGGGAGTGCAGCTGGCTCAGCGCTTCGTCGCGGAGCTTGAGCGGTACGTCGCGCACGGTCCTCACGTTCGCGGTCACGTCCTCGCCGGTGCGGCCGTCGCCACGCGTGGCTGCTCGGCTGAGTACGCCGGCTTCATAGGTCAGAGCGAGCGATGATCCGTCGATCTTGAGCTCGGCCACGAAGCTGCATTCGCGCGAACCCACCGCATCGCGCACGCGGGCGAGCCACGAATCGAGCTCCGAGAGGTCCATCGCGTTGTCGAGCGAGTACATCCTGCCCTGGTGGGCGACGGGTGCGAACAGCGAGCTGGGTGCCGCCCCCACCCGCTGTGTGGGTGACTCGGGAACCACGAGCTCGGGATAGTCGGTCTCGATGCTCTCGAGCTCGCGCACGAGGGAGTCGTAGGCGGCATCGGAGACCTCGGGGGCGTCGAGCGAGTAGTAGCGGTATGCGTGGCGATCGATCTCGCGGCGGAGCTCGGCGGCGCGCGCCCGCGCAGCATCCATGCCGCCCGCCGGCGTACTCATCGTGGGACTACCTCCACGTCGGGCTACTCTTCATCCATGCGCAACCGCTGGACGTGAACCGGCCCGACCTCGTAGATCACGACCTCCGGAACGATCCGTTGGGGGCGTTCGGCCTCGTAGATCCACGTATCGGTCAGGGTCACTTTGAAGTAGGTGCCTCCGGGCGCGTGTACGGGGTCGACGTCCACCTTGTTGCACAGGTAGGCCCGCAGCTCGGTCTCCACGTAGAAGACGAACACGCGGATCGCATCGCGGTACTCGTTGTAGAGCACAAGGCGCTTCTCGGCTTCGTACATGTCGAGCTCGTCGATGCTGTCCACCAGCACGCCCCTCTCCATCGTATGCGGACCGCGCGAATCACGGACGGGGATCAGACGCCCCCCAGCAAGTATAGCGGGGCGCCTGCCCGCGAACGGACAGACGCCCCAGCATCCATGAAGAAGACCTCTGGGACCCCGGCCCAGAGACCCCCACCGCATTGATTATGTCCCATATCGGACCGCATTAACAGAGATGGTTACCCTGTATCATGAATCGTGTTGAAAGACGGACATCGCGCAGTTCGCGATGGGTGAGAGCATGGCCTCACTGTCGGCCCTCGAAGCGCGCCTCGGGAGACACGAATGCAAGAAATACTCACACTCTGTGTCGAGCTGGACCGGTCGGCGCAGCTCGCCTACGCCCGCATGGCCGAGACGTGCGTCGACGACCCCGATCTCGCCACCGTCTTTCGGCAGATGTCGGTCGAGGAGCAGCAGCATGTGGGGTGGTGGACCGACCTGCTCCATGCGTGGAGCGCGGGCCTGTTACCCGAGCTTGCCCACGCAGACGACGTGCGAGACCGCCTCGCGGAGATCGCCGAGGATATCAGGTGCGTCACTCCCGAATCCTGCGCGGGCATGTCCGTCAACGAACTGCTGACTCTCGCCGCGCGCATGGAGTTCTTCATGCTCGACCCGGTCTTCAACGAGCTGGCCGACCTGATGCAACCGGGGAGCCGGGTCGACGCCCGGAAGGCCTACTCCCACCACGTGCTGCGTATCGTCGATGCCATCGAGAGGCGCCACACCGAACAAGGTCTCGCGTCGTTTCTTGCGAGCGTGCTCAAGAGAGCGTTCCGAGATCAGCAGCAGCTGGCGCTGCTCGCGACACACGATCAGCTGACACGCCAGTACAATCGCCGAGGGCTCATGGGTCACTTGGAGCAGTGGCTGTCGTGGTCCGCACGCTACGGTCACCCGCTCGGAATCGCGCTCATCGACCTCGACCATTTCAAGGTCATCAACGACACCTACGGCCATCCGACGGGCGACGAAGCGTTGGTGGCGGTCGCCGAGAAGCTCCGCGCCGTCGTCAGGACCTCCGACATCGTCGGACGGTTCGGAGGCGACGAGTTCATGGTCATCGCTCCCGAGACAGGCGGCGCGGATCTCGGCCTGCTGCTCGAGCGCATCGTCGTCGCCGTGCGGGAGACCACGGTGCTCTCCGGCGATTCCCACGTCGCCCTGACCGTGAGTGTCGGCGGCGCTTTCACGGGCGGCGGGGTCGGGACGAGCATCGAATCCTTGGTCGCGTCGGCCGACTGCTCGTTGTACGGCGCCAAGGAAGCCGGACGCGACCGGGCGGCCGCGGCTCTGGAAGTGAGACCGGCCCTCGAGGTCGACTAGGTCGACGCCTCTTCTTCGACGCGCTGAGCCAGCTCGCCGGCATGGTAGCTCGATCGTACGAAGGGCGCGCTGGCGACCGCCGAGAACCCCATCGCGTACGCCTCCCGCGCCAGCGCCGCGAATACGCTGGGCTCGACGAACTCGGCTACGGGAAGGTGCGCGACGCTGGGACGCAGGTACTGGCCCATCGTGAGCATCTCGACACCGCTTGCGCGAAGGTCGCGCATGACGCCGACCACCTCATCGAACGACTCGCCCAACCCGAGCATGAGGCCCGACTTCGTGGGCAGCGCAGGTTGCGCCTCCCGCACGCGCCGCAGCACCCGAAGCGAGCGCTCGTAGACCGCCTCGGGCCGCACCGTGGCATACAGCCGCGGGACCGTCTCGAGGTTATGGTTGAACACGTCAGGGCGCGCTGCCGCCACGAGGTCGACAGCACGCTCGTCTCCGCCGAAGTCGCTCGTCAGGACCTCGACCGCAGCCAGCGGCACCGCATCGCGCACGGCTTCGATCGTCGCGACGAAGTGCGCCGCGCCGCCGTCGGCGATGTCATCGCGCGTGACCGTGGTGATCACGACGTGCGTGAGGCCCAGCCTGCGGACCGCCTCGGCCACCCGACGCGGCTCATCCGCGTCGAGCGGCGCGGGGGCAGCCGACTCCACGGCACAGAACCGGCAGGCGCGGGTGCAGACACCGCCCATGATCAGGAAGGTCGCGGTGCCTTCGCTGAAGCATTCACCACGGTTGGGGCATTTCGCGCTCCGGCACACCGTGTTGAGCTCGAGCTCGCCGAGGATGCCGTCGACCTCGGCGAAGGTCCCGGTGCGCGCGATGGGGCGCCGCAGCCACGCCGGCAGGCGCTTCGTGCGCGCGTCCCCTCCGTGCGTGTATTCGTCCACTTTTGCGGCGAGTACTTCCAGGGGCAAATCGGCCCATTGGCCGGTGAATAGTGTGACTGGTCGTGCCATGATAATAAATCTCCTTTTTGAATTACTCGTTTTTGCTTTGTTAATGATTCAAGATTGATGATTAAGGGCACTTCGCTTGAAAACGACGCTTAATCCTTAATCATCAATCTTTGATCATCATCGTGCTTATTCCGCGCCCAGCGACTTCAAATACGCATAACTCTGAGACGTCCGTCGCCCCCCACTTCCAGGGTGGAGTACTCCAGGCCGGGTGCATCTTTCAGGACTTCGTAGACGCCGGCGATGTCGATAGCGCCTTCGCCCAGGGCGATGGGGCCGAATCCGCAGCCATAGATCGTGCGGCGCTGCGCTCCAATCGGCGGGCAGGTCTTTCCAGTGCACGTGCCAGATGCGCCCTACGCCGGCGAACGCTACCGGGTCAGCCCCGCCCAGCCAGGAATTCCCGGTGTCCATGTTCACCCCCACCGTCTCGGGGTGGCCCAACCGGTCGAGGATAGCCTGCATGCCCTCAATCGAATCGGTGAGGACGCCATGCGGTTCCAACAGGATTTGTACGCCCAGAGCCTCGGCCAATCGCACCGGTTGCAGCCTTCCCGCGGCGATGAAGACCTGCTCGTCATGGCTGAGGCTGTGGCCCCAGGCTGATTTGGGATCGCCTTCGGTGGTGATCACACGCTGACGCCCATGCCTGACGCCAATTGCACCGCTTTGTACACTTCGGTGGTGGCGTAGCGGGCGGGTGAGCTGGGTCGAGCAGATTGGCGTGGGCGCAGACGCTGGTCGCGGTCAGGCCGTGTTTGGCAAACATAGCGCGGACATCCGTGGGATTGTCGTCCAGGCTGGCGGTGGCGGTGAAACCGAATTCGCGGCCCAATATGCCGCCGGGATGGTTATCGGTCACATCTGCATATTTGAAACCCATGCCAGCGATGCGTTCGAGTTGATGGTCGAGCAGAGAAAAGGGATCGACTAAGGCAAAACAGCCAACTTTCATTTGTGGTGCTCCGTTAGATTGAAGATTAAAAGATCGGATATTGAAGATTGAAGATTGATCTGAAAGCTGCAAGTCAAGCGGATGACGGGCCCTTTGGATATTCCCTAATACTTCAATCACATTGACTTACTCAGCCCAACAACATGTTCAAGAAATTGAACCCGTCCTGGGCCAAGGCATCCTGCGAAGGGGCCAGCGGTCGCCAGATGGCGGCGGCGTGGGCGATGGACTTGACTTGCGTGGTGAAGGATTCGATCACCACCGGCCCGTCGTAATCGATGTCGCGAAGACCGCGGGCCACATCGTCCCAGTTGACGTTGCCGGTAAAACTGGGTGCCGCGGTCATTTTCACAGGTGTGCACATGCTTCAGCTGTGGCCCCTGGCTGCTCGAATAGCATCGCCCAGCGATTTCTCT